>NZ_JBIPDA010000002.1:0-1241580 GCF_044007395.1 Flavobacterium sp. FlaQc-57
TTTTCGAATCTCACAAGCTTTTCTTAATCTTTTTTGAAAATAAATCTCAATCCTTATCTCGTATGCCTGTCAGTATTTCTGTGAACGTTTATCGCTGTTGCGGGTGCAAAACTACACCCTTTATTCCATTTAACAATACCTAAAACCCACTTATTTCTCATCTTTTTCTAAACTTTATCTTAACTAACTGATAACACAAAACTTAACTTTTATACTATTTTTAGCTTTGCAAGACTTTTCCTTAACACATTGAACTTTTCGCAATAATCACATTCACAAACCTACCGCATTTACAGACTTCGCAGCGTTAACAAAACTTTAGAATAGATTCTACAACAACATCAACAGTGCATCTATTACCATTCTCTACCGTTTTAACAAGCTTCTCGTCATTTTTACTTATTCATAAATCATACAAACACATCTCTCCCTTCCTTATATATATATCTTACCCAATCCTTGCACATCCGAATAAAACCTAAGTTCTCATTTGTACTTATATCATAAACGAGTTCTCATAAAAACACTGCACTAGCCCCGATAAAAACAACATCCTTCTGTACCGGTTCCAATAACTATCACGACCACTGCAAAAGATTTAGCAAACAACAAGAGTCATCTCTTAGCAACATATATAAAGACAAACCCGACAATCACTAAGAAACTGTCGGGTTGAAAACAATAAGTACCTTTACTTCTATATAAAATATAAACTAATCAAAACGGATGGCTTTGACAGGTGAGATCTTTGTTATAATATATGACGGAATTAGCAATACAACAAAACAAACAATAACCGTAAGCAAATTCAATAGAACAATATAACCTAAATTTAAATATACCGGAGCTTGGTTAACATAGTAATTTTCGGGATTTAACTTAACCACTCCAAACTGCTGCTGTATCAACAACAACGAAATACCAATTAGATTACCCCAGAACAATCCTCTTATTATAAGATAAAAAGCATTGTAGAGAAATATTTTTCGAACTGTCCAATTATTCGCTCCTAAAGCTTTTAGAATTCCAATCATTTGCGTACGTTCTAAAATAAGAACCAATAAAGCGACTACCATATTAATAGTAGCTACTAAAATCATGACAGCCAGTATCACGATGATATTAAAATCAAAAAGCTGCAACCAGTCAAAAATATAACTATACTTTTCTTTTATAGTTTTTGTATCTAAACTTGATGATGTCTTTTCATAAATTTTATCTCCAACAGTTTTGATATCATCAAAGTCTTTTATAAAAACTTCAAAAGCACCAATCTGATCAGGACTCCATTTGTTTATTCGCTGAATGTGCCTAATATCTCCTAATATATAGGTTGCATCAAAATCCTGAAAACCTGAATTAAAAAAACCCACAATTTTAAAACGACGACTATTCGGCAATTTACCCTGTTCTTCTTTTATAAAAAAGGTATTAAAATGATCTCCCACTTTAAGATTAAGACGATCAGCCAGAAATCTCGAAATCAAAACATCTTCGTTTAAAGATTTTGTAAAATCAGGCAATTTACCTTCTACTAAATACTCCTGTATATTCTTCCAATCATAGTCTCCACCTACTCCTTTAAAAACTATTCCTTCGAATGCATTTTCTGTTCTGATGATTCCAGCTTTACTAGCGATTGCCTGAATATGACTAACCTCTGGAACAGATTTGAAATTTGGGTAAAAATCCTGTTTTTTAGAAATTGGAACTAAAGTAACTTCAGAATTATTACTATCATAATTTGATATTATAATTTGACCATTGAAAGCAGAGACCTTGTCACGTATTTTCTTTTGCAATCCAATTCCTGTCGCAACCGAAACAATCATCATAATTATACCAATGGCAATAGCCGAAATGGCAATTTTTATAATAGGTGCCGAAATACTGCTTTTAAAATCTCTGGCAGTAATAAGTCGTTTTGCTATAAAATATTCTAAATTCAATGTTTCAGTTATCTTAGTATTATTAATTATCCGCTTTTCTCAATCGCACAAACCAAAATTACATTTTAAAAAACAAAAATGTATTGCAACGAAAAACAATTACGTTTTTTTTAAGCCCTTATAAAGATAGTTTCTTTTTCATTTCTTCTACTATATTATACGCTGCAGGACAAATTGCAACATTTTTTAAAGTGAGATCAGTGATTTGATGGAATTTTTTACGATCTGTATGCGGAAACTCCCTGCAAGCTTTTGGGCGAACATCGTAAATCATACAATAATTATCATTATCCAAAAAGGTACAAGGAACGCTTTTTAGTACATAATCTTTATCTTCATCAATTCGAAGATATTGCTCAATGAACTGTTGTGGTTTTTGCCTAAATGATTTCGAAATTCTTTCGATATCAGCCAAAGTAAACAATGGCCCAGTTGTTTTACAACAATTGGCGCATTCCAAGCAATCCGTTTTTTTAAATTCAGCATCATGCAAATCTTGCATTACGTAATCTAAATTTTTAGGTTGTTTCTTTTTCAGCTTATCGAAATACTTTTTGTTTTCGATATGCTTATCTTTGGCTAACTTATTTAAGTTATTTAAAATTTGTTTCAAGTTCAATGTTTAAAGTTGATCTGCAAAATTAAACAACTTTAAACTTGAAACCTTAAACTTTGAATTAAAATACAATGAAAGATCTTTTTGGGAAAGCGATGTTCGACTTTCAAACCAATAATTCGCCGGAAGACATCATCACAGAAACAACAATTTCTGAAGAGGACGAAATGAGTGTTGACTATTTATTTCGTTCTTACGACGAAATGCCTAAACTTGAACAAAAAGCGCTTCAATTAGCAATTGGAAAAACTTTAGATGTTGGGTGTGGCGCTGGCAGCCATAGTCTGTCATTACAAAATGATAGAAATCTAGACGTAACATCGATAGATATATCTGAAAAAGCGATCGAAACCTGTAAACTCAGAGGTGTAAAAAATGCTCAAGTGAAAAATATTCTTAATTTTGAAGGTGAAAAATTCGACACAATTATACTCTTGATGAATGGTGTAGGGATTTTTGGCAAATTAGAAAACTGTAACAAATATCTCGATAAGCTTAAATCACTTTTAAATCCTGGTGGACAAATCTTATTAGACAGCTCTGATATTATTTACATGTTTGATGAAGACGAAGATGGTGGAAAATGGATTCCGTCCAACAATGATTATTACGGCGAACTTGTTTTCAACATTTCTTATAAAGGTGAAAAAGAAGAACCTTTTGACTGGTTGTATTTAGACTATAACACACTTCAAAACGCTGCTATTGCGAATGGTCTAAAATGTGAGTTAATTTTAGAAGGCGAACATTATGATTATTTGGCTAAACTTTCAATAGAATAAATTTCAACATCATGAATCCATTAGATTTAGAAAAATTAAAATATCCAATCGGAAAATTTGAAGCTCCGCAGGAATATACTTCCGAGTATATTTCAGCAAAAATTGCCATCATAGAATCTTTTCCGGAAAGATTACGAAAAGAAGCCGCTCATTTGACTGATGAACAGTTGAACACGCCATATCGACCTAACGGCTGGACCGTTCGACAAGTGATTCATCATTGCGCGGAAAGCCATATGAATTGCTACATCAGAATTAAATGGTCTTTAACAGAAAACAATCCAGTAATAAAAGCCTATGATGAAGCTTTATGGTCTGAATTACCGGACAGCTTAACTATGCCTATTGAACCAACGTTGAATTTGCTCGACGGATTGCATTTTAGATTGGCATATATTATGAGAAACTTATCACCAATGGATCTAGAAAAATCATTTATTCATCCTGAAAACAATTCCGAATATCATATAAGACAAATAATCGGAATGTACGCTTGGCATAGCAACCATCATTTAGCACACATTACAAGTTTAAAGAAATTTAAAAATTGGATGTAATAAAACATGTTTCCTTTTTATACAGTGTGTAAAATTTACCTAAAAGCAAAAATCTCTTCTATTGAAGAGATTTTTGCTTTTTTTAATTTATGGAATATTCAAATATTTGTGCGTCTGAAGTGATACTCTCCACTTAGGATTATTCATTACATAATCAACAATTAATGGTGTCATTTCTTCTTTTTTACTCCATTCAGGCTGAAGAAACAAAATAGCATTATCGTTTACCAATTCTGCTTGTTCTTCTGCAAAAATAAAATCATGCTTATTATAAATAATTACCTTCAACTCATGTGCATTATCATATACAGTTTGAGTTGGCAGTTTATTCTTTTTTGGAGAAAGACAAATCCAATCCCAAGTACCAGTTAAAGGATAAGCACCTGAAGTTTCTATGTGGACTCTTAAATTTTTATTCTTTAATTCCTGAGTCAATAAACTCATATCCCAAGTTAATGGTTCACCTCCAGTAATTACGACAGTATCAGCTTGACTTGATGCATTTTTTACAATTAAATCAACACTTGTTGGCGGATGTAATTCTGCATTCCAACTTTCTTTCACATCACACCAGTGACAACCAACATCACAACCTCCAATTCGTATAAAGTAAGCAGCTGTCCCGGTATGAAAACCTTCTCCTTGAATGGTATAAAATTCTTCCATCAAAGGCAACATCGCTCCTTTATTTACTTCTAATTGTATTTCTTTTGATAACATTATTATATTTTAAAGTGCAAAGATAGTCAATTAAATACGGAACAAAAAAAACCGATAGTTGTTTGAACTATCGGTTTTTTATAATATTGAAAATCTTATATTATTTTAAACTTTTTACAGATTGAGCTGCATAAGCATTTGTTGGATCTAAAACTAAAGTTCTATTAAAATATTCAATAGCTTTAGCTTTATCAGTATTAGCATAACTAGCACCAATACTATTGTAAGCTTCAACTATCTTTTTAACTGTAGCAGGTTTTGCCAATTCATCTGCACCTTTAGCAGTTGTTCTTGTAACATACTCTTCGTAGTTTTTAATAATCAAGTCATCTTTCTCTAATAAGTTGTTGATTCTACCTTTGTATAAGTAAGCTTCATCATAAGTTGGAGACGCTTCTAAAATTCTGTCAAAAGCAGCATCAGCTTTACCTAAAGCCACAGGATCTGCAGCACCATTTGTTTTGTTTGCATTAGCATAGTACAATGAGATACCATAGTAAACATTATCGTCTAAGTAATTTTTAGACTCTTTGTTATTACTTCCTAATTCAAAAATTGCAGCAGCTTGTGCAAATTGTTTTTTACCAAACAATGCTTTTCCTAAATCAGCCAATTCTTCAACAACTAATGGCTCTAATTCAATCGCTTTTTTAACATCAGCTAAACCAGAATCGAACGAAGCCTGATCAACTGTACCGTCAGCTGCAGTTCCTTTTTTAATTTTTGCTAAACCTAAATACAAATAATCTCTACCAATTACCTTGTTTGAAGGAACTTTAATATAATCTTCAATAGATTTAATAGCAACCTCTACATTACCATTTTCGTAAGCAGCATATCCTAAATATCTGTAAATTCTAGGATTTACTTTATCTTCAGCAATCATTTTGTTTGCTACAGTCTCTAAACTCTTATAATCTTTAACCAGGATTAAGAAATCTGCATGACGCATTTTAGAATCTAAAGAATAATCTGTAAGACTTAAATACTTCTCATAATTTGTAATTGCATTTTGCATATTTACTTTAGAAGTAGATGGTTTATTTCTTCCCCATTTATAATATGTTTCTGCCAATTCTCTATAAACTGGACCGTAGTTAGAATTTAAAGCAATAACTTCATTAAAAGATTTAATTGCTTCATCATAAGATTTAGCACCTTTTAATAAAACTCCTAATTGCATTTTAGCTCTTAAAAGTGTTGGATCTGCAGTAAATGCATCACGGTAAGCTTTGTAAGCATCATTTTGGTTGTTTGCTCCATAATACGCATCACCAATTGTCAAAAGAGCAGTTGCGTTTTGCGGATCGATTAATAAAGCACGTTTTACACTAGCAACGGCATTTGTATAATCAGGAGAAGTTGAGTTGATATAAGCTCTACCAATGTAAATAAACTCTTCAACGTCTTTACGTTTCATATCTTTTGCTGCTAAGGCAAAATTAGCCTGCGCTGCAGCAACGTTTTTAGCATCAAGATCCATCTGACCCAATCCTATATAGTTTAAGTTTTTCTTGTCTGAAGCTTCTAATCCATTTAAATAATAAATTTTAGCTGAATCAGCAATTGCTTGATTTAAATATACATTACCTAAAACAAAATTAGCTTCTCCATCAGAAGGTTTTGCTTTGATGATTGCTTTTAGCAATGATTTTGCTTTTTGAAATTGTTCAGCATCAATTGCTTTTTTAGCCTCTTTGATATCTTGTGCATTTGCAACAGAAACTGAAGCAACTATGGCAAGAGTAAAAATTTTAAATTTATTCATCTTTAATTGTAATTAATTTATTCTTTATCTTTTATAATTTCATTTCTAATTTTAAGCTTTCTTCCAGGAGTTCTAACTGGCAACAATCCAGATTTTAAAACTATCCTTTGACCAATATCTCCGGCAATAAACGAAGCAAACCCCATTCCTAAACCAGAATAACCTTGACAATTTACTATAAACAAATCACGTGCCAAAGGGTATTTCACTTCAGCCAGGTCATTTTGAGTTGGACTATAATACTTATCATCATTTAGACCTTTAACACTCAAAACATTTATTTTTTTAAAAACATCAAGCATATTAGGAGAAGGCTGAGAAAGCCAATTAACTCCAACAATTCCAATCATACCATCATTCTCAGATACGAATTTAATAACTTCATCATTAGTTTTAAAAGAAAAAACACCTTTTACAGGAATCTCTTTTACTTTCGCTAATTCTTTCATGTAACGAACGGTACTAGAATTCGGATTATCAAACACAAGTCCTTTAATTTTTGGATCTGATTTACCTTGCATAAAATCAATTACCGTTTTCAACGCAATTAATGTATCATTATTGCCCTTGTTTGAAATAAAAGCAATTGCATCTGTGGCAAAAGGAGTAACTCTCGGATTTATCTTAATTTTTTCAAATTTAGCAATTTCCTCTTTAGTAAGACCTCTTGTCATTACAACAACTTTAGCTTTCTGATTTAATAAATCATTTACAAGCTCTGCCTCAGATTTAGGTTTAACATTAATTTTAGCATCATAGTAAGTTCCTTCAAAAACAGCTACCTGATCATCTACAATAGGCTTTACTGTTTCATCAACAGTAACATCGATAGACCCTTTCAAAATTGTCTCTTTATCAGCTTCATTCTTACTTTTTTGGTTACACATGGCAAACAAAAAAACAAAAACTATCAAGCCGGCAATCTTACTATATTTTAACATCTTTATTCTGCGTTTGAATTAATTAATCTCAAAAAACGTATTGCTGAATACACGATCAACAATCCGCCAAAAGCATATCTGTATTTAGGTTCCATATCTAACGGAAGCTTCTTCCAAAACATAATCATTAAACCTAGCACAAGATATATTAAAAAAAACAGTATTCCTAAAACAAGAAGAAATCGCTCTTTGAGCGATTTCTTCTGAATATTATTAAGCATATCTTTTAACATTATTCTGCAGATTGAATAGTAATAGGAAGAGAGTAAAGTACTCTAACTTTTTTACCATTTTGCTCGCCAGGAGTCCATTTCGGACATTTTTTAAGAACACGAATTGCTTCTGCTCCTGTACCGTAACCGATATCCCTTAAAACTTTAATGTCGGTTAATGAACCGTCTTTTTCAACTACAAAAGTAACATAAACTTTACCTTTTAAACCTTCTTCTTCAGGAGTCTTATAATTGTTTCCTACGAATTTGTAGAATTTATCAATTCCTCCAGGAAAATCCGGTTTTACTTCGATACCAGCAGTATTATAAACATTGTTATCTTCCTGAATGATCTCTGTAACTGGTCCTTTACCAACTGGCTCATCAACAGTTAAAACTGCATCTGGATCTCCTTTGATAGTTTCAGAACCAACTTTTTTATCCTTAAGTTCCTCAATTTTTGGAGGATCTTCAGTAACTTCATTTGCCTTAGCTACAACCGGTTTCACAAACTTAACCTGATCCACTTTTGGTGGTGGTGGTGGTGGTGGCGGTTGATTAGGCTTTACTTCCTCTTTTTTAGGAGGTAGTTTTACTGTTGCAATCTTAATATCGTTATTTACTTCTTCTTCTTTAGAATCTGGCAACAAGCTTATAATAAGAGGAGCTGCAATAGCTAAGCTAAAAATAATCGAACCCAAGATAAGTGCTCTTACCGTTGTTTTACCATTCGATTTTCTTAACTCATATGCGCCATATATCTTATTACGTCCTTCGAATACGATATCAAGCCACTGATTTTTAATTATATCTAATTTCATTTTTCTTGATTATTAGGATGTTAAAAACAAGATACCTCTTATTTTTTATCTAGCAATTTTGTTTCTTCTGGTGTAAATTCAGGAACAATTGCATAAGTTTCCACTCCAGTAATAGCCATTTCATCCAAAATATCAACCAAATTTTTATAATTTGACTTTTTAGTTGGTTTGATAATAACTATGATTCCATTCTTAGGTTTTCCTAAACCTGCAGAATACTCTAAAACTGATTTTTTTCTCTTAAGCAATTCTTTACGAATTCCATCTTTACCATATGCGATATCTTTTGGTCCAGCAATTGGAGTCGCAAGTAATCCCATATAATAAACCATCTTATTATCATCAGCTAACATCACTGTCATAGTACGATTTTCATCTACTTTGGTATCCTTCGTATCTTTCTCTGGATCTTTATCTGGTAAAGACAAATCCATCGATTGAGGTTTTGACAACGATGTGGTCAACATAAAGAATGTGATCAATAAGAATGCCAAATCCACCATCGCCGTTAAATCGACTTTTGAACTTTGCTTTTTACTTCTTACTTTACCACCTTTTCCGCCACCACCGTCGCCGGTATTTAATTCAGCCATTTTAGTGTATATTTTTTAATTAAAAGTCTCTTCCTCTCATACCTGTAACTAAGTTAAAGGAATTGATTTTTTGATCTTGTAAAATATCCATAATCTTTTTAATTTGCGGATATTCTTCTTTAGCATCTCCTTTAATTGCAATCTGCAACTCTTTATCATCAAGATCAATCGCAGCTCTTCTTGAAACCAAAAGCCATTCTTTTAATTGATTATCTAAAGAATCGATTGGAATTCCAGGCTGATTTGCTTTAGTTCTATCAGACGCTTTCATTGCAATAATATCTTTCAAATTCGCAACTGGCACACCGAAGTCATCCATTAACGAAAATTTAGTTTTATCATCTTCTGAAAAAGTCACACCGAATTTTGCACCCATTCCTTCAAGAGTTCTTTTACGAATCTCTCTTCCTTTAATGTCAAAAAACACTTTGCTTTTCCCGTCTTTATCTTTTCCTACTGTAATAATAGCTAAATCCGAATCTGGTAATTTAGTTTGAGCAACAGAAGAAGGCATATCTACAGGAAGTGCTTCTGGCACCTTAGCAGTAGCGGTCAAAATAAAGAACGTAAGCAAAAGGAACGCAACATCACACATGGCAGTCATATCTGTCGATGTTGACTTTTTTTTCATTTTTATTTTAGCCATTATCTTTTATTTTATTTTGATATAATTAATTGTAATTAATACTTAATCAAAAATTAATTATTGTTTCAAACTTCCTCTGAATCTTCTGTAAGTATTTACAATTGTAGTACCAGCCTCATCGATAGAGTAAGTTAAATCATCAATCTTAGCAGTAAAGAAGTTGTAAGAGATAATTGCTAAAACTGAAGTAGAGATACCTGTTGCAGTGTTGATAAGTGCCTCAGAAATACCTGTTGCAAGAGCAGCCTGATCTGGAGTTCCAGCAGAAGCTAACGCACCAAACGCTTTAATCATACCTGATACAGTTCCTAATAATCCTCCTAAAGTTCCTAATGATACTAAAGTAGAGATAATAGTCATATTTTTTTCTAACATTGGCATTTCTAATGAAGTTGCCTCTTCGATTTCTTTGTGGATTACTTCTGAAGCTTCTTCACTGTTGAAACCTTCTTTTTTAACATCTTGATATTTAATCAAAGCAGATTTAATTGCGTTTGCAACTGAACCTTGTTGTTTGTCACATGAAGCGATAGCAGCCTCAATGTTTCCTTCTTTAATACTTCCTTGTACATTTTTCATAAATGCATCTAAGTTAGCTTTACCTGCAGCTTTACCGATAACGATAAATCTTTCAATAGAAAAAACAACAACCATTAAAAACATTCCTAATAATACTGGTACAATAAAACCTCCTTTATATACCATTCCTAATGTATTGATTGGGTGACCTGTCTCAGGATTTCCTCCTTCAAAGTTAGCAGGTGATCCCATAACGAATTTCCAAATAAACACCCCAACAATAATACACGCAACAATAATGATTCCAGTGATCATTCCTCCTCCATTTGAAGTGCTTTCTTTTTTAACTTTAACGTTTGCCATTTTTTTTAATTTTAATAGTTTTAAATAATTTTATTTTTAGTTATATTTAACTTGTAGAGGAGCAAATTTATACGTTTAGTTTAAATAAAAAAACTTTTTTTAATTTAATTGAACGAAATTTAACGTCAATTTAAAAAATATCTCATTAAATTGCCCCTGTCATTTTTTAGATAAAACAAAAAAAAGGACTATTAATGGGAAAATTACAACGTTTTAGTAAATATTCAAACATTCCTTTGATATCTTCTTAAAAAGTTGCGAAATTATTTTTTATATATTTTTCAATCGAAAAAAGCTTTTTCCTACTAAAAAAAACGGACCTAAAATGTTAAAAAACCAAGCAATACTCTTATAATCATCTAAATTACAAATAAAACATGGATAAAAAGGACAATTTCATTCAAGATATAAACAATGGTTACCTTTCTAAGGGCGATAGCATAACTTTGGGAGGTGCCATTCTGGACGGAGAACCACTTGCTGAAGCTCATGTCAAAATTCCTCTAAAAACATTAAACCGCCACGGATTAATAGCTGGTGCGACCGGAACCGGAAAAACAAAAACGATTCAAGTATTATCTGAACAACTTTCGAATGTGGGAATTCCTGTTCTAATGATGGACATAAAAGGTGATTTTAGTGGAATTGCTAAGGAAGGAAAAGAAGAAGGTTTTATTACTGAACGTCACGCTAAAATAAACATACCATACAATGTTGCTTCGTTTCCTGTTGAATTAATGTCACTTTCTAAACAAAACGGCGTTCGTTTAAGAGCTACTGTATCTGAATTTGGACCTGTATTGTTTTCAAGAATTCTAGATTTAAATGATACGCAAGCTGGCGTAGTTGCAGTAATTTTTAAATATTGCGATGACAACAAAATGCCTTTGCTTGATTTAAAAGACATCAAAAAAGTAATTAATTATATTACAGAAGAAGGTAAAGATGAGATCTCTGCCAATTATGGAAAAATCTCGACTGCAACGACTGGAACAATTCTTAGAAAAATTATCGAACTAGAACAACAAGGTGGTGATTTATTTTTTGGAGAGTTATCATTCGAAATTGATGATTTGATGCGAATTGATGAAAATGGCAAAGGATATGTTAATATTATTCGTTTAACAGACATTCAGGATAAACCAAAATTATTCTCAACTTTTATGTTAAGTTTATTGGCTGAAATCTATCAGCAAATGCCTGAAAAAGGAGATGTTGCTCAACCTGAATTGGTCATTTTTATTGACGAGGCGCATTTAATTTTTAATGAAGCCAGCAAAGCTCTTTTGGAACAAATTGAGACTATTGTAAAACTGATCCGTTCTAAAGGTGTTGGAATTTATTTTGTAACTCAGAATCCAATGGATGTACCAAGTGGCGTTTTGGCACAATTAGGATTAAAAATACAACATGCATTGAGAGCATTTACTGCAAATGACCGACAAGCGATAAAAAAAACGGCGGATAATTACCCAACTTCACAATATTACAAAACTGATGAACTGTTAACCAGTTTAGGAATTGGAGAAGCCTTAGTAACTGCTTTGAACGAAAAAGGAGTTCCAACGCCTCTTGTTGCTACAATGATGCGCGCGCCTATGAGCAGAATGGATGTTTTAACTTCTGAAGAAATTGAAGCAATAAACGGCAAATCGAAACTGGTAAAAAAATATATTGAAGAAATTGATCGCGAAAGCGCTTACGAAATTCTAAACAAGAAAATAGCCGACGCTGAACAGGCTAATGCGGAGCAGGAAGAACAAGCTCCAACTAGATCATCAAAATCTGAACCAAGTACTGCTAGTGTGGTTGGAAAATCTGTTTTGAAAGTTGTAACAAGCGCCACTTTTATTCGAGGTGTTTTTGGAGTTCTATCTAAAATATTCAAGAAGTAATCTAAAACAATAAACCCGACAGATTTTAAAAGCCTGTCGGGTTTATTATATATGTAAACATTAAATGAACTTATATCATTTATACGGTTTAAAAAACTATGCGTTTTGCAACAACTCCAAAATTCTATTTTCAACCTCTGGTGAATTCCAGATATTTTCGATATTATCGAGTTTTAAAACTTCTTCCATAATTCCGTTTTGAAAATCACCAATTGCTAAAGCTTCAGCATATGGACGATCACTAAAGGTTACACGACTGTAAAGCGGAATCCATTTATCCGGATGTTTATCTGAGAATGCTTTTTCTATTTTCTTTTGCAGTAAGAATTTTTCGTCTGCCGTTTTAGTACTCATTTCCATGAAATTTCGGTACGAAAGTTCGGCAATTGCGTCGGCATTTGGTTTACGTGAAATTTGATACTCAGAGAAAATCTTTTTCCAATCGTCTCCATATTTTTCAATCATTTCGTGCAAAACTGTAATATCTTCAAAACCCGCATTCATTCCTTGTCCGTAAAACGGAACAATCGCATGACAGGCATCTCCAATAAGAGCAATTTTATCTTCATACGTCCAAGGAAAACATTTCATGGTTACCAATGTACTTGTTGGATTTTTAAAGAAATCTTCTGCTAATTTCGGAATCACTTCTATCGAATCCGGAAAGTTTTTCTCAAAAAAATCTTCAACCATTTTTCGATCTGTCAGTGAAGCGAACGAATTTTCTCCTTCAAAAGGCATGAATAATGTACAAGTAAAACTTCCGTCTAAATTTGGTAAAGCAATCAACATATATTCGCCACGCGGCCAAATATGAAATGAATTTTTATCTAATTTATGAGTAGCATCGGCGTTTGCCGGAATATTCAGTTCTTTATATCCCATATTCAAAAATTCCTGCGAATAATTGAACATGCTTTGACGCTGCATTCTATGACGAATTCTCGAGAAAGCGCCATCGGCACCAAAAACCATATCATATTTCACTTCCTCCCACTCGCCTCTTTCAGTTTCACCAATATGCAAAGTTGCTTCACTTAGCGTAACATCCCAGATTTTTTGGTCAAAGAAAAATTCGGCACCGGCTTCTTCAGCGAGATCAATCATTTTACGATTCAAGGTTCCTCTGGAAATCGAATAAATCGACTCGCCTTCCTGTCCGTAATTCTGAAAGTTTAATTTATCGACCAAATGAATCGCACGTTTATCCATCGGAATCGCAATTTCACGAACCGAATCGCCAACACCAACGCCATCAAGCGCTTTCCAACCACGATTAGACATAGCCAGATTAATAGAGCGACCCGAAAAATTAATTTTGCGAATATCAGGACTACGATCATAAACATGAACGGTGTGACCTGCTTTTTTGAGATAAATTGCCAATAGCGATCCTACTAAACCAGAACCTACAACAGCAATTTTTAATGGTATTTGCATCAAGAAAAGTCTAAATATAAGATCGTAAAAATAAGTAATAATTATACAACACCTTTAAAATAAACCAAATATTTAGTCCTTTTCATCATATTTACTTGGGCATGACCCGCTGATCCCGAAGCCTCGGGAGCGGGTCGGGCTATTCACTATATCTTTTGTGGCTTACAATAGTAACGCGCATTGCCACAAAAGGATGCCGTTTCTATCCCTCATGCACACTCATTTTCATAACATTTTTTTGTTTTTACAGATTTATTAGAAACATGAAAAAGGCTATTTTCGCTTAAGAAAAAAATCTTGCAAGGGCTCAGAGTCGCAAAGCTTTTTAAAAGCAATAAACGTTCTGTTTGTCATTTCGACGAAGGAGAAATCTCCGCAAGAAGCTCGACAAAGTTTAGACTCTCGTTGCGGAGTTACTTGCGAAGATTTCTCCTTCGTCGAAATGACATAAAATGAGAAAAAAACCTAATTAACCCTCTCCAGAAATAAAACAAAACCAATGAAAAGCGAACTATTACAATCCAACATCATTTTAGAAAACGAAAAAGTATTATTACTCCCATTTGAAAATAAAAGAAATATCGAACTCAAGGAAATCATTTTCGATGATGAAATCTGGAAATATATGGGAATGTATGTACGAAACGACAATGACTTTGAAAACTACATCAAAAATACTTTAAAACAAAAAGCTGACGGAATTTGTTATCCTTTCTTAATAATTGACAAAGCCACCAACAAAGTTGCCGGAAGTACCCGTTACGGTTACTTAAATCATGCAAGCCAAAAATGCGAAATTGGCTGGACTTGGTACGGAAAACAATTTCAGGGAACGGGATTAAACAAAGCCTGCAAATTCGAATTATTGAATTTTGGATTCGAAAACATTCAATTTAAAAGAATACAATTCAGCGCTGATCTAGAAAACAAAAAATCTCAAAGAGCGATTGAAAAACTAGGCGCTGTAAAAGAAGGCATCTTTAGAAACAATTATGTTGATTCTGAAGGAAAAAGTAAAGATGATGTTTATTATAGTATTATTTTGGAGGAATGGGAAACTACTAAACGAAGGTTTTTTCCTGAATTTATATAAATTCGACCTGATTTACATAAAGAGAAAAAATGGTACTTTAGCTTAAAATTTTCTACCTAACAGTGCCACAAAAAATCTCTTTAACATAATACATCAAAATGCAATTATATTCAGAATATTATGTTAGTGAAAAATCCGAGCGGTTTGTCAATAAAATTTGGTGTCTGGATAACAGCATCGGCGAAAGCCTGATAGAAAATAAACTTGTTTTACCTAATGGTTGTTTTAATCTGGCAATTGTGAGTGGAAACGCGATAGAAGTTCATACCAGTAAAAAGAAATACGAAATGAACGAAGGTTTTTACTTTTGTTCGCAAATGACCAACAAAGTTTTGGTTAATATTCAACCCAAAACTAAAGTTACCATCATTCAGTTGCATACCTGGACACTTTCGATGTTTCCAAATTATGATTTGAGCAATTTTTCAGATTCTATTATCAAGATTGGTTCGGAAGAATTGCCTTTTAAAACCAAAATTGAATCTGGTTTAAACAGCCATATTTCAAATTTATTAGAAACAATTAATGGTTATTTTGAAGAATTGAACATTTCGAATCCAACGAAAAACATAATCGAAAGAATCTGCGAAATTATCAAACTTCACAATGAAGAGATCACGGTTTCGGAAATCGGAAAAAGTTTGGAATTTTCGCAGCGATTACTTCAAATTAAATTCAAAATTGCAACCGGACTTACGATAAAAAATTACATTCAGATTCTGAAATTCAGAAAATCGGTCGATCAAATGGTAAATTCGGATTTAGAGAAGTTAAAACTAACCGATGTTGCACTTTATAACCAATATTTTGACCAGTCGCATTTTATAAAAAAGTTTAAAGATGTGACGAAAACAACTCCAAAAATGTTCAACTCTGATTTGTATTTTCTTTCTAAAAAAAGATAACATTTCGCATTTATACAATTTTGTGAACTTTGATTGAACTATTTTTGCTAAATCATTAATCATCAATCAATCACAAAATGAAAATCAACAAATCATTTTTCCGGTTAAAAGCTATTTTAATTGGAATTCTATTCTTTCAAATCCAATTTGGATTTTCTCAGGAAGAAAAAAACTCAGAGCTTTACAAAACTATTATGTCGAGAGACAGCTTACTATTTAAAGTTGGCTTTAATACTTGCGATGTTTCTCAATTCGAAAATTTACTAAGCGACAATTTTGAATTTTATCATGATAAAGACAGCATCCAAGACAAAGCTTTATTTCTAAAGAACATTCGAAAAGGATTATGTGGCTCTACCAAAACCTACCAAGCCAGAAGAGATTTAGTAAAAGGCAGCACAGAAATTTATCCCTTAGCCAAAAGTGGCGTTTGGTATGGAGCAATACAAATTGGAATTCATCAGTTTTTTGAACCTGTATCCGGACAAAAAGACAAATTTGGAAGTACAGCAAGATTTATGCATGTTTGGATTTTAGAAAATGGAGTTTGGAAACTGAGAAGATCTTTTAGTTACGATCATCAAGAAGTTAATACTGCAGGTACCAAATCAAGCATCTTTGACAATGATCAGGAAATCGAAAAATGGCTAACACAAAATAATGTTCCAACGCTGGGAATTGGTGTAATCAACAACGGAAAACTACAAGAAATAAAAGTTTTTGGCGAACTTAAAAAAGGAGTTACAGCGCCTTACAACACGATTTGGAATGTCGCATCCTTGACTAAACCAATAACGGCAATTGTGGCTTTAAAACTGGTAAGTTCTGGAAAATGGAATTTAGATGAGCCTCTTTATAAATACTGGACGGATCTGGACATTAAAAATGATCCGAACACAAAACTTTTAACAACAAGAATCATTTTAAGCCACCAAACTGGTTTTCCGAATTGGAGATTTATGAACGAATCCGGTAAATTGGACTTTAAATTTAAACCCGGAACTAAATACCAATATTCAGGTGAAGGATTAGAATACTTGAGAAAAGCGTTGGAAAGCAAATTTCATAAAACTTTAGATCAATTAGCGGATGAATTGATTATTAAACCTCTAAAAATGAATGATACTCAATTTATCTGGAATGATAAAATTGATCTTTCAAGATATGCCATTGGTTATGATAATAAAGGCAACGCTTATGAACCAACTAAAAATAAAACCGCCAACGCCGCTGATGATTTATTAACTACAATTGGAGATTACGGAACATTTTTATGCAGTGTTTTGAACAGCGATGGATTAAGCAAAAAAGTTTTTGACGATATGACATCGCATCAGGTTGAAACTAAGAAAAACAAATACTTTGGGTTGGGGTTTGAAATTTATGACTTAGGGAATAACGATTATGCTTTATCTCATGGCGGTGCGGACAAAGGCGTTCAAACCATTTTTTTATTGTTGCCTAAAACAAAACAAGGTATCGTTATTTTTACCAATGTTGATGATGGTTATAAGGTTTACGAAAAAATAGTCAGTCATTATTTGGGTGAAAAGGGCAAGAAGATAATTGAGATTGAAACGAAATAAATACTATTCAAAAAATTAAAACACAACCAAAATCTCATTTTAGAAACTCATGGCAAAACTATTTATCATTATTCTATTATTTTTAAGTGAAGTACTATTTGCTCAAAACAATCGTGAAATTCTAAAAATAGACCTTTTGAAAAAGGAAATCATCAAAATGGATAGTTTACTTTTTGATGTTGCCTTTAATCAATGCGACACTACGCTTTTCAAAAAAATAATTGCTGACGATATCGAATTTTATGATGATCGTTCGGGATTAAATATTTCTAAAGCGAATGAGATAAAATCTTTAATCTCAAAATGTGCGATGTCTAAAAAATTGATCCGAAAATTAAACTCTTGCACGATTGATAAATTGGGCGATTTTGGAGCAGTACAATTGGGCGAGCATACATTCTATTTTGATGGAAAACCGGAAGGAACCGGAAAATTTATTCATATCTGGGAACGAAAAGATAATGACTGGAAACTAAAAAGGATTGTTAGTTATGAGCATAGGCCAATAAAAAAGTAGCATTTGGTCTATGCTCTACAATTTTTCTCTTTCTGAGGAAAAAAAATGATTGATCTTGAAACTTAATTGAAAATTAGTCGTCTAAATAAAAGACGCTCAACTAATCACAAACGATTATAAAGTTTCAATCATCAATTCAAATCAAAAAACAAACATCTATTTAGTAACTTTAATCATCAATCAATATGAAAAAACCAATCAAACTAATTGCACTTTTTGTCGTTTTTCAACTTACTGCGTTTAGCACGTATGCACAGGATAAGGCAAAACAAATTGACCAATTATTAAGTAAATACAGTGAATACGGTCAATTTAACGGATCTGCGCTTGTATCTGAGCACGGAAAAGTCATTTTCAAAAAAGGTTACGGCTTTGCCAATATGGAGTGGGATATTCCAAATCAGCCAAATACTAAATTTAGATTAGGTTCTATCAGTAAACAATTTACGGCACTTTTAATAGTAAAGCTTGCTGAAGAAGGAAAACTAAAACTTGATGTCCCGATTACAACTTATTTGCCGGATTATCCAAAGGCAACGGGAGACAAAATAACAATTCACAATTTACTTACGCACACTTCGGGAATTCCAAATTACACATCTGCTCCAGATTTCTTTAAAGATAAAAGCAGGGATCCTTTTACTCCGGAAGAATTTGTGAAAACGTTTTCAAGTTTACCACTTGAATTTACACCTGGCGAAAAATTTAAATACAGTAATTCAGGATATTTTTTATTAGGATATATAATCGAGAAAGTGAGTGGTAAATCGTACGAGCAATATTTACAAGAAACTATTTTGACTCCTTTAAAAATGGTTAATTCCGGTTACGATCACGGCGAAATTATACTAAAAAACAGAGCTGCGGGTTATGAGAAAAAAGGTAAACTAATTAGGAATGCTTTTTATCTGGACATGAGCATTCCGTATGCTGCTGGATCTTTGTACTCTACTGTTGAAGATTTATATCTTTGGGATCAGGCACTTTATACCACTAAGCTGCTTTCCGAAAAATCGATGGAATCATTGTTTAAACCTTACATAAAAGCCGGAAATGGTTTTTATGGATATGGCTGGTTTTTAGAAGAGGAACCAAATGGAGATAAAGCTAAACTAAAAGTTGTTGAACACGGCGGTGGAATCAACGGATTTAACACTGTTATTTCGCGTATCCCTGCTGATAAAAATCTGGTGGTCTTGCTAAATAATACGGGCGGAACTATTTTAGATGAAATGAATGAAGGTATTAGAGCAATTTTATACAATCAGCCTTTAAATCAACCCAAAAGATCATTGGCTTTTGAATTGTTGGATGTGTTTTCTGAAAAAGGAGCTACTGTTGGCGCAGCTACTTATAAGAAACTAAAAAACGATCCTACTTATGGTATTAAAGAAGAAGATGTAAACAGAGTTGGATATGAATTATTACAAAACGGAAAAAAGAAAGAGGCTATAGAAGTCTTCAAAATTAACACTGAAACTTTTCCAAAATCAGGAAATGCTTACGACAGTTTAGCTGAAGCTTATCTAGCCGATGGTGATAAGAAAATGGCTGTTGAAAATTACACCAAATCTGTTGTGCTGGATCCTAGCAATGAAAACGGAAAAAAAGTATTAGCAGAAATTTCAAAATAAATAATTATTATAAACGAAAGTCTAAGTAAGACAATCGCTTACAAACCTGCTTCAATAAAACCGATTTTAAATTGGTTTTATTGAAGCTTTTTTTTGCTTGAAGTTCATTTTTCAATTGACTATCTACAATAAAAAAACTACTTTAGCACTACCCAAAACATTAAAAATAACCTATGAAAAACCTAAAAAAGCAAGTCTTTCTGACTTCGCTATTATGCCTCTTTGTTACCTCTATTTGCCTTTCTCAAACTGTTGCTCCAAGAGTAGCAATGCCAACTCAGCAAAATAAAATTATAATCGATAAAATTGTCGAAGCGGCTCATTACAAAAATCATGTTATTGATTTTTGCTTAACGACCATAAACGAAGCAGCTCTGGCAGAAAAATGGAATGATCAAAAAACAGTCGAAGTATCTGAAAGTATTAACTATAAAAATTTCAGAGATGCCGTTTATAATATGTTTGCATTTTATAACGAAATTGAACTCGAAACATTATTAAAAACCTACAAACAAGACATTGCTTATCAAACCACAAACGTAATGGTTACGAATGATGCACTTGCTTATAATTTAGAAATATTTGCCAATGATGTTGTTCGTGGGAAATATATTTCTCGATAAGGTTCAGAGTTGCAAAGGTTCAAAGGAACAGAGGTCTTTAAATTCTTTGCATTCAAATCTTTGTCGAAGTTTAAACTTCGACAAAGATCAAATAACCCCAAAATCTTTGCGTTCTTTGAGATAAAATTACGCAAGCCAAAAACCTGAAACCTGAAACCTAAAACTAAAAAAACTATTCCCCTACCGGTTTAAAAACCAATTTAGTCGAAGTTTTTATAATCTCTTCTTTATTCAATTTCATTTTTCTAAATTTCCCTGCATTGAACATTTCAGCTTGGTCGTCATAATGTTTACTAAACGGATTTCCTGATTGTCCGGTTGGCAAAATACTCCAACTATTTTCGATGTCTGAAAAATCTACAATTCTTCTGGTTGAAGGACCGCCTTTTACGTGATATTTACCTTCTTTATTAAATCCAAAAAACTGATTGTTTATTACTTCATTTGATCCCGGCGCCGCAAAAGGTCCAACATTAAAAAGTTTACGCAATGCAGCAACTTTCCCCAAAGGATGTTCATGTTCTACCGAATGTACTTTGCCCCAATTCCAATCGGCTATTTTATCGCCCAATTGTTCCTGAAGTTGAGCAACAGCTTCGTGAAATGATTTCGAAACAATTTCACTTCTTGTTTCTTTTATATTTTTGGTTTTGATGTTATCCCACCAAACCGAATTTTCATTCTCAATTTGTCTGGCAATAATTTGTTTTCCTAAAGATGTGTCCAGAAACAATTTAAAATTATCTGCTCCCATTTCATCTTCAAATGTGTTTTTTAGATATAAATAAACCCATTTATTATAGATTGTAGCTCCAACATCTTCAAGATTATTAGTCCCTTTCCAAGAGTTTAAAGCAGTAAGAACCTCTTTTTCTTTCGAAGAAATAGATTTATTATCGACATTCGAAATTAATGTCTGAACAACACCCGGAGCAACCGGAGATGTATTATCAAAAATCATTTTACTGATCGCTTCTTTATCCCAATCTGATTTTGCATCCATCAAAGTTGAAATTCTTTTGGCACGATCTTCCGGTAAATAATAACCCGGATATAAGTAACCATCAATTGCCTCGGGCTGATTGTTTGCTGAATAAACATATCCCCATTTTGGGTTTTCTGCTGATGGATTTTTAGAAAAATCTAAATATTCCTCAATATCATCATTGCCTTTTGTTCCGTCTAAAATTAAAAAGGTGTTTACACCTTTTTTGTGTTTGTACAACTTACCAGTTGCCCACCAACCCACATTTCCTTTTGCGTCGCCGTACATCACATTCAATCCTGGTGCAGCAACTAACTGCACGGCTTTTTTGAAATTGTCTATACTTTTAGCATGCGAAAGTCCGTAAACAGCATCCAAAATCTGGATAGGCTGTTGGGTATAAATCCACGACATTGCAATTGGATTTTTCTTATCTAAACGGTCTAATAAATCATTCATTATTGGCCCGTGTCGGCTTGATTTAACTGTTAAAACCACATCTGAAGAATCTTTTATCTTTATTACTTTTTTTCTGTACTCGTATTTACCAAAACCTGTAGGTGTTTCATATTGATTTGGATCGCCTCCTAAAGTTCTTTCCTGATAAAAATCGATATCATCATTTTCAAACATCGTTAATCCGTAAGCATAATCACGATTGTGCGCCAATAAAGGAAATGGTGTTCCTGCGAGATAACAACCGTATAATTCAAAATCTGGAGTAATCAAATGCGCTTCATACCAAGTTGCAGGCTGCGAAAACCCGATATGCGGATCGTTTGCAAAAATTACTTTTCCGCTTTTGGTTCTGTTTGGACCTGCGACCCAACTGTTACTTCCTACAAATGGCGGAATTGGCGAATTATCTAACAGCGCTGCTACAGATTTTGAAATTGCAGCATATTCCTCAATATTCTCTTTAGAAATTTTGATTCGCGTAGTATTAAATTCACCCTCAATTCCCAAATCCTTCAAATATTCTGCGCCAAATTTATTGTGAATATCAGTCATTAAAGGATCTGTTTTTTGAGCCATTGCAAAACTAAAAGACATATATCCAAAGATATTATAGACATCTTTAATGGTAAACTTTTCTTTTTTAACTCCAATTACAGTAAACTCAACCGGCGTTACACCTTGATCCAAATATTGGTTAATTCCATCTAAATATGCCATGGTCAATTTATAACTCTGACTATTTTTGTCTAATTTGGCAATCGCTTTCGCCGAAGCTTCTTCTATACCAATTCCTGAGAAAAACTTATCATTTTTAAGTGCAACAGAACCAAATATCTCAGACAAACGTCCGGGCGCGATTCTTCGAAGCAATTCCATCTGCCATAATCTTTCTTGTGCATGAACATATCCTAAAGCTGTCATAGCATCTTTCTCGGAATTGGCATAAATATGAGGAACTCCAAAATCATCAAAATAAACGGTGGTTTCCTTCTGAAGATTTCTCAGTTGCACTTCACCTTCATATTTTGGTTTCAGATGAAAAATATAGGCACACAAACCTATTCCAAGAACAACAATTAATACAAACAAAACCAGCAGGATTTTTTTAATTTTTCTCATATTCAAAAAAGTATAACAATAAATGATTTGGTAATGATATAACTTAAAGATAAAATCGTGTAAGCGACAACACATTTTAAAGTCTAAATTTATGTATTTAAAATCAATAGAATAAATGTCAATCTATAAAAAAATAGCAATCGGTGTAATTTCGGTATTCTTTTTTGTGATTTTAGTCAATATTGGTCTCAATTATTGGATAAAAAAACAATTACCCATTATTATACACGAGAAAAACAAAACTGCTTATCATATTAATTACGAAAAAATCGAAGTTTCTCTTTGGTCCAGAAATATCAATGCCCAGACTTTATTGATTCATCCCAAGAATCAACCTCAAAACAGTAATAAAAAAACGGGGCTCTACTCTAAAATTGAATCGATAACGATCAAACATTTTAATATTTGGGATCTGGCATTTCGTGATGTTATTCAAGCTGAAAGCATTATCATCAATAAACCTCGTGTGATCTTGTATAAAAAAAACAACAAACTTTTAAACAACAGCAACAGTATCAAAACTCAAATTTTGGAACCTTTTGAGAAAATAATTGCGGTTTCTAATATTTACCTGAATGACGGAAGTGTCGATGTTGTCTCTTTGACAAATAACAAACCCATTTTCAGAATCAAAAATATCATTCTAAAGCTTGAAGGAATTTTAATTACTGATGTCACTTTAAAGGAAAAAATTCCGATGCATTTTGAAAAATATGTTTTGGTTTGTGATAGTTTATACTATAAACCTAATGCATTTTATTGCATAAATATTGGAAAAATCAGCACTGAAAACAATTTTTTAAAGTTGAAGAATTTCTCCTATTTACCAGAATTTAGCAGAAAAGAGTTTGTTCGAAAACTAGAGAAAGAAAAAGACATCTTTACCATAAAATTAGATTCTGCTAATCTAAATAAAATGGATTGGGGATTTAAAAACGATCGCTTTTTCTTCAAAGCAAATTCACTTGTTGCCAATCATCTTGATGCCAATATTTATCGTAACAAAATTCCGAAAGACGATTTAAGCAAAAAACCACTTTATAACACTTTATTGCGAAAAATTAAGTTTCCGTTTCAAATAGATACTATACAAATTCTAAAATCGAAACTCGTTTATGAGGAAGAAATTGATTTCTCTAAAGGTCCGGCCATTTTAAATTTTGATCATTTTAATATGCAAATTGCCAATTTAAAAAGCGGTTTTGGCTTAAAAAAGACAGCGGATGTAAAAATAAAAATCAACTGCCAATTCATGAAAACATCTCCTTTGAATGTCGATTGGAATTTTAATGTTTTAGATCAAAAAGACAGTTTTCATATTCAGGGAACAATTGCTAATTTTAATGTAATGGCAATGGAGCGTTTTACAAAACCCTACATAAACACTTCGTTCACAGGGAAATTCAATAAATATCATTTTGATTTTTATGGAAATGACAATACTTCAAAAGGAAATGCATCATTAGATTATGATGATCTAAAAGTGAAGCTGTTCAAAAAGAAACATCCGGAAAAAGAAGCTAAGCTTAAAACTGCCGTCGCCAATTTATTACTCAAAAATGATTCTGACGACAAATCTAAAAAGACCGATGTCGAAGTTGAACGAATTCAGGAAAAATCATTCTATAACTTTCTATGGAGAAACATAGCTGAATCTTTAAAGAAGATTTTGATTTAAAACTGACCTACTTCAAATTATCTTGTCATTCCGATTATAAAAATGCAAATAAATCTTGTTTTCATTTTTGTCAGTTTCTCGGAATGACAAAACTACGGGAATTCCTGGCAAATTTATCCTACAACAATTTAGAAACCTGACAATTATCAGGTTTTAAGAACTTATAATTTCCAACATTTGTTTTTATTTTAATTTGAAAACAAATGACAAAAAAGCCTTTACACACTTTTCACATTCCTGTGATGGGACTTGCATATACGATTGACAGCCCAATACGCGTGGCACAATACGGTATTTCATCTGTCGTTTCTATCGCTGATGATGATTTGATTGAGAAGATGCGTAATTTTTACAGCACTAAATTTAATCTTCCGTACGAAGAAATAAGTCAGAAATTTCAGGATTACAGAGCAGAAAGAATTACATCTTACCTAAATTTAGTTGATAAGATTGTTAAAGAGAAATTTGAAAATTTTAAAGCTGAATTAATCGAAAGCAAAACTGCAGTAGAAAACTATATTGCAATGCTGCCTAATACTTCTGATATTAAAAAAGGTTTTCAAAATTTATTGGAAGACGGGCTTTCATTCAAAGAAAACATTCAAAGTTATATCGAATCACATCTTTCTCCAGGTTTAATTGATGTGAATATCATGACCAAATTGGACAAAGATAATTTCAATAAAAACGAACAACTCCCTATTGAATTTAATGATGCTCATGCTGCTTTAAGAGGTTTCGCTAATAGTAATTTAGAATCTTCTGTTGTATTATCTGCAGGAATGAATCCGAGATTGTACAGTTATTTTGAGAATTTTTCAGATTTTTTTCCCAATCTAAACAATGAGCTTAAAAAGAAAATCACTTTAAAAGTTAGCGATTTTAGATCGGCAATGATTCAGGGAAATTTTTTAGCTAAAAAAGGGCTTTGGGTTTCTGAATATCGTATTGAATCCGGACTTAATTGTGGCGGTCATGCTTTTGCAACTGACGGACTTTTATTAGGTCCAATTTTAGAAGAGTTCAAAGAGAAGAAAGATCAACTGATCCAATCGGCTCACGAATTAATGTCGAAAGTTTTACAGCAAAGACAAATTCCGGTGCCTGAACAACCTTTACCATTAAAAATTACCGTTCAGGGTGGCGTTGGAACTTCAGAGGAACATGAATTTTTATTAGAAAACTACGAAGTAGATTCTGTCGGTTGGGGTTCTCCATTTTTATTAGTTCCAGAAGCCACTTCTGTAGATCAGGAAACTAGAAATTTATTGATTAATGCTAAAGAGAAAGATCTATATTTAAGTCATATTTCTCCTTTAGGTGTTCCGTTTAATACTTTGAAAGGAACAACGAATGAAATTTTAAAACAAAAAAGAATCGACCAAAGCAAAGCTGGAAGTTCTTGCCCAAAGAAATTTTTGGCGTTAAGTAAAGAATACGATCCACATGGAATTTGTACGGCTTCTAAAAAATTTCAGGATCTAAAACTAGCCGAATTAGAAGCTGCAAAAGACACACACACAAAGGAATCTTTTGAAAAAGCAAAATTCGCAATTACGGAGAAATCCTGTTTGTGTGTTGGTTTAGCCAATGCTTCTTATTTAGAAAATGATATTAAAATAAAAGGACAAGCGCAGGGAGTTGTAATATGTCCCGGGCCTAATATGGCCTATTTTGATCAAGAAGTTTCTTTATCTGATATGTTGGGTCATATTTATGGAAATAAATCGATTTTAAGGACTAATAGCAGACCCAACTTATTTGTTAAAGAACTAAAAATGTATGTGGACTATTTTAGAAATGAAATCGAAAATGTTTCAGGAGAAATTACAAATGCTCAACTAAAAAAATGGAATACTTTTAAAGCTAATCTTTTGGAAGGAATTGAGTATTACCAAGATTTATTCGAATCAACTTTCAATTTCAAGAATGATAAAGAAAAAATTAAATATCAATTCGATTTTTACAAACTGGAATTGGCTACAATAAAAATCCCAACTCTAGAATTGGCATAAAAAGAATCCCCGATTTAGTGATCTAAATCGGGGATTTATTTATTTAGCCATTATAAGGTCTACTCTTTTTTCTTTTTACTTCCATCAATAATTGCACCTGTTCCGGCTCCAACACCAGCACCGGCAAGTCCGCCAATAATTGCTCCCTGTCCTTTTTTCTTACTTACAATGGCTCCTGTTACGGCACCAACACCGGCACCAATTACAGCACCTTTAGCAGTAGAACTCCATCCTTTCTTTTTGGCTGTGGTTGTAGTAGTTGTCGCATTTCCGTTTGCTTGCTGATGTACCACAACAACTTTTTGCGATTCGACTTTTTGCTCTTCTTTTTGTTCTTCTTTAATTTTTGCCATTTCCGTCTTCATTGAATCAATAACTTTTTGTTTATTAATTTCAACTTTCATCGAATCAATACTAGCTTGTTTTGCTTTATTGATATCTTCTTTCCCTTGATTTTGACAAGAAAACATTGTCAAAGCTGCAATTAAAATACATAAGGCTCTCATGGTTTGTAGTTTTAAATAATTATACACTACAAAGTAAAGAAGATCGTTTCTGCTAAAGTTACATGATTTAGCAGAAAGATTATAGAATTTGAAGATTGTTATCTATTTGAAGTTATCTCTTTAAAGAAGATTATTTGTAAAAATCTCGCAAAGACGCGAAGACACAAAGCTTTTTCTCAATTTATGTCATTTCGAGGAACAGCACGTAAACAATGCCTTTGATTAATAACTTTGCAATTTTGCGAGATTAATTAACTTCTACTTTCCTAAAATCCCTTTTTTCAGTATTTGTCCAAAGTCGTACATATCTTCATAAGAACAATATAACGGAACTGGTGCTAAACGAATTACATTAGGTTCGCGCCAATCTGTAATTACTCCATTTTTCATTAAATAGTCAAATAGACTTCTTCCTTCTCCGTGAAGAAAAACTGATAATTGAGATGCTCTTTCTTCTGGATTTGAAGGTGTAATAATCTCAAAATTTCCTTTAACTTCTTTATCGATTTCATGTAAAATGAATTCCAGATAAGAAGTAATATTATCTCTTTTTGCTATTAAAGCATCCATTCCTACTTCGGCAAACATATCGACAGAAGCTAAATATGGTGCTAACGAAAGTACTGGCAGATTACTAATTTGCCATCCATCTGCTCCATGAACCGGATCAAAGTTTGGTTCCATTTTAAAACGGCGTTCTTTATTATGTCCCCACCAGCCTGCAAAACGAGGTAAACTTGAATCGTTATGGTGTTTTTCGTGTACGAAACAACCAGAAGCATTTCCTGGTCCTGAATTCATATATTTATAACTGCACCAAGCAGCAAAATCTACATTCCAATCGTGCAATTGCAATTTAATATTTCCGGCCGCGTGAGCTAAATCCCAACCTACTTTTGCTCCTGCTTTTTGTCCTGCCGCTGTGATTGTTTTAATATCGAAAACTTGCCCGGTATAATAATTTACACCTCCAATTAAAACCAAAGCCAGTTCATCACCTACTTCTTCAATTTTTGCAAGAACATCTTCTAAACGAATATTGTGTTCGCCTTCACGACGTTTAATTTCGACAATTGCATCTTCTGTTTTATATCCATGAAAATGAACCTGGCTCTGAAACATATATTGATCTGAAGGAAATGCTTTTTCTTCGCAGATAATTTTATAACGTTTGCCTTCTGGCTGATAAAACGAAACCATCAATAAATGAAGATTCACGGTCAAGGTATTCATCACTGTAACTTCTGACGGAAGTGCACCAACAATTTTACTCAATGGTTCTGCAAATCTTTCCTGATAATCCCACCAAGGTTTCTCAGCATAAAAATGACCTTCTACTGCTAAGTTTGCCCAATCGTTCATTACTTCATCAATATAAGCTTTGGTACGTTTTGGCTGAAGTCCTAATGAATTTCCGGTAAAATAAATAACTCGTTTATCATTTACTTTCGGAAATATAAACTGGTCCTGATAATGTTTTAATGTGTCTTGCGAATCAAGCTCTCGTGCAAATTCGCGTGTATTTTGAAAAGTCATTGTGTTTTGTTTTGAGTCGTAAAAATAAGGAAAATGTTTCTTTTGTTTCAAGTTTCAGGTTTCAAGTTTTCCAACCTGAAACTTGAAACCTGAAACTTAGAATTTTTTAAACATAAAAAAACCTGTCATCACTGACAGGTTTTATATTTATTTTAAACATCTAATTAGATAATTAACATTGCATCTCCGTAAGAATAGAATTTGTATTCTTCTTTGATTGCTTCTTCGTATGCTCTTTTCATCAAATCATGTCCACAGAAAGCAGAAATCATCATTAATAATGTTGATTTTGGTGTGTGGAAATTTGTAATCATACAGTTTGCAATACTAAAATCATGAGGAGGGAAAATAAATTTATTTGTCCAGCCTTCATAAGGGTTTAAAGTATTTTGTGATGAAACTGAACTTTCTATAGCACGCATAGAAGTTGTTCCAACAGCACAGATACGTTTTCTGTTTGCTTTTGCAGTATTAACGATATCACAAGCTTCTTGTTTGATAATCAATTCTTCCGAATCCATTTTGTGTTTAGATAAATCTTCAACCTCAACCGGGTTAAAAGTTCCTAAACCAACGTGAAGTGTTACTTCAGCAAAGTTTACTCCTTTGATTTCTAATTTTTTCAAAAGGTGTTTTGAGAAGTGTAAACCTGCAGTTGGTGCAGCAACAGCTCCTTCTTCTTTTGCATAAATAGTTTGGTATCTTTCAGCATCTTCCGGAGTTACCTCTCTACTAATATATTTAGGAATTGGAGTTTCTCCAAGTTCTGTCAATTTATTTCTAAATTCTTCGTAAGAACCGTCATATAAAAAACGTAATGTTCTACCACGAGAAGTTGTATTGTCAATTACCTCAGCAACTAACGAATCGTCATCACCAAAATAAAGTTTGTTACCAATACGGATTTTTCTAGCCGGATCAACTAAAACGTCCCAAAGACGTTGCTCTGAATTTAATTCTCTCAATAAGAAAACTTCAATTCTTGCTCCTGTTTTTTCTTTGTTTCCGTACAAACGCGCAGGAAAAACTTTTGTATTGTTAAGAATTAAAACGTCTCCGTCATCAAAATAATTGATAACATCTTTAAACATTTTATGTTCTATAGTTTGTTTTTGACGATCGATTACCATTAAACGAGATTCGTCTCTATTTTCTGCTGGGAATTCCGCTAAAAGTTCTTTCGGTAAATTAAATTGAAAATGTGATAATTTCATTTGAGAAAGTTATGAGTTATAGATTTTCAATCAGGATTATTTGGATACCTGATTTTTAATCGTGTGCAAATATACGACTGTGAGATAGGCGTTGTCAAGTGTTTTGCTGTTTATTTTCAAAAGTCGCTGATTTAGTGGAGTTTTGACAACCATTAAAAAAGCTTTTTTTAACATATAAGTTAGATATGTTCATTTAATTTGGATTCTTCACATTGACTAAAATTGAAAAACAAACAAAAATAGCCCTTGGTTTAAACCAAGGGCTATTCAAATTACGCTCATTTTATTTAAATGAACTTATATATGATTCTAAAATTTTACAATTCTGAAACTTCAAAATTTAATTCTTTTAAATCATTCCAGAAATCCGGGTATGATTTAGAAACTACCTCAGCATTTTCGATAATGATTGGCACTTTTAATGCTAATGGTGCAAAAGCCATCGCCATACGGTGATCATTGTAAGTGGCAATTTTAATATTATGATTGATGTTTTCAGAAGCTATTAAAGTCAAACTATCGTTTGTAACTGAAATGTTTGCTCCTAATTTTGTCAATTCTATTCTAAGTGCTTCAAGTCTGTCTGTTTCTTTAATTTTTAAAGTGTGAAGACCTGTTAAATGACATCCAATTCCTAAACCTAAACAAGTAACTACAATTGTTTGTGCAATATCCGGCGTATTGTTTAGTTCAAAATTTACAGTTTCAAATTTAAAATTCTCTTGTTTTACCAAAGTCATTTTATTGTCCTGAAACGTAGTTTTTACACCTAGTTTCTCATAAAGCGAAACTAACTCTGAATCTCCTTGCAAACTATTTTCTTTATAACTGCTTAAAGTTATTGAAGCTGTATCTGCCAAAGCTACTAAACTAAAAAAGTAGGATGCAGAACTCCAATCAGACTCAACAACCATCTCTTTTGAAGCTACTGATTCTTTTGGAAAAACTTTAATTACGTTTCCTTCAAAACTGGTTTGAATGTCTAAGTCATTTAGTAATGCTAAAGTCATTTTGATATACGGAATTGAAGTAATTTCTCCTTCTAAAGTTAATTCTAAACCGTTTTCTAATTTTGAAGCTACTAATAAAAGTGCCGATATATATTGACTGCTTACATTAGCAGCTAATGTTACTTTTGAAGCTGTAACTTTTTTTCCTTTAATTCTAATTGGTGGATATCCTTCTTCTTTTTCATAAGAGATCTCTACTCCCAATTGCCCTAAAGCTTCCACTAAAATTTTTATCGGACGTTCTTGCATTCTGCTTGAACCTGTCATCACTACTTCGCGACCTTCATTTACGGCAAAATAAGCAGTTAAAAAACGCATTGCTGTTCCTGCATGATGAATATCTACAATTTCGTCATTACCAATTAAGGCTTTTTGCATTACTTCGCTATCGTCTGAGTTAGAAGTATTAGAAAGTGTGATATTTGGAAACAAAGCTTTAAGTAACAACAAACGATTGGTTTCGCTTTTAGATCCTGTTACTGCAATTTGTCCTTGTAAATTATGTTGGGTTGTGTGAAGTAGTAAATTCATTTTTTTAATTGTAAATTGTAAATTATGAATTATGAATGATTAGAAACGTAATTCGCCACGCAATTTACCACTCCACATTCATAATTCAAAATTCAAAACTCATAATTCAAAACTTATGAGTGATATTTCACAATTATTTCAATTTATCGTTGTTTTTATGACGGTCTTTATCTCTCACTGACTTTAAATCCATTTTTTTATCAAAAGCGGCTTGTAAATCTATTCCCGTTTGGTTCGCAAGACATAACACTACAAAAACAACATCGGCCAATTCTTCGCCTAAATCTTTATTTTTATCGCTTTCTTTCTCTGATTGCTCTCCGTATCTGCGTGCAATAATTCTGGCAACTTCTCCAACTTCTTCGGTAAGTTGTGCCATATTGGTTAATTCATTAAAATAACGAACACCGTGCTCTTTTATCCAGGTATCGACGTCAAGTTGTGCATTTTTCAAATCCATAATTATATTTTTTTAAGAACAATTTTCTCATTCTGACTCAGCAACATCTTCTGATAAAAATCTTTTAATGCTCCATATGAGTCAGCTGCAAAAATACTATTGTTAATTTCTTTTGAACTACTTATTTGAATTTTGTTTCCATCTTTAACAACATTCAAAAGATAAATACCGTCTTTATCCTCTAATGAAATTCGAATAGGAGTTGGTAACGATTCTACTTCATAACCTTCTGGAATTTCTATATTTAAATTGATTTTTTCCAGAGAAGGATATCCAAAACAAACTGGCATTTGCCTATTTTCCTGACTAAAAGGATTTTTAGATCTTGTAAAAAACAACAACGGATTCAAATAAATTTTTCCTCCAATAACGTCTGCCCTATTATCTGCACTAAAATTAAACGTTTCTATAACCGGATCTTGCAGATTATTATTTTTGTTTTCGATTGTGTAATTAGACACTTTCAAATCTCCCAATCGTTCTTCTAATTTTTCGAGATAGTTTTCCTGATTCTTATCTGCATTTTGAATTCTAAAATCATATGCGTCATAATCTGTTCGCTGAATTCTAATTTTACCTTCGATTTTTCCAAGGTTATCAACTTTAACCATCAAATTTGAAAATTCTTTGGAGGTTGTCGTAGGCACCAAATTTATTTCTTTTGAAGTTCCGTCGTCTTTAATCATTCTGCCTTTCCAGTTTAAAACATTTAAGGGCAAAATCCCAGGATATGTATACTTACGACTTGCATCTAACAAAATTTGTTTTCCATCAATTTCAGCAGCGGCAATTACATAATTAAAACCTATTCTTGTCGGGTAAACCGGCACCCCATTTTCAACTGTACTAACCAAAACCGGATTCACATCGATTCCGGCGACCTTCAACATATTGATTAAAATAAAATTAATATCGGCTACATTTCCTGTTTGATCCAAGTAAGCTTTTTTTACCCCTTTGTCAGTGTTGTAATCATTAATTTCATTCCAATTCATTTTGTTTTGAACGAATTTAAAAATGATATTTAGCCTTTCATTTTGAGATTCAACATTGGTCAATAATCGCTTAACATCATCAAACAAAAAAACTTTCTCTTTTAGTTCTTTACCAAAACTTTCATTTTTGAAAATATTTGTTGCTACGCCTTCCCAAGTCAACGCATAATCTTTTACGGGTTGATCAGGGTATCTTACTCGCTCTAATTCATGCTGAATGGAACCTCTGTAATTATCGATATTATCTACGTAAGGTTCTTTTGTTAAAGCTGGAATATCTTTACCACTATAGAATGCACTAATTTGTTTATACGAAATGGATGATGATCTATTGTACTCATCATTAAAACTCTGGTTTCCGTTGGTTATCTTTGATTCTGTTTCTATTTTATGAGTTCCAATAAGAAGTGTTTTATAAATATAAAACTCCGGAATATCTGTTTTATACTCAAAGTAACGGACCGGAATATCATACTGAAAATCAAAATCAGGGAGTTTCACAATATTTTCAGATTTCAGAACATACTTGTATTCTATAATAGAACCCACTTTTACATTGGGAAGCGTTATTGTTTTCTCGTTCCAAAATTTATTTACTTTTTTCTTGAACGATCCTTGATTATCCAGTTTTGTTTTTACGATCGATCCGTTTTCTAAATTGTAGGTAACTGCATTTGAGAATTCGAGAAGATCTTGATTTAAAGTTTCATAACCAATGTAAAAACGCACTTTTTGATCGGCCCATTTTAGTCCTTCTTTTTTATAAATTTTAATTTTAAACTCATAAACATGATTCGCAGAGAACCCTCTGTCTTTATTGTAAGTAAAAATAGTTTTTGCTTTTTTAAACAAGATTGTAGCGGGTGCGGTGGTGTCTTTTGGGTTTTCTTTTTCTTTCAACTCAGCTACTGTTACTTTACCTAATTCAAAACTTTGAGCATTCATTTTAGCAGAACAATAGATCAAGAAAAAGGAAAGAATTATCGAACGTAATGTCATGTTTAGATTCTCTTTAAAACTATTTTTTCAGATTCTTTAGCAATCATTATTTTGTAGTATTCTTTTAAGCTTTCGTATTTGCTTATCGGAACAATAACTTCATTTATTTGATGCACTATCGACAATTGTATTCTGTTTTCGGTAACAGCAGCATTAAATCGAAATACTCCTAAATCATTTTCCATAACAACAGCAGTTGATGGTGGTAAACTTTCGACCGTAAAATTATCCGGAATTTTAATATTTATAAAGTATTTCTCTAAAAAAGGAAATCCAAAATCTACCGGATATTCACGTTTTTCCTGCTTAAAGGGATTTTTTTCGTTTAAGAAAAACAACATTGGATTGAGATAGATTTTTTCGTCAATTACTTCTGAAAGATCTGATCCTTTAAATGAAAATGATTCAGAAACAGGTAACAAAAGTTCTTTCTCGTTTATACGTTTATACTCACTTAACTCTATTTTTTTATTTTCATTTTCGAATTTCTCTAAGTAACGATCTTCTTTTTCATCTTGAATTGCATTTCTAAAATTCAATGCATTATAGTCTGAATATTGTCTTTTGACCTTTCCGTTTATTTCGCCTTTTTCGTTTACATCGTAACTCATACTTATTATATGATCTGATATTTTTGTTGGCATTAAATCAATTTCTTCAGATGTTCCGTCTTTACGAATTAATCTTCCCATCCAGTTCAAATCCCGTAATGGCAAAACGTTTGGAGTTGCAAATTTATCAGTTGCATCTATCAAAATTTTTCCGTTTGAAGTTTCAATTCCTGCAATTACACAATTGAACGCGCTTACAGTAGGAAAAAAAGCGATTCCATTAGATCTTGTACTTATTAAAACAGGATTAGCATCGAGTCCCGCATAACGCAACATAGCAGTAAGCATCAAATTGATATCGGCGCAATTACCAATTTTTTCTTTATAAGCTTTACGAACTCCTTTTTCGCAACTATATCCCAAATGATCATTCCATTTCACATTTGATTTGACATAGTCCAGAATCGCCGTTATTTTATCAGCAGGACTTACTTTACCTTTAAGCAGTAACTGTAAATCGTCTTCAAAATAACCGGTTTTATTTAGTTCAGATCCAAAACTTTCAAACTCATAAATTGTTTTCGCAACAACACCCCAACTTGAAGAGATCGATTTATAAAATTGTCCCGGTATTGATATCTTTTCTAATTCGTGTACAATACCTGAACAATAATTACTAGTGTTATTGACATAACTTTCTTCTTTCATTGCAGGCAAATCCTTAAGAATATATGTTGTTTCATTCGCCAAATAACCATATGTCTCGGCAATTTGAGTATTTATTTTAGGCGTAAAAAAACCTTTTACATTTCTTTTAAATGTAAATGATTCCGGAATTATTGTCTTGAATTCTGAATAATTTACAGGAATGGTTTCCTGAAAATCCCAATCCCGAATAGATAATGAACCATCATTATTTTTAATTTCATATTCTATTACAGAACCTTCTTTTATGTCTGGAAACGTGATTTTTTTAACCCAGTACTCCGTGTTGATTTTATCAATAAACTCTCCATCAGACTTTAGTTTAGATTTTACAATTTTTCCGTCTACCAGGTTATAGGTGTAAACATCAGTTATACTTAAATTTCTAAAGTTACTCGCAGAAAACCCGACCTGAACAGTTGCCCATTTGTATCCTTCTTTTTTATAAATTTTGATTCTCTTTTTAACGCTGCTTTGAGAGTATCCGTTTCGTCCAATATTGACTTGGCCTTTATTAAACAAAACTGCAGCCACCGCACCAGAGTCTTTTGGATGTACTTTTTCTTGAAGTTCAGCAATAGTTACTTTTCCAAGTTCAAAAATTTGGGCATTGCCTTTTGAAAATCCAAAAAACAAAATAAATATTGCTAAACTCTGTAACTTCATATTATATTCTTTTTAAAACTATTTTTTCAGATTCTTTTGCAATCATGGTTTTATAGTATTCTTTAAGCATTTCATATTTTTCAGTAGAAACTATTGCTTCGTTTATTTGATGCTGAATACTTATTTGTAATAAATCTCCGTTGGCAAGAATATTGAATTTAAAACTACCCAAATTATCCTCCATATTAACAACAACAGGCAAAGGCAATACTTCTGGAGTATATCCTTCAGGAATTTTAAGAGTGATATTGTATTTATCTGTAAATGGAAATCCAAAATCTACCGGATATTCTCTAATTTCCTGTTTGAAAGGATTTTTTTCGCCTCCAAAAAACAACATTGGACTAACATAAATTTTACCTCCAATTACTTCACATAAATTATTTCCTGTAAAAGAATAGGTCTCTACTATTGGCAATAATAAATCTTTTTCATTTGTTCTTGAATACTCGCTAATTTCTATTTTATTCTGTTTGTTTTCAAGTTTTTCTAAATACTCATCTTCTTTCACACCATCAATATTATCTCTTGTTATCATAGCGTTATAATCAGTACTCTGTCTTCTGGTTTTACCTGTCATTTTTCCTTCACTGTCGACAGTGTAATTCATGAAAACAATATCATTTGAGTTCTTTTTCGGCATTAAATCAACTTCTTCTGAAGTCCCGTCTTTTCGAATCAATCTTCCTAACCAGTTTAATGCTCTAAAAGGCAAAACGTTTGGAGTTGAAAATTTGTCAGATGCATCTAATAAAACATTTCCATTTGGAGTTTCTACAGCAGCAATTACATAATTAAAAGCCGTTCTGTTTGGGAAAATTGCAATTCCGTTAGAACGAGTACTTACTAAAACCGGATTGGCTGTTAATCCAGCATAACGTAACATTGCAGTTAACATCAAATTGATGTCGGCTATATTTCCTGCTTTTTCTTTGTATGCTTTTTTAACGCCATTATCACAACTGTATCCAGTATAATCATTCCATTTTACATTTGTTTTCACGTGATTAAAAATAGCCACAATTTTTTCGTCAGGTGTATTTTTCCCTTCTAATAGTTTCTTTACATCGTCTTCAAAATATCCAGTTTTATTTAATTCAGGCCCAAAATCATCATATTCATAAATTGTTTTCACTACTGAATTCCAATCTGTCGAATATGGTTTTAAAACTTCATTTGGATACTTAATCATCGATAGTTCATGCTGAATGCTTGATGTATAATTATCGATGTTATTTACATATGATTCATCTTTCATAGCTGGAAAATCTACAGCTACATAAGTTGTTTGGGTTTCCATATAATCAATTTTTTCTTTAGAAACTTCCGTTCTGGTTGCAGACAACCCAACACCTCCAGATCTTTCTTTCACAGTAAACGAGATCGATTTGGGAGTTCTCTCTATCGTAACCTTAGGAAAAACATATCCTTTTTGTCTCGAATTAAAAACATAATATTCAGGTATACAGGTTTTAAGTTCTGAATAATTTACAGGAATACTGGTTTGAAAATCCCACTCTCTAATCATTCTATCACTAGGACTTCTAACCTGATAACTAAATTCGATAACTGATCCTTCTTTAATATTAGGCATTGCTATCTTTTTTTGAGCTCTGAATTTATTTACTTTTTCATCAAAAGCACCATCGCTTTTTAATTTAGTTTTTTCAATTTTACCATCTACTAAATTATAAGTAACAGCATCTGCAAAACTTACTTTTTCTCTAAAATTATCCTGACTGTAATACCAAACACTTTGATTGGCCCAATTGTATCCATCTTTTTTATAAATCTTAATTCGGGCTTCAACATCAGTTATGGTAATAAAACCGTCACTTTGATCATATTCAATTCTTGATCTTCCTCTTTTATACAATATCGCAGCTACTGCCGATGAATCTTTAGGATGCACTTTTTGCTCTAATTCGGCAATGGATACTTTTCCTAATTTAAATTCTTGTGCCTTTACTTTTGAGATAAATAACAACAGAATTGAAAGACTAAAAAGTTTAATAAATTTCATGTTGGTTAGTTCTTGGTTAATATAATTTTGGCATTATCGTTTCTTGACACTTGTTCCATAAAAAGGCGATATTCATCATATTCTTTATTTGAATATTTCCCTTTATTCAAAAACATCGAGCGTTTATAGGTTAGTTTATTGTTTTCTTTTTTAATAATTTCAGTCTTGTATTCTCCATATTTTCCTTTCAATTCGAATTTTGAAGGCAAGAATTCAATTGTAAAACCTGCTGGTAAATTAATTTCGATTTCATCGGTATCTAAATAACCGCGTTGAATTTGAAATGGATTTTTTCTATTTCTGATTCTTTTTACATTACCGGAACCCTGATTAAAAGCATCAACTGCAAAAATCATTTTGTTGGCAGAAATTGTTGCGAAATTTGTCGCGCTAACCTGAATATCTTCAATAAAACTGATATTTTCTTTATTATTGGTAAAAGTGATTTTTCCTAATTTCAAATTATTGATATTGCTCCAATAATTTTTGTAGTGCGCTTCTTTTTCTGTAGGCTGTAAATGTTCAATTCGGGATTTAGAACTGTATTGAGAACCTTCTGAATGAATAGATATTGATCCTGAAAAATTTCCATTTTCATCTATTGTATAAAATCCTTTTTCGTTTTGAGAATTCCCATTATCTGCATAAATATTAGTTCGAACAATTACACCTCCTTCTGGTCTCACAACCAGAACATCTCTATCATCTGTAAAAGTTCCTTGATATCCAAAAGGATCGTCTTGGCTTGTACATTCTAGCCAAGTATAGTTATCTCCATTTGGAATTGCCAATATCATATGATTTCCCTGCATCGAAACAAAGTCAGACTGTATATTCGATTTATAGCGATCGCCATATAAAATCGTATTATACGACGGAACATCTACCACCTGCAAAAGTGCTTTTGTATAATTTGATAATGCTTTACAATCTCCATATCCCAAACGGTCTACATCAGCCGCCAGCATAGGTTTCCATCCGCCAATACCAATAGCAATATTTACATATCTGGATTTTTTTTGAACATAATCATAAATGATTTTGGCTTTCTTAATTGGGTCTTTTTCATCGCCAACCAATGTTTTGATCTTAGCTTTAGTTTCTTCTGACAAATCCGTTGTTCCCGTTAGAATTTTCTCGCTGTACCATTTACCAAATGCTTCCCATGTTTTTGCTGTCCCATCAACACCTTCTAAATGAAAACTTTCTAAACCCATCATAACTCTAGGAAATAAATCACTACCGGCCGGACTTAAATCTTCTGATTTCTGTCCTAAAATATTTGCCGCAACATAACTTAGTTGTGTGTCAGTATCTAAAGTTTTCTTGATATTATAACCCGAGAATTGAAACTCTTTCTTTTTAAATCCCAGATTATTTGGGTACGTAACATTTAACATACATTTCTCTACACTTACAGCGTAGCCACCTAAGAAATACCATTGTGGTAAAAAGGCGGTATTTGAACTCTCAATCTCACTATTAAAAACAACTGTAAAAGGATAAGAAATTGGAGTATATTCTAAAAAGATTACACGATTATCCGAGAAAAGGGTACTCCCGCTTACAGCACTTTGATCTTTAAAATCTTTACGTCTAATTTTCTTGATTTCATTGCCAAATGCATCATAGACAATCGCTTCAATGCTTTTTACCGAAGTTGATTTATCATAACCCTGATAGGCATCAATATCACTTATTCCCGACTCATTAAAAACCGTCACAACTCTTTGCACCTTGACATTCATACTGCGCTGCGAAGAAATGATTATATCCATTTGATCCAGACGCACTACAGCATCGACACTTTCTTTAAGACTGTCAGCAATCGTTGCAACAGGATATTGGCTTTTTTGAGCTGAAGAGATTAGGGTAAATAAGAAAAAAAACAGAGCACAACAAAGTGTTTTCATTAGTAAGTAATTTCGTCAAATATATATTATTTTTAGAAATCTTTAACACTTGTCTAATGATTTTTTAATCTTTGTTTTTGCTGTCAATTAAAATCGTTACAGGACCATCATTTAACAGACTAACTTTCATATCTGCGCCAAAAATTCCGGTTTGTACTTTTTTATTAAACTCTTTCTCTAAAGATTTTACGAAATTCTCATACATTGGAATTGCAAATTCTGGTTTTGCAGCTTTAATATAGGACGGACGATTTCCTTTTTTAGTAGAAGCGTGAAGTGTAAATTGACTTACTACAATTATATCGCCGTCGATATCCTGAACCGAGCAGTTCATGACGTTATTTCCATCACCAAAAATTCTCATTTTAATGATTTTTCCAACCAGCCAATCGATGTCTTCCTGAGTATCTTCATCTTCAATACCAACTAAAACCAGTAAACCTTTTTGAATATCAGCTACTTTTTGTTCATCAACCGTAACTGATGCTTGGGAAACTCTTTGGATTACTACTCTCATTATAATAGAATGATGTGGTTTTTGCCACAGATTACACGAATTAAAAAGATTTTTAAATTCTAACGTTAGATGCACTGCGGTGCATCTCTACATTGAATCTTTGTTGCTATTTTTTATTGGAATTTGGAAATTAAGAAACTGAAAATTATTTACAATTTACCTCTGGTTTCATCGCTGGCAGCACGATCATCGTTGTAAATATCTGTACGATAATTTTCATCGTCGCCTTCTAAGATTTTCAAATAACTATTGTAACGCGACCAAGCGATCTCGTCTCTTTCTAAAGCGGCTTTTATAGCACAATGCGGTTCTTCTTTATGTAGACAATTGTTAAACTTACATTGATCTTTTAGTTTGAAAAATTCAGGAAAATAACCGCTGATTTCTTCTTTTTCCATGTCAACAATTCCAAAACCTTTAATTCCGGGTGTATCGATGATTTTTGCATTAAAAGACAAATCATACATTTCTGCAAAAGTTGTAGTGTGCTGACCTTGTTTACTTGCCTCAGAAATCGTTTTGGTTTTAAGATGTAAAGATGGTTCCATTGCGTTTACCAAAGTTGATTTCCCAACTCCTGAATGTCCTGAGAACATACTTACTTTACCAATCATCATTTCCTTTAATTCTTCAATTCCTTTCATTTCTGTCGAGGAAACACGAAGACATTTATAACCAATTTGCTGGTAAACATGCTGCATGTACAATTGATCATCAAGTGTTGTTTCATCAAAAGTATCTATCTTATTAAAAACCAAAACAGTTTCAATTCCATAAGCTTCGGCAGTTACTAGAAAACGATCAATAAAATTGAATGTTGTTGGCGGATTATTAATTGTTACCAATAAAAATACACGATCAATATTCGACGCAATAATATGCATTTGATGCGAAAGGTTAACCGATTTACGAACGATGTAATTCTTTCTTTCGTGAATATTAAAAATAGTTCCGGTTACCGCATCTGAAGTTTCTTCGAGTTCATAATCGACAATATCACCTACAGCAATAGGATTAGTACTTTTAATACCTTTCATCCTAAACTTCCCTTTCATACGGCATTCTATAAAATCACCTTGTTCAGATTTTACGGTGTACCAACTTCCTGTAGATTTATATACGAGTCCTGTCATTCAAATTTTAGATTGTTGATTTCAGATTTTTGATTAAAAATGAACTGAAATCTTTATTAATTTTAAAAGGCAAAATTACGTTTTTAGAATTGAACAACGCAACTTCGCCTTTTAAAATTAAAGACTTACTCTTAAATTGAAACGTTTACCAAACAATTTCGGCCAAAAGCTCATTTTCTTTCACCTTTCCAAGCTGAATTGTTTTCAAGGTTTTTGATGTTTTCCCTGCTCTGGTCGTATAAATCTCTACCATAATTGTGGCTGGACCATTTTCAGTTAATTCAGTTTCGCCATAATAATTGGTTCTAATTTGATATTTCCCTTTTACAGCATTTCGAATTAAATATTGCTCCGGACCGTAACCTTGTGTAAAATCTTTTGAGAATCTTGCACCAGCCACAGTTTTTGTATGACTATAATAACATTCTTCTCCGTTTGGTTCAATAACATGTAAATCTAAATCGACATCCATTAAATTCCAGTTCATTATAATTCGAATATCAACCGGCATTTTTTCTTGATATTTTTTAGCCAATTTGTCTGTTTTCAAACCTTTATGCTCAATTATTAAACGATTTATATCCATTAATATAATATCTTCAACACCTTCATATTGTCCGGTCATTTCTCCGTAATAATTCACTTCCAACGCTTTAATCAATTGATCAAAAGCGTCCTGATATTTTCCTGCATCCTCAAGAGTTAATGCATAATCTCTTAAACTTTGTGGTTCATGTTCTCTCCATTTCGCAACTTGTTTTGCCGTGAACAAAGCATCATCGTAATCTTTCCATTGACGCAACGTATAGGTAAGCGTTTTATAAAGCTGATGATTTTCTAAACCTAAATCGGCGATATTGCTAATTATCTGCAATGCTTTTTTGACATCGCCCTGATTGTAGAAAAAATGTGCCACATCAAAATAAAAACTCGGATTTCTTTCTTGTGCTTTTCTTAATTCGAAATACAAATCGTATTGTTTTTCTTTTGGTGCTTTCGCCAAAGCTTTTAAATACAATCTGTCCGGATTCCATGTTTTGTCGTTATTCTTAGAATCAAAAGTTAGCGTGTCGCTCACAGAATAATTAAGTTGTGAGCTCACTTCATTTGCTGATTGTTCTACTTGAACTCCCGCTACTTTACCCGCAAGTGCTTGTGCCAAATTATTTGTAAGTCCCGGCGCAATTGTTTTTTCTGAAAGATAACCGGCCGCTACATCTGATCTTTTCTGAGTTGCATATCCTGTCACGACAACTTCTTCAATGCCAACCTTTTTATCTTTTATGTCAGCGATTTTCGGTGGATCTTCAGTAACTTCCTGTGCTTTCGCTACAACAGGCGCAACAAATTTAACCTGATCAACCTTAGGTGCAGAAGGCGGAGGAGGAACATTATACACATTATTATCTTCTATAACTTCACTTGCTGTCCCAGCTCCAACTGGTTCATCTACTGTTAAAGCAGCATCAGGATCTCCTTTTATAGTTTCACTCGCTACGCGCCTTGTTAGCGGAGCCTCTCTTTTGTATTTATACTTAGATGCAATTTTCTGACCTTGGTATTTAATATTTTTTTTCCACCAAGTATTTAATCCTTCATAATAACTCTGGATGCTTTCCCAATTATTTTTTTGCTGCGCCAAATTATTATCGTGTTCCTGTTTTTTAATTCGGTCAAATTCTGCGCGCAATTCTGCTGGTGGAATAATATCATAAGAAATATAATCACGAATATCTTCCAGAACAATCAACGAAGTATTCTTAGTGATGATGCCATATTTCTTGCCCAAAAGTTCAATTTCATCTGAATTTTTAGCATATTCAAAATCAAGATTTGCGATTTTTTTCTGTGCCCAAAGTTTTTCTATATTGACTTCGTTGGTGTTTTGAACCGCAGCATCAAGAGTAATTTTTCTTTCTAGAACTATTTCATTCTTATAACCAAATAATAAGGTAAATTCATTTTTTGGATTCAACGAAATTCCCGAAAAACTAAAATTCCCTGAAACCGTCGTTCCTTCTATTGGAAACAAATCAGTTACCGTAAAATTTTCTTTAATACCCAAAAATTTCAGATTCGTATTTGCTAATTTGTCTAAAGCGATCTCGGGACTTATCTGATTTAAATTAATAAAATTACCTCCCGTTTGCATCGCGGTATAATTTAGAAAAGCAAAATCAGCAGAAGCGGATGACGTAATGGTATAAATTGACTTTTTTGTTTTTGGCAAAACATTTTCACTAAGAGACGAAAGTCCGTCCGAGAAGAGTAAATACTCATCATTATTGGTGAAATTTATTTGCGAAAATCGAGTTCCGCCATCATACTTTGTATTTTCTAAAACAGCTTTTAATTCAGTCCAATTTCCATTTGCAATCACATATTCATTTTGTTTTTCGAAAGTGTAATTCAAAAAGTACAGCGTTACTTTTGTGTTTTTTATTTTCTGAAAATACGCATCAAGCAAAGCCAATTCCTTTTTTAAATCTCTCGTTTTATAACTCAAAGAATTATCCCAAATTAAACCAATTGAACTTGGTGTTTTCTTAGCAATTTTGTTGCCTTCAATAAAAGTACTTCCGTAAAAATAATGCTGTCCTCCAACATCCTGCATCAAAACACTTGGACTATTTTGCTGAATTGGTATCTTGAAAACTAATTTCTCAGAAGGCTGATAATTTTCTTTTTTGATAGAAGCCTGAAAAGCTTGATTCCACTTTGAAAAAGCAATTTCATCACCGGAATTCTCAGCAACTATTGGAGCTACTTCAGTTCCTAAAACCGAAACATTCATTTCAAATTTGTCTAGCTTTTTAGGATAACGACTCACTAATTGATACGCCAGATTATTTTTATCAAATGCCGAAAGTTCTTCTTCATAACCTATTATTACGATTCGCTCTCCGTTTGGCATCAACGGATAAATTCTGGTTCTAAAGTTATTTCCATCTACTTTTTCGAGTAATCCCGGATCTACGCGACGATGTTCAATCGCTTCAAAAACCTGTTTTCCTTTATTTTTATTTACAGGAACAGCTTCACGGATTTTACCATTAATATCAATTGCATATCTTGACACCGAAACATTTTCCGGTAACGGAAAAATAAGTTCCGCTTCCATCTGACGCGTTCCCGAATTAAAAAAATGCATTTCGGCAGTTGTGTAGGCAATATTACCCACCACTTTTACATTGACAATAAGCTTATTCATTCTCACTTTTTCAGCATCGTCCCCTTTGACTGTAAGTTCTGGACTTTGCGCAAAACTTTTTGCCCCAATAAAAAGCATAAAAAAAAGCAACACATTCAAATTCATTTGAAAAATGCCAGGCGCAGACAAAAACAATTTTAATTTCATGATACAAAAATTAAGGTTTATATTGTTATAGAGAACAAGAATCAACAAAAGGTTGGGAAGATAATTATTTTATTTTAATCCGTTTAATCTGCAAAATCTTCTAGCGATTAATGTTTCACGCAGATTTTGCAGATTAGCAGATTTATTTTCTATTTAAAAGAGCGCAAAAAAAATCCCCAAAGCTCGAAAGCAATGGAGATTTAATATAAAAAAACAATCTATTTTTAATATTGTGCTATAAGTAAATAAAGTTCATAAAACATAAATTAACTCATAGCACTTATATGTTTGAGAAAAAATTATGCGTTGAAAATTTTCTCTTGGTGACCAATACTTTCCTGGTGAATTGCTTTGAACATTCTCAAAACAAACTCTTCAGTAAGACCTTTTTTCTCCCCTTCAAGGATCATTTTTCCTAAGATTTCGTTCCAACGGTTGTTTTGAAGAATCGCTACGTTTGCATCTTTTTTCACTTGACCAATTTCGTCAGCTACTTTCATACGTTTTCCTAATAACTCTAATAAGTTAGCATCAAGAACATCGATATTAGCTCTTAATTTAGTCATTTTTGAACTGTATTCATCTGTAGTATCATCCGTTTTTCTGATCGTCAAATCTTTAATGATTTGCTTCAAAGCATCTGGAGTAACTTGTTGAGCAGCATCAGACCAAGCGTTGTCCGGATCGTAGTGCGTTTCGATAATCATACCATCGTAATTCAAATCTAAAGCTTCTTGAGTCACTTCAAAAATCATTTTACGATCTCCTGTAATATGAGATGGGTCGATGATTAAAGGTAAATCAGGGAATTTATTTTGCAATTCGATAGCAATCTGCCATTCTGGAATGTTTCTGTATTTTGTTTTTTCGTAAGTAGAAAAACCTCTGTGAATAACTCCTAATTTTTCGATTCCAGCCATGTGTAAACGCTCAACACCACCTAACCATAAAGCTAAATCCGGGTTTACAGGGTTTTTAACCAAAACGATTTTATCCGTTCCTTTTAATGTATCAGCAATTTCCTGAACAGCAAAAGGGTTTGCAGTTGTACGAGCACCAACCCATAAAACGTCGATATCATGTTCTAAAGCCAGTTTACAGTGAGCTGCAGTTGCAACCTCAGTACCCATTAATAAACCAGTTTCAGCTTTTGCTTTTTGTAACCATTTTAAACCAATTTCTCCAACACCTTCAAATCCTCCCGGACGCGTTCTTGGCTTCCAGATTCCAGCTCTGAATACACTAACTTTTGAATCTTTCAATTCGTGAGCAATTTTCAATACTTGATCTTCCGTTTCTGCACTACAAGGTCCAGCTATCACAAGTGGGTGATTTAAATTGAAATCTTCTAACCACTTTCTCATTTCTTTCTTATTTTCCATCTTAATTTTTAGTTTATTTTTATTTTTTAATTGTTAATCCGTTTAATATTTCCTTAATCTTATTTGTGCTTTCCATCTCTTCAAAAATGGCATTGTAATTTTCGTCTTTCAACAAATCTCTAAACCGACTCAAATTTGATATGTATTCATCTAATGTTTCGATAACGTGTTCTTTGTTTTGCTTAAAAATTGGCGTCCACATTGCCGGAGAACTTTTTGCTAAACGAACTGTACTTTCAAATCCACTTCCTGCCATATCAAAAATATCCTGTTCGTCTTTTTCTTTGTTCATTACTGTTTTTCCAAGCATAAATGAACTAATGTGTGACAAGTGCGAAACATAAGCAATGTGTTTGTCGTGCGAAGTTGGATCCATATATCGAATCCTCATTCCGATTTCGCTAAAAAGCTTTAATGCCTTTTCCTGCAATTTAAAAGTGGTTTTTTCCACCTCACAAATTATGTTCGTCTTTCCTTTAAACAAACCTCTTATCGCTGCCGAAGGCCCTGAGAACTCCGTTCCTGCTATAGGATGCGTTGCGATAAAATTTCTTCTTTTTGGGTGGCTGGCAACAGCATCACAAATTGGTTTTTTAGTAGAACCTACTTCAAAAACAATCGTTTTATCTCCAACTAAATCTAGCACTTTAGGTAAAACCACCAACGCTACATCCACCGGAACCGAAACAATTACAAAATCGGCTTCAGCCAATTCTTCAAAGCTTCCTGCCTGATCGATAACACCTAAATCAATTGCTTCCTGCAAATGTTTTTCGTTACTATCAATCCCAAAAATTGTAGAATCAGGATGTTGGTCTTTGATGTCCAGCACCATCGAACCGCCTATTAACCCTATTCCTATTACGTATACTTTCATATTTCTTTTTATTAGAAGCAATTTCCTGCTATCCGTTTCAATCTTTTCCGCCGAACCCCGGCGTAAAAGGATTTCCACTACTATCAGGGCTAATGCTCCTCGTTTTTCAAGACCTTTTATTTTTTTTCTGTCATCAAGACAAACTATCCCAAAAAATCTAAAATCTAAAATCTTTATTCTTTACTCTTGCTTCTTGCTTCTTGCTTCTAAAATCTATCAATCGCTTCTTGTACCTTCTCCTCTTTCACACACAACGAAAACCTGATATATCCTTCACCATTACTTCCGAAGATCGTTCCCGGTGTGATAAAAATGTGTTTCTCGTATAATATTTCGTCAATGAACTTTTCTGATGATTCAATTCCTTCAGGAAGTTTCGCCCAAACAAAAAGTCCAACTCCTTCTTTATAAACTTTGCAGCCCAATTTTTCTGCTAATTTTTCTGTTAATTCTCTACGGCGTCTGTAAATTTTATTTTGATCTTCAAACCAAGATTCATCACAATTCAAAGCTGCAACTGCACCTTTCTGAATTCCGTAGAACATACCGCTGTCCATGTTACTTTTTACTTTTAGGACTGCATTAATAATTTCAGGATTTCCTAAAACCATTCCAACTCTCCAGCCAGCCATGTTAAATGTTTTACTCAATGAATTCAATTCTAAAGCCACATCTTTTGCTCCTTCAACCTGTAACAAACTCATTGGGTTATCATTCAAAACAAAACTGTACGGATTATCGTTAACCAATAATATGTTGTGTTTTTTAGCAAAAGCAACCAATTTTTCAAATAATGCTATACTTCCTCTCGCTCCTGTTGGCATATGTGGATATCCCAGCCACATAATTTTTACTTTCTCCAGCTCTAATTTTTCTAAAGCTTCAAAATCCGGTTCCCAGGCATTTTCTTCTTTTAGATCATAATAAACCGGAACGGCTCCAACCAAATTAGTTACCGAAGTATATGTTGGATAACCCGGATTCGGAATTAAAACGTGATCGCCTTCATTTAAAAAGGCTAACGAAATATGCATAATTCCTTCTTTTGAACCCATCAAAGGTAAAATCTCATCATTCGGATTTAATTCAACACCAAACTGTTTCTGATAAAAATCAGCCATCCCCTTTCTCAATTCCGGTAATCCTTGATAGTTCTGATAACCATGCCCATTTTCGTCTTGAATTGCTGCAGCAACTGCTTCAATTACTGCTTTTGACGGACTCAAATCAGGACTTCCAATTGCCATACTGATGATCGGTTTTCCTTCAGACATTAGTTGTCTCACTTCTCTTAATTTTGATGAGAAGTAGTATTCTTCAACTTTATCTAATCTTTTTGCTGTTGTAATCATTTCTATTTTTATTAAAAAATGCTTTAGGCTATAGGCCGTAAGCTTTAGGCTTTTTACTTTAGACTTTGGACTTTATGACTGACTCAAAGGCTTTGTGTTTTTATATTCTCCCAGAACTTTAAAATATTCTGCCATTATGTTTAATAACGCTTTCGCTTTTGCAAAATCTTCGTATTTTTCAAATGTTACATCTACGAAAAACGAGTATTTCCAAGGTGTTTCAATTTTTGGAAGCGACTGAATTTTCGTTAAATTCAATTTGCAGTCACTCATTACATTCAAAACTGCCGCTAAACTTCCTCTTTTGTGATCCAATTCAAATTTGATTGAAGCTCTGTTGATTTCGTTTTCGGGCAAAAATGAATTTTGCTTTTTGATAATCACAAAACGAGTCATATTGTTTTTGATCGTTTGAATTTCCGGTGCCAGAATTTCTAAATCGTACATTTCAGAAGCCGTTTTACTTCCTATTGCAGCAATTCCGCTTAATTGTTTTTCCTGAATTCTTCTAGCCGTTTCAGCTGTATCTTTATCTTCAACCAACTTAATGTTCGGATATTGTTTTAAGAAATCCATACATTGCAAAATCGCCATTGGGTGTGAATGAACTTCTGTAATATCTTCTATTTTCTGACCTTTTAAAGCCATTAAATTTTGACTAATATTTAAATAATGCTCTCCAATAATGTGTAAATTATTCTTGTCAATCAAAGCATAATTTGGAATAATTGGACCTGCAATCGAATTTTCAATCGCCATAACTGCCTGATCAGATTTCCCGGAAAGTAAGCTGTCGATCAATTCTTCAAAAGACAAACACTCATCAATATCCACATTTTCAGAGAAATACTCCTTCACAACCTGATGATGAAAAGATCCTTTTATACCTTGTATTGCAATTTTCGTTGTCATATATTCAAAAAAAAATCCTGATTTGCATCAGGATTGTATATTAGTTTTATTTGTCTTTTAAATTTTCTCAAATAACCATAGCACAATCCTCACTTCTACTAAAGAAGAAATAAAAAGAGTTGCTAAAATAAAAACGGTTATTAGACATTTTGTTTGTGTTTTTCAATAAATTCTCTGCGAATGTATAAATTAATTTCAGTGCACCAAAAAAAATATTGCATTTTATGAAACAAAAAAGGATTTCTTAACAAATTTAGCAGGTTTTGTATGATAATATAAAAATATTGGTTTAAAATGAGATATTTATAATTGGTTTTTAGTGAGCTACTAAGGTTCTGAGTTACTTAGACGCTAAGATTTTTTCGCCACGAATTCACGAATTAACACAAATTCATTGCCGATTAAAATTCAATTTCACTAATTCAGTGTCAAAAAAAATACTAATTACCCCAAATAAAAATTCGTGTAAATTAGTAAAATTAGTGGCTAACCATCAAAACAACCCAGAAACCGGCTTATTCTTAATCCCAATTTTAGAATAATCGAAATTCATTTTTTCTTTTAATAAAGAAGCATAAACACTCCTGAAGTCAATTTCATATTTCAAATCACCATTATCTAAGTTTGCCAAATCAGGATTATTTCCTAAAATAGTTCCTTTATTATTTCCTCCAATAATAAACATTGGTGCCGCAGTTCCGTGATCTGTCCCGTTCCCGTTGTCTTTTACACGTCGCCCAAATTCTGAAAAAACTACGATTGTAACATTCTGAAGCAATTGTGCTTGTTTTAAATCCTGATAAAAACTGTACAAAGCATCATTTAAATCGGTTAATTTTTTCTCGTGAATGGCGAGTTGATTATCATGTGTATCAAATCCGCCAAGCGAAGTATAATATACTTTCGAATTCAGATTTCCTTTTATCAATCTTCCAATCCATTCCAGATTTTTTGACAGATCAGTTTTAGGATAACTGATTTCTGATTTTGATTTCGCCAATGCTTTCTGAATTTCATCAGAACCTTCAGTAACCGAATTGGCTATTTTTCGAACAAAATCCAATTGCGGATTATCCGATAAGGTCACATTTTCTTCTTTATCTGATTTTACTTTGAATCTATTCGGATCTTTTACCGTTATCGAATTGGGCTCCATTCCTTTTAATGCCAGATTATCGATCGAATCCAAATTTATTCCAGCCGTTGCCTGATGTCCGTTGCATTGCAAATCTAAATAACGTCCTAACCAGCCTTCGTTAATGTATTTATTCGAATCTGCTGCGGTTTGCCAAATTTCCTGACTTCGAAAATGCGACCGAATAGGCTCAGGATATCCAACATTCTGGATTACGGTTAAATCTCCGTTTTGCTGCATTTGAGCAAAATCTTTTAAAGAAGGATGAAAAGCCATTCCTTTATCTTTGCTGATTACCAAATCTTTATTCAAAGCTATTTTAGTCCTCAGATCATAATACAACGGATTATCGTATGGAATAAAAGTATTCAACCCGTCATTTCCGCCGTTTAACTGAACAAACACAATGCATTGTTCGCCAATAACCAAATTATTCTGCGAACCAAAAGCATGTAAAAAATCAGGAAGTATCAGCATTCCGCCGGTAAGAGTTCCTGTAAGCGTTAGAAAATTCCTTCTGTTCATAACTGTAGCTTTCTAAATTAATTGATATTCAGGTAGTTTTGCAATGTAGTCAAAGAGCCTTATTACGGCGAAATTGGCGTGATCTTCTTTTGGGTCAAAATCATATTTCAGTAAATTCTCCATATCTTTTTGCATCGAATCATTTACTTTAAACAATAATCTATTCGATAATTCAGTGATAATGGTTTTATTATTTCCGTTAGTGTCAAAGTCAATTTTTACATCGATTTTCTCCACTTCTGTTTTTGGTTTATCAGAATCAGGAGTCATTGTATTCAATACTTTTCTGGTAATACTTCTTCCGCTGCAAAGCATATCTGATGTATTGTTGCGTTGCAAATAAATTTGTGAAGTTAACCACGAATTTCCGCCATCCCAACCTTTTACATTGACCTGATTATACAAATCCATTCCTTGTTGTTTCAGGAAAAACATTACCATTCCATCATCAAGATCATCAATATGTAATTCGTCTAAAAGTTGCAGAATATAAACTAACGGATCTTTGATCTTGGTTCCCGAAATTTCTTTTTTATATTCTTCGGTAAAGATCTTTGTTAGCAATGGTTGTATTTCAAACTTTACTTTTCTAAAATAATCGCCATAATAGATCACTAATTCTTCTGAGGGATTATCATAAATAAACCATTTGAGAATTTTTCTGGTAATTAAATAAGGAATATTCTTTTGTTCAAAAATAATATCGACCAAATCGTCTGAATTCCAATTTCCGGTTTTACCGAAATACGTTTTATTGGTATTGTCCTGTGCAAGGTTTCTGTAAATTGCGCCATCGTCTCCGTAATTTAATCCGGCTAAAGCTCTTGCGCCTTCTTTAATATCACTTTCAGAATAATTCCCAATCCCGATTGTGAATAATTCAAGCAATTCACGGCTTAGATTTTCGTTGTATTTGCCTTTTTTATTGTCGACATTGTCTAAGTATTTCACCATTGCATTCGATTTTACGATTTGCTTGGTGAGTTCTTTGAAGTTCCCAAAAGCATGTTCCCGTAAAATCATATTATGCTGATAAATCCAGTAATTGACTTTTACTTTTTGGGTTGTAGAAACAAAATGATTGTGCCAGAAACAAACCATGTTTTCGCGTAACGGAAATTCATCATTTCGCATTTTCGAAATCCACCATTTTTTTAGCTCAACAGCGGAATAGATTTCTTTTTTAAGAACCTTCTTTTTGAATTCAGAATCGGCGTTTTTTATAGATTCGCGTAATTCTTTGAGTTCGATAAGTGTTTTGGGATCATCATTCAAAAAAGCAGGAAGCTCTCTCTCGAATTTCGAATCATAGGAATGTTTTAGAAATTTTTCTAATCCTAATTTTTCTATTGCATCGGATTCTTTCCCGGAAAAACCCAACCGTAAGGACCAAAGATTGCTTTTTTTCATAATTCAGAAATTATTACAATAAGACTTGACTTTCTCTTAAAGGTTTAATTTGGAGAAAGGTTCTGAGTTTCTTAGTTACTGAGATACTAAGTTTTAAAAATCTTTGATAATAATTAGAACGGGGATTTTTTGGAGATATTATAATGACTAAGATTGTCGATTTTGATTGTGTAGAATGGATTAAAATCCATCCCTACAATATAATTTGTTCCTGCGGAACGTTATTTATAAAGTTCCGGTAATTAAATAGCCCCGATTGAAGTGGAAATCCTTTTTATTTTTTCCTTTAAAAAATAAAAAGATTGTAATAAAAAGCGGGAAATAGCTCCTCAGTAAAGCAGAATAACAACAATAGTCTCAAAACACTACCAAATAACACTCCAATAAATTAACGTTTTTCTTTCTCTGCTAACAGCTATTCCTTTTGAGTATCCATTCTTCCAGTTTTTTGGCATTTGTGGATTTGGCATCATTTTAAACTCTTTAAACCAATTCCCATTTTTGGCTTCTAAAACATAAATATCAAAATTATTTTCTAAATAAATACCATTCTTTCCATTAGCAAATTCATATTCTATAAAACTAGGTATTGGATACAAATTCTTAAAACAATCCTGATTTATTTTAGTACTATCACTAATAATAACATTTTCTCTATTTTCGTAAGTTTTAAGGGTTTCAAAGCGATTGACAATTAACAAACATGAATCATTTGAACTATACTTTGCCAATGATTTCTTTTCTAAACTCCTAACAACTGAATCTATGGTTTTTAAATCTTTCTCATATTCATATAGCATAAAACAAACATCACTCTTTGATATGTTCTTGCTATTAATAGTTTGAAATGGATATGATGTCACCGCTTTAGGAAAGTGATCTACAAGCTTTCTATTAAAATTATTTTTAGCCTCAGTATATTTTTGATTATCTAAAGAATCGACGGATCTATTATGACAACTCAATATGCAAAAAATAATCACATTCAATAAAATTATTTTCTTCATCATTTACATTTCACTATTTTAAAAACCAGTTAAATTGAAAAAAACTCCTAAAAAACAAAAGCAGCTATCATTACAATAACTGCTTTATATAAATTTAAAGATATAAATCTTTCTTCTTTACTCTATTTTCTTTCCTCTTAAAAAAAATTAAGACCCACACATTTCACAATCTTCAGGATCTCCGGCTTGTGCTTTTAGCAACATAGCTTTGTAATCTTCAACACTGATTGCTTCAGTTTCTACTGCCGCTGCTGTTGCAGGTGCATCTTCTTCTTTTTTATCGTTGTTTAATGTGAATTTAATGGCATCAACCGCAGATTTTGTTCTTAGGTAATACATTCCAGTTTTTAAACCTGATTGCCAAGCATAGAAGTGCATTGACGTAAGTTTAGAATAGTTTGCATCTTGCATGAACAAGTTCAATGATTGCGATTGGTCAATAAAATAACCTCTCTGACGTGACATATCGATAATGTCTTTCATCGACATTTCCCAAACTGTTTTGTATAATTCTTTCAAATCTAGCGGAATCACATCAATATTTTGAACTGATCCGTTATGACGCATAATTTCTTGTTTCAAAGTTTCGTTCCACAAACCTCTGTCTACTAAATCATGAAGTAAATGCTTGTTTACTACAATAAATTCTCCTGACAATACACGACGGGTGTAAATGTTTGATGTATATGGTTCGAAAGCTTCGTTGTTTCCTAAAATTTGAGAAGTTGAAGCGGTTGGCATTGGCGCAACTAATAATGAGTTACGAACTCCATGCTCCATTACTTCTTTTCTTAATGAAGCCCAGTCCCAACGACCAGATAATTCTTCATCTTTCATTCCCCACATATTGTATTGAAATTCTCCTTGTGACATTGGAGATCCTGCAAATGTAGAATATGGTCCTTCTTCTTTTGCCATTTCCATAGAAGCGGTTACGGCTGCGAAGTATAGAGTTTCAAAAATTTCCTGATTTAATACTTTTGCTTCATCACTTGTAAACGGCATACGCAACATGATGAAAGCATCTGCTAATCCTTGAACTCCTAAACCAACCGGACGGTGACGTAAGTTAGAGTTTTCAGCTTCTTTTACAGGATAGTAATTTCTGTCGATTACTTTATTCAAGTTACGAGTTACACGTTTTGTAACATTGTAAAGCGCTTCGTGATCGAATTTTCCGTTGTCGATAAACATTGGTAAAGAGATAGACGCTAAGTTACAAACTGCAATTTCATCTTTAGAGGTAAACTCCATAATCTCTGTACACAAGTTAGAAGAACGAATTGTTCCTAAATTCTTGTGGTTCGATTTACGGTTTGCGGCATCTTTGTACAACATATATGGCGTTCCTGTTTCGATTTGCGATTCAAGGATTTTCTCCCATAATTCACGTGCACGAATTGTTTTTCTACCTTTTCCTCTAAATTCATAATCCAAATACATTGCTTCGAATTCTTCTCCGTAAACATCGTACAATCCAGGACATTCGTTAGGACACATTAAAGTCCAGGTTGTATCTTCCTGTACACGTCTCATGAATAAATCTGAAGTCCACATGGCGAAGAATAAATCTCTTGCACGCATTTCTTCTTTTCCTGTATTTTTCTTTAAATCCAAAAATTCGAAGATATCCGCATGCCATGTTTCGATATAAATCGCAAAACTTCCTTTACGTTTTCCACCACCTTGATCTACGTAACGAGCCGTATCGTTGAAAACTCTCAACATCGGAACGATTCCGTTTGAAGTTCCGTTTGTACCACGGATGTAAGATCCTGTAGCACGAACGTTATGAATAGAAAGACCGATTCCTCCCGCTGATTGCGAGATTTTAGCCGTTTGTTTTAATGTATCATAAATACCATCAATACTATCATCCTGCATTGCCAAAAGGAAACAAGAAGACATTTGTGGTTTTGGAGTTCCTGCATTAAACAACGTTGGTGTTGCATGCGTGAAGAACTTTTTAGACATTAAATCGTAAGTTTCAATTACTGATTTTAAATCGTCAAGGTGAATACCAACCGAAACACGCATCAACATATGTTGTGGTCTTTCGACAATTTTACCGTTTATTTTTAGCAAATACGAACGCTCTAAGGTTTTGAAACCAAAGTAATCGTAATTAAAATCTCTTGTATATATGATATGAGAATCAAGGAAAGCAGAGTTTTCCTGAATTACTTTAAATACTTCATCCGAAAGTAATGGCGCTTCTTGGCCATTTCTTGGATTTACGTAATGGTACATATCTTTCATCGTTTCTGAGAACGATTTTTTTGTATTTGAATGTAGATTTGAAATTGCCACACGTGCTGCTAATTGTGCATAATCTGGATGCGCAATTGTCATAGATGCTGCCGTTTCTGCCGCAAGATTATCTAGTTCAGAAGTAGAAACCCCATCATACAATCCTTCGATAACTCTCATCGCTACCTTAACCGGATCTACAAGCTCATTCAAGCCGTAACACAATTTTTTGATTCTTTCTGTAATCTTATCAAACATTACGGGCTCTTTGTGGCCATCTCTTTTTACTACATACATAAGCTTACTATATTTAATTATTGAAAAAATGAAAGATACTAGAAAACGAATTCCGGCACTTAAACATTGCGTGTTTTAAAATTATTTATTGAGAATTGTAGGATTCTCAATAGTTACCTGTTTCCGGCCTAAAAAATAGACCGAAAGGCATTAAAAATTATCATTGAATCTACGATTTGGGGCAAAGAGATTCAATCTTAAAATTGTATTGTTAAAAATTTTATTCTGTTTAGCGTTTATATAGGAAACACTAAAATTATTGTTGTTGTCTAAAAATCTGCATCAAATGAAATTTTCTGAGCATCACTATCTGTGTTCATCACACCAGATTTTTGATACTCTGCAACACGTTTTTCAAAGAAATTAGTTTTTCCCTGAAGAGAGATCATGTCCATGAAATCAAACGGATTCGCTGATCCATATACACGCTCACAACCTAATTCTACTAATAATCTATCGGCAACGAACTCTAAATATTGTGTCATTAAGACAGCGTTCATTCCAATTAAACTTACCGGAAGAGATTCTGTTACAAATTCTCTTTCGATATCTAAAGCATCAACGATGATTTCTTTAATTCTTTCTTTTGGCACTTTGTTAATCAAGTGATGATTGTGTAAGTGTACTGCAAAGTCACAGTGTACACCTTCGTCACGAGAAATCAATTCGTTAGAAAAAGTTAAACCTGGCATTAATCCACGTTTTTTCAACCAATAAATAGAACAGAAAGCACCTGAAAAGAAAATTCCTTCAACTGCAGCAAAAGCAATTAGTCTTTCTGCAAACGAATCAGATTCGATCCATTTTAAAGCCCAGTCCGCTTTTTTCTTAATTGCTGGAAAAACTTCCAAAGCATTAAACAATTCTGCTTTCTCTGCTTCATCTTTCACATAAGTGTCAATCAATAGAGAATACGTTTCACTATGAATATTTTCCATCATGATCTGAAAACCATAGAAAAACTTCGCTTCAGCATATTGAACTTCATTTACAAAGTTCTCTGCCAAATTCTCATTTACGATTCCGTCAGAAGCAGCAAAAAATGCTAATATGTGTTTTATGAAATATCTTTCATCGTCACTAAGTTTATTATTCCAGTCCGTCAAATCCTGGTGCAAATCGATTTCTTCCGCAGTCCAGAAACTAGCCTCCATCTTTTTGTACCATTCCCAAATATCATGATGTTTGATTGGAAAAATAACGAAACGATTTTTATTTTCTTGTAATATTGGTTCGACTTGTGACATGACAGTTTTTATTTAATTTTTGTACCGGATTTTTACTAATTCAGTAGACTACAAAGATTGTCAATTGTTGCCAAAAATAAAAGCCAAACTTATTCACAAAAGGGCGTAGTTTTTAACAACGGACAAAAAATGGGATATTTTTCAGACAATAATTAAATTGTTGTAAATGAGTATTTTAAAACCATCATTCACACCCGGACAGGCTGTAAAATATAGACTTTTTATAATAAAAAGCAAGAAATTTTTAATTGTTTTTAAAAGTTTTTTTGAGCTTAACTTTTATTTTTTTGACTTAAAACGAAGCTCTTCGCAGTCATAGTAATGGTTACCGAATTTTTAAGATTTTTTAAGTTCCTCAGCTACTTTTTCAAGTTCCAAATACCAGTCTTCACCAAAGCGGCGAACAAGTGCTTCTTTAACAAATTTATAAACCGGAACTTCCAACTCTTTACCTAAAGAACAGGCATCATCGCAAATATCCCATTTATCATAATTCACTGCAGCAAACTCTGTAAAATCTTTTACACGTATTGGATACAAATGACATGAAACCGGTTTTTTCCAATCAACAATTCCTTGATTGTATGCTTGCTCGATTCCGCAAAGTGCAGTTTTCCCGTCAAAAATAACGTAAGCACAATCTTTCTCGTCGATTAACGGCGTTTCAAGATCGCCATCAGTTCCCTTTACCCAAGTTCCTTGCGCTTCGATAGCTGCAATTCCTTCTTTACGTAAAAACGGTTTTACTTTAGGGTAAATTTCTTCCATAATCTTAGTTTCGGCTTCACTCAAAGGCGCACCAGCATCTCCATCAACACAGCAAGCTCCTTTACAAGCTGACAAGTTGCACACAAATTCTTTTTCAAGAATATCTTCCGAAATAATGGTTTTTCCTAATTGAAACATGATACTAAAATACTGTAATTTATAAAGTGCAAAGATAGTCAAAGAAAACAGATGAAATGAGATTAAATTTTACTGTACAGATTTGCAAAGTTTTTTCGCAAAGATTCGCAGAGTTCAACTTTGGATGTTTTTTTCTAAGTTCACAAGCTTTGAGATCTAACATTCATAAAACTGATTAAAAACTTTGTGCAACTCTGTGAAAAAACTTTGCGAATCTCTGTGGCAAAACTATCAATTGTTATAAATATCACTTTTTTAACCACTAAACCATGTTTTTATAACAAAAATACAATGTATTAAAAAAACACCTACCTTTATTATCTACCTTTGCAAAAATTTTAAACGCTTAAAATCAAAGTAATATGCTAGAAATCGACTTCAAAGAAATAATTACTGTTGGAATGGTGCTTTTTGCTGTAATTGATATTGTAGGTTCAATTCCGATCATTGTGAATTTAAGATCGAAAGTGGGACATATTGAATCTGAAAAAGCTTCAATTGTTGCCGGACTTATTATGATTGTTTTTCTTTTTGTTGGAGAAGGATTCCTAAGTCTTATTGGTATCGACGTACATTCTTTTGCAGTTGCAGGGTCTTTCGTTTTATTTTTTCTGGCTTTAGAAATGATTTTAGGAATTCGAATATACCGCGATGAAGAACCAGGATCAGCATCTATTGTACCATTAGCATTCCCGTTGATTGCCGGAGCCGGAACAATGACCACTTTACTATCACTTCGATCTCAATTTCACACTATCAATATTATTATTGCTATTGTACTGAATATCATACTAGTTTACATCGTTTTGAAATCTTCCAAAAAAATCGAAAATTTATTAGGAGAAAACGGACTTGGCGTGGTTCGCAAGACATTTGGAGTCATACTTTTAGCAATTGCTGTTAAATTATTTGCTGCTAATGTTAAAGGTTTGTTTGTCTAACATTTATTTTTATAAATTTACCCCATAAAATTTCTAAAATACAACTTTAAGATATTTTTCACATCTGAGGGTTTTACTTTATTATTTTAGACAAATAAACAACCATTATGAAAATCTTTACTTCAATCTTAGTGCTTCTGGCATTGGCTTTAATTGTTTTTAATATTACATTGCTAGACTTCAAGAATCCTTTTCAAGGAGACAGTGTAGTTGCTTTTATTGGAATCGCAGCTTCATTTTGTGCCGTTTTAATTCTTTTGATTTTTAGAATTTCTAAAAGAATTGAAGAAAAAACAAACGGACGATAATATATGTTTGACGTTTTAATTATCGGTGGAGGCGTTTCAGGCATGTCTTGTGCTCTCGTTTTAGGATCTGCCAAAAACAAAGCTTTTGTTACCGATAAAAAAATAGGAATATTTACACATCAAAAAAATTCTTCTTTACAAGAGGCAATTTTCTACAACGCTTACGGCATTACGCCAGGTAAATTGGGATCTGATTTGCTAATTGAAAGCACTCAGGATTTAGCAATGACTTATCCTCATATCACTCAAATAGCAAATGAAAAAGTAATAAAAGTAGAAGGATCTTTCCCCGAATTTACTGTTACTACAAACAAAAATTCATACAAAGCCAAAAACATTGTTATCGGGATTGGTTCTGCCAATACTTTTGACATTGAAGGTTTAATGCAATTTGTTGAGCCACACAAAAAAGCACTTCCGGAAAAACAGCGCATTCAGCTTAAAAACGACGACCATAAAGTAGCCGACGGTATTTATGTTATTGGAACTTTAGCAGGCTGGAGAAGCCAATTGGCTATTGCTGCAGGAAGCGGCGCAGCTGTCGCAACAGATATTCTCACTTTATGGAATAATGGTGTACAGACACATGCACACGATAGCATTCGATAAAAAATTCATTATAAAATTATTACAACTGCAAGTTATATAAGTATATTTAATTTATGCTTAAAGCTTTTATATTGACTTAGATAACTTATATGTTTTAATTTTTATTTCACAGAAACGATTTCTTTTACTTTTATATGTTTCTCAGTATCGGTTTTCCAGATTTCGCCTTTTAAAGAAACCTCATCGCCTTCTTTTAACTTCTTGTAGTTTTCAGGACCACCAACATTTACAATACTAATTGTCGCAAAATAAACTTCGTTTTTATCTGTTTTGATTTTGGCAGTATAACCATCTTTTCCGTTTTCAATAGACTCTACTTTTCCTGAAATCGCATTTTTATCTTTCATACAAGCACAAGAAATAACAAACATCATTAGAACTGCCAAAAAACTTATTCTTTTTAGATTTTTCATATTTATAGTTTAATTGCAAAGTTCTCAATCCCAAAACCCCGGGACACTCAAGGTTCGCTAATTTATATTTGAGTATATATTTAATTTTACTTTAAAACGCTACACCAGTTGTACACAACTTCCGGCAATTACTTTTAGGCTTTCGTCAAATTGTTTCCAAACTCTTAAATAACGAAACGAATTAGAGACAGTCTTATTGTCATAAACTCCTTTTAATAAAACATTCACACTAACAACAGCCGTATTATCAATTATTCTAATAATTTGATCTGAAGCTTCTAAAACTTCAATTTTGATTTTACCGGAACGATAATTTTCTAAATCAAACTCTTTAGCAATAACTTGTCCGTCTGGTAAATTAAAAAGCAAATCATCGTGCAACATTTTATCCAAAGTCGAAACATCGGCATTTTTAATCGCAGTTAGAAGTTCAATCTCAGCATTAACTATGGCGTCTATTTTCATTTCAATAAGAATTAAGAATTACTTTTTCGGATTCAAAATGGTCTTAATCATAGCGTCATCTTTCAAAATGACATCGTAGTAATAAAGTTCACCAAATAATTGTCTGGCAAATTCTGCAGTTATATAACGGTTCACTAAAGCTTTAGTTTTATCTAACTTTAGATCTAAACCTGTCATTAAAATATAGTTTCTAAACTTTTTAAAGTACACATCAGAGCTTTTCATTTTAACCAAAAATTCATTAAAATGAAGTCCTGCAAAGGCATCTCGATTTTTATCCAATTCTTCAAAAACAAAATGTCCTACAATTCCAGTTTGAAGTAAATAGGCAACATTCTCATTTCCGTGTTCTGCTTCTATCGGCACAAAAACATCCGGAACGATTCCGCCTCCACCATAGACAATTTTACCTTTTGGTGTTTTAAATTTTAATGAATCAGCTACTTTTATACTGTCTTTTGCATAAAGTTCTCCAGATTTTATACGCGCTTCTGATTCTTTAAAATACTCTTCATTACCTTTTTTATAAGGTTTCTGAATCGATCTGCCTGTTGGTGTGTAATAACGCGCTACAGTCAATCTAACCGCAGATCCGTCATTAAAATCCATTTCGCGTTGCACCAGGCCTTTTCCAAAAGAACGACGACCAACAATAGTTCCGCGGTCATTATCCTGAAGAGCTCCCGCCAGAATTTCACTTGCCGAAGCACTATTTTCATTAATTAAAATATAGACTTTTCCGGTTTCAAAACTTCCTGCTTTTGTCGCGTACGTTTTTTCGGTTGTTCCGTTTTTATTTTTTGTAAAAACGATTAATTGTTTGTCTTTCAAAAATTCATCGGCTATAGCAATCGCTTCTTCCATATAACCACCGCCATTATCGCGAAGATCAATTACAAGCGATTCAATGCCTTTTTGTTTCAATCTTGTTAACCCGGTTTTGAACTCATTAAAAGTAGTTTCAGCAAAACGATTGATTTTGATATATCCGGTTTTATTATCAAGCAATAAAGAGGCATCAACGCTTTTTATTGGAATAATATCTCTTTTAACTTTAATCTTTAATTTCTTTTGTTCTGATTTTCTAAAAACGGTTAACTCAATTTCAGAACCTTTTATTCCTTTTAATTTCGAAAATAAACTGTCTGAGGGCAGTTTTCGACCAAATAACTTTGTTTTTCCTGCAAATAAAATTCTATCTCCGGATTTTATTCCTGCTTTCGCCGAAGGTCCGTTTTCAATTGGTTTTATAATTGCAACAGAATCTTTATACATATAAAAATTAATTCCGATTCCAACGAAATCACCTTTCATACTTTCAGCAACTTCTGCTTGTTCGCTTGGCGGAATGTAAACGGAATGCGGGTCTAATTTTGACAGGATATTATCTACTGTAAGGTTCACAATAGAATCGGTATTGATACTATCAACATATTCGTTATTGATAAAATCAATGAGTTTATTCAATTTGGTTTTTGAATAATTTTTAGCCAAAAGCTGATCATCAACGGGAGCATTCATTAAGCTTCCGATGACAATTCCGATAGCTAAAGTAGCTCCGATTACAATTGGCAAATATTTAGAATTAAATTTCATTATTCTTCTAAAACAGGAATATGCTCTACTTCGATACCTGCTTTTATTAAAAATTGAATTCCGGAATCATCACGATATCCATCTTTGTACACCACTCTTTTTATCCCAGATTGATGTATCAATTTACTGCATTCTTTACAAGGCGAAAGTGTAATATATAAAGTAGCTCCTTCGCAGGATTGCGTTGACCTTGCTACTTTCAAAATTGCATTTGCCTCGGCATGAAGAACATCCCAACGGGTTAATCCGTCTTCGTCTTCACAGCAATTCTCAAAACCTGATGGCGTACCGTTGTATCCATCAGAAATAATCATTCGGTCTTTTACGATAATAGCGCCTACTTGTTTGCGTTTACAATAGGAAAGTGCTCCCCATTCTTTCGCAATTCTTAGATAAGCTTTATCATATTTATTTAATTTTTTTTCTTCCATTTATTTTATCTGTTCCAAATTGGGCTTTCAATAATCATAGGAACTACTACTCCAACAATAAAAGCCGACATTACAAGCGCCCAATCGCGTTTTGAAAAACGAAATACGGTCTGTACAATATATGATATAATCAAAACTACAAATACTACAACTAACTGAGCTGCTTCAATTCCGAGCGCAAACTCGCCTAAAGGTAGTAATTTTGAACTAGGTGATCCTCCTAAAATAGTCTTGAAATAATTGGAGAATCCAAGACCGTGTATAATTCCAAAAAATAGGGTTACAAAAAACACCAAATTTAAACCATCGCTTTTCGATGTTTTGCCTGCTGTAAAAAGATTAAAAATCGCCGTTATTAAGATGGTTATCGGGATTAAAAATTCAACTGTATTCACTTTTATTGCAATTATCCCATACACAGAAAGCAATAAAGCCAGCGTATGACCAATTGTAAAAACAGAAACTAACAGCAAAATGCGTTTCCAGTCTTTAAATAAATAAGGGGTTGTTAATGCGATTAAAAAAAGAACGTGATCGTAAGCGTTAATATCTAAAACATGCTTTAATCCTATTTGAAAATAAATCCAAAACTCTGACATACTAGTGGTACTATTAAATGATTAAGGGGTTGTAAACTTACGATTTATTTTGAAAATTAATCAAGTCCCATTTTAAAACAACTAATAAAAATTAAGTTAAATTTTATGAGAACTTTAAAATTAATAATTTAAAATAAAAATTATCTTTGTGAGATAAAAAACTTATAATTATGTCATTTTCAGATTTATTTGATAGCGAATTCAAACAAAGAAATAAAGGTCACTTTTCAGCTATTGTTCGTGTAGCATTAGCAGACGGAATTGTACACCCAGAAGAAAAGAATTTCTTAGATAAATTAGCTTCACGTTTAGAAATTTCAGAAACTGAATACGAAGAAATTCTTAACGATCCATTAAAATACCCAATCAACCCACCTTATTTACATGTTCAGCGTTTAGAGCGTTTATACGATTTAACAAGAATGGTGCATGTTGATCATCATCTTGAAGACCAACAAGAAGTAATGTTAAGAAAATTAGGTGTTGCTTTAGGATTTACACCTAGTAACGTAAACTATATCATTGCAAAAGCATTATCATTAGTAGATAAAAAAGTTGATGGCGATACTTTTGTATACGAAATGCAACACATGCATAAATAGTATTCAGTTTTCGTTGAAAATAGTCTGCAGTCGCAGATTTCAGTTTTCAGACTAAATATTATACAAAAAACAAACCCGACAGATTTTAAAAAATCTGTCGGGTTTTCTATTTTAAAGATAAAATTTAAATTGAATTCAAAATAAACTCAACAGGTTTTTAATAGGTTAACGCAAAACTTAAATAAAAAATCCAGTTGAGGATTTTCTATTTAACTTGTAATTCAAACTTTCCTTCAAGTCCTCCCTTAAAATTCACCTGATAGTTTTTGACAACATCTAAGACTTGCGAACCTACAAATTCAAACTTAAAATTATTACTTCCAAAATCTGTTACTTTTATTGAATGTCCACCAATATAATATCTTGTATTTGGGGTTACTAATTCACAAAATCCTAAAAGTTCGTTAGCAGATCCAGGCCCCAATGAATAAATCCCCGTCAAATTCGTTTGTGCAGAAGGAAACGAAAGATCAATATACAGGTTTTCACTTTTCTTCTCGTTCGTTACCAAAAAACGAACCCTCTTCTGCGAATCAAAACTTGCTGTTTGATTATAGTACACTCCCTTCGTTGGCACAAAGCTTACTCCATCTATAACAATTGACGAATTTAAGCGCGTTCCATTGTCAGAATCTGAAGAACACGAAGTTATAAAACCTAATACTAATAAAAAAATCGAAGCAAATTTCCTCATAAAAATATTTTTCTTAAATGTATAAAAAAATCCGTACAATTTCGATCAAAAAAAAATCGCCTTAAACTTCAAAGCAAAACCCGACAGGTTTTAAAAACCTGTCGGGTTTAACTGTGACTGAAAACCGAGACTGTGACTAAAAACTAAAGTACTTCCGCTTCCGCCATAAACTGCTCAGCTTTTTCTACCATATTATAGCTTCCACAGAAAAAAGGAACTCTTTCATGCAATTCTGTTGGCTGGATTTCCATAATTCTTCCAAAACCATCTGTTGCTTTTCCTCCAGCTTGTTCGGCAATAAAAGCCATCGGATTACATTCATATAATAAACGTAATTTTCCTTTTGGTGCTTTTGAACTGGTCGGATATAAATATATACCGCCTTTGATCATATTTCGATGAAAATCAGAAACCAAACTTCCTATATATCTGGAAGTATAAGGTCTGTCTTCTTCTTCACGTTGACAATATTTAATGTAATTTTTTACTCCTTGCGGAAAATGCACATAATTTCCTTCGTTTACAGAATAGATATGTCCGTCTTTTGGAAACTTCATATTCGGATGTGAAAGATAAAATGTTCCGATCGCCGGATTCAGTGTAAAACCATTTACACCATGACCTGTAGTATAAACCAACATTGTCGAAGTTCCATAAATTACGTAACCTGCTGCCACTTGATTGATTCCCGGTTGTAAAAAATCCTCGCTAGTTACCGGAGTTCCAATTGGTGTTATTCTTCTGAAAACAGAAAAAATAGTCCCTAAAGAAACATTTACATCAATGTTTGAAGATCCGTCAAGCGGATCCATTAAGATCACGTACTTGTTATTATTACTATTGTCGCTCCCTTTGACAGTAATAAATTCGTCGTTTTCTTCTGAAGCAATACCACAGACAATCTCACGGTTAATTAACGTCTGAATAAATACTTCGTTGGCATACACATCTAATTTTTGTTGGTCTTCGCCCTGAATATTCTGTTCGCCTGCGGCGCCAATAATATCCACCAATCCGGCTTTGTTTACCTTATAATTGACGACTTTGGCCGCCAAACGTATAGAGTTGATAATTCGGGAAAGCTCTCCCGACGAATACTGAAATGCTTTTTGGTTCTCAATAATAAACTCTCCCAGTGTTTTATTGCGTTCTTCCATTGCTATATCGTTATAGTTTTTGATTATAAGTCACAAATATCGCTTTTTTTGTGAGAATGATTCAAAAATTATTTTGTTAGTTTGCCACTATTGTATATTTGCTAATTAAAAGCATTAAGCACCGAATAAAAAAATGCTTTATTAAGGAATAAGTAGTTAATAATAAGAATATATGAATATTAGAAAAGGGAATTCTGAAGACATGAAATCGGTTTTAGAATTGATACGGGAATTGGCAATATTCGAAAATGAACCAGATGCAGTTATTATAACTGTTGATGATTTAATACGTGATGGCTTTGGCGAAAAACCATTATTTAATGTTTTTGTGGCAGAGATAGAAAATGATTCAAACGAAAAAGAAATTGTTGGAATTGCTTTATACTATTATCGTTATTCAACCTGGAAAGGAAAAACAATACACCTTGAAGATTTAATTGTAAAAGAAAAAATGCGCGGCACCGGTTTAGGATCTGCACTTTATTCTGAAATAATGAAACAAGGAAAGAGAGATAATGTTCGAAGAGTCGAATGGAATGTTTTGGATTGGAATACTCCGGCAGTTAAATTCTACGAAAATTCGGGAGCAAAAATCCTCAACGGATGGCAAGTTGTACAAATGGACGAAGCGGGAATTAATTCGTTTCTAGAAAAATTATAAGAAGTATAGTTTGCCACAGATTATTAAGATTTTAAAATCTGTGTGGGTTTGCCACGAATTTCACTAATTTTCACTAATTAATTTGCGCTAATTCGTGAAATTCGTAGCTAAAAAAATGTGTAAAAATCCTTTTAATCTGTGGCAGAAAAATTAAAAATCTAAAATTAAAGATGAGAGTATTTAAATTTGGTGGAGCATCAGTTAAAGATGCCGATGGAATTAAAAACGTATACGACGTTTTACAAAAAGTAGGTTATGAAGATGTAATTCTTGTAGTTTCGGCTATGGGAAAAACAACAAATGCTCTTGAAGTTGTAATCAAGAATTATTTTGACAAATCGTCAGAGTTGAATTCTTCTGTACAAGAAATAAAAAAATACCACAATCAAATCTTATTGGATTTGTTTGAAGATGAAAAACATGAAGTTTTTACTGCGGTTAAAGCATTATTCTCAGAATTAGAATATTTCCTTGCGCATAACAAATCACCAAATTACAATTTTGTTTACGATCAGATTGTGAGTTTTGGAGAATTAATTTCGACGACTATTTTAAGTCACTTTATGAATTACAAAGGCATTCAAACGCAATGGCTTGATGTTCGTAATTTTATTAAAACCGATGCGACTTACAGAGATGCAGAAGTAGATTGGGACGCAACTCAACAAAACATCAGCAAAAATGTAAAACGTAAAATATTAAACATCACACAAGGATTTTTAGGTGCTGACGAAAATAACTTTACTACTACATTAGGTCGTGAAGGTTCTGATTATACTGCGGGAATTTTTGCTTATTGCTTAAATGCTGAAAGTGTTACAATCTGGAAAGATGTTCCGGGAGTAATGAACGCCGATCCGCGTTATTTTGAAAATGCGAGTTTATTAAATCAGATTTCATATCGTGAAGCAATCGAATTGGCTTTTTACGGAGCAACGGTTATTCACCCAAAAACATTACAGCCTTTACAGAAAAAGGAAATTCCGTTGTATGTAAAATCGTTTATCAACCCATTATTAAAAGGAACTTGCGTTTCTAAAGGTGTTGACTTAGAGCCACAATATCCTTGTTTTATTGTAAAAAGAAATCAGCTTTTGATCTCGCTTTCGTCAATAGATTTTTCTTTTATAATGGAAGAAAACATCAGCGAGATTTTCGCTTTGTTTCATGAGTTTAAAATCAAAGTGAATTTGATTCAGAATTCAGCTATTAGTTTTTCTGTTTGTGTGGAAGATAAATTCGGAAATTTCAACGAATTGAACGCGATCCTTTCTAAAAAATTCAAAGTAGATTATAACGAGAATGTGACTTTATACACGATTCGTCATTTTACAGAACAAGCTGCTCAAACAGTTGAAGAAAATAAAGAGGTTTTACTAAAACAAGTAAGCCGCGAAACGATGCAAATTGTTACTAAAGAGATTGACTAAATCTTCTTTTTAAAGTTAATTATTTCAATTCAAAAATATCTAAAAAGGGTTTCACCAAAAGTGAAGCCTTTTTTGTTTTTAATTCTTATCCGTATTAAAATGTAAAATAACCGATTACCGAATAAGACTTTTTATTATTATTTAGTATTTTTATCTTTTAACAAAACACATTCAATGTCAAAATCCAGTAAATTATTTATAAGAATATACTTTATCGCTTGTATTTGCTATATAGGTTTTGGTGTTTACCAAGTTATATTTTTAGGAGTTTCTTCTACAAAAGAATTACTTATCAGAACATCTCCAATTATAGTTGGGTTCTGTTCTGCATGGATTGTTTACAACAGATTTTACAGGAGTAAAAGAAACTAAATATGCAAATTAAGACTTAAATACCCGATTTCCGAGTAAGAGCTATCTTGAATAAATATTAATTTTAATTTGAACTTAAAACAAAAAAAGATGACCAACGGATCAATAACAATAACGCTATTAATCATAATTATAGCTCTTGCACATAGGTATAAAGTTTACAAAGAAAAAAAAGGATAATTTTATGATGTTTTAAAATTATCCTACAAAGACGGTTCTTTTCTCATACTTTTAGCTCTTTTTTCAAATCCTTAATGGTTTTCTTTAGTTCTTTTATACGTTCGGCATATTGTTCAATAATTCCCTCAGACAATTGTGAAACATTAACCTCACCAGCTTTTTCTTTTCGAATTACTTTTCCCTGAATAGTATCAATCTTTAATAAATCCTCGGGAATTATATCAAAAATTGCACAGATTTTTAAAATATGATTTGCCCACGAATGACTTTCGCCGCTTTCCATTCGCGCATAAGCCGACTGTGAGATGTCTAAAAAGTCAGCCACTTCTTCTTGAGACATGTCTTTATTTTTTCTAAGAGTTTTGAGCTTATTCCCTACAATGATGTTCATGATCTATAAAGTTTTCCTTATAAAACAACAGAGGACACATTTATAAAAATATACTCACAAAAATTTCATTTATTTTAAAAGATAAAAAAGGCTCCACAAAAGACTATTTAAAATACCCGATAATCACATAATACATATACTTACAAATTGGTAATTTAGGCCTACAAAAAAAACAAACCAATAATTCCTCAAGAAATCAGAAACCAAATCTGATATGACCCCGACTTTAAAACTCAAAATTATGACTAATTCAGTAATATTTTTATCTCGACTTGTAGTAATAGTGGCGCTAGGATATCGATTTAGCAAAAAACGTGCATAAAAATCTTTATTGTGATTCATTAAAAAACAAAGAAAATTTAAACTCATGAATGCTAATATTGAGCCAAACCAGGAAACCCAAAACGAATGGAACAACGATCCTGACAATTGGATTTGGGGAATATTTTACTACAATCCGAAAGACAATAGATTGTTCCCTCCTAAAAGAATAAAAGAACTGGGTTGGACCATTAATTTTGCCAATCCAAATTCTGTATTTCTAGTTATCATTCTCATCACAATTCTTCTTATAATAGGAGAAAGCACAACATAATTAAATCAAAAAAACAAGTCGATACTTCTCGACTACTCCATTTATTACAAACATGAAATTCTTTATATTCAAATACAGTATAGCTATTATTAGCTGTCTTTATTTAGCTTACTTTTTTTACAATCCTGATCATACCGACAAAATGATAAAAACAGGAACATCTATTGTCTTAGCGCTTTTTTTTTCTATCTCGATGTTTACTCAAATAAATGGCCGAAAATAACTCGCGAATAAACATTAACTACCTGATTTACAGAATCAATATTTCCCAATTATAAATACTACTTTTGATTTTTTAGAGTTAAGTATTTATGTTGAAAAAATTACTGTTTTTAACGGTGCTATTTTGGTTTTCCGGGCTTCAGGCTCAGGAAACAGAATCATCGTATAAAACGAAAAAAGTAATTACCAGCCGCGATACTATTCGTCTTGAAGAAGTCAGCATTAACTCGAGTTTTTTTCAAATTTTAAATACTAAAAATGAACCTATTGATTCGAGTTTCTATACCATTAACTTCGAGAAGGGATTTTTACTTTTTAATGAGAAACTAGGTTCAGCTTCAGATACTTTAATTGTAAATTATTTAAAATATCCCGATTTTCTAACCAAAGAATATAGTCGTTACAAATCAGACCAAGTGGTTACAAACGATGTTGGCTCTGAAAAATTATATAAGATCGAAAATACAAACGCTAAAAAAGTGACTCCTTTTGATGGCTTGAATACATCTGGAAGCATCACGCGTGGTGTTACGGTTGGAAACAATCAAAACACGGTTCTAAATTCTAACCTGGATCTTCAGATTACGGGAAAAATATCTGATAAAATTAGTTTACGCGCTTCACTTCAAGACAACAATATTCCGTTGCAAGATGGCGGCTACTCGCAAAAACTGGATCAGTTCGACAATATTTTCATGGAACTTTTTAGTGATGACTGGAATATTCGCGCTGGTGATGTTTTTTTAGAAAATAGAAAAACTCAATTTTTAAATTTCAACAAAAAAGTTCAGGGATTGTCCGCAAGTTTCAATTTTAATACAGAAGAAAGTAAAACGAACATTTTTGCTTCGGTCGCTTTTGTTAAAGGCCAGTATGCGAAAAGTACTTTTACAGGTCAGGAAGGTAATCAGGGACCTTATAAATTAAAAGGTCAAAATGGCGAATTGTATGTTCTGGTCATTTCAGGATCTGAGCGCGTTTATGTTAATGGTGTTTTGCTAAAACGCGGTGAAAACAATGATTATGTGATTGATTATAATGCAGGGGAAATCACTTTTACATCGCTTTTTACGATTACGTCTGAAATGCGAATTAATATCGAATACCAATACTCTGAAAGAAATTACAACCGATTGGTCACTTACGCAGGCGCAACGCACGAAAACAAAAACTGGAGTTTTGGCGGTTATGTTTATTCAGAAAATGACATGAAAAACCAGCCTTTACAGCAAAATCTTTCTACAGAACAGGTTGAAATTTTAAGTCAGGCTGGAGATGATCCTAGTTTAATGAAAGCACCATCAGCGTACGTTGATAAATATGCCGACAACAAAATCTTATACAAAAAAACAATTGCCAATTCGGTCGAAATCTATGAATATTCGAACGACGCCAGCAATGTTTTATACAATGTGAAATTTAGTCTTGTTGGAAATAATCTTGGAAACTACATCATTCAGAACAACAACTCGGTAGAACGAATTTATGAATATGCCGCGCCTGTAAATGGCGTTTTACAGGGTAACTACGAACCCATTGTTCAACTCGTTGCTCCAATTAAACTTCAGGTCGCTACTTTTTTAGGAAAATACAATCCGAATGAAAAAACGCTGGTAGATTTTGAAATTGCTGTAAGTAACAACGATAAAAATTTATTCTCGAAGATTGATGATGGTAATAATGGCGGAATTGCACTTAAAACCAACATCAAAAAACGTCTTTTTACGCGAAATTGGACTTTAGATGCTTTTGCAAATTATCAATTTGTTCAGGAAGATTTTCGTTCTGTTGAGCGTTTGTATAACATTGAATTTAACCGTGATTGGAATTTAAATTCGACTCTTTATGGTAATCAAAGTTTACTGGTTACTGGTTTGAATTTTGATTTATTTGCTAAAAGAGAAACCTCTAACATTGGTTTACTAACCTACCAATTTGAAAAATTAGATTATTCTGAAAGTTATTCAGGATCCAGACATACAACGACAGCTTTGTTCAAATTAAGAAATTGGACTATCGAAAATCAAGGGAGTTTTTTGAATAGTGATGCCACAAATTCGACTTCTAAATTTATTAGAAATCAAACCCGAACTAAATATCATTTTGGTAAAAACTGGATTGGCGCAAGTATGCAAATCGAGGATAATCAGGAAAAAGAGAAAGTTACGAATCAGTTTTCGGCCTTGAGCCAAAGATTCTCAGAATACGGAGCTTTTATTGGTCGCGGAGACAGTACCAAAGTTTTTATTGAAATTGGCTATCTGCAACGTCGAAATGATAGTTTACAAAACGGATTACTGCAGCATGTAAACAACTCGCAAACTTATTTTCTAAAGTCGAAATTGATTCAGAATAAAAAAACAGATTTAGCAGTTTATGCGAGTTATCGTAATTTAGATTTTACAGATTCATCTCGAAAAAGTGAACCTTCGTTAAATTCAAGAATCTTGTACAACGACCGTTTTTTTAATCAATTGATGCAAATTGGAACGGCTTACGAAACCAGTTCAGGAACTATTGCGCAACAAGAATTCACTTATATTGAAGTTCCAACAGGACAAGGTGTTTATACATGGAATGATTATAATGGCAATGGAATTCAGGAATTAGAAGAATTTGAAATTGCTGCTTTTCCTGATCAGGCAAGGTTTATCCGAATCTTTTTGCCCAATCAGATTTATATCAAAACCAATCAAAATAAATTTTCGCAATCTGTAGCGTTGAATCCGCTGCAATGGCAAAACGGTACAGGTTTCAGAAAATTCATTTCTTATTTTTATAATCAAACTTCGTTCATTATGGATCGTAAGGTAAAAAGTAAGGGCGAACGTTTAGAGTTGAATCCGTTTGATTCTTCAGAAGAAAATATTTTAGGACTTAATTCGAGCTTTAGAAACAGTTTGTTTTTCAATAGAGGAAAGCAAAAAAATTCCGTAACTTATAATTATCTTATCAATAAAGGTAAAAATCTACTTTCGTTAGGATCCCAAAATATCAAAAACAGCTCACATCAATTACAATACACGCATTTATATCAAAAAAGCTGGCTGTTTAATTTCTTCACGAAAACTATTAAAACTACATTAGTTTCAGAAGATTTCGTCGAAAAAAATTACGATCTAAAAGGATATCAGGTTGCACCAAAAATCAGTTACTTATTTTCTAAAAACACAAGTTTAGATTTCTTTTATGAATTTCAAAACAAAGAAAACCAAATTGGAAATTTTGAAACTTTGGTTCAAAACAGGCTTGGTACTTCTTTTTCGTTTGCCGGAGAGAAAAAAATCACTCTAAATGGCGAGTTTTCGTTCTATCAAAATAAATTTAACGGAAATGAGTTTTCATCTGTCGGATTTCAAATGCTTGAAGGTCTTCAAGAAGGACAAAATTTAGTCTGGAAATTGCTTTTACAGAAGAATATAACACAATTTTTAGACATTAACCTCAACTATCAGGGCCGAAAAAGTGAGACAGGATCGGTTGTGCATACAGGCAACGTACAACTTCGTGCATATTTTTAACACTTAACGAAAAACATATTCATAAATTGATTAATTTTAATAGAAATTTAAATTTGTAACCTTATGAAAAAATTATTTTTAATCTGTTTTATAGTTGTTTTGTCTTCTAATTTTTATGCTCAGGACGCAACTACAAAAGCAGCAAAGAGCAAAACTGAAGCTGCTGCGAAAAAAGCAAAATCGGACGCTGATAAAGCTAAAGCTGATGCAAAAAAAGAAGCCGCTAAAGCTAAAAAATCTGCAGATAAAGCTAGCGATGTATCTGCTAAAGCAAAAAAAGAATCTGCAAGCGCTAAAAAAACAGCCGATAAAGCAAAAAGCGATGCTAAAAAAGCTACTGATGACGCAGCTAAAAAAACTGCTGACAAAGCCGCAAGCACAAAAGCTGACGTAAAGAAAACAGCAGCAAAAGCAGAGGAAGTCTCAAAAACAGCTAAAAAAGATGCCACAGCTACTAAAAAAACAGCTAGCAAAACATTAAAAGAAACTACTGAAAAGGCTCCAAAAGTTGCTGATAAAGTTACTGGAGAGTACAATGGTAAAAAAGTATATACAGGACCAAAAGGCGGTAAATACTACATCAATAAAAATGGTAACAAAACGTATATTCAGGATTAGGAAAAATACTGAGTCACTAAGATAATAAAGTACTAATATATGAGACTTTGAAGCCGAACTTACGTTCGGCTTTTTTATTTGTTACGCAAAAAAAATCTTAGAACCTAGGTTACTCAACATCTTAGCACCTTAAATAAAATATAGAGTTAATAATTTAGTAATACGTACGAAATAACACAAAAAACATATTTCTTTATCTTCGTTTTTAAAAAGCGTTAAACTATGAGCATTGACTATACTGCAAACAAAACAATTTTAGTTGCTCCATTAAACTGGGGGTTGGGTCACGCCACAAGATGCATCCCAATTATTAAAGCGCTTCAAGAAAATAATTTTATCCCGATAATAGCTTCTGACGGTATTGCGTTGGCATTATTACGAAAAGAGTTTCCATATATTCAAACTTTGGAACTGCCTTCTTATCATATTGAATATGCAAAGAATGCAAAAAACTTTAAGTGGAAGTTAATTAAAAACTTACCCAAAATGATCGTCGCCATTATGGATGAGAAGAAAATGGTAAAAGGATGGATCAAAAAACACGGAATTGACGGAATCATTTCTGACAACCGATTGGGTGTTTTCAGCAAAAAAATCCCTTCTGTTTTTATGACACATCAATTGAACGTAATGACTGGAAACACTACTTGGTTTACGAGTAAATGTCATCAATATATTATAAAAAAATATACAGAATGCTGGGTTCCTGATACCAATGAGAAAACAAATTTAACAGGAGAACTTGGCCATCTTAAAACGAATGATCTTAACATAAAATACATTGGTCCATTAAGCAGAATGCGCAAAAAGGAAACTCCAAAAGTCTATGACTTAATGATTATTCTATCTGGTCCAGAACCTCAACGTACTTTTTTAGATGAAAAATTACAAAAGGAAGTTATCAATTTTAAAGGTAAAGTTGTTTTTGTACAAGGTATTGTAGAAAAAACACAAACCAAATGGCAAGCAGGAAATGTTACTTATTATAATTTCATGAACTCTAAACAACTAGAACAGACTTTTAATGAAAGTGAATTTGTTTTATGTCGTTCCGGTTATACTACTGTAATGGATTTGGCAAAATTGGGTAAAAAAGCCTTTTTCATACCAACTCCCGGACAATATGAGCAAGAATATTTGGCGATAAAGCTTCAGGAAGAAAATTTGGTACCGTACGCAATGCAAGACGACTTTACCATTGAAGATCTTTCAAAAGTAAAGTCGTTTAAAGGTTTAACTCAATTTAACGATAATATAGATTGGGATTCTCTATTTAGTGTTTTTGAGGATTAATTTTAGAAGTTAAACTGCGCTTGCAATCGCAATAAATTTCCTTGTTGTCTATTAATTGGCAGTGCACTGTCTTCAAAAGTACGGTCAGCAATAACGTATTCTGCTGTAAGCTCGAAGGCTTTGATTGGCTGCCATTCTATACCAATTTCGTAATCTCTAACAACATAACTTCTGGCATCTTTTTCATATTTTTTCCCTCCGTCATAATATTGAAATTTTGCAAAAGGGTATATATGTTGCTTTTTTATATCTAATTTATAATTCAATAAAACATAACCTCCGTTTAAATCTGTTTCGTCAACGGTATTGGTTAGAGTATTATAACGAGGTCCTCTACCAATATTATATTCGGTTTGGATTCCAAAAGGTCTTGGATACAGTACAAATGTTGCTCCTACTCTCTGATCTTTTACATATTGCGGATCATCGACTTTTACTCCTGGTGAAATTTCGCCTGTAAAAGCCCATTTTCCTGTATACGCCTGAATTCCTGGTTCTATAATTTGACTACCAATAATGAACGGATATGTTGCTCTGGCTACAACATTTAAGTCTCTGTTTCCGTCTAGTTTATTAGCGATTTGTCCGTTATAAACACCAAAAGCAAAAACTCCATAGTCGCCTGAACCTTTGTAACCATCATTTACTAACATGGCGAAACGCTCTCTAATTTTGGCTGGAGCCCAATAAAAAAACATTCCTAAATCACGTTCGTTTAATATCGCACTATTCATCGCATCGTTACGATCTAATGCCAAACGTTGCGAACTGGATTGCATATTTTCGAAGCCATAAGGTATTTTACTTTGACCAATACGAACGCGATATTCTTTTTTCTTATCAAAAGAAAGATCAAAATACAAATCACGAATTTGAACAAAATTCTGGATTCCTGTACTTGGCGAACTGGCAAAATCCGGCTGAAAATAGAAAAACACATTTGGGTGAACTTGCCCTGAAAATACTAAACGCGCACGTCTTATAAAAAGTCCGTTGTTTGATTTTGCATCTGGCGCAGTTGAAGTTGTTCCCCAAGACTTATCACATTGCTCGCAGGAAACTTTATCGTTTGTCGAAAACAAACCATTATATCTAATTTGTGCATAACCTCTTAAAGAGATTCTATCGTACCAATGTTCGGCGGTACCTGCTCCAGATTGCGTATCTGGTAATTTTGCTTTGTTGATTGAATCAAGAAGACGAACTACTTCTTTTTTCACATCATCTTTACTTAACTCTTGCGCATTTGAAGCGCAAGTTATCAGCAATAAAACGGCTAATATTTTTCTTTTTATCATCCTTTCTGTAATTCCCTTAATTTCAAGGTGCAAAGATGACTCTCCTATGTTAAGAAATCATTAACAGGATGTTACTATAATAAAAATTTAATGTTATGAGGTCTTATCGCAGATTTAGTAATTGTTAAAACGCACTATTTTAAGGGTTTCAACATATGGCTGCTTACAATTATTTAACCTCTGCTTTTACTGTTTTATTTGCTTTTTCAAGCGTAAAAGAGAATTCAGAACCAATTCCGAACTCACTTTCTACATATACTTTCTCTTTATGAGCTTCAATAATATGTTTTACAATTGCTAATCCTAAACCAGAACCACCTTCTGAACGGGTTCCGCTTTTATCAACTCTGTAAAAACGTTCAAAAAGTCTGGGTATGTTTTGTTTTTCAACTCCTTCTCCATTATCGCTAATACGAATCAAGACTTTCTTCTTGGTTAGATTTACAACGCCAACTTCTGTTAATCCGTCTTCTTTACCATATTTAATAGAATTCACTATTAAGTTTTCAAGCACTTGCTGAATTCTGTCCTGATCTCCACGAATGATAACCGACTTAACATTTTTACTTTCAAAAGCCAATTTAATCTTCTTTTTGTCCGCTTTCATCTCAAGCAAATCAAAAACGTTCTGAATTAATTCGACAATATCAAAATCAGTCATATTTAAATCTAAATCACCAGATTCTAATTTGGTAATCATATCTAAATCTTCGACAATATAAATTAAGCGTTCTACACCTTTTTCAGCGCGTTTTAAGTATTTCTTTCTAATGTTTTTATCATCCATTGCTCCATCAAGCAAAGTAGAGACATAGCCCTGAACCGTAAACAAAGGTGTTTTAAGTTCGTGCGAAACGTTTCCTAAAAATTCTCTTCGGTATTGTTCCCGAATTTCCAGCATTTCGATTTCAAGTTTTTTATCAGTCGCAAATTTTTTCACTTCACGCGAAAGCGTTTCCATATCTGTAGTAATAGGCTGATTGATAAGAGTTGTCGATTCTAAAAGCGAAACCTCATCATAGATTTTCTTAACTCTTCTATAAATAAAACGCTCTACTCGATATTGTAAAACCAGAAAAGAGAAAATATAAATTGATATAAGAAAGATTATTCCAAATGCAATTTGATGATTTAATTGATTTTTATAAAATAAAGACATCAATATCAACACAAATCCTGTTGCAAAAAGACTTATATATAATGCCGACTTGACAGCAAATTTGTATGTTTTTTTAAAATTAATTTTCATTGATATAATTCAACCTTTAAAAAATTAAGAAAAATTAAGCTTTAACTCAAAAACCATATGAGAAATTGAAGATCATATAAATGTAATGAACTTCAATTTCTCATATGGTTTAAATCTATTGAATGTTTTTAAAACAATTTGATCTGTTTAAATCTTAACTAAAATACCATTGTGACTAAAGCCTTAGTAGCTCAGAACCTTAGTATATTAGTTACTTTAAAACTAAACTTCAAATTTATAACCAACACCTTTTATTGTTTTAAAAAGGTCTTCTCCTATTTTTTCGCGTAGTTTTCTAATGTGAACATCAATTGTTCTTCCTCCTACTACAACTTCATTACCCCAAACTTTATCCAGGATTTCGTCTCTTTTAAAAACTTTTCCAGGTTTTGAAGCTAATAAGTAAAACAATTCGAATTCTTTTCTCGGTAAAGCAATTTCAACATTGCCTTTGATGATCTTATATTCTTCACGGTTAATCTCTATTCCACCTACATTTAAGGTGTCGCTAACCACTTCTTGTTCTTTTAACCTTCTTAACAGCGCCTTTACTTTACTGACCAATAATTTTGGTTTTATTGGTTTTGTGATATAATCATCTGCACCTGCATCGAAACCAGCAACTTGCGAGTAATCTTCGCTTCTTGCTGTCAGAAATGTTATGATAACATTATTTAATTCCGGGATTTTTCTAATGTGTTCGCAAGCTTCCATACCGTCCATTTCCGCCATCATCACATCCATAATAATTAGGTCCGGCAATTCTTTTTGAGCTTTTGCAATAGCTTCTTTTCCGTTTGAAGCTGTTACAATTTGGTAGCCTTCCTGAGCAAGGTTATAGCCAACGATTTCTAAGATATCTGGTTCATCGTCAACTAATAAAATCTTGGTTTGTGTTTTTTTCATAAATAGCAAAAATTGAGATTTTTACATCAAATTTTATTCATTATACATTCGACGTTTTTTATTTCACTGCGTAAATATACTAACAAAACAGGCGTTAAAAAATGCGGTTAACGGTAATTTAATCTGGTAACAATTTGATAATCTACAAGACACAAAAACATAACAAGTGCCTAACATGAACTTTACACAGCGTTTCTTTCTTTGCACAAAAATAAATCAAACACAACACAAAAATGAAATTCAATTTAAAATTTCTATTTATTACATTATTCATCTGTACGATTTCGATCGCGCAAAACAAAGGTACGATTTCTGGTGTATTAACCGACAAAGAAACCAACAATGAAGTTTTACCTTTCGCAAATGTTTTACTAAAAGGGACTAACACAAGTGCGAACACTGACATTGACGGAAAATATTCGTTGAGCGTAAATCCGGGAGATTATATTATTATTTTTAGTTTCGTTGGATATGAATCTGTAGAAAAACCAGTAACGGTTAAAGCAAATGAAACAATCACAATTAATCAAGTGCTTTCATCAGGAAGTTTTACTCTTAAAGATGTAGTTGTAAAATCTACAGCAAACAGAGAAAAAGAAACCGCCTTATTACTAGACCAAAAAAATGCCGTTGTAATCAAACAAAGTATCGGCGCACAGGAAATGTCAAGAAAAGGTGTTAGCGATGTCGAAGAAGGTTTAACAAAAATTACCGGAATCACTAAGGTAGGATCAAGAGGTTTATTTGTTCGTGGACTGGAAGACAGATACAACAACTTATTGATTAATGATCTTGCCGCTCCAACAAACAATCCGTTTTTAAAAATCATTCCTTTGGATTTATTTTCTACTGACATTGTAGGTGTTATTGAAGTTTACAAAACATTTAGCCCAAATATATATGGTGACTTTGCTGGTGGAACATTTAATATTCAGACTTCAAAAAACACAAAAAGCATCACAAAAATTAACATCGGAACAAGCTATATTGCAAACAGTAACTTTAAAAGATTTTCACTTTCTAAAGATGCTGACTCCGCTGAAGGCTTTTTTGGAATGACTGGAGATAACAGAAAACTTCCTTCATTGCTAGGAGATACACCATCAAGTCATGTTTTTACTCCTGAAGAATCATTAAACAATTTTCAAAGTGGTTTTGATGTTTCATCAATCAGAACTCCACTTAATACAAGTATTGGATTTTTACACTCTGAAAAATTTGATTTGGGTAAAGACCGAAATTTCTCTTACATTTTTTCGATAAATGCTGAAAACAGTTACGGAATACAAGAAGGAGTAGAAAGAACTTTTGCTTATCAAAGTACCGGAATTAGCTACAAAACTGACTTTGTAACTACAGACAATCATTATAAAACTGCACTAACTGGATTGTTAGGTTTAAACTACAGCACTAACAGATTCAAATTATCGTACAACAGTCTTTTTATCAGAACCACAGATAATTTAATTAAAGATCAGTTTGGGGTTGCAAATGCCGAAACAGGAACAGGAACAAATAAAACCCTAATCCGTACGAACCAATTAGACCAATCAGACTATTGGAACAATCAATTGGTAGGGGAATATGCAATAAACGAAGACAAAAGCCAAACTATAAAAGTTGGAATCTCTTACGCAAAAACAAAATACAATCAACCTGACAGAAAAGCATTTTCGGGTGTTAAGACAGAGAATGACGGAATACTTGCTTCTATTGCAGGAAACAATTTTATTAAACAATACTTAGAAATTACCGGAAATTCATATTTCTCTGGTTTAACTGAATACAACTTAAAATTTGGATCAGAAAAAAACCACAGATTAACACTAGGATACAACGGAAATAAATCAGATATGGAGTCTTCTTATCGTTTTATTTCGCCAACTACAGGTCCAAATGTTAATGCTCCATTAAACAGCATTGACGATCAGTTGAACGGTTATATAGCGGGTGGTGCTTTTAACTACAGAGAAAGTTCTAATGCTACTTACAAAGCGATATTAAAAGAAGGTACAAACGCAGGATATGCAAATTTACTTTACAAATTCAATGAAAAACTTGAGGTTAATGGAGGAGTAAGATTAGAAAGCGCAAACAGAGAAACTAAATACAGACAACAAGGTTCTTTTAGTGACCCATTCGTGACTTTAAATTACGATAAAGTTTATGTACTACCTTCGCTTAATGCTAAATACAGTATTACTGAAAAAGCAAATATTCGTTTAGCAGGTGGTGTTACTTACACAAAACCAGTTATAATGGAAGCTTATCCTATCGAATATATTAACGCCGATGGAACTTCTATGAAAGGAAATCCATACTTAGTAAATAGTGATAATTACAATGTTGATTTAAAGTATGAATTTTTCCCAACAGCAAAAGAGATGTTTGCAGTAGGTCTTTTTGGTAAAAAAATGGACAATCCTATCGAGAGAACATTAACAGCAAATGCGGCAGGTTCTACAATCATTACTTATTTAAATTCAGACAATGCAGTTTTATATGGTGCAGAAATCGAATTCATTTATGACTTAGGAAGATTAACGGATAATTTTAAAGATTTCTCATTAGGATTCAATACTTCTTTAATGAGTACAAAGGCAGAAGTGAAACCTTTTATTACTAATCCTGACGGAACTACTACACAATCTATTGAAACTCATAAATCAAGAGAATTACAAGGTGCTTCAAAATGGTTAATCAATTCAGATCTAAAATACCAATTTAATGTCAACAAAAACTGGAGCAATACTGTTTCATTAGTTTACTCCGTATTTGGAAAAAGAATTTATGCCGTAGGAACAAATGGTTTAGATCATATTTATGAGCTACCTGTACAACAATTAGATTTTGTATGGACTAGTAAATTAAACGATCATTTTGATGTAAAATTCTCAGCAGACAACTTATTAGATCCTGCTCGTAAATTTGAAATTGGAGACAATAGTGTAACACCAGTTATTGGAGATCCTTTGACAAGAAGCTACAAAAAAAGCAGAGGATTTTCTTTAAGCCTAGGATACACATTCTAACATTACTCACCACTAAAAACACAAAGCCCTATTTCGATAGGGCTTTTTTTATTTTGCCTTATAAATCATCTTAACATTAAATTCACATTTAAGAGATTTTATAATAACGGTATTGTAATACTGAGCTAACACACAAGAAGGATTACCGCCCTACTTTTGTCTGCAAAGAAATAAACTATTAAAACACAACTATGAAAACTAAATTTTTCGCTTTAGCCCTTTCTATTGGCTTATTATTTTCATCATGTAGTAGCGACAATGATCCAGCTCCATTTACTGTAGCTCCTTTAACAGGAACCGAAAGTATTGTAGTAGGAGGAACTACAACTTTTAGCAGTACAACTACTGGCGGTACATATGTAAGTGCTACCCCAACTGTTGCAACTGTTGTGCCTGCAACTGGAGTTATCACAGCGGTTTCTGTTGGTACTTCTGTTATTACTTATACAGTACAATCTGTTTCTGTTACAAGAACTGTAACTGTAACTGCTTTACCTGTTGCAACTGGAGAAATCACTGGTACAATTACAGCTGATAAAACTTATGTATTAGGAAACTACACTATGAAAGGTATGGTAAAAATTAATGCAGGTGTAACTTTAACTTTCGAAGCTGGTTCAACTATTACTGTTGATAAAACTACTGGAGACAACGCTTTAGTTGTATTAAACGGTGGAAAATTAGTAATCAATGGTACTGCTGACAAACCAGTTGTATTTACTGAAAAATCTAAAATTGCAGGTTCTTGGGGAGGTATCATCATGTATGGTGATGCACCAATCAATGCAATCAACGGTGTAAAAACTTCTACTTCAGAAGATGGAAATGCTTTACCTTACGGTGGAACAAATGCTGCTCATAATGGTGGTTCATTAAAATATGTAAGAGTTGAGTACGCTGGTTCTAAACTAGCTGACGGATCAAAAGAATTAAACGGATTCTCTTTCTACTCTGTAGGATCAGGAACAACTTTAGATCACTTAGTATCTTACAAAGGTGCTGATGACGGATTTGAATTTTACGGAGGAACTGCAAGTTTAACAAATGCAATCTCTTATGACAATACAGATGATTCATTTGACTGGCAAGATGGATGGCAAGGTCAAGCCAATTCAAACTGGTACGCTCATCAAAATGCAAAAGGAAATTTCGGAATCGAAATCGAATCTTCTAAAAACAATAACGCTTATTTCCCTAAAGTTACAAACATTACTTTAAGAAGAATCGCTGGAACTACTCCAGAAGCTACTGGAGATGTACAAGTAGATGCATTCCAATTCAAAAATGAAGGAAATGGTGATTTCAGTAACATTATCATAGATGGTTACGGAGATTATACTGAAGCAGGAAAAGTATACACTGGAGCAGCAGTAAAAATTCAAGATGCTTCAACAAACACAAATCAAGTTAACGGTGGTAAAATTAAAATTACTAAAGTTAAAATCACTAATACTTCTAAAGATATCTTAGGTGTAGTAGTTGCTCCTTGGGATGGTGTTGTTGCATTCCCAGCTGGAAACTTCGTAATCGACGCTACTGCAACAGGAGCTTCATTGACTGGTGGTGCTTGGGCAACAGTAAATGGTGTTGATTTGACTAAATAAAAATTAAAAAGAATAAATGTTAAAAACATCCTAAAATATTAGGATGTTTTTTTTTGGCGTAGTTTTTGTAATTTTTTTTGTATATTTACTGTAATCAAAATCATGCGATGGCAAAAAACTACTTTTATATTACATTCTTATTGGCATTTTTCTTTACTATAAGTGTTTCGGCACAAGATAGTAAGCAACTACCAAAACCTCAAGAGGCAACTACCATTGAGGGTCTAAGCTTGTACCCTAATCCCGTTACTGGCGGAAAAGTATATATTTCGTCTAAAAATGATTTAGAGAAAGAAATCATCGTTTTTGATGTTTTAGGTAAAAAAGTATTACAAACACACATTACATCAAGAGAATTAAACGTTTCAGATTTAGTCCCTGGCGTTTATATCATCAAAATAAGCGAAGAAAATGCTTCCGCAACCCGAAAGCTTATCATTCGATAAAACACACAAAAAAAGCTCCTTTCCGGGAGCTTTTTTAGTTTTCAGTCTCAATTTTCAGTCTCAATTTTCAGTCACAGCTTACTTTGCAACTGAAAACTGAGACTGAGACTAAAAACTATTTACAATTATACTTACCTTTACACAAAAAAAGTTTTGATCACAGCCAACGATATATTTACCATTCCGAGTCAGAAACAATTTGAAAAAATAGCACTAAAAGTGTTTCGCTTTCAGCACGAGAATAATCAGGTATATCACGACTTCTGTGACTTTTTGAAAGTAAATCCGCAACAGGTAAAAACTTTAGAACAAATTCCATTTTTACCTATTCAATTTTTTAAGAGCCATAATGTTGTTTCAAATACAAACCCTGCACAAGTTACTTTTACCAGCAGCGGAACAACAGGAATGATTACAAGTCGTCATTTAGTGACCGATGTTTCCCTATATGAGGAAAGTTACCGCAGTGGGTTTTCTCAGTTTTACGGCAATATCGAAGATTACGTAGTTTTAGCTCTTTTACCATCTTATCTCGAACGCGATGGGTCTTCGCTTATTTATATGGTCGAAGACCTAATAAAACTATCCAATCAACCTGAAAGTGGGTTTTATTTACACAATCACGACGACTTAATTAAAAAACTAACCGAATTAGATCAATCTGGTCAAAATGTCATTTTAATTGGTGTCACATATGCTCTGCTAGATTTAATTGAAAAACATCAATTTCAACTTCAGAATACCATTATTATGGAAACTGGTGGAATGAAAGGCAAACGCAAAGAAATGATTCGTGAGGAATTACACGAACAGCTTTGCAAAGGCTTTGGAGTTTCTGCTATCCATTCAGAATATGGAATGACCGAACTTTTAGGTCAAGCATATTCTTTAGGCGAAGGTATTTTCGAATGTCCATCATGGATGAATATCCTGGTTCGTGATCCGGAAGATGCACTTACATACGTAAAAGACGGAAAAACTGGAGGAATCAACGTTATTGATTTGGCCAATATCAATTCATGCTCGTTTATTGCGACGCAAGATTTAGGCAAAAAATATCCCAACAACTCTTTCGAGGTATTGGGACGTTTTGATAATTCTGATATTCGTGGTTGCAACCTTATGGTTCTTTAGCATTTAATCAAATCGTTTAACCGTAATTTCGATTAAACAATTACACGATTAAACAGTTAAACCACTCTTATCACGAAATAATTCTTCTTTCCACTTTGTAATAACACAAACTGATTATTGATTAAATCATTTGCCGTTAAAACAAAATCTTCTTTTATTTTTTCTCTGTTTACAGAAATTGAATTTGCTGTTAAAGCACGTCTTGCTTCTCCGTTAGATTTAAAGAAACCTGATTTTTCGTTTAAAACAGTTACAATATCCAATCCGTTTTCTAAGTCCGCTTTTGCAATTTCAGCCTGAGGAACACCGTCAAAAACTTCTAAAAAAGTAGTTTCATCTAATTTTTTCAAATCTTCGGCTGTAGAATTTCCAAATAAAATATTCGAAGCCTGAATTGCTTTTTCTAATTCTTCTTCAGAATGTACAAAAATGGTAATTTCTTCAGCTAACTTTTTCTGTAAAACTCTTAAATGCGGAGCAGCTTTATGCTCTTCGATCAAAGCGTCAATGGTTTCTTTATCTAAAAAAGTAAAGATTTTAATATATTTTTCAGCATCAACGTCAGTAGCATTTACCCAAAATTGGTAAAATTTATACACAGATGTTTTATCAGCATCCAACCAAACATTTCCACCTTCAGATTTCCCGAATTTAGAACCGTCTGCTTTTGTAATCAAAGGCGTTGTCAAAGCATACGCTTTAGCATTTTCACCACCCATTCTACGGACTAATTCTGTACCCGTGGTAATGTTTCCCCATTGGTCAGAACCTCCCATTTGCAAAAGGCAGTTATTGTTTTTATATAAATGATAAAAATCGTATCCTTGAATTAATTGGTAGGTAAACTCTGTGAAAGACATTCCTTCACCTTCACCGTTGATTCTCTTTTTTACAGAATCCTTCGCCATCATATAATTTACCGTGATACGTTTTCCAACTTCACGTGCAAAATCAATAAACGAGAATTCTTTCATCCAATCATAGTTATTTACCATAACTGGAGCATTTGCTTCTTTTGAATTAAAGTCTAAGAAACGAGACAGAACACTTTTGATTCCTGCAACGTTTTTAGCCAAAGTTTCTTCGTTCAACAAATTTCTTTCGTCAGACTTTCCAGATGGATCACCAATCATACCGGTTGCACCACCTACTAAAGCAATGGCTTTATGACCGGTTCTATTTAAATGAACCAATAAAATAATCTGAACCATGCTGCCAATATGCAGCGAATCTGCCGTTGGATCAAAACCTATATATGCCGCAGTTACCTCTTTTAGCAATTGTTCTTCCGTTCCTGGCATGCTATCATGGTACAAACCGCGCCACTTTAATTCTTCAACTAGATTCTTCATTTTTAAAATATTTTGTGCAAATATAATCAATGGCAATGGCAATATCAAAAAGCAATTACAATACTAACAAAAAACAATACCTTAAAAATCTGTCGCTTTTAAAACTTGAACCTGTTAGAAAAAACCTTTGCAACTTTGAACCTTTGCTTCTTTGCCACTTTACAACAAAAAGTTATCTTTACAAAATGGTATTAGTAACTGGAGGAACAGGTTTAGTTGGCGCACATTTATTACTTCATTTAATTGAAAATGGACAAACCGTTCGGGCTATTTACCGAAATCAAACTAATATCCAAAAAACAAAATCGGTTTTTGAATTGTATAAAAAAGCTGATTTATTTGATAAAATCGATTGGCTTGAAGCCGACATTCTCGATGTTCCCTCTCTGGAAAGTGCTTTTATCGACATAGAATATGTATATCATTGCGCTGCATTAATTTCATTCGATCCCAAAGAGGAGGAGGCGCTCCGAAAGACAAATATTGAAGGAACTGCCAATATGATCAATTTCTCCATCGCAAAAGGCATCAAGAAATTCTGCTTCATAAGTTCTATTGCTGCATTAGGAGATTTGGCTCCGCACGAAACCTATATTACCGAAGAGACAGATTGGAATCCTGAAAAACCACACAGCGATTATGCCATTTCTAAATATGGTGCCGAAATGGAAGTTTGGCGCGGACTTCAAGAAGGCTTAGATGTAATTATCATAAATCCAGGAGTGATTCTGGGACCAATTCCGAAAACAAAAAAACACGAGCAAGGCAGTGGCGAAATCTATCAAAGAGTAGCCAACGGACTTTCTTTTTATACCTTAGGAAGTACAGGTTTTATTACTATAAACGATGTCGTAAAGATTGCTTTTGAACTAATGAAGAGCGATATTAAAAACGAACGTTTTACCTTAATTGCTGACAATATTGTTTTTAGAGATCTTTTAAACACAATTGCTGATACTCTAAAAGTGAAAAGACCAAGCATACATGCAAAGCCACTGTTCATGAATTTTCTTTGGATTGCCGATTTACTATTCTCTACTATATTCTTTCAGAAAAGAAGCATTACAAAAGCGACTGCAAAAGCATCTTACTCTACAAACTTGTATTCTAATGAAAAAATAAAAACCGCTCTGGGAACGGTTTTTTTAGATGTGCATCAGTACATAAAAGATGTTTCAAAATTATAGAACTATCTTTTAGACTGTATTATTTTTCGAATTGAGTCAACATTAACTTGTTGCTTCAAAGCGGTTTTAAGAGAGTCTTTATTAACCGCTTTTTCTTTTTTAACTTTTACTTTTAAAGCTTTCTTTTCCTCAATCTTTACAATTGAATCGATTGCACGCTGCTTTACTGCCAATCGTTTTCCAATTTGATCAAACATATCTTTATAGTTATCATAATCTGCAGCATAATACATATTGTTTTGCGCAAATTGTAAACTATCCACTTTGTATTTTTTCAAAATAAACTTCGTCGGATCGGTTTCACTAGAATCTACCGAAACCGGATTTTGATACTTCATCGCTTCCAAAAGAGAAAGATCGTACATAATATCAATCATTTTCTCTTTCTCAATAAGTTTTGCAGGTTGTTTGACCAACTCTTTTTTACAACTTACAGAAAGAAACAAAACCAATACTATAAATATCCAATTTTTCATTTCAGCTTTTTATCTATCAAACAATAATCGTTTTCCCGCGCGAATATCTTTTACTTTAAAATTATTGTAAACCATTTGGCCGTTTACAAAAGTATGTGTAATTCTTGATTTAAAAGTATAATTTTCGAAAGGAGACCATCCGCATTTCGCCAAAATATTCTCTGGTTTCACGCTCCATGGCAAACTTGGATTCACGATAACTAAATCAGCAAAATAACCTTCTTTAATAAAACCTCTTTTTTCTATTTTGAAAATTTTTGCCGGATTATGACACATCTTCTCCACAATTTTCTCTACAGAGATTTTTCCTTGATGATGCGCTTCAAACATTGCCACAACAGCATGCTGAACAAGCGGCCCACCAGAAGGCGCTTTTAAATACGACTGCATTTTCTCTTCTTTGGTATGTGGTGCATGATCTGTAGCAATTACATCAATACGTCCATCATTCAAAGCTTCCCAAAGCACTTTTCTATCATTTGCAGTTTTTACCGCAGGATTCCATTTAATGAAATTTCCTTTAGTTTTGTAATCTTCATCAGTAAACCAAAGGTGATGCACACAAACCTCAGCCGTAATTTTTTTATCTTCTAACGGAATTTTGTTAGTAAACAATTCCATTTCTTTCGCTGTCGAAAGATGAAAAATATGCAAACGAGCGCCCGTCTTTTTCGCTAAAGCTACTGCTTTTGAAGAAGACAAATAACACGCTTCTTCGCTACGAATTAAATGATGCGCGGTTACCGGAACATCGTCACCGTACTCTTCTTTAAACTTAGCGAGATTTTCCTGAATTGTACCTTCATCTTCACAGTGAACTGCAATTAACATTGGCGTACTAGAGAATATTTTTTCTAAAGTCGCTTCGTTATCAACCAACATATTTCCGGTTGATGAACCTAGAAAAATTTTGATTCCCGCAACATTCTTAGGGTTTGTTTTTAGAACTTCTTCTAAATTATCATTGGTTGCCCCCATCATAAACGAATAATTCGCAAATGATTTTACGCCTGCTATTTGATATTTATCTTCTAGTATTTCTTGAGTAACAGCATTTGGAACTGTATTTGGCTGTTCAATGAAAGACGTAATTCCTCCCGCAACCGCAGCTCTGGATTCTGACTCGATATCGCCTTTATGTGTTAATCCCGGTTCTCTAAAATGTACCTGATCATCGATTGCACCCGGAATTAAATAACTTCCTTCAGCGTCTATCACTTTACAATCAGATGTTTTTAAACTTATGCTGTCTGCTACTTCGACAATTAAGTCGTTTTCAATCAAAACATCACCTTCAAAAATAGATCCTTCGTTTACTATTTTAGCATTCTTTATTAAAATCCTGTTCATCGCCATGGCTTTATAATGTATTGACTAATTTTTTTAATCGGAGCGAAATCACACCAAGAATAGCTTCTTTAATAATCGCATTGCTCATTTTCGAAACTCCTTTGGTTCTATCTGTAAAGATAATAGGAACCTCTTTAATTTCAAATTTAGCGCAATAAGTCCTGTATTTCATTTCGATTTGAAAAGCGTAACCCACAAATTTTATTTTGTTAAGATTGATTTTTTCTAAAACCTCTCTTTTATAACAAACAAAACCTGCAGTAGCATCATGAATTTTCATCCCGGTAATAAACTTTACATAAACTGATGCAAAATAAGACATTAAAACACGACTTAAAGGCCAGTTTACGACATTTACACCAGTTACATAACGTGATCCAATAGCCAAATCTGCTCCACCAAAATGGCAAGCATCAAATAGTTTTTCAAGATCATTGGGGTTATGTGAAAAATCGGCATCCATTTCAAAAATGAAATCATATTTACGTTCCAAAGCCCATTTAAAACCATGAACATATGCAGTTCCTAAACCTGATTTTTTGGCTCTTTTTTCTAAAAACAACCTATCAGGAAATTCTTCCTGCAACGCAACCACTTTATTTGCGGTATGATCCGGCGAATTATCATCAATAATTAAAAGATGAAAAGGTTTGTGTTGCGAAAGTACAGCTCTAACTATACTTTCTATATTTTCAATTTCGTTATAAGTGGGGATTATGACAATACAATCATTCATTTTTCTGAGTAATTTCATCGCAAAAGTAAACTTTTTATAGCATTTGATTCATAATAAATATATAATAAAAGTATTGAGACAAAAAATTACTAATTTTGCATCGCTATGATTGAACAACTTCATCCCCGAATTCTGGAAAACAAAGACTGGGCTACGCTTTTATTTGTGTTGACCTTTGCTGTTGTTGCTATGACAAAATCAGCTTACGAAACTAGATTTAGCGAATTCAGCAAGCTAATTTTTTCAGACAAATACGCTAAAATTTATCGCGACAACAACCACCTAAAAAGCAGTTTTACTGTTGGTTTATTCTTTGTCCAAATTGTTTCTTATGCTTTTTTCATTCAATTGACAATGCATATTTTTGGATACGCTTCAAAAACTGACTGGGTTCTATTTATTCAGATCGCTACATTTTTGCTTTATTTTATTTTAGGAAAATTTTTAATTGAGAAAATTGTAGCAACTTCTTTTAATATTGATGAATTTGCAGATCTTTTTAACTTACAAAAAGTAACTTATAGAACATATATTGGCGTTTTAATCCTTCCTATTAATGCTGTTTTGTTTTATTATGACAATATTCCAAAAATAATACCCCTAGCAATTATAGGCATTTCGCTGTGTATAAGCCTCTACTCGTATTATATTTCAATAAAAACGTATCAAAATGCAATAATCAGTAAGTTATTTTATTTTATTTTATATCTTTGCGCTCTTGAAATAGCCCCTTATTATTTCATGTATTATTGGATTACAAAAGAGGTGGCTTAGTAAATGTTTATAATATGAAAGTGAAAACAATTTTGGTGTCACAGCCTGAACCTAAAGTGGAAAATTCTCCTTACTTTGAGCTCCAACAAAAACACAAAATAAAAATTGATTTCAGACCATTTATTCATGTGGAAGGGGTTAATGCAAAAGAGATTCGATTACAAAAAATCGACCTTAATCACTATACTGCGATAATTTTGACGAGCCGTAATGCGGTGGATCATTTTTTTAGAGTAGCTGATGAAATGCGTTATAAAGTTCCTGAAGGATTGAAATACTTTTGTCAATCTGAAGCAGTTGCTTTTTACCTGCAAAAATATGTAGTGTACAGAAAGCGTAAAATTTACGTGGGAGCAAAAGATTTTGCAGATTTATCTCCTCTTATCAAAAAATACAAAGACGAAAAATTCTTGTTGCCAGCATCTGATCAATTAAATGCTGACGCACCAATTACTTTAAACAATCTAAAAGTAGACTGGGCTCAAGCTGTTTTTTACAAAACCGTAATGAGTGACTTATCTGATTTAGCTGATGTTTATTATGATGTTTTAGCTTTTTTCAGTCCAACCGGAATAAAATCATTGTTTAAAAACTTCCCTGATTTTAAACAAAACGATACCCGAATTGCTGTTTTCGGAAGCACAACTCAAAAAGAAGCTCTTGATCATGGTTTAAGAATTGATATTCTTGCTCCAACTCCTGAAACTCCTTCGATGACAATGGCTTTAGAAAAATACATTAGCGAAGCTAACAAAGGAAAATAATCCTTTTAAGAAATAAGAATTTAGAAATTCCAAATTCCAACTTTACGGTTGAGATTTGGAATTTTTATTTTTAAATCAAATCCTTCCTCAATCTTTGTCATAGTTTTAAAACTTTGAGAAATCTCACGATGATTTTATCTACAGTTAGGAATTTGGAATTTTTAAAATTGGCATTTTCTTTTTAGCATCATTATCAGTACATTTGATTTCTAACTAAAACCCAATGAGCTAAAATTAGTTTCAAATTACAACTCAAATGAAAATCAACTCCCTAATAATTGAAATTGACGGTATCGATAAAGAAATCCTACGTTACTTAATGGATGATGCCCGAAAACCAATTTTACAAATCGCAAATAAAATAGGCATCTCTGGAGCTGCAATTCATCAGCGCTTAAAGAAATTGGAGCAATCCGGCGTTATTTCAGGCTCTAAATTTACTGTTAATCCAAAAGTTTTAGGATACAATACAATGGCATTCATTGGAGTTTATCTTGACAAAGCTTCCCGAAACTCTGAAGCCGTAAAGGATCTAAAGAAAATCCCCGAAGTTTTAGAATGTCATTATACAACAGGAAACTGGTCGGTTTTAATAAAAATCATCTGTCGCGATAACGAGCATTTAATGCAACTTTTAAACACTAAAATCCAAGCTATTGAAGGCGTTTCAAGAACAGAAACCTTTATTTCGCTAGATCAACAAATTGACAGACAGATTCAACTATAAATTAGAAAATGCGGCAATTTGATAATTAGATAATTTTGTGAATTCTCTAAAACAAAAAAACCCGACAGATTCAAAAAAAACTGTCGGGTTTTGTACAAAATTATCTAATTGACTAATTATCTCATTAACTAATTATCTCATTAAATTAATCTCTCCTACTACTTCCTGAATAAATCGAGATATAGTACAACAACGTTGCAATTGACCCAAGAGCCGCTACAAGATAAGTTCTTGCAGCCCATTTTAAAGCATCTTTTGCTCCAGCCTGCTCTTGTTGTGTTAACATGTGTTTATTTTCTAACCAAGCCAAAGCTCTATTACTTGCATCATATTCTACAGGCAAAGTTATAATTGAGAATAAAGTTGTTACTGCAAAAAGTATTATTCCAATTAACAACAATTGAGGAAATACCTGAATCATTAAGATTCCTGCTAACAAAATCCATTGCATAAAATTTGATGCAACGCTTACAATTGGCACTAGTTTAGAACGCATGATTAGCCACTCGTACCCAAGCGCATGCTGTACAGCGTGACCACACTCATGCGCCGCTACAGCTGCAGCCGCCGCATTACGATGATTATAAACAGCCTCACTTAAGTTAACCGTTTTATCTGCCGGATTATAATGATCCGTTAATCGCCCTGGAGTCGAAATCACACGAACATCTGTAATCCCATTATCGGCAAGCATTTTTTCTGCAATTTCAGCACCACTCATTCCGTTTCTCAATTGCAATTTAGAGTACAATTCAAATTTACTTTTCAGCTTAGCACTAACCATCCAGCTAAATAGCATGATTAGTCCAGCAATAATTATATATCCACTTCCCATATCTTTTGTTTTTTTTGATTGAATTTTAAAGTTACAAAACAAATCGCAATTTCTGAACCAAACTAAAAAAATGTCATTTTGTCACCTTTAAAGACAATTTTACATCAAAACCAGCTAAAAAAACACAGCAACAATTTTATATGAAACAAAAAAAATCCCAAACTCCAATTTTACGATTGGAATTTGGGATGTTTAATATTGGAATTCTATTAGGTTAACCAACCAAATTGATGATTTTTCCAGGAACAATAATTACTTTATTGGGAGTTCTTCCATCTAATTGTTTTTGGGTTCTTTCATCTTTCATAATGATTTCTTCGATTTGTGCTGCGGTTAAATCCAAAGGCAATTCGATTGTGAAACGCATTTTCCCGTTAAAAGAAACTGGATATTCCTTACTGCTTTCGATCAAATGTTTCGCATCAAAAACAGGAAAAGCAACCGTTGCTATAGAAGTTGTGTTTCCTAATTGTAACCATAATTCTTCTGCTATATGAGGCGCATAAGGCGAAACCAAAATTGCTAATGGCTCTAAGATTGCTCTTGAATGACAATTTTGAGCTGACAATTCATTCACACAAATCATAAATTGAGAAACTGATGTATTGAAAGAGAAACTCTCGATATCTTCAGCTACTTTTTTGATTGTTTTATGCAACGATTTCAAGTTGTCTTTTGTTGGCTCATCGTTGTTCACGATCAAACCATTATGCTCATCAAAATACAATCTCCATAATTTTTTCAAGAAACCAAATACTCCCGAAATACCAGCAGTATTCCAAGGTTTAGCTTGCTCTAACGGCCCTAAAAACATTTCGTACAAACGCAATGTATCAGCTCCATATTCATTACAAATATCATCTGGAGTTACTACATTATAATATGATTTAGACATCTTTTCAACCTCACGACCAACAACGTATTTCCCGTTTTCGTCTAAGATAAATTCTGCTGTATTAAAATCTTCTCTCCAGTTTTTAAACTTTTCGAGATCCAATTCATCGGAAGAATTCACGAAATGAACATCAACACGAATTGGCTGTACTTTTTGATCTCCAATTTTATTTTTAGACACAAAAGTGTTTGTACCTTCAAGTCGGTAAACGTAGGCAGTTGTACCCAAAATCATTCCCTGATTGATCAGTTTTTTGAATGGTTCTTCGGTAGGTGCAAAACCTTTGTCTTTAAGGAATTTATTCCAAAAACGAGAATACAGTAAGTGTCCGGTTGCATGCTCGCTTCCTCCAATATACAAATCGACACTTTCCCAATATGCCAAAGCTTCTTTGCTTGCAAATTCGGTTTCGTTGTGCGCGTCCATATAACGCATCCAATACCATGAACTTCCTGCCCAACCTGGCATTGTATTCAATTCTAAAGGAAAAATCGTTGCATGATCTACTAAATTTGTATTGACAACTTTATTATTTCTCGTATCCCAAGCCCAAACTGTTGCATTTCCTAACGGAGGCAAACCTTCTTCGGTTGGTAAATATTTTTCTACTTCAGGTAAAATGATTGGCAAATGCTGTGCATCGATCATTTTTGGCAAACCATTTACATAATATACCGGGAAAGGCTCTCCCCAATAACGCTGACGAGAGAAAACGGCATCGCGCAAACGGTAATTTGTTTTTCCGGTTCCTTGTCCTATTTTCTCTAAAGCTGTAATCGCAGCCTGAGTTGCTGTTTTATAATTTAATCCGTTTAAGAAATCAGAATTAGCAATTTCAACATTGTCTTTCGAACCATAAGCTGCTTCAGAAATATCAACATTTGCAAAAATATTTTTGATTTCCTGCATTCCTTGCGCTCCTTTAAAGAAATTCGCAAAAGCGTAATCTCTTTCGTCTCCGCAAGGAACCGCCATTACAGCACCAGTTCCGTAACCTGCTAAAACATAATCCCCAATCCAAACCGGAATTGCTTCTCTTGTAAAAGGATGCTCAGCATAAGCTCCTGTAAATACACCCGAAATAGTTTTCACATCGGCCATACGCTCACGCTCTGAACGTTTTGCGGTTTTTTCAATATATGCTTCAACAGCTGCTTTTTGTTCCGGAGTTGTAATTTTAGCAACCAAATCATGTTCTGGCGCCAAAGTCATAAAAGTTACTCCAAAAATAGTATCAGGTCTTGTAGTAAAAACGTCAATTACTTCATCGTGATTTTTTACATGAAAAGAAACCATCGCCCCAACTGATTTTCCAATCCAGTTTCTTTGAGATTCTTTTATAGATTCACTCCAATCAATATCATTCAAACCTTGAAGTAAACGTTCTGCATAAGCAGAAATTCGCATACTCCATTGCGTCATTTTTTTACGAATCACAGGATATCCTCCACGCTCAGAAACTCCGTTTACAATCTCATCATTTGCTAAAACAGTTCCTAAACCGGGACACCAGTTCACTTCAGTTTCAGCCAAATAAGTCATTCTGTATTGCAAAAGGATTTTTTCTTTTTGATCTTCAGAATACGAGTTCCATTCTTCTGCAGTAAAAATCGCAACATTATCATCGCAAACTGCTTCAACCAATTTATTCCCTTCTCCTTCAAAAACTTTTACAAGCTCCGAAATCTCAAATGCTTTTCCTTGTTTTTTGCAATACCAAGAATTAAACAATTGAATAAAAATCCATTGTGTATGTTTGTAATAATCAGGATTTGAAGTACGCACTTCACGACTCCAATCAAATGAAAACCCGATTTTATCTAATTGTTTTCTATAACCGGCAATTTGCTTCCCTTCTTTATCTACTCCACCGTCAATATTTACGCGTGTTGTATCTTCCGGACGCTGTCCTGTTTGTATTGCATATTGCTCTGCAGGCAAGCCGAAACTATCATAACCCATTGGATGCAAAACATTAAAACCTTGATGTCTCTTAAAACGAGAATACACATCTGAAGCGATATAACCCAGCGGATGCCCAACGTGTAATCCTGCTCCTGAAGGATAAGGAAACATATCTAAAACATAATGTTTAGGTTTATCAGAATTATTACTTGCTGCAAAAGTTTGGTTTTCAGCCCAATATTTTTGCCATTTTTCTTCGATTTCGTTCGGATTGTATTTCATTCCTTGTTTATATTTTTTCTTTTTAATGGAGTCATGCTTTCGCTTACTCAAGTCATTTTTAAGGTTCAGAGTTGCAAAGTGACAAAGGTTCAAAGATTTTATCACCAAATTAAGTCTGCAAATTTACATTTATTGTACGAAAGTTAAAACTTTGGTCGTTATTAACTTCAAATAAAGAAATTCTTTATTATTTTTACCACATAATTTAAGCAAACTATGAGTTCTAACTTTGATAAATTTCAAAAACGCAGGTTAATTTCTTCTTATTTTTCAGTTGTATTGAGTGTATTTCTGGTTTTATTCCTTTTGGGAGTACTAGGATTATTCATTATCAATTCTAAAAAACTGGCGAATGATTTTAAAGAAAAAATCGCCATGACGGTTTTCTTTAAAAATGAAGCTAATGATAGTGTAATAAAAGCATTCGACACCCAATTAAAAAGAGCTCCTTTTGCAAGATCTTATGTATACGTTACTAAAGAAAAAGCTGCAAAAGAACACACTGACATTATTGGAGAAGACTTTTTGACCTTTTTAGGAGAAAATCCTTTATTGAACTCATACGACATTCACTTAAAAGCTGATTACGTTGAAAGAGACAGCATCTCTAAAATCGAAAGCAGTTTGCGTCAAAACACCATGATCGAAGACATTGTTTACGACAAACAATTGGTGAACCTGGTAAATGACAACATCAAAAAAGTAAGTATGTGGATTTTGATTATCAGTGGTTTCCTTGCGATAATTGCTGTGTTATTAATCAATAGTTCCTTGCGTTTATCAATACATTCAAACCGTTTTATTATTAAAACGATGCAAATGGTTGGTGCAACAAAATCGTTTATTCGTAAACCTTTTGTAATGCGAAGTGTAAAACTAGGAATGTTAGGTGCAGGACTGGCTATTGTAGCTTTGATTGGACTTTTGTTTTATGTTGAAACCAATTTCCCAGGATTAGGCATTTTAGAAGACAAAGCCCTTATTGGATTAGTATTATTAGCCGTTTTTGGATTAGGAGTATTAATCACTTGGGTAAGCACGCATTTTGCAACACAACGTTTCCTGAACCTAAGAACTGACGATCTATACTAATTATTAATTTTAGACTTTAGATTTATAAAAAAACGCCTTCGACTTCGTTCAGGCTGATAAATAAACAAAAATGAAAAACAATACAGACCAACCACAAAAACAAGAATTCCTTTTTGACGGTATTAACTACAAAATTTTATTAATTGGAATTGGCGTTATCGCACTAGGCTTTATCTTAATGTCTGGCGGAGGAAGTAATGATCCTAACGTTTTTAATGAAGATGTTTTTAGTTTTAGACGTATTCGTTTAGCTCCAACGACTGTTTTAATTGGTTTTGGAATCACGATTTATTCAATCTTCAAAAAATCTAAATAGTTTTTTTTAGACTTTTTAGACATCTTAGACCTTAAGACTATTAGATTAAGCTGCAAATGGTCTAAAATCTAAAAAGCCTAACAATACAACAATCTAATAAATGAATACATTACAAGCTATTGTTCTTGCCATAATTGAAGGTATTACAGAATTTCTACCTGTTTCTTCAACTGGCCACATGATTATTGCCTCTTCTTTTTTTGGAATCGCTCATGATGATTTCACCAAACTTTTCACAATCGTAATTCAACTTGGCGCAATACTTTCGGTAGTAGTTCTATACTTTAAACGTTTTTTTCAAACACTTGATTTTTATTTTAAACTTTTAGTCGCTTTTATTCCGGCAGTAGTTTTAGGATTATTGTTGAGCGATTTTATTGACGGTTTATTAGAAAATCCAGTTACAGTAGCTATTTCACTTTTAATTGGAGGATTAATTTTACTGAAAGTTGACGAATGGTTCAACAAACCAAATGCAGCGGAGTCATCTCAAGAAATAACTTACTTACAAGCTTTTAAAATTGGCCTATTTCAATGCTTAGCCATGATTCCTGGAGTTTCACGAAGTGGAGCAAGTATTGTGGGAGGAATGTCTCAGAAACTAAGTAGAACAACAGCGGCCGAATTTTCATTCTTCTTAGCAGTTCCAACGATGCTAGGCGCAACAGTAAAAAAATGCTATGACTATTATAAAGCTGGTTTTGAATTATCACAAGATCAAACCAACTTATTAATTATTGGAAATGTTGTTGCTTTCATTGTAGCACTTTTAGCCATCAAAACCTTTATTGGTTTTTTAACTAAAAACGGCTTTAAAGTTTTTGGTTATTACAGAATTATTGCCGGAATCATTTTATTATTGATTCACTTTTTCATTCATCCTCTTACAATTATATAATGACACCTGAAGAATACCTAAACGGACAAGTTTTATTGATTGACAAACCTTTAAAATGGAGTTCGTTTCAAGCTGTCAATAAATTAAAATATCTTTTAATAAACAAAGTTGGACTTCCTAAAAAGTTCAAAATTGGTCATGCCGGAACTTTAGACCCTTTAGCGACTGGTTTATTATTGATTTGTACCGGAAAGTTCACCAAACGAATTTCTGAGTTACAAGGTCAGGCAAAAGAATATACAGGGACATTTTATATTGGAGCCACTACTCCGTCGTACGATTTAGAAACAGAAATAGACGAAACTTTTCCTACTTCTCATATCGACGAAGCTTTGATTCATGAGACTGTAAAACAATTTCTAGGCGAAATCGACCAAAAACCACCTATCTTCTCTGCTATTAAAAAAGATGGAGTTCGTTTATACGAGCACGCACGCGCTGGAGAAACAGTAGAAATCGCAAGTAGAAAAACTACAATTCACGAATTTGAAATTACAAGAATTGCTTTGCCTGAAATCGATTTTAGAGTAGTTTGCAGCAAAGGAACTTATATTCGTTCATTAGCCTTTGACTTTGGAAAAGCAATGAATTCAGGATCACATTTAACTGTTTTACGCCGAACTAAAATTGGTGATTATGATGTAAAAAATGCAATTGACATTACTTTATTTGAAAACAGCCTGAAGTAAGATAATAAATGAAAAAGCACATTACATTAAAACAATAGTAATGTGCCAACTTCTAAATTAAAGTAGTGCTATTCCATAATTTATCCTTGTGAGTTAATAATGAGGTACATTTTTTCCTCCAAACAATAAACCAGAAAAAAAATCATAAAACCTTTCGAACAACTTTTTCATAATAGTGTATTTTTTAATTGTTAAACATTAAATAAACACCAATAAAAAGAGTAAATCAAAAAGTAAATAATAGAAGTGGGATTACACCACTAATATACAAATTTTTTAATACATTTTAAAACTGTATACTATTTATTTTCAATAGATTACAAATACAAAGTAATCTAAACGACTTTGAAGAGTTAAAGTCTGTTGTACTTTATATTATCCATAATTTGCATGAGTTCTTCCTGAACCGAAATTCCTTTATCTGCCAAATACCATAATTGCAAATCAGTCTTGATCTTATCATCAATTACACCAAATTCTTTTTTATAATTATCCATCAATTCGGTAGCTCCTTTTGGTCTTGGTCCCCAATCGGCACGAACAATTCCGGCTTCTTTACAAATCACAATTACTTTTGGTATTGCTTTTCCGCCATTGGTCAAATATTGATTCATTAATTCCTCATTTTGATCTCTTAGAACAATTCGAAGATCAATCTTTTTATCTGACTCAACTGCCATTTTATTAATTATTGGAAGTATTTGAGCCGCATCGCCACACCAACCTTCAGAAATCACTAACCAGATATAATGGTTGTCTAAGTTTTGCAGTTTCGAAATCACATCTTCAGAAATTTTGATGGTTTTTTCAAGGCGATTCATTCGTGCCTCGTTCAAACGGGTGTAATTTACCAAACTTTCAGATTGTTCGTTACCTGTTGACTTTCCTTCTAACAATAAATCGGCAACTATTTTTCGATATTCGGCATACGAATAACTGTGAAATAATGCTTTGGCTACAGTGCTTTTCATACTTGTTTTGTTTTGAATACCATAAAAATACGAATTTTAGAAAGACGCAATAATGACTTTTATCATATTCAACTTAAATAAGTCATAAAAGTCTTTATAAACTTAAATACACAAAGAGCAATTAATTTTTTGCAAACATTATTTTTAAAAATAAGAATATGTCTATATTTGCACAAATTAACGCAACACACACATGAAATATAAAAGAATTCTTCTAAAACTTAGCGGCGAGGCATTAATGGGTGATTTACAATACGGAATCGACCCAAAAAGATTAGCTGAATATGCCGAAGAAATTAAGCAAATTCACAGTAAAGGAGTAGAAATTGCTATTGTTATTGGAGGAGGAAATATTTTTAGAGGCGTTGCTGGTGCAAGCGCGGGTATGGATAGAGTACAAGGCGATTATATGGGAATGCTTGCAACCGTGATTAACGGTATGGCATTGCAAGGCGCACTTGAAGACAAAGGAATGAAAACACGTTTGCAAACTGCTTTGAAAATGGAATCTATTGCAGAACCATATATCAAAAGAAGAGCAGATCGTCATCTTGAAAAAGGAAGAATTGTAATTTTTGGTGCCGGTACCGGAAATCCATATTTTACAACTGATACTGCAGCTGTTTTGAGAGGAATTGAAATCAATGCTGATGTTATCTTAAAAGGAACTCGCGTTGACGGAGTTTACGATTCTGATCCTGAGAAAAATGCTTCGGCAGTAAAATTTGATTTTATTTCTTTTGATGATGTAATCAAAAAGGGATTAAATGTAATGGATACAACTGCTTTCACTTTAAGTCAGGAAAATAAATTACCAATTCTTGTTTTTGATATGAACAAAATTGGAAATTTATTAAAAATCTGCGAAGGCGAAAACATAGGAACTGTAGTAAGTATCTAGATTATTTGACTTTTGAGTTATTATAGTTTTCTAAAAATTCAATAATTACCAAAAGTAGGATTCAAAAAAAATAAAAAAACCATATTAGTTAGTAAATTAGATGAATCAATTTTTAGAAATCTAAAAATCAATCAACTATCCTGTCCCGAAGTTTCGGGATCGGACAAAAAATCTAAAAAAAATGACGGAAGAAATAGAATTTATATTAGATAGTACGGAAGAATCAATGAATGGTTCGATTGCGCATTTAGAGAAAGAATTTCTTAACATTCGTGCAGGAAAAGCTTCTCCGGCAATGCTAGGAAGTGTTTTTGTAGATTACTACGGATCAGCAACACCGCTTTCGCAAGTAGCAAAAATAAGCGTTCCGGATGCAAGAACAATCACATTGCAGCCTTTCGAAAAAAACATGTTACAAGTTATCGAAAAAGCAATTATGGTTGCTAATATCGGTTTTAACCCAATGAACAACGGTGATGTTATTATTATCAGCGTTCCGCCTTTGACAGAAGATCGTCGTAGAGAATTGGCAAAACAAGCAAAATCTGAAGCAGAAGATGCGAAAATTGGTATTCGTAACGTACGTAAAGACGCTAATACCGATATCAAAAAATTAGAAAAAGAAGGTACTTCTGAAGACATTTGCAAATCTGCAGAAGAACAAGTTCAAAACTTAACAAATGCTTACATCAAAAAAATTGATGAATTATTGGCTGCAAAAGAAGCCGAAATCATGAAGGTGTAATTCTAAGTTTTTATAAAATAAAAAATCCGTTTAGTTAAATTGTACTAGACGGATTTTTTTATTCTTATTTTTGCATACCAAAATCATTTTGTTTACGTTTTTGAAACTATAATTCTCTCTATGAAGCTATTCTGTCTGTTGACTTTGTTTTTCACGCTTACTATTCAAGCGCAATTTCAAATAAACGGAATTGTAACCGATTCAAACAACAAACCGCTTCCTTTTGCTACCATTACAACTTCTGACAATAATAATACAATTACTGATGTTGACGGAAAATTTACACTAAACTCTTCGGTAAAAGCAAATCATTTTTTAGTTTCTTATATTGGTTTTCAAACTAAAACAATTGAAATACTTGATCAAAAAAAATTCTACTCTGTTTCGCTTTCACTAAAAACAGATGATTTAAAGGAAGTTATTGTTTCTAATGAGAATCCGGCTTTAACAATTATTCGAAAAGTAATTGCCAACAAAGACAAAAACAATCCGCAGAAAAAACTAAATAGCTTTCAATACAAAAGCTATAATAAACTGATTGTTACTGCTAATCCAGATTCTATTGACGGAAGAATTGATTCATCAGCAGCTTATAAAGATTTTGACAAAAAAAGAATCAATATTGATTCATCCGATTATAAATTCAAAGAGATAATCAGCAAACAACATTTGTTTCAAACTGAAAAAATTTCGCAGTATCAGTTTGGCAACAACAAACTTAAAGAAACAATTCTAGGTACTAAAATGGCCGGTTTTAAACAGCCAATTTACGAAGTCATTGCATTTAATCTCCAATCGATTTCTATTTATGGTGCTAAATATGAGCTGTTCGAAACTAAATATGAAAATCCAATTTCGAATGGCGCTCCGGCAAGTTACAATTACAAATTATTGGATACTGTAAACATAAAAGGCCGTGACACTTATATGATTTACTTTAAAAATAAGCAAAAAAGAAAATCATCAGGACTTGAAGGCGTCTTATACATTGACCAGGAAAACTTTGCAGTTGCAAAAGCCGTTATGCGCATTAAAGGCGTTTTGGATATTAGCGGAATTCATGAATTTGAATATGTCCCGAGCGAGAAAATATGGTTTCAGAGCAATACAACATTTAGAATTGTAAAAGGAAAAAACGACGATGATATAAAGATCTTAGGCGGAACCATTCAGTTTGACGGAGATGTTGAAGACAATTTTGAACCGAGGAAAAAATCGGCTTCAGATTTCACTTATTTACTTTCTGAAAGCAATAATTTTGACATTCATTACAATACAAAGGAGCCAATAAAAAACCCTGCTCTTTATATCGAAATTAAAGACGATGCCAGCAAAAAACCAGAAGAATTCTGGAATCAGTACAGAAAAGAAAGTCTTGATCTAAAAAGCCAAAAAACCTATCAATTACTGGATAGTATTTCCATTAAGAAAAGAATTGAAAATCGCTTGGGCCTTGGCCGAAAAATCATCAATGGCTACTTCCCTATTGGTCCTGTTGATTTGGATTTGAAGAAAATCATTAGTTTCAATAATTACGAAGGTTTTCGTTTAGGTCTTGGCGGTATTACAAATGATAAATTTTCCAAGAATTTTAGAATTGAAGGATATTCCGCTTACGGGACAAAAGATGGCGAAGTCAAATACAGCTTAGGAACCGGGGTTTTACTGGATAAAAACACCAATACATGGATCAACGGATATTATACAGATGATGTTCGTGAGATTGCGAGTACTGTTTTTGCTGTTGACAAACGTGTTTTTAAAATTTATGATCCGCGTCCAATCAATATTAGTACTTTTTACAAATACATTAGCTGGAAAGCGAATGTCCAGACTAAAATTATTCCTAAAACTGAGGCTGTTCTCGAACTGGCACGAACGTATGTACAACCGGAATTTGATTATCTTTTTAATTATAACGGACAATTGTACTCCAATTATGTAATGACAACAGCAATGGTTTCTATTGTTTGGGCACCTTTTAGCGATTTTATGCAAACGCCTACAGGCAGAAACGAAACTGACAAACAATTCCCTCGATTTACGTTTCAGTACACGCAATCGCTTCCGAATGTTTTAGAAAATGATTTTACTTTTGGAAAAATAGATTTTAAAACAGAGTACGAAAAGAAATATTTAAACGGTCAAAAAACAAGTTTACTTTTACAAGGAGGTTATGCTATGGGCGACGTACCGCTTACGCATCTATACAATACAATGCCTAACAATTTAACTAAAGAAACGGTTGTTCAGCGTATTACTTTTGCAGGAAGAAACAGTTTTGAAACGATGTTCTTTAACGAGTTTTTCTCGAGTCAATATATCTTTTTCCAGATCAAACACGGTTTCGACCGAATTAAAATACTTAAAAAAGTTCGCCCATCTCTTGTTCTTGTTACAAGAATGGCGTGGGGAAACATGGAAAATCCGGAACAACATGTTGGCCCAGCGTACAAAACTCTTGACAAAGGTTTCTTTGAATCCGGAATCGAATTGAACAAAATCTACAAAGGTTTTGGTTTAGGCGGATTCTATCGTTATGGCCCTAATCAATTATTGAAATTTGAAAATAATATAGCAGTTAAGATTTCTTACGTGTTGGATTTGGGATTGTAATATAAATTCTCTTTTTTACAAAGTATGTCATTTCGACGAAGGAGAAATCTCCATAAGCGGCCCGACAAAGATTAGCGATTTTGATTGTGGCTTTTCTAATATGATTTCTCCTTCGTCGAAATGACAAGAAAACGCAAAAAATCCCAAACTCCAATCAGTAAAAATTGGGATTTGAGATTTCTAAATTGTAATTTCTAGAAACTTATGGTTTCAAAATCAAAACAGATGGTGTATTGTTCAACCATGTGCTTTGAGATTCGATTAGCTTTTTCCAACTGTCTAAACTAATAATCATCATATTTTGGTTTTCCAAAAACTCCTTTTTAATTGTTCTGTCGTGCATAATCATAATATGATTTGGTGCAATTTGTTCAATTGACCGAATCGTTTCCTGAATATCGCGTGTACTTTTTACTTCACCGCTCGCATCCAGAACAGTAATTTGCGAACCATTATTGTTGATCAATTTTTTAGCATATTCAATCAGGAAAGCGTCTTCTTTACTAAAAATTGGTATAAAAACCTGATTGACTTCTTCTAAATCTTTATCAATAAAAATTCCGACTGGCATTTTACTTTTTGCAATAATATGTCGCGTTCTTTCGTCAAAAGGAGAATTTTCGAACAAACCTTCTTTTCCGGTAAATTTATCGATCAAACGATCCGGATTTACAATTCGGGTAGTGAAACCAAGAATTTTTCCGAGTAAAGTTCCTTCAAAAATAGATTGTCCCAATCCAACTAACAATAAGTCATATTCACCCTGATTTGCGGTATCAATAATATCGGTATCAATATCGTTTGTAACTTTAAAAACGCTGACCATATTTTGGTTCAATCTTTCTGATTCTTCAATAACCGGCACCAACATTTTACGCTCGTGATCTTTTACATCAAACGAATGTATTTCGGTACTCAATGACAAATGCATCGCGGTTACTATCGAATTATCAGCTTGTTTTTTTACTAAACTATTGGCAATTTTCAATAATTTCTTCCCTCTTTCAGGAGTCGCGAAAGAAAGTAATATTTTGTATTTGCTTTTATTTCCAATTTCCTGCGGAACTACGGTTGCTTTATCTTTAAAAATAAAACCAATAAAATCTAGTGCGGGACCAGTCATAAAAGTGGTTACCAAAGCCATAATTACCATCATGGTAAAAATCTCTGTAGACAAAACACCTAAGTCATAACCAATATTTAAAACCACCAGTTCCATCAAACCACGAGTATTCATAAGTGCTCCAATTGCAAGACTGTCTTTCCAGCTTTGTCCAACAAATTTTGCTGCAAACGCACTTCCTAAAAATTTACCTGCAACTGCAACAGCAATAATTAATCCTGTAATTTTCCATAAATAAGGATCATTTAAAAGACCAATTTGAGTACGTAAACCAGTAAAAACAAAGAACAAAGGCAATAAGACAATAATCGCTACATCTTCGACTTTTTCGATAAAGATATTTCTGAATTTATTGTTTTCCGGCATGATTGCTCCGGCTAAAAACGCACCAAATAAAGCATGAATTCCAATTAATTCAGCTGCATAAGCAGAAAACAAAAGCGTAAGGAAGAAAATGGCAACAACAGGTTTGTTCAAACTTTCTCGTGTTGAATTTAAATCTCCAACTCGTTTTAAGAACGGGCGAACAATTTTCAGCATCACAATTACGTATAAAATGGCCAAACCAATCACGTACAATGAACTTGTAAACGAACCTGCTTTTACAATTGCAATTACAACAGCCAAGATACACCAAGCGGTAATATCATCTGCAGCGGCGCAAGTAATGGCAATAGTTCCGAGTTTTGTTTTTTGCATTCCACGTTCCTGCACAATTCTGGCCAGAACCGGGAAAGCTGTTATACTCATCGCAATTCCCATGAATAAACCAAAAGATGCAAATTCTACGCCAACCGGTGCAAAAGTATGATAGATAAAATAAGCTAATGACAGACCCAGGGCAAAAGGGATAACGATACTTGCATGACTAATAACAACAGCATCATGCGCTTTATTTTTTAATACTTTCAGATCCAATTCCATACCGATAACGAACATGAAAAGAATCAAACCAATTTGACTTAAAAACTGAAGGTTTCCTAAAGATTCTTTTGGAAACAAAGCGGCGGAGAATTCAGGAAAATACATACCAACCAAAGAGGGTCCTAAAACAATACCTGCAATCATTTCTCCAATTACAGATGGCTGTCCTATTTTTCTAAAAACCCATCCAAACAAACGTGCTACCAAGATAATAGTTACAATTTGCGCCAATAAAATAGCTAAGGGATGTTGTAAATTTTCAACCATTGAGTGAAGAAAATCATTCCAATGATTACTTTCAATTTTTTTCTTAATAATTCCACGCCCCACTTCGAGTGATGCACCTTTTGAGATTACCCAATATATTAAAGCAGTGAAACCGCCAATAACAGTAACATAAAATAAGGAGTTTTTAATGTTATTCATAACTCATTTTTTTGATTTATTGCTGCAAATATCAGAACTGAAAACGAAGTGGAAGAGTAAATTTACGTCTAATTTTTAATGTATGTAACAAGTCGGAAAAACTTTGTAATAAGTTATGAAAAAGATTGTCATCCTGAGCAAACTCGAAGGCTTTATTATACAAAAAGGGCTTCGAGTTCGCTCAGGATGACATATGTCAACTTATTTTAAAATCTATAATTTAACCTTTTTTAGAAAGTCAGAACGATAGGTTTCGCTCAAGATTAAGCTTGCATTTTTATTGTTTTCTTCTAAATGATGCAAAACAATTTCGTTATGATTAAAAAACTTAATGGCTTTTACGGCTACAATTTCTTTTTTATTGACACGGCAAAAATCAGCTTCAGGTAATTCATTTAAAAGCGTATCGAATTTAACGTTTTTCAAATTCAAAAGACTTCCGTCTGAAAGTAAAACTGTTTTATCACGACTATCGCTAATCGCGGTTTTTATGTATTGAATTTGATTGAAATACAATAAAGTTTTTCCTTTATCTGTATTTAACTGAATGAATTTTTTAGCTGCGTCCGGTTTATGGAAACGTTCAAAAGCTTTTGAGATCGCTTTTTGTAAACGTTCCAGTTTTACAGGTTTTGTAATATAATCTACAGCATCAATATTAAAAGCGTCTGCAGCATATTCTTTATAAGCAGTGCAAAAAATTACCAATTTATTCTCCAGCATTTCTGCCAAATGCAAACCGTCGATTCCAGGCATTTCGATATCTGAAATTAATAAATCAAACTCGAGATTCGGAATATCGGCAAGGAGTTTTTCAGGATTATTAAATGTCTTTACAATTTCTACTTCGTCAATTTGTTCGCAAAGCATTTTTAAGTACATTAATCCAGGCAACTCATCGTCCAGAAGCAAGCATTTCAGTTTTGTATTCAAGTAGATCTATTTTTAGATGGGCAATATAAACATCATTTTCTATGAATCGATCGAGTTTGAAATTATTCTTATAAATGATTCTCAAACGATGTTCTAAAGTCGCGTGACCAAAACCGCTTCGTTCTTTTTTCAATACCTTTTTATCTGATATTTTATTCGAAACTGTCATAAAAAAAGCATTGTCTCTAAACTCAAAAACGACCGAAATAAAAGCATCGGCACTTTGCAAATCAGCGTGTTTAAAGGCATTTTCGATTAAATCGATCGAAATTAACGGCGCCAATAAAGGCTGATCGTATAATTTGTCTTCTTTATTGATATTGGTTTTTATCTTTAATTCGAAAAGCGGACTGATTTTGATTTTGTTGATTTCGATTAAATTCATCGCAAAATCAATTTCTTCTTTGGCTGTGACGAATTTCTTTTTGCTTTCGTAAAGAATATAATCCAAAACGTTGGCTAATTTATCTAAAGCAAAATAGGTTTGATACGCATGCGACTGAATCGAATTTAGAATATTCTTAAACAAATGCGGATTCAACTTTGATTCTAAAGTCTCTAACTGCAAATCATTCACTTTCATTTCGAGTGCATAAAAACTTTTTTCAGCATCATCTTTTGCTTTTCTTGCCTGCATTAGCTGATAAATCATAAAGCAAATGATAACAATAAGCAGTAATAAAATTGCCAAAAAGATAAAAGTGATGGTGTTGTTTTCTTGCATATTCCGAATGATTAAAGTTATTTTTTGCCACAGATTTTAAAGATTAAAAAAGATTTTTTTCTAAATAATTTAATAAAGAATTAATCTGTGAGAATCCTTAAAATCTGTGGCATCTATTCTTAATGGCTAGAAACAAACTTCAACCCAATAATAGAAGCGATTAAAGTCGAAAGGAAAAATATTCTCCAGAATGTTGCCGGTTCTTTAAAAACTAAAATCCCAACTAAAACAGTCCCAACGGCTCCAATTCCTGTCCAAACAGCATAAGCAGTTCCAATTGGTAAAACCTGAGTCGCTTTATAAAGCAATAACATACTAATTGAAAGACACACAAAAAAACCAACCATCCAATATGTCGAGATCATTCCTGTTGTTTCTTTGGCTTTTCCTAAGCAAGATGCAAATCCTACCTCAAAAAGTCCGGCAATTATTAATAAAATCCAATTCATTCTCTTCTCCTTTTTAAATTAAATGCAAATATGGGAAAAGCTAACGAGTAAATAGCAAAAAGAAAGAATTTTATCACAAATCGAAACTACAAATTGTGTTAACATTGCGTAAATTACAATCGAATATTTATGATTTCGAGCACTTTTCACTACATTTGCATCCATTTTACAAATTTTATGAAAAACGCTGTACAAGTTGGATTTTGGGAAAAACTAGCCCGAATCATACTTAAAAATAGAATTTCAATACTCGTTGGAGTTTCCCTATTAACAATTTTCCTTGGTTACCAATGGAAAAACCTTGCCATGACATATACTGAAGCAAACTTGCTTCCTAAAAATCATATTGCAAATAAAGATTACCAAAAATTCCTTTCAAAATTTGGTGAAGAAGGAAACCTTGTTGTTATTGGTTTTCAGGATCCAAAATTCTTCACTCCAAAAAATTATGCTGCCTGGAGTGAATTAATGACGGGCTTAAAAAACTCGAAAGAAGTGGATCTGGTTGTTTCTTTGAATGATTTAAAAAAATTAGAAAAAGATACTGTTAACGAAAAATTTGTTTTAACTCCTTTTATAGATCAAAAGAAAGCGCTTGACCCTGAATATTTAAAAAAGGTACAATATGATTTATTTCACAACCTGCCTTTTTACGAAGGATTACTTTTTAATAAAGAAAGCGGAAGTATCCGTTCAGCAGTTTATATCAATAAAGCGCTTGTAAACACAGCAGAAAGAAAAACTTTTATCCTTGAGAATCTGGTTCCTAAAATCGATAAATTCGAAAAAACTACCGGAATCGATTTGAAGGTTTCTGGAATGCCATATATCAGAACAATTAATGCCGACAATATGAAAGGCGAAATTGGACTTTTTATTGGCGCAGCTTTATTCACTGTTTCTCTGATTTTCTTTTTCTTTTTCCGTTCGTTCAGAGCAACATTTATTTCGATTTGTATTTTAATTGTTGGTGTAATCTGGTCTTTCGGGACATTAGGATTGTTTCATTATAAAATTACGATTCTAACGGCTATTATTCCGCCACTGATTATCGTTATCGGAATAACGAATTGCATATTCCTGATCAATAAATACCAGCAGGAAATAAAACTACATAATAATCAGGCAAAGGCTTTGCAGCGTATTATTTCGAAAATTGGAGTTTCGACTTTAATGACGAATTTAACAACGGCGATAGGTTTTGCAACATTCATGATTACAGGCAACGACTTACTTTTTGAGTTTGGTTTGGTAACTTCTATTAATGTGATTTCTGTTTATTTACTAACACTTTTAATTGTGCCAATTGTATACAGTTTCATGTCAGTTCCGGGAGAAAAACATTTGTACCATTTGACTAAAACCTACATTTCGACTTTATTAGATTTTGTGGAGAATGTGGTAAAGAACAAACGAAAAGTAATTTACACGATTTACGGATTGCTTTTGGTTTTTAGTGTGATTGGAGTTGCGCAAATGAAAGTTTCAGGAAGTTTGATTGGTGAAATGCCAAAAAGCGCTTCGTTTTTTAAAGATATATTATTCTACGAAAAAGAATTTAACGGTGTAATGCCGCTTGAAATCATGATTGACACCAAACATAAAAAAGGTGTTATGAAATTATCTACAATGAAAAAAATGGACGAATTGCAAAATACAATTGCAAGTCTTCCTGAATTATCAAAACCTGTTTCGGTAGTAAACTTGGTTAAATATTCTAAACAGGCTTACTATAACGGAAATCCTGAATATTATCAGTTACCAACCTCTCAGGAACAGACTTTTATTTTGTCGTATGCTAAAAATGCAACCAAAAACAGCAAAGATAATTTGATGAAAGCTTATGTTGATTCGACCGGACAATATGCCCGAATCACAACTTTTATGAAAGATATTGGTACGGATGAGATGGCAAAAGTGGAGAAAAAATTACATTCAAAAATTGATGAAATTTTCCCGAAAGACCGTTATGAAGTTACTGTTACCGGAAAAGCATTGGTTTTCCAGAAAGGAACCTCTTATTTGGTTGACAACTTAATTGAATCGTTAATCTTTGCAATTTTAGTAATTGCGGTATTGATGCTGTATTTATTCAGATCGTTTAAAATGGTATTTGCATCGGTAATTACTAATATTTTACCACTTTGTATTACTTCCGGATTAATGGGTTATTTCGGAATTCCGTTAAAACCATCTACAATTTTAGTATTTAGTATTGCGTTTGGTATTTCGGTCGATAATGCGATTCAGTTTATGGCAAAATACAAACATGATTTATTACAAAATAACGGGAAGGTCAAAAAATCTGTTTTTAGTGCTTTAAGAGAAACCGGAATCAGTACTTTTTACACCTCTGTAGTTTTGATTTTAGGCTTTGCTACTTTCACGCTTTCTAGCTTTAGCGGAACAATCGCACTGGGTGGATTAATTTCTTGTACATTGGCGTTTGCGATGTTTGCGAATTTATTGGTTTTACCTGCTTTGGTTTTAACTTTTGAGAAGAAGAAGGCGAAGAAAGAGGATTTGGAAAATTTGGAAGGGTAATTTTTTTTTGCCACGAATTTCACGAATGAGCACGAATTTATAGCTCAAAATCTTTGACAAAGTTTACATACAGTTTGTCATTCCAAGGAACGAGGAAGCTCCGCACCGAGAATCGTTAATCTTTGTAGAGCTACTTGCGGAGATTCCTCGTTCCTCGGAATGACAAAAATGAGAGAAATAGTAATTTCACAAGAAATAATTGGTCTTATAAAAACAATTGCCCTAGCCCTGATAACAGCGGTATCCTTTTTAGGCAATCAGGAATATCTTGTTTACCGTAAACGATCTGCCTAAAAGATATAGCGGATAGCAGGAACAGCTTCTAATTTTAATAATTATCGTTTATATTTGCAGTTATTACACAACAAATAATTTAATTTCAATATTATATATAAAATGAAACACACAAAAGTTAAAGACTTATTAAACAGTACGACGACGCTTCAGGAGGTTAATGCAAAAGGATGGGTGAGAACTTTTAGAAATAATCAGTTCATCGCGCTTAATGACGGTTCTACCATTAATAATATACAATGTGTTGTTGATTTTGAAAATACACCTGACGAAACTTTAAAAAGAATCACTACTGGTGCTGCAATTTCTGTAATTGGTACTTTGATCGAAAGTAAAGGTGCTGGTCAGAAATATGAAATTCAGGTGAACAAATTGGAAATCTTAGGTGATTCTGATGCAGAGAAATTCCCGATACAGCCAAAAAACAAACCTAGTTTAGATTTCTTACGTGAAAATGCACATTTACGTGTGCGTACTAATATGTTTGGTGCAATTATGCGTGTGCGTTCGGTATTGTCGTTTGCGGTTCACAACTATTTTCAACAAAAAGGTTTTGTATATGTAAATACACCTATTATTACTGGTTCTGATGCTGAAGGTGCTGGAGAAATGTTTAAAGTTACTGCTTTACCTTTTGACAACACACCAAGAACTGAAGACGGAAAAGTAAATTATAAAGAAGATTTCTTCGAAAAAGAAACCAACTTAACGGTTTCGGGACAATTAGAAGGTGAAACGTATGCGATGGCTTTGGGTCAGATTTATACTTTTGGTCCAACTTTTAGAGCTGAAAACTCAAATACTTCTCGTCACCTTGCAGAATTTTGGATGATCGAGCCGGAAGTTGCTTTCAACAATCTTGATGATAATATGGATTTGGCTGAAGATTTTATTCAGTACGTAATTAAATATGCTTTAGAGAATTGTCAGGATGATTTGAAGTTTTTAGAAGGAAGACTTTTAGACGAAGAAAAATCGAAACCTCAGGCAGAAAGAAGCGAAATGGCTTTGTTAGATAAATTAAACTTCGTATTGGAGAACAACTTCAAACGTGTTTCTTATACTGAAGCAATTGACATTTTGAGAGATTCTACTCCAAACAAAAAGAAAAAATTTCAATATATCATCAACGAATGGGGTGCTGATTTACAATCGGAACACGAGCGTTACCTGGTTGAAAAACACTTTAAATGTCCGGTAATCTTGTTTGATTACCCAGCAAATATTAAAGCGTTTTACATGCGTTTGAACGACAACACTGAACCTGGAAGAGAAACAGTTCGTGCAATGGACATCCTTTTCCCTGGAATTGGAGAAATCGTTGGTGGTTCTGAAAGAGAAGAGCGTTACGATGTTTTGGTTGAAAAAATGAAAGCATTAGAAATCGACGAAGAAGAATTATCTTGGTATTTAGACACCAGAAGATTTGGATCAGCAACTCACGCAGGTTTCGGACTTGGATTTGAGCGTTTGGTATTGTTTGTAACTGGAATGACAAACATTAGAGACGTAATTCCTTTCCCGAGAACTCCTGGAAATGCTGAGTTTTAATCGGCTTAGTTAAAAAAGGTTTCAAGTTTCAGGTTTCAAGTTATTGAAGTTTGAACTAAAATAATAATATTTGTTTCAAGTTTCAAGTTTCAAATTGTGGCACGTTCTGCAACCTGAAACTTGAAACTTGAAACTTTTAACAAAATCAAATGCTAAAGCAATTTTTAAATTTAAAATTATCTCAAAAATTATCTCCACAGCAAATTCAGCTGATGAAGTTAATTCAATTGCCTACGCAAGCTTTTGAACAACGTTTATTAGAAGAAATGAACGAGAATCCGGCTCTGGAAGCTGGAAAGGAAGATGAATACGAAGCGGACGAATTCGCTAATGAAGAATACGACGATTATGATGATGCAGAAGGGGACAGAATCGAAGCGGACGATATTAATATTGACGAATATTTAAGTGACGACGATACTCCTGATTATAAAACTCAGGTGAATAATTATAGTGAAGACGAAGAAAGAGAAACTCCTTTTGCTTCTCCAATTAGTTTTCATCAGGATTTAATCAATCAATTGAATACTTTTATTTTGAATGATGAAGAGCGCGAAATCGCTGAATTCCTTGTTGGAAGTATTGATGATATGGGTTACATCCGCAGGAGCGTTCCGGATATTGTAGACGATATGGCTTTTACTCAGGGTATTTATACTGATGAAGCAATGGTCGAAAAAATGTTGCATGTTATTCATGAACTTGAACCATCTGGAGTTGGAGCGCGTGATTTACAGGAATGTTTATTATTGCAATTGAAACATAAAACACCAACGGAATATGTTGATTTAGCGATTGATATTATCGAAAATCAGTTTGATGCTTTTACAAAAAAACATTACGATAAGTTACTACAAAAATACGGTGTTTCGAACGAGCAGCTTAAAAAAGCGATTCATGAAATTGAAAGACTAAACCCGAAACCGGGCGGATCTTATACCGGAAACAATAAAGTAACAGAAAATGTAGTTCCAGATTTCGCCATCAGAATTATTGATGGAGAACTAGAACTGACTTTAAACGGAAGAAATGCACCGTCATTGCACGTTTCTAAAGATTATCAGGAAATGATGCAGACGTATAAAGATTCTCGTGATAAATCGTCGGCTCAAAAAGATGCTGTTCAGTTTATCAAACAGAAACTGGACTCTGCGAAATGGTTTATCGATGCGATTAGACAACGTCAGGAAACTCTTTTTGTAACCATGAATGCGATTATGCATTATCAGGAAGAATATTTCTTAGATGGTGACGAAACCAAACTAAAACCAATGATCTTAAAAGATATTGCTGATATGGTTGGATTGGACATTTCGACAATTTCGCGTGTTGCCAACAGTAAATATGTTGAAACACCATACGGAACAAAACTAATTAAGGAATTCTTCTCTGAAGCTATGAAAAACGATCAGGGTGAAGATGTTTCGACTTTAGAAATCAAAAAAATTCTTCAGAACACGATTGAAGAAGAAGATAAAAAGAAGCCTCTACCAGATGATCAATTGGCTGAAATCTTAAAAGAAAAAGGATATCCGATTGCCAGAAGAACGATTGCAAAATACCGTGAACAATTAGACATACCGGTTGCGAGAATGAGAAAGAAGATTTAATGTAATAGCAATTCATATTAAACCGGCCTAAAATCCGCCCACACAATATTGTTCGAGCCGAAGACTCATCTATAGTTCCAAAGGAACGAATTATATTGTAGAGCTGGACTTCAGTCCAGTTTAAAAGCGATATATACAAAAACAATAAACCCGACAAATTTAAAATCTGTCGGGTTTTATTTTATCTCACAATATCGAATTATTTATATTGATCCGGCAATATCTTTACCTGAAATAAGAAAGTTTTCTTTTTGTCACTATAACTATAAATCAGCGTATAATCATTATCTCTAAAAACCTGAAGTCCCGGATTTGCTTTAGCGGTACTTATCAGACTTTTTTGAATTTCATCCTGTATTACACTAATCTCTGCCGTTTCGTTTGCGACATTCAATAATGTCAAATTGTACTGAACAACACTGCGTTCAGGTAAACTAACACTATCTAAGCGAATGCCTTCCTGAATTGTCAAAGGGCAATTTTTATTGTATTTCTCAACCAGTTCTTTAATTTCAATTTTTACTTCGCTCGTACTTTTAGAAAGATAAAATTGAAAAAAAACAGCCAAAGCTATCGCAATTCCAATTACAACTAACAATACAATATTTTGTTTTCTTTTACTTTCCTTTTCTTGCATAGCTTACTGAAACTTAAATGAGATTAAAATCTATTTTTCCTGACTCTTTTTCATTGCATTATAATAAGCTGCGCGACTAAGCGGCTCATATTCTTCGGTTTCCCCCAACATCACCAATTTATCGTTATCGGTTTTTCTGAAACTATAATTAGCCAAATTCCCCGTTCTGGTACAAACAGCATGAACTTTAGTTACATATTCTGCAGTTGCCATAAGTGCCGGCATTGGCCCGAAAGGATTCCCTTTAAAATCCATATCAAGTCCTGCAACTATCACACGAATTCCCTGATTAGCCAAATCATTACACACTGTAACAATCTCATCATCAAAAAATTGCGCTTCGTCAATTCCTATTACATCGCAACCTTGAGCCAAGATAGCAATATTAGCAGCAGCAGGAACCGGTGTTGAGCGAATTTCGTTGGCGTCATGCGACACAACCATTTCGTCATGATAGCGGGTATCAATAGCGGGTTTAAAAATTTCGACTCTTTGTTTGGCAAATTGGGCGCGTTTTAATCTGCGGATTAACTCCTCGGTTTTACCCGAAAACATTGATCCACAAATAACTTCAATCCAACCAAATTGTTCTTTGTGATTTACTGTATTTTCGAGAAACATTTTGTATTTTTCTACCTTTAAAAATGAATAGTTTTTATTACTTTGTACTGGTAATAAATCGATGTGAAAAATAGCAATTTTTCAGTTTTTCAAAAGTAGAAAATTTTTATCAAATCGGAGATTCGCAAACGCTTATTAACAGAAATAAAAAAATATCTTTCAGATTTCTACCAGGAATAAAGACATTCAAATACAAAATATATTAAAATACCCTATTCACTATAATTTCAACAGTTATGAAAAAAAAATTGGAAGCCGATTTAATCAGCATTGCACATCGAATTTTAAAGCTTAAAAACAAATCCGATATCAATCAATTGTATCTTGAGACGCAGAAATTATATGAAAAACTAGCGGTTTTAAAGTTTGTAGAGGAGAATTTCGACACTTTAAAGCCAACAATTGGTCACAGCGAGATTACTGCTCAAATTGAATCAATTTTTGATAAAGAAGAAGTAACTCCAACAGAAGCAAAAATTGAAACCCCAATTGCGGCTGAAGAAACTCCAATTGAAACAACAGCTGAACCAGAAATTACGGAGGAAATCAAAACTGAGGAAGCAGAAGAGGAAATCGTTTCAGAAACTACCGAAGTAGAGGAAGAAATTAAAGCAGAAGAAGCTCAGGAAGAAATCATCGCAGAAGTTCCAGAAGAAGTAATTCCGGAACCAATCATTGAAACCATCCCTGAACCTGTTGCTGAAGTTATTGAAGAAACTATTATTGAAAAATCTGAGCAATTATCTTTTACAACAATAAGCGATTTAAACCCAATTGCAGATTTCAAGCCTGCTTTTGAATTAGAAGAAATTGAAGAAGAAAAAGAATCAATAAAAGAAGAACCAAAAGTAGAAACTTCGTCAAAAGCTGCTCCTGTTCATATTTCTTTTGAAGATATTTTAGGCGTAAATTATGCTGATGCTCATTTTGTAAAAGTAGACAGTTTTGAAAATGTAACTTCTACTCCAACTCCTTCAATTAGCGAATTTAAAGAACAAATAATTATTGAAACTGCTGTTTTAGAAACGCCTGCAGAACCAAAAACGGTAACTTTAAATGAAAAACTAGCAAAAGGGTTTCATGTTGATTTGAATGACAGAATTGCTTTTACTAAGAACCTTTTCGGAAATAGTTCTGAAGATTACAGCCGTGTTTTAAATCAGTTATTGACTTTTGACACTTACGGTGAAGCTCAGGAGTTTATAGAAAATATGGTAAAACCAGATTATAATAATTGGGAAGGAAAAGACGATTACGCCGAGCGTTTCTTGGCAATTGTAGAGAAAAAATTTTCTTAATCCTTTTTCACATCTCACATTTTACATTTCACAATACTAAACTATGTCCAAATTATATATCGTTCCAACGCCAATTGGCAATCTTGAAGACATGACTTTTCGTGCCATTCGGATTCTAAAAGAAGTCGATTTGATTTTGGCCGAAGACACCAGAACCAGCGGAAAATTGTTGAAGCATTTTGAAATTGGCACGCACATGCACAGCCATCATATGCACAACGAACACAAAACAACTGAGAATTTGATTGCGCGTTTGAAAGCCGGCGAAACTATCGCTTTAATTTCTGACGCAGGAACTCCGGCGATTTCTGATCCAGGTTTTTTATTGACTCGTGCCTGTGTCGAAAATAAAATCGAAGTGGAATGTTTACCCGGAGCAACAGCTTTTGTTCCAGCACTTGTAAACAGCGGATTACCGAATGATAAATTTATTTTTGAAGGTTTCTTACCTGATAAAAAAGGACGTCAGACTCGATTTTTGGCTTTAGCCGAAGAAACCCGAACAATGATTTTATACGTTTCTCCACATAAACTCGTTAAAACTTTAGCTGAATTTATTCAATATTTTGGAGAAGATAGACAAGTTTGTGTTTCTCGTGAATTATCAAAATTACACGAAGAAAATGTTCGCGGAACTGCAAGAGAAGTTTTAACCCATTTTGAAAAAACTGCACCGCGCGGCGAAATTGTCGTTGTAGTTGCCGGAAAAACGATAATAAAAGAACCTAAGAAAAGTAAGTTTTCGAAGGATGAAACAGAAGAAGACGAAGAAGATTAAAATATTTATGCCACAGATCAAAAAAAGTTCGCCACGACCCGAGCGATAGTGAACAGGCGAAGCAATTACACAAATTTCCACTAATTAAATTTGTGATAATTTGTGTAATTCGTGGCAAAAAAAATCATCCTAATCATTTTAATCTGTGGCAAGAAAACCTAACTGCAAAGTAGAAAACAACACAAATTATGAGCATACATGCCTTTTTAGAAAAACTAAAACAAACTCCAACCGAAATAACATTCCCTGAAACTATTGCAGTAATTGAAGAAAACTACAACTTTACACCAACTGCTTTTCAAAACGGAACACAACATAATGCAGCCGGAGAAAACTCTGGTTCTTGCAAATTATTTTCTTTCGCAAAACTGCAAAATTTAAGCAAAGAAGAAACTTTGGCTTGCTTTGGCGCTTTTTACTTTGAAGAAGTTTTAAAAGATCCAAACGGAACCAATCATCAAAACATTAGAAATTTCATCAACTTAGGCTGGGACGGAATTCAGTTTGAAGGAAATGCTTTGGAATTGAAGGAAACGATTAGCTAAACCTAATCATAAAATATTTTTTGCCACAGATTTCGCAGATTAACACAGATTAAAAAAAAATCCTTTGAAATCATTTAATCTGTGGCATTAGAAAAAAAAATCACCTTTCCGATTAAACGATTTTCGATTTCTACAATCTAAAGTCAATCCCGTCCCGAAGTTTCTGGATCGGACTAAAATCTACGATAAAAATGCGTTGGACAATAAAACCAAAACCTTCCGAAGATAAAATCAAACATTTGGCGCAAGCCTTAAATGTAGAAGATTTTGTAGCAACGCTTTTGATTCAGCGTGGCATTGAAACTTTTGAAGATGCCAAAAATTTCTTTCGCCCTTCGTTAGAGCATCTTCATGATCCGTACTTGATGAAAGATATGGATAAAGCCGTTTCCCGAATCGAATTGGCAATTGAAAATCAGGAAAACATTCTTGTTTTTGGCGATTATGATGTCGACGGAACAACAGCAGTTTCTTTGGTTTCTTCTTATTTAAAATCGCATTATCCAAATATCGCAACTTATATCCCGGATCGTTATGCAGAAGGTTACGGAATTTCTTTTAAAGGAATTGACTTCGCTGATGATAACGGATTTTCGTTAATTATCGCTTTAGATTGTGGAATTAAATCTATTGATCATATCGCTTACGCGAAAGAAAAAAACATCGATTTTATCATTTGCGACCACCACAGACCTGGAGAATTTCTTCCGGACGCTGTTGCAATTCTAGATCCAAAAAGAGAAGATTGTACTTATCCGTACGACGAATTGTGTGGTTGTGGTGTAGGTTTTAAATTGATTCAGGCTTTAGGCCAAAATCGAAATGAGACTATTGAAGATCTTGTTCCATATCTGGATTTGGTCGCTACTGCAATTGCCGCAGATATTGTTCCAATTACGGGAGAAAACAGAGTTTTGGCGTATTTTGGATTACAAGTTATCAACTCAGATCCAAGACCCGGAATAAAAGCTTTGGTTCATCAGGTAAAAAAGAAAACTCTGGACATTACTGATGTTGTTTTTATTGTTTCTCCGAGAATTAATGCTGCCGGAAGAATTAAGCACGGTAATCATGCAGTTGAATTATTAACTGAATTTGATTTTGATCAGGCACAGCAATTTGCCTCAGAAATTGAACAATACAACGCAGATCGAAAAGATCTTGATAAAAAAATCACTAAAGAAGCTTTTCAGCAAATTCATGACAGTAACGAAATCGAAAGATTTTCGACCGTTGTTTTTCAAGAAGACTGGCATAAAGGTGTTATCGGAATTGTCGCTTCAAGATTAATCGAAACGTATTATCGACCAACTTTGGTTTTTACCAAAAGTGGCGACAAATATGCAGCATCTGCAAGATCTGTAAAAGGTTTTGATGTTTATAATGCTCTAGATGCTTGCTCAGAACATTTGGAACAATTTGGAGGACATATGTATGCAGCCGGAATGACTTTGAAAGCCGAAAATTATAAAACTTTTAAAGATGCTTTCGAAAAACAAGTCGAGGAAACGATTTTACCCGAAATGCGAACTCCGGAAATAGAAGTCGATGCTGAAATTGACTTTTCAGACATAACTCCAAAACTAGTCCGAATTTTAAAACAATTCGAACCTTTTGGACCTTTAAACATGACGCCTGTTTTTATGACTAAAAATGTAAAAGACACAGGTTACGCCAAAACTTTAGGCTCAGAAGATGAACATTTGAGACTTTTTGTAAAACAATCAGGAACGGAAGGGATTGCCGCAATTGGTTTTGGTCTTGGAAAAAAAATTGATATCGTAAAAAATCAGAATCCTTTTCAACTAGCTTATTCATTGGCTGAAAATGAGTGGAACGGAACTGTTTCTACTCAACTTATTCTTAAAGATATTAGAACAAATGAAAACTAAAACAACCAAACAAGATCCTTATCAAGCGCTGCGTTACAGAGAATTTAATGTGTTTTTAATATTGCGCTTTGCGATGGTTTTTGCCTGGTCGATGCAATTTATTGTTATTGAATGGGAAGTTTATAGTATAACTAAAAATCCGCTTTCGTTAGGACTAATTGGTTTAATGGAAGTAATACCTGCAGTTGGAATGGCATTATTTGCCGGACACATGGTGGATCAAAGAGAGAAAAAAGGATTATTGGTAAAATGTATTCTTGGATTTTCAGTAATTAGTTTTGGATTGTTTTTGCTTACCTGGCCAAAAGTAGTTGGCGGCTGGTCTACAAATGCAATTTTATACTCTATATACTTTTTAGTTTTTCTTGGCGGATTGGTTCGTGCCTTTCTTGGCCCAACAATATTTTCACTTTTATCTTTAATTGTACCTAAAAAAGCATATCCAAATGCAGCAACCTGGAGCAGTTCGGTTTGGCAAATTGGCTCGGTTTTAGGTCCTGCGATTGCAGGGTTTTCAATTAATTACATTGGCGTTCACTGGTCAATGTGTTCCGTTTTTGCCTGCTCTCTTTTTGCACTAATCGCGTTATCACAAATCAGCAAAAAACCAATATTGAATCCAAAAATTGGCGAGCCGGTAATGGAAAGCCTTAAAGAAGGATTGAAATTTGTTTTTAATAACAGAACTATTTTAGGTGTTCTTTCGCTTGATATGGTTGCAGTACTTTTTGGAGGAGCAGTTGCTTTGCTGCCTGTTTTTGCTCAGGATATTCTAAAAGTTGGTCCTGAAGGTTTTGGAGTTTTAAGAGCTGCTCCGGCAGTTGGAGCTTTCATTACAATGTTAGTATCTGCTTACGTTCCGCTATACAAAAAAGCCGGATTGAAACTTTTGGGAGCAATTTTCGTTTTCGGATTATCAATTATTCTTTTTGGAGTTTCGACTATTTTCTGGGTTTCTGTGGTAGCATTATTTTTAAGCGGCCTTGCTGATGGAATTTCGGTTGTAATTCGTCAAACGATTTTACAACTTAAAACTCCTGATCATATGCGTGGGCGTGTTGCTGCTGTAAACTCAATGTTTGTTGGTTCATCAAACGAATTAGGTGCTTTTGAAAGCGGCTTAACTGCTAAATTGATGGGAACTGTAGTTTCGGTAGTTTTTGGCGGAAGTATGACACTTTTAACCGTTATAGGATTCGGTTTAAAATCACCAACATTTAGAAATTTAGATCTTCGCAAAGACATGGAAGATCATCATAATATGGAGTAATGAAACAATTTTTACTGATTATCTTCTTTGTAACATCCATTCTAGCAAACGGACAAAATCGCTACATCAAAACGTACGGGAACGAAAAGGACAAAACCATCATTTTTATTCATGGCGGCCCAAGTGGTAATGCAACTTTATTTGAAGGTACCACAGCGCAAAAACTGGCTGACTTAGGCTTTTATGTAATTGCTTACGATCGAAGAGGTGAAGGAAGATCTGCAGATCCTAATGCAACATTTACTTATGCTGAAGCTTTTCAGGATCTAAATGACATTTACAAAAAATACCATCTCAAAAAAGCGATACTTCTGTCACACAGTTTTGGTGGTTTGGTAGCAACACTTTATACCGAGAAATATCCTCAAAAAGTCAATGCTCTAGTATTGGCCGGTGCTTTATTTTCGCAACAGGAAACCTACGACTATATTTTAAACTCGGTTACAAAAACAGCTTCGAATAAAGGCGATTCCGTTCAATTAAATAAAATAGCTACAATTGAAAAACTGAATAAAAATTCGGCAGAATATAGAAAAGCATGTTTTGATTTAGCTGGCGAAAATGGATATTTTAAAATGCCCAATCCAACTGAAGCATCAAAAAAATTATATGCTGATTACGAAGCAAGTGACTTTTTCAAAACCAATATCCGAAACAAAAATGCTCCGTTACTTTTCTATCAAAACGAAAAACAAAATAACATAGATACGAGATCATCTTTAAAAAAGATAAAAACCGAAGGCATTTCTATCTATGCAATTTATGGTAAAGAAGATGGTATTTTTTCATCGGCACAAATTACTTCGATCAAAGATTTGGTTGGTAAAAATCACTTTGCACTTCTGAATAACTGTTCTCACTATCTTTTTGTAGATCAGCAAAACGAGTTCCTATCCCAAATTGCAAAATGGCTTAAATAAATATTTTTAAAGTTGTACAAAAAGTTTAAGACTAACTTTATTAAATAAACTTAGCTCACTTAAACGGTAAATAATTTTTCTAAACTTTATGAATTTTTTATTTAGAATTAATATAAATAATATTTATATTTGTTGAAATAAAAGGATTTGTAATGAGAGAAATAGAACAATTATACCATAACAATTTTGGAATCGCTTTTTACTGGAAAAAAGAAAACGAAACAATAACTGATAAAGTACAGTTGGTTTTTAAAGAAACCGGATTTTATTTTACAGTTCAGGAATTAAATCTCTTTTGCGATTTGATCGAAGACAGTATGATTGAAAATGCTTGTTGTGAAGCTTGTGAACTAAAAAACTCATGCCACAAGTTTTTACTAAAAACGCCCTGTGCAGCAATAGATTTAGCCGTTTCTGTAAAAGAATTAAAATCAATAAAAGACTTGGTTGAAGGATCATTATTCCGAATCGAATTAGACGAATATGTGTATGGAGTTGGCCTAAACTAATCAATATTACCATTTATTTAACAACAATTTTTTCATTATCTAAATATATTTTGATTTTCTTTAAAAAAAAGTATATTTACAACAATGAAAAAAAGCCGAATTCTTTTTACTATTGTTGTTTTAGTAGCTTTTTTAACAAGCTGCAAGAACGAATCTGATGAATATTTTGACCCACGAGGAACCGATTATGCTGGTTCTGAGAGCTGTATTCAATGTCATCAAACACAATATGACATGGCTTTAAAAAGTTCGCACTTTAAAGCAACTGCCCCCGCTATTTCAGGAAATGTTTTAGGAGATTTCGACAAAGGAAATCATATTTTCATCTATGACAAAAACACCAAATTAGTCATGGAAAAACGCAACGACAGTTTGTATCAGGTTTTATATAAAAACGGAAAAGAGGTTGAAGCGCACCGATTTGAAATCGTTTTTGGAACCAAACATGCACAAACTTCTGTTTACTGGCGTGATCATAATACTTATGAGTTACCAGTTTCTTACTACAATTCTATACATAATTGGGCAACAAGTCCGGGATTTCCAGCCGACAAACCTTATTTTGACAGAATCGTGGTTAAAGACTGTTATTCGTGTCACAGCTCTAATATTAGCAGTCGAAATATAAACCAAACCTCACAGGATAAAAACTTTCTTTCGATGGAAGTTGAAGATGTTATCGATAAAAAAACAATCGTTTACGGTATTGATTGCGAACGTTGCCATGGGCCTGCCAAGAAACATGCCGAATTTCATTTAAAAAATCCTGACGTTAAAATAGCTAATAGCATAACAAGCTTTAAAACCTTAAACAGACAACAGAAATTAGATGCTTGCGCTTTATGTCATGCTGGAAATGATGGAATGAAAATGAAATCTCGCTTTGATTTTAAACCCGGAGATAATTTATCTGATTTTTACAGAAACACAAGAAGTATAACAGATACAGCACAATTTGACGTTCACGGAAATCAATTCCGCTTAATGTCGCAAAGTAAATGTTTCATTAAGAGTGAGAAAATGGATTGCATTACGTGTCATAATCCTCATGAAAATGCGTCTAAAAATCTAGCTTCCTATTCTAAAATCTGTATGAGTTGTCATCAAGGATTAAAACACAACGAAACTACACTAAAAACAATGTCCGGAAGTTCATTAACAAGTAATTGTGTAGAATGTCATATGCCTAAAAAATCGTCCGGTGCGATTAAATTCCAACTTTCTGACAGTAAACAATTATCTGATTACATTTTGCGCACGCACAAAATTGGAATCTACACGAACAATAAAAAGTAGTTATTATTCGAATTTTTTAAGTTCAAAGGTTTCTCCGTCAAAAACTCCATACGTAAAGTAACCAATCCAGTCTCCAAGATTGACGTATTTAGCATCTTCACCTACAGGAATAATCATTGGTAAATGGCGATGTCCGAAAATAAAATAATTATAATGTTTGGTTTCGAGTTTACGTTTGGCGTATAAAACTAACCATTCGTTTTCCTCACCTAAAAATTTGACATCTTCATCTCCAGAAATCAATTTGTTTTTAACTGATAAATATTGTGCTAAACTTACACCAATATCTGGGTGCAACCATCTGAAAAGCCATTTTGAAAACGGATTTGTAAAAACCTTTTTCATTCGTTTATATCCTTTATCACCAGGACCTTTTCCGTCGCCGTGACCAATTAAGAATGTTTTTCCGTTAAAAGTAAATTCTTTATTATCATGATAAACCGGAATATTTAATTCGGTCTCAAAATAATCATTCATCCATAAATCGTGATTCCCTACAAAAAAGTAAATCGGAATTCCACTATCACGAATTTCAGCTAATTTACCAAGAATTCGAACAAATCCTTTTGGTACAACAGTCTTGTATTCGAACCAAAAATCGAATAAATCTCCCAATAAAAAAATAGCTTCCGCATCTTCTTTTACCTCATCTAACCACGCAACAAATTTCTTTTCACGCGGTAAACTCAACTCAGGCGTTGGAGCACCAAAATGCTGATCAGAAGCGAAATATACTTTTTTCATGTATTGTGAGATGTGATTTGTGAGATGTGAAACGTTTTACATTTCAAAATTTACTTTTTACTATTTACAGATTATCGCTCGCATACCATTCGGCAAACGAAGATTCTGTTTCTTGAAGTTTAAGTGAAAAAAGAGAAATATCAGCTGGCAGGCGCGCAATGATTCTATCTGCAAAATCAACTACCATATTTTCACTGGTTGGCTGATAATCAACTAAAATAACGTGGTGACCACGATTTTTCAGTTCATTTGCCAATTCGATATGTGGAGTTGTTTCGTTAAAAACTGTTGCGTGATCAAATTGATCGACGATTTCTTCTTTTACAATTTTCTTTAGATCCGAAAAATCGATTACCATTCCGAATTTCACATTCGATCGATCCGTAATTGGCGAACCAATAACTGTTACCGATAATTTATAACTGTGTCCGTGAACGTTTTTACATTTTCCGTCATAACCGTACAAAGCGTGTCCGGTTTCGAAACTAAATTGTTTTGTAATTCTGATATTACTCATCGATTTGAATTTTAGGTTGCAAATTTACGAATTAATAACCGTTTTCATCTCTTTTTTTGGCTCTGTTATACATCCAATATGCAATTCCGACAAGAATAACGAACGGAATAAACGATCCTATGATAACTCCAATCTGATAACTGCCATCAGGAGCTGTTTTAATTTTCTCTGCAACATCTACTTGCTGCAATAATGAAATGATATACATTTTACTAAAATTTAAATTATTAGATGTAGAAACACAAAATTCTACATCTTCTATACATTAAACGTTTAAATCATTTAAATCTTTCGAATCGGTGGCAAAAAATTAAACACATAGAAACATAGATTTTATACACCTGAAGAAGAATCAAAAAAAGCTAGCTTTTACGCAAAGTCTATTGTGATTTAATACAAAAGTGAAACGCCTTTTTTAAAACACACCAAATTATGTTTCTATGTGTTTAAATCATTAGCACTTATTACTTTTTAAATTGTGTCAAAGCATTTTTACTAAAATCAGACAAAACTAATTTTCCTGTAATTGCTGCACGTTCGATAAGCAAGGATTCCCAATGTTCTGTTCCTTCCCAAATAATCTTTTTCATTTCTGATAAAGCTTCAGGATTGTATGAACTTAATTTTTGCGCAAAATTTGTTACCGCATTATCCAGATTTTCTGCCGAATGAATCTCAGAAAAAAGTTTATTATTTAAAGCCCATTCTGCCGATTTCCATTCGTGAGCGGCCAAAGTCATTTCGGACATTGCTGCTTTTCCAATTTTACGCGAAACAGCCGGTTCAATCACAAAAGGTCCAATTCCGATTGCTAATTCTGATAATTTCACGGCACTTTCCGGTGTTGCCAAAGCATAATCACAGACCGAAATTATACCAACACCACCGCCAACTGCTTTTCCCTGAATACGACCTATTATAAGTTTAGAACAATTTCGCATTGCATTTAGCAAATGAGCAAAACCTGAGAAAAACTCTGCGCCTTGTTCTTCATTTTCTACCGCCAGAAGCTCATCAAACGAAGCTCCAGAACAAAAAACTTTTGGGCCCTCGCTTTGTAAAACTATAACAGATACCGTTTTATTAAAACTCAAAGAATTGATTTCAGCAGTTAATCGATCCAATAATTCGCGCGGAAAAGAGTTACTCGCCGGATGACCAAATTGCACCGTTGCAACTGTATTATTAAAAATAGTTTGTAATGAACCGTTTTGAATCGTTGTACTCATAAAAATAGATTTGAACGTAAAGTTACGGTTTTGCAACTATTTTCAGTTGATGGCATTTGAAATTTGTTTTTTGTCAATTAATTGACTTTATTTGCTAACGCTTTGGGGGATTAGCTCATTTGGCTAGAGTACTTGCCTGGCAGGCAAGGGGTGACCGGTTCGAATCCGGTATTCTCCACAAAACAAAAAAAGCCTATAAATATGATGTTTATAGGCTTTTTTGTCTCTTCTAAAATCTGCTTTAACAGATTTATTCGATTAATTTTATCGGATATTTTTTAATTCTAAACCTTCCTAAACAATTTTCATAATCAAAAAATATTTTACTATTTTTGATTCGATTACCGTCCCAAAATTTAGGGAGAACCAATTGCAAACCATAACAATACCAAAAGAATATACTGAATGGATAAGATTAATTTATTAATTATTGTGATCGTTATTACTTTATTCATCTCATTATTTCTCGCCTTTTTTCTCTTTACCGTCAAGACAAAACATAAGATAAGTAATTCTCTTTTTGCCATTTTTCTGCTTCTGACTGCATTAGACAGCATTGATCCTTTATTGAGCCTGGTGGTTAAAAACCCTTCAAATCTTGGAATGCTTAGAACCACGTTTGCTTTCTTGCAAATTCCAGTTTTTTACCTTTACGTACTATCTGTTTGTTATTCTGATTTTAAACTTAAACCAAAATACCTCATACACATACTTCCATTTTTGATTGTAAATCTAATTTTATTACCTCGCTTTTACGCAGTAGATCTTGCCTCTAAAATTAGTTTTCTTCAAAATCGTCAAAATATGATAGAGCTTCAGCTTATACATATTCTATTTCATGTTCAAATAGTTGTATATATTACTGCCGTTTTTGTGTTATTAAAAAGAACCAAAAAACTATATCTCGAAAATCACTCTGGCACAAGTATAAATTCTTATAATTGGTTGTTTCAATTTACCACTGTACTGACTATTTTATATTTGATTGCTCTTGTAAAGAATATTTTTAAATTTTCAGATTACCCATACATATCTGAATGGGTAAAAATTGGAATTGTACCATTTCAGCTCATTATTATATGCTGGTATTTATACAAAGCACTAAATCATCCGGATTTATTCAGAAACATAGATTCTAAATTAAAACTCGTACAGGATATTATTTCTGAAGAAAAAAATAGTGAGCAAAAAAACACAAACGAAAAACAATACAATCAGGAGTTAATTAAGTTACAGCAATATATGGTTGAGGAAAAACCTTTCCTTAATCCTTCCTTGACGATTCAAGATGTTTCGGCCGCGATCCAAATTCCTGTTCGTGACTTATCGCTTTTAATTAATCATAAGTTAGAACAGCATTTTTATGACTTCGTGAATACGTATCGTATCGAAAATGCAATGAATATTTTAAAAGATGTTACAAAAAGCAAAGTAACTATTTTAGAAATTTTGTACGATGTAGGTTTTAATTCGAAATCTTCTTTTAATACTGCCTTTAAAAAACACACCGGAAACACACCAACAACTTACCGCAAAAGCCTTTAAAACAAGACTTTGTAATTACTCGTACTTCTAGATTTACGCATTCGTACTAGTTTTTAAAAACAAATGCGTTCGAATATTTTTATTCGGTCGCGTAGGTTTAATTTCTCTCACATCTTTGTATCGAAATAAATTTCTAACCTTAAAATTTACGATACCATGAAAAACGCTATTTATTTATTACTTCTAATAGTAACAGTCGCAAGTGCTCAAACAAACAAAAAAGCAGTATTAAAAGAAAGAGATTATAGCTTTCTTACAGACAGCTTAAATATTGACAAACAATTAGAGAAATATAAACTTGCAGGATTTAGTCTTGTTGTTTTTCAAAACTACGAGATTGTGTACACGAACCAATTTGGTGTAAAATCAATAGATTCAAAAGAGAAAATAGATCAAAACACCGCTTTTTCTACAGCTTCAATTTCAAAACCAATTACAGCGTTACTTTGTTTTATACTTGAAGAAAAAGGATTGATTAATTTAGACGCCCCAATAGATGGTTATCTAAAACGCTGGCATTTACCAAAAAGTAAGTTTACCGAAAATAACAGCCCAACATGGAGACAATTTCTTAATCATACGGCTGGTACAACCCAAAGCGGATTTGCCGATTATTATGAAGGTGATACAATACCAACAATAAAAGAAAGTCTTTTAGGTAAGATTCCGCGATATGATAAAGAAATTGATTTCTTGTTCACACCAGGAACTGGTTGGGCTTACAGTGGCGGTGGTTATGTAATTGTTCAAATGGCATTAGAAGATACTTTTAAAAAACCTATTGGAGAACTTGCCGCAGCGTATATTTTCTCGCCTCTTGGACTAAAAAACACTACAATGATACAACCTGATGAAAAAGGATTCCCAAAAAATGTAGCACTGGTTCACGACGAAAACGAAAAGGTTATTAGAACTGGTTTGCCAATTACACCGCAAGTTGGAGCATCTGGAATGTGGTCTACTCCTACTGATTTAGCCAAAATTGCTATTGAAATGCAAAATGCTTTACGCAATAAAAACAACAAAGTGATTTCTCATAACGTTGCCAAAAAAGTAACAGAAGTTACTGCTCTAAAAGATGCTGTTGGCGGATGGAGCTACGGATGGCAAAAGTCCTTTGGCTATAATAACTACGATTGGTTTATATGCAATGGTTCGAATACAGGAGTTGGCGGAAGTATTTTTGCAACGATGACAGATGGAAATGGCTTTACGTTTTTAACTAATGGCGAAAAACCGAATCGTTTTCCTGTAATGGGAAATACTCAAAAAACGCTATTAAAATTGATGAATTGGGATAACAAGACATCAACTGACGAAACTCAGGAAATGCCTTCAAGCCTAAAAGAAAAACTAGTAGGTACTTATGATGATTTTCTATATGCACAAGGTGTAGAAACCAAAATTGTAGAAAAAAACAATCGCCTTTATGTTCAATCTATGCTATTGGATCATTTTAAAGGGAAAAATGATAATGAGTTGGTATATCTAAAAAGCGGATATTTTAAAATCGTAGATTACCCAAACTTATTAAAATTCGATTTTGTCAATGGGAAAGCAGATTCTGTAACCTTAATGAGAGATAATCTTACTACTAAAGTTGACTTAACGAAAAAAGTAAAATAAACCCAGATTAAAAACAAAAAGCTGTAGTACTCCAATTGTATTACGGCTTTTTGTTTTAAACAAAAACTATAATCGTTCATTTGCGTTATCCTCAAAATCAACTCTTTCTTTCTCCGTTTTTTTGAAGTCATTATTTAGATGATTCGTTAACTTCTTTTTCTCTTTCTGATTTTTTTTAATTGTTAAAACAACCAAAATGATAATCAATAATACTACAACTCCTATTACAACCCAATTAATTCCCATAGCTTTAATTTTTTAAATAAAAATAGAACTTAAAACTATTCAATACATTATCAAAAGGTTAAGTGTTTACATTAAACTTATTATAATACATTCATGACTTTTACATGGCAATTATACTATTCAAAAAGTATTCTTTTGTTATAAATTAAATAAAAAAATCACTTAATTTTATTCACATATAATTAAAACTAACTATATGAAATTTTTCAAAAAGAAAGAAAAAAATTTTGAGGACTTCCCACCAATTGGAGGACTTATGGTTTCTAAAATGGTTGTTGATAAAAATATTAAACCTGGATTTTTATATCGTGAAAAAAGAACAAGACCCGAAGATAGTGGCTGGAGAATTTTTACAGGATTTGAATCAGAAGAATACACTGATAACTCCGCGAATGCAGGAATATATGATCCTTCAACTATTCTAAAAATTGATCCTTCAATTAAAGATATTTTGTTAAAAGGAGTTGGTTCTGTTTACGAACGAACAAAAGATAATTCTGAATGGTATAAAGTCACTGATTTTGATCTGGAAGATGACTATATGACTACTCAAAGACTAACTGAAAAATGGACGATTGAAATCAACAATCTCTTTGAACGAACAATTGAAGAAGATGGAACTTTATATTATACTACAGGAGACAAATCTATTCGATTAATTGTATGGAATTCAGAAAAAAACAAAGAAGAATTATATGAAGAGCATAAACAAGATCTTGATAATCGAGATCAGACAAAATCTAAAACATTAAACAAATTTGAATTTTCTGATAATGAAGCTTCAAGAATAGGTTATTTAATAGAAGAAAATGACGAGCAAAAAGTATATAATGTACTTTTTGGATTTTCTATAATTGATAAAGAAGTTATTCAAGCTGCATTCTACTTTGATGAAAAAGCAGATTTCGACTGGGCAATAAATACTTGGAAAAGCATAAGACTGAAAGCATAAAAACTACGTATCCCATTACTGTCAAAAAAGCTTTCTTACCTTAACAAAAACCCAAATCGGATACTTCCATAAAAATAACCTGAATTGGTATTTGTAAGCGGATCGTTTAATTCTCTTCCTCTATAAATAAAAGAATACGACATATTGAAGTTGTTGTGGCGGTATTTTAAACCAAATTCGGCGTTGAAACGAAGCGGTTCTAAATCGAAAGTTACCGGACTTGTATTGCTAAACATGCTGCCCTCGATCGTTGCATCATAAAATTGATAATTGACGCTTGGCATTGCATAAAAATAAAATTCACGAATATTATATTGCGGTGTTGCACTTATAGAAGCGTCGTGCAAATTAGAATCATAAATAGGAAGTAATTTCTTGAAACCAATTCTAGTTAAGAATCCTGTAGAAACTCCCGTAAAAATAGTCCCTAAATTAGCTTCGGACTGAAAATGAAGATCTATAAAATCATTGTGTTTGGTTGGAAACAATTTCTTCGAATACATTACATGAACTTGCACCGCCAGAGCATTATGCAGTTGATTTTCCCAGCCATAGACTTTTTTATAGCCAATAACATGATGAAAACTTTCCTGCGTTTCTCTACCCAAAGCGTTCAGCCCCATGAAACCCAACTGAAAATCGGTTTTTAAAACAGATTCACTATTATAAAAAAAACTTCGTCCGGCTTCGGCAAAAAGATAACCTGTAAACGGACGATCATTTATATCGACAGCCGTTTCATTTATAAATCTAGGATTATAAATGTATTGTCCAATTCGAAATTCGGTAATCTGTTTGCTTATTTTTTCGTTATTATTTTTCGATAAAAAGCGATAAAAAAACTCTAAGCCGTTGGTATAATACATATCATTTTTAGACGATGTGTATAAATCGTTGTCGGTAATCAAACCAATTTCTGTCATTTTTCCCTGTCCAAAAGCCCAAGCCGATGTCAGTAATAAAAACGCATAAAAGGCTTTTTTACTTCGCATTATAATTTATTTTTCCAACCGCGCGCATTTCACGAACAATTCGTTCTTTACGACGATTGATATAACTTGAAGATCCTGTTGCTTTAAATTTTCTTGGATTGGGCAAAATCGCTGCAATTCCTGCCGCTTGCATTGGCGTTAAACTCGAAGCATCGCGACGGTACCAATGTTCGGTCGCAGCATAAGCGCCATAAACTCCATCACCCATTTCGATACTGTTCAAATACACTTCCATAATGCGTTCTTTACCCCAAATTAGCTCAATTAAAACGGTAAAATAAGCTTCTAAACCTTTACGCAAATAACTTTTCCCTTGCCACAAAAATACATTTTTGGCGGTTTGTTGCGAGATTGTACTTCCGCCACGAATTCTACGTCCGCGTTCGTTACTTTTATATGCTTTTTGAAGTGCTTTAAAATCAAAACCATTGTGCTTTAAAAAAGTTCCGTCTTCACTGGCGATTACAGCCTTTTGCAAATTCATAGAAATCTTTTCAATAGGCTCCCAATCGTGATCAAAATAAACTTCTTTTCCTGCTAATTTGTTTTCAATAGCCCTAATAACCATTAAAGGTGTAAAAGGCACCGGAATATATTTGAAGATAACTACCGATGCAATTGAAACTCCAAAAAACCACAAACACAATTTGATGAAAAACCATTTCACTTTTTCGCCAAAAGAGCGATTGCCCTTTTTGGGTGTCGGTTTTGGTTTATTTGCTGTTGTCTTTTTTGGTGCCGGTTTTTTCGCTACTGCCATTATATTAAATCTGCTAATTCTGTTCCTATTAAACTCCCAATTGCCACGCCCATTCCACCTAAACGCACTCCACAAAACACGTTTTCAGACAGTTGCGCAACAACAGGATTTTTACTATTTCCAATTCCCATAATGCCGCTCCAACGATGTGCAATCTGGAAATCCTGATTCGGTAAAATTACATTTTTAAGTAAATCTTCCAATTTATTTTGTACAATTTTCGTTTGACCAAATTCAGTTGTCGTTTCGGTTTCAAAATCAAGATTTCGTCCGCCGCCCAACAAGATTCTATCGCCTATATTTCTAAAATAATAATAACCGCGATCTAAATGAAAAGTACCTTTTATGGCCAAATTTTCGATTGGCTCTGTAATTAACACTTGCGCTCTTGCTGGCTGCACTGCTCCTTTTGTTATTGCATTTGCAAAACCATTAGTTGCAAAAAGCATTTTTCTTGATTTAAAACTAAAATCATTCAGTACAATTTCGACTTGATTTCTTAAATCAGAATAAGCGGTAACGGTTTGTTGATTTAAGATTAAAATGTTTTCAGAAACCGCTTGTCTCAGTAATTCCTGCATCATATTTCCTGTATCAATTTGAGCCTCAAACGGATTAAAAACCAAATATTCCTGAATGTTTTCAAATCCAAATCGGTCTAAATCTTTAGAAAAAACATCGGCCTTAAAAAGTGGTTTCAAAATTTCATTGACAAAAGGCAATTTCGAAATACAATCATTAAATCCGTTTTCATCTTCTTTCAAAAACAATTCATAACCGCCGTAAGGTTTAAAATCGATTGCCGCATCTCCCAATCTTTTACGGAGTAATTGCAAACCTTTCCAACGTTTTTCGATCAGTTTTATTACATCTTCTTCTGAATGTGTTTTGAGATCTTCCATAATTTCAGAAAGACTTCCGAAGCAGGCAAAACCAGCATTTTTGGTACTGGCACCTTGTGGTAACATTCCTTTTTCTAAAACAAGAATCTTTGCCGTTGGAAATCTATCGCGTAAGCGCAATGCGGCGTGCAAACCAACAATACCACTACCTACGATGGTATAATCAACATTTGTAAACCAATTTTTAAGCTCCCAATAACTTAATTCCATTTGTCAATTTTTTATAAAAATAATGATTTTTTCGAACCATATAATTGATATAAGGTCATTTAATCCGTTTTGTCAAGCTGAGCGATCCTGATGTTTCGGAAGAAGCTATTTTACTGTGCGCTCTTAGACTCCGCTCAGAGTGACAATTGAACATAAATGTCCCAAACTTTAACAAAAATTGGAATTTAAATGTTGTATTTTTAACCCCACGAATATTAGAATTTTATTATGAAAAAAGTATTATTTACAACCTTAATAATGATGAGTTTAAACGCTATCGGACAGAATGTAATGTCTCCGGAATTGTTATGGAAATTAGGAAGAGTGAGTGCGCTTGGTCTTTCAAAAGATGCAAAAAACGTTGTTTTTAAGGTTTCAACTCCTTCAGTTGAAGAAAACAAATCGTCTTCTAAATTTTTTATTGTACCGGTAAATGGTGGAAATGCAACAGAAATTAAAGACACTAAGGAAATTTTGGCAGACAAAAATATTTCGCCTGACGGAAAATTTTTAGTTTACAATGAAGAAGTGAAAATTGACAAAGTTTTAGGTAAAGATTTTTATCCGAAACTTGAAAAATCTGACGCTCAAATTTATGATGGTTTAGATTATCGTCATTGGGACACTTGGAATGAAGGTAAATTCAACCATGTTTTTTACAAAGAAAACAAAGATGGAGCAACAGGAATTGACATCTTAAAAGGTGAAAATTTTGACTCTCCTCAAAAACCTTTTGGCGGTGACGAAGATTATATCTGGTCTCCTGACTCAAAAAGCATTTTGTATGTTTGCAAGAAAAAAGCAGGAACTCAATATGCGATTTCTACTAATACAGATATTTATGAGTACAACTTAGAAACTCAAAAAACAACCAACAGAACTGAAGGTAATTTAGGTTACGACACAGCTCCACAATTTTCTCCAACAGGAAATTTAACTTGGCTGCAAATGAAACGTGACGGCTATGAAGCGGATAAAAACGACATTATTGTTGAATTTAAAGGAATCAAAACCAACTTAACTGCAAATTGGGACGGAACTGTAGATAATTTTATCTGGAGTAAAGATGGTAAGAATGTATTTTTTGTAGCTCCTGTTGATGGAACAAAACAACTTTTTACGGTAAACTTTCCAGGTTTAACCAGAATTGCAATTACAGTTCGTCAATTAACGAATGGTGATTTTGATGTTAATGATTTAGTTGGATTTGCTGGTGACGATATTATCGTAACAAGAAACGACATGAATCATGCTCCGGAGATTTTTTCTTTTAATTTGAAGAAAAATACTTGGAAACAATTGTCTAATGTAAATACTGAAACTTACAAAACATTAACGCTTAGCAAAACTGAGAAACGTTACGTTACGACAACTGACGGTAAAAAAATGTTGGTTTGGGTAATTTTACCTCCAAATTTTGATGCTTCAAAAAAATATCCAACTTTATTATTTTGCCAAGGTGGGCCACAATCGGCGTTGACACAATCGTATTCTTTCCGTTGGAATTTTTCTTTAATGGCTGCAAAAGGTTATGTTGTTGTTGCACCAAACCGTCGCGGAATGCCTGGACATGGTGTTGAATGGAACGAACAAATTAGTAAAGACTGGGGCGGACAAGTTATGGACGATTACCTTTCGGCAATTGACAACGTTTCTAAAGAAAATTATGTTGACAAATCTCGTTTAGGTTGTGTTGGCGCGAGCTACGGAGGATATTCTGTGTTTTACTTGGCTGGAATTCACAAAAACCGTTTCAAAACATTTATTGCTCACGATGGTGTTTTCAATACGGTTAGTATGTTAGGAACGACCGAAGAGGTTTTCTTTAACAACTGGGATTTTGGTGGTGCTTACTGGGAAAAAGACAATGCTGTTGCTCAAAAAGCCTACACTACTTTTAACCCTGCAACTTTGGTTCAAAACTGGAACAAACCAATTTTAATTTTCCAAGGTGGAAAAGATTACCGTGTACCAATTGGACAAGGACAAGAAGCTTTTCAGGCTGCTCAATTAAGAGGAATCAAAAGTAGATTTGTTTATTTTCCAGATGAAAATCACTGGGTTTTAAAACCACAAAATGCTCAGGTTTGGCAAGGTGAATTTTTTAAATGGTTGAAAGAAACACTTTAATCAAATAATTCAAATATAAAAATAGCCGCAGATTACATAAATCTGCGGCTATTTTGTTTTTCAGATCTGTGAATTATGTAAAACATTAGCATTTATTTATATTCCTAAAACAGAAATTTTAAATAAATTGCAGTTATTTCCAATATAAAACCCACAAATCTCAACAACAACATTCTATGGAGAGTAAAAAAAGTTACATGCCTATTAAAGTCCTTTTCAGTTATGTTGCATTACTGGCTTTGGTTGTTACGGTAGGATGGTTTTTATATTCTGAAAATGTAGTTTATAATAAATTAGAAAATAAAATTGCACTCGAAAAAACCAAGATTCTTAAAGTAAGTAAATTGTTTTCGAATGTTTATAAAACAGAAAGTTTAGCCCGAAAAACAATTCAAAACAATTCTGAGGAAGATTTTAAAAATTATCTGATTGAAACAGATTCTTTGAAATCGAGAATTGATACTTTAAAGCAAATTGTTTCAACACAATATCAAAAAACTTTACTCGATAGCGTTACGTATTTGTTGTCTGAAAAGACGAAAAATATCAGACAGTTAAAGACTATAAAAAACAAAGCCGAAGACGAAGTTTCGGTAAATACCGCTATTGACGAAATCACTAAAATGGAGTTTAAACTTCGAAAACTGGAACTTCAGGATTTCAATAAAAACCCAAATCAATTAGGAAGTTATCAGCGAAATGTACTTCAAAAATATGTCGATTATCTTAATCAGAATATCCCGGATGACAGTACAAACACACTTAGTAAACAAGCTTCTGATTCGATTTTAGCCAATTCGAAAAAACTGCTAAGCAATGTAAAACTGAAGGCTGAGAAGAAAAAGGAATCACTGAATTTTGAAGAAAATAAACTGCTAAAAAATGAAATTGCCATTTCAGATCAGCTTAGGAAAGTACTTCGAATTATCGAAAGAGAAATTATTATTAACTCGATAAAAAACAATTCACTTAAAGAAAAATCGCTTAAAAAAGTCAACGAAATTGTAACTGCATCAGCTATTACTGGTTTAATCTTGACATTGTTTTTCTCGATCTTAATTGTGAGCGATTACTCTAAATCGCAAGTCTATAAAAAACAACTTGAAATTGCCAATTTCAAAACTAAGAATCTACTCAAGAGCCGCGAACAATTGATATCAACAGTTAGTCACGATTTAAAAACGCCTTTGAGTACAATTGTTGGCTATTCTGAACTTTTGGGCAATTCTGATGTGAATACCAAACAATCGTATTTCATTAAAAACATTAAAAACTCATCAGAATATATCACGCAATTGGTACAGGATTTATTGGATTTTTCTCAAATTGAAGCGGGAAAAATTACAATAGAAAAAGTTCCGTTTTTGCTGCCTGAAATTATTGATGAAGTTGCTAAAAGTATTCAAACCGTTTACAAACAAAAAGAGATCGACCTTATTATAAATGTTGACGAGAAGCTTAATACCAGAATTGTTGGCGATCCGTTTCGATTGAAACAAATTTTAAGTAATATTATTGGAAATGCTTATAAGTTTACGGCCGAGGGTTTTATTAAAATTAGCGCATATGTATCTGAGAACAACGAAAATTTCGTTATTTCTATTCAGGATTCCGGAATTGGAATTGAAAAAGGAAATCAGAAATTAGTTTTTGAAGAATTTGCTCAAGCAAATGAAAACATCGAAAAACAATATGGAGGAACTGGTTTAGGCTTGTCTATTTGCCAGAAAATAATTTCTATTTTAGGTGGGAATTTAGCTCTTGAAAGCACTTTTGGAAAAGGAAGTACTTTTAAAATTGAACTTCCGTTGTTGTTTGATCACAGCCAAACCTCTACTGTTGAAGTAAAAAAACCAGTGTTTTTTAGCACTAAAAAACAAACTTTTATCGTTATTGATGACGATATTAATCTCCTGAATTTGACTAGTGGCGTTTTAAGGCAGGAAAAACATGAGGTTTTATCTTTCAACAGTGCTGCAAAAGCTTTAGAGGCGATTCAAAACACTAATTTTGATTTTGTGATAACTGATATACAAATGCCGGAAATGGACGGTTTTACGTTTCTGAAAAAACTAAAAAATTCAGGGTATTCAACTTATAAAAACCAACCTGTAATTGCTTTAACCGGACGAACTGATTTGGATTCTAAGGTTTATGCCGATGCCGGTTTTACAACTGTGATTAAAAAGCCTTATTCGCCTAAAATATTATTAGAAACTATTCAGCTTATTTTAGAGAATGATACTTTGCCGAATGTTGAAATTACTGAAGATGAAGAAAAAACATCATCACAATTGTACTCACTGGAAACCTTAAAAGAGTTTTTAGGCAATGACGATGAAGCTTTGAAAGAGGTCTTGAAATCGTTTATTAAAAGTAGTACTGAAAACATGGCTTCTTTAGAAAATGCAATAATCGAAAAGAATACTGCCGAAATTAATTCAATTGCTCACAGAATTGCTCCAATGTTCAAGCAAATTCAGACAGGTGAGATTAGTGAAATTTTAAAATTTTTAGAAACGAAAGATCTCGAAAATTCTGATTTGACAGCGCTTTACAACTCTCTAAAATCAAAAACAGATTTGCTTTTTGAAGCTTTGAACAAAGAAATTGCTTAATCTATAACCGTTTGGTGCAATTAGTAAAAAAAATCTAACACATAGAATCATAGATTTTAGACTGGGTAAAGAATGTAAAAACGAAATTAGTTTCTTACACATAGTTCTATGTTTGTTAATACAAGTGAAACGCCTAATGAGTAGCACAAAACTATGTTTCTATGTGTTTAAAAATTACACTCAGCGAGTTAATCTATATTGTATTGTTTTAGCTTATTGTAAAGTGTTTTTCTAGTGATCTTAAGTAATTTTGCAGCTTCAGATTTATTGTTTTGTGCCTTTGACAAAGCATGAATAATAGCTTCTTTTTCGTTTTCTGATAATGAAAAACTTCCATTGGCAGTTGGTTGTTTTTGAATCTGAAAAAATTCTGCAGGCAACACTTCACTTTCTATAAAATCGCCTTTTGACAAAAGAGTGGCACGTTTAACGCAATTTTGCAATTCACGTAAATTTCCTGGCCAGCTGTAATTTTGAAAAATCGAAACTACTTCTGGCGAAAATCCGATAATGTCTTTATTTAATTGTTGATTGGCTTTCTCCAGAAAAAAATCTGCAAAAACCATTAAATCTTCGTCTCTGTCTTTTAATGATGGCGACTGAATGGAGAATTCATTGATTCTGTGATATAAATCTTCTCTAAAATCACCATTTTTTACTGCTTCACGCAAATCTTCGTTCGTAGCCGTAATAATGCGTATATCGACGTTTATTTCTTTATTACTTCCAACAGGTTTTATTTTTCGTTCCTGAAGCGCTCTCAATAACTGAATTTGATTTTCATACGAAAGATTTCCTATTTCATCCAGAAAAAGAGTTCCTCCATTTGCTGCTTCAAAATAACCCATTTTATCGTTGATTGCACCAGTGAAAGATCCTTTTAAATGTCCGAAGAATTCACTAGCTGCTAATTCTTTAGGAATCGCTCCACAATCGACCGCAATAAAATTATTATTCTTTCGTAAACTTTGCTGATGAATGCTTTTGGCAATAATTTCTTTACCTGTTCCGCTTTCGCCAATAATCAAAACTGACATATCTGTTGGACTCACCAATTGAATATGATCTAGTAATTTTTTAGATGCGACAGAGATTCCTTTTACAAATTCATTATCTGCAGTAGCTTTCTTCTTTACAGTTTTCTTTTCCTTTGCGGGAATTTCTTCTGTTTCAGTTTCTGAAGCCTTTAATGCATTTGTTATTACTAATAAAACCTCGTCAGGATTGAATGGTTTTGAGATGTAATCTGCGGCACCATTTTTAATTGCTTTTACAGCGGTATTCACATCAGAGTAACCCGTCATTAGTATAACAGGAACCTGAGGATAAGATGTTTTTATTTCAGCCATTAATCCAATACCGTCAGAATCAGGCAAACGAAGATCTGTCAAAATCAAATCAAATGATTCTTTTTTGATTGCTAGTCTTGCCTCTGCAGCAGAGAAAGCAATAGTTACATCGTATGCTTTTTTTATTAGAAACTTCTCTAATAATTTACAAAACGAAATATCGTCTTCGATCAATAATATCTTTGGCATTTGTTTTTAGGGACTTTTTTGCTAAAATAAGACTATTAAAATTGTCTTTTCACAAAATTATGCAAAAAAAAAGAGATTGCGTATCGCAATCTCTTTTTCACCAAAAATCTAAATCTAAATTCACCTAATTATATCTTCAACCAGTTGCCATTGACATCTGAAAAAACAGTAGCCTTCTGGTCACCAACCGATATTTCAAGTTTATATTCTTTCTTTTCGTTTACAAACGCTTTGTCCAGTTTTGCACCCGGATAAGCAGTTTGAAGTGCTGTTTTCACAGCAGCTGGTACAGCATCTGCACTAACTTCTGTATATTCAGTTTGAATAGAAACAGTTATTTTAGCCTGTTCCGGAGTTGTCGCATTACTTGCATAAATTGACAAACCGCCCAAAACGATTGCTGCTGATAAGATTAACTTTTTCATAGTGCGCTCTTTTAATAATTATTTTTTAATGATGTTACCCGAAGCATCTGTATAAACAGTATACTTTTTGTCACCACTTGAAATTTCTAGTTTGTATTCATTCTTTTCGCTTTTATAGGCTTTTTCAAGCTTTGTATTTGGAAAAGATTTTTCGATTGTTGATTTTACAGCTGCAGGAACTGCATCTGCGCCAATCTCTGTAAATTCATCCTGAACAATTACAGATTGAATTGTTGAAGTTTTAACTACAGAGTTAGCTGCCTGAACTGACAAACCTACAAGTACAATTGCTGCTGATAAGATTAACTTTTTCATAATAAATAGTTTTTATGGGTTATTAATAGTTATTTTTTAAGAATGTTACCAGAAGCATCTGTATAAACAGTAGATTTTTCGCCTCTTACGGTGATCTCTATTTTATACTCTTTCTTCTCGTTTACATATGCTTTCTCCAATTTTACACCTGGATAAGCATTGTCTAACGCTGTTTTAATTGCAGCCGGAACGGCATCAATTTCTTTATATTCGTCTTGAATGTTTACTGATTGCACCATTGAACTGGTCACGACAACATTTCCTGCTTGCATTGACAACCCTCCTAACAGGATAGCTGCCGATAAAATTAACTTTTTCATAGTGATAGTTTTTATACGGTTATTTGATTAATTATTTTTTTACCCAAGATCCATCTGCATTAGCATAAAGAGCACCAACTTTGTCTCCTACTGTAATCTCTAATTTATATTGAGAAGCAGTGTTTTTGTATGCTTTGTTAAGCACTGCATCTGGATACGCTTTTTTTAGAGCTTCCGTTACCGCACCTGGCACTTCTTCTACTTTAATTTCTGTGTACTCGTCCTGAATTGAAACTGTTTTTACGATTGTATTTGTGATTGGAGAAGTTGAAGCAAATGATGTTAAACTTCCCAAAACGATTGCGGCTGATAAAAATAAATTTTTCATAGTGTGTATATATTTAAAGTTTGAATAATTAATCTTAAACGATTAAAGAATTATTTTTTAATCCAAGTTCCGTCTGCATTAGCAAAAAGATTTCCAACTTTTTCACCAACTGTTACGTCCAACTTGTATTCTGATTTTTCGTTTTTATATGCTTTTGTAATTACCGCATCTGGATATGCTTTTTTCAAAGCTTCAGTAATAGGAGCTGGCAATTCTTCTAATTTTATTTCTGTGTACTCGTCTGCGATAGAAATCGTTTTTACGATTGTATTTGTGATTGGAGAAGTTGAAGCGAATGATGTTAAACTTCCTAAAACAATTGCGGCTGATAAGAATAAATTTTTCATAATGTGTATATTTTAATTATTTAATAGTTGTTTACGCTTTAGATAATGAAATTATTATGCCGTAAACAAAAATCCCTATGCCAAACTATACAAACTCCCATATTTAAAGGGATTACACAAAAAACAACTAAAAACTCAAACTGTAAAAAAGTGTATACTATTCTAAATCAGTGTGTAAAAAGTAAACACAAAAAGTGTTTACTTGCTAAAAAACAGCAAACCCAACAGGCAAAAAAAACATGTCGGGTTAAATATGATAGAAAATAAAAAGGCTGTCAAAAATTGACAGCCTTCATAAATATTATTCTTCTATAGGATTCATTTTAAAAGTATCCATAAATGCAGTTGTATAATCTCCTGCAATATATCTTGGATCATCCATTAATTGTCTATGGAAAGGTATTGTAGTTTTCACACCTTCGATAACAAATTCATCCAAAGCTCTTCGCATTTTGCTAATTGCTTCTTCACGAGATTGTGCAGTTGTAATTAACTTAGCAATCATTGAGTCGTAATTTGGCGGAATAGTATAACCAGAATATACGTGAGTATCTAAACGTACTCCGTGACCTCCCGGCATATGAAGCGTAGTAATTTTTCCTGGTGAAGGGCGGAAATCATTATATGGATCTTCAGCATTAATACGACATTCAATAGCATGTAATTCCGGCAAATAGTTTTTTCCTGAAATTGGAATTCCAGCTGCAACCATAATTTGCTCACGAATTAAATCATAATCAATAACTTGTTCCGTAATTGGGTGCTCTACCTGAATACGAGTATTCATTTCCATGAAGTAGAAGTTTCTGTGTTTGTCCACTAAAAATTCTACTGTTCCAGCTCCTTCGTATTTAATGAATTCAGCAGCTTTTACAGCAGCTTCTCCCATTGCAGCACGCAATTCGTCTGTCATGAATGGTGAAGGCGTTTCTTCAGTTAATTTTTGGTGACGACGTTGAACAGAACAATCTCTTTCAGAAAGGTGACATGCTTTTCCGTATGAATCACCAACAACTTGAATTTCGATATGACGTGGTTCTTCAATAAGTTTCTCCATGTACATTCCGTCATTTCCAAATGCAGCAGCAGCTTCCTGACGTGCACTTTCCCAAGCTTTCAATAACTCATCTTCTTTCCAAACAGCACGCATTCCTTTTCCACCACCACCAGCAGTTGCTTTAAGCATAACTGGGTAACCAAATTCTTTAGCTAATTGTTGTGTTTGTTCGAAAGATTCTAATAATCCGTCAGAACCTGGTACACATGGAACTCCTGCAGCTTTCATTGTAGCTTTAGCAGAAGCTTTATCTCCCATTTTATCAATCATTTCAGGAGCAGCACCAATAAATTTGATTCCGTGCTCTTGACAAATTTTTGAGAATTTAGCATTCTCAGAAAGAAAACCATATCCTGGATGTATTGCGTCTGCGTTAGTAATTTCGGCAGCAGCAATAATATTTGACATTTTTAAATACGATAAGTTACTTGGAGGGGGACCAATACAAACCGCTTCATCAGCAAACTTAACATGTAAACTTTCTGCATCAGCTGTAGAGTAAACTGCTACAGTTTTAATTCCCATTTCCTTACATGTACGAATTACACGAAGTGCAATTTCTCCTCTATTCGCAATTAATATTTTTTTAAACATCTTTTTAAAATTAGATAATTAGACAATTTGATAATTGGATTATTAGATTTCAGTTACTTTTAAGCATTTCAAAATCTAACAATCTAACGATCTAAAATTAAGATGGATCTACTAAGAATAAAGGTTGATCAAATTCTACCGGAGACATATCATCAACAAGAATTTTCACAATTTTACCTGAAACTTCAGATTCGATTTCATTGAACAATTTCATTGCTTCAATTACACAAAGAACATCACCTTTTGCAATAGTGCTTCCAACTTCAGTGAAAACTGGTTTGTCTGGAGATGGCTTTCTGTAAAAAGTTCCAATAATTGGAGATTTAATAGTAATGAATTTAGAATCTTCAGCCGGAGCCGGAGCATCAGTATTTACGTTTACAACTACTGGTGCTGCTTGTTGAGGAGCAACCGCTTGTGGCAATGCCGCCTGAGCAGGTAATTGTTGTACATAAGTAGTCTCAGTTACATTCCCTTCTAAAGTTGTTCTGATGGTGATTTTTACGTCATCCATTTCTAACTTCACTTCTGCAACTCCCGAATTTGCTACAAATTTGATTAGGTTTTGAATTTCTTTTAAATCCATAATGATTCGTTTTTAGTTTTGATTTATTTTTTATCGTAAGCCCATTTTAGGTAAATAGATCCCCAAGTGAATCCACCACCAAAAGCGGCAAAAATAATATTATCTCCTTTTTTGAATAGGTGTTCAAAGTCGTTTATTACTAAAGGCAAAGTTGCTGAAGTTGTATTACCATATTTTTCAATATTCATTAATACTTTCGAATCATCAAGATTCATTCTGCTTGCAGTTGCGTCAATAATACGTTTATTTGCTTGATGCGGTACTAACCAGTTTACATCTTCGTTAGTCAAATTGTTTCTTTGTACAATCAATTCGCTAGCATCAGCCATATTAGTTACAGCATATTTAAAAACGGTTTTTCCGTCTTGAATAATATTATGTTGTCTGTTTTTTACGGTCTCTTCTGTAGTTGGAATTAGAGAACCTCCGGCAGGAATTTTAAGAAAATCGCGTCCTACACCATCGCTTCGTAAGTATTCATCTTGTAAGCCTAGGCCTTCATAATTTGGTTCGAATAAAACAGCTCCTGCTCCATCTCCAAAAATAATACAAGTTGATCTGTCTGTGTAATCTACAATTGATGACATTTTATCTGCACCAATTAACAACACTTTTTTGTAACGCCCTGACTGTACATAAGCTGCAGCAGTTGACATTCCGTATAAAAAACTTGAACACGCTGCTTGCAAATCATATGCAAATGCATTTGTAGCTCCAATTTCTGTTGCAACATAAACTCCTGTAGAAGCCACCGGCATATCTGCAGTAGCTGTTGCCATAATAACCATATCAATTTCTAACGGATCAATATTAGCTTTTGCTATTAAATCTTGTGCTGCTTTTATGGCAAGAAACGAAGTTCCTTTATCAGCATCTTTAAGAATTCTTCTTTCTTTAATTCCGGTACGAGTAGTAATCCACTCATCATTAGTATCGACCATTGTTTCCAGTACTTTGTTCGAAAGTACAAAATCAGGAACATAGGCTCCAACAGCGGTAATTGCGGCTGTGATTGTATTCATTATATTCTATTATTTCGTTTCAAATACAGTGTATTTGAAAAATTTTTAAAAGACTTGAAAATTACAAAAAAAAACGAAATTAATTTGTAGATATTTTCTTAAAAAAAGAAAATTATAACCAACAAAAAAAACTCTCACTATGTGAGAGTTCTAGTATCATTTACGAAAACGTATTAAGCAACCGCTACAGATTTATCGATAACAACTTGCCCTCTGTAATACATTTTACCTTCATGCCAGTAAGCTCTGTGGTATAAATGTGCTTCTCCAGTAATAGGACATGTAGCGATTTGAGCTACAGTAGCTTTATAATGTGTTCTTCTCTTATCTCTTCTTGTTTTCGAGATTTTTCTCTTAGGATGTGCCATTTTACTATATTATTTATCCGTTAATAGTTGCTTTAATTTGTCCCAACGCGGGTCAATATCTTCTTCTTGTTTACTCTCTTTTTTCTCTTCTTTGATAGTTAGTTCATTCAATTTAGTAAGGGCTTCCGTTTGCAAACTTCCATCTTTTACTCCTGGGTGAACTCGTTTTAACGGCACCGAAAGTGCAATCATTTCATAAATATATTGTGCTACATCTACTTCATGCTCTCCGTGCGGCAAGATCAACAACTCTTCATTATCATTATTGAATTCATCTCCAAAACGAACTATTAATTTCATTTTACCCTTTAGAGGCAAATCAAAATCTTCGCTTGTTAGATCACACGGCACATTTACTGTTCCTTTGTGTTTGAACTCCAACTCTAACATGTTGCTCTTCTTATCTAAAACTAAACCTACTTTGATATCCGAACTTTGAAATTCGTCGTAATCAAAGTTCTCAAAGAACGCGTTACTTATTTGATACTCAAAATGGTGTTTTCCTAGTTTTAATCCTATGAAAGGAATTAAAAATTCTTTTGTTTTGCTCATTTCAACATCAATTTGACCAATTCATATCTAAAACTCAGATACCTGAATTGGGGTGCAAAGATATAAAATTATTATAAAACTAATAATCTTATTCACCTTTTTTTGTTTATAACTGTTTTTCTTTTATTTTAAGAGGTTTTTCGGTAATCTCTTCGTACTGATTACGCGAACGAAAAATATCTATTGCTAGATAAACCGCCTCTTTGAATGAGTTGAAATCTGCCATGTCTTTCCCAGCAATATCATATGCTGTACCATGATCTGGCGATGTTCTAACTCTATTTAAACCTGCTGTATAATTCACTCCTTTTCCGAAAGATAATGTTTTGAACGGAATTAATCCCTGATCGTGATATGTCGCCACAATCGCATCATATTTTTCGTATTGACCACTTCCAAAAAAGCCATCAGCAGGAAATGGACCAAAAACCATTGTTCCGGCATCGAAAATTTTCTTTAAAGTCGGCTTTAAAACCAGATCATCTTCCTTCCCTATAACCCCACCATCTCCTGCATGAGGATTTAATCCTAAAACTGCAATTTTTGGCTTTACTATACTAAAATCCTGAATCAAAGACTTTCTGATTGTTTCAATCTTTCTTGTAATTAATTCTTCTGTCAAATGAGAAGAAACCTCACTTAAAGGCACATGATCGGTCAATAAACCTACTCTTAAATTATCCTGTACCATCATCATAAGAGCATTCCCTTCTAATTCCTGATCCAAATAATCTGTATGTCCCGGAAATTTAAAATCTTCTGACTGGATATTATATTTATTTATTGGCGCTGTTACTAAAACATCAATCACACCTTCTTTCAGAGCTTTGGTTGCCGCAACAAATGATTTTATAGCATACTCGCCAATTTTTTCATCATTTGTTCCCAAATTAATATCAACTCCTTCTCTCCATAAATTAAAGACATTTACTTTTCCTGGTAAAACCTGATCTAATTTATCAACTCCATGAAATTGAACTGTAGATGTAAAACTCTTTTTAACGAATGAAAGTATCTTTGCATTAGCAAAAATAACGGGCGTGCACATCTCCAACATGCGAGAATCTTCGAATGTTTTCAATATAACTTCGCTTCCAATACCGTTTAAATCTCCAATTGAAATTCCAACAATTATATTTTCTGCTCTTTTATTCATGTGCTCAGGTTATTTATTACTAATTTTGATGTGCAAATTTAGTAAAATAAAACAACAATGTTTACAGGAATTATAGAAACCCTAGGAAGAATCCACGAAATACGAAAAGACCAAAATAATCTTCACATTACAGTAGACTCTTCAATCACAAATGAATTAAAAATAGATCAAAGTGTTTCACACAACGGTATCTGCTTAACAGTTGTCGCGATAAAAGACTCATTTTACACCGTTACTGCTATTGACGAAACGATTTTAAAAACAAATATTAGCGACTGGAAAGAAGGCGAAATTGTAAATCTTGAAAGAGGAATGAAGCTTGGAGACCGCCTTGACGGACATATTGTTCAAGGCCACGTTGACCAAACCGGAACCTGCATTAAGATCGAGGAAGCACACGGAAGTTGGAATTACACTTTTGAATACGATAAGAATCTAAGCAATATCACCATCGAAAAAGGATCTATTACGGTGAATGGAGTAAGTCTTACAGTTGTAAACTCTAAAACAAATGAATTTAGCGTTTCGATTATCCCGTATACTTTTGAGAATACAAATTTTAAAAATTTCAAAGTTGGAACAAAAATAAACCTGGAATTTGATGTTGTCGGAAAATACATCTCTCGACTTTATTCAATAAACAAATAATTTTTCAAAATCAATTTCATAAAAAAAGCTTCAATTTACATTGAAGCTTTTTTTATTCTATTTCTGTAAATGACTGCAATTCCTAAAACAACAGCTAATACTACTAAAAACACAATTTGATTATCAATTGGCAATTCTTCTCTTGGCGGTAGTAATGGATCATCAATTTCCGGTGGATCCTCCGCAAGAAGAGTTGAAAAATTTAAAAAAGTAAAAATAAACGCAAAAAAAACAGTCTTTAATCTCTTCATAATTTCAACACGCTGCATCACAGCAAGGTAGGTTATTGATTTTACTCGGCTTAATATAATTCTCACAAAAACAAGGCTTTACAGCTGCTTCTCTGACAAATGTATAAGATTTCCACATAAAAACAATTTTTGACATAAAAAAAGCCTCATAAAAAATATGAGGCTTTTCTGTGGTCCCACCTGGGCTCGAACCAGGGACCACCTGATTATGAGTCAGGTGCTCTAACCAGCTGAGCTATAGGACCGGTTTGAGGATGCAATATTACTACTATTTTTTATTCACTCCAAATATTTTGGGATATGATTTCTATTTAATTTCAAATAACTACATCACTCTTTTAAAACTCAATTGATTTTCAATATCTTATTTAAAATAATTAAAAGAGATTTTTTTATTTAATTTCCTGACAAAGCTCTACTAAAACTCCATTTGTGTTTTTGGGATGCAGAAAAACGACCAATTTATTATCCGCTCCTTTCTTCGGAACTTCATTTATCAATACAAAACCTTCATTTTTAAGCCGAATAATTTCTGCATAAATATCTTCTACATCAAAAGCGATATGATGAATTCCCTCTCCTTTTTTGTCGAGAAATTTAGCAATTGGGCTTTCTGGATTCGTCGCCATCAACAGTTCAATCTTATTGGTTCCAGTCTGAAAAAAAGAAGTCAAAACCCCCTCACTTTCTACTGATTCCATTTTGTACGACGCAACACCTAATAACTTCTCAAACAATACATTTGCATCATTCATATCCTTCACCGCAATACCAATATGTTCTATTTTATTTACCATTTCATTAATTATTGGTTGACATATGTATTAAAATAACCACATTCAGCTATTACATCTTGATAGTATTTTGTATCTGAATAGTCTTTTTTCAGAGTTTTAAAACCGTTCCACGCGATAAAATTAATCTTATCATCATTTGCTTCCCACCAATTTTTCAAATTATCGTACTTATAGTTATAGTACTCATTACGTTCACATTTCGCCAACATATAAATACATTTTGCTTTTTGTTCTTTTGTCGTCGCTGCTTCAAAAGCCTTTTGATAATACATTTTTGGCAAACTACAATTAGTAATCATATTTTTCATCGAACCTCTAAATGAATACGGGCTCGAACCATAACCTACTATACTTATTTCATAAAAGGTTCTTCCGTTTCCAAAATGTGTAATATTATAGAATGCATTCCCTAATAATAAACTATTCGTATAAACATCTTCCTTTTGAGCAAGTTTATCTTGCATAGCTTTTATTGTATTAAGAAATTCAATTTGCGAATATTTCTTCTTTTGATATGCTGCATGATCACAATCATGACAATCTTTAATATTTCCGTTAAACGGATTACCTAAAAAAGTATAAGACTGAACTGAATCCGTTTGCTGAATAAAAGCAATTGCATCTGAAATCTTATTCTTGAATGTTGCCTGAACTGCCTGGAAATTATTAATATCTTTTAATTTCAGCCTATAAATCCCCGCTCCAATTTTTTCTATTTCAGTTTTATTTGACTTAGCCAAAAATGCTTTCATATCAAGTAAATTCTTTTCATCATCATAAAAAGCATTTCCACCTCCCCAATAATAAGAATTAGATTGAGAATCTCCCCCAAATAATTCTACCATTACAGGATTGGACTTTGCCCTATAAAGTGTCGCCAAGTAATTTTTACTCCATTGAGCTGCATTTTGATAACGAAATTCTTGCTCTTTATATGTCTTTGGAAGTTCTTGGTACAACCAATTCAAATCAGCCAAAATTGTTTTTTCATTTTTATCTGTAAGCTTATCAATCTTACTCATATTATTCACAAAACGCAGCAATCTTAATTGATAACCTGACAATTCTGTTTTTGGCATTGTCTTTTCAGCTTTATTAAAATTACCGTCTGCAGCAGCATAATCTCCTTTTAAAGTCTGCAAATAACCCAAAGATATATCCCACAAATATGGCTTTTCTGTATTTCCGCCTGCTGCAATTTTAGAAACCAAATCAAAAGCTTTAGCATTAATTTTACTTTGATTTGCCACTTTGTTTTCAGCAACTGTTTGCTTTTTCACAGGAACATTCTCCTTTACATTTTCCTCAAATGAATTATTTATATCCTGTTCTTGTTTATTAACCAATCGAGTTAACAAATAATTCAAATGCTCACTTTTAGGATCCAATTCATAGATTTTGCCTATCGCCTGCGCTTCATCTTTATAAAAACCATGAATCGCCCAAAGCGCCGCTTTATCTTTACTATTCTTTGCCATTGCCAACGATTTATTCCAATCTACATCGTTTTGCGGACGAAAACTGTATGCCGTAACAATTCTTAATTCCGGATATTTATCAAATACTTGCGCATATAAATAATTGGATGTTGCATATTTTTTTTGCTGATGATTTATTCCGGCAACATACGCAAGAGCACGATAATACAACACATTTTTAACAACAGAAGCTTCGGTTTTATTAAAAAATTCGATCGCTTTCTTCTTATTACTACTATAAAAATAAGCTTTCATGGTAAGAAACCAATATCTGTTTTTCAAAAACGAGTCTGAAGTTGTATTATAAACATTTTCTATTGACTGAATCATTTTTAAATCACCAAAAGTCTTAGCAACAACAGGATCATAACTCCAATAATCCTCTCCTATCGATACAGTTTCTATTTTTTGAGCCAAATATAAAAACTCAACAAAGTTTTTAACTTTTGCATCTTTCAAATTTATCTTTTTACCCCATTTTAACGAAGTTTGATTTTCTTTTTTATTCTTATAGAAAACATGAAGCTGCGTAATATCAACTTTATTTTGAGATGTCTTTTTATCAGAAGAATATCGTGGTGTTTCATCACCAATTAAAAAATAATTTACTGTGGCGGCATCTACTTTTCCTTTTAAATAACCTTCCCAATCTGATTTTATATCATTATTGAACCTCGAATTATGTTGCGTATCAAAACCAATTCCGTAAAAAATATCCCCCGACAAAAAAAGAGGCGAATATGATTTATCCGTAAACGTTTCAGGCGTAAAATTTGAATTATAACCAAAATAATCCCAATCATCACCACCGCCACACGCGTAAATTATTCCGTATGCAAAAAGTAAAACAGCACTAGAAACAAGAAACAACTTGTTCAAAAATATTCTTTTCATAGTTTTTAATATTGAATTCGTCTAAATCGTAAAATATAATTTCTCTTGGAGCCTGAGCTAAATTTCCATCTAAATCTTTTGCCATTTCTATTAAATCTCCAGAGGAAATCGCTTCTATTTTAAGCAAATCATTTTTTTCGTAAAAAGTTCCATTTTTATAATTTGACCTTTTTACTTTAAAAAATATAGTTCCGATTTTTTCAAAATTAGCATCATTTTTAAGTTCACTTACATTCAGTTTTGAGCGTAAACCTATTACTTTTTGATTCCTGATATGAACTGCCCACGAATATATTGGCAATGCCAAATCAAGATGCAATGGGTATTTTTTTAAACTTTCCAGATATCTTTCTGCAACTTTTTTGCTGTAAATAGAATTCAATGAGTCTGGCGAAATCGTTCCCATATTATAATACATCAAAACTCCGGAATCGACACTTGGGATTTTTGTTTTCTTAAAATATTTTACTTGATGTAAGCGAATAGTTGCGGAAAGTTTCTTTTTTGAAAGCTTTTTAAATCGTTCAATAAATTTCAAATAATTCTCTTTACTCTTTAATGTCCAATCGCAATCAATTTGAATTTCCTGACAATTGATTTTGTTTTTAGTATTTATTTCTTCTATCAAATGAATTGTTTTTTGAGCCAAATCGTCAATATTTAGATTCGGCATCAACATGACTTTATTTTGTATAAAAACCACAGGAACTATACCAAAATTATTGATGTTTTCTTGAAAATGAATTGGACTAACCGGAATTGGCTCTTGTGATACAGGATTCAAGCCAATATCAAAATACCGAACATAAAGCTTACTAACGTCGTTATCACGAAGAATCTCTTTTTCGGTCTCAGAAAACCGCAAGATGGTTTTCCAATAATAAAAAGCAATTATTGGCTTTTCATTTTTACCGCATGAAAACAGCAAACAAACCAACAAACCAATCAAAAATCTTTTTAGCAAAACTTAAGAAAAATTACAATTTAACCCAAAAGTAAGAAATTATATATTCTTGATGATTTGAAATTCAAAAAAAACAGGAAAAGCTCAAAGTTGCAAATCCTAATAAATGGATAAAAAATTTCAATTAAAGCAAATATAATCGTTATTTTGTGCAATCAAATTCAGAAACCGTTATGTTGAAAAACAACTTCAGATATATTGCATTTTTATTGGTATTTTTAATGTTGAGTTGCGCCAAAAGAGGCAGCATTACCGGCGGACTAAAAGATACTTTGGCCCCAGTTTTAAAATACAGCTCACCCGAAAACTACAGTACTGATTTTAAAGGAAATGAAATCATCTTAGGTTTTGATGAATATGTTAAGCTTAAAAACCTTAACAAGCAGCTTATTATTTCTCCTCCAATGAAACATGAGCCGCTGATTTTACCCACAAATGCAAGTAAAGTAATAACAATAAAAATAAAAGACACTTTACAGCCAAATACAACTTACAGTTTTAATTTCGGGCAAAGTATCGCAGACAACAACGAAGGAAACGCGATTAATCAATTCAAATATATATTTTCGACAGGATCCTACATAGATTCACTTTCAATTAGCGGAAGAATTAAAGATGCTTACGAAAAAAACGTAGATAATTTTGTTTCCGTAATGCTATATGAAGTCAATGACACTTTTAAAGATTCTGTGATTTACAAACAAAATCCAAGATATATCACAAGCACTTTGGATAGTTTACGAACTTTTAAATTAGAGAATTTAAAGGCTGGAAAATACCTTTTAATGGCCCTGAAAGACAAAGGAGCCAATAACCGATTCAACCCAAAAGATGATAAAATAGGTTTTATCAAACATTTTATTACGGTACCTAATGATACTATTTTTGAGATAGAATTATTTAAAGAAACAGTTCCACTAAAAGCATTAAAACCAATTCAGGCATCAGGAAACAGATTATTACTTCCTTATGAAGGGAAACAAAACTTCAAAATTTCTAAACCAAAAATCACACTAAAACACAACGGTGAGACTCTTGAATCTATTGTTACTGCTTTTCCTAAAAAAGACTCTTTACAAGTTTGGTTCAAACCATTTAAAATAGACAAAACCGATTCATTGTCGATGGATGTAAAAGCAGACCATTTTGATAAAAAATTCAATTTTAAGATTAAAGACCAAAAGAAAGATACTTTGAATATTACACCTGTTCAAAGTGGAATTTTGAATTTTAGAGAGCGATTCACATTAGAATCGGCAACTCCATTGGTTAAGTTCGACAAATCAAAAATAAAATTGATCAATAAAGATTCTCTTGCTGTAGCTTTCACCACTGAATACGATGAATTTGAGCAAAAACTCTATTTCGATTTCAAAAAAGAACCAATGGAAAAATATGACATTACCTTTTTCCCAGGCGCTTTGACTGATTTCTACGAAAAATCAAACGATACTTTGTCTTATAAATTAGGCACTAAAGAATATGCTGACTATGGAAATCTGGTCTTGAATTTACAAAATGTAAAACGTTTCCCGATAATTGTTGAAGCTACCAATGCAAAGGGAGATGTTGTATATGCCAGTGATTATTCTGAAGGCAAAACAAAACTTGAATTTAATTTGTTAGTTCCTGACAAATTCACAATTCGAATAATCTATGACGATAACAAAAACAAAGTCTACGACTCAGGAAGTTATTTAAACAAAACCTACGCCGAAGAAGTCTTTTACTATCAAACAAGTGTAGATGTGCGAATGAATTGGGATGTGGATCAAGCAATTGATTTGAGCGTTCCATTTAATCCTGAAGTAGAGAAAAAACAAGAGGAGAAAAAGAGAAAAGAGGATGCGAAAAAGAGTAAAGCGTTCTAAATTTTAATCTCAAAATCGTCTTTATCATTCAAGAAGTTGAGCCTTTTTCGCATTTCTATCATCGCATTTTTGTCGAGCTCAGCCACAAAAACACCTTCAGTTTCTTGTGGCTCTACAATATAATTGCCCCAAAAGTCAATTAATTGTGAGTGTCCAATATGTTCAAAATTATTATCATCAAGACCAATTCTGTTTACAGCGGCAACATAACTTAAATTTTCGATTGCGCGCGCTTTCAACAAAGCATCCCAAGCATTAGTTCGTACTTTGGGCCAATTGGCAACATATAAAATCAAATCGTAATTTTCAACATTTCGTGCAAAAACCGGAAATCGCAAATCGTAACAAATTTGCAAGCAGATTTTCCAATCTAAATAATCTACAATCACTTTTTGTGTTCCTGCAGTATAAAAAAGGTCTTCTCCCGCTAACGAAAACAAATGACGCTTGTCATAATATTGAATTTCGCCTGACGGATAAACAAATAACATTCTGTTATAATATTGGTTATTATCGAAAATAATTAAACTTCCTGTTATAGCACAATCTTTTTGTTTTGCCATTGATTGCATCCACAGAATAGTTTCTCCTTGCATACTTTCAGCAACTGCCGACGCATTCATGGTAAAACCAGTAGAAAACATTTCAGGAAGTACAATCAGATTAACACTCGAATCGATTTGATTTATTTTCGATTCGAAGTTAATTCTATTTTTAAGAGCGTCTTCCCAATACAAATCTGTTTGAATAAGTGCTATTTTCATATTGACAATCTTTTAAACATAAGATTAAATAAGAACTAAATCAGGGAAAGCCGTTTTATAAGACTTTAATTTCGCGTCTTTAGGATCCACTTCTGTAACAATATAATCAACCTCAGACAGGCTCGCAATTTTCATTTTAAGCACCGTATTAAGCTTTTCGGTAATAGTTATAATCGCAGTCTTTTTAGAAGCCTTAATCATCGCTTTTTTCACCTGTACAGTTTCCCAATCAGAATCAGAATATCCACCGTCAATATCTAATGCATTTGTTCCTAAAATCAGCAAATCAGCTTTTATATTCGCCAATTGATGATATACTTCGCCACTTACACACATTTGACTGTAAGACGATATACTGCCACCAATCATAATAACTTTAATATTGGGTTTATCTAAAAGCTGCACCGCCGTTACTACTGTAATAGTAAAAACAGTCAGATTCAAATCATTTGGAATTAATTGGATAAACTCTCTAATAGTTGTTCCTCCATCAAGTAATAAAACCATACCATCATGCAGCAAACTAACCGTTTTCTGAGCAATGATCTTTTTCGATTCGACTTCATAAGTTTGGTTCGACGAAGAATAATGATATGCTTTGGTCATCGCACCGCCTTTGACTTTAATCAATAACGACTCTGATTCGAGCTCATTAATATCTCTTCTTACCGTATCTTCAGAAACGCCTAACTTAGCCGAGAGGGTTTCGAAACTCACACGAGTATGCAGGTTAATCTCTTTTAGAATATGATTTTTTCGTTCTTCCTTGGTATAATTTATTAATTCACTCTCATTCATTAGAATTCATTTTTATAAATACAAATGTAAAACAATTAGCGCAATTTTATAATTAATCAATTTGACAGCAAACCTCCGGACTAGATAAAAAGCAAAAAACGCATTCAACTTAATGAATGCGTTTTTCTATTTAAAACTAAATGTATTACTATCCTTTTAAGCTTGCTGATAAATACTCACGATTCATACGTGCAATATTCTCAAGAGAAATTCCTTTAGGACACTCTACCTCACAAGCTCCAGTATTGGTACAGTTACCAAAACCTTCGTGATCCATTTGATGCACCATGTTTAAAACACGATCAACAGCTTCGATTTGACCTTGTGGCAATAAAGCATATTGAGATACTTTTGCCGCAACGAATAACATTGCCGATGAGTTTTTACAAGTTGCAACACAAGCTCCACAACCAATACAAGCAGCAGCATCAAATGATTTATCTGCATCATGTTTGTTGATCGGAATTGTATTTGCATCGATTGTATTTCCTGAAGTGTTTACAGAAATAAATCCTCCTGCATGTTGAATTCTGTCAAAAGAACTTCTATCAACAACTAAATCTTTAATTACAGGGAAAGCTTTTGCTCTAAATGGCTCGATAAAAATCGTATCACCATCTTTAAACATACGCATGTGTAATTGACAAGTTGTTACTCCTCTGTCTGGTCCGTGCGCTTCTCCGTTGATAAATAATGAACACATACCGCAGATTCCTTCACGACAATCGTGGTCAAATGCAACTGGTTCTTCTCCTTTGTTGATTAATTGTTCGTTAAGAACATCAAGCATTTCAAGGAAAGACATATCTGGTTCGATTCCGTCGATTGGGTAATCAACAATTCCCCCTTTATCTTGGGCGTTTTTCTGACGCCATATTTTTAATGTAAGTTTCATTTTGTATAAGTTTTAAGTATTAAAAAGTATATCAACTTTTTAAATACTATTTGTAGCTTCTTTGAACTAATTTAATATTTTCGTAAACTAGAGGTTCTTTGTGTAATACAGCATCACTTGGTTTTCCTTTGTATTCCCAAGCTGCAACGTATGCAAAGTTTTCATCATCACGAAGTGCTTCTCCTTCTTCTGTTTGGTATTCTTCACGGAAGTGACCTCCACAAGACTCATTACGGTGCAATGCATCTTTCGCGAACAATTCTCCTAACTCTAAGAAATCGGCAACACGTGTCGCTTTCTCTAATTCCTGATTAAATTCGTTAGCGCTTCCAGGAACTTTTACATCTTTATAAAACTCTTCACGTAAAGCAGCAATCTCGACAATAGCCTCAGACAATCCTTTAGCATTACGAGCCATACCTACTTTATCCCACATGATTTTTCCTAATTTCTTGTGGAAATAATCTACAGAATGAGTTCCTTTATTATTGATAAATCTATCGATTTGATCTTTTACTTCTTTTTCTGCTGCTACGAATTCTGGTAAATCTGTAGAAATTTCTCCCATTTTAATATCCGGAGCTAAATAATCTCCAATAGTATAAGGCAATACGAAATATCCATCAGCCAAACCTTGCATTAAAGCAGAAGCTCCAAGTCTGTTTGCTCCGTGATCAGAGAAGTTAGATTCTCCAATTGAGAAACATCCAGGAATTGTAGTCATTAAGTTATAATCAACCCAAGTTCCACCCATTGTGTAGTGAACCGCTGGGTAAATCATCATTGGTGTAGTATAAGGATCTTCGTCAACGATTTTGTAATACATTTGGAATAAGTTTCCGTATTTACTTTTCACGATTTCAGCTCCTAATTTAGTTACCAATGTAGCATCATTAGCATCTAAACCTTTTACAAATGCTTCTTCAGTTCCGTAACGTTTGATCGCTGCTGCGAAATCTAAGTAAACAGCTTCTCCGGTTTTGTTAACACCAAAACCAGCATCACATCTTTCTTTTGCAGCACGAGACGCAACGTCACGAGGTACTAAGTTACCAAAAGCAGGATATCTTCTTTCTAAGAAATAATCTCTCTCAGCTTCAGATAAATCAGTTGCTTTTTTCTTTCCTTCACGGATTGCTTTAGCATCTTCTTGTTTTGCAGGAACCCAAATACGACCATCATTACGTAAAGATTCAGACATCAAAGTCAATTTTGACTGGTGATCTCCTGAAACCGGAATACAAGTTGGGTGAATTTGTGTGTAACAAGGATTTGCGAAAAACGCTCCTTTTTTATGTATTTTCCAAGCTGCTGTTGCGTTACTTCCCATAGCATTTGTTGAAAGGAAAAATACGTTTCCGTATCCTCCAGAACCAACTACTACCGCGTGAGCAGAATGTCTTTCTATTTCTCCAGTGATTAAGTTACGAGCGATAATACCTCTCGCTTTTCCGTTCACGATAACAATGTCCAGCATTTCGTGACGGTTGTACATTTTTACTTTTCCACGACCAATCTGACGGTTCATTGCAGAATAAGCTCCTAACAATAATTGTTGTCCGGTTTGTCCTTGTGCGTAAAAAGTACGAGAAACTAATGTTCCTCCAAAAGAACGGTTATCTAAAAGTCCACCATATTCACGAGCCAATGGCACCCCTTGAGCCACACATTGGTCAATAATATTAGCAGAGACTTCAGCCAAACGGTGAACGTTTGCCTCACGTGCACGGTAGTCACCACCTTTTACAGTATCGTAGAACAATCTGTAAACTGAGTCACCATCACCTTTATAATTTTTTGCTGCATTGATACCACCTTGTGCTGCAATAGAGTGCGCACGACGAGGTGAATCTTGAAAACAGAAAGCTTTTACGTTATACCCTTGCTCAGCCAAAGTAGCCGCAGCTGAACCTCCAGCCAAACCAGTACCAACAATGATAATATCTAAATTACGTTTGTTTGCAGGGTTTACTAAATTAATATGATCTTTATAATCTGTCCATTTGTCCGATATTGGGCCGTGTGGAATTTTTGAATCTAATGCCATTATAATTTATATTAATTATTGAAATGATGAAATAATGCGATTATGACGAAAAGTGCTGGTACTACTACCGCAAAGCCATAACCGATTTTACTTAAAAATCTAGAATATTTATTGTTCATTCCTACTGATTGAAGAGAAGAACTGAATCCGTGCCAAAGGTGAAACCCTAATAACACAAATGAAATACAATAAATACCTGTACGAATTGGATCATGAAATTTATGAACTAATTCTCCATAATACCTTGTGGCATCTGGTGCTGTACCTGCAATATATTTATAGGTAACTTCAGGAAACCAAAAATCATAGAAATGCAATCCTAAGAAAGCCAAAATAACCAACCCAGAAATAATCATATTTCTTGAGCTCCAAGAAGCATTCGCTGCTCCATTGTATTTTGCATAAGCAATTGGTCTTGCAGCGCTATTTTGAGCAGTCAAAACAAATCCCATTACGAAATGGAAAATTACTCCGATTGCTAAAACTGGTTGCATTACATATTGAATCAGCGGATTGTATCCCATAAAGTGAGATGCTTCGTTAAAAACATTTTCACTAATAATAGAAATAAAATTTAAGGAAACATGCAGCGCTAAAAACGTGATTAAGAATATTCCCGAAAGAGCCATAGCCACTTTCTTTAAGATGGAAGCATTCAATAGTGCAGATTGTGCCATAATTGTTTAAGTAGTTTGTTTTAAAAAATTATACAAAAATAAAGCAATTAGACATGAACTACAACCATTTCGTTGTTATTTATAATGATTTTAAAGAGCTTTCTTCGATAATTCTACAAATTATTTAAAAACAATAAACTAGGGTTTATTACAAAGCTATTTTAACAGAATCTTGGTTTTTATATAATTACCAAATTGTTATTTTTTACTGCTTTTTGACTTCTTTTCCTCAAAAATAAAGTCATCATGAATTTTAATGACCGAAAACAAGTGAATTTTAATAGCATAATTTTACCTTTATCGGCTTCAAAAAAAATGAGAATGAAAACAGGAATTGATGCTATCTCTTTTGATGTAGCCAACATACATTTACCCATAAAGACTTTGGCAATTGCCAGAAATATTGAACCCGAAAAACTAGAAAAAGGACTCGGATTAATTAAAATGACTTTGCCTGACGTTCATCAGGATGCTGTAGTTTTTGGAGCAAACGCTTTAACAAAACTAATTCTTGAAAACGAAATAAACCTAAACGAGATAAGCCGGATTTATGTTGGAACTGAAAGCGGAATTGACAGCTCTAAACCAATTAGTTCTTTTTTAATTAGTTTAATGGAACAAAAATTTGGCGAAGATTCTTTAACCGAATGCGATGTGGTTGATTTTACTTTTGCCTGTATTGGCGGTGTTGATGCGCTACAAAACTGCATCGATTTTGTAAAATTAAATCCAACTAAAAAAGCAATTGTCGTTACAACTGATTTTGCCAAATACGACTTAAATTCAACCGGAGAATACACTCAAGGTGCTGGAGCCTTGGCAATGCTTGTAACATCGAATCCTAGAATTATTGCTTTTGATGACAATTGGGCAATAAGCACAAAAGGTGTTTTTGATTTCTTTAAACCTTACAGAAGCATCTCAAAAGCTGCGATTACACAAAACGAAAATAACGATACTTGGTTCGACAATTTAGAAGCCGAGATTGAAATTCATAAAGACCAACCGGTTTTTGACGGACAATATTCGAATCAATGTTATATGGATCGTACGCGTAATGCTTACTTTTCATTCAAGAAATTAAAAAACACTACCGAAACTTTATACAATACCTGGAACAGCATTATCATGCATCTTCCGTATTCTTTTCAGGGACGCAGAATGTTGTCTGAGATCTATGCTTTAGATCACGCTGATAAAATTATTGCAGAAAATATCGAACCAGCAGATTATCAAACTAAAATTAAAGAAGTTGGAAAATCTGATGAGTACAGAAAATTTGTAACCGACAAATTGCAACCTGCAGAATTGGCTTCATCGCTAATTGGGAATCTATATACGGGTTCTATTTTCATGGGATTATTATCGACTTTGGCTCATTATTATGATACAAAACAAGAAGTTGCCGGAACTAAATTTGGATTCCTTGCTTACGGAAGCGGATCGAAATCGAAAGTTTTTGAAGGAACGATTCAACCGGAATGGCAATCGGCTTTAGCCAAAACAAAGCTTTTTGAAAACTTAGAAGAAAGCACAGAAATTGGTTTTGAAGCTTACGAAAGCCTTCATAAAAAAGAACAAAAACAAAGCATTAGAACTCCTAAAAACGAATGGGTTTTAGATCGAATCGAAAAAGAAATTCCTAATTTAATTGGTGCGCGCTATTACAAATGGATCGATTAAATTAATTGAAAACCGAAGCAAATTGCTTCGGTTTTTTTTATGCCAAAGTCTAAAAGTCAAAAGAATTTTCTAATTATATCATTGACTTATTTTCTAATTAGAAAAATCAATCCTTCTTATGCTGTTCAGTATAATTTTGATTTCCTTTTAATGCTTGATCCTGCACATTCATTCCGTTTGCCATACCTAACATAAAGGCCGTCATAATTAAAATTATTTTTCTTTTCAACCAATGAAGTGGTCGCTTAGATTGCTCTAAACGTGTTTTATTTTTGTGTTTATACATTTTGAAAATGATAAATGATTAGACATTATTTTATCATCTTATGCTTTAAATAGCATAAATACTTAGAAAAGAATACTCTAAGCCGTGTATAAACTTTTATAGCAATTATTTGAAGTGATTATTTCATTTACAAAAACAGACTGATTTATAAATGGCTTTATATTTTGACGTAGTACTTTCTGCAATTTGAAAACTATTGCAATTTGAAAACTAAAAACATCTTCAACCTTAAGATAATTTAAAACAATTGAGAATATTGTTTTTACACTAGAAGTTGATTGACTGAATTTGTATAAACGAGAAGTTTTAAAATCTAATTCTCTCTTCGCAATTACATATGAAGACTGATAATAATCGGCTGATTTTGATGGAGAATCTAGCGTACCATCGTTCGCAATCATGGCAAAAACCAGAAAGAGCGAGATTAGGTATTTTAGACGTTTATTCAATTTATTTACTTTGAATTAGTGTTTTTCAGCCAAACGAAAATACAAATTAAATTAAGAGCTTTGATTCTAGCACAATACTATTTACGAACTTCTTCATTAATCAATACTTGTTCACTTTCTTTTCTATAAAGCAACAAAGCTAATCCCGCAACAAAAATTACACAAAATAGCAACATGTAAATTCCGTCTTTCAGTACAAAAAAAGAAAAACCAATTGCAGGCGTGGCAAGAATAACCATTAAAGCACTTGCCAAATTAGTTTTTATAAAGTTTAAAGCGTGCACTGACAAACCAATAAAAAGTAACGACGGACCAACCACAATAAACGGATAAAAAATAGATGCCGTATTACGAATCTGATTACTCAATTCAGCTTTAGCAAAATCATTATTCCCAAAACTCGACATTATTAAGTCGATTGTACAAAGCCCAATATGAGCAATAACTCCTAAAGCAGTAATGAAAGAAGCAACAGAATTTAATCTATTTTCAGGAAATACGCGATTAAATGACAATAATAAACATGCTCCAACTAAGTTAAACCAATGCGCAAAATCGATTGGTTTTTGAAAGTTGGGCAAAACTTTAGAAAAGAATAAATAACTGATCAGGAAAAATAATAATCCGAGGAGACAAATGTGTTTTGTTTTCATAATTAATTTAAAATTGATGAGACAAAACTAAAATGAAAAACCTTCGTAAATCCCTATTTTGTAGGCTTTGGTACAAAACCATCGTTTTTAGGTACGAAATTAAAGCTATAGCAAAGTTGCTTTATAATTTTTAGAAACCGGAAGTTCAATTTGAGTTAAAATAATTGTGTTTTGACTTCTCCACGACTTAAAATGCATCGGATTTATTAAATGAGAACGATGTATTTGTATTAAAAAATCAAAATCTTCCTGAATTTTTTTAAGTGAAGTCCGAATTAACTTTGAAGTGAGTTTTCCGTTTTCAGTATAAAAAATCTCGACATAATTTTGAGCGTTTGAAACACAGACCAAATCAGATTTATTGATTCTCAAAACATCTAATTTATTTTCTCCTCTAATATCTAAAACATCGTCTTTTATAGGAATCAATTTAATCAAATATCTTCTTGCAAGAATAATTACGGGAGCTAAAACAAAACCGACTTTGATAAATATAATAACGAAAAAATCTCCAAAACTGTAACCTCCATTTAAAATTGGACTTTTATAATAGGCGTAAACACTAATTAAATAGATAAAATGAAAGAAAACAATACTTCCTATTTCTAATCCCACATTCCATTTTGATATTTTTTCATAGACGCATTTTTGAATTACAGCAAGAATTGCATAACACAAAAATGCCAATAGACTAAAACCAACGCTAATTAAAAACCAAGATCGAAAATTTACAGTTCCGTCATCAAAAGGTCTTATTATAAAAGCAAAAATAAAAATCCATAAACCAAGAAGCAAACCTACTATTAGATTCTGTTTTATAGATGTGTTTAGTTGTTTCATTTGATCGGGTTTTATTAATCGTAATTTCTTGTCATTTCGACCGAAGGGAGAAATCACAAATCAAACCAATTTGCTTATTATTACTTATAAATAGTAAACTTATTATGCGTTAAATCAAAACCAAGATTTTCATAAATCAACACATTTTCTACTCGCCTTTTATTTGTAGTAACTTCAATACTTTTTAGGTTATTCTGATCTGCATATTGCTTTATCTTTTCGATTAATTGTCTTCCAATTCCTTTTCCTCTATGCTTTTGATGAATAAAAAACTCTTGAATTTCACCCACTAATCCGCAATGATGCAAAAGGTTTTGTGTATGAAAACTAATAAACCCGACACCTTCATTCTCAATTTCTGCCAACAAATAAAGATTCTTAGGATTCGAAATATTTTCGTTGAAAATATCTTTGAAAATTTCGAAATCTAAAGTTTCATTTTCAAGTTCGCATATTGCTTTGTAGACAAAATCCAGGTCTTGTTTTTCGACTTTTCTTATTTCAACTTGTGATTTCATAATCTGATTTAGCAAGTTTAGAAATATTCATTCAACCCAAGACGTTCAAATTTAACCTTATATTTTTGAATGTAATTTTTCCATTCGTTTTTAAATTCTTCATTATCATAAACAAACGCAGCATAATCAACAACTTCTTTACTGAAATGATTCCCAAAAACAGCATCAGTATTTTTTATTCCGGAATCAATAACTCGTTTTAAAACAACCAATTTATCTATTTCATTTTCTTTGCACGCTTTGTCGAGCCATAAACCTTTACCTATTTTTACATATTCTTCGAGTAAACTTTCAGTAATAAATTCAGAAGGAACATCATTTATACTGGGTTCGTGTTTACCGTTTTTGAATGTTATTAAAATCAGTTCTTCAGAATAAAATTTACGTGGAATAAGCGAAATTAATGTTCCACTTTGAGCCGCTTTTAAGCAAAGTTCTTCTGTTATAAATTCGTCTGGTATTTTCTGAATCGCAAATCCATCTTTATCAACCAATCTTTGGCAAAGCTCTCGTGTAATAAACTCCCGATTAACATATTGCAATGCATGAAATGTAGTTTTTAATGCCAGCTCACACAATTCGCGAGTTTTGTATTGTGGCGGAACTACTTTTAAATCTCTATAATTTGAGGACACTCTATTTTCCCAATATTCATAAGGTTTAGAAGGCGGATTATTTTGTTTTAAAACCAATTCTCCATTTTCTAATTCACGTTTAAGCTCTTCAAAAGTTTCTATTAACGGATTTTCAAGATGTTTGCGCAATTCAATTGATAGAATATCTTCGTCAGTTTCGTCGTCAAATTCGCAATCATTTTTAGCCTCAAAGTCATTTGCCCTGTCATTGTAATAAAACAAGTCATTTTTTCGCTCTTTAAAAGTTGTATTATGATCTTCGACCATAAAAACCGGAGCTTCAATAATACCAGAACATTTAAAATTTCCGTGATTATAAGATGTCATTACAACTTCTTTGGCTTTTACATTCCCTTTTATTTCAACATACGAACCGCCTAATAACATACTCTGGCAAGTAACATTCCCGTTAATAAAAACATACGGTCCATAATCGCCTTCGGCATTTATAATAGTTCCGTTTGTAGAGAAATTTCCATTTATTAAAACCCCTTCAATTCGTATTTTTTCAATTTCTTTTATTGACATATTTAGAATGCTCGAAAGCCATTTTTTCTCTTTCACTTCATAAAGGTCCAGATAGAAATCACCTTCAAAACTTACCTCTTGATTTGCTACAAGAAAGAAATCCTGATCTTCCCATTCGTCAAAATAATCAAATCCTTCATGATCTATTAAAAACGGAAATTGCGATTTGACTTCTTTTATTGTTACTAATTTAAAACTTGAATTCTGCATTTTTTATTTCTTCAACTATTTAATTTTCAATTCCATAATTGGCATAAACCTATTTTTTATTGAGGTTTCGAATTCACCAATTTTCACAAATCCCATTTTTGAATAAAAACTTTCAGCATTTGGTTCTGAATCCAGGGTTATTTTTCTGATTTGATTTTCTTTCATTCTATTCAAAAAATCAGTCATTAAATATTTCCCTAATCCTTTTCCAATATAATCCGGCAGTACAAATAAGTTATCAAGTATTACATTCTTTTCTTCTTCAATAATATAAGAGTAGTAACCAACAATTTTATTGTCATTTATTAGTTTAAAAACGTCATTATCTTTTAAGTAATCTTGGGTAATTGTTAGATTATTACTCCATTTTAAAATTTGCTCTTCAGAATATCCCCAATAAGCTTTTGACTTTTTGGTTATTTCAGTAAGTATTTCGTGGTCTTTTGTACTTGCTTTTTCTACTATCATAACTTCTAGTTATTTCTAAAAACAATATTACACAATATTGTCATTACTTCACAATCTTCTTATTTTCGCTATAGTAAGAAAAGTTGTATTTTTACACAATGAAAATAATTTGCAAAATGTATCTCACAAACAAAGACTTGTTTTCTACCAAAACCAAAAAGGTAAAAGAATTTTAAATATCTTTGAACTATGAGCACAGAAATAAAACCAAGACATATCGGTCGCAACATTAGCCGAATTAGAGAATTAAGAGATATGAAACAGGAAGCTCTTGCGCAAGCAATTGGTACTACACAGCAATCTATCTCGATTATTGAAGGAAGCGAAAGTGTTGACGACGAAAAACTAAAAGCAATTGCCGATGCTTTGGGCGTGCCTGCCGAAGTGATAAGAAACTTTTCTGAAGAAGCGGTTTTTAATATTATTGGGAATACTTATCATAATGATTCTGCTTCAATAAAAAATAACAACTGTACTTTTAATCCATTAGATAAACTTCTAGAATCTATCGAACAGAATACTAAACTTTATGAAAGATTGCTTCAGTCTGAAAAAGATAAATCTGCTCTTTTAGAGAAGTTACTTGATAAGAAATAATTTTTTAGAAAGATATATTTATAGAAAAACCGAAGTTTTATGGCTTCGGTTTTTTTGTGGACACAATTTAGCATCGACAGACCTGACAGGTTTACTCAACATTGTCATTTCGACGCAAGGAGAAATCGAACTCGTTGTTCTGCAAAGAGAATCGCCAATCTTTGTCGAGTTTCTAGTGTGATTTCTCCTCCGTCGAAATGACAGAACTTTGCGCTTATCAATCTTTATCAAGCTACTTACAAAGATTTCGATCCCGAAGCTTCGGGATCGAAATGGCAAAGATTACGATTAAAACACAATAAAATAAAAAGAATAAATCTGCTTAATCTGCCTAATCTCCGAGAGAAAAAATCTTGTACAAATAAGAAAACTTTAATAATTCAATTTTGTGTTACTTCTTCAAAAATCACTAATTTTGAAATTCGAAGTTCAAAACTCACATTATTATGAAATATCATCAAATAAACAGCGCTCTTTTTGTAAAAAACCGCAAAAAATTCACGGCAGAAATGAAACCTAATTCTGTTGCCGTTTTCAATTCAAATGACATTTACCCAGTTAGCGCCGACAGTACTTTGCCGTTTGCACAACATAGAGATATTTTTTATCTAAGCGGTGTTGATCAGGAAGAAAGTATTTTGCTTTTATTTCCGGATGCGCCTTATGAGAATCAAAAAGAAATGCTTTTCCTTAAAGAAACCAACGATCATATTGCCGTTTGGGAAGGTGAAAAACTAACTAAAGAACGTGCTTTTCAGGTTTCTGGAATTAGAACTGTTTATTGGTTGCAAGATTTTCATAAAATTTTGAACGAAATGATGACGTATGCAGACACGATGTACATTAATACCAACGAACATTACCGCGCAACTGTTGAAACTGAAACGCGTGAAGCTCGTTTTGTAAAATGGTGGAAAGAGCGTTATCCTGCTCATCAAGTTGCCAAAAGCAACCCAATTTTGCAACGTATTCGTTCTATAAAAGAAAGCGAAGAAATCGATTTGATTCAACAAGCTTGCGATATTACGGAAAAAGGTTTCCGCAGATTATTGTCGTTTGTAAAACCAAATGTTACCGAATATGAAATCGAGGCCGAATTGGCTCACGAATTTATTCGTAACCGTTCTAAAGGTTTTGCTTACACGCCAATTATTGCTTCTGGAAACAATGCAAACGTTTTACATTATATCGAAAACAACCAACAATGTAAAGCTGGAGATTTAATTTTGTTAGATGTTGCTGCCGAATATGCAAATTATTCCAGCGATATGACAAGAACAATTCCGGTTTCAGGAAGATATTCTGACAGACAAAAGGCGGTTTATAATGCTGTTTTAAGAGTGAAAAACGAAGCGACAAAAATGTTGACTCCAGGAACGCTTTGGAAACAATATCATTTTGAAGTGGGTAAAATTATGACTTCTGAATTACTAGGTTTAGGTTTACTTGATAAAGCCGATGTTCAGAACGAAAATCCGGAATGGCCTGCTTACAAAAAATATTTCATGCACGGAACGTCTCACCACATGGGTCTTGACACGCACGATTACGGATTGCTTCACGAACCAATGAAAGCCAATATGGTTTTTACGGTTGAACCAGGAATTTATATTCCAGATGAAAAATTCGGAATTCGTTTAGAAGATAATGTTGTGGTTCAGGAAAAAGGAGAACCTTTTAACTTGATGCGCAATATTCCGGTTGAAGTGGATGAAATCGAAAGTTTAATGAACTCATAATTCTGAGATGAAAAAGATTTTTCTATTGGTCTTTTTGATGGTTTTAGGAAATACTTTCGCTCAAACCGAAGGTTATTCTACAAACAGCGATTCCAGCAAAACCTATTATAAAACATTCGGAAAAGGCGAACCGCTTTTGATCATCAATGGTGGCCCGGGAATGAATAGTAATGGTTTTGAAGATATGGCTAAAACTCTGGCAGAAAATCAAGAAACGATTATCTACGATCAAAGAGGTACCGGAAAATCGAAGTTGAAAGATCTGAATTCTAAAACTATTTCGATGAAAATAATGGCTGATGATATTGAGTCGTTAAGAAAACATCTGAAAATTAAAAAGTGGAATATTCTGGGTCATTCTTTTGGCGGAATGTTAGCGTCTTATTACGCAACGATTTATCCAAATAGTATCGATAAATTAGTTTTTTCATCGTCTGGAGGAATTGATTTGACTTTATTAAAAACAGAAAATCTTATCGAAAGAAACCTAACTAAAGCCGAAAAAGATTCACTGAATTACTGGAATGCTAAAATTGAAAAAGGCGACACTTCGCACGAAACGCGTTTAGGACGCGGAAGAGCCTTGGCGCCAGCCTATGTTTACGATCAAAAATATGTTCCTATAATTGCTGAAAGATTAACTCAGGGAAATTCTAAAATAAACGGATTACTTTGGGATGATATGCAAAAGATTCATTTTGATTGCAAAACCAAATTGAAAACTTTTAAAAATCAGGTTTTAATTATTCAGGGAAAACAGGATGTTATTAGTAATCAAATTGGAGAATTGGCTCATAAAACGCTTCCAAATTCAAAACTAATTCTGCTCGAAAACTGCAGACATTACGGATGGCTGGATGCTAAAGAAAAATATTTCTCGGAAATAAATTCCTTTTTAAAATCATAAAACTAAACGGCTTTCAGAAATGAAGGCCGTTTTTTTTACTAAAAATGTTGCCACAAATTGCACAAATTTTCACTAATTATTCTTTCTGTAAATTGTGCGAATAAGTAAAATTCGTGTAATTCTATTTTTGAAGTTGATTTGATTCGTGTAAATTTGTGAAATTCGTGGCAAAAATTTCAGTTTACGTCAATAAATTTAAAACATCATTTTGAAAACTCTTTTATATAAAAACACCACAATCTCTTATACAGATTCAGGCGCAGGAACTACGATCGTACTGCTTCACGGCTTTCTGGAAAACAAAAAAATGTGGCAGGATTATGTTCCTTTTTTTTCAGAAAAACATCGCATAATCACAATTGATTTATTGGGCCATGGCAAATCTGACTCTCTGGGATATGTGCATTCTATGGAAGAAAATGCAACTGCCGTTCATGAAGTTTTAAAACATTTAAAAATTGAAAAAACTACTATTCTAGGTCATTCTATGGGTGGTTATGTCGGTTTGGCTTTCGCCGAATTATTTCCAAAAAGTATTCAAAAATTAGTTTTACTCAATTCGACTTCCAGAGAAGACAGCGCCGAGAAAAAATTGAATAGAACTCGCGCTATAAAAGCCGTAAAACAAAATTACGTGAGTTTTGTTAGCTTAGCAATTGCCAATTTATTCAGCGAAAACAACAGAGCAAGATTAGCTGATAAAATTGAAAATGTAAAAACAGAAGCTTTAAAAACACCTTTACAAGGAATTATAGCTTCTCTCGAAGGAATGAAAATTAGAAAAGACAGAGAAGAACTTTTACAACAAAATCTATTTCCGGTATTATTAATTTTAGGAAAAAAAGATCCTGTTTTAAACTACGAAGATAGTATCTCACAAATTGAAGACACAACTGCCGAGTTGGTTTCGTTCGAAGATGGACATATGAGTCACATCGAAAACAAAGAAGAACTCAAAACCATTTTATTAGATTTTTTCGAATAAAAAAATGCTATAAAAAAGACAAACTTGTCAAATAGCCCTTCTCAACAAGTTCAGAACTATTTTTAATAGTGTGTGTTCTTCCTTCTTTAATCAGAATAATTCGAGATGAAATCCTAATAACATTTTGATAATTATGATCGGTGATAATAATTCCTTTTTTATTCGAATTGGCTTTAATCATTTCATTTACTTTATCTACCATCAAAGGCGAAAGACCATTGTAAGGCTCATCGAGCAAAACAAACTTTGAGGGATTCGAGAGAACAATTTTAATTTCGAGATAACGTAATTCACCGCCGGAAAGATGACTTATTTTTTTCTTCAAAAGCGGTTTAATAAATTCATCTTCGCAAAAAGCTTCACTATTTTCTTTATCGATCGATAATGAAATCGCTTTTTGTACCGTCAAATAATTCGGAATGAATTGTTCTTGCGACAAATAACTGATTTCATTCAGCAAAACATTTTTATCGTTTTTCGAAACTGAATCAATACGAATACATTTATCCGCCGCTGATTCGATCCCGAAAATAATCCTGAGCAAAGTCGATTTTCCGGAACCATTTCTTCCTAACAAACCAATAATTTCAGACGTTTCACATTTCAGATACACATCAGAAAGTACAACTCTTTCATTAAATTTCTTTCGAATTCCGTCAACTTCCAGAATGTGTTTTTTCAAAATATTTTTTTGATTAAAAATGTAAGTAAACCAATTAAAACCGTCGTACAAAAAGTTAGAAAATAACTTAAAATTAAAAGATTCATTTTTGAAATTCCGTTATTCGAATAAAAAAGATAGTCGTTTTTTCGGTATAATTCTTTAAATCCAATACTCATCAAAAAACCAAAACTTAAAAACATGATAAAGAAATAATCAAAACCACCAAACAACACAGCAATTGCGCAAATTGCCAAATTAACAACCAACGTCGTTTTAAAAAATTCGAATATGTTTGATAGCTTTCTAATCATTTATTTTTTCTTCAAAAGGAATATTTACATCAAAAATTTCGTTTAACAGCAATACAATTTCTTCCAGATAATTTCTTAAAATCTCATTTGTAACTGTAATATCTAATTCTTTATCTTCCTTAAATCCAAAAGGCAAAAAGCCGGATTTTAGATTCTTAAATGAAATAATTCCAACCTCAATCGGAATATCGCCAGCTTCTTTTTCAAACATAAAAGCATATGCTAATACCTGAATGATTTTGTCGTTTTTAAGCTCTTGTGTCAATCCATTCCATGATTTCAGTATAACATTGGCCTTTTCGACTTTTCCGGTCTTATAATCAATAATTCTAATCTTTCCGTTGCGCAATTCAATTCGATCGACATTCCCTTTAATTAAAACAGGAAATGGCAAATTCGGATGATTCAATTCACGTCCGTACGTTTCTTCTAAAGCAATAATTTTAACAGCGTCACCATTTTTAATTAACTCTAATTCCATTCTTAGAAAATTAGAAACATTACGTTTCGCTACTTCAAATGCCAAAAGATTGCGCCCTTTCTTGATTTCACCTTCTTTATAAACCAACTTAAATTGTTTTAAAACCTCGCCGTCTAACAGTTTGAAACAATTTTCAAGATCAGGTTCTGAAATAAATTTACCAATAAACGGTTCGTACAAAGCTTTTAAAGTTTCATGAATTATAGTCCCAAGAGTATTTAATGCGATATTCTCCTCCACTTCTTCAACTTCCCGAATTCGGAGTATTTTTTGAAAATAAAAATCAATTGGATTTCTGATATAACTCGTTAAAGCCGAAGGAGAAAAACCAACAGTAGCAATTTCTCTCAAACGTTCCATTACGGCCTCAGATTTTGGAACCACCATTGGAGCATAAGCGGTCGTTGGTAAAACCGGATTGTAAATATCAAAAGTTAAATTGTGTTTTCTCTGTTTTTCAACTTCTAACTGCGTGATAAAACGACTACGTTCGCCGGCATCCAAACCATCATTTTCTGTATTATATATCAAATAAATATTTTTTGCTCTTTGCAACAAATGATAAAAGTGATAGGTATAAATGGCGTCTTTTTCTTTAAAAGTCGGTAGACCTAATTCTCTTTTAACATCATAAGGAATAAAGGAATTCTGAGATTTTCCAGCCGGAAATTTACCTTCATTCATAGAAGTTACAATTACAGTGTCAAAATCAAGAACACGACTCTCAAGAACTCCCATAATCTGTAATCCTCGCAAAGGCTCACCCTCAAACGAGACTTCTGCAACATCTATAATTTGCTTATAAATTGCATGTAAAGTATCAATATTATCAATATGATTATGTTGTGAGTAATAATTAATCAGCTTATTAATTACTTTGAAAACTGCAAAAACAAAAGCCTTCGCAATTTTCTCTTCTTCATTATCATTACTAAAGTTCTCTTTTATTAAAAGCAAAATCGCCGAAACATTTTCAAGAACTGCAATTGATCCGTTTTCCCATTTCTGAAAAAGCATTTGAAATAATTGTGACGGATTTGAATTAAGCTCTGTAATTCGATTGTGAGTAATAAAAGTATAGTTATTCTCTTTGATAATCCGAACCAATTTATTGGCATTTGCATAAGGCTCAACCAACGGATGGGTTAATATATCTAAAACATCTTTATAATAAAAAACATAACTTTCTCCTTTACGCGAGAGCGCATTGGTGTGCATTTTAAATAATTTGGCAATCAATATCTGAGACGGATTATTCTTTCCTGAATATCCCATCGTGATGTTTAAACTTCCAACTGAAGAAGGTAACGAATACAAAACCGGCATTAGTAAATTTTCTTCACCAAGAACAATAGCCACTTTATCAAGAGCCGTTGTTGGATTTTCTGAAATTATATTTTCAATTATACTACCTGCTAATTTTGCTTGTCCAATAGTTTTAGGAGTTCCTATTACCTGGATATTTTTAGACTGTGAAAAATCGTCTACAATCCACTCAAACGGATTAGTTTTATAGTGCTTCCAGTTTTCTTTAAAACGTCGCACAAAAAGCCCTGCATCATGATATGGATCATTTAAAAAAGTCTGATCTACATCCCAATAGATTTTAGCCTGATCTAAAGCTATAAGATGCTGCACAATCTTTTCTTCGGCGGCATTTAAAGCATTAAATCCAGCAAAAATAAAAGTCCTATTTGAAATTGTATTCGAAAAGTGATTTAGATTATTTACAGCTTCTCTATAAATTAATCCCTGATATCCAATAGATTTATTTAGCAAATGATTGTATAAGGCATCATAATACAATGGCAAAAGTTTCCAAAAATCAATATAATTTTCTAAAAGCTTTGTTTTATTCTCGACTTCAATTCCCCACTTTTTAATGTCTTCAATATCTTTCAAATACGACAACACATGCGATGGATCTAAAAGATAGCGATCAATTTCATTAAAATCTTGCAAAAGTGTTTTTGCCCAATTGGCAAATAATTCAAATGATTGTTGATTCTGCTTTTCAGTCACTGATAAATAAACCTCATAGAACTCAAACAAAAGCTCAATAGAATCTATAGATCTAATTGACGCAACATCTTGTACAAAATCCTCAATACTGATAATTTCCGGACAAAGAATCGTTTCTTTTGTTTCATTCTTCAAAGCTTCAATTAAAAAAACTTTAGCTCTTTTATTAGGTAAGACAATAGTAGTTTCAGCAAGTTTGGCTGAATAATCCTGAATTACAACAGTTGCAATTTTTCCGAGAAAAGAAGTATTTATCATTTGATAAAAATAAAAAAAGCCATTCAATTAAGAATGGCTTTTAGTATTTATTTAGAAAGTAAATTAGATTTTACCTTGGTATTTAGAACCAATGTGTCTAATTTCTGTTCTTCTGTTTTGTGCTTTACCTGCAGCAGTTTTGTTACTTGCAACTGGAACAGAAGCTCCAAATCCTTTAGAAACTAAGTTCTCTGGATTAACTCCTCTTTCAATTAAAGCATTCATTACAGCAGCAGCTCTATCTTCAGAAAGTTTTTGATTCAATTTAGCAGAACCTGTACTATCTGTGTGACCTTCAATAGAGAATTTCGCGTTTGGATAGTTTTTAAGGATTTCTTTAATTGCATCTAATCTAGCTGGAGTTTCTTTGTCTCCTGCTTTGAAAGTAGCTTTACCTGAATTAAAGTAAACTGCTCTTGCTTGAACTTTAAGATCTTCTAAAGCTTCGTTAGTTACTTCAGGACATCCTCTGTTTGAAGCAGGACCGTAAACTGTAGGACAATCGTCATCTTTATCAGCAACACCATCTTTATCAGCGTCTAAGAAAGGACAACCACCATTTTCTCTTGGACCAGCAACAGTAGGACATTTGTCATCTTTGTCAGCAATTCCGTCTCCGTCAGTATCAGGACAACCTTTTAAAGCAGCTAAACCAGCAACATCTGGACAAGCATCATCTTTATCAGCAATTCCGTCTCCGTCAGTATCAGGACATCCGTTTAATGCAGCTAAACCAAATACATCTGGACAAGCATCACTAGCGTCAACGATTCCGTCTCCGTCAGTATCAGGACATCCGTTGAATTGTTTTAAACCAGCAACATCTGGACAAGCATCATCTTTATCGTAGATTCCGTCTCCGTCAGTATCTTTACCTCCGAATTTGAAAACTAGACCAGCAGTGTGTTGAAAAACAGATCTGTCTCCCACTTTAGTTTCGTTAGGAGATACAACCCATTTATATTTTGTACCTAACTCAAGACCAATAGCATCAGTAAACCAAAAAGTTACTCCAGCACCTGGGTTAACTGTTCCGAAACTACTATCTCCAAAGAAAGTGTAACCTCCACCAACAGATAATGAAGGATCAATTACTTTAGATTTGATTAATTCTTGGAAGCTATATTTAATAGTAGCATCAATTCCATAATACATCAAATCTCCAGGATTAGTAACAACGTTACCTCTTGAATCATGTCCAGCCGCAGTTGGAGCGAAAGTAACTAATTTATCAATTTTGTTTACAGAACCTTGTAAACCAACTGAGAATCCACTACCTACATATCTATTCACACCAATGTAAGATAAAGATGGAAGAATGTTCCAGTTGTCTTTTACAGCGAATGGCTGAGAAAAGTGTTGATCAAAGAAACCATTTCCTCCACCAGCACTAGTCCTAGTGTCAACGGCATTAACTCCAAAAGAGATAGCCCATGGATTGTTACTGTCTTGTGCGTGAGAACTTAAACCCATCACCATCATCACAGCAACTAAAAGTTTGTTAAGATGTTTCATACTTAATTTTTTTAATTACAATTTAGTTAATTACAAGCAAAAGTAACACCAAATTTTTTAAATACAAAATGAAATGTTAAAAAAAACCTACAAAAATTTTAGCAAAGTGGGAATTATATAACTTTTAACATTTTTCCAACTGAAATAAACGCCTCTATTGCTATATCTAAGTGCTCTTTAGTATGTGCAGCTGACAATTGAACTCTAATTCTCGCTTTTTCTTTTGGCACAACCGGAAAGAAGAATCCGATTACATAAATCCCTTGTTTTAAAAGCTCATTAGCCATAGTTTGAGATAATTTCGCATCATATAACATTACTGGTACAATTGCAGAATCACCATCTATAATATCAAAACCAGCTTTTTTCATTCCTTCTTTAAAATAGTTAGTATTCCATTCTAATTTATCCCTCAAAGAAGTATCTTTTTCTAACAATTCAAAAACCTTAATAGATGCCCCTACAATAGCAGGCGCTAATGAATTTGAAAACAAATAAGGTCTTGAACGTTGACGTAATAATTCAACAATTTCCTTTTTGGCAGTAGTATAACCTCCCATCGCACCTCCTAAGGCTTTACCCAATGTACCGGTAATAATATCAACTCTTCCCATTACTCCTTTTGCCTCAAGCGTACCTTTACCAGTAGCACCAATAAATCCAGCAGCATGACACTCATCAACCATTACCATTGCATCGTATTTATCGGCCAAGTCACAAATCTTATCTAAAGGCGCAACCAAACCGTCCATAGAGAAAACACCATCTGTAACAATTAATTTAAAGCGGGCTCCGGCTTCGTTTGCCTTAATTAACTGCTGCTCCAAATCTTCCATGTTACTATTCTCATAACGATAACGTGCTGCTTTACACAAACGAACACCATCTATAATAGAAGCATGATTTAAACTGTCTGAAATAATAGCATCATTTTCTCCTAGCAAAGGCTCAAAAACACCACCATTAGCATCAAAAGCTGCTGCATAGAGAATAGTATCTTCAGTTCCATAAAAATCGGCGATTTTTTTCTCTAAAGTTTTATGAATATCCTGAGTCCCACAAATAAAACGCACAGACGACATTCCGAAACCATGTGTGTCCATTGCGTCTTTGGCTGCCTGAACAACTTCAGGATGAGAAGAAAGACCTAAATAATTGTTCGCACAGAAGTTTAAAACTTTTTCCCCTGTCGAAATAGTAATTTCTGCATCTTGCGCTGAAGTAATTATACGTTCTTTTTTAAAAATTCCGTTTTCTTCAATAGTTTGCAACTCACTTTGCAAATGTTCTTTTATTTTACCGTACATTTTTATTTATTTAAAACGTTAAATATTAACATTTTAGATCATTTTAGACCTTGCTAATCCTTAACATCTGATTAATTTTTTCACAAATTTACTACATCGATTTCTGTTCCTATATATACCAATGCCTTTTTTAACACTTTATAACCCAAATCTTCAATTGCATCTTGATATTCCTGAATTTGCTTCGCATATTTCGAATTTATCGCTCCGGTTTTATAATCCAAAAGATACGCTTCTTTATTCTGAGTCAAAACAACGCGATCCGGTTTTAATATTCGCCCTTCTTTCTGAACAATTGTCTGCTCGTTCAAAACATTATATTTTCCATCAAAACAAACACTTAATTCAGGATGATTGACAATTTCCTGTAACGACTTCGAAACCAAATCTACCTGATCAACCTTAATTAAACCATTCTCAATCGCCTTTGTTATCGCCAAACCAACATCTGATTTATCTTTTACAAAAGCTAAAATCTCATGAACTATATTTCCGTAAGCAATTGCCTCTTGTTGATGCGTACCCCACATTAAAGCCTCTCGTTGCGCAATTTTTATATTTTTAGGCTTTAAAACTTCTGCGACAACCGGTATCGTTTTAACCAAATTCACCGACTTAGTTACTTTCGAAAGCCTAACACGATTTCCAAATTCATATTCAAGCTTCTCTACCTCATAAACACCTTCATGAATTAAAAACTTAATAAAAAAAGAGGCCATATTACTAGGGAATTCACCATCTTTTCGCTCTTTTAAAGATTGCGAAATAACATATAATTGTTCTTCTGCACGCGTTAACGCCACATACAAGACATTAATATTATCAAGCAGCTCTTCTTGTTTTTTCGAATTAAAAACTGCAGAAGCATTTTCCCCAAAACCTTCAACTGCACTACTATTATCAATCAAAGCTTTAGGAACACCTAAATCAATATCTTCTCCATCAAGCCATAATTTATCTTTTGGCTTTCGATTATAATCTTCCTCAGCAAAAGGCATAATTACTACCGAAAACTCCAAACCTTTTGATTTATGAATGGTCATAATACGAACTGCATTATTTCCTTCCGGAGACGGAATACTAAATTTATCTCCATTTTTATCCCAGTAACTCAAAAAATCCGCAATTCCTGCTTGATTTCTAATATCTCTCTCTAAGACAATATCCAGAAAAAACTGCACATAAGCATTTCCTTCAGAAGGGAGAACAAATTTTGATATTATAATTTCTACCGCTTCATACAAAGATTTTTTACGAACATCTTCAAAAGAAAGAGAAACATCAAAACTTAAAAGCCATTTTTCAAAATCACTTTCGAGTTTTTGCGCCATTCCCTGCGCGATAAAATCATGAATCGGCATTTCAATTACGGTATTTGAAGCCAAAAAATGCAAGAAATTAGCCTTTGACTCTAAATCAGCACTATTGTTTAAATATTTAAGCAAATGAACAATCAACCGAACTTCTGTAGCATTCTGAATCATCAAGGTTTCTGATGATAACAGAGGAATGTTTTGCTCTGTTAAATAATTTGCAATCGCAATTCCCTGATCTCGTTTTCGAGTCAAAATCACAATATCTTTATATTCAAAACCTTCACCAACTACTTTCCGAATTGTATTTAAGGTGGCTAAAACATACAAATCTGACTTCTCTACAACATCTTCATCATCTGCAAAATCAGATTTTTCAATTATTGGAAGAAAAGAAATATTAACATAACCGCCTTTTTTAGAATTTGAATTTTGAAAACTATGATTCTCATACAAATCTTTATAATCTTCATTTGAAAATTCAGTCGAAATCAATTTAAAAAAAGCATTATTAAAATCAATTACTTCGCTATAACTTCTATAATTCGTATTTAGATGCTTAATTTCCTTATCAGGATTATTAAACGGATTTACATTTTTACTTAATTCTATGAATTGTTCAGCCTTTCCTCCTCTCCAGCGATAAATTGATTGTTTTGGATCACCCACAATCATCAATGTTCCTTTATTTCCATGATCATCCAGACCAGAAAGGGAATTATCGATTAAAGGAATCAGATTTTGCCACTGCATTTCAGAAGTATCCTGAAACTCATCAATAAAAAAATGACGATATCGCTCTCCTAATCTTTCATATATAAAAGGCGCTGGCTGATTCTGAATTTCACGATGAATAATCGCATTGAACTCAGAAATCGACAAAACATTTTGCTCCGATTGAATTTTCGCCAACTCATTACTAACTGTATTCAGTAAAGAAAGTGGCGTAATATTTTTCAAGAATGCTTTATAGAAATCCCTCTTTTCAAAATTCTTATATATCTTCTCTAAAGTTTTAAGCAGATCAGGAATTAAATTTTCGATCAGCGCTTTGTCTTTCGCTGTTTTATTGATTGCAATATCATCAAATTCATGAAAAGTTTTATTTCGAGGATTAAACTTCCCATCACGAATACTTTCCAGATGATTAGGAAAAGTTCCTCTTGAAAAAGATTTTAGATCAATACCATTTTTACCGATTAACTCAAGCACCTCAACAGCCAACTTTTCATTTTCAGATTCAAGCTCTTTACAAAGAACCAACATCTTCTTTTTTATCTCGACGAACTCCTCGATAGATTTATCCTGGAAATGCAAAATCTCATTTCGATTATTTTCATTCAAAACTAATCGCCCTGTTTCAAGAATTTCACGCGAAACATCCCAACTTTTATCGTCGTCAGTCTTTTCCATCGTAAAATCAATCAACAACTTTGTCAGCGTTTCATCTTGACCGGCTTGCGCAATAATCGCATCAACCGCTTCTATCAACAAATTCTCTGTATCTAAAGTAACCTCGAAAGTCATTGGCAAATTCAAGTCATGCGCAAAAGCACGAATTACTTTGTGCGTAAACTTATCAATTGTAGAAATATCAAAAGCAGCATAATTATGAATAAGATGTTTGATAATATTTTGCGATTTTGTTTTGATTTTAATAACCGAAAGCCCCGTTTCCTGCGACAAATCTTCCATCAAATCAAGCGCTTTCGCAGAAGGTTCCTCTTTTGCAAACTCAGACAAACTTCCCACAATACGACTTTTCATTTCATGAACCGCTTTGTTCGTAAAAGTTATAGCCAGAATATTACGATAAGCATCATTTTTAGTAGAAGAAAGAATAATTTTAAGATATTCTTTAACTAAAGTATAGGTCTTTCCTGAACCTGCAGACGCATCATAAATTGAGAAAGACGGACTTTGCATAAGTTTGATTATTTTGTAGGGTAAAAATAACACATTAAATATTAAATCCCAATAATGCAAAAAACCAAATTCCAATACCCGATACGTTTATCACGCACAGTTATTGGAATTTGGCATTTAATTTTTCAGACTTTTTAAAATAGTTATGCGGTTTTAGGAAAAGCTCTCTTATTGAATACAAGTAAAATTCCAACACCTGTAGATATTGCCATATCAGCAACATTAAAAATAGCATTAAAAAAAGAAACCTCTTCACCTCCCCAAATAGGAAACCAGGTTGGCAAAACGCCTTTCCAAATCGGAAAATAGAACATGTCAACTACCAAACCATGAAACCAAGTACCATAAGGCTCCGGTGAAAAAATCGTTGCTAACTTACCGTGACTGTCATCGAATATAACCCCATAAAAAACGGAATCAATTATATTTCCTGCCGCACCTGCAAAAATTAATGCAATTGCTACAATCAGATAAGTAGAATGACGCCTCTTCACTGAATCAGCTAACCAAAATCCGATTCCGACTACAGCAAAAATTCTAAAAACGGTCAGAATCAATTTTCCGTATTCACCCGGTATTTTTGTTCCCCACGCCATTCCTTCATTTTCAATAAAATGAATTCTGAACCAATCAAAAATTTTAACTTCATTACTTCCATAATCTAATGTAAAGTTTGTTTTTACATAGATTTTTGAAAGCTGATCAACAATTAAAACTAAAAATATAAGGAAATACGCTTTTCGTAATGACATTTTAATAAATTTTGATCGCAAAAATAGTAATTTAATCAAAAAAAACGCTCCCTATGGAGCGTTAATTCTATTGTAATTAAACTAAACCAATTATAATTAAGGTTTAAGTTAAACAAAAACTATTTTTTTGCAACCGGCCTGGCAGAATTTTTAGGAGGATCACTAAAAAACTCTGAGATTGACTTAAACAGACCTTTCCCTTCTTTTCCGGGATTTGCCTTTTTCATCTCATTCTTTTTCACATCAGCCTTCAATTTAATACGAATTTTTTCAAAATCTTTCATTCTATTCTCGACATCTGAGTTTACTTCTTTGAACTTCAATACTTTAGCCATTCTGTAAGTTTTTTATAGTAAATAAATAAAATTATTAACGTTTTGGTATTACAATGATACATAATTTAATTTATATTTGTTAATAAAAATTAACACTTGTTTAGACAAAAAACCAAGATTTCCTATCAATACAACACTAAAGTGAAACGATTTTAACAACTTCATCAAATCCTACAAAATATGAATGAAATCACAACTACTCTAAACGACTTTCTGGTTAACACCAAATCTTCCTCGGCATTAATACTAAATGGAAAAGGAAAACTAATTACATCATTACACTTAGACTATGGAGATAGTGTTGCAGCTATGAGTGCTGCGATATTATCAATGAGCGAAAAATTCTTATCAGACTTAGACAAAGGCACCTTAAAACAACTTTTCTTAAAAACCACAGAAGGAGTTGTTATTGGAAATAAAATCAGCGGCTCAAACTTTATAATTGCATTTTCAAAAGACGGCAGCAATTTGGGATTATTAATGCGCTCAACTGACGAAGTTTCTAACGAGCTAAGCAAGAATTCACTATTAAAATAACATAAATCTATTAACACCAAATACCACAAACTATGAGTAATGACTTTTTAAACGTGTTTCTTAACGAAATGAAAACCAACGTAAACGGCTTTATAGCAGTTGCTGTAACTGAAATTGAATCAGGATTAAGCTATGGCAACTTGACAATCGACCCAGGTTTTGACCCCGAACTTGCAGCCGCATACAATCTTGAAGTTGTAAAAGCCAAATTAAGCGCAGTAAAAGCCCTAAATCTAAATCAGGAAATCGAAGATATTTTGATTACTCTTTCAAATCAAATTCACATTATCGACATTTCACCAAACAAAAAATTCATGATCTATCTTGCTGCAGATGCAACTAAAGCAAATTTAGGAATGACGAGAGCCGTTTTAAGAAAACACAAATTAGAGTTAGAAAAAAACCTGGCTTAATCTCAAGGTTATTTAATTAGAACTGTCCTTAATCCGGACAGTTCTAATTAAAATACAATTATCACCGCCCCAAATCAGACTCTTTTACATTCTTACAAAAAATAAAACCCTTTTTACGGGCTCATTTTTAAAAATTATAATCGAATTCTTTCAAAAGAATCCGCGACTACCCAGCTACACTTCAGCAAAACATTAAACAAAAAAAACGCCCCTAAAAGGAGCGCTTATTTAATCAAATATTATCTTATCGTTGCAAGTTCTTCGCTTCAATACTCATTGTTGCATGAGGAACGATTTTTAGCCTTTCTTTGCCAATTAACTTACCTGTTACTTTACAAATACCGTATGTTTTATTCTCAACACGGAATAATGCATTTTTAAGATCGCGTATAAACTTTTCTTGTCTGATAGCCAACTGTGAGTTCGCTTCTTTAGACATCGTTTCGCTTCCTTCTTCAAATGCTTTAAAAGTTGGAGAAGTATCATCTGTTCCATTATTCAAATCGTTCATGTAAGCACTTTTTATTAAGTCCAAATCGGCTTGTGCTTTTTGTATTTTATTTTGAATTATTTCTTTGAACTCTGCTAAATCAGCATCAGAGTATCTTGTAATTTCATCTATCATTTTATACTTATTTTGAAATTAATATCATTGTTTTAATATCATCAAATTCAATTTCTGTGCCGTTTTCTAAAGCATCCACAAAAACCAAATCATCTGTTAATGTCTCAGACTTGATATAGTCTTCATTTTTAAGAATTGCATCTTCTAAAAGACCGCTTCTTTTTATTTGAACTTTAATTTTATCGGTAACTTCAAATCCAGAATCTTTACGGATATTTTGAATTCTGTTTACCAACTCTCTTGCGATTCCTTCGTTTTTTAATTCGTCAGAGATTGTAATATCAAGCGCAACTGTAATTCCGTTTGAGTTTGCAACCAACCAACCTTCGATATCTTGCGATGTTATTTCGACGTCTTCTAGTGATAAAGTTACATTATTTCCAGCAATAACAATATCTAGCGTTCCTTGCTTGTCTAACTGGTTAATCTGATCTGCAGAAAAAGACTGTATTTCTTTGGAAATCAGACCCATATCTTTTCCAAAGCGCGGACCTAAAGCTTTAAAATTAGGCTTTATTTGTTTCACCAAAATACCTGAAGCATCATCTAAAAGTGTAATTTCTTTAACATTTACCTCTGCTTTTATAAGATCAGAAATAGCTTCAATTTCAGCTCTCTGATTCTCGTCAAGTACTGGAATCATTACCTTTTGCAACGGCTGACGCACCTTAATCATTTCCTTTTTACGAAGCGATAAAACCAATGATGAGATGGTTTGCGCTTTCTGCATTTTGCTTTCTAACGTTTTATTAACAAAGTTTTCGACAAATTTTGGAAACTCAGCCAAGTGAACACTGCTATATTGCTCAGATCCTGTAGAACCTGTCAAATCTCGGTACAATTTATCCATGAAAAAAGGAGCAATTGGAGCGCTTAATTTACTTATAGTTAATAGGCAAGTGTAAAGCGTTTGGTAAGCTGCAATTTTATCATGCGCATATTCACCTTTCCAGAAACGGCGACGACATAAACGAACATACCAGTTACTTAAGTTTTCCTGAACGAAGTCAGAAATAGCTCTTGCAGCTTTAGTTGGTTCATAATCTTCATAACATTCATCAACAAATTTTATTAATGTATGTAATTCTGAAATAATCCATTGATCGATTTCCGGTCTTTCGTTTAACGGAATTTCCTCTTCAGCATATTTAAAACCATCAATATTAGCATATAAACTAAAGAATGAATACGTATTATATAATGTACCAAAGAATTTACGACGAACCTCTGCAATTCCTTCAATATCAAATTTCAGGTTATCCCAAGGATTTGCGTTTGAAATCATATACCAACGCGTGGCATCTGGACCGTATTCTGCAATTGTTTCAAAAGGATCTGTTGCATTCCCTAAACGTTTCGACATTTTTTGTCCGTTTTTATCCAAAACCAAACCATTCGAAACTACATTTTTATAGGCTACTTTATCAAAAACTAATGTTCCGATTGCGTGTAAAGTATAAAACCATCCACGAGTCTGATCGACACCTTCGGCGATAAAATTCGCAGGAAAATCTTTATTCTCGTCAATTTTATCTTTATTCTCAAAAGGATAATGCCATTGTGCATAAGGCATTGCTCCAGAATCAAACCAAACATCAATTAAATCGCTTTCACGTTTCATTGGTTGGCCTGAAGCCGAAACTAAAGTAATTTCATCAACTACATTTTTGTGTAAGTCAATTAAATCATAATTAGATTCAGACATATTTCCGATTTCAAAACCTTTAAACGGATTTTCTTTTTGAAAACCTGCTTCAATAGATTTCTCAATCGCATTGTATAATTCTTCTACAGAACCAATAAGAACTTCTTCTTTTTTGTCTTCAGTTCTCCAAATTGGCAACGGAATTCCCCAATATCTAGAACGAGATAAGTTCCAGTCGTTAGCATTTTTAAGCCAATTTCCAAAACGTCCTTCACCAGTAGACTTAGGCTTCCAATTGATAGTTTCGTTCAGGTCGAACATTCTATCTTTTACATCGGTTACTTTTATGAACCAAGAGTCTAGCGGATAATATAATAACGGCTCATCAGTTCTCCAACTGTGTGGATAACTATGTACGTATTTTTCAACCTTAAAGGCTTTATTTTCTTCTTTTAATCGAATAGCAATTTCTACATCCACAGAACGCTCTGGCGCCTGACCTGCATCATAATATTCGTTTTTAACATATTTACCGGCAAATTCACCCATGTGCGAAGTAAATTTCCCTTGTAAATCTACTAAAGGAACTGCTGTTCCGTTTTCGTCCAAAACCAACATTGGCGGAACTTCCGGTTTTGCTTCTTTTGCTACTTTAGCATCATCAGCACCAAAAGTTGGAGCGGTATGTACAACTCCTGTTCCGTCTTCTGTAGTTACGAAATCTCCAGCAATTACTCTAAATGCATTTTCAGGATTTTGATATGGCAATACGTACGGCAATAATTGCTCGTAACGAATCTCAACTAGATCAGCTCCTTTTCCTTCTGTCAAAATTTTATACGGAAGTTCCTTGTCGCCATTTTTAACTTTGTCAAAATCAGCATCATCTTCGCTTGCAAAAAATCCTTTTCCGAATTGTTTTCCAACTAAATTTTTAGCTAAAACAACATTGATTGGTTCAAAAGTATATTGATTGAATGTTTTTACTAAAACGTAATCGATTTTTGGTCCAACTGTCAAAGCTGTATTCGATGGCAATGTCCAAGGAGTTGTTGTCCATGCCAAGATGTGAATATCTCCAAAACCTTGTAAAAAGCTTGGCAAAGTTTCCGGCAAAGTCTTGAATTGTGCTACAATCGTAGTATCTGTAACATCTCGATAAGCTCCAGGCTGATTTACTTCGTGAGAAGATAATCCTGTTCCGGCTTTTGGAGAATACGGCTGAATCGTGTATCCTTTGTACAACAAACCTTTATCGTAGATTTGTTTCAAAAGCCACCAAACAGATTCCATGTATTTTGGTTTATAAGTCACATATGGATCTTCCATATCTACCCAATATCCCATTTTTTCGGTCAAATCATTCCATACGTCTGTATAACGCATAACGGTCTTTTTACACGCTTCGTTATATTCTTCGATAGAAATGGTTTTACCAATATCTTCTTTTGTAATTCCAAGTTCTTTCTCAGTTCCTAATTCTACAGGTAATCCGTGGGTATCCCATCCGGCTTTTCTTTTTACCTGAAAACCTTTTTGAGTTTTATATCTGCAAAAAATATCTTTAATCGCACGCGCCATCACGTGGTGAATTCCAGGTAATCCGTTTGCTGAAGGCGGACCTTCAAAAAATACGTAAGGCTCAGCACCTTCGCGAGTTGTTACACTCTTTTCAAATATATTTTCTTTCTTCCAAAAATCAAGTACTTCAGACGCTACCGTTGGCAAGTCAAGTCCTTTGTATTCAGTAAATTTTGTGCTCATTTTATCCTTTTCTTAAACGAGGTGCGAAAGTAAGGAATTTTGAGGAAAATAGATAAAAGATGACGTAAAAAAGACCGATCTCTGGAAATTTCAAGTATATTCCGCAAAAAATCTTCTTCTTTTTGAAAATTTAAGAGAAAACCTCCTTTAAAACCTCTAAAGATTTAGGCTTTTTAAATCCGTCTAAATGAAAACTATAATAATCTATAAGAATTTTCAGCAGAATTTGTCGTTCAATCACGTGAAAAATCTTCTGATCGTTTTCAAATCTTAAATTAATAAGCTTTTTAAACAGATTTGTTTCATGTTCTGTTAACGCACTTGATCCATGAAAAAGTGTAAAGACGCCTTCATTCATTTCAAAATAAGGCAAATCAATTTCTGATATATCAGGATAAAATCCTAAATATTTTGTGCTTTCTAAAAGTAAAATAAGATGAAAATTAGAGATTTCATCGTGATGATCCAACCAAGTCAACGCCGCTTCTAAAAACACAAAAAATGATTCATTTTTTTCTTCTTCCTGAATCGAATGATGCAGCATTTCAGACAAAAACATTACCATTGTACTTTTTACCAGATCGGTATGAATACTTTGAAACGGAACTGCGGTTTTTATTTCTTTGAAGTTTTCTAAAGTCCCTTTGTTTTTATGAACGGCCTCAATTTCTAAAATCGAAAGAGGTTGAAAGTATGCTATTTTTTGACTTGCTTTTCGACTTGAAAATGCATCGCGGACAAAATAAGATTTCAAGCCGTTTGAAAATGTAAAACATTTTACAATCAAACTCTTCTCCTGAAATTTTAATGCCGAAATTACAATTGCTTTGGTTTTTACTAGCAAAATTGGATTTTTAGATATTTTGACTTCTTAGATATTTTGACTTTCAGACTAACGAATAATCATGACTTTTTTAACCTTGGTTTCGCTTCCGTCTTGGGCTGAAATAAAAATCATATAAACGCCGGAAGCTACTTTATATCTTCCAAATGCTGTTGTATCCCATTCTATTGTTCCGCCTTCTGAAGTTGTTTCATAAACTAAATTACCTTCGATATCTGTAATTTTAATATTAGCCTTATCGATCAATCCAGCCACTTTTACAGTTCCAAAATACGTTGGACGAACGGGATTTGGATAAACATAAACATTATTAAGATTTTCATTCGCATCCGTTGCAATTCCTTTAAAAGAAACCATTCCTTTTGTTGTTGCAATAAAAACTTCTCCGGTTGTGCTATTAATTTTAATTTCATTTATTGCATTACTTGGTAATGGCGAATTGTCTATCGTAAAATGATATTTTGTTTCCTGTCCGTTTGAAGACACCATAAAAACTCCTGAATCTGCGGTTCCAATCCACTTATTATTTGCTCCGTCTACTGCAATTGAAGTTATAAATTGCTCGTACAATAATTCCTGAGCTAAATTATCTTCCATAATAATAATCGGATTTGCTTTTAACTGGCTATCATTCTGAAAACTGCCAACACTCGATAAAACTCGCAACCCTTTTGTTGTTCCAATCCACAATTGATTTTTATTATCTACAACTACAGACCTTACATCTGTAGTGGGCAAATTTCCGACATCAGCGCCAAAAGTCATTTTTTTGAATGTATTAGTACTTTCGTTAAACCCAACAACACCATCTTTATTGGTTGCGATCCATTTTGTTCCATTTTTATCTATTGTAAGATTTGCATAACTGGAAGCTTCCGCGTTATCAAGAATAGTTGTCATGGAATAGCTTCCCCATTCTCCATTCGCTTTCAAGACTTTTAAACCATTTTTAATCCTACTATTGGTAATCCACAAATTTCCTAATTTATCAAAAGCAGTTCCATTGATACGAACATCAATATAATTTGGTCCTTCGTAGGTCAAAGTTTCTAAACCACTATTTTTCTCGTTATATAAAATAGTTGGTACATCTTGTTCTAATTTTAATAAACCCGAAAAAAATGAACTTGCATAAACTTGCTTTTCATTTTTTGGATTCACAATAATTCTGGTCATTGACTGTGCTCCAAAAACATCTTTATAAGGAATATTTGACCATCCGGAAGTAGTATATTTACTCACTCCATAACTATCTAATGGATAGGGATTATAAGAAACATCATAATCTCCATAAACCGCCCAAAGCACATTTGGCGTCACATCAAAAGAAAAAATATTATTACGTGCTGGTCCTGATGGCGTATTATTTTCAAAAATTGACGCATTTAAAAGTGTCGATGTAAACAATCCTTTGTCTTTAGTCCCAATGTATAATAAATCTCCAATAGCTGTCGCGCAAGTAAAACTCAAAGTATTATCTGCAACCTGAGTATTTGCGATTTGACGAATCAAAATCATTTGATTATTATAAATAAAAACTGTATTTGGCGTTGTTACAAACAAATTATGATTGGCCGCACGCATGTCTGTTGATGACTGCGGAAGTTGCGAAAACCCCGCAAATGCATTTCCGTTATATCGATGAATGTTCCCTCCCGAATTTATCGCAATAAGTTCATTATCTAAAGTTTCAACACTAGACCAATCACCGGAATTCACAACAGCCCATTGATTAAAATCGATCAGATTGGCATTTGTAATATTTGCTTTTCTAATTCCGCTTGAAGTAGCAGCATAAATAAAACCATTAAAATAAGCGGTTTGTTTTACACTAATTTCAGCGCCATTATCTCCAATAAAATAGGTGTCTCCAAACTGAGAGGTATTTAAATTGAACTGTACTATTCCGAAATCGCAAGAAACATAAACCAAACCATTATACTCCATAAAATGGTTGATTTTTTTAAGATTTGCCGGCAGTTGTTTATTTATAATATCAACTTTTTTCAGGATACTGCCATCTTTTTCATTAACAACAATCATTAAACCATTTTCGTAACCAATAATTGTTTTCTTAAATGCTTCGGAATGATATAATGACGAAATAGTTTGCCCCGAAAGACCATCAACTGTAGTAATCGTTTTGATGCTATTTGTGGCTGCATCTTTTGAAAACAATGCATTTTCTGAAGCAGTAAATACGGTTGTTGAAGATTGTGAAATATCTTTTATTTCGTTGAACGAAAAATAGCCTTGCCATGACAATTTATTTTGCGCAAAACTAAATTGTATCGATAATAAAAACAATATATACAGAAACCTTCTTTTCATCATTTAATGTATTCGGATAGACAAATATACTACAAACGAAAGTATTTGATTTTGCTTCTTTTCCAAATAAAAAAATGCCTTCGATTCATCTTTTTGAAAGATAAATGAAGACATTCTAAAATTGTAACTAAAAACTATACTACACCTTGTGCAAGCATAGCATCGGCAACTTTCACAAATCCAGCAATATTGGCTCCTTTTACGTAGTCAACAAAACCTGATTTATCTGAACCGTATTGTACACATGAAGTATGAATTGCCAACATGATTCCTTTTAATTTTTCATCAACTTCTTCAGCCGTCCAGCTTAAACGCAATGAATTTTGCGACATTTCAAGACCTGAAGTAGCAACACCTCCTGCATTAGAAGCTTTTCCCGGAGCAAATAATATTTTAGCATTTAAAAAAGCTGTAACTGCTTCTGGTGTAGATGGCATATTAGCTCCTTCGGCAACTGCGATACATCCGTTTGCAACTAAAATTTTTGCTTCTTCACCATCTAATTCGTTCTGAGTCGCACATGGTAAAGCCACATCACATTTCACTTCCCATGGACGTTTCCCTGCTACATACTTAGCATTTGGATATTTCGTCACATATTCACTAATTCTTCCTCTTAGTTCATTTTTCAGTTCCATAACAAAAGCCAATTTCTCCGCGTCGATTCCGTCTGCATCATAAATGTATCCATTAGAATCAGATAAAGTAACCACTTTAGCTCCTAATTGATTTGCTTTTTCAACCGCATATTGTGATACGTTTCCTGAACCAGAAACTACAACTGTCTTACCTTTAAAACTATCACCTTTTGTTTCCAACATACTTTGAGCAAAATAAACCGTTCCGTAACCTGTAGCTTCCGGACGAATTAATGATCCTCCAAAAGAAATTCCTTTTCCGGTTAAAACTCCAGTAAATTCATTTCTTAATCTTTTGTATTGACCAAACATATAACCAACTTCTCTCCCTCCAACACCAATATCTCCGGCAGGAACATCTGTATCTGCACCAATATGTTTTGAAAGTTCAGTCATAAAACTTTGACAGAACTTCATAATTTCGTTATCTGATTTTCCTTTTGGATCAAAATCAGAACCACCTTTTCCACCACCCATTGGCAATGTAGTTAAGCTATTTTTGAATGTTTGCTCGAAAGCTAAAAATTTTAAAATACTTAAATTAACAGAAGGGTGAAAACGTAAACCACCTTTATATGGTCCTATCGCAGAATTCATCTGAATACGATATCCTCTATTAACTTGAATTTCACCTTTATCATTTAGCCAGTTTACTCTAAACATTATAACACGTTCAGGTTCAACCATGCGCTCTAAAAGCATTTTGTTGTGGTATTTTTTATTTTCTTCAATAAAAGGAATTACCGTTTCGGCAACTTCTAAAACTGCTTGTAAAAACTCTGATTCATTCGGGTTTTTTGCGCTAACCGAATCCATAAAAGCGGTAATACTTTGTGACATGATTATTAGATTATTAACATTTAAGAAAACGTTTTCGTTATTCACCACAAAGGTAATCTAATTTGATATTTGTTAAATATATTTTTGAGAAACCGTTAACACTTTTATCTATTATACAGTTAATCTTTAAAAAACATATTTCAACTTTTGCAATTTTCAGTAAATTACTACTCAAATATTCAATATTTTAATATTTTTAACAAATATTCATCAATAGAACCCTATAACCTTTTAAGTTAATCTTGTTTTTATATATTTGCCAAGATTTGAAAGCCCAAAACCATGCTCAAACCCATAATATTCACGATATTCGCCATTTTTGGTATTACTTCAATATCGACTGCACAATCTAGTTTAGCGCAAGAAGTAGGAATAATATTCGGCCCAGTAACATTTCAATCTGATTTTGGCGAAAGAAACAATTTTGACACTAATATAGGCAACACCGGATTTGGCTTAGGAATTGTACATTTTATAAATTTTTCTTCCAACAGTAATAGAGAAAGCTTTTTTACTGAACACTTTAAAGTTAGATCAGAGCTTTCATTTACTAAAACGAACTTAAAGAACTACGGTGAATGGGTTGATAAAAAACCAGCAACACTTGGCGTTTTACAGCTTCAAGCCATGAAAGGAAGTACTACTTTATTAAATCTTGGTTTTCAATTAGAATTTTCACCTTTTATGAAAATCCATGATTATGAGAATACAATTGGTAGTTTTAGTCCGTACGGAAGTTTAGGTTTTCAAGCGAGTTATTATTCTACAAATGTTACCTCTTCACTTGGTCCGTTGGGAACACCAGCCACAACGTTTCCAAAATATTTAACTCCTTCTGATGGTCGCCAACATGGTTTTTCTAGTGAAACCGGCGTGGTTTTATCAGCGGTAGCAGGAGTTGGAGTACATTACAAGTTAAGCGAAATGAGCGATTTAATGTTCGAATGTCGTTATCAAGCTTTTAGCTCTGATTGGGTAGACGGCTTAAATCCGAACAAAGCTTTATATAAAGAAAACAAATCAAAAGATTCGCAAATTTGGTTTAATCTAGGATACATTTTTTACTTGGATTTTTAACCAATTAAAAAAGACAAATAAAAACCCCAATTCTCTCGAGTTGGGGTTTTCTATTTTTAAGCTAAAGCTTGTTCTAAATCTGCAATCAAATCTTCGGCATCTTCGATACCTACGCTTAATCGAACTAAATCATCAGTTATACCAACTTCAGCTCTTTTATCTGCCGGTATAGAAGCGTGTGTCATTAAAGCAGGATGATTTGCCAATGATTCCACTCCTCCTAAAGATTCTGCCAAAGTAAAAACTTTCAGTTTTTCTAAAAACGCAATAGAATCTTCTTTTTTACCTGATTTAAAAGTAAAAGAAACCATTCCGCCAAAAGCCTTCATTTGCTTTTTAGCAATTTCATGAAACGGATGACTTTTTAATCCCGGATAATAAACGGTATTAATTTTTGGGTGATTACTTAAATACTCAACAACTTTTTCTCCGTTTTCGCAGTGTCTTTGTACTCTTAACGAAAGTGTTTTGATTCCTCTTAAAACCAAAAAACTGTCCATTGGTCCTAATGTCGCTCCGGTTGCAAATTGCTGAAAATGCAATTGTTCTCCTAAAGCTTCATCTTTTACGATCAAAGCGCCAGCAATAACATCAGAATGTCCGCCAAGGTATTTTGTCGCCGAATGCATCACGATATCAGCTCCTAAATCAAGAGGCTTTTGCAAATAAGGTGTTGCGAAAGTATTATCTACTGCAAATAAAATTTTATGTTCTTTGGTAATTTTTGCTACTTCTGCAATATCGGCTAATTTCATTAACGGATTTGTTGGTGTTTCAACCCAAATCAGTTTTGTGTTTTCGTTGATTAATGATTTCAATTTCTCGATATCAGTCATATCAACAAAATGAAACTTAATTCCTGAATCTTTATAAATCCTAGAGAACATTCTGTACGTTCCTCCATACAAATCATCCATTGCGATAATTTCATCGCCAGCCTTAAACGATCTTAAAACACAATCAGTAGCTGCCAAACCTGACGAAAATGCTAAACCACGAGTACCATTTTCTATACTTGCCAAAGCATTTTCTAAGGCAGTACGAGTTGGATTTGATGCTCTACTATATTCGTAATCTGCCAAAGGTTTTCCCGGACTAGTTTGAATAAATGTCGAAGTTTGATAAACCGGGGGCATAACTGCTCCTGTACTTGGATCATGATGTTGGCCACCATGTATTACTTTAGTATTGAATTTCATATAGTTACAAATTTTAAATGCTTAATTCTTCTACAAATTTACCTCTAAATTTATTCTAATCCTGATACATCTCCTTACCTTTGTATATAATTAACACTTTTTGATATGAAACATTATACTTTTCTAGTCTTTTTGTTTTTGATATTTACTAGTTGTAACAAAGAGCTCTCTTTTGAAAATGAGACGTTTGAAAAAGAATCTAATATACCCTGCAAAAGTGACTGTCCTAAAATCACGATTGAAGTTCCAATTGCAAAAAATATTGCTATTGTAGCAGATAGTATCAACAAAAAAGTTTTTACGGTAGTTCGAGAGATTGTTTATTTTGATGAAGATCCTCTCAAAGCAACCGATTACAAAACTTTAACTGCAGCTTTCATAACTTCTTATGAAGAAATGCATAAAAAATTTCCTGATGACACTTTTGGCTGGGAAGGAAAAATCAAAGGAAATGTCGAATATGAATCTGATCAGATTATCAATATAAAAATTGATCATTATACATTTACCGGAGGAGCACATGGTTATCAAGGTTTTCGTTCCCTGTTATTTAATCCAAAAACAGGAAAAACCATTTTTAACAATCAATTATTCAAAAACGAGAAAGAGTTTAAGGCTTTCGCCGAAAAAGAATTTCGAGCCAAATATCATATTCCAGCCAAATCAAATATAAATGCAACGGGATTAATGTTCGAAAATGATAAATTTCAATTACCGCAGAATATTTTTTACACTCCAGAAGGACTGCTTTTATATTACAATTCATATGAAGCTGCCTCATATGCAGACGGCCCTAAAGAAATCTTTTTCCCGTATGAAAAGGTTAGTAAATTTTTAAACTTTAAATAATTATTTCCTCAACGAGAGCTAAATAATTTGGCTAAAGCCAATAAAAAAGGCTCCGTGTTAATCTCCAGCTAAAGCTTTAGGCAATTCAAAAAATCTAACTCTTTAAATTAGACGCACTGCTGTGCATCTCTACAGAAAAACCTTTGAACCTTTACAACTCTGAACCTTCGTCCTCTATTTAGCCCCTTCCTGAAAATCATATTTCATTTTACGTAGAATTCGAAGGGCTTCTTTAAAAGATAAATAAATATTTCCGAAAGGCTTTAGAAGTATTTTTGCGTCAATTAATTTTTGTTTGGCATCATCAAAACCATTTAAATAACAAATCATAAAAGTCGACGGGAGATTTTCCAGATCTTTTAGCTCTCGTTCTGACAAAGCAATTCCCCTTTGCAGTTTTTGAAGCAATGCCATATTCGAATTATAAATATGATATAACATTTTACGATTAAACTCTGGAGGCTGAAAGAGCATTTCACGATCAATTTTATAATATCCGTTGTCGAAAAAATGTATTGTTTGCTTCTCTAAAGGATAATAACTCGTTTTATCATTTAACCCGAGCGGAACATATTCTGTAATGGTAAAACTATCATCATCAAAAACAATAGTGACAACATCCTGTGCCGAATAAAAAAGCTTAATCTGTTCATTAATCAACTCAATGTCTACGCGGGACAAAAAGGTTTTATCACGTGATCTTTTAGGAACTCCAGCCCAGCAAATCACAAACAGTTCTTTAAAAACATGATATTTGGGTGACATATCTTTATGGCGGAAATTCATAAAATCAATAACACCGTCTAAAGTATATTGAATACTATTCCGAGAACTGTTTTCGATTCCGATAACGGTCTCTGTATTTTGGTAATTTTTTTCAATTTCACCTTCAACAGGAACCGAATTACTGCCACGTCTCACAAAAACGCTATTTGCAAGAATAGTGTGAATTCCTTTTTTGAAATAGGAGATTTTACTTTTGGGTTTAATAGTAACCAATCCAATTACTTTATCTTTTGGAAGATTAGGAAAAGGTACATTCTCGTATTGAATTTTAGGAGGATTTTCTAAAAAAGCATTGACAAGATTTTGAATTCGGCTGTCATCAAAAAAATCATCACCAACAATTTCGTTATCCTGATCTTCAACTCCAACTACTATATAAGAATTATTTGTTGGATTAGAATTTGATAACGCGCAAATGTGTTTCAGAAACTTTCCTTTTCCTTCACGCGAATGCAAATTCAACTGCCTTTTTTTATCATAAAAACTGCTCTCATCATTATGAGCAAGTAGATTTTTTATTAAAAGGCGCTTGTTAATCATTTGTTTTAGACTTCTTAAATTTTAGATTATTAGATTCCTTAGACATTAGACTCCTTAGACATTAGACTCCTTAGACATTCATTCCAAGAAGTCTAAGTTAGTCTAAAAATCTAAGTTAATCCCTTTTAACAATTGTTGCCGAAGCCTGAGCTGTTGGCAGAACAATTAAATCAGAAACATTTACGTGATATTTTCTTGAAACTACAAAATGAATAATATCTGCAATATCTTCAGCTTGTAATGCATCTAGACCATTATATACAGAAGAGGCTCTTTCAGCATCTCCTTTAAAGCGTACTTCGCTAAACTCCGTTTCTACCATTCCGGGATGAATTGCTCCAACTCTAATTCCAAACGGATTCAAATCCATTCTCATTCCATTACTAATTGCATCAACAGCATGTTTTGAAGCACAGTATACATTTCCGTTTGGGTAAACTTCTTTTGCCGCAATTGAACCAATATTGATAATATGTCCCGATTTTCTTTCGACCATCTGCGGAATTATAGCTTTAGAAACGTACAAAAGTCCTTTTACATTGATGTCAATCATCGCATCCCAATCATCCACATTTCCTGTTTGGATTGGATCTAAACCATGTGCATTTCCTGCATTATTGATTAAAACATCAATTACCGAAAATTCTTCAGGTAAATTATGAATACTATCAAAAGCTGCATTTTTATCGCGAACATCAAAAGACAAAGAATGCACTTCTGTAAAAGCTGAAAGCTCTTTCTCCAGTTCCTGTAAACGATCTATTCTTCTTCCGCAAAGGACAACTTTATAATTGTTTTTTGCCAAAATTTGCGCGGTTGCTTTTCCAATTCCGCTAGTTGCTCCAGTAATTAGGGCTGTTTTTTTCATTCTATATTTTTATTTTTTTAGCCACAGATTAAAAGGATTTAAATGATTTTTCTAATCTATGTGAATTACTTTAATCTGTGGCAAATATTTTTTTGACCATCTTTAGCTGAATACTAAAAACTGTAAACTGAACACTAAAATTTAAAGCACTTCTTCCCCCATACTTTCTGTCCAGATCGCGAACCAGTCTTCTTTGTCCATTTCTAATTCGGCGGCTTTCACCAAAGATTGAATTCTGGCAATATTTACAGTTCCAGCGATCGGAATTACTTTTGCAGGATGTTTCAAAATCCAGGCAAGTAAAAGTGTATCTGATCCAAAGCCATATTTTTTAACCAACTCTGCAAGTAATTTTTTTAAACGACGTGTCTTTCTCGTATCTTCTCTAAAAACAGTCCCCAGCGGATTCCATGACAACGGTCGAATTCCGTGTGTTTGCATATAATCGAAACTTCCGTCAACCATTGGTTCAAAATTGGTTGCCGAAAATTGTACCTGATTAAAGCTTACTTCTGTTTTCTGACGGATTAATTCAGTTTGAGAACTTGTAAAATTCGAAAGTCCAAAATCGATAATTTTTCCTTCAGATTTTAATTTTTCTACCGCTTCAGCAATTTCATCTGCTTGCATTAAAGGACTTGGTCTGTGCAATAAAAAAACATCCACATAATCTGTTTTTAATTTCTTTAATGACTCTTCAACAGACCAAATAATATATTCTTTTGAATATTCGTAATGTTTGACTTTATTTTCGCGGCTTTCAGCAATCATCTGAATTCCGCATTTGGTAATTAATTGTAATTTCTCACGTGAAATTTTGCTGGCCTGAAATGCTTTTCCAAAATCAGCTTCCGTAGTATACGAGCCATAAATGTCGGCGTGATCAAAAGTGGTAATTTTGTTTTCGATACAGATTTGTATCATGTTTTCCATTTCTTTTGGCGTTAAGCTTTTGTCCCAAACACCCCAATTCATAGTACCCGAAATTATAGGCGATAATGTTGTTTTACTCATGGTTTTATTGCGTTATTTTTGGTAATAAATATGCTTTTCTAAAGCATAATCATCAAAGTTCTTAAAAATATAAAAATAGATTCACAATTAGTCCTTAAAATTAGGTCTTTGGTCGAAGTTTTAACCATTCTTTAACATCTTACTTCTCAAAAAATATTCAATTTGCACTACTCAAAAGAAGGGCATAAAAATCAAGGTATTAAAAAGGCATTAAAAATATTTATATGGAAGAAAATACAACAACTTTAGACATTAGAGCGATAAATGAAAAAATTGAAAGAGAAAGTGCTTTTATAGACCTTCTTACAATGGAAATGAACAAAGTTATTGTGGGCCAGAAACATATGGTCGAGCGTTTATTGATTGGTCTTTTAGGACAAGGACATATTTTACTTGAAGGTGTTCCTGGTTTGGCCAAAACTTTAGCGATAAATACTTTGTCGCAAGCAGTGCAAGGTTCGTTCAGCCGTATCCAGTTTACACCCGACTTATTACCTGCCGATGTTGTCGGGACGATGATTTACAACATCAAAGCAAACGAGTTCTCTATTAAAAAAGGACCAATTTTTGCCAATTTCGTACTTGCCGATGAGATTAACCGTGCTCCTGCTAAGGTTCAATCTGCACTTTTAGAGGCGATGCAGGAAAAACAAGTTACTATTGGCGACACCACTTTTAAACTTGATCGTCCGTTTTTAGTACTTGCAACTCAAAACCCGGTTGAGCAAGAAGGAACATACCAACTTCCTGAAGCACAAGTTGACCGTTTTATGCTAAAAACTGTAATTGACTATCCAAAAATTGATGAAGAGCGTTTTGTAATTCGTCAAAACTTAAAAGGAAGTTACGAAAAAGTAAATGCAGTAGTTTCTGTAGAACAAATTTTGCGTGCGCAAGAAGCAGTTCGTGAAGTATACATGGACGAAAAAATCGAAAAATACATCTTAGATATCATCTTTGCTACTCGTTACCCAGAGAAATACAAACTTGCGGACTTAAAACCTCTTATCAGCTTTGGAGCATCTCCACGTGGAAGTATCAATTTAGCTGTTGCAGCAAAATGTTACGCTTTTATCAAACGTCGTGGATATGTAATTCCGGAAGATGTTCGTGCAGTTGTACACGACGTTTTGCGTCACAGAGTTGGGATAACATATGAGGCAGAAGCCGAAAATATTACTTCTGTAGACATTATCAACAAAATCGTAAACGAGATTGAAGTACCTTAAAAATTTGTTTAACGTTTCAAGTTTCAGGTTGTTGTAAAGCAAACTTGAAACTTGAAACTTTTAAACTTTAAACAAATAAAATGGATACAAAAGAGCTTTTAAAAAAAGTACGGAAAATAGAAATCAAAACCAAAAGACTGAGCAATCATATCTTTTCGGGAGAATACCACTCATCATTTAAAGGGCGAGGGATGACTTTTAGCGAAGTTCGTCAATACCAATATGGCGATGATATTCGTAACATCGATTGGAACGTAACCGCGCGCTACAATGAAGCTCACGTAAAAGTTTTTGAAGAAGAACGCGAATTAACCATGGTTTTAATGGTTGACATCTCCGGTTCTGAAGGGTTTGGTTCAAAAAGTCAATTTAAAAAAGACATCGTCACCGAAATTGCGGCAACGATGGCTTTTTCGGCTACACAAAACAACGACAAGATTGGGTTAATACTATTTTCTGACAACGTCGAATTATATATTCCTCCAAAAAAAGGTCGTTCTCACGTTTTAAGAATCATTCGCGAATTGATCGAATTTGAACCAAAAAGCCAAAAAACAGATGTTGGCGCTGCTTTAAAATTTTTATCAGGAACACAGAAAAAGAAAGCCATTGTTTTTATGATTTCAGATTTTATGTCTGAAAATTATGAGCAAACATTAAAAATTGCTTCTAAGAAACATGATATTACAGGCGTTCGGGTTTATGATATTCGTGAAGAAAAAATCCCAAATTTAGGAATGGTAACAATGCTTGATGCCGAAACCGGAAAAATTCAATTGGTCGATACAGGTTCAAAAACAGTAAGAATGAATTACGAAAAACATTATCACGAAAGAGTTAATTATTTCAAAGAAATCTTCAGTAAATCTGGTGCCGGAGTTGTAAACACAAGAGTCGATGAAAATTATGTAACCAAATTGCTTGGTTATTTTAAATCAAGATAATCTTAGATTGTTAGAATATTAGATTTTAAACAAGATTGAAGAACAATAACATCAAATAAAAAATCCGCTTACACGAGCGCTAGCGAACTGGCGAAGCAAATAAGTGTCGTCCGCGTGCCTTAATTAAGCATTCATTTTAGAATAAAATCTGAAATCAAAAAATCAAATGAAATTAAAATTTTACATATTTTTATTTTTACTTTCCTCCTCTATTTTTGCTCAGCAAAAACAAGTAGAGACGAGCATTGATACTACAAAAAATAAAATTGGTGCCGAGTTTAAGTTAACTCTTAAAACGGTTGTCAGCTCAAAATCGAAAGTTGTTTTTCCTAAACTAAAAACGATTGGACCTTTAGAGGTTATTCAATCTTACCCTATTGATACCGTAAAAAAAGATGGCAATTACGAATTAATCAAAAAATACGGACTGACTCAATTTGATTCCGGAAAATATACAATTCCGAGCATCAAAATTTTAATTGATAAAAAAGCTTATTTATCAGATTCTATTCGTGTTGAAGTTGCCAATGTAAAAGTGGATACTTTACAGCAAAAAATGTATGATATAAAAGATATTTCAAGCGCCGAAAGTAATAACGATTGGTGGATTTATCTTTTGATTTTGCTTGTAATTATCGGAATTGGTGCATTTGTATATTGGTTCATTAAAAAACGTCAACAGAAAAAAATTACAGAGGAAGTTTATAAAACGCCTATAGAAAAAGCGACAAGTTTACTTAATAACTTAGAGCAAAAAGAACTTGTTCAGAAAGGCGAAATAAAAGAATATTATAGTGAACTTACTGATATTGCACGTAACTATATTGAAGAAGCTATTCATATTCCAGCAATGGAAAGCACAACTTCTGAATTAATTCAGGCAATCAGAACGGCTTCTACTAAAAAGAAAATGACTTTAACGCCAGAAACTGTTGAGAATTTAGAACGCGTTTTACGTCAGGCGGATTTAGTAAAATTTGCAAAATCTAAACCTCTTGATTTTGAAATTACTGAAGATCGAAATAAAATTCAGAAAGTAATTTTAACCCTTGATAACGCTATTCCAACTGAAGTTCCTGAAGAAGAAGAGGATCAATTACTGAATGAAGCTCAAAAGCAAAAACAAATTAAACTTCAATTACTAAAAAAACGCAACAAACGTATTGCAATAGCAGTAGGAACAGTTTTGTTTTTATTAATTGCTACCACTGCATTTTTTATCGTTACGAAAGGTTTCAAATATGTAAAAGATAATGTTATTGGACATCCAACTAAAGAATTACTGGAAGGTCAATGGGTGAAAAGTGAATACGGTAATCCTGGTGTTTTAATTGAAACTCCAAAAGTTTTAAAACGAATGGATACTCAAAAAGTATTACCTAAAGAAGCAATGGCTTTGATTAAGGAAATGCAGCTTTTTACATACGGTAGTATGATCGATAATTTTTATGTTACGGTCTCAACCAGCAAATTTAAAAACCCTACAGATATTGATTTAGCGAAAGCTTTAGAGGGAACCTTAAAAATAATTGAAGCTCAGGGAGGACAAAATATCATTGTAAAACAAGAAGATTTTCAAACCGGACAAGGTATTCAGGGATTAAAAGGATATGGAACAATGACAGTTCTAAATCCTGTTGATAAGACAAGTGAAAAAGCATATTACGAAATTTTACTTTTCAAACAAGATCAGGGATTACAACAAATTATGATTTTACACGAAGAAGGCGACACGTATTCGAATGATATTACAACTCGAATTTTAAATTCTGTTGAACTTAGAAAAGCAAGCAACTAATGAATAAAATAACTTTTTTAAATCCAGAATTTTTTTGGTTGTTTCTATTGATTCCAATTGCAATTGCTTGGTTTTTCTGGAAACGCAATCAACAAACCGCTACTTTAAAGATGAGTTCAACTCAAGGTTTTAAAAATAGCGAATCGCTGTTGACAAAACTAAAACCTTGTTTGTATGTTTTTAGAATTATTGCTTTGAGTTCATTAATTATTGCTCTGGCAAGACCAAGAACTGTCGATATTAGCAACCAAACCAAAACGACTAAAGGAATTGATATTGTTATGGCAATTGACGTTTCCGGGAGTATGCTTGCTAAGGATTTAAAGCCAAACCGTATGGAAGCTTTAAAGAAAGTTGCTGCTGAATTTGTGGAAGAAAGACCAAATGACAGAGTTGGTTTGGTTTTGTATGCCTCTGAAGCTTATACAAAAACGCCTGTAACAAGTGATAAAGCTATTATTTTAGAAGCTATTAAAGACATTAAATACGATACTGCATTACAAGACGGAACTGGAATTGGAATGGGCTTAGCAACTGCTGTAAATCGTCTTAAAGATAGTAAAGCAAAAAGCAAAGTAATTATTCTAATGACAGACGGTGTTAATAATGCCGGTTTTATTGAGCCTGAAACGGCAGCTGATATTGCAAAACAATATGGAATAAAAGTATACACGATTGGAATTGGGACTAACGGAATGGCACCTTCTCCATATGCGTATGCACCAAACGGTGGGTTTTTATTTAAAATGCAAAAAGTAGAAATCGACGAACAATTAATGAAAAGTATTGCTCGAAAAACTGATGGAACTTATTTTAGAGCAACAAGTAATGATAGATTGTCTGAGATATATAAAGCAATCAACAAGTTAGAAACTACCGAAATTCAGGAATTAAAGTTCTATGATTATGACGAAAAATACAGAGGATTTGTATTACTTGCAGCCTTTTTATTATTGTTAGAAGTAGGTCTGCGAAATACGGTTTACAGAAGCTTTATTTAAAACATTTTAGTATCAGTCTCAGTACTCAGTAAACCACTGAAAACGGTGACCGGAAACTAAAAACTAGAATTAAAAAATGGAATTAGACGAAAAAAAATATTTATACCTTTTATTCTTACTCCCAATCGTGGTGTGTGTTTTTCTATTCAATATGTATTGGAAAAGAAAAAAACAACTTGAATTTGGTGATCTTGAAATGGTAAAAAAACTGAGTCCAGAGCGCTCTGTTTTTAAACCTGTACTAAAAATATCAGTGTTCCTTTTAGCGCTTGCTTTTTTAATAATCGGATTAGTAAATCCGAAGATTGGAACTAAAATGGAAACCGTAAAACGTGAAGGTATTGATATTGTTTTTGCCGTTGACGTTTCTAAAAGTATGCTTGCGGAAGATGTTGCACCAAGCCGTTTGGAGAAAAGTAAACAATTGGTTTCGCAAATCATCAATAACCTAGGAAGTGACCGAATTGGAATTGTGGCTTATGCAGGAAGCGCATTCCCGGTTTTGCCAATTACTTCTGATTATAGTGTTGCTAAAATGTTCTTGCAAAGCATGACTCCGGATATGGTTTCATCACAAGGAACTTCGCTTGACGAAGCCATTCGTTTATCATCGACTTATTTCGATGAAAAGAGCAAAACCAGCAAATTATTGATTTTAATTTCTGATGGAGAAGATCATTCTGAAGGAGCTGCAGCCGCAGCTGAAGAAGCTAACAAAATGGGAATGAAAATCATAACCATTGGTGTTGGAACAGAAAAAGGAGGTACAATTCCGTTAAAAGAAAATGGTGTAGTCAAAAGTTATCAAAAAGACCAAAATGGAGAAACTGTTACTACAAAACTTAATCAAGAAGGGCTAAAAACTATTGCAAAAGCTACAAAAGGAGGTTACGTATATGGCGGAAATACGAAAGAAGTTCTGGAATATGTAAAAAATGCTTTAAACAACATTCAGAAAACTGAATTTGAAGCCACACAAATGGCCGATTTTCAATCACAATTTCAATGGTTCATTGGCTTCGCTTTCTTGTTATTGTTTATTGATATTTTTCTTTTAGAAAGAAAAACAAACTGGATAAAAGAGTTGAATTTATTTAACGAAAAGAAATAATTGTTTCACTAAAGATTCGAAACAAAAAAATAAAAAAATTAGAATGAAAAATTTACTTCTTTATATTTTACTAACGTTTTCTTTAGCAGTTTCAGCTCAGGAAAAAGACAAGACATTGCCTGATGCCAATGAAGAATATAAGCAGAATAAATTTGCAGATGCTGAAGCTAATTACAGAATTTCAGAATCAAAATTTCCAAAACGTGCAACTGCTCCTTATAATTTAGGAAACACAATTTACAAACAAAATCAGACTTCAGAAGCCAAATATGCTTACGCAAAAGCAATAAAAAATGCTAAAACAAGACCTGAAAAACATAAAGCATTTCACAATTTAGGAAATGTTTTCATGAAAGAGAAAGACTATACGCAAGCCGTTGAAGCTTATAAAGAAGCGCTACGCAATGACCCAACTGATGACGAAACGCGTTATAATTATGCTTTAGCAAAACAAAAATTAAAAGAAAATCCTCCGAAAAACGATAAAAACAAAGACAAGGATAAAAAGGACAAAGACAAAGATAAAAACAAAGATAAAGATAAGGACAAGGACAAAAATAAAGATAAAGACAAGGATAAGGACAAGAAAGACGACAAAGGTGATAAGGACAAAGATAAAAAGGATGGAAAAAATGATCCTAAAAAAGATGACAAGTCTGACAACAAAGGAGAACCAAAACCACAGCCTGGAGGGATTTCAAAAGAAAGAGTCCAAAACTTATTAGATGCGGTAAACAACGAAGAAAAGAAAATTCAGGATAAAGTTAACGCTCAAAAAGTAAAAGGGAATCCTAGAAAAACAGAAAAAGACTGGTAAAATAAAGTTGAATCGTTTAATTGTTAATTTGTTTATTTGCACAAAAATTAAACATTCAGAAACGATTGAACAATAAAACATTCAAAACAACGATTAAACATTAAATGAAAAGATATTTAATTCTATTACTATTCACTTTTCAAGGGCTTATGGCTCAAGTTCAATTTGAAGCCAGAGTAAGCAAAAACACGCTTGGAGTAAACGAAAGACTTCGTATTGACTTTATCATGAATGTTGATGGAGACAACTTTGACCAACCTGCATTTGAAGGTTTCAAAATAGTAGCAGGACCTAGCCAGCAGATAAGCCAGTCTTGGGTAAATGGGAGAAGTTCTTTTCAGAAAATTTACTCTTATATTTTACAACCAGACAAAAAGGGAACTGTCACTATTAAGCAGGCAGCAATTGAGTATAATGGTCAGGTTTATAAAACAGCGCCTATAAAAATCGTTGTTACTAATGCAGTTGCGCAAGAAAGAGATCCTAACGACAGACCTCAAGGATCAGGAAATGAGATGCTAAATCTTGTTGCCGAAATTTCAAAAACTTCTCCTTATTTAAATGAGCCAATTACTGTTGTATACAAATTATACTTTAACAATATTAATGTAACAGGTTTCAAAGAACTTGCAAAACCTAAATACAATGATTTCTGGAATCAGAACATTGATATTAAGCAATTATCAGTTGAAGAAGGAAATTACCAAGGGCAAAGATGTTATTTTGTTATCTTAAAAAAGACCATTTTATATCCTCAAAAAGCAGGAAGACTTACGATTGAGCCACTTTCTTTAGACATTGGTGTACAATTGCCTACTAATCGCCGAGATATGTTTGGCCAAATGATTATTACGGATGATAATAAGGTAGTTTCTGCCGGCGCTAAGACAATCAATGTAAGACCGCTTCCGGAATCTAACAAACCTGTAGATTTTAGTGGAGCTGTTGGTAAATTTGATTTTACTGTTACACCTTCTAAAACGACTCTGAAAAACGGAGAAAGTTTAGAATTAATTGTTAGTGCGTCAGGAACCGGAAACATGAAGTTGTTTACTTTGCCAAAACCAGTTGTTCCAAATGCATTAGAAATGTATGATCCTGTTCATGATGAAAACGTAACGACTTCGCTTGCGGGAATGTCCGGAAAAATTACAGACAAGTACACTATAATCCCACAATACAAAGGAAAGTATGCTATAAAACCAATGCAGTTTTCTTATTTCGATTTGAATTCCGGTTCTTATAAAACGATAACTTCTAAGGAAATTATGATTGACGTTTTAGATGGTCCGGTACAAGCAGAAACAAATGCAACTGCCTCTAAAAATGTAATTTCTAAAACGGAGCAATTTAAATACATCAAGCCAAAAACCACTTTAGTTTCGATAGCTAAAAATGATTTTTACGGTTCAAATTTGTATTACACTTTACTTTTCTTGCCTTTCGTAATTCTACCAATTATTATTTTAGCCAAGAAGAAAAAAGAAGCAATTGATGGCGATGTTACAGGAAACCGAATCAGAATGAACAATAAATTGGCGAAGAAATATTTATCTCAAGCCAAGAAACAAATCAACAATAAAGAAGCTTTTTATATTGCATTAGAAAAAGCAATGCACAATTTCTTAAAAGCGAAATTGCACATTGAAACCTCAGAAATGAGTAAAGACAATATTCAAGAATTGTTGCTGTCCAGAAATGCGAATCCGGAACAGGTTCTAAGTTTCATTAATTTGACAGAGAACTGCGAATTTGCTCGTTATGCTCCGGCATCGAGCGCTTCGATTCAACAAGATTACGATAAAGCTGTATTGATTATTTCGGCATTAGAAAAACAAATCGTTTAGTTTTTTAACCGCAAAGTTCGCTAAGTAAGTCGATTTAGATTGCGTTTAAATTTAAGTTCGCAAAGTTGGAAATGTTATTACACATCTAGAAAATGAAAAATATAGTATATCTCTTTTTATTAATCTCTCAGGTTTTCTTTGCTCAAAGCAGCTTTGAGAAAGGAAATGCGTTGTACCAAAAAGGACAATATCAGCAGGCTGTTGATGCATATGAAAGTATTATTAAAGAAGACAAACAACAATCGGCCGAATTGTATTTCAACTTAGGAAACAGTTATTATAAGCTTAATAAAGTTGCTCCTTCGATTTATAATTATGAGAAAGCCTTGGTTTTAAAACCTCACGATCCAGATGTTTTAAATAACTTAAAGTTTGCCAAAAAGCTTACTATTGACGAAATCAAAGAAGTACCGAAAGTAGGTTTTGCAAAACTGATTCAGAACTTTACCGGTATTTTCAATTATAACACTTGGGCAAAGATTTCAGTAGGAATCGCATTTGCCTTTTTATTGGCTTTTATCGGATATTACTTTTCACAACTTACACTTTCAAAAAGAATCTACTTCATTGGAATGTTTGTTCTTTTAGTTGCTTTACTTTTGAGTGTTTCAGCTGGAATGTCTCAGAAAAATCATTTTGACAATGATCGCCCAGCTATCGTTTTTGCCGAATTAAGTGAAGTACACAGTGAACCAAGAAAAGCAGGTTCGGCTATTTTATTACTGCATGAAGGCGCTAAAGTTTACGTTAAAGAAACTATAGGCCAATGGAAGAAAATTGAATTAACAGACGGAACAGAAGGCTGGATTGATGGCTCTACTATTAAGGAAGTGAAATAAAATTTCTATAATTTAAAAATAAAAAAATCCCAAATTCCAATTATCACACTAATTGGGAATTTGGGATTTTCAATTTTATAATTTTGCAAAATTAAGTTTTACGATCATAAATGATATAAGTAAACACCAATTCAATTTGTTTAAAACTTAAATTTACTTATATCATTTATCTATTTTAAAATCTAAAAAGTATAAACTTTCTCAGGTGTAATACAATAATCCAGCTTCACATCAGATTCAAAAACATCTTCAATTTGATCTTCGGCTTCAAAAAAAGAAAGTCCAATTTTGATCGTTTCAGTTTTGCATTCTGATAGAAATTTATCGTAGAAACCTTTTCCGTATCCAACTCGATTTCCTAAAGTATCAAAAGCTAAAAGCGGCACAAAAACAACTTCTATCGTTTCTGATGGAACAGGCAAACCGTTTACAGGTTCAGGAATATTATATTCATTTTTCTTGATTTTGGTATTATCGGTTAACAAAAAATGCGTCATTCCGCGAGTTTCAAAATCACTTTTAGAGATCACAATTTCTTTATCTTTTCCTGAAAGCAAATGCAGAACATATTCCGTGTTTACTTCTTTTTGTTCTTCGATAGGAAGAAAAACATGATAATACAATTTATCCCAAATAGACAATTTGATTAAGTTATTGGCAATCGCTAAACTCTTTTCTTCAATTTGATCTTCTGAAAGTTGTTTTCGAAGATTTTTATATTGCAAGCGTAATTCTTTTTTATTCGTCGGCATGATCTGGGCTATTTTTGGACATATGATAAATCGCATCACCTTCGTAAACAATTGGCGAATGATTGGCATTGATTACAAAGCCATCGTGAGGCGCTTTTACTTTTTGCTCAAATTTACCAAACGGATCTGTAATAATGGCTAAAATCGTTCCTTTGGTTACGAACCTTCCAATCATATTGAAATCGTGTAATAATCCTGAACATTTGGCACGCATCCAAACCGAGTGTTTAATGTAAATAGATGGATCTTCGGCCTCTTCAACTACTTGTTTTGGGTCAAGCATTTTTAAATAATGCAACAAACGCTTCACTCCCATTACACCTTCATTTGCAATTTCGTTATTGATATCTAATGACTTTCCACCTTCAAAAAGCAACATTTTTACATTGGCTTTTTCAGAGGTATTTCTAAAAGATCCATTAATATTTTTAGAATATAATGTAAATGGTGCATTAAAAACATCTGCTAAAAGTTTTAACTCAGGATTATTCTCCGTGATTCTAATTTGCGGCGCATTAAATCGACTTGCACCTCCGGCATGAAAGTCGACTGCATAATCGATAATTGGCAAAACTTCTGCAACGATATGATAGGCGAATCGGCTTGCGAGAGAACCTTTTTTACTTCCTGGGAAAACTCTATTCAAATCTCGTCCATCAGGAAACTCGCGCGACTTGTTTACAAAACCGTACATATTGATAATCGGAATACAAATAATAGTTCCGCGCAAAGGACGATTTATTTTCTTACTGATAATCTGACGAACGATCTCAACCCCATTAATTTCATCACCATGAATTCCGGCAGAAAACAAAACCACAGGACCTTCTATTTTAGAACGTCGCACAATAACAGGAATATTAAGCTTTGTAGTAGTGTGTAACCTCGCAATTTCGACGTTTATCGTTTTACTTTCTCCTGGCAGAATTGACTCGCCAAAAATAACCAAGGGTGTATTATTTTTCATATGAAATTATAAAATCTAAATATAGAAATTATTCTTTTGATTTCGTAAATTTGAAACTAAATCAATGTTAAGCTTTTTCAATAAAATCGAGATGATTTTATTGAAGTGTTTCAAGTACCTTCAGAAAATAACAGAATGCAAAAACCGTCCTTAGATCTTCAAATCCAAACCTTGCCAGACAATCCTGGTGTGTATCAATATTATGATAAAGACGGAAAGATTTTATACGTTGGAAAAGCCAAAAACTTAAAAAAAAGGGTTTCTTCTTATTTCAATAAAATTCACGATACAGCCAAAACCAATGTTTTGGTTAAGAAAATTGTAACTATAAAACACATCGTCGTTCCCACAGAAACCGATGCGCTCTTACTAGAAAACAATCTAATCAAAACATTACAGCCGCGCTATAATGTATTACTTCGTGATGACAAAAGTTATCCATGGATTTGTATTAAAAAAGAACCTTTTTCGCGAATTTTTTCGACTAGACGAATGGTCAAAGACGGCTCAGAGTATTTTGGTCCGTATACCAGTTTTAAAACTGTGCATACAATTTTAGATTTAATCAAAGAATTGTATCCGTTACGAACTTGTAATTACGATTTAAGTAAATCTAATATCGATTCGGGCAAATTTAAAGTTTGTTTAGAATATCACATCGGTAACTGTAAAGGTCCTTGCGAAGGTTTAGAATCTTTAGAAGATTATCAGAAACAAGTTGATGCGATCCGCGAAATCCTTAAAGGGAATTTTAAAGAAAGTATGAAAGATTTTAAACGTTTAATGACGCAATATGCGCAGGATTTACGTTTTGAAGAAGCTCAGAAAATAAAAGAAAAAATAGAAGTTCTTGAAAATTATCAATCGAGATCAACCATCGTAAATCCGAAGATTACCAATATTGATGTTTTCTCCATTGTTTCTGACGAAAGTGCTGCATATGTCAACTTTTTACAAATCTCACACGGATCAATTATTCGTTCGCATACTTTAGAAATAAAGAAAAAGCTAGACGAGTCTGACGAAGAATTATTAGAACTTGCCATTATTGAATTACGTGAACGTTTTCAATTATTATCAAAAGAAATCATAGTTCCGTTCGAAATGGATTTGGGAGAAAATATTAAAACAACAGTTCCTCAACTCGGAGACAAAAAACAAATATTAGAGTTATCGATTCGAAATGCTAAGTTTTATAGAATCGAACAACTCAAGCAATTGCAAATTGTAGATCCGGATCGACATACCAATCGAATTATGGCGCAAATGCAAAAAGATTTGCGATTACCGGTCGAACCCAGACATATAGAATGTTTTGATAACTCGAACATTCAGGGAACAAATCCGGTTGCAGCTTGTGTCGTTTTCAAAGACGGAAAACCAAGCAAAAAAGATTATCGCCATTTTAACGTAAAAACGGTTGAAGGTCCAGACGATTTTGCTTCGATGACTGAAATTGTGTACCGTCGCTATAAAAGATTATTGGACGAAAACGAACCTTTGCCACAATTAATTATTATTGATGGAGGAAAAGGACAATTATCGGCCGCATTAAAAAGCATTGATGCACTAGAATTACGAGGTAAAATTGCCATTATCGGAATCGCAAAACGTCTTGAAGAATTGTTTTATCCCGGAGATTCAATTCCGTTATACTTGGACAAAAAGTCTGAAACATTAAAAGTGATTCAACAATTACGAAACGAAGCGCATAGATTCGGAATCACCTTTCATCGCGACAAACGTAGTAAAGCGGCATTAAATTCTTCAGTAGAAAGCATTCCCGGAATTGGCGAAAAAACGATGCTAACGTTAATACAACATTTCAAAAGTGTTAAAAGATTGAAACTGGCCACTGAAAAAGAAATTTCGGATGTTATCGGAGTATCAAAAGCCAAAAAAATTGTCGACTTTTACAAAACCAACTAGCTACTTTTATGCGCCCTAATCAGCTGTCTATTTTAAACACCCGGTTACAAGGATTTTTCTCCTCCCAGATAACCATTACAAGCTGGAGCATAATTACGCTTCTAATCTTACTTTTGTGTAATCCAGAGAAATCTTTTTCTCAGGAACAAAAAAAAGATAGTGTGAAGCGCCCAAAAATTGGTTTGGTTTTAAGTGGCGGCGGAGCAAAAGGATTCGCACATATTGGAGTTTTAAAAGTTCTGGAAGAAGCCGGAATCAAAATTGACTATATCGGCGGTACAAGTATGGGATCAATTATTGGAGGACTCTATGCTTCCGGATATAATGCCTCACAAATTGATTCGATTTTTAAAAGAACCAACTTCGACGAATTAATAAACGATTACATTCCGCGTTCATCAAAAAACTTTTACGGCAAAAAGAATGATGAATTGTATGCTTTGGTTTTACCCTTCAGTAATTTTAAAGTTGGAATTCCTGAAGCACTTTCAAAAGGAATGTACAATTATAATTTATTGAGCAGTTTAACCAGAAACGTTCGTCATGTTCGTGATTTTAATCAGCTTCCAACTCCGTTTTTATGTATCGGTACAAATATTGAAACTGGCGAAGAAGTACTTTTGAATAAAGGAAACCTCGTTCAGGCAATGATGGCCAGCGCTGCTTTCCCATCCTTATTTACGCCTGTCGAAATTGATGGAAAACTTTTGGTTGATGGCGGAGTTGTCAATAATTATCCTATAAAAGAAGTTCGTAATCTTGGTGCTGATATTATTATTGGAGTCGATGTTCAAGATGATTTACTGAATCGAAAAAGTCTAAAGAATGCCACAAGAATTTTGGTTCAAATTACCAATCTACAATCGATTGATAAAATGAAAAACAAAATAAAGGATACTGATGTTTACATCAAACCAGACATTCGTGATTATGGCGTTATTTCATTTGATAAAGGCGAAGAAATAATCAGAAAAGGGGAAGAAGCTGCTTTTGCTGTTTACGAAAAAATCAAAACACTGAGCAATGAAGATAATTTTTATAAAAAACCAAAATTAAAAATTAGCACTGATACTCTTGAAATACAAAATATTAATAACGATAAACTTGACAATTACACCAAAGAATATATTCGAGGAAAACTTCGTTTTAAACCTGGAAGCACAATAACATACAACGATCTAAAAGCCGGAATAAACAATTTAAATGCCACTCAAAACTTTAGTGCCATTTCTTACTGTCTTGAGCCTGATGAAAAAGGAGATGATCTTGATCTTGTATTGCAAGAAAATCCAACCCAAACTTTTTTAAAGCTTGGTTTACATTACGACGGACTTTACAAAAGCGGCGTTCTGCTGAATCTTACTCATAAAAAAACCTTTCTAAAAAATGATGTTACTTCGATCGATATTATTTTAGGTGATAATTTCAGATACGACTTTAACTATTATGTTGAAAATGGCTTTAATATTAGTTTTGGATTCCGCTCGAGATTAAATCAGTTTAACCGAAATGTTACGACGAACATAAGCACTTTAACTACCCAAAATCCAAATGTAAATTTGATAAACGTTGATTTTCTAGACATTACAAATCAAGCTTATTTTCAAACTATTTTTGTACAAAAGTTTTTAATGGGCGGAGGTCTCGAATACAAATACTTAAAAATAAATTCGCCAACACTTGCTAACACAGAGAATATTATCGAAAAAAGTAATTATTTCAGTCTTTTTGGCTATTTAAAGTATGACTCTTTCGATAACAAAAACTTTCCACATTCAGGATTGTATTTTTCATCAGATTTACAAACGTATCTGGCTTCATCTGATTACACCAATAATTTTAAGCCGTTTTCAATTGCAAAAGCCGAGGTTGCTTTCGCTAAAACTTTATTCAAAAAAGCTACAATAAAAATTGGAGCAGATGCCGGTTTTAATATTGGCAGCGACAGTGTTCCTTTTTTCGATTTTATTTTAGGAGGCTACGGCTACAACAAAATCAACAATTTCAATTACTTCTATGGATATGACTTTTTAAGTATTGCCGGAAATAGTTTTATAAAAACAGAAATCACTTTAGATTATGAAATTTTCAAAAAAAACCACGTTAATCTTTCTGCAAATTTCGCAAACTTAGGCGATGACATATTTACTACAGTCGACTGGATTTCGATGCCTAAATATTCCGGATACGCTGTTGGCTACGGATTAGAAACTATTATTGGCCCAATTGAAGTCAAACAATCGTGGTCACCAGAAATGTCAAAAAGCTTTACATGGTTTAGTATTGGGTTCTCATTTTAATATAGTTTCAATCAATAATTCAATAAAAAGACGCAATTTTTATACTCTCCAAAATTTATATCAAAAAAACTGGAAGATTTCCTGTTTATAAATAATATAATTTATAATTTTACTCAATAAAAATTACGACATTTGTTATAATGAAAACAAAATGGACAGGTTTATTAGAGTATCTTCAATTCCTTATCAAGAGAAATCCTGAATAAAACTACCGAATTGAGATGATTGGTCAATTATAAATTGAGCTGATTATCTGTTCACACAATTCAAATTTTTCGAATTATCTAATTTAAAATTATCTAATTGAAAAGCCATGCCATTATATCATAAACTTGGAGATTTTCCTCAAAAAAGACACACCCAATTCGAAAAGCCAAACGGAGGTTTTTACTACGAACAATTGTTTGGTACCGAAGGTTTTCACGGGCATTCGTCATTATCTTATCATGTTCACAGACCAACTCAGGTAAAAGAAATTATAAAATCTTATTCGGTTGAGCCAAAAATTGCAATCGGAAAAAACATAAAATCATTACTTTTCAAAGGTTTCGAACTAAAACCTGAAAACGACTTTTTAGACAGCCGAAAAGCAATGCTCGTCAATAAAGACTGCATTATAGGATTGGCAGCTCCTAAAGAATCTCTTCGAAATTATTTCTACAAAAATGCCGATGCCGATGAAATGCTTTTCATCCACAGAGGAAAAGGAAAATTAAGAACCATGCTTGGGAATATTCCGTTTGAGTACGGAGATTATTTAATTATTCCGAGAGGTATTATTTATCAAATCGATTTTGAGACTGAAGAAAACCGACTTTTTTATGTCGAATCTTATTCTCCTTTTTATACTCCAAAACGTTACAAAAACCAATCAGGTCAACATTTAGAACATTCTCCATTTTGCGAACGCGATTTCATTTTGCCAAACGAACTGGAAACACATGACGAAAAAGGTGATTTTTTAATTAAAATCAAAAAAGAAGGCATGATACACGAAGTCGTTTATGCCACACATCCTTTTGACGTTGTGGGTTGGGACGGATATAATTTCCCATATGGATTTTCAATTCACAACTTTGAACCTATAACGGGACGCGTTCACCAACCGCCACCGGTACACCAAACATTTGAAACGGCCACTTTTGTCGTTTGTTCATTCTGCCCGAGACTTTACGATTATCATCCAAAAGCAATTCCGGCGCCATACAATCACAGTAATATAGATTCAGACGAAGTACTTTATTATGTTGATGGCGATTTTATGAGCCGTAATAATATCGAGCAAGGTCATATCACTTTACACCCAAAAGGAATTCCGCACGGTCCCGCTCCGGGCGCAATGGAACGCAGTATTGGTCATAAAGAAACCCACGAATTAGCCGTTATGGTTGATACTTTCAGACCATTAATGGTTACGGAAGAAGCAATGGGACTGGATGATGGGCAGTATTATAAATCCTGGACTGAATAATTAGTCAATGTGGCAATTAGATAATTAGAAAATGTTTTTGAAACCGCATAAATTAGTTAATGTGTATTTTATAATCAGACTTCATTTATTAATTTGTAACTTTAAACTTACAGTATAAATTATCTCATTATCATATTTTCTAATTAACTAATTCAAAAAATGACTTTTAACGAAAAATATAAAGACAACGCTCTTTTAATTAAAACATTCAATTTCGCATTAAACATAATTAATTTCACTAGCGAACTTCAAGAACAAAAGAAGTTCGTAATTACAAATCAGCTATTAAAAAGCGGCACATCAATTGGAGCAAACTCAAAAGAATCACAAAACGCAGAAAGCAAAGCAGATTTTATTCATAAATTAAAAATTGCAATTAAAGAAGCAGACGAAACAGAATATTGGTTGTTTTTATGTGATGCCCATAGAGAATATCCTAATTGTACAGGTCTATTAAACGATCTTTCAGAAATTTTAAAAATTCTAAACAAAATAATATCAACATCTAAGAGGAATTAGAAAATTAGAAAATGTGTCAATTAGAAAATTATTTTTAATTATTAGCATTTCAAAAATTATCTCATTTTCTCATTATCAAATTATCTAATTATCATGAGCAAAGAAGTAAAATCAGTAGAATACGGATTAGAAAAAATCTTTGAAGGAGCACAAGATTTCCTTCCATTACTAGGAACTGACTATGTAGAATTCTACGTAGGTAACGCAAAACAATCTGCACATTATTATAAGACGGCTTTCGGATATCAATCATTAGCATACGCCGGATTAGAAACCGGAGTAAAAGACAAAGCATCGTATGTTTTGAAGCAAGACAAAATCAGAATTGTTTTAACAACTCCTTTAACTCAAGATTCTCCAATTCACGCGCATCTTCAAAAACATGGAGACGGTGTAAAAGTTGCAGCACTTTGGGTTGAAGATGCCAGAAGCGCTTATGAAGAAACGATGAAACGCGGCGCTCGTTCATTCATGGAACCAACTGTTGAAAAAGATGAGTTTGGTGAAGTTGTTCGTTCCGGAATTTACACTTACGGAGAAACTGTTCACATTTTTGTAGAGAGAAAAAACTATAATGGTGTTTTCTTGCCAGGCTATAAAGAGTGGAAATCAGACTACAATCCGACACCAACCGGATTAAAATATATCGACCACATGGTTGGAAATGTAGGTTGGAATGAAATGAATACTTGGGTAAAATTCTACGAAGACGTTATGGGATTCGTAAACTTTTTATCATTTGATGACAAACAGATCAATACAGAATATTCGGCTTTGATGAGTAAAGTAATGTCGAACGGAAACGGAAGAATTAAATTCCCAATTAACGAACCAGCCGAAGGAAAGAAAAAATCACAAATCGAAGAATATTTAGATTTTTATGGCGGACCTGGAATTCAGCACATCGCAATTGCAACTGATGATATCATCAAAACTGTATCTGAATTAAAAGCGAGAGGCGTCGATTTTTTATCGGCACCACCGCACACCTATTATCAGGCAATTCCTGAAAGATTAGGCGTTCATATGGATATGATGAAAGAAGATTTAAACGAAATTGAAAAATTAGCCATTATGGTCGATGCCGATGAAGATGGTTACTTATTACAGATATTTACAAAGCCGGTTCAAGACAGACCGACACTGTTTTTTGAAATTATTCAACGAATGGGAGCAAAAGGATTTGGCGCAGGGAACTTTAAAGCACTTTTTGAGTCAATTGAGAGAGAGCAAGAATTGAGAGGAACATTGTAAAATCGCATTATTTTTACATTATACAGAAAAATTCTCTGTAAAACGATGATTTTTATGCAAATGTTATGTTAAACTTGCCTTTTGCTATTTCTTTTTTGAACTTTCTGTATATCTTTGCACTCGCAAATCAAGAAGGGGTGGTTTCCTTCTGAATTGATATAAATTTCATAATTTATAGTTTTTTGGTTAGTTAATAGCATAAAAACTCAGTCATTCCTTGACTGAGTTTTTTTGTTTTGGTACATTTGGAATAGAATTTGCATTTATATATCTTTATCTAAAATGTAAAAATTGTACTATGAAAAAACTAGTCTTTATAATATTAATATTCTCTACACTAAGTTTTGATACTCAAAGAGAAGATGCATTTGACACTGGAGAATACTTTAAGTTCAGAATCCATTACGGAATTATAAATGCAGGTTACGCAACTCTTGAAATTAAGGACGCTACTATAAATAACAAAAAAGTATTTCATGCTGTTGGTAAAGGTTATACTACCGGAATGTCAAAATTCTTTTTCAAAGTAGAAGATTTATACGAAAGTTATTTTGACAAAATAACCGGAAAACCATATCGTTATGTCAGAAAAATTGACGAAGGCGGGTACACCAAAAATCAGGAAGGCATATTTAACCAAAACGAAAACAGGGTTTTAGTAAAAGATTACAAACGAAAAACAGAAAAAACAATTGTCATTACTGATGAAGTGCAGGACATTATATCTTCTTTTTATTATTTAAGAAATCATCCAAATATAGATAAACTCAAAACAGGTGAAGCGATCACAATTGACATGTTTTTTGATGACGAAATCACAAAATTTAAGTTAAAATATGTAGGCCGTCAAGATATTACAACTAAATTTGGAACCGTTTCTACAATGATGTTCAAACCATTGGTACAAACAGGGCGGGTTTTTAAAGAAAAAGAAAGCGTAACTCTTTGGATAACAGACGACGACAACAAAGTTCCGGTTAGAATTAAAGCAGAACTTGCCGTTGGATCACTTAAAGCAGACCTTGACGAATATAAAGGATTAAAAAATCCATTTAAAGTAAAAAAATAATGAACCTTACTGATAATTCAGAATCAATTTTAAAAGAAATTGACCTTAAATACCAAGCTATAAATCAAAAAACTGATGTTCAGTTAGAAGGATTACTTTGGTCAAAACCAATCACATATTGGGATTATATTCAAACAGATGCTCTTTTAAACTTACAGATACAACGTACTACATTACCAGACGAAATGGTTTTTATCATGTATCATCAGGTAAACGAATTAATTTTTAAAATGATTTTGTGGGAAATTGATCAAATTGCTGACACACAAAACATTCAAGTCGATTTTTTCAGCGAAAGATTATCAAGAATTACCCGTTATTTTGACATGCTTACCAATTCATTCAGCATTATGGAGAACGGAATGGAAGTGGATCAATATATGAAATTCAGAAACACTTTGACTCCCGCAAGCGGTTTTCAAAGTGCACAATATAGATTAATTGAATTTGCCTCAACAGATGTTATCAATTTAACAGATCGCAGGTACAAAGCAAACTTTGATGAAAATACAGATTTAGAAACCAGTTTCGAACATTTGTACTGGCAAGCTGCCGGAAAAGATTATCATACCGGAGAGAAATCATATTTACTTCAGGAATTCGAAAACAAATATAAAGATCAGTTTTTGAAACAAATGTCTACTTTTAAGACAAAGAATATCTGGCAAAAATTCACCCAATTACCTCTGGAAGATCAACAAAACAAGGAATTAATTGAAGCAATGCGCCATTATGATAAAACCGTAAATATTACTTGGGTAATGCAGCATCTTAATACTGCAAGAAAATACATACTGGAAAGCGGCAAAGGAAATGGTGAGGCTACAGGCGGCAGCGACTGGCAAAAATATATGCACCCAAAATACCAAAGACGCATCTTTTTTCCTAAATTGTGGACCGAAGATGAATTGTCGAATTGGGGAAATGAAACCATCTCATAATTTCCTTAAAAATTTAAAAGTTTGAAAAAAGCACTCCTAATTATAATAGCATTATTTTCAATAATTTCATGCAATAAAACCAATGAAAAAATTGAAACTAAAATTAGCTCCAAACCAAAAACCAAAAAAGTAGAATTTGGCTTTAATTATGCTGACTTTAATATTGTAAATGACACTATAAAAAAAGGAGATTCTTTTGGATCTATCATTCAAAGGCAAAATATTGGAGACAAAAAGGTCTACGATATTGTTGAACAGGTAAAAGATTCATTTAATGTAAAAACAATTAGATACAACAAACCTTATACACTTCTTCGTTCTAAAAACAAAACAAATAAATTACAAGTTTTTATTTATCAGCCGGATGCACTTTCTTATTATGTAATTGATCTGAGAGACAGCATTGCAAAAGCTTATAAAAAAATAAAACCGGTCACACTTAAACGTAAAATTATTGGCGGTGTTTTAAAAAGCTCATTATCTGAAACTTTAGGAAATGAAAGTGTCGAAACAGCACTTGCCAGCAGAATCACCAAAGTATTCTCTTGGTCAATTGATTTCTTCAAACTTAAAAAAGGAGATCGTTATGGATTAATCTTCACTGAACGATTCATTAACGGAAAAACTTATGATGGCGTTGAAGATCTTGAAGCAGCATTTTTTGAATATAAAGGCAAAATTATTTATGCCTTTCCGTTTGAAAGAGATACTACTTCAGGAAAAGTTGAATATTATGATGATGAAGGAAAAACGTTAAAGAATTTCTTTTTAAAAACACCTATTAAATTCAGCCGAATCACTTCGAGATTTACTGCAAATAGATTTCACCCGGTACAACATACCTGGAAAGCTCATAAAGGAACAGATTATGCGGCCCCTACCGGAACACCAATTTCAACTACTGCTTCCGGAGTTGTGGAGGCAACCGGATATACTGCAGGAAATGGAAATTTTGTAAAGGTAAAACACAACGGAACCTACTCTACTCAATACTTACACATGTCCAGAATTTTGGTTCGCCGCGGGCAACGTGTTACACAAGGACAAACCATTGGATTAGTCGGAAGTACAGGACTTGCAACAGGCCCTCATGTTTGTTACCGTTTCTGGAAAAATGGCGTTCAGGTTGACGCACTTAGACTTAACTTACCAACTGGAGAATCTTTGACCGGAAGTGACAGAACACGTTTCATGAAACAAATTGAACCTTTGAAAAGAGAATTGGATAGTATTGGGAATTTGTAAACATCTGAAATAGAATATCAAAATGAAAAATTCACGTCTTAAAGCGATTTACAATGAAACTTTTTCAGATTTAAAACTATTTTACAGAGATACCAATTTATCAGACGATTTAATTTCAAATTATAAAATTGGACAAATCATTCAGGAAAAAGGCTTCACTGACATGACTTCTATCGGCGGAGGTCTTTCGGGTAATGTGAGATATTTGATCGCTAGTGCTCACCCAAAAGATTTATCAAAATTTAATCCTGACTCAGCAAAAATTGGACACTTTCTTTTGGATTCTATTACTTATTTTAAAGTATTGGATATTCAGAAAATTGAAAACAAAACTCAGGTTTTCCTTTTAAACATTCCGGACAACTCGATTACACTTTTCAAAAATTCATCTTCAAACTTAGAAGAAGAAATCACAGAAAATGCAAGAAAGAAGTTCGTTAAAAAAATCAATTTGCCATTAGTCCCAGAATTACAGACTGAAAACTGGAAAGAACGAACTAAAGCTCCAATTGGAATGAATGATAATGGCGAACTCTTTTTTGATGATTCGAAGATTAAAATTGAATCACCAAAAAGAATAGAAATTAACACCGAAAAGAAAACCATTGCAATTAATAAAAAACCGTGGTGGAAGATTTGGTAAAAACTTTTATTCAAACCAACATTTCAATTCATCTACATCAATTAATGAAACGAGCTTTATTAATCTTTTCGTCAACCTTACTTTTTGGATGCACTAATCCGCATGTTTTTGTTTTGAATGACACCAAGAAAAATAAATACTTTGTCTCAGAAACCATCAACAAAGCTTTTGAGGAAGATCAAATTGACAAATCTCCTTTAATTGTAATAAACGGCATTCCTTTTAAATACAACAAAGAACAAGACACAATCTTATTGCCTCTAAAAAAATCTGACATCATAAGTTTAGACTTTTTAAATAAAAACAGTAGCCGCATCATTTATAATGAGAAAGAAAATGATGGCGCAATTATAATAACTTCAAGAATTCAAAACAAATAATCTTATAAATCGTTTTCGTAACTATTTGTTATATAATTGTGAAGCATTAAGGTATTAAAAGTTATTTCAGTATTTTTGTTTTTTATAACCACATTCTCAATTAAACAAAAAAAATGGCTTTAAACACAACAAACCCAACCGGGACTGAAGCGTGGAAAAATCTGCAAAACCACTATAACGCAATTCACGAAACAACGATACAAGAATTATTTCAGCAAGATAGTACTCGTGTTGAAAAATTCAACTTACAATGGAATGACTTTTTAGTAGATTATTCTAAAAACAATATAAGTCAGGAAACTATTTCTCTTTTATTAGAATTAGCAAATACAATTGGATTAAAAGATGCTATTTCACAATATTTTGGAGGAGAAATCATCAATCAAACTGAAAACCGCGCCGTTTTACATACTGCTTTACGCGCACCAGAATCTGCAATTATTACAGTTGACGGTGAAAATGTTATTCCGGAAGTTTATGAAGTAAAGAATAAAATCAAAAAATTCACAAGCGAAGTAATTTCGGGAGAACGAAAAGGTTTTACAGGAAAAGCTTTTACAGACATTGTAAATATCGGAATTGGAGGTTCAGATCTTGGTCCGGTTATGGCAGTTGAAGCTTTACAGTTTTACAAAAACCACCTTAAAACTCATTTCGTTTCGAATGTTGATGGCGATCACGTAAACGAGGTAATCAAAAAATTAAATCCTGAAACAACATTATTTTTAATCGTTTCTAAAACTTTTACAACTCAGGAAACTTTATCGAACTCTGAAACTATTAAAGAATGGTTTTTGAAATCGGCTTCTCAAGAAGATATTGCAAAACACTTTGTAGCGGTTTCAACAAACATTCAAAAAGTAACTGAATTTGGAATTAATCCTGACAATGTTTTCCCGATGTGGGATTGGGTTGGAGGAAGATTTTCTTTATGGAGTGCTGTTGGTTTGAGTATTGCGTTGGCAATTGGTTTTGATAATTATAATGATTTATTGAAAGGCGCTAATGAAATGGACGAACATTTCAAATCGGCAGAATTTGACGAAAATATTCCGGTGATTTTGGCTTTGCTAAGTGTTTGGTACAACAATTTCTTTGGTGCCGAAAGTGAAGCTTTGATTCCGTACACACAATATTTATCAAAATTAGCTCCTTACTTGCAACAGGCAACTATGGAAAGTAATGGAAAAAGCGTTGGCCGTGACGGAAAACCGGTAAACTATCAAACCGGAACTATTATTTGGGGAGAACCGGGAACAAACTCACAACATGCCTTTTTTCAATTGATTCATCAGGGAACAAAATTAATTCCAACTGATTTTATCGGATTCGTTAAACCATTATACGGAAACGAAGATCATCATGATAAATTGATGTCTAACTTTTTTGCACAAACCGAAGCTTTGATGAACGGAAAAACTGCAGCACAAGTTCAGGCTGAATTTGACAAACAAGGACTTTCTGCAGAAAAAGCTTCTTACTTACTGCCTTTCAAAGTGTTTACCGGAAACAAACCAACCAATACAATTTTAATTGAAAAATTAACTCCAAAGTCTTTAGGTTCGTTAATTGCATTGTATGAGCACAAAATATTTGTTCAGGGAGTCATCTGGAATATTTTTAGTTTTGATCAATGGGGAGTAGAATTAGGAAAGCAATTAGCAAATTCTATTTTAGATGAAATTAACACCAAAACTGTAAAAAATCACGACAGTTCAACCTCATTTTTGTTAAATCACTTTTTGAAGAACAAATAGATTCATAGATTTTAAAAATCACAACTAACTGAAACGCCTTAATTTAATAAAAATTAAGGCGTTTTTTCGTATGAAAATAGCCTAAAAACACCCTAAACGCCTGATTATTGCAAGTTTAGCATTACAAGACAATGAGAATCATTACGATTTTAACAAAATATGTGCTCAAAAATTCAAAAAAATGTTATTTTATTTAACGAAATAAGAAAAAATCATTTTAATGCGCAACACATTAGATAAAACTTATTTTTCTTAACATTTTGATAACACTATCTGATTTAATTGTTATAATTTTGCCAAAAACAATAAACTAAATAACAAATGAAGACAATGAAAAATTGGTTACTCACTGGACTATTGTTCATGATAGTTTCAACCGCATTTTCTCAAGGAAAAATTACAGGTACAATTACCGACGGTAGTGGTTCATTACCGGGAGCAAACGTAGTGATCAAAGGATCTACAACTGCTACTTCTACAGATTTTGACGGTAAATTCATTCTGAATGCAACAACAAGTACAGGAGAAATCGTTATTTCTTTTTTAGGTTACGAAAACAAAACTGTAAAATTTTCAGTTTCTGGTGGTTCAACTACCAACTTAGGAACAATCGTTTTAACTTCTAATTCAAACGAATTAAGCGAAATTGTTGTAAAAAGTTCAGTTGTCGATATTGCAAAGGACAGAAAAACTCCTGTAGCAGTTTCTACAATTAAAGCTGCTGAAATTCAGGAAAAATTAGGAACTCAGGAATTTCCGGAGATCTTAAGAAACACTCCTTCAGTATATGTTACTAAATCAGGTGGTGGTTTTGGAGATTCAAGAATTAACATTCGTGGATTCAACCAAAACAACATCGCAGTTATGATCAACGGTATGCCGGTAAACGACATGGAAAACGGCTCTGTTTACTGGAGTAACTGGGCAGGTTTATCTGATGTAACATCTGCTATGCAGGTTCAAAGAGGTTTAGGAGCATCTAAACTTGCAACTCCATCAGTTGGAGGAACCATTAACATTGTAACAAAATCTTCTGACAAAAAAGAAGGTGGATCTTTCTCTTCTGGTTTTGGAAACGGTAGAAACTTCAAAATTCAAGGTTCATACAATACTGGAAAATTAGCTAATGGTCTTTCTGCTTCTGTTTTATTATCTCAAACAATGGGAGATGGTTACGTTGACGGAACTCAATTTGAAGGTTCTAACTATTATGTAGCTTTAGGATACGCTAACAAAAGTGGTAAACATGACTTTCAACTTACTGTAACAGGTGCTCCACAATGGCACAACCAAAGATCTACAATATCTACAATTGCTACTTACCAACAATATGGACATAATGGAGATCCAAATATCAAATACAATGCTGATAATGGTTATTTGAATGGTGCAGAATATAACATCAAGAAAAATTATTACCATAAACCTGTTGCTTCTTTCAACTGGGATTATAAAATCAACGAAACAACAAAACTTTCTTCTGTTCTTTATGCTTCTATGGGGCGTGGTGCTGGAACTAGTGGAACTGGAGGAATTAAAGGAAAAGGATACAATGATCTTGTAGCTTTCAGAACTGCTGATGGTGCAGTTGATTACGACAAAATCGTAGCTTACAACTCAGGTCAGCCAGTTACTATCGCTGGTTTGAATGGACTACAAACAAGACAAAAAATTGGTGGAGTTTACCAAAACAGTTCTTACTTTAATGCAAATTCAGCTATAGTTGACTACAACCCACAAACAAATATCAATACTTCTGGTATCTCACAAACTTCATCTATCAACTCTCATGACTGGTTTGGTGCAGTAATCAACTTGAACAAAAAACTATCTAATACATTGACTTTAGATTTTGGTTTTGACGGAAGAACTTACAAAGGGTATCACTATACAGTTTTAAATAACTTATTAGGTGGAAATGAGTATTATGATAATTTTATTGCTGACCAAAAACCAACTGGTAGACATTTAACAACTACTTACGACACAAATGTTCAATGGAATGTTTTTCAAAACAAAGACTATGAAAAAATCTCTTTTAATAGTACTGGTAACGTAAAATGGTATGGTTTATTTACTCAATTAGAATACTCTAAAGATAATTTAACAGCATTCGTTCAAGGAGCTGTATCACAACAAGGATACAAAAGAGAAGATGATTTTGTTTACAAAACGACTGATCCGTTATCTTCTACTCCTTACAAAAATCTAACTGGTGGAAACGTAAAAGGTGGAGCTAACTACAATATCAACGAGAAACACAATGTTTATATTAATGCTGGATACTACTCAAGACAACCGTTCTTTAACTCAGTTTATCCAAACAACAAATCTACAGTAAACCCTAACCTTACTAATGAGAAAATCACTGGATTTGAAGCTGGTTATGGTTTCCGTTCTAGATTCTTTAATGCTACGGTAAACCTTTACAATACAACTTGGAATGACAGATACTTAAAAGGTAATGCACTTACTGCAACACCAACTATTCCTGCAAACTCAACTTATACAGAATTCGTAGGTCTTAATGAGGTTCACTCTGGAATTGAATTTGAAGGTAGCTCAAATATTACTGACAGGTTCAAAGTTACAGGTATGTTCTCTTACGGAATCTGGGAATATAAAGGAAATGCTACTGTAAATGCTTACAATCAATCAGACAACACACCAGTTGTTGGATACACTGCTGCAACTGTATACATGGATAAAGTAAAAGTAGGTGATGCTGCACAGCTTACTGCATCTTTAGGAGCTTCTTACGAAGTTGTTACGAGAGTAACGCTTGATGCTAACTACAATTACAATGGTAATTTATACGCTGGATTAAACCCTGTAAACTTTACATCTCCAACAAACAAAGGAGCCTTAGAATTACCTTCTTACGGATTGATGGATGCTGGTTTCTCTTACAAAATGTTAACTGGTAAAAACAAAGACAAATCTGTAAACTTTAGATTAAACGTAAATAACGTTCTTGACAAAATCTACATTGCTGAGGCAAGAACTAATATTTTCGCTAGTGATAACGTAAGTTCAACAAATCCTGCTTTAGGAACTTATGCTTCTAATAACAGACTTTACAATGGAGTTGCTAACGCAAACACTGTATTCTTCGGATTTGGAAGAACATGGAACTTTACATTACGTTACGATTTCTAATATTTAGAATCTAAATAAATACCAAAAACGGCATTGACTTTTAGTCTAATGCCGTTTTTTTTATGCCGTTTTTTGCTATATTTGTTTTAACAAAAAATATTATTTATGTACCATTTTTTACAAAAATTCCATTCGGGCTGGGCGTATTTAGCGCTATTGCTTTTATTTATTGCAGTTATAAATGCCATCATTGGCTTCAATTCTAAAAAAGATTTCACAGCTAAAGATCGTAAAATTGCATTATTTGCCTTAATCGGAACTCATACTCAATTATTGATTGGTTTAATTCTTTATTTTGTTTCTCCATTAGGAAAAGCAGCATTCGGACAGATGTCGAATGCAGAACTAAGATTAACTTCATTAGAACACCCACTAATAAACATTATAGCGATCATTCTAATTACTATTGGATGGTCTAAACATAAAAAATTAATTAATAGTGAAGCAAAATTTAAAACATTTGCTATTTTTTACGGATTAGGATTGCTGCTTATATTAAGTAGAATTCCTTGGAACCTTTGGTTCTAAAAAACCCATTAAAAGCCCTTTCGAAATAGGGCTTTTTTTATCTCGGCATATTATTTGTACAAACTCCCCCAAGTCTGAAAAAAAATAAAAAATGAGAAATAAAAAACATATTATACTCACAACACTTACTATAACTTTTTTAAGTTGTTTCACTTACGTTATAAGTCAAACAAAACCAGTAATTGAATCTAAAATCACACAAGATACTGTCAAAAGCAACAGGCCAAATCTAATTGCAATTCCAACTGACTCTGTTTTTACAGACAAAGGCTTAAAATTAAAACCTTACAAGAAAAACGCACACGCCTCTTATTATGCTGATCGTTTTAATGGTAAAAAAACAGCCAATGGAAGCAGATTCAGTAACAGCGCATATACTGCAGCACATAAAAAACTTCCATTTGGAACAAGAATAAAAGTAACAAATGAAGCTAATGGAAAATTCGTAATCGTAAAAGTAACAGATCGAGGTCCGTTTGTAAGAACAAGAGAACTTGATTTATCTAAAAGAGCTTTTATGGAAATTACCAAAAACAAAGGAAGCGGTGCTATGAAGGTAACAATTGAAACTATAGTAGAATAAAAAAATCCCGTCAGGCAAATGTGTCAGACGGGATTTCTTTTTTAAACGAATTTTCGAATACTCATTATAATTCCGGTATGAATACCCTCGTGATAATTATTAAAACTTAACGCACCATCTATATTTTTAAGCACGAAGCCTAAACTCGTTGGATACTCTGTATAATTAACAAAGATATTATTGGCAAAATCTTTCTGAACCTGATCTAATGTTGATGAAAGCAAAATTCTAATTTCATCTACTTCAGCTTGCGAAACATCGCCCTCCGGCTTAGTCCCTTTTTTGTATTTCGTAATAAATTCATCAGAAGCCATAGTTGGTAATCCTGATAATTTATAAATCAAAACTTGTTGTGATGAAACACAATGCGCAATATTCCAAATCAAATTATTACTAAATCCCTGAGGGATTTTATTCAACTGTTCTAAAGAATGATTATCTAAAACCTTCAATAGAATTTCTCTAATGGTCTTTTGTACTTCAAAAACTGAATTCATAATTTTATTTTTTTTCTAAAATTAGGCATTTTTCAGTTTTAAATGAATTTTCTTTGTAGTCTCTTAAATTATAAATCATGAACAAAATATATTACCTCGCTTCTTGTGACACTTGTCGAAAAATCATTAAAAGTTTACCAAAAGACAACAATCTTGTTTTTCACGACATAAAACAAAACCCGATTACCGAAGAAGAGCTTGAAGAAATGCACAAGCTTGCTGGTAGTTATGAAGCTTTATTCAGCAAAAAAGCACAGTTATACAAATCAATGGATTTGAAAAATAAGTCTTTGACTGAGGCCGATTATAAAAAATACATTTTAGAACATTATACATTCATCAGTCGTCCGGTTTTTATTATTGATGAAAAGATTTATATTGGTAATACACAACCTGTAACATTGCAGGTTCAGAAAGCTTTAGAGAAATAACAAACTTAAAGTTGTAATGAATCTGGGTTCGCGTTAGGGACAGAAGTGGAAATCCTTTTTTTGAGCTTTTTCTGCTCAAAAAAAGATTGAAACGGATAGCCCGGCCGAAGGCAACGCCCAAAAAAATATTAAAATTTTGGCGCTAAAAAACTAGAAACCATCACTGTGAAATTTTTAGTATCTTTGCGCCTTTATACTCAATTATATGATACAATCTATGACAGGGTTTGGCAAAGCTTCTTTGCAATTGCCTACAAAAAAAATTACCGTTGAAGTAAAATCCTTAAATAGTAAAGGTTTAGATCTAAACGTAAGAATGCCGTCGCTTTATCGCGAAATGGAATTAGGTTTAAGAACTCAAATCTCAACAAAACTAGAAAGAGGAAAGATTGATTTCGGGATTTACATCGAAAGCACTTCTGAACAAACTTCAACTAAAGTAAATGTTCCTGTTGTAAAAAATTATATCGCTCAGCTGAAAGAGGTTTATCCTGATGCTGATGAAACCGAGTTGATGAAAATGGCCGTTCGTATGCCTGATACGTTAAAAACGGAACGTGAAGAAATCGACGAAAACGACTGGGAGCAAATCCAGGTTATCATCGAAGAAGCTTTACAAAACATCCTGACTTTTAGAAAAGACGAAGGGGAATCTCTTGAAAAAGAATTCAACTTAAGAATTGGAAATATTCGTCAATACATGAACGATGCTTTAGCTCTTGATCCAGAACGTGTTCAAGCAATAAAAGACCGTTTGCAAACTGCAATCTCAGAATTGAAAGTTAATGTAGACGAAAATCGTTTTGAGCAAGAATTGATTTACTATTTAGAGAAACTTGATATTACCGAGGAAAAGGTTCGCTTAACAAACCATTTAGACTACTTTTTAGAAACAATAAAAGGAACTGAAGCAAATGGTCGCAAATTAGGTTTTATTACTCAGGAAATGGGTCGTGAAATCAATACAATGGGTTCTAAGTCGAATCATGCGCAAATGCAGAAATTGGTCGTGATGATGAAGGATGAATTGGAAAAGATTAAAGAGCAGGTTTTGAATGTTTTGTAAATTGCAATAATCAATTATGAAATATTATTTCATTTTTTTCTTTTTCATAATTTTCAATTGTTTTGGACAACAAGTATCTGAAATAAATAAAATTTTAAGAATACCAAACGCATTAGAATTTGAAAAAGAAATTCGTATCTATAAAGATTATTCTACATCAGAAACGATCAAAATATTGCGAATGTATGACGAAGGAAAAAACAATTGGATTGTACAAATATTTTGGTATTCGAAAAGTTTTAACAGCGTAACCAAGATTGATCAAATACAATTTCCTAAAGAGAATCTAGGAAAATTAATAGCAAAAGATGCAAACTTAATATGGTTGAATTTACTTTTGACCAATATTGAATTTCTTCCAAGTATGGAAAGTATAGAATACAAATTAAATACTCCATATATAGATTTAGAAAAGGGAGAACAAATAATTGCCAGAAGAAAGACGAGTATTATTGACGGAAATGGATATCAGGTTTATATCAGAAACGGAAAAATTAAGAATAACTTTTCTTTTGATAACGCTGAATCTTATTTAAAATATTTTCCAAAAGTTGATGAATTAGTCTCATATAATGAATTATTATCAATCTTTAAAAAAGAGTTTAACCTCTAGAAGATTGATCACATATAAATAAAGAATGAACAAAGGAAAATTAATTGTTTTCTCTGCACCCTCAGGATCAGGAAAAACAACTATAGTAAGACATTTACTCGGGAAAGAAGATTTAAATTTAGAATTTTCGATCTCAGCAGCCTCACGCGAGCCACGCGGAGAAGAAGTTAACGGAAAAGATTATTATTTTATTTCGTTAGAAGAATTCAAAAAACACATTAAAGCCGAAGATTTCCTGGAATGGGAAGAAGTTTATCGCGATAATTTTTACGGTACTTTAAAATCAGAAATTGAAAGAATCTGGGCTCTAGGAAAAAATGTAATTTTTGATATTGATGTTGCTGGAGGATTGCGTATCAAACACAAATTTCCGGAACAAACTTTGGCTGTTTTTGTTAAACCTCCAAGTGTCGACGAACTGAAACGTCGATTAAAGCAACGCTCTACCGAAAGTGATGACAAAATAAACATGCGAATTGCAAAAGCTTCGGTTGAGTTAGCAACTGCTCCTCAATTTGATACCATCATCAAAAATTACGATTTAGATACCGCCAAAGAAGAAGCGTATCAATTGGTTAAAGCTTTTGTAAACAAAGACTAGAAACTTCGTAAACCAATACTTTTTTACAATAAGAGCCGTTAGCATTGATGTAAACCGCTATTAATATTTGTATTATGATTAATTTATTTGAAATAAAAAGAAACGAGAATTATCTGAGCATTATTATTCTTATCATTAGAATAGCTATTGCAACATTGATGATTTCACATGGATTATCTAAACTGAATATGCTTTTAGCCGGAGGAGAAATTCAATTTCCTGATCCGCTTGGAGTAGGAAAAACAGCATCTTTAACTCTTGCTGTTTTTGCAGAAGTAATATGTTCTTCCTTTATTTTTATTGGCCTTGCCACAAGACTAGCTACTTTACCACTAATTATTACCATGTTGGTCGCTGTATTTGTTATTCATGGCACTGACCCAATTGATGTTAAAGAAATGGGAATTCTATATTTGTTGTTTTATGTACTTCTTTTAGTAACCGGAAGCGGTAAATTCTCTGTTGACTATTTAATTTCAAAAAAGAATCGTTACTAAGCTATTTTTAAATACCACAGATTAATTTGAATGTAATAATTACTATTTAAATTATGAAAAAAACTCTTTTATGAAGATAGGCCTTTATTTCGGAACTTATAATCCCATTCATGTTGGCCATTTAATCATTGCCAACCATATGGCTGAGTTTGCCGATTTAGATCAAATTTGGATGGTCGTTACGCCACATAATCCATTAAAGAAGAAAGCTACTTTATTAGACGATCATCAACGTTTAGAAATGGTTTTTTTGGCAACAGAAGATTATCCAAAAATTAAACCTTCGGATATTGAATTCAAATTGCCGCAGCCTAATTATACCGTAAATACATTGGTTCATTTGCATGAAAAATATCCAACTCATGACTTTTCATTAATTATGGGCGAAGACAATTTGAAAACGCTTCATAAATGGAAAAACTACGAAGTACTTTTAGATCATTATGATATTTATGTATATCCAAGAATTTCTGACGAAGAGGAAAACATAGAATTAAAATCGCATCCTAAAGTTCATGTTATTGATGCACCAATTGTTGAAATTTCATCTACTTTTATCCGAAACAGTATTAAAGAAGGCAAAAACATTCAACCTCTTTTACCTCCAAAAGTCTGGGATTATATCGATCATAATAATTTCTATAAGAAATAAAAAAAGCCTGAATTATTAAATTCAGGCTTTTTTTATTTCTTATAATTTTCCATTTTAATTCACCGTAATACTTTTCTTCGGGCTAACCGTACAACTACTTCCAGATTTAGAAATAGATACTTCGGCTTTTACTTCAAATGTTCCTGCAGCAGCATAAGTATGCGATACGGCGCCAGTCGCAGTACTTATTGTTTGAGAAGGAGTTCCGTCGCCAAAAGTCCATTTTACAGCAGTCACAGTATTACTTCCACTATATTGAATGGAATAATTAATAACTTTAGAATTAGTTCCATCAACCGAATGTTTTAATTCTGTCAAAATCGAATCTCCAAAACAATCCACTATTGCTTCATCATCATGTTTACTACAAGATACGCCAATAAAAACTGCAGTAAATAGCACTAAAATTCTCAAAACATTCCTCATAACTTGCTAATTTTATGTTCATTAAACAAATATAAAATTTAATATTTACGCAAAAAATTAAAAAAACAAGAATTTACATCTAAATTATTACAATCTATTACCAAAAAACAATTTCAGTTCTTTAGAAATAATCTCAAAAAATGAATTTAAATTATTGTTTTTAGAAGACAACAAATAAACAAACTCTTCAGGAACATGAAAACTATTCCACAGCAATTGCAATTTATTTTCTTTGATATAATTTCTGGCATTACAATTCCAGGTTACAGCTACTCCTTGATTTTTAGACAAAAGCCTGAGCATTTCAGATTCTGAAGGAATGATATAGTTAGGAACCATCGAGGGTCTTTTTTTATTAAAAGCGTACAGCCAAAATAGTTTTATATGTGGAATTCGGGCATCATGACTGTACCACTTTTGCTCGTTGAGCCATTTTTCAATTTCGGTAAAATTATCAGCTTTTAGTATCTGGCGAAAATCTGTTGCATCTAAACTTGTTGGAGCGACCATTATCAGTTTGATCTTCCCTACAATTTCATAAGTCGTGTCAAAAGTATCAAACCTCTTGGTAGTAATTGCAAAATCAAGTTTTTTTGAATCGACTAATTCAAAAAGCTCATCATTTTCTGCGAAAGTAAAATCGATTAAATCAAACTTAGTAATTAAAAGATTTCCAATGCAATCAAAAAGATGTTTCGAAATTCCAACAGAAATTAATCGATTGGCATCTTGCGCTTTTGCACGAAAACCTGCTTCGACACTTTCGAGCCGATCAAGTGCGTCAATAATTAAATTATTGAGTAACTTGGCGTATTCAGTTGGTTCAACACCTTTTGATTTTCGATTAAATAATTTATTACCTACATGTGCCTCCAACATTGATATTTGCTGACTAACAGCAGGTTGACTCATAAATAACTCTTTTGCCGCGATCGAAAAATTACCATTTTTATAAACCGCTTTAAATGTTCTGTACCATTCGAGATTTACCATGACATAAATTTATTTATAACAAACATAGTTTATTTTATTTTTACTAATATCACTTTAGCCGTAAATTTGATCAAAATTAAAACTTATGAAAAAAATAGCATTACTTACGATTATAGCATTCACAGCTTTTAGCACATCAGCTTCAGCTCAAAAATCAACTAAAAAAGGTATGAAAAAAGTATTATTTGTTGTTACCAGTAACGATAAACTGGGCAATACAGGAGAAAAAACAGGATTCTGGTCAGAAGAATTTGCTGCACCATATTATGAGTTATTAGATCAGGGAGTCGAAATTACAATTGCTTCTCCGCTTGGAGGTCAGCCGCCAATTGACCCAAAAAGTGCTGATCCTGCTTCTGCGACTGAAGACACAAAACGTTTTGACGCCGATAAAACATTACAGGAAAAATTAAAAAACACTCTTAAACTTTCGACCATCAATCAAAAAGATTACGATGCCGTTTTTTATCCTGGAGGCCATGGTCCGCTTTGGGATTTAGTTGAAGATAAAAACTCAATTGCTTTAATTGAATCTTTTTACAACCATAAAAAACCAGTCGCTTTTGTTTGTCACGCTCCGGCGGTTTTGAAAAACGTGAAAGTGAACGGTGAATATTTAGTAAAAGGTAAAAAGGTAACCGGTTTTACAAATGATGAAGAAGAAGCGGTGGGTTTAACCAAAGTCGTTCCATTTTTATTACAAGATGCATTAACTCAAAACGGAGGTTTGTTTTCAAAAGGTCCAAACTGGCAACCATATGCTGTTGAAGACGGACTTTTAATTACAGGACAAAACCCAGCTTCATCTAAATTGGTAGCCAGTAAATTATTGCAAAAATTGAAATAAAAAAGGCTCTAAGGCACTGAGTTATTAAGTTACTAAGATTGGAATATCTTTAAAGAAAACTTAAAACTTAGTATACCAATAAATATTAATAAAAAGATATCGAGTTGCCAGGATCAAAAAAACTTAGAACCTTAGCAACTTAGTATCTCAGAAACTTAAAAAAATCATGTTAAACTTTGAATTATACAATCCGACGAATTTAATCTTCGGAAAAGGACAAATAGAAAAACTTTCGACATTAGTTCCAAAAGATGCTAAAATTCTTTTGGCTTATGGCGGCGGAAGTATCTTTAAAAACGGAATTCACGAACAAGTAATCAACAACTTAAAAGGTTTTTATATTGTAGAATTTGGTGGAATTGAACCCAATCCACATTTTGAAACTTTAATGAAAGCTGTTGAAGTTATTAAAGCTGAGAAAATCGATTTCATCTTAGCTGTTGGCGGCGGATCTGTAATTGATGGTGTGAAGTTTATTTCGGCTGCAGTAAACTTTGAAGGAAATCCGATTGACATTTTACAAAAACGTTTGCTGATCAAAGAAAACGCAATGCCTTTTGGAACTGTTTTGACTTTACCTGCGACAGGAAGCGAAATGAATTCGGGAGCTGTTGTCACGATTCAATCAACACAGGAAAAACTGGCATTTGGCGGAAGCGCAATGTTTCCAAAATTCTCAATTTGCGATCCTACAGTAATTGCATCTTTACCCAAAAGACAACTGCAAAATGGTGTTGTAGACGCTTACACACACGTAATGGAACAATATCTTACTTATCCGCATGAAGGTTATTTACAAGACCGAATTGCCGAAGGAATTTTACAGACTTTAATTGAAGTGGGGCCAAAAGTTGTAGAAAACCCAACAGATTACGCTTTGGCTTCGAATTTTATGTGGAGTTGTACAATGGCGCTAAACGGATTGATTCAAAAAGGAGTTCCATCAGATTGGGCAACACATATGATTGGTCATGAATTAACAGCATTATACGGCATCGATCACGCCAGAACTTTAGCCATTATTGGCCCAAGTCTATACAATGTGATGTTTGATACTAAAAAAGAGAAGTTAGCACAATACGGAAGACGTATTTTTAATTTATCAGGTTCTGACGATGAAGTCGCTAAAGAAGCAATTAACAAAACTGTTGAATTTTTCCATACAATGGGAATGGACACAAAATTATCTCAATATACCGATGATTACAGCAAAACAGCCGATTTTATAGTAAAACGTTTTGATGAAAGAGGATGGAAAGGTTTAGGTGAAAAACAACTTATTACTTTAGACAAAGTAAAATCTATTGTTGAAATGAGTTATTAATACACAGTTTCAGTATTTAGTCTCAGTTAAAAACTGAAAACTAAAAAAAAGGCGTTCTTATCTATTTAGGAACGCCTTTTTACAATACTAAAACAAAACTAACTAACTCAATTCTTGCTAAACTCATTAAATTCTAATTTATAAGTAGTTACAACGTAACGATTCAATTTTTATTGTGTAAATAGTAAAATATTTTTATTTTATTTTCAAACCTCCTGAAAACCATTGCTTTTAAAGGCGATTTCTAAATTTCTTAAATCAGTTTTTGTATTATTACTACATTATTAAGTACTTTTGTTTTAAATTATTAAAATAATGAGCGAAAATTTAAAATTTGCAGTAATTGGAGGCGGAAGCTGGGCAACGGCAATTGCAAAAATGCTATGCGTAAATAAACCTGAAATTGCGTGGTATATGCGTAACGATGCTGCAATCGAGCACATTCAAAAATACAAACACAATCCAAATTATTTAAGTTCGGTAGAATTTGACACCCAAAAACTTAAATTAACCAACAATATAAACGAAGCAATTGAATATGCGGATTATGTAATATTTGCTATTCCATCAGCCTTTTTAGACGCTGAATTAAAAAACTTAACGGTTTCTTTAGCTGATAAAATCATCTTCTCAGCCATTAAAGGAATTGTCCCGGAAACGAGTTTAATCGTTGGAGAACACTTCCATATTCAATACGACATTCCATATTACAATATTGGAGTTATTACAGGTCCATGTCACGCAGAAGAAGTTGCTTTAGAAAGACTTTCGTACCTAACAATCGCTTGCGGAGATCCTGAAAAGGCATGTATTGTAGCTAAATCTCTTTCAGGCAATTATATTAAAGCAAAAATATCTGATGATATTATTGGTACTGAATATGCTGCTATGCTTAAAAACATTTACGCAATTGCTGCCGGAATTGCTCACGGTTTAGGTTACGGAGACAATTTTCAATCGGTTATGATGAGTAACGGAATTCGTGAGATGAAAAAATTCATCAGAAAAGTACACAAAATGAAACGTAACATTAATGATTCGGCTTATTTGGGCGATTTATTAGTTACAGGATATTCCGTTTTTTCGAGAAACAGGATGTTCGGAAACATGATTGGAAAAGGTTACACGGTAAAAAGCGCGATGATGGAAATGAGCATGGTTGCCGAAGGTTATTATGCCACAAAAAGCGCTTATAAACTAAATCAGGGTTATGGTGCTAAAACGCCAATTATTGATGCCGTTTATGCAGTTTTATACGAAGGAAAAGATGCTAAATCGGTTTTCAAAAAATTAACTGAATATTTAGATTAGTTTTTTTGAAGGAAGAAATAAGAGGAAAGAAGCTAGAGAATAGACTTTCTCATACATGACATAAAAAAAAGAGTAAAGACGAAATAGATTAGTCTTTACTCTTTTTTTTTATGTCCTATTCTCTAATATCTTGCTTCTTTCCTCTTGCCTCTATTCTCTAGCTTCTATTCTCTAGCTTCTCACCACCTATTTCACCATAACTCCTTCAACAAAAAGAATCGGAACTTCTTCAGTATCATTTTCGTTGATTAGGTTTGATTTGAAGATGAATTTCTTGTCGTATAAAGTATTCCCTATGAAGAAAGTCACTGAAAATTCATTATTTAAAACCAATAGACTCTTTTCGATCATTTCAATTTTCACAACCGAAACAGAAGGAACCTCAACAAATGCGTGACGCAAAATCGATGTTTTTTTCATTTCACCATCAATAGTTCCAAATGCTTTTGAAACGACCATAACGCTGTCTATATTAAAATCGCTGTCATTTACAAGATAAGCGTACCACACTTTTTCCATAAAATCGTCGCTCCATTCCTGAACAGCAGCTAGAAATACATTTTCTACTTCTGGTATTGTTATATCTTTTTTCATATGTATCAAAAATTAAAAGTAAAAGTCATAAAATCGAAAGTTATAAAGCCATTAAAATGGGACCTTCAACTTTCGATTTTATGACTTTCGACTTAAATTAAATATTTGCTTTGAATTGCTCTAAGAAACGAACATCATTTTCGTAAAACATACGGATATCTCCAATTTGATACAGTAACATCGCAATACGCTCTACTCCCATTCCGAAAGCAAAACCATTGAAATCATCAGGATTAATGTCACAGTTTTTAAGAACATTTGGGTCTACCATTCCGCAACCTCCAATTTCTAACCAACCAGTTCCTTTTGTGATACGATAATCTGTTTCGGTTTTTAAACCCCAGTAGATATCAATCTCAGCACTTGGTTCTGTAAACGGGAAATATGACGGACGCAAACGAATCTTAGATTTACCGAACATTTCTTTGGTGAAATAAAGCAATGTTTGTTTTAAATCTGCGAACGATACGTCTTTGTCAATGTATAATCCTTCCACTTGATGAAAAATACAGTGTGAACGAGACGAAATAGCTTCATTACGAAACACACGTCCTGGAGAAATAGTACGAATTGGCGGTTTATGATTTTCCATGTAACGCACCTGAACAGATGATGTATGCGTACGCAATAACACATCAGGATTGGTCTGAATGAAAAATGTATCCTGCATATCACGTGCCGGATGGTATTCTGGCAAATTCAATGCAGTAAAATTATGCCAGTCGTCTTCGATTTCAGGCCCTTCAGAAACGTTGAAACCGATGTTAGCAAAAATATCTATAATTTGATTTTTAACGATCGAAATCGGGTGACGCGAACCAATAATAACCGGTTCTGCCGCACGCGTTAAATCACCAAAAATCCCTTTTGTTTCTTGTTTACTTTCTAATGCTTCGACAATTGTTTTTACTTTATCTTCAGCAGCTGTTTTTAAAGCATTTATAACTTGTCCGAATTCTTTTTTCTGATCGTTTGGTACGTTTTTAAACTCAGCGAAAAAATCATTTAAAACTCCTTTTTTACCTAAGAATTTTATACGAAATGCTTCTAACTCCGATGCGTTTTCTGTTGAAAAAGCTTGCGCTTCACCAATATAATCTTTTATCTTATCTATCATTTTCATTCAATAATTGAGAATACAAATTTACATATTTTAGTTGAAATTCTTTAGTCGCAGTCGCAGTTTTCAGTGCTCAATTAAGTTAATTCTGAAAACTCTGACTCTAACTGGAACTAAAAACTACTCTATAAGTTCTCTTTCTAAAAAATAACTCACAATGGCTTCTTTCATTAAAACCGATTGTTCTCCCGCTTTTAATGACGGTAATTCTTCTTTTACTTTGTAATGTGGCCATCCTTCAGCATCGAAAAAGTCGAATTCATAAAAACCGTAAGGCTCTAATAATCGGCAAATAGCGATGTGCATCAGGTTTAATTTTTCGTCTTTTTTGAATTCACGGTGTACTTTTCCAAGTTCCTGAACTCCAATAAGGTAAATTATGGCATCTAAATCTAAGTCTTCTCCTTGCGAGAACTGATTAGATAATATATCGACGAGCTTTTCCCAGCGCTCTTTTAGTTGTGTATCTCTTGACATTTTTATATTAGATTTTAAATTTTAGACTTTAGATTGAACAATGATTTAACGATTATTTAAATCTAAAATCAACAATCTGAACTCTAAAATTTTTATTGCAAAGATACGGACTTCAAATACAAAGACCTTAAAAAATATAGACATAGAAAAGTTGCTAAGATACGGAGGAACTAAGGGACTATTTTTTTTACCTAAAAAAACCTCTGAACCTTCGCAACTCTGAACCTCTGAACCTAAAAAAGATATATATTTGCGCCTCAATAAAACAGTAGAAAACATGAGTTTTTTAGATATTATTTTGGGAGCACTTCTAGCTTTTAGTTTGTACAAAGGTGTTAAAAATGGTCTTTTTGTCGAAGTTGCTTCTTTTGTTTCTTTATTGCTGGGAATTTATTTAGCGATAAAATTTTCTTCTTTAATGAAAGATATCATTATGAAACACGTTTCCTGGAATCCAAATACAATTCAGGTTACTGCTTTTATTCTGACCTTTATTTTAGTTGTAATAGGCGTTTATTTCTTAGCAAAAATCCTCACCGGAATTGCCGATTTTGCTTTCTTGGGTTGGGCGAATAAGCTTGGTGGAGGTTTTTTCAGGGTTCTGAAAACAATTTTGATCTTAAGCGTTATTATTGTTCTTTTTGAGAAAATAAACTTCAACAATATGCTGGCAAAAAAGGAAACACTAGACAAATCTATTTTCTACAATCCGATAAAAAAAGTAGCTGCATTTGTTTATCCTTCTATTGAGAAATGGTACGAGAACTTTAAAGAAGAACACGCTAAAGTTTCTGAAGAAAAGACTAAAGAGACTTCTGAAAAAGAGTAGCTCCTGCAACGAATAAACCCGACAGGTTTTAGTCCCGAGGCTTCGGGACTAAAACCTGTCGGGTTTGACAAAGATTGCGTTTAGAACTATTCTACCAATTTATTTCCAGCGTTTCTCCCTTTTTCAAAGTTATATTTTGCTTTTTATCTCCGAAAATCAATGTTGTTTTTCCTTCTATTTTAGAATAAACTACAACTTTCCCTAACTTTTTATTGTTCCAATTCATTTCAATTTCAAATCCTCCTCTGGCACAAATTCCTTTTACATTTCCTGTTTCCCAAGCATCTGGTAAAGCTGGCAATAATCTGATTTCATTTTCATTAGATTGAACTAACATCTCGGCAACGGCCGCAGCTCCACCAAAATTCCCATCGATTTGAAATGGCGGATGCGCATCAAACAAATTCGGATAGGTTCCTCCGCCTCTTCTTGGCTTTTCGGTCTTTTTTCCGTCCGGATCAACATATCTTAATAATTCCCTGTACATTTTGTAGGCACGATTTCCGTCCCAAAGTCTCGCCCAAAGATTTATGCGCCACCCTTTTGACCAACCTGTTGTTTCATCTCCCTTTATTTCGAGTGTTTTCTTAGCTGCTACGGCTAAATCCGGAGTTTTCAATGGCGTTATTTGGTCGCCGGGAAACAACCCAAACAAATGCGATTGATGACGATGCTGTGACTCTTCATCATTCCAGTCAAAATACCATTCTTGTAAATTTCCTTTTTTACCAATTTGATACGGATGGAATTTAGAAAGCGCGTTTTCGAGCTTTCCTCTAAATTCAGTATCAATATTTAAAACTTTTGAAGCTTTAATTGTATTCTCGAAACACTCTCTAATCATGGCTAGATCTGCAGTTCCGCCGTACATTGTTGCTCCAATAAAACCATCTGGTGTAATGTATTTATTTTCTGGAGAGGTTGATGGCGATGTAATTAAATTTCCCTTTTTATCTGTAACCATCCATCCTAAAAAGAATTGTGATGCGCCTTTCATAATTGGGTAACCTTCCTTTTTTAGGTAATTTTTATCTTGTGTAAAAACATAATGTTCCCAAATATGCGTACTTAACCAAGCTCCAGACAATGGCCAGCAGGCCCAACTCGGATCTTCTTTTCCGAAGTTTCCAACAGGATTTGTCATTGCCCAAATATCTGAATTGTGTGCCGATGCCCAGCCTTGATTTACTCCATAGAAGGTTTTTGCAGTTACTTTTCCGGTAACAGAAAGATTTTTAATAAAGCTTAAAAGAGGCAAATGCATTTCTGAAAGATTGGTGTTTTCGGCCAACCAGTAATTTTCTTCCAAATTGATATTCATAGTGTAATTACTACTCCAGGGCGGATTTAGATATGGATTCCAAAGTCCTTGCAAGTTGGCTGGAACTCCTAAAGTTCTTGAACTGCTTATCAATAAATATCGTCCGAAATTGAAGTACAGAATCTCTAAATTTTTATCTTCTTTTCCATCAGCATATCTCAATAAACGCTCATCTGTTGGTAAATCTGGTGCGGTTGTTTTTCCTAAATCTAAAGTTACTCTGTTGTAAAATTTCTGATAATCGGCAACGTGAGTTTCTTTTAATTCATTGAATGGTTTTGCATAAGCTTTATTCAGGTTTTGCAATGCAATTGATACGTCATCTAGCCCTTCAATTGCCGGATTTTTATCAAATCCGTTAAAACTTGTAGCAACTGACACATAAACAATGGCTTCCGTGGCATCTTTTAAGATTAACGATTCTCTGGAACTTGTAACTTTTCCATCTGTTTTTTTAATTTGGATTAAAGTTGTAAATCTTGTTCCTCTTTCTTTTACTACCACGTATTTTGGCAAAACTGTATATCCAGGGTTTTCATGAATTGGAGCAACTCCGGTCATTACCAAAATATTATTTCTTACTTCAACATTTGATTTTAATAAGCTTTTTAAATTAATATCAAAATTTAAACCTCCTTTTACGTTACTTGTCATTTTGATTGCCATAATTTGATCTGGTGCCGACACAAAATATTCACGGGTAAATTTTATACCGTTCATTTCGTAACTCACCTTTGATACTGCATTCGAAATGTCTAATTCTCTATGGTAATTGACTGCTTTTCCTTTCTCGGAATTATTGATCTCTAATGTTCCCAGAGGCGAATACGATTCGGAGTTTTTACCTTCAAGTTTTTTATTTAATTCTTCGGCTAGTTTGTAGTTTTCGTTTTTAAGGGCTTCACGAATTGCCGGAAGATTTTTGTATGCTTCTGGGTTCATATTGGCATTTACGGGTTCACCCGACCAAAGCGTAATGTCATTCAGATAAATTTTATCTGAGTTTGCACCGCCAAAAACGGTTGCTCCCATTTTTCCGTTTCCTAAAACCAGACTTTCTTCAAAAAATTCTGCTGGTTGATTGTACCACAAAACCTGCTTAGATTGAGCAGTTATGTTTGCGTAGAAAAAGGAGAAAACAAAAACAAAAAGTGCTTTTTTTATGAAGTTTGAATTCATATCGATATGTTGTTTTTAAATTTTGAACTAACCCAGAAACTTGGGATATTTCCACAATATTAATTTGTTATTGCGAAACATAACACAAATACCCTCCAGTTTTTTTTTCACGAGATTAAAATTGATAGTTAAAATATAATCCTGATTTACATCTTTGTCATTAACGGTTTTTATCCTAACAGGTTTTTTCAACCTGTTAGAAAATCTAATCTCTTACTATTATTTACTCACTTTGTATTTTTCGTTGGCTGTAATCATTTCCCAGTTATCGGTTCTGAAAGGCGATGCTGGAAATTTTTCTTTGTTATAAAGATTAATCTCTGTGTCATCGTCTGCCCAACCATAATGTACCGCGACTGGATTTTTTACGTTTTCGCTTGAAACTATAATTGTGTTGTTCTTGATTATCGCTTTCGCGGAATGAAAAACTTTATCGGCTCCTGCTATTTCAAATCCTTTTACGTTTTCTGAATTATCTGAGGTTGATAATCCGCTACCAATATTATCAAAAGTCAGAATAATTTTATCTCCTTCTACTTTCTGAGCTTTATAAGTTGGTCCGCTGTAGATTTGCTTTTTACCGTAAACATTATTCAGCGCAATTGCAGCCAAACGTAAACCAACGTCTTGTTTGTTTGTTGGATGAATGTCTTTGGCATTACCTATATCTGTGGTAACGGCCATTCCTGTATTTGGCAATTTTAGGGTTTCGGCTTGTGCTTCTCGAAGTTCTGCCCAACGGCTTCCTACCTTACTGTTTCCGTTCTGTTCATTGAAAGTTGATAGTTGAACGAAATAAAAAGGGAAATCGCCTTGCTTGAATTTTGTTCGCCAATCTGTAATCATCAACGGAAATGCTTTTTTGTATTGATTAGCTCTCCAAACATTTGCTTCGCCCTGATACCATAAAACGCCTTGAATTGCATATGGAACTAACGGATTTACCATGGCATTGTACAATAATGACGGATAGCTATTTGGCGATAATGACGTTTTTACTACAATAACTTTGTATTTCCATTTTCCGTCAAGCGGAATTATTTTTGTTCCTAGAGTTAATTTTAAATCGGCTACATCGCCATAAATTCCGCCGCCGCCGCTGTTGTCAACAATTCTTATTGCAATTGTATTTGTTCCTTCTTTTAGGATATTTGCTGGAATTTCATAAACTCGTTTGGCATCCCATTGTATATTTTTACCTACTTCGATTCCGTTTACATACGTTATGTCTTCGTCGTCAATTTTTGAAAGGCTTAAAACCGCTTTGTTTTTAATGTCTTCTGCCGAAAGGTTTATTGTTTTTCGCATCCAGACTACGCCATCTAAATCGTCCAAAGATTGATTTTCCCATAATCCGGGAACATTGAGTTCGCCCCAAGAGGAATCATTAAATGATGATTCTTTAAACGAAATTTCATTTGCTGTACTTACTGGTGTTCCCTGAATTTTTTCGACTCTTTCTTTCATTGATTTTGCATACAATTTTGAAATAGAATCGATATTTAATGTTGGAACTTCGGCAATCATGGTTTTAAAATCATCGCTTTTTTGAAATGCTTCTCGGCTTGTCCAGGTTTCTACATTGGTTCCGCCCCAAGATGTGTTGATGATTCCAATTGGAATTTTTAATTCGGCATATAATTTCTTAGCAAAAAAATACCCGACTGCTGTAAAATTTCCAACAGTTTCTTTACTTGAAATTTCCCATTTTCCCGCTTTTAAATCGTCTTTTGGTTTTCCGTTTAAATCCTGAGCCACTCCAAAATGACGAATCATTGGGTAATTAGAATCGGCTATCTCTTTTTCGGCATTTTTCGTTTTAAAAACCTGAAATTCCATATTAGATTGTCCGCTACAAATCCAGACTTCACCAACCAAAACATCTTTTATAATGATTTTATTTGTTCCTGTAATGATTAATTCAAAAGGTCCTCCGGCTTTTTCGGGAGCTAATTTAATTATCCACTTTCCGGTTTTATCAGCCTGTACAGTTTTAATTTGTTTGTTAAAATGAATCTCAACTTTTTCATTGGCATCGGCCCAACCCCAAACCGGAATTTCTTTGTTGCGTTGCAAAACCATTCCGTCAGCAAAGATTAAAGGCATTTTGACATTAGCATTTGACATTATGCTAACCATCAAAAAAAGAAAGATTAGATTTTTCTTCATTTTGTTTATGGTTTAAACCACATAAGTGATATAAGAAAATTTAAGCTTTGAACATCCTCTGTACTTATTTTTTCTTATATCACTTATATGGTAAATTTATTTATTTTACAGTAATCCGTCTTTTAAAGCATTTAATGCCTGAGTATCAAAAACTGTATTATCACTTCGTTTAAAAATTCCGAAACCTTCGTTTCCAAGATTTCCTTCGTCCCAATAAAAAGGCAATAAACCGTTTGCTTTAGCTGTTTTAACAACTGTTTTTAAATAATAGGCTCTTGATGCTAAATGTAAAGTTAAAGCATCTCCGGTTAATGCAGTACGACGAATTGCACCAAACTCTCCTAACAAAACTGGAATTCCTTTATCGACAAATTGGGTTTTCATTAATTTGAAACTTTTCTCTAAATCTGTTTCTTCACCATAAGTTGCATTTCGGTCTGTATCTGTTGTTGAGTGGTAATTTGCTCCCCAGTAATAAAACATTTTCCCCCAAGATTCATCTTTGGTTAATCCGCCAAAATTCCATGGTGAATAATAATGTACTTCGACCATCATACGGTTTGTTGCTGTATCTGTTGGTAAAGTAGTCATCAATTTATTTGTTTTATCAATATCAGTCGTTGGTCCCTGAACCACTAATGTACGATATGCATTTTTTCCTCCTGTAGAACGAACTGCATCGATAAATGTTTGGTGATAAGAGGTTAAAACTGCCATTTGTGCCGCATCTTCAACTGCTGGTTCGTTGGCACTTGCAAAAAGTAAATGCTCGTCGAAACCGCGTAAACTTGTTGCAATTTGCTCCCAAAAAGCTTTTTGTTTTGCATTTACTTCTACTTTTTTGGCTTCGGTAATATTGTTTTCCAGCCAACCGCCGTCCCAGTGAATATTTACTACTACATACATATCATTATCTACACAATATTGTACCACTTCTTTTACGCGATTCAACCATGCGGTTTGAATTTGTGCTGTAGCTGCGTTTGCCAAATTTTGATTCCATGAACAAGGAATTCTAACGGCATTGAATCCATTTGCTTTTACAGCATCGATTAAGACTTTGGTAACTTTTGGATTTCCCCAAGCGGTTTCGCCACCTGTTGCTTCTAAAGTATTCCCAATGTTCCATCCTAATTTTATTTTTGCAGCTAATTGCACAGCTGTGCTCGACATTCCGGACTGATCTGCTGCAATTGGGTTTGTATTGTAACTTGGATATAATCCTGTACTTACTGCGCCTACTTGAGAAACGGTTATTTTTACCGAAGCTCCTTCGCTTGAACTAATTGTAACTACGGCTGTTCTTGTTACAGCAGTTGTGTTTTCTAAAGCTGTAATTGTTACTGTTGTTCTCCCTGAAACTCCTGTAATTGGCGTAAATTTTAGCCAAGCTGCATCTGCTGCACTAACTGTCCATGCTGTGGTATTTGTTCCAACAATAACATCTGCGCTGTTTCCTTTGTTTTGAAAATCAATTTTATTGATGTCAACCGTAAGGTTTTTAACGATCGGATCTGTGGGATCTATAATTTCTTTATCAGAACTGCAGGCCCAAATACTAATACATGATAAACACAAAAGTGCTCTTAAAATGTAATGGTCAATTATTTTCTTCATTTCATTTGGTTGTTTTGGTTAGTGTAAGTTGTTTTATTTTAAACATCATTAAATGTGTCTGAGAAAATAACTCGTCAAGTAGTACTTGCCATTCTAAAGTCATTAAAAACACCTACAGTTAATGTGAAATTTATTTGATTGTCACTGTAATTTCTTTTTTAATATCTCTTGAAGAATTTCCTAATTTCAACGTATACTTTCCTGGTTCTACTGTCCATTTTTTTGTAGCTACATCATAATAAGCTAATTCTTTTACCGGAACTTTAATTGTAATTGTACTTGAACCGCCTGCTTTTACCAATGTTTTTTGGAAGCCTTTTAATTCTTGTGCAGCTCGAGTTATTTTTGAATCTGATTTAGATGCATATAACTGAACTACTTCTTTACCGTCAACTTTTCCAGTGTTCTTAACTTCTACAGAAACTGAGATTGTTTCGTTTTGTGCGTATGAAGTTTTATCGGTTTTTGCATTATCGAAAGCAAAAGTGGTGTACGACAATCCGTACCCGAAAGGATATAATGGTGTTATTTTTTTAGTGTCAAACCAACGGTATCCAACCAAAATTCCTTCAGCATAATTAACGGTTTTTCCACCTGGAAAACTGTTTGTTGCATGTGCTGGAGAATCCATGATTTGTTTTGGCATAGTCCAAGGTAACTTTCCTGACGGATTTACTTTTCCTAAGATTACATCGGCCAAAGCGTTTCCTCCTTCTGAACCATTAAACCAACTCCAAACTAATGCTGAAGTTTTTTTGCTCACTGCATCGATATCAAAAGGTGCTCCTGCGATCATTACGACAATTGTTCTTGGATTTACGGCCAATACTTTCTGAATTAATTCTTCTTGTCCGAATGGTAAATGTAAATCTCTACGATCTGATGCTTCTGTTTCGTAATCACGGTTTGAACCTGCAAATATGATGGCAACATCTGATTTTTTAGCTGCTTCGACTGCTTCTAATACTTTTGCAGGATCTAATTGATCGATTGTTACAGGACCATTTGAGGTTATGTTTCCTAAATTCCCTTTGTTTTTTTCATCATAACGCTCTAAGTATCCTTCGGCATAATTGATTTTTATTGAAGATGGCAATCTGTTTTTTAAACCTTCAAGTGGCGTAATTTCTCTTTTGGTTTTTACTCCTGCGCCAAATCCGCCAAGAGCGTTTTTCTTAGTTGCATTGTTTCCAATTACGGCGATTGATTTTACTCCGTCTAATTTTAATGGTAATGCATTGTTTTCATTTTTCAATAAAACGATATCTTCTGCTGCAATTTTATAAGCGTCCTGGTAATGTGCTTCGGTTGCTATGCTTCCTTTTACACGATCTTTTGCGCCCATTGCTTTTACTTGAAATAAAGTACGCAGGATTCTTTTTACGTGAACATCTATTTCTGCTTCTGAAATCTCTTTGTTTTTTGCAGCAGCGACTAATTTATCGGCAAGGAAAAATTCATTGAATGGTTTTGGTGTTCCCATTTCAATATCTAATCCGCTTTTAAGTGATTTTACTGTTGAATGAACCGCAGCCCAATCTGACACTACAACTCCTTTAAATCCCCATTCGTCACGAAGAATTTTATTCAACATATAATCATTCTCACACAAATATTCTCCTCTAAATTTATTGTAAGCGCCCATTACACTATAAGCGTGACCTTCTTTTATTGAAGCTTCGAATGCTGGTAAGTAAATTTCGCGAAGTGTACGTTCGTCAATTTGCACATCGACAAAATCTCGGTTGGTTTCCTGATTGTTTGCTGCAAAGTGTTTTACGCAAGCCATAACATCGTTGTCTTGTAAACCAACAATTAACGGCACAGCTATTTTTTTATTCAAAAATGGATCTTCAGACATGTATTCGTATGTTCTTCCTCCAAGTGGTGTTCTGACGATATTTATAGCAGGCGAAAGTAACATGTCTTTATCTCTGGCGCGTAATTCTTGTCCAACACTGTTTCCAAATGTATACGCCATTTCCTGATTCCAGGTTGCAGCAAGACCACCTCCGGCTGGATAATAAGTTGCAAAATCATTGGTTAATCCTGCGGGAGCCCAATTGTCACGCGAAATTTCTTCACGAACTCCAAGTGGACCATCTGCCATTTTTAATTCTGGAATTCCTAAACGTTTTACGCCACCAGAAGTAAACATACTGTTACCGTGCAGCATTCCAATTTTTTCCTCAAGCGTCATTTGAGAAACCAACTTATCGATTTCTGCATCGTGCTCCGAGCTTATTTCTTTTCCTGTATATTCTTTCTGAACTTCAGCCGAATCAGAACTTTTTGCGTCGTTTTTACATGATGTAAATATTGCTAAAGTCAATGCCACTGAGAGGTATATGATTTTATTTTTCATGCTTAATAAATTTATTTTTAGTTTTTAGATAGTTTTTTTGACAATTATTGTTTGACCAAATTCAATAAGAAAACATCATTTTCGTTTATTTTTATACTCTTAGTGAATGTCCCATTTGAATCAATTGTAACTTTTTCTGATGCGATCAAAGCTCCATTATTTTTCTTTTTGAGGATTTCAACTTGTTGTTTTGAAAGTTGAGAAGGTTTTCCCATCGCTAAATAATCTGCGTAAGCGTCGTTCGTTTTATAACCAACTTTATAGGTTTCTAAAGTGTAATTTCCTTTTTGCAAACCGTCAACTTCAACTTTTACGGTTCCTTTTGATTTTGATGGTAAATCTTTTATATAATAGGTTTGATTGTTCATCGAATCTCCGGGATGTGTATTGGTAAAATCCCAAAACAATACTTGAACATTTCCTTTTGAATTTTTAGTTACCCATGAAGAGGTATCTTTATTTTGAAGCTCTGTTTCACCTAATTTATTTAAAAAGGAATAGGAAAAATAAGCCGGTTTTTTGATTCCTTGCGTATTCAACAATCCGAAACCGCCATGAAAAGGTGTAAATCTTGGTCCTGCTTCTTCAAAAATATCGGTAAAAACCCAATACGACATGGAGTTTGCGGCATTACCAACTTGTTTTAGTTTTTGAAGTATGTAGGCTGCCGAATGATAACTGTCATGAACGGGATCTGCGGGAGTATATGATGTGCTCCATTCTGTATAATGTAATTCGAGATTTGGCTTAGCCGAATTTGTAATTTGTTTTCGTGAGTTTATCACATCTCCACTTATACTTGATTCGTCTTTATTCAATATCGTCCCCGATGTTCCAAATTCATCCAGAAATCCTTGTTTTACTCCGTAAGTATGTGTTGAAATAAAATCTAACGGAACATTATTTTTAGTACAAAACTCAATTGTTTCCGGAACCCAAGCTGCTCCTGCTGTTGCGGGACCTCCAACTTTGTATGCCGGATTTACACTTTTTATTCCGCGAGCGGCGTAATCGTATAACTTAAAGTATTCTTGTTGCGTTCCTGTCCAGAATCCGGGTGATAAATTGGGTTCGTTCCACACTTCAAAATACCATGTTTTTACTTCTTCGTCTCCATAACGTTCTTTGAAATGTTGAGTTAGGTTTCGAATTAAATCTTCCCACTTTTTATAATCTTTTGGAGGTGTTACATTGCCGCGCCACCAAAAAATGGTTTCTTTTCCGCTCGCTAAAGCCGATGGCATAAAACCTAATTCTACAAAAGGTTTCATTTTAATACTCAATATAAAATCATACAAAGCATCGATATATTGGTAATTGTATTCGGGATTTCCTTTTGAATCTTCTCGATAAACTGCCATATCATCAGACAATAAACCGTGCATTCGGATGTATTTAAAATCGCATTCTTTTTTGGTCATTGCCAATTGTTGTTGCCAGTCGGCGCGTAAACCTTCGTTTGCTCTTCCTGCTCCAATGCATTCTTTGAACATGGTGTTCAGTTTTCCTGCTGTTTTGTTGTAATTGACTTTTATGATTCTGTTTTCAGCAGTAGCATTTTGTCCAAACAAATTAATATTGATTAGAAGTAAGGAAAGAAATAGTATTGCTGATTTTATTTTCATCTGGAAATTTTTCAATTGTTTCGTTAAGTAAACCCGACAGGTTTTAATCCCGATGCATCGGGAGACAATCTGTCTCTATAATTACAATTTTTTAAACCTAACTGCTGCTCCGCCAGCGCCTCCTAAATGTAATTTTAGAGAATCTGACGCTTTTACGGTTTTCTTAGAAATTGCTATTTCTGCCGGATTATGGGTTTCATCTGTTCCAACGGCATCTGCATAAATCTGAGCTTCGTAGGTTGCTTTTGGATCTAAAAATGATAGTGAAACATTTACGTCTCTTTCATTTTCGTTTGTAATTGTTCCTAAAAACCAATCGTTACTGTTTCTGTCTTTACGAGCTGTTGTAATATATGCTCCAATTTTTCCTTCTAATACCTTAGTGTCTTCCCAATCTGTTGGAACATCTTTTAAGAACTGTAATGCTGGTTTTCCTTCGTAATTTTCAGGAAGATCTGCCATCATTTGTATTGGTGCGTAAATGGTTACGTACAATGCTAATTGTTGCGCTGCTGTTCCGTGAACTCTTTTTCCAGGATAACCTTGTTTTACCTCAACATCAAAAATTCCCGGGGTATAATCCATAGGTCCTGATAGCAATCTTGTAAACGGAAGAATCGTTAAGTGATTTGGCGGATTTCCTTCGCTCCAAGCGTTATATTCTTGTCCACGCGCCGCTTCTCTCGAAACCATGTTTGGGAAAGTTCTACGCTCTCCTGTATCTTTTATTGATTCGTGGTATAAAACTGCTAAATCATATTGTGCAGCTTTTTCAAGAATGTATCTGAAATAATTTACTCCAAATTGTCCGAAGTGCATTTCTTTCATGTTCAGTTTAGAACCTACGTGACCAATTTTAACGGAATGAATTCCTAGTTTTTTGTACAATGCAAAACCTTCATCAACTTGTTTTAAATAGTTAATTAAGTTTGAGCCTGTTTCGTGGTATCCAATAAGTTCTACGTCTTTTTTCTTTCCGTATTCCACTACTTTTTCTAAGTCGAAATTATCTGCACTTTTAGTGAAGCTAAACATGTGCATATGGTTTTCGTACCAAGCAGGTGTCCAACCTTTGTTCCAGCCTTCGATCAATAAATGATGAAATCCTTCTTTGGCTGTAAAGTCGATATATTCTTCAGCGTGTTTGGTCGTTGCGCCTTGTTTGTCGCTTTCCCAAAAAGTATATTTACCAATGTGCATTCCCCACCAAATTCCGAAGTATTTGTATGGTTTAAAATAACTTGCGGTATTTTTTAATTTGTTTGGATCGTTTAGATTTAAAATTAAATAAGACGTAATTAAATCTGATGGATTTTCACCAATCTGTAATGTTCTCCATGAAGAGGTAAACGTATCTTTTACACGAACTTTTACTCCATCTGCCCACGGCACTAAATCTGATTTAAGCTGTGTTCCGGTTGTGTTTACCAAAGTCATACTAGCAAAATCAACTAAGTTTGCTTCGTGAAAACTTAAGGCTAATCCGCTTTTACTTTCGATTGTAAGTGGCGTTAAAACGGTATCTAAAGTACTTACGGGAGCATCTTTAAAAAGATACTCGTCGCGGTTTTCTCTGTTGGCAGGAATCCACCATGCTTTTCCATCTTCTTTCAAGTTAAAAGTCGTTTTTTCATCCATAATGAAAATACTGTCTTTTACATTTTGTTTTGGATATACATATCTAAAAGCAATTCCGTCATCGAAAGCGCGAAACTGAATTTCCAATTTTCGTTTGTTTCCGCTTTTTTGCTGTAATTCAACTGAAAGCTGATTGTAATGATTTCTTATATTTTTCTTTTCTCCCCAAACTTGTGTCCAAGTTTCATCGAAAATGGTGTTTTTTACGTTTTTGATTTCAAAATCAGTACTTAAGTTTTCGTTTCCTTTTAATAAAAATCCCATATCTGATGGTGTTATCACTTCGGTTTTTCCGTGCGAAACAGCATATTTTGGAGCATTTTTTACTAACTCGAATTTGATTTTGTTTTGCCCGTTTGGCGATGCCAGTTCGTAAGCATTTTTGTTTTTCTGACTGTATCCAATCGAAATTGAAAGTAATAAAGCGGGAAGAATGAGGTAATTTTTCATGATATTTTTCTTAATTCATTTTTTAATAAATCGGGTGTCGCGCGGGCTTCACCCGATTTAAAAACTCAACAAAAACTTATTTTTTATCCTCGTTAGGATTATTTTTTTGCCACAGATTTAAAGGATTATATGGATTTTAAATCTGTGGCAATATTTTTTAAACACATAGAATCATAGCTTATTGGAAAACTTAAAAAGGCGTTTCACTAGCTTAAACAAACATAGTTTCTATGTGTTTATTTTTTTGCCACGAATTGCACGAATTATCGCGAATTTAATTGGTGTAAATTAGTATAATTGCTTCGCCTGTTCGCTATCGCTCGAGTCGTGGCAAACTTTTTTATTTTATCCACTCGGTTTTAAAAGTGGTTTTTCCGTTTAATGCATTTGGTGCAACTTCAAAATTATTTCCTTTTTTAGTCACTGTTATTTCCTGAACGGAATCTCCATCAGGTAAAAAGACTTTGGCTGTAGCCGATGTTGTTTTATCACTTGCGTAAACTTTCAACGTCAATTTACTCCAATCCATATCTTTTGTAGATTGTGCTAATGCGATGTGAGGCAAAGCGGTTCCGTCTTTAACTAAAACTATGATTGGAACTTCGCCCGCTTTAATTTTATGCCATCCGGATTGGTATACTTTTTTGGTTTGGTAATCAATCCAGGTTCCTTCCGGAAGATAAACGTCTCTTTCTGTAACTTCTTCAAAAAGCGGAGCAACCAACATACTTGAACCAAATAAATATTCATTGTCTACCAACCAAGCACCCGGATCATTTGGATATTCTACAAATAAAGCACGCATCATTGGTAATCCTTTTTGTGAACTTTCTTTTGCCTGAGCGTAGATGTAAGGCATTAATTCGTAACGCATATTGTCTGCTTTTCTAAATCCTTCCAAGAAATCTTTGCTGTACAACCAAGGTTCACGCGGAGGTTCTCCGTGGCTTCTTACGTGTGAAGTAAACATTCCGAAAGGCGCCCATCTTCTATATAAATTCTCTGGAGATTTTGTTGCAAATCCTCCTACGTCATGACTCCAAAAACTGAATCCGCTTAATCCTAATGAAAGTCCACCGCGTAATTCTGCCGACATTGCTCCGTTTGAAGTTTCGGCATCGCCACCCCAATGTAACGGATAACGTTGACTTCCTGCCCATGTACTTCTTGCCCAGATTAAAGTGTATCCTTTTTCTTTTTGAGTAATTTCGGCTACAGCTTTATTGTATCTTAATGGATATAAGTTGTGTTCATAAAAACCTGTTCTTCCTGAATGGTAAATTCCGTCTGGCGGAGCTGCTTCTCCAAAATCTACTTTGAAAACTGAAACGCCCTGATCGAATAAATGTTTTAGTTTTGCCTGATACCAAGTTACGGTTTCGGGATTTGAGAAATCTAAAACAGCATCTTCGTATGGAAGATTTCCTTTGCGATCTCTAACTGCCAGATTTTTGTCCATTATTTCAGGGAACAATGTATTCTTTGGTGAGAAATAGGGTAATTGCCATAGACAAACGTGGAAGCCGTCGTCTTTTAAATCTGACATCATTTTTTGAGCATCAGGAAAACGTTCTTTAGAAAACTCATAATTGTTTCTCCAATCTACATCAAACCAACCTGTATCGAAGTGAATTACGTCTGTTGGAATTTTATATTTACGCAAATCTTTGGCTACTTCGCGACCTTCTTTTTCTGTGAAATAAGTGATTCGGCTCATCCAGAAACCAAATGACCAAAGTGGTGGCATTGCTGCTTTTCCGGTTAAATCCGTGTATTGGTCTAAAATGTCTTTTGGTTCTCCGATAAAGAAGAATAAATCGGCTTCGTCGTCTCCAATGTACATTTCGTTAGCACTTCCAAAATATTTCCCAAAGTCAACTGTTATTGGTGTTGAATGATGCATGAAAACTCCGTAACCACGGCTACTCATATAAAACGGAACGGGTTTGTACATCGTTTCATTTTGGATTCCGTTGGCGTCATCTGTCCATAAAACAACTTTTTGTCCGCGTTTGTTGAATTGTGTGAAAGATTCTCCACAACCAAATATTTTTTCGTCCGGTTCTAAGCTGAAAGCAGCTCCCATACTTCTTGAATAATCGCTGTTTCTGCGTACATACGAAAACGGAAGTGTTGGTGTATAGGTATTTTTAAAATCAGTATCGTGAAGTGTACTTGTTAATAATTTTCCTTTTTCGTCATAAATTTTTACATGCCAAGGTTTTGTCAAAATTTCAACTCTTCCGTGTTTGCTTGTATAACTGTGACCGCCTTCGATTTTAGCATATTTCCATAATTCAGGATGATTTGGCGCAACACCGTTAATCAACATTAGGGATTCTTTTTCGGGATGAAATTGTGGCCCTGAAGTGGTTTTGATTCTAATGGTTCTATCTGAAACAAATTGAATTTGGAATGGCAAAACAGGAGATTCTGCATATTCTGTTGTTGGAAATTCGTTTGCTTTTTCTACATCAGGCTTCATCATCATGTTGTTGAATGCCTGACGCGTTTTATAATTATATCTCAAATATTTGATCGTTCCTTTTGCTGTTGCAGGATCAAAAGAAGCCAATTCATCTGCAAAATAAAAGGTGTTCAGATAATTCTGAAAATCCTTGCTGATGTCTATTGGAGCATTCAGTACATCTGCATTCTGGATTTGAGCTGAGGCATTTGGAATTGTAAGAAGTCCAAAAGCGCAAATCGAAAACAAGGTTTTTAAATGTGATTTTTTCATTAGTTATTTTTTTTATTTTTTTGCCACAGATTAAAAGGATTCGAAAGGATTTTTTTCTTTTCTCTTTTCTCTCGCAGATTTAAATCTTTTTAATCCTTTAATCTGTGGCTATACTTAAATTTCAAAAATTAGAAAACTTATTCTGCTGTAATTACAATTGTAGCTTGTTTTAGTCCATTCGCTTTTGCGGTCAATTCTAATCTTCCTGTTTTATTTTCGGATTGCACAATAACCAAACATTTTCCAGCCAAAGCTGTATGTTTACTTCCTTTATACGGTTCGTGGCTAACTGGATCACCGCTACAAACGCCTACGATTTTTCCGTTTCCTTTTAAAGAGAAATTGATTTCGTTATTCGCATTTGGAGCTAAAGCTCCTTTATCATCTAAAATATCTACGGTTACAAATGACAAATCATTTCCATCGGCTTTTATTGTACTTCTGTCTGCTGTTGCTTTTAGTTGTGATGGATTTCCGGCTGTTTTGATTTCTTTTTCTAAAACCACTTTTCCATCTTTACGGGAAACTGCTTTTAGTGTTCCTGCTTCAAAAGGAATTCGCCACATTACGTGTAAATCGTCTCCTTTTTTACTTCGAACGCCTACTGATTTTCCGTTTACGAAAAGCTCTACCTCATCTGCTTTATTATAATATGCCCAAACGTCTACGATTTGTCCTGCTTTCCAGTTCCAATGTGGAAAAATATGCAGCACGGTTTTATCCGTCCATTCGCTTTGATACATATAATAAACGTCTTTTGGGAAACCTGCTAAATCTACAATTCCAAAATAAGAACTTACAGACGGCCACTCGTAAGGTGTTGGTTCTCCGATGTAATCGAAACCTGTCCAAATATACATTCCTGAAAGATAATCATGTTTTTTGATAATTTTCCAAGTCGCTTCGTGTGTCGAACCCCAAGGTGTTTGTACCTGATCATATGCTGAAACGGTGTTTCCGGGATTTCCATCAGTAAATTTTAAATCCCATCGTACTGGCCATTTTTTATTGACATCTGAAACTGCATCATAATATCCGCGAGTTTGTAAACCCGAAGTAGTTTCGGTTGCGATAAAAGGTGTATTTGGGAAATTCTTTTGATGATGTTCATAGGTTTGATGTGCATAATTATATCCTATTAAATCTAAAATACCTGATGCAGCAAGCGGATTAATTTGAACATTATTTTTTTTGAATTGTAATGTTACGTCGTCAATATTCATATTTACCGGCGGATTCATCGCTGCGGTTAACGGACGTGTTTTATCGTATTGACGTGTTATTGCTGCCAATTCTTTTGCGATTGTTACGCCGGTTTCACTCCATTGTTCTGGAATTTCATTTCCAATACTCCATATAAAAATACTTGGATGATTACGGTCGCGAAGCAATTGATCTACTAAATCTTTTTTGTGCCATTTATCCCAATCGTTTCCGTAATCGTATTTGGTTTTGGTCTGTTTCCACATATCAAAAGCTTCATCCATGACAATGAAACCCATTTTGTCGCATAAGTCTAAAAGTTCCGGAGCGGGCGGATTGTGTGAAGTTCTAATTCCGTTTACACCCATTTCTTTCAAGATCTCTAACTGTCTTGCAATAGCACGCGTATTGATTGCTGCACCTAATGGTCCTAAATCGTGATGCATACAAACTCCTTTTATTTTAACTTGTTTTCCGTTTAAAATAAAACCTTTGTTTAAATCGAATTTAAAATTTCTGATTCCGAATTTCGTTTTATATTCATCTACAACTTTATCGTCAATCGAAATTTCCGTAACTGCTGTATACAATTCTGGTTTTTCAACCGACCATAAAACAGGATTCGGCACTTCAATTTGTTCTTTGATAATTTGATTGGTATTTGCACCAATTGTTATATTTTGATTAGTCGATTTTATTCTTCTAAGATCACTTCCGACACCATAAAAAATAGTTGTTGTTACGGTTGCTTTTTTTGAATCTGAATTCTGATTTTGAATTGTGGTTTCAAAATTTACCGAAGCATTTTCGGCCGTAACTTTTGGTGTTGTCACACAGGTTCCCCATTGTGCAACGTGTAATTTATCTGTGGTTTCGATCCAGACGTTTCTAAAAATTCCTGATCCCGAATACCAACGTGAATTGGGTTGTTTTGAATTGTTAACCTTTACAATTATTTCGTTGTTTTTATCTCCGTAATTTAAGTATGAGGAGATTTCATATTGAAAACCTATATATCCGTTTGGACGTTTTCCTAAATAATGTCCGTTTACCCAAACTTCACTGTCTTTGTAAACGCCATCAAAAGTAATTGAAGTTACTTTACTGCTATCCGCAGCAGCGACTTTAAATGTTTTTTTGTACCAGCCTAATCCTCCGTTTAATGATCCTCCGCCATATCCGGCAGGGCTTTTTTCATCAAATTTTCCTTCGATACTCCAATCATGAGGAACATTTAGTGTTCGCCATTGTGTTGAAGCGCCAATAGTATCTTTGTCTTTTATACTATCATTTAAGTGAAAACTCCAATCTGAATTAAAAGAAACTTTTCGATTATTAAATTTTTCATCACTTGATGTTTTGCATCCTGTTAGTACCAGAAAGCAGGCAAAAAGTAATCCTATTTTTTTATATAAAGTAAGCTGAAACATAGTATTAGAGATTTTAAAACAACCTGAAAGAAGGTAAACTGCTTTCAGGTTATTGTTAAACTAAAAATGTATAATTTAAGGAATTATGTAATGGAAAACGAACCATTCATCTTTAGATGTATCATACGATGTTCCTAACCAAATACCTTTTTGCAAATAATCTTTATTATATGCTTTAACTACTTTAATAACATTTACGGTTGGATTCATCCAGCTAGTTGAATTTTGAAGAAGTGTTTCTCCTCCTAAATCAATTTCATTGGTTGCTGCTTTGATAGTAAAAATTCCTGAAGTTACCACTCCATTTTGACTGCGGGTATAATTAAGTTTACCGCCCCATTGATCAAAACGAATCCAAGAATTACCTGAGATTGCTGTCCAATCATCATTCCATCCCCAATTGTAAGAGCTGGAAGCACCAGTTGTCCAACCAATTCCTTTTCCAACCCAGTCAACCGGATTTCCTTTTCCGTCCAGATTCCAAACTCTTCCTGCACCTGTTCCTCCTGTTAACATGGTTAACAATTCGCCCGGAGCAAAAGTAGGATTAAAGCCTTCGTCAAGAACTGGATCTGTTACTACAGGAACATATTTGTCTGCATAATCTTTAGAAACAAAGTTCCAAATATACCACCATTGACCTTCACTATTGGTTCTAAGTACTGCTATTCTTAACTGATTTTCAGTAAGTGTTAGTACTTTTAAACTGTTGTTCCAGTTACTTGCATTTGCAATATAATTATCTGGTCTTAGAATAGTTGCTCCGGTTGTGGTTAACGTATGCGCATTGATATCTAAGAAATATGATCCGTTTTGGATTGTTGTTCCATCAGCTTCATGAACTGTCATGAAAGGTCCTCCGTCAAGGCTAAAGGTCATGTATCTTCCCCAATGCATATCTGCATCTGAACTTGAATTTGCATTTCCTGCAGGTTCCCAGTTTGGAGTAAATTTATTCCACTCAACTACTGTACTCGGATCTGCATAAGACATGGCACCTTGAGCTAAACCGTATTTACCATTGTCTGCTATCCACGATTTCTTTTTACCAACTCCACCAGATAATGCAGTCCAAAGAGGATCGTTTACATAACTTAAATTATCCTTGGTTACTGTAATTGTTACTGGATCTAGCTCAACAATTCCGCCGCCTGTTACGGCAGTAATCTTGATTGTGTAATTTCCTTTAAAAGCATATTTTACAGTTTCTGTTGCTTTGCTGGATTTTCCTGTAACGTAATCCCAAGTAAGCACAACTCCCGGAGTTGTGTTTTTCAGTATAACTGTATTTCCTCCCGGGTCTACTACAAAATCCTGAGTTATTTCGTAGTGTATATCCGATTTAGCCAACGGTTCGTCCAAAGAAAAGGTTTCTGGGGAACAAGATGATACTAGCATTAATGCTAACATCAAAAATGATGTAATTACTAATTTTATATTTTTCATTTTTTCCATTTTTTAGTTAAAATTACCAACCAGCATTTTGCTTTAAAACTCCTCCGGACAATGTGATCTGTGTATTTGGAATTTGTTGCAATCCTTTTGTTGCCTGAATTTTTGCAGCCGAAATTGTTTTTGTTCCTGCAACTCCACCGCTTAACAATGTTGTAGTTTCTGCAATACTTGTAGAAGCTTTTCCAATTCCCTGACGTAATAAATCGTAATATCTAATACCTTCAAGAGCAAACTCTAAATGTCTTTCGTTCATGATATTATCGAAATTTACAGGTAGAGAAACAAAATTCTCTTTGTAAGCTCTTTTTCTAACATCATCAAAATAAGCCTGAGCATTTCCACTTCCTAACTCGGCAGCCATTAGTAAAACATCTGAATATCTTAAGACTACATAATCCTGAAGTTGACTTATATCCCAAAACTGACTTCCCATAGTAAGCGGAAGATCTTTTCCGTCTTTGTCTACCATTGGCGAATATTTTTTGTTGTAATAACCTGTATATTCTCTTTGGCTGTTTAGTTTGTCGAATTTTATTTTTTCTTCATCGATTCCAATCATTGTAGCTACACGTCTTGTGTCTGTAGCAGTGTAAGCTTTCCATAATTTAGAATTTACAGTAACTCCCCATCCACGTCCGTAAGGGTACGATGAGAATTCTCTCATTCCGAACATTACTAACCAATGGTTACCATCTGTATTTCCGTTATAATCACTTGTGTAAGTATATTTTATAGAGAACACGTTTTCTTTGTTGTTTTCTCCTGCATATTTATCCACTGATGCTGCTGGCCATAAAGTAGAAAAATCAGCTACTAAACCATGTCCGCTAGTTGCAATAACATCTTCTAAGTGTCCTAATGCTTGTGTTTTAGTTACGACTCCGGCTAAATCTGCTTTTCCGTAATATCCTGTGTAATATAAATATACACGTCCAAGCAACGATTTTGCAGCCCATTTTGTAATACGTCCGCTAGTTGTAGAAGTATAGGCACCGCTTGGTAAGTTGTTTGCAGCAAATACTAAATCTTGTGCGATTACTTTATAGATTTCTTCTGGTGCTGCTTGCGGAATATTTTCAGTAGAAGGCGCTGTTAACAATGGCACACTTCCCCACAAACGTACCATTTCGAAATAAAGATAGGCTCTGATAAATTTCGTTTCTGACTCATAAGTATTCTTTAAAACGGTATTTCCTTTCCAGTCAATTTGATCCATTTTGGATAAGAAAACATTACAACGAAAGAGTGCTTTGTAATAAGCAATCCAGTTATTGTTAAGCAAATCAACATCTGAAGGAGATCGGGTGATATCAAACTCATCAATTGCCGCATAACTGTATCCATCTGAATTTCCGGTTCCTCCAAAACAGTCATCAGACATTACTTCGCTAATTACAGGAATTCCTAATCCTCCTGCACCAGTTGCTACTTGCATTCCGTCATAACAACCTACTAATGCTGCATAAGCATCGTCTGTTGTTTTATAAAAATTCGTATCTGTTTGTTGTACTAAAGGTTCTGTTTCTAAACTGCAAGAACCCAGCGACAATAAACTCAAACAGAAAATATATAGATATGTATTTTTCATCTTTTTATTTATTAAAGTTTAACATTTAATCCCAACATGAATGTTCTTGGTCTTGGGTAATACCCAACATCTACACCTGATGAAAACTTTTGATCATCATTTGAAGAACCAAATCCAATTTCAGGATCCATACCATTGTATTTTGTAAAAGTGTAAAGGTTCAATACTGAAAAGTAAACTCTGAACTGGCTTGCAAAAAATGGTTTTGATTGTTTCATTTTGGCTAAATCAAATCCTAATGTAACAGTACTGATTCTTAAGAAATCTCCGTTCTGAACATACAAATCTGAAAATTGTGTAAAGTTTCTATTGTCTTCTGTTACTCTTGGTATAGTGTTCGAAGATCCTTCTCCATGCCAACGATCTAATATTGCAGAGGTATAATTGCCATAAGCGCCTGCTTGATTTCTATACGATTGTACAAGTTGATTTCCTGCTACACCATTTGCCATTAATGAAAAATCGAATGCTTTGTAACTTGCAGACAATGAGAAACCATATGTAAAGTCCGGATTTGGATTTCCAATATTGGTTTTGTCAGTTGTATCTATCTTATCATCACCGTTTGTATTTACATATATAATGTCTCCCGGAGCTGCATTTGGCTGTAATACTACACCATTTGCTGATTTATAATTGTCGATTTGTGCCTGATTCTGAAAAACACCTCCTGTTTTATATCCCCAGAAATAACCTAAAGGCTGTCCGTTTTCTGCTCTGTAAAACTCACCGGCATTGTCATAAAGTTCATTGTTTAATCCGTGAATAAGACCGTCTACAGTTGGTATTTTACCAACTTCATTTTTATTATAAGCACCGTTTGCACTAATGCTATAATTAAAATCGCCAATTTTATTTTGATAATTTAAACTTAACTCGACTCCTTTATTTACAACATCTCCACCGTTAATAAATGGAGCATCAGCACCGGCAGTAGCTAAAATTGGCGCTAGAACTAACCAATTTTTGTTTGTTTTTTGATACACATCAAAAGTTACATTCAATGCATTGTTTAAAAATCTTGCATCTAAACCAAGGTCAATTTGCTCTGAAGTTTCCCATTTTACATTGGTATTTGATATGTTTTGCGGATAAGCACCAGGCGTTAAAATACCTTCTTCATTTCCAAAATTATAGTTCGTATTATTTGATTTAATTAATGCCAAATACTGAAACGATCTAATGCTTTGGTTACCAACTTGTCCCCAACTCGCTCTTAATTTAAGGAAGTTGAATACTTTTGAATCTCTTAAAAAATCTTCGTTTGAAGCTACCCAACCTCCAGATACTGAAGGGAAATAACCCCATTGGTTACCCTGAGCAAATTTAGACGATCCATCAGCTCTTAGAGTTGCATTTAATAAGTAGGTTTCTTTATAGTTGTAATTAAATCTTCCAAAATAAGACATTAACTTATTTTCTTCTTTTTTACCTTTAATAGCAATTTTAGCCCCGTCTTTATTCGTAGTATTATCGATCCAGGCATGTTCTAAATCATTAAAAACAGAATCTGCATTTGTAACTTCTACCGAAGTTGCATCGTAATTAATAAACGATGTACCAACCATTGTTTCAAAATGGTGATTTTCGGCAGCATTAAATTTATAAGACACTAAGTTATCCCATGTAATGCTTTTATTTTTGCTCATGTTTTGATTTACTTTATCAAAAGCAGTGTTTGCATAAATTGACAATTGATATTTAGGAGTGTACGAATGTCCTTCAGAAACATAATAATCAAGTCCCAAAGTAGTTTTAAATGTCAAGTTTTTTATAGGTTCAATTTGCAAATAAACATTCCCTAATAATTTTTGATTATTACTTTCATTTTGATTCGTGTACTCCATTAAAGCATAAGGATTTGCTGTACCGGCTATCCACGGTTCTGTACTGTTTGTAGTGTCAAAATAATTTCCGTTTGAATCGTACATTGGCAATAAAGGCGAAACCTGAAAAGCACTTCTTAGTGCATTGTTATACTGATTTCCTACACCAATACCGTTTTTATCTACATAAGCAAAACTTAAATTTTGACCAATTGTTACGACGTCTTTATATAGTTTATGTTCTGAATTGAATCTGAAATTATAACGTCCATAATTCGATAAATCTTTACCTCCAACAACTCCTTCTTGTCCTAAATAAGACAATGATGTAGAATATACTGAAGTATCTGAACCACCCGAAGCACCAAAAGAGAAGTTTTTCGTTGCAGCATTATCTGTCAACATTTTATCCATCCAATTGGTTCCTTTTCCTAAACCAGCAATTTGGCTATTGGTAAAATAAGGATTTTTACCAGAGTTAACTGCTGCTTCGTTTAATATTGTAGCATATTCTGTGGCATCTAATAAATCTACTTTTCTGGCTACAGATTGTACTCCGTAATATTGATCGAAAGTAATTTTTCCCGGAGCTCCTCTTTTTCCTTTTTTAGTAGTTACCAAAACAACTCCATTTGCCGCTTGAGAACCGTAGATTGCTGCTGAAGCAGCATCTTTAAGTACAGAAATAGATTCGATATCAGAGTTACTTAAATAAGAAATATCACCAGTAAGAATTCCGTCAACTACATACAGCGGGCTACTCCCAGCTACTGAACCGACTCCTCTTATCACTACTTTCAAAGCTTCTCCCGGTTGCCCTGAAGTAGAAGTAATTTGAAGTCCGGCAGCTTGTCCCTGAAGTGCCTGCAATGCATTTGTAGTATTGGTTTTAGCAAGATTATCACCGCTAACCTGCGTAACAGCGTTGGTTACAAGTGTTTTCTTTTGAGAACCATAACCTATCACGACAACTTCTTTTAAGTCTGCCGCTTCTGTTTGTAAAGTAACATTAATCGTTTTTTGTGCACCAACAGTGATACGTTGTGTTTTAAATCCCATAAAACTGATTACAATCACGTTGCCCGTTTTTGCGTCCAGTTTGAAATTCCCGTCAAAATCTGTTGATGTTGCCGTCTTGGTTCCTTCAATTGCGACAGAAGCACCTGGGATCCCCATACCATCATCTGCTGATTTTACATTTCCGCTTACAAACTGGGATTGTTCCTGCGCAAAACCAGACTGCATTGCAAAGACGCTTAGCAGCAGCGCCATACAAAACGGAAGCATTGTTGTTTTTATACAATATTTGCTTTTCATAATAATTAAGAATTTGGTTAAATTTATAGTTAGTTGTATTTAAGTTGATTCATTCTTATTCAAGAAATCCGGTTGGCTAAATATTTTTTCCTGCGAAAATCATAACCTCACACACCCTTGACATTCTCAAAAATAGCTTTACAATTACTTTCTCAAGTGAGAAGAATTTGTTCATTCAAAAACTTATAGTCAATTTGAATTTATCTTATGGTTATTTTGACTACAAGTGTAAAACATTTTTTCTATATTAGCAAAATATTAAGTGTATTATTTTGTTTTTCAAATTAAAGAGAGTCAACTATTATCAAAACGATAAAATATTAAACAAAACAGGATAAAAAAATATCAAAAAAATAAAGAATTAATCATTTAGCAATCAGACATTTAAGAATTATCATTTGAAAACACATTTTTTAACAGAATTACAAATGATTGATTGTCAGAAAATTGGTCCTTTAAAAAAAATATAAAGCTTTTGCGCAGGCAACGAGTCATTTAATTTATTTAATTTGTCAAAATTTTAATAACATATGGTCAAAAATGTATCCGACGATTCAGCCCTAAAAAGCGAGCAAACCGCAATGAACGCGATCACAATTGACTGTGTTATATTTGGTTTTGATAAAGGAAGTCTGGAAGTACTTTTGGTAGAACACGGGGAAGGAATTAGTAAAGGGAAATGGGGACTTCCGGGAGGTTGGATCTATAAAAAAGAAAGTACAGATGCTGCCGCGCATCGTTTATTGAATGAACTTACAGGACTTGACAATATTTATCTGGAACAGCTAAAAGCGTTTGGTGATCCGGATCGTTTTCCATTGCGACGTGTTATCACTATCGGATATTATGCTTTGGTAAAAAGAGAAGATTATAACATTAAAGCCGGTTTTACCGCATCTGATGCTAAATGGTATAAAATCAATAGTATTCCGAGTTTAATTTACGATCACAACGAGATTTTATCTTACAGTCTACAGCATCTTCGCAATCGAGTACGTCAGGCTCCTTTAGGATTCAATCTTTTGCCTGAAAAATTTACACTATTACAATTGATGCATTTGTACGAAGAAATTTTAGGAATTGAAATGGATAAGTCAAATTTCAGACGCAAAATTTTACACATGAAATTATTGGTAGCACTTGATGAAAAACAACAAGACGTTTCGCACAGAGCTGCAAAATTGTATCAATTTGATCCGACGATCTATAAAAAACTAACTGAAAAAGGGTTCAATTTTGAATTTTAATATTTGCTTATAATCTTAAAAAATGACAATCTCATCTTCTAAAAACAATACTGAAACTGATCTTAATAATACTTCTCCCGCAATTGACGGAATCACGATTGACTGTGTAATTTTTAGTTTTAATAAAGAAAGTCTCGAAGTACTATTAGTACAACATGCCGAAGGAGAAAGTATTGGAAAATGGGGACTTCTTGGTGGATACATGAAAAAAACAGAAAGCGCTGATGATGCCGCGCACCGTATTGTATACGAACTAACAAGTCTGGACAATATCTATTTGGAGCAGTTAAAAGCTTTCACCAATCCTAATCGTGTACCTGAAAGAAGAGTTGTAACTATAGGTTATTATACATTAGTAAATCGAGAAGACTACAACATCAAGGCCAGTTTAATGGTAAGAGAATGCAAATGGCATAAAATTAATGAGATTCCGAATTTAATTTTTGATCACAACGAAATTCTTAATTTTAGTTTGATGCAATTGCGAAACAGAGTTCAACAGGCACCAATTGGTTTTAATCTTTTGCCCGAAAAATTTACTCTTTTACAATTAATGCATCTTTATGAAGAAATATTAGGTATCGAATTGGATAAATCAAACTTTCGCAGAAAAATATTGCACATGAAATTGCTGGTTGCGCTCGACGAAAAACAACAAGATGTCTCGCACAGAGCTGCAAAACTGTACAAATTCGATCAGGATATCTACAAGAAATTAACAGAAAAAGGGTTTAATTTTGAATTTTAGAGCTCGTTTTAAATCTTAGAACCCAACTATCGTACATCTACATTCCAGAATCCAAAACTTTGCGCTATCTTTGCGCCTTAATAACATGCTCTAAGGCAATTGCTCTAGCGCAAATTTATACCCGGAAATTACTTAAACTCGTTTAGAGAATTGACATATTAAAATGAAGAAGATACGTAACTTTTGCATTATTGCACACATTGACCACGGTAAAAGTACACTGGCAGACCGATTATTGGGCGCTACACAAACCGTTACAGCTCGTGAAGAAAAAGCACAATTGCTTGACAACATGGACCTGGAGCGCGAGCGTGGAATCACCATTAAGAGTCATGCCATTCAAATGGAATACACTTACAAAGGCGAGGAATATATTTTAAATTTAATTGATACTCCTGGTCACGTTGACTTTTCATACGAAGTTTCACGTTCAATCGCTGCCTGTGAAGGTGCGCTTTTGATTGTTGATGCTGCACAAAGTATTCAGGCACAGACTATTTCTAACTTATATTTGGCTCTTGAGAATGATCTTGAAATTATTCCGGTTTTGAATAAAGTTGATTTACCAAGTGCGAATCCTGAAGAGGTTAGTGATGATATTATCGATTTATTAGGTTGTAAATTAGAAGATATTATCCATGCATCTGGAAAAACAGGTTTTGGTGTTGAGAATATCTTGGCTGCCATTATCGAAAAAATTCCACCTCCGTCAGGAAATGTTGATGAGCCATTACAAGCTTTGATTTTTGATTCACACTACAATCCCTTTCGTGGAATTGAAGTAATCTTCAGGGTTGTAAATGGAGAAATCAGAAAAGGTCAAAAAATTAAATTCATGGCTACCGGCAATGAATATTTTGCTGACGAAATTGGAACTTTGAAATTAAATCAGGTTCCTAAAAATGTAATTTCTGCTGGTGATGTTGGTTATTTAATTTCTGGAATTAAGGAAGCCAAAGAGGTTAAAGTTGGAGATACTCTAACAGATGCCAAAACACCAACTACTAATATGATTACTGGTTTTGAAGATGTAAAACCAATGGTATTTGCCGGAATTTATCCTGTTGATACGGAAGATTATGAAGATTTACGTTCTTCTATGGAGAAATTGCAATTGAATGATGCTTCGTTAGTTTTTACACCTGAAAGCTCTGCAGCGTTAGGATTTGGTTTCCGTTGCGGATTCTTAGGAATGCTTCACATGGAAATTATCCAGGAACGTTTAGAGCGTGAGTTCGATATGACTGTAATTACTACAGTTCCTAACGTTTCGTATTTGGCTTACACCAAAAAAGAACCAGAAGTTCCTTTCGTAGTAAACAATCCTTCTGACTTACCTGAGCCTTCTCGTTTAGACAGAGTTGAAGAACCATATATTAAAGCAACAATCATTACAAAAGCTGACTTTGTTGGAAACGTAATGAGTTTGTGTATCGAAAAACGTGGTCAAATTACCAATCAAACGTATTTGACAACAGAACGTGTTGAATTGAATTTTGATATGCCTTTGGCCGAAATTGTATTCGATTTTTATGATCGTTTAAAAACAGTTTCTAAAGGTTATGCTTCTTTTGACTATTCTCCTATTGGAATGAGAACTTCAAAATTAGTTAAACTGGATGTTCTTTTGAATGCACAAACTGTTGATGCACTCTCTGCATTAATTCACGAAGACAACGCTTACAACATCGGTAAAAAAATGACCGAGAAATTACGCGAATTGATTCCGAGACAACAATTTGACATTCCGATTCAAGCTGCAATTGGAGCAAAAATTATTGCTCGTGAAACTATTAAAGCACTTCGTAAAGACGTTACCGCAAAATGTTACGGTGGAGATATTTCGCGTAAGCGTAAATTACTGGAAAAACAGAAAAAAGGTAAAAAACGTATGCGTCAGGTAGGAAACGTTGAGATTCCACAAGAAGCATTTATGGCTGTTTTGAAATTGAATGATTAGATCTTGTTTTAGAAAATAGAATAAAGAGCAAAGAATATAGATTTAACCCGATAACTTACGTTATCGGGTTTTTTGTTTTTATAAATTTCCCTTATCCTCACTATTTTTATGTAATGCACTGACTACAAATTAACTACAATATTTCACCTTAAAAACATAAGGTAATTACTTACAAAACAAAAAATAAGTGTGTAATAAGCTGATTTTTAACTCATTTTAGTCAAAACAATATAAATTTTAACACAAAAAATATAACTTTAATCTTACAACTATAAAACCAAATATTATGAAAACGAGATTTTTGATTATTTTATCGATGTTAACATTTTCAGTTGCAAATGCTCAGCAAGAACAAGTTGAGTCAGAAATGAACACTGCAAAAGGAATCACTTTTGCTCATGGTGATATGTTTATAGAAGGTTCTATACAAATTACTACTGGCGGCGATGAAGACTTTTATGCTTTCAATCCAAAATTTGGCTACTTTCTTAGTGATAAATTTGCGGTTGGAGGGCAACTAAACTTTTCAAGCGACAAATTTGAATCTACGAACACTAAAACTAATGTCTTTGGAATTGGCGGATTCGCACGATACTATGTCTTAGAGTTAGACAAAAAACGCTTTAAAGCATATGGTGAAGCTGGCTTGGGATATGGCAGAAATAAGGTCGAAAACAATGCAGGTTCTAACGACACTAACAGTCTAACCGCCAATATTAACGTTGGATTGAATTATTTTTTAACCAGAAATATTGCTGTTACTTTTACTCTTGCCAACATTTTATCTTACAATAGTGTTTCTCCTGAAAATGGCCCTTCTTCAAATACGTTTCAATTAAACGTGAATTTATTTGAAAACATTTTTGATCAGCCAAAATTTGGACTGCTTTATAAATTTTAATTCGTTTTAACGATTTACTCCAGAAAGCTGTCCCAATTTGGGACAGCTTTCTTGTTTTTACAAACTTTAAACCTTTGTATCTTTGAACCTCAAAACCTTTGACTCTAGAAAAAATGCTTGACGAAACTCCAAAACGATTTGACCGAATTGTCGCTATTCTTATTCAATTGCAATCTAAAAAAATTGTAAAAGCACAGGAATTAGCCGATCGTTTTGATGTTAGTTTAAGAACTATCTACAGAGATATTCGAACGCTTGAAGCATCTGGCGTTCCTATCTATAGTGAAGCCGGAGTTGGTTACGCCTTGATGGATGGTTATAGATTACCGCCCGTTATGTTCACTCGCGAAGAAGTAAGCAGTTTTATTGCTGCCGAAAAATTGATGCAAAAATTTACAGATCCGTCTTTAGGAAATCATTATGCTGCGGCAATGTTTAAACTGAAATCGGTATTGAAAAGTACAGACAAAGATTGGCTTTCGAATATTGAATCAAGGGTAGTTATGCAAACTGCCGAGCCAATGTTTAATGATAATTCGCCAAATACTTTGGCACTGCTTTTTGAAAGTATTGCAGAGAAAAAACAAATTCTTTTATCATACAAAACCGTCGAAGCAGACGAAGTAAGCAACAGAAACATTGAACCTGTAGGCGTTTTTCATGATCACAATAACTGGTATTTTTTAGGCTATTGTCATTTACGAAAAGATTATCGTCAATTTAGAACAGACAGAATTCAAGGAATAAAAAAAACAGATTGTGATTTCACTATTGAGCACGATTCTCTCGAAACTTATTTAAAAAAAACAGAAACAATTCCGACTACAAAAGTTCGGCTTTTAATTGATAAAAAAATTGCACGATATTTATCGACCGAAAAAAAATATCACGGTTATATTTCTGAAAAAGAAATCGACGGAAAAATAGAAATGACTTTTATGTGCCGCGATATCGAAAGTGGTTTTCCGCGTTGGTTTTTAATGTTTGGAGATTACGCCACAATCTTAGAGCCCGAAAGATTAAAAACGCGAGCTCTTGAATTACTAGAAATCAACCGAAAAAGACTTTTGTAAAAAAACTCCTGAAAATAATTTTCAGGAGTTTTTTTATAAAATGTTCAAGATTTTATCTTTCCCAGAAAAAAGGAGGCTGAATTCCTAAGGCTCTTAAGTATACATATCCTTGTCCGCGGTGGTGCACTTCGTTATCAATAAAATATAAAATATTCTGATTTACTGGAAATTCGTATTGACCAAAAAGATTAAAAGTCTCATTAAAATCTTCAATAGATAATTTTTCCCAATACTTATTTATTTCCGCTGTTGCTTCATCCCATTTTTCAAGATATTGCGCTTTAAAAATCAACTTTTCTGTTGCTTTTTCGCTAAATGGCTCCACTTCTCTATTTACGATTCCTTTAAGTCCAGGAACTGCTATGGCTAAAAGCTCACTAATTAATTGGGCAAACGGCCTCATCCCTCCGATTGAAAATTCAAAAAAATCTTTCTCAGGAAAAGCTTCAATTGTATGGCGTGTTAAATTACGATGACCTTGCCAGTGCTTCAACAAATCTTCAGGAGTAATTACTTGGGCTGCTAATGTTTTCATGGTTTTAAAGTTTTAATTGTTTTATACTTCAAAAGTATCGAGGGTCGGTGACAACAGTTTGTCAGCAGGAAAAAAAATATTCAAATTATTTTCATCTGACTTAAATCCAAACCAATAATATATTAAAATTAGGGCCGCCACGAACTATTATAAATTAACAGATCAAAAACTCACAAAATACTGATTTTCACTAAATTAAAAACAAATCCTTCGTACCTTTAAACTCCCCAATAAATAAAATCAGGATTATGAGACTATCTCTACTTCTATTTTTTTTATTTTTTTCGACTATATCTTTGTCGCAGGGAGTTATAGTAGACACCACAACTTTGGGCATTCCTGAACTAGTTCGTGAAGAATTAATGCAAAATGCTTGCGCTAATGAGAACAATTTTAAATTTTCGTCGCATCAGGGCATTGGTAAATTCACAAGCAATTCTCCCAATTTCCCAATCTCAAACGGAATCATTATTCGAAACGGAATCGCCAAATATACCGAAGGTGCTTATACGGGTGCAAATGAAAGCAGCCAATTGAATAATACTTCTGATAGTGATCTGCAAAATATCAGTGACAGTAATGGGCAAATTGTACCTATTCGGGACGTAAGTTTTATTCAGTTTGATTTCACACCTTTATCGAGTAACTTTAGTTTTGATTTTCTATTTGCTTCCAATGAATATGGCGAATTTCAATGCGGTTTCAGTGATGTTTTTGCTTTTATATTAACTGATTTGACTACCGGAATTTCCAAGAATCTTGCTGTACTTCCTGGTACAGACACGCCCGTTTCGGTTAAGAACATCAGAGATCAGCAATACAATTCATCCTGTTTATCTGCCAATGCCAATTTATTTGATCATTATAATGTAACTAATTCCGGAACGTCTGCTATTAATATGAGAGGTGAAACTAAGGTTTTAACTGCTTCATCAACTGTGATTCCTAATAGAACTTATAGCATAAAGTTGGCAATTGGTGATTACAACGACAGCAATTATGATTCGGCAGTTTTTATAAAAGGCGGCAGTTTTATGACTACAATGGATTTGGGCCCGGACAGAACCATTTGTGAAGGTGAACAAATAATCCTTCAATCAGGGTTAGTAGGCAATTATACATATGAATGGACTCTTGATGGCGTCGTAATTCCAAATGAAACAAGCAGTTCTTTAACACTAAATAAAGCAGGGCTTTATGGCGTTACGGCCACACTTTCGGGCTGTGTTATAAAAGATGAAGTAGTCGTGAACGATTTGGTTATTAAACCTCCCAAAAATTTAACTGCTTGTTATACTGTAAATGGAATTTATCAATACGATTTAACTCGGAACAACTTAGATGCATTAGGACTTAATCCGGCCGAATATATGCTCTATTATTTTGAATCTTTGGCTGCAGCCAATGCAAACGGACCAAGTATACCCGAAATTCAATTAAACTCTTTCACCAGTGTTGGCAATAAAAAAATATACATAAAGGCAGTACCACTTTACAATAAAACTTTTTATTGCAACAATTTACTCTCTTTTGATTTGCTGGTAACTCCGTCAATCAACATTACAAAACCACCAGATTTGAATGCCTGTAATACTGATTCAGGAAGAATTTCAGTTGATTTAACTGTGCAAGAAACAAGTATTCTTAACGGATTAGATCCTTCCGATTATAAAATTAGTTATTACACCAGTCAAGCAGGAGCAACAAGTGGCAGCAATAGCATTCCAAATCCACAATCTTTAATAACTTCTTTATCGCAATCGCCTCAAACCATTTGGGTACGAATTGAAAGTGCCGCAAGTTCACTTTGTTTCACTACAACCAATTTTAATATCATAATCTATTCGCTTCCTGTTGTAGACGAACATCCGGATGTTGTTGCCTGTGACAGTTATGTATTACCTCCAATAACATTTGGTAATTATTATACTGCGCCAAATGGAACAGGAACGAAATTGAATGCAGGGGATATTATCACTAAAGGTGGAGTCTACTATATTTACAATGGCTCAACAGCTCCTAACATTTGCTCGAATGAAAATTATTTTAATGTAATTTTAATTAAGGAACTTCAATTTGAAAAAGAAGCTTGTGGCGCTTACATTGTGCCGCGTGTAATTGCGGGTGGCTTTTTTACAGAATCTGGAGGGCAAGGAGATTCTATTCCGGCCGGAACATCTTTTACAACCAGTCAAACTATTTATTATTACGCAGTCATTAATGGAATTGTCTGTCGCGACGAACCGGTACCTTTTATTGTTTATCCTTTACCATTAATTGACAAACCCAATGATGTGGTTACATGCGATTTGTACACTTTACCTCCTTTGACAAATGGAAATTATTACGCTTTATCAGGCGGTTCAGGAAATCAGTTAAATGCTGGAGACCAAATAACTTCAAGTCAAACACTGTTTGTTTTTGCCAATGATGGAAGATGTTCAAATGAACATTCTTTTAAAATTGATATTATTAATTCTTCGAATTTTATTCAAATTTCGCAATGCGGAAGTTTTACTTTACCTCCAATCGAAGTAGGCGGTTATTATGACAGCCCAAATGGTCAGGGCAAAAATATTACTGCCGAAACGGTTATTACTGCATCACAAATTATTTATTATTACGCTGATACTACAACTTTTCCTAATTGCACTAATAATTTAAAATACGAGATCACAATAAAACCATTGCCATTAGTAGATACACCTAACGATAGAGTTGAATGTGAAAATTATATTTTACCACCATTAACAAATGGTAACTATTTTACCGATCCTAATGGCGGAGGACTTCTGCTAAAAGCTGGAGATATAATTACCGAAACTCAAAAAATTTACATCTATGCTGTAGGAGCTGAGTGCGCAAACGAGCATAATTTTGTTGTCGAAATAAGACCACTTCCGCCAATTGATAGTTTTACGGATATTATGACTTGTACAGATTTTGTACTCCCACCATTAAAAAGCGGGCAATATTATACCGCAACCGGAGGTCCGCATGGTTTAGGAAGTCAACTTAATGAAGGAACCACCATAAATACAAACCAAACGATATACATTTATAACGAATGGACTGATTTTGCGAAATGCAGTAATGAGACTTTTTTCAATATTAATATCAACGGAATAGATGTTGGCGATTTTGTCGATATAAATGTTTGCGATAGTTACACATTGCCAACTTTAAAATTAGGCAATTATTATTCGCAACCGCAAGGACAAGGTCCTATTATTCCCGTTGGAACTTTAATAACAACTTCTCAAACCCTTTATGTTTACGCTACCGCAGGGAATCGATCGACATGCTCCAGCGAAAAGAGTTTTTTGGTTACGATTTCTAAAACTCCTTTATTGATTAGCACTCCCGATATTGCTATTTGTCACAGCTATATTTTACCAGCCTTAGCGGTTGGAGATTATTACAGTGAACCAAATGGAACGGGAACAAAATATTTGGCAGGAGAATCTGTAAATACGAGCCAAAGAATATATATCTATGCAATGTCGACTACAAATTCTGATTGCACTTCTCAAGATGACTTTGCTATTACTATTTATCGTTTGAAAGATTTGCAGTTAAAAAACGGAGTAATTTGTGTCGATTATCAAACGAATGCATTACTTAGCCCTGCGCTTTTGAGTTCAGGACTCGATTCCAATAATTATACGGTTGATTGGTTTTTAGATGGCAGCAAAATAAGCACAGGTTCAACTTACTCAGCGACTAAAGAAGGAACTTATACAGTTGTTCCAACAAAAACTACAAGTAGTATTGGTGATGATTGCGGTTACAATCCCACTACAGTTAATGTCGAAAAATCAAGTCCGGCGATTGCGACCGTAACCGTAACTGATGCTTTTGAAGATAAGATCGATATTATCGTTAATTTAACTCATGGGCTTGGAATTTATGAATATCAACTAGACGATGGCAATTTCCAGTCTCAGAATATTTTTCATGATGTCGCTTCAGGGCAGCACACAATTGCCATAGTTGACGTAATGGGAAATTGCGACAATCAGGTTTTAATTGCTAATGTGCTGAAATACCCGAAATTTTTTACGCCAAACAATGATGGTTTCAATGACACATGGAACATTACTGATCTCGCTTTTCAGTCCGATGCGATTATTAATATCTTCGATCGTTATGGAAAACTTATAAAACAGTTAAGTCCTTCCGGTCCTGGCTGGGATGGTAATTACAACGGTGGCCCACTTCCCTCTTCTGATTACTGGTTTCAAACATTTTATACTCAAAATGGTATTTCTCAAGTATTCAAATCCCATTTTAGTTTAAAACGATAAGTCCTTTGATTTGCTCCAAAATCTAAAAACAGTCCTAATCTTTTTTAATAATAGTTATTAAATTATCAACTTCGTACCTTTGCAGCTTAATAACATTGGAACATAGAAAAAATGATCGAAGATAAAAATCCGCAACGTACCAGTATAGCGCAATTAGGCGAGTTTGGCTTAATTGAACATTTAACCAAAAATTTTGATGTTACTCAGGAATCTACTTTAAAAAGTATAGGTGATGACGCTGCAGTTCTTGACTTTAAGGATAAAAAAGTAGTTGTTTCTACCGATTTATTGATTGAAGGCGTACATTTTGATTTGGCTTACATGCCTCTAAAACATCTTGGCTACAAATCTGTTGTTGTAAATCTATCTGATATTTGTGCAATGAATGCCAAACCAACGCAAATAACAGTTTCTGTAGCCGTTTCTAATCGATTTCCGCTAGAAGCCTTAGAAGAACTATTTGAAGGGATTACACACGCTGCAAAAGAATATAAAGTTGATGTTATTGGTGGTGACACTACCTCATCGCAAAAAGGATTAATTATAAGCATTACAGCAATTGGTGAAGCTGATGAAGAGGAAATTGTTTATAGAAATGGTGCAAAACAAACTGACCTTCTTGTAGTAACCGGCGACATTGGCGCTGCGTATATGGGATTACAGGTTTTAGAACGCGAAAAACAAGTTTTTCAGGTTAACCCAAATAGTCAGCCTGATTTAGATATGTATAGTTATTTAATCGAGCGCCAGTTAAAGCCTGAAGCAAGAAAAGATGTTAGAACTTTATTACATGCACTTGAAATTAAACCAACTTCTATGATTGATATTTCAGACGGATTATCTTCTGAAATTATTCATTTATGCAAACAGTCTAAAGTGGGTTGTGATTTATATGAAGATAAACTGCCTTTAGATCCGCAGTTTATTTCGACTTGTGAAGAGTTTAATATCGACAGTACAACAGTTGCAATTAATGGCGGTGAAGATTACGAACTTCTATTTACCATTGATATAAATGATTTTGATAAGATTAAAGGCAATCCAAACTTCTCTATCATTGGACATATGGCTGACGAAAGCGAAGGAATACATTTAGTTACGCGCGCAAATACCAAAATTGCTTTAAAAGCTCGTGGTTGGGATGCTTTGAGTGAATAAATTTTAAAAACTCTAAATAAAAAACTCCAAATTCCAGTAATATTATTGGAATTTGGAGTTTTTTATTTAGTGGTTTATTTTTAGAAAAGCCCTTTACTTTTTGCCTCTTTCACTAATTCTTCGTTAGTACCCGATTTCACTTTAAGTAATTCTTTTAGACTGAGTTTACGTTTTTTAATCGCATTCAAAGAAATCGGAATATATTGTGGCATATCTTCTATTAGTGTTCCTTTTGACAAATGAAACAAAATTTGCTTATCGAACTCATCTATTTCAAGTGAATTGTGAGTAGACTGATTCAGCATTTTCTGAACTGACTGACTGTAGTATTTATCATTTTTCATCACTTTATCAAATGCAAAAAGCAATTCATCAAAAGTGAGATCATTTTTAATTATTAAACCATTTGGACTTATGGTTCTAATGATTGTCTTAATCTTTAGCAATTCTGTATACATTGTTAAAAGAATAACTTTGCAATTTGGCATTTTTTTCAAAATGAGTTTTGCCAGATCTTCGCCAGAAAAAATATCCTTTTCTTCATAAGCCGGCATACTGATATCTAAAAATGCTACATCAAAATTTGGCGTTTGCTCGTCTTCAATTAAATCGTGTCCCGACTTGCAATCGTGAGCCTGCGAAATAAGAAACTCATATTCTTTAGGATGGTAGCGAGTTATCGCGTTTTTGTATCCTTCTATAATAAAAGGATGATCATCGACAATTAAAATATTTCGTTTAATTAATTCCGGAATAGTATTTTGTGATTCAATTGTCATTGTTGTGCAGGTTAATTTTTTGATCGATTGGAACTTTTATTATTAGAAGAGTTCCCTCTCCTTTGGCAGATTTTATGGTAGCTGTACCTTTACATTCTGCAGCTCTGTATTGAATATTATGTATTCCTATACCGTTTTTCGTTCTTTTGACGTTAAATCCAACGCCGTCATCAAAAATGGATAGAAACAAATAATCAATTTCACTTTTAAATTCAATTCTAATTGTATTTGCGTTTGCATATTTATTACAATTTTGAAGAGCTTCTTGTACAATTCTATACAAATTAATTTTGACGGTATTGCTTACTAATTCCCATTTGATATGAGGATCAAAATAGGTTATCAATTTTGACTCGTAAATATTCTGTTGGTTTTCAAACAACTTGTTTAAAATCGCAACAAAATTATTAATTAACTCTGATTTTTCTCTGTTCAAATCATGCGAAATTTCGCGAATATCTTCTTCTATATGCTTAAGTTCTGTTAAATATTTTTTCCTTTTTGGAGCCGCTTGTGCTTCATCTATTTTATCCAAACTGTCCAAGCTTATCCGCACACCAAACATTCGGCCTAAAACCCCGTCATGCAGTTCCTGTGCTACTTTTTTCTTTTCTTTTATACGCGTTAATTCAATATCATTTTGCTGAGAAATCATCAAATTATAAATGTCTTCATTTGCAATTTGTTGCTGCTGCTTAAACAGTAATTCTCTGTTTTTTGCTTGCTGCGTTTTATAAACATAAAAAAACAAACCAACTAAAGTACAAATACTAAAAATATAAACTAGAGTTTTATTTTTTTCCTGCAAGTTTGAGTTTTGATCTTTTATCTCATTGGTTTCGTACTCAATACGCGAAAACTTTTCACCCATTTTTCGCTCGGCCTTTTGCAGTTTTTCATTAATCTGAATATACTCTTTAGAATAAACTGGTGCATTTTTGGGGTCAACTACAGTAATTTGCTTTAACGCTTCTAACGTGTTTCTTAGTTTTTTTGAACTTCTGGATAAAAGTAAAGCCTGCCTTGAAAATTGAGCTGCTCTAACAGTATCTTTTTTAAAGGCATAATATTCAGACAAATGTATTTTATTTAATATAATACCTGAAGTCAATTTTAAACTATCTCTAATTTCTAACGCTTCAAAAAATTGATCCGGAAGTCCTTGTGACTCTCTCAGTTTAAATTTAGAATATGCAAGATTATCCAGTAACATGGCATATAAAGTAGGATCAAACTTGAACAAATTCTTTTGTTCCAATCCATCTTTAAAATGTTTTTTTGCTTTTGCAAAATCATGCATATTCAAATAAACAAATCCAATATTATTTAAAGAACTAGCCTTCAGCTGAAATTCTTCCGGTATTGTTTTATCATTGAGAGCGGTCAATGCGTTGTTATGATACTCTAAGGCTTTGCCATACTCTTCGCGCTCATTGTACAATATCCCTAAAAGATTGTAGCAATCGTATAGCTGATTATTAACATTTTTCTGTTGTTTTAAAAGTCGTAATGCCTTGAAAACTGTTAATTCACTTTCAAAAAGATCGCCTTCAACAAATTGCAATTGTGCTTTGCTTAAAAATGTTTTAGCAAGATTAAATTTATCGTTTATATGTGAGTATATTTTCTCAGCATTAAAATAGCTCATAAATGCGCTATCAGAAATTACCTGCGAACGATAAAAATCTCCTAAATAAATATAAGCTTTAGCTGTATTAGCAGAATCTTTACTGAGTTTTGAGTTTTGCAGAATGAGTTTTGCTGTACTTTGGTATCCTTTCCAATCGTTCATATTGTAATATCGATTGGCAACCTTGAATAAATTAGCTCGATTAAGTGAATCATTCTCCTGATCTACAATTACATCAAATGCTTTTTTATTGTATTTCTGTCTTAAGTCAAAAGGCAAATCATCATCATTTGCCAATGATAAATAACTCTTTAGACTATCTTCAGGCAAGAGTATATTGTTAAATTCCTTGTCTTTCCTGGTACAACCAAAAAAGACAACAAATAAAAGCAATAATATAGTGTACTTATTTTTCAATATCTTTTTTGAATTTCATCAAAAATACTAAAACTATACATACAAAAAAAGGCTGCCAAAAAAATGGTAGCCTTTTCCTTTTATTCTATTTCTCTCTTAATAAAGTTTCTCAATCGTAAGATTACACTGATTATCAGCGCAAAAACTTTTTAATTAAGCTTATATTGAAAAATCGTCAGTTTTTCTTCTGTCATTTCCTCTTTGTCCACCGTCGATATCTGTTGCCATTGCAATATCATCTGTTTTTCTTCTGTCATTTCCTCTTTGACCACCATCAATATCTGCTGTCATTGCGATATCATCTGTTTTTCTTCTGTCATTTCCTCTTTGACCACCGTCAATATCTGCTGTCATTGCGAAGTCATCAGTTTTTCTTCTGTCATTTCCTCTTTGTCCACCGTCGATATCTGCTGACATTGCGAAATCATCCGTTTTTCTTCTGTCATTTCCTCTTTGTCCTCCATCAATATCTGCTGACATTGTAATATCATCAGTTTTTCTTCTGTCGTTTCCTCTTTGTCCTCCATCAATATCCATTGAAGTATTTGAATAAGAAGTTGAAACTGTTTGTGGAGTTACAAATGAAGTTGCTACCATTACTAAAGAAAATAATCCGAATGTTAAAGCTGTTTTTTTCATGATTTGAGGTTTTTATGTTTGATTTTTTTTTAAGGGTTCAAATGATTGCTTGCTGCTAATCATGGTGTAAAACTAATTCTACATTTGAAAAAAATTTATACGAAAAAACCGGTTTATGGTAAATCATACCCAATTGGTAGTCAATGGATATCAAATCAATGTAAATGTCTAATTTTTAGACTTCTAAGTAATTACCTTCTGTAAATGCCGTAATAATTAGATCGACATTTGACTTGTAAGTTTTGGAGAAAGGTATTTTTTTTGGAGAATTTTTTATGTAACAAACTGAGCTTCCGTTATGAATTCTCGAAATGTAATTTTTATTGATGATATAACTGTTGTGAATTCGAATAAACGGATGAGACAAAATACTCTCAAAATGCTTTAATGTTTTAAAAGCCGTTATCATATCACCGGAATTCAAGTAAATATCTGTCGAGTTATTATCGGCTTGAAAATAGCATATATCAGTCGAATTTATGTATCGATAATCTCCATATGACTTAATGCATATTATAAGTGGAGTTTCGACATTTTTTTGCGTTTGCACAAACGGAAGTGTACACGGAATTTCTTTATGTATTTCAACAGACTCTGTTTCAAAGATCGTTTTCTCCAATTTTAGGATAGCCTTCATCAAATCTATTGATTGAACAGGCTTTAATACATAATCGAAAACACCATATTGAATTGCCTCAAAAGCCAATTCCTTTTTTGTTGTGGTTATAATTATTTTAGGAAGAAAAGATAAGAACCTATATAATTCATTTATAAAAGCAAGTGATAGATTGCTCGAAATTTCGTTAGGATCTATTTCTAAAAAAACAACGCACGGTCTATGTTCTAAAACCAAATTTAAACCTTGTTGGTAATTCGTAGCCGATGCCACAAAAGTCAATTCCGAAAAACCTTCTGCAATTGTTCTGGTTTTCAAAATACTCTCAGCATCATCATCAATAATAATATACGAATACTTTTTCAATTTTAGTTTTCTGTTGATTTTTCAAGAATCCCCGACAACTTCTCTCTAGCTTCATCAATACTTTTGAAAAAATTTGGTTCTTGGCATTTTATTCGCATTTAAAAATACGAATTTCGATTATTCTACTATTTCATTGTTAATACATTGCGATCAAATGTTAACACATAAAGATGAAATGCAAAAAAGTCCGATGAAATACATTAATTTAAAATTGAAAAAATCCCAAACTCCGTTAAGGAATTTGGGATTTTTATAATATAAATTGAGAAAACTACATTTTCATCAACCAGTTTTTCATAGAAACTTCGTTTTCGATAATATCTTTTAATTCAGAAATTTTCACACGATCTTGTTTCATTGTATCTCTATGACGAATTGTTACTGTCTCGTCTTCGATTGTTTGATGATCTACTGTGATACAAAACGGAGTTCCAAGAGCATCTTGTCTTCTGTAACGACGTCCTACTGCATCTTTCTCATCATATGCAACATTGAAATCCCATTTTAAATCTTCGATGATTTTTTTAGAAATTTCAGGTAATCCGTCTTTCTTAACCAATGGTAAAACGGCTGCCTTTGTTGGTGCTAACACAGCTGGTAATTTTAAAACTGTTCTTGTTGAACCGTCTTCTAAAACTTCTTCTTTTAATGAAGTTGCAAAAACAGCCAGGAACATACGATCTAAACCAACTGAAGTCTCCACTACATAAGGCACATAGTTTTGATTCAATTCAGCATCAAAATATTGTAATTTTCTTCCTGAGAATTGTTCGTGTGCTTTTAAATCAAAATCTGTACGAGAGTGAATTCCTTCTAATTCTTTGAATCCGAATGGGAAGTTAAATTCAATATCTGCTGCAGCATTTGCATAGTGCGCTAATTTTTCGTGATCGTGAAAACGGTAATTTTCTTTTCCTAACCCTAAAGATAAGTGCCAATTTAAACGAGCTTCTTTCCAGTGGTGGTACCATTTCATTTCTTCACCCGGACGAACGAAAAATTGCATTTCCATTTGTTCGAATTCTCGCATACGGAAAATAAATTGTCTTGCAACGATTTCATTTCTAAATGCCTTACCTGTTTGAGCAATTCCAAAAGGAACTTTCATACGACCCGATTTCTGAACGTTCAGGAAATTCACAAAAATACCTTGTGCCGTTTCCGGACGTAAATATAAATCCATTGCAGAATCTGCAGAAGCACCTAATTTAGTTCCGAACATCAAGTTGAATTGCTTAACATCTGTCCAGTTTCTTGAACCTGTTTCCGGATCTGCAATTTCTAATTCTTCGATTAACGCTTTTACATCCTGAAGATCTTCGCTCATACCTTTTGCAAGTCTTTCCAGAATTTCTCTTTCTTTAGCCAAATATTCAACTACACGAGCATTTGTTGTAATAAATTCTTGTTCGTTGAATGCATCGCCAAAACGAGCTTTTGCTTTTTCGATTTCTTTTTTAGCTTTTAGATTTAACTTTTCAGCATAATCTTCAACTAAAACGTCAGCTCTATATCTTTTTTTCGAATCTTTATTATCAATTAACGGATCATTGAAAGCATCAACGTGGCCTGAAGCTTTCCAAGTCGTTGGATGCATTAATATTGCAGCATCTAAACCTACAATATTCTCGTTCATTTGAACCATTGATTTCCACCAATATTCACGGATATTCTTTTTTAACTCGACACCATTTTGTGCATAATCATACACTGCACTCAATCCATCGTATACTTCGCTTGACGGAAAAATAAATCCGTACTCTTTTGCGTGCGAAACCACATTCTTAAATATATCTTCTTGTTTTGCCATAGTGATGCAAAAATATAAAAAGTACGTTTAAAAAAAAGAAAAAAAACAAAGATTGAAGCATTGATTTGATTAATTTTGTAACTAAATTCTTTCTATTTGTGTTTAATTTCATAATCAACCTCTTTTTTCCTAAAGTTTGCAGCGGATGTCGCGCAATTTTGGTTACCAACGAAACTGTTTTGTGCACAAGTTGTCGCCATGAAATGCCTCTTACTCAATATCATTTAGATCCAAAAAATGAAGCTGTAAAGAAATTTTACGGTAAAATTGATATTGAATACGCATCGGCATTACTCTATTTTAATAAAAAAGGAATCGTTCAGGAATTGATTCACAACCTAAAATACAAAGGCCACGAAGAAATCGGCACTGTTTTAGGAAGTTGGTATATCGAAGATTTAAAAGAATTAAAATTAGCGCATCCTTTTGATATTATAATTCCGGTTCCATTACATCCCAGAAAACTTAAGGAACGAGGTTACAATCAAGTTGCAACTTTTGGAAAAACTTTAGCAAATGGTTTAAATCTAAAATATGAAGACAGTATTTTATTCCGAAAGAAATATTCAAAAACACAATCAAAAAAGAATTTATTGGGAAGATCTGAAAACATCGAAAATATATTTGATGTTAATTCGTCAGAAGAAAGTCTAAACAAACATTTTTTAATTGTGGATGATGTTCTGACCACCGGCGCCACACTTGAAGCTTGTTCTCGGGCTTTATTAAAAATTCCGGGAGCAAAAATTAGTATTGTTTGCATGGCAATGGCAAACTCATAAAAGACAAATTCTAAATTCTTAGCCGAAAAAATATTCCCAACAAGTACTTAAAAACACAGATAGAATCAAAACCTATAACATTCTAATTCACAATTATTTTCTTCACAGTTCTTCGTTCACCATCAACAACTGTAACAAGGTAAATCCCGGCAGACACATCTGACAACTGAATATTTTGATTAAAATAAACGGTATTATCAAACGAGTTAGAATATACTTGTTTACCTAAAATATCGTGTACAAAAATCTGAACTCTATCGATAGAATCACTCTTAAATTGAATGGTAAAATTTCCTTTATTTGGATTTGGATATAACGTAAAAGCTACATTTTCAAGATCAGGATTTCCCAGAGTAAAAGTTTGATTACAAATATTAACCGAAGCTGAATTTATTGTTCCAAACCTACCTGTAACCGCATCTCGAACTCTAAAAGTCCAAGTTCCTTGCGGGTTTTGGCCATTAAAAACACTTAACAAATTCACCGGAATTACAATTTGACTGGTTACTTTTGAACAATCTAAATCGACTCCTGCATCATCATATTGAAGTATTAAAGTACTTTGTATTCCTCCACAGCTTTTATTATACAAATTTACAATGGTTCCTTGCGGATTTATGATTTGAATCTCGACATCAGAAATTCGCTCATGTGTAAAATTCACCATAACATTTACATCTGAAACCGTTCCTGTAGAAGAAGCTGGCACGTTTACTGTTTTTGTGGTAAAAGCAGCTCCAAAGGGAATATCGAAAGAATTTCCGAAACTATACGAATCACAAGTTGTAGTTGACGTGTATCCAACAGAAAAAACTTTGCTGTTTACGGCATAATAAATATTTCCTGTTGGCTCAATCATAATCCTGCAATTTGTCGAGGCTTCTATATTTGCAGGAACCTGAACTAGCTCTGAACCATCATTTGCAGTATTTGAAGCTAAAATTATCGGAAAGGTCAAACCTCCGTCTGTAGACAACTTAATATTCACATTTGAAGAACCTTGCAAACTATTGGTATTATTTACACTCCAGGTTACAGTTTGATTTGATCCTTTTTGCCAGCTAATATCATTGGTATTTTGAGAAGTAACCGTAAATGGTCCTGCGGTAGCAACTACATTTACAATCATTACATCTGAATTGGTTTGTGCAGCTCCCTGAGCTGCATTATCTCTTCCTGTTAATGTAAAATGCAATGTTCTTGCAATAGACGAAACAGACTCCCAAGTTGTGGTTAATTTATTTTGAAGTACTGTGCTCAGACTTGGCATATAGCGAATTAGGGAACTACTTGGCAGCACAGATCTAAACAGCGGCCCATCTGGTTTTGTTGGATATGCAATACTTGTCGAGAAAGAGGTCGTTATTGCACTATCATATTGTTCCCAATTATATGTAACCGTATCACCATCAGGATCTGAACCTGTTCCTTTTAAAACAAATGGAGTGCTTATCGGAATAGTATAATCGATTCCTGCGTCGATCGTTGGAGGATTATTTGTTATCGGAGTATTAACCGGACAGCTTTTTCCGGCAAGATTATTCTGAATTTGAACAATACTCGCATAAGCGAAATAATCATCAGAAAAACTCTGAATATCATAATCTTTTGTAATACCGGCATAACCCATAATAGTAGAACCACTTCCTGGCTCAACATTTACATTGGTTCTTTCTTGTGAATTATACGAAAAAGTATGAGCAGCTCCTAACTGGTGTCCCATTTCATGCGCTACATAATCAATATCAAAACTATCTCCTTGCGGTTTTCCGTCAGAAGGCGATGTATATGCACTTCCTTTACCTATCACATCTGATGCCGTTGGACTAACGCAAACACACCCGATACATCCCGCATTCCCTCCACCACCTGAACCTCCAAATAAATGCCCGATGTCATAGTTCACTTCTCCAATTACGCTTGTAAGTGTACTTTGAACTTCTTTACTCCAAAAATCATTTCCGTCTGTCTTGTCAATTGAAGTTCCTACACTGGCAATAGAATATGGATCTGTTGCCGGATCAGTATAAATCACATCGTCATTATTGGCAATTAAAACCACTTTTACGGCGAGGTCTTTATTAAAAACACCATTTACCCTTGACAAAGAAGCATTCATTCCTGCCAAAGCACCACTTTTTGTTCCGCCAAAATAAGCTGCATATTCTCCTGTACATGAAAGGGCTAAGCGAAACGTTTTGAAAACTTTATTATTTGCAGCAGGTTTTGCCGTTTTACTTGTTGAACTGTTATCACTCAAAACATCTTTAACACCGCAAACCATTCGGGAAGAAGAGTTAAGAGTGTTTTTAGTAAATAAAACGTAAGAAGATTTATCGTCTGGAATTTGTTCAATATATTCTGACGGCTTATTAGCACGAAATACCATTGTTTGCATTCCGATTGGCGCAACACTAAAATAGATTTTAGCCGATTTATCATCTAAACCGTTTCCTTCATATGCTCTTATTTCAGGGTATTTTGCTTGTAATTCCGGTTCAAAATTTGAAGATTCCCAAACTGCAAATCGCTCTAAAACACCATTTGAATTTGGAATTGTAATTTCTGACTTAACAGCTGACTTATTTTTTGCAGCCGAAAGCTTAGCTTTTAAAAAATCAACATTAAGTTTATAATAAAGTGTTTCTGAACCTGATGAATTTATTCTTTTATTTAAAGAACCTAAGCTCACTTTTTGCCACAGGTCGTCACTTTGAGCGTGAATAGTCGCACAACAAAAAAATAAAAATAAAAAAAGTAATTTTTCTTTCATATTCCAAACACAATTGAATAATCAAAATTACGCGAATTAAATCAAATTCTTACATAAACACGACAATTATTGCTTTTTGGTCGACCAGTTGGCTTGTTTTCACAAAAAGAAACAAGTTGCAATCAAAAAATCAATAAAGCTTAGTATTAAATTCAAAATAGATAGTATAAATTTGCACCATCTTAAATTATTTGTTTTGAAGCTCTTTCATTCTATAAACGATTTTCAGTCAACCAAGAAAACAATTTTAACTCTTGGTACCTTTGACGGCGTACATATTGGACATAAAAAAATTCTGGAGCGAATTACTCAAAACACAGAAAATGGAAAATACGAAAGTTTAGTACTTACATTTTTTCCACATCCAAGAATGGTATTGCAGGAAAAATCAGAAATAAAACTTTTAAATACTATCGCTGAAAAAACAAAACTTCTGGAAGCAACCGGAATAGAAAATCTTGTTATTCATCCGTTTAACGAAAGTTTCTCAAGATTAACTGCCGAAGAGTTTGTGCATTCTATTTTAGTTGAGCAATTTCATATTCAAAAAATTATTATTGGACACGATCATCGTTTTGGAAGAAACAGAACGGCTAATATTGACGATTTAATTGCTTTTGGTATCGAATATGGTTTTGAGGTTGAACAAATTTCAGCACAAGAAATTCAGGATGTTTCAGTAAGTTCTACAAAAATCAGAAAAGCGCTGAACGAGGGAAATATGGATTTAGCCAATGATTATTTGGGTTACGATTATTTTTTGTCTGGCGAGGTTGTGAAAGGAAAACAATTAGGACGAACTATTGGTTTTCCAACCGCAAACATCCAAATTGAAGAAGATTACAAGCTGATTCCTAGAAATGGTGTTTATGTCGTTAAAGCCATTGTCGATCAAAAAGAAGTTTTCGGAATGATGAATATTGGTTTTAATCCGACTGTAAACGGACAAAAACAAACTATCGAAGTAAATCTTTTTGAATTTGATGCTGATATTTACGGTCAAAGAATCGAAGTTACATTATTACAATATCTTAGAGAAGAACAAAAATTTGGTTCGATAGACTTACTTATTACCCAATTAAATCAAGATAAAAAAGAGGCTTTAGCTTTTATTGAACAGCTTTAGAACAAACCACAACATACTTTTTGCCTTTTTTAAATCATCGTAGTTATTTTTTTAGTAAATTTGATATAGAACTCTGTTTATCAAATATTTACTATTAACTTCTTTAAAAATAACCACTATGAAACTACCTAAAGAAATAACCAATGGTTTTTTAATATTCCTTGGTATAGGCATTTATTTTTTATTGATGAACGTTTTAGGTTTAGCTCACTTATTTTATTTACGTGTCCTGAATGTATTTTTTATATTTTATGGTGTAAATAAAACAATGCGAATGAATCTTCGTGAAGGTGAAACCAATTTTGTGTCAAATGCTGTTTCTGCGATGGCAACTTCTGTAGTTGGTGTGGCATTAAGTGTTTTTGGATTATTGGTTTATAGTTATGCGAGAGGTGGAGACGCTTATGTAAGAACACTATCAGAAACTTTTATGTTTGGAGGAAACCCTTCAGTACCAACATATTGTATTTGTTTATTATTTGAAGGAGTTGCCTCTTCGGTCATCGTGACTTTGATGATGATGTTATATTGGAATAACAAATATGTAGCCGATTAATTTTTCAAAATAAATCAAACTTTTTAGCACTCTAAAATCATAAAAAATTACAATTATATGATTTTAGAGTGTTTCTTTTTTGAAAATAACTGTCAAATATTCATTTACAGGATTCGGCATTGGTTGATTAGAACAATTTAACTACTTTTGAGGCTTCAAAAACAATGTATCGATGAGCATTACAAAACACAATTGGACAAAAGACGAAATAATCGCCATATATAATAAACCTATGATGGACTTGCTGTATGAAGCAGCAACAATTCATAGAGAAAAGCATGATCCGAACGTAGTTCAGGTATCAACTTTACTTTCTATCAAAACTGGAGGTTGTCCGGAAGATTGCGGTTATTGCCCGCAAGCCGCTCGTTACAACACGGGAGTTGAAGGAAATGATTTAATGAGTGTAAGTCAGGTAAAAGCACAAGCTTTACGTGCTAAATCTAGCGGATCATCTCGTGTATGCATGGGAGCAGCCTGGAGAAACGTTAAAGATGGTGAAGAATTTGATCAGGTTTTAGAAATGGTTCGTACCATTAACAAACTTGACATGGAGGTTTGCTGTACTTTAGGTATGATTACCGAAAATCAAGCGCAACGTTTGGCAGAAGCAGGTTTATATGCTTACAATCACAATTTAGATACTTCTGAAGAATATTATAAAGATGTAATTTCTACACGTGGTTTCGAAGATCGTTTGCAAACTATCGAAAATGTTCGTAAAACGAATGTTACGGTTTGTAGCGGAGGAATTATCGGAATGGGAGAAAGTATAGAAGACAGAGCCGGAATGCTTGTTGCACTTTCGACTTTAAATCCACAACCGGAATCTGTGCCAATTAATGCCTTAGTTGCTGTTGAAGGTACTCCGATGGAAGAAGAAAAACCAGTTGAAATTTGGGAAATGATTCGAATGGTAGCAACCACAAGAATTATAATGCCAGAAACTCAAGTTCGTTTATCTGCAGGAAGAACCAGTATGAGCCGCGAAGGACAAGCGATGTGCTTTTTTGCAGGTGCAAATTCAATTTTTGCAGGAGATAAATTACTTACTACTCCAAATCCGGACGTACACGAAGACATGAAAATGTTTGAAATGTTAGGATTGGTTCCACAAAAGCCTTTTATTAAAGTTTCGCAACCACAAACGGTTGAAGCAGCTGATTCTCAATTTGCTTCATTAGGAGAAAAACCTAAATGGTCGAGACCAGGACACACAATAGAAAAAAATCTAGAAGCTTCTGCTAAATCAAAAATTTAATTACTAGAAGTAATAAATCTCGATAAATATTTTTAAATTGCTTATGACTCAGAGTTATAAGCAATTTTTTATTTAAAGAGATGAAGGTAAAACAAATCGAAAGGGTAAAAAAAATCTCAAAAGCTGATTTTATTTCCCAATATGTAAAAAAACAAATTCCAGTTGTAATTGAAGAGCTAACCGAAGATTGGCCCGCTTATCATAAATGGAAATTATCTTATATCAACGAAATCGCCGGCGACACTATCGTTCCTTTATACGATAACAGACCCGTAAATCATAAAGATGGCTTCAATGAAGCACATACCACAATGAAAATGAGCGATTACATTAATCTCTTACAGTCCAAGCCAACAAATTATCGCATTTTTCTCTACAATTTAATGAAAGAAGTGCCTTTGCTTAAAGAGGATTTTTTATGGCCTGATATTGGCTTAAAATTAGTCAAGCAAATGCCAATGCTGTTTTTTGGTGGAGAAAATTCAAAAGTGTTTATGCATTATGATATTGATTATTCAAATATTCTGCATTTTCATTTTCATGGAGAGAAACAATGTATGCTTTTTGCTCCCGATCAATCCAAGTATATGTATAAAGTTCCGCATGCGTTGATTTCGAGAGAAGACATTGATTTTGACAATCCTGATTACGAAAAATTTCCTGCGCTTAAAAATGCCGAAGGTTATATTACGAATCTGAAACATGGCGAAACACTGTATATGCCTGAAGGATACTGGCATTACATGAAGTATTTGACTCCGGGATTTTCAATGAGTTTAAGGGCTTTTCCCAAGAACATTACCCATTTATCAAAAGCAGTTTATAATGTTTTCATTATGCGCCATTTTGATATTATAATGCGAAAATTTAAAGGCCAAAAATGGATTGATTATAAAAATGAAAAGGCAATTCAGAATACCAATGAAAATTTACAAAAGACTTTTTAAAATAAATTTATCTAAATAAAAAGCAGCTATAGTTTTAAGATCTATAGCTGCTTTTTATTCTTTAATTAAATATAACTTTCTTGGTTGTTGTGAAATCATTTTCTAAGGTCACTTTTATCAACAATACCTGATCACCTGATTGTAAATTTGGTATTTGTAATTCTGTGTTTCCAACTTTCTTTTTATTGTAAAGCAATTTTCCGGATATATCAAAAACAGCTACTTCTTTGATATTTTCTTTGGATGATAATACATTGATTACTTTGTTTTTCACTGAAACTGAAATACCATTTTCAAGATTTTCAAAATCTCCCGTTCCTAACGTTTTTCCGGTGTAACGCAAAACTAAACGATCCAGAAAAGTTCCTATCTCAGTTTTAAAAGTATAATTACTCGCTCTTAAATCATGTATTTCTCCTGTTGTTTTATCTTCTATATAAATAGCTTGATTACTCATTTTACCGTCAACCTCATCTATAGAAATAGTGAAATCGCCTTTAATAGTAGTTTTATATCCTAACGGGACAATATCTGTATCTACAAATGGCAGAGCGCGGCCTTGAATTACATACTTGGTGTTATTATTTACACTATAAAAGTCAAGATAAGGATTAGCATTAAAAGTGACACCATCGTATTTGCTTTCGTAATTATTGGTTGCTCCTTCAATATAAGATACTAATAATTGTTTGAAAGCACCTCCGGCATTAGTCATATTTAGCCAAATACGATTTTTCTCAATAGCACCAGCAGCACCTGGTTTAAAAAATTGAGTATTATCGGATGCGCCTAATCGCATTGAATTGTTGTATTTTACTTTCCCCTGAAGAATTACACGAACATAAAAGCCTTGTCCTGCAGCTATTTTACCCGATGGTTTTTTTCCCTTATCCTTACTCGGGTCATCATTGTGAAGTGGATCAGACTTTGCTGATGCAGATACTGAGCCACTTAAATTAAAAACAGCATAATCATCTGGTGAATACTGAGTATATGTTGTTAAATCTTGAGGAGTATTGTGTGTCCAAAAATAAAGTGTGCCATCTAGCATCTTATTCTCATTTATCAAAGCCTCTGCACTTAATGCACTTGGATAGGGGTTCCCTATTAAATAACTTCTTTTCGCTATTAGTTCTTCACTTTCAAGGTCACCGTTGTTTGGCACTCCCATAAAAACTGCAGGATAATCTTGTCTGATATCATTATTATAATTATCAGGACCACGAATGATGTATCCGTGTCCAACTTTCATAAGAGTTGGTTTAGTTGCCGTTACCCATTGGACACCATCATTACCATAAAACTTTGAAGAAAAAGGCGAAACATCACCCACTTTCTGGGGATTTACAGGGGTTGACCAATATACATAATCTTTCTGAAAAATTGGTGTGGTTGTACGTTCATAAAAAATATTCCCAGAATTAACCGTAGAATTATTATTGCCTTGTAATAAACTTGAATTGTTTTTGAATGTTAGCGAAGTTCCAGGTGCAGAATCAATAATCAAATCCTTTTCTACACTTAAAGTATGCAGCGAGTTTATGGTCACTTTTTTTCCTGCATTAACTTTGCAAGTACAGCCAGTAAGATCACTATTTGAAGAAAAATCATCATCAAAAACAATATTTTGATTTACTGTTGTCGTTCCATTTGACCAACCGCTCAATACAGTATATGTGTTTGTAACCAAAGGAGTAATTACTACATTTTGTAAAGGTTGTGAAGAACAGCTTCCGGGAAATTGTATTGTAAAATTATAGGTTCCGGGAGCAAGTCCTGCAATAGTAAATCTGGTTAAATCAGAGCCTGAGCCACCTGTATAAATATTATTAGAAGTTCCACTTTGAACAATTTGATAATCGCTTCTGTTTGGTAATCCTTTTAAAACTACACTGCCCGTCGGGATGAGACATGTTGGAGGAATAAGCGTCTCAGATTGTGGAATGGCCGGTAAATACTTAACATTAATAGGATATGTTGCTGTTACCGAATATGGAACTGAACAAACGACCAAAGATGTCACTGTCATTGTCAATGTCACTATTTTTCCCTCATCAGCTGTTGCAGCAGTATAAGTAGGTGTTTCTGTTGTTGCATTAACCAGAGATCCAGAACCATTGTGTGTCCACAAAATGGTTCCGTTTGTAGCGGTAGCTCCGTTTACAGTTACGGATTCATTAGAACAAATCGTTTGAGAGCCAGATGAGGTCGCTGTTGGTGCGGCTTCAATATTAATTGTATAAGATGCCGTTGCTATTTGCGGAGCGCAAGCATTATCACTTGTAACTGTCATAGTCAGAACTATAGTTCTTGCGGCACCTCCCAAAGTTGGTGTATACGTAGGATTGGATGTTGTCTCATTCGTCAATGTTCCGGAACCGCCATTAATTGTCCATAAAATAGTCCCATTTGCGGCTACTGCTCCAGTTACTATGGCTGAGCCATTAGAACATACTGTTTTACTACCTCCTGCTGTAGCTGTTGGCAAACTAGAAATTGTTACTGTTGCTGGCAAAGAAGATGGACTTTCACACCCTGCCGAGTTGACGACTTTTACCGTATAATTTCCTGCGGAGCTAACCACAATACTTTGCGTTACTTCACCTGTCGACCATACATTGTTTGAAATTGCATTTGAGGTTAAAATCACATTACCTGTTTGACAAATATTCAGAGCGCCAGAAGCTGATATAGTTGGTGTTGCAGGTAACGTAAGAGTAGTTATAGAAGTTGGTGAAGGAACTCCGTAGACACTATCTCCACATCCATTTCTTGCTAATACCCTATAAAAATAAACTGTCCCTACTGTTAAACCCGTAAAAGTGTATGAAGTAGCAGTAATTCCAGAAAATGTTTGGGTAGCTGCAGTAACTGGAAATGTATTATTTGTCGAAATCTGTACCTGATACGTTAAAGCATTTGTTGCAGCACCCCATGACATTGTAAACTGATTACACAAAACTGCAGAAGAGCTCACTGCTGTTGGTGCGACGGGCGCACTATTTAAAGTTTTTGCCGTTTGAAGATTTGAATAAATTGTGCTATTACCACAACCATTTTTACCTTTTAATCTATAATAATATATTGTAGATGTTGATAAACCAGTAACAGTATAAGTTGTTACATTTCCAACATTAAAGGAATTATAAACTCCAACAAAACTGCCAAAATTTATATCTGTTGAGACATCTAATAAATAACTTGCTGCATTTGCTTGCGCATCCCAATTAGCAGTAAATACGGAACAAATGATATTTGTGGGTGAGTTAGCTACGATTGCTCCCGGAATTGCAGATGTTGTCATTGTATTTTGTACCACAGCTGTTCCTACTGGACTGCTATTACAACCATTTTGAGCACGAATTCTATAGTAATAAGTAGTACTTGCTGATAATCCAGTTACTGTATAGTTTGTTACATTACCAACATTGAGAGAATTATAAATAAAAGTACCAAAATTTGAATCTGTTGAAACATCCAATAAATAAGTCGCGGCATTTGTTTCAGCTGTCCAATTGGCAGTAAAAACTGAACAATTTACACTTGTAACTGGCAATAAAACAACATTACCTGGAGCAATCGCAGGTTTATAAGTAATTACATTCGAATTTGCACTGATACAAGTTCCCTTATATGCTCTTACTCTATAAAAATAATTTGAAGTATTAACTAATCCAGCAATATTTTTTGTTAGAACATTTCCAACATTAAAAGCAGTATAACCCGCTACAAAATTCGTAAACGCGGCATCTGTCGCTACATCTAATTCATAATATGTTGCTCCGGAAACAGCCTGCCAATTGGCTGTGATCTGATTACAGGTAGCTCCCGTTCCTGCCAAAGCAAATGGTGCTGTACCTGAAGAAATTGTGGTAACTGTAATCGTATTAAATGAACTAATATTTGAAGTAGTACAATTATCAGCTGCATTTGCACTTGTTCCTGAAGTTAAAGACTTAACTTCCAAAATTTTATTCCCTAAAGTTGTAAAACCGGGAGCGATAAATGAGCCACTTCCAGTAGCATTTACAATCATACTAGCTGGTGTTTGCGCTACAGTATTCACTTCATATCCCACGCTATAAACTCCTGGAGCTAAACCACTAAGCACTATACTAGATGATGTTCCGGCACAGAGGTCTACAACAGATGCTGAAATACCCGTTAAACTATACACAGGACAATCATAAGTCAAAATTACTTTTCCTGCTCCTCCTACTCCTCCAGGAGTTGGAGTAGCCAAAAGATTCTTTGCTCCTCCTCCTCCTCCTCCAGGTATAAAACCGGGATTACCAGCAGTAGCTCCTAAGAAAGAACCTCTCTCAGCGCCACCTGCAGCAGCCAGGGCACCACTGCCATCAACACTATTACCGCCAGCACCTCCAACAGCTCCCAAGCCTATCACTCCAGTAGTTCCTGAAGCACCTGATACTCCATTCTTGACTATCTGCCCTATTGATGCAGAAGCTAAACCTCCCGCACCTCCTGAAACTGTACCCCCGCTATTATTTCCTGTCCCTCCGTTTCCTCCAACGGCTGTAACCAACCCAACAACTGTTGAGGTTTTCCCAGCTAAACCACTTCCGGGATTTAAAGAGGTAGACATTGGACCTCCAGAACCTGCACCTCCAGCTGTTATAGATAATGATATTCCGGAAGAAATTGTATATACTCCCCCTGCAAATGCACCGCCGCCGCCGCCGCCGCCGCCTCTTTGCAAATCTAATCCCCCTACAATTGCGCTACCGCCACCGCCACCGCCACCCCAGGCGTTAATAGTAATTGGGGTTACTCCGGCAGGAACAGTAAATGTGGTTGTAAAATTAGTAGTTCCAGTAGCTGTAAAAGAAACAGTTTTAGTTTGTGCATAAGAAAATAAGGGTAATGCAATTAACTGAAGAGTAAGTAAAATTTTTTTCATTGTGGTATTTTTTAGTAGGTAAAACATAAATTCTTAATCAGATTGGGGTCTGAAAAAGACTCGAATTTAGCAATACCACAAAAAATATAACAAGGAAACTACTCTGTTAATTACAAGCAAACGGATGATGTAAAAAGTACTTTTTGTTTCATTTAAATGGGGCGATTAAATTCGGCAATCAGTAATAGGGATAAGAAAAACAAAAAAAAACAGCTTATTAATTTGGAACTAAATCTAAAAGAATAAGAATTATCTTAAATGCTTTTAAAGCGTATATTGTAACAAGGTACTATTTTATTTACAATTTCATGGTATTTTTCAGCTAAAAATGTAAGAATTTAACACTTACTTTAAACTTAACAAAGATAAAAGCTTAAAGAATCTCCATTAAAACCAAGGCATTTCGCACATTTAATTCAAAAATTTAGCCGTCTATTCACTTTCATATTTCAATTATAAAAGGGATAAAATCATGGTTATCTATTAGTCTACAACACCCATTAAAAAAGCCATTCCTTTTATGGAATGGCTTTTAATTAGAGTAGATTTTCAATTTTATTTAGATAATAATTTTCTCAATTGTTTTATTTCCGTTTTCTAGTTTAACGACTATTAATAAAACCTGATGACTTGAATCTAAAAGCGATATTTGACATTCTGAATTATCTAAATTGTTTTTATTATAAAGTAATTTTCCTGAAATATCAAAAACAGATAATTCATTAATCAAACCTTCAGTAGAAATTACACTAATGATTTTATCTTTTGTTGAAACAAAAATCTTTTTCTTACTATTTTCAAAGACTCTAGTTTTTAAAACTTCATTTGTAAATTTTAATATAAATCGATCCAAGAAAGTTCCCTGTTGGGTATTGAATAGGTACCGCCCATCTTTTAAATTATGAACAATTTTTAATTCTTTGTCTTCTATAAAAACATTTAAATCATCAAATAATACATCGGTATGATCAATACTAATGTCAAAACGTCCTGCAATAGAAGTCTTATAACCTAAATTTATTGAATCTGTGTCAACAAAAGGCAAGGCTCTTCCCTGAATCACCAACTTCTTATTCTCGGCTGTACTGAAAAAATCAACATACTGATTTCCATTAATAGACAATGCATCATAATCTTCATCATACAAGTTTGTAGCCCCTTGAATGTAGCCCAACAAAAGTTGCTTAAAAACACCTTCTGAATTTTTTAAATTCAACCAGATTCGATGTCTATCTATTCTATTCTTATCTTCAACATTTTTTTCATTTTTAGTTGGCTTAAAAAATGACGCATTTCTTTCTATAATTCGCATACTATTATTAAATTCAGCCGACCCAAAACCTTTGCTTGTAATGAAAAAAGCCTGACCCGAGGCGATTGTTCCATCTGGAATAGTTTCATTAACACCTGTAGATAAAGCCCCTCTTGAACCAACACCGCCAAGTAAATTATAAACCGCATAATCATCAGACGAGTATTTTAAATTCGTAACGGGTGTATTATGAGTCCAGAAATACATTGTTCCTTTGATTTTTGATTTATTTTTAGTCAAAAAAACATCGGCATCAAGTGCTGATGGATAAGGATTCCCTGCTAAGCTATTAACATTAGCCGGTCCTAGTTTAATTTCAACTTTGCCATTATTTGGAATACCTTTAAAAACTCCCTCGAACTTGGCTGGAATATTTGCAGAAAAATTTTGTGGCCCTTGAATGATGTATCCTTTACCTGAAATCATATTATTATTTGGATTTTCCTGGGCCCAATTTTTCACTTCATAATCAAACGAAAAATATTTATTTGCAACAGTATTGGGTGAAAAATCAATTAACCTTTGATAATTGACTGGAGAGCCCCAATAAGTATAATCTTTTTTCAATATCGGAGATGAGTTTCTTTTTATGACAGCAAATCCCGTATTTATCATTTCATCATCAGATTGATATAGACTTGCCGAATCTTCCAAAATTAAACTTCCTAATCCTGTATACGAAAATTCAATTCCTAAACTATTGCCATTCAAAACTTTTACCGTTTTTCCTTCATCAATACTACAGCTACATATATTTGATGTTGTTAGAGTTGGATAATTATCTTTAAAAATCACTTCTTTTCCACCTGACGGAAAACCATTTGACCAAGCAAGACCGTTCCAAACAGTTGAATCTAAACAAAGTTTTAAGCGCGCAATTCTATGTTTCGAAATTCCGGATATTGAATTAAAATCACCTCCAATGATTAATCTATAATCTGGTGTAAAACTCATTGTATAAATTTTATTATTGAAATTTGATTTAAAAGTAAGGTCATAATTCCCTGTTTTCTCCAAACGAATTAATCGCAATGAAGTATGGGTTTTATAAGTCCCTGAAAAGGTTCCACCAACTAAAATCTTATCATCAGGCTGGACTAAAAGATTACGAACATCACCTTTGTTAAAACCAATACCCGACTCAAAAGTAGTATCTAATGTTCCATCAGAATTTAGTCGTACAATTCGTTTTTGTGAAGTTTCATTAAAAGTTAAAAACGAACCTCCTAAAATTATTTTTTGATCCGATTGTAATCCAATTGCGTAGATGTACTTATCAAAACCAGACCCAATCTTAAAACTGGGATCAATACTTCCGTTTGAATTTAACCGCACCAAACGTGAATATGAGATTCCATCAAAACTATTAAATCTTCCTGCTACCAAGATTTTACCATCAGACTGAATTTGTAGTGTTTCTATAATTGCATCTGCACCAAGACCAACATTAAAACTCATGTCTCGTAAACCACTTGGTAATAGCCGCACTATTCTTGGTGCCGGTGAACTATTAAAACTGGTAAAACCTCCTGCTACAATAAATTTTCCATCGGACTGAATGACTACTGCATATACTTGACTATTAAATCCTGAACCAATATTAAAAGTATTATCAATTGCTCCGTCAGGAAAAATTCGAACGATTCGATTAGAAGTACTTTCATTATATTTTGTAAAGTTTCCTCCAAAAATTATTTTACCATCTGATTGTACTACGCCAGATTTTATAAGATTGTTTGCCCCAGACTGCCCCGAATTAAAAGTTGGATCATATAAACCATCTTCTAAAATTCTTGTTATTCTTGAATTGGTGGCTCCATTGAATTTGGTGAAACTCCCAAATACCATTGTTTTTTTGTTTGGCAAGGGTAACACCTTTAGAACAGAATTGTCAAAACCTATTCCGGACGAAAGATAACCTACATCATGTTCTCCTTCCGCATTAATTTTGGCTAATTTCCCCTGATTTAAACCGTCAAAGACGGAAAATGAACCTCCGATATACCAAGATCCTTCCAAATCATTTACTAAAGCTAAAACTGAAGCAGATCCCGGTCCTGAACCAGTATCAAAATCCCTGTTTAAGCTTCCGTCAGCATTTAATAGACAAACTCGATTTACTTCTTGTCCATTATAAAAACCCGTAAAAGATCCTCCGACCATTATATTTCCTGAGGGATCTGTTTTGATTATTTGAACGGCATCTCCACTAAATCCCGATGTGGGTGTAAAATTGTTATCAACGGTTCCATCTTGATTAATTCTTACGATTCTTCCTGCGGCATTTCCATTATAATCTGTGAATTTCCCTCCTAATATAATTTTTCCGTTGGACTGAATGCAAATTGCATTTACATCATCATTAAAACCTGTACCTGTATTAAAAGTTTTGTCTACTGTACCATCACTAAATAGGCGTGTAATTCTATTAATTGACAAACCATTAAATGAAGTAAAATTGCCCGTAATTATAATTTTCCCATTCGAAAGTACCCTAGCATTTGTAATGTTTGATGCAGAACCAGAACCTGTCATAAAACTGGTATCTAAAGTGCCGTTTGGAAAGACACGAGCAATTCTATTTACAGTAACATTATTATACTTTGTAAAACTTCCTACTAGTATAATTTTTCCATCGGCTTGCGGAGAAATATCGTAAATGATGCCCGTTGTCGCAGCAATTGAAGAATCAAATGTACTATCATATGAGCCATCAGCATTTAACCTTACAAGTCTTCCTGAGCTTACTCCGTTAAAAGTTGTAAAACTACCTCCAACAATTATTTTACCGTCGGGCTGAATGTAACTTGAATAAATTTTTCCGTTAAAACCTGTTCCGGTATTAAAAGTTTCATCAATAGTTCCATCTGGTTTTAATCGAGTTAAATAAGGAGAAGGGATTCCGTGCAAACTCAAAAAATCGCCTCCAACAATTAGATTCTTATCAGTTTGTAAAAATAAAGTTCGCACTGTATTGTCAAAACCATCTCCATTTTGTCCATCGTCAAGTGTGTTAAACGTAACATCTACTTTTCCTTGCTGGGCATTAAGTTTCGTATTATAAAAGCAACTTGTTAAAGTTAGTAAAAGAAATATTTTTTTAATCAAAGTGAAAAATATAAGATTAATACAATTTGTAAGAATTAAACTAATTTACAAAGTCGCATTAAAAACTACAATACCCACTTTTAGTGATATTTAAAACTCTTTAAATAAAGAATCCATTCCGAAAAACGGAATGGATTCTTTATTCTAGATCTATTATTTTTTAATTAAATATAACTTTCTTGGTTGTTGTGAAATCATTTTCTAAGGTCACTTTTATCAACAATACCTGATCACCTGACTGTAAATTTGGTATTTGTAATTCTGTGTTTCCAACTTTCTTTTTGCTGTAAAGCAATTTTCCCGATATATCAAAAACAGCTACTTCTTTGATGTTTTCTTTGGATGACAAAACATTGATTACTTTGTTTTTCACTGAAACTAAAATGCCATTTTCAAGATTTTCAAAATCTCCCGTTCCTAATGATTTTCCAGTATAACGCAAAACTAAACGATCCAGAAAAGTTCCTATCTCAGTTTTAAAAGTATAATTACTCGCTCTTAAATCATGTATTTCTCCTGTTGTTTTATCTTCTAAATAAATAGCTTGATTACTCATTTTACCGTCAACCTCATCTATAGAAATAGTGAAATCGCCTTTAATAGTAGTTTTATATCCTAACGGGACAATATCTGTATCTACAAATGGCAGAGCGCGGCCTTGAATTACATACTTGGTGTTATTATTTACACTATAAAAGTCAAGATAAGGATTAGCATTAAAAGTGACACCATCGTATTTGCTTTCGTAATTATTGGTTGCTCCTTCAATATAAGATACTAATAATTGTTTGAAAGCACCTCCGGCATTAGTCATATTTAGCCAAATACGATTTTTCTCAATAGCACCAGCAGCACCTGGTTTAAAAAATTGAGTATTATCGGATGCGCCTAATCGCATTGAATTGTTGTATTTTACTTTCCCCTGAAGAATTACACGAACATAAAAGCCTTGTCCTGCAGCTATTTTACCCGATGGTTTTTTTCCCTTATCCTTACTCGGGTCATCATTGTGAAGTGGATCAGACTTTGCTGATGCAGATACTGAGCCACTTAAATTAAAAACAGCATAATCATCTGGTGAATACTGAGTATATGTTGTTAAATCTTGAGGAGTATTGTGTGTCCAAAAATAAAGTGTACCATCTAACATCTTATTCTCATTTATCAAAGCCTCTGCACTTAATGCACTTGGATAGGGGTTCCCTATTAAATAACTTCTTTTCGCTATTAGCTCTTCACTTTCAAGGTTACCGTTGTTTGGCACTCCCATAAAAACTGCAGGATAATCTTGTCTGATATCATTATTATAATTATCAGGACCACGAATGATGTATCCGTGCCCAACTTTCATAAGGGTTGGTTTAGTTGCCGTTACCCATTGGACACCATCATTACCATAAAACTTTGAAGAAAAAGGCGAAACATCACCCACTTTCTGTGGATTTACAGGAGTAGACCAGTATACATAATCTTTCTGAAAAATTGGTGTGGTTGTACGTTCATAAAAAATGTTCCCAGAATTAATTCCAGAATTATTATTTTTCTGTATTAAACTTGAGTTATTTTTAAATCTCAAATTACCACTAGTGATTACTGCATTAGTAATTGTTAAAGTTATGTTACTCGGAATCACTACTTCACCACTACCACTATCTATGGTTAAAGAACAAGCAAATATATCCTTATAGACTAGAGGGTCCAAATCACCAATAAAAGGTTGATTTGGCGAAACTGACAATATTGTAACTTTTTTATCTTTAGTTGGATTTCCATTAGACCATATCGTTCCATTCCAAATCGTTTCTGATTCGTCTTTTATTTCAATCGAAGCTGTTTCCCCCGAAGTACAGTTACCCTCCGTAACTGTAAAAGTATAACTTCCTTTTGCTAAACCTGAAATTGTTCTAATATTCCCATTTCCGTTTATAGTGGCTGCTGCAAATCCGCTTTGTTTGATTGTCCATGATCCTGCAGGCAAACTACTTAAGGCTATACTTCCTGTAGCTGTTGTACAAGATATTGGGGTTACTGTATCAACTGTTGGAGTTGTTACTGGCGGATTGATTGTTAAAGATTGTGATGTACTATTTGAACAAGTTCCATTTGTTACGGCATAAACAACCGTTACAAGACCTTGAGCTTCACCTGTTACAACTCCACCGGTTGTTATACTTGCGCTTCCTGTGCCATTTGAGATAGACCAGGTACCACCAAGTGTTCCGTTCGTAAAAGTAGTTTTTTCACCAATACATATTTCAGCGGCTCCTCCAGTAAATGTGCCAGATATTGGCAAGTCCGATGTAGTTACTGAAATAATATTTGACCCAACAGCATAAGTCCCACAAGGTAAAACTGCATGAATTTGATATTGGTAGTTAGTATTTGGTGCTAAACCTGTTACAGAAAATGAATTTACATCTCCGCCAACATCCTTACCGTTATAAGCTGATAAAATAGTAACAAAATTATCTTTAGAAATACTAATTAAATAAGTATCCGCTCCATCAACTTTATTCCAATTTGCAGTAAACCCAGCACAATTTTCTGCAGTTGCTGCATTTGCTGTAGGTTTACCTGTAATAATCTTTATAAATGACGAAGTAGCTGTATTACATGCCCCACTTTTTACTACTGTCCTGTAATAAGTTGTACTAGCTATATTACTAATTAACAAACTTGTGGTAGTATTAGAAATTGGTGTAGGTGTCGTAAATAAATTATCTGTCGAAGATTCCCATCTTAAAACAGTTCCGGTTTGACCGGATAGCGTTAATGTAACATTATTTGTCGCTGTACAAAGACTATTAGCTGTTGCCGTAGATGTAATTGAGCCCCCAACTGAATTTGGATTTACAGTGAGAATTGCAACACTAGAAGTTACTGCCGGAGTACAAATACCACTCACAATAGAACGATATTGATAGTTATTCATGGCTATAGTAGCGCCTGTAATATTAAGTGTTGATGTAATTACACCCGAATAAGGTGCATTATTTGCTAGATCACTGAAATTTGTACCGCCGTTAGTACTAACCTGCCATTTGTATGTTAAAGTAGTTCCTGTTGCTGTAACTCCAAAACTGGTGTTACTTCCTACGCAAATACCCGAATTAGTTGGTTGACTAGTAATTGATGGTAAAGAATTTACGGTTAAGGTTACAGCACTAGAGGTTACGGACGGAGTACAAGTACCACTTACAATACAACGATATTGATAAGTACTCATTGCTACCGTAGTGGCTGTAATATTAAGTGTTGCTGTAGTCACATTTGAATAAGGCGCACTATTTGCTACATCATTAAAATTTGTACCGCCGTTAGTACTAACCTGCCATTTGTATGTTAAAGTAGTTCCTGTTGCCGTAACTCCAAAACTAGCATTACTTCCTGCGCAAACAATTGTATTTGATGGCTGACCTGTAATTGACGGTAAAGAATTTACTGTCAAAGTTGCAGCACTAGAGGTTACTGCCGGTAAGCAAGTGCCTGTTACAACGCAACGATATTGATTATTATTCAATGCTGTTGCAGCTCCTGTAATATTAAGCGTTTCTGTAGTTACACCTGAATAAGGCGCACTATTTGTTAGATCACTGAAATTTGTTCCGCCATTTGTACTAACCTGCCATTTGTATGTCAAAGTAGTTCCTGTTGCCGTAACTCCAAAACTAGCATTACTTCCTGCGCAAACAATTGTATTTGATGGTTGACCTGTTAAGGCTGTAGATAAATTATCTGCGTTTACAGTCCAAGAACCTAAATTTGTACAGCCTTTTAAAGATGTAATTAAATTATAGGTTCTGTCGGTTAAACCTGTAATGTTTTTTGAGTTTGACGTAAATCCAGCAGGATTCGAAGTCCAAGTATATGTATAGGGATCAGTCCATGTAGGATTATTTTTAAGTATCCCGATTGGAGCTACACTACCAACACTTGAAATAGTTGTACCAGCACTTTCATTAAAACTATATCCCGCCAGTAAACCACTTAAAGATGCATCATACTCAACAAATCCTGATGACAACGTTAAAATTTCTCCTGCGGTAAGAGCCCTATTCCAAAAACCTAATTTAAACACTTCTCCTGTTAATCCCACACCGCCACTATCCATTACACCATATCCCATTTTAGTGGTATCATTACTAATTCCATAATTCGATGTCGGTACGTTTGCACTTTTTGGTGTTCCTCCATCAATATAAATTTTAAGTGTAGATCCATCACCAGTAACGGCTATATGATGCCAAACATATCCACCAGTAATTTCCGCCATAGGTACAAGTACACTACCGGCTGGTGTCCAACATTTAAGTCCACCATCTTCAAAAGCAATTTCAATAACATCATTTTGTCCAAAAAGCGACATTCTTGGTACAACCTTAGTAGCATCAAACTTAATCCACCCCTCAACTGTAAAGGCAGTTCTATTAGAAAGCAAAGTAGTATTAAGATCAACATATTGAGTATTGGCACTAACAAAAGAAAGAGATGACGGAGCAACCGTGTTTGTCACAGTAATCGATCCTGTTGCAGTCCCTGGACAAGAAGCATTAGCAACTGTAGCTGTTGGAAGTGGTGGTGAACTAGTACGATAAATATTTATTGCACCATTCATCGTAGCTGTACAAAAAGTACCAACCCTCGTAGCGACCACTGTATAATTTCCAGTAGAATTATAAACTCCAAAACTTATTGGACTACCATTCCCATTTGCAACTGTTGCAACTACAACATTCCCCTTCTTTAGTTGGTAACTAACTCCATTCTCAGAACTTGACAGACCCATTGTACTTCCAGCTTCTATACTGCAATACGTTTTATTGGTGACACCTGTCATCGCATATACGGCTGGTAGTAAACAACTAGCACCAACATTTACTTTACCTACCATTGCGGTAAAATAAGTGTCATTTATATTTGTAGCATTAGATGTGGTACTTCCCCAAGTACCAGCGGGTGTACTCATTCCTCCAAGCGTAAGTGTTGCCGCAGTATGTGTTACCATTGCATTACTTAAATCTGCAACAACTCCTGAATTTATATTAAGATTACCTGCTATAGTAACTATTGACGTAGGAAATGTTTTTATTGCACTACCACTTAACACAAGATTACCATACTTTACAGCACCTACCGTTTGATTCGCTGAAGCATAATACTCTACTATACTTGTTGCTCCTAGTGTGTATGTACCAAAATTTACTGGATAATTATTTGTCCCGCCTATTCTAAGAGTTGCACCATTCGCAATATTTAATGTCCCACCTGATGCAGTCCTATTTAAAGTAAAAGTTGAAAGATCAAGTGTTCCTGCCGTAATTGTTAAATTACTTCCTATAGTTTGATTCGAACTTGTTAAACTAAGAATTCCCGAAGTTTTATTAACTGTAAGATTATTAAATGCTGTTATTACAGTTGAACTTCCCTTTATAGCCTGAGCGCCGATACCATTAAAAATCACCGTACCCCCTCCATTTGATAAAGACCCCGATGCAAGTAAATCATTTACAAAATCTCCGCCAATCGAAAAGGGGTTTGATGTCAGTAAGACATTTGCTCCAACATTATAAAGAGTAAAATTACCAGATAGATTTATAGTTGGGTTATTAGTACTAAGATCTAAATGAGAAGCTGTAGCAAAACCTCCCTTTATTGTTAATGTTCCGGATCCTGCCCTTTTAGTCCCAGGAAATTGACATTCAAGATCATTATATGTTGGAACTGTAGAAATAGTTTGGACACCACCTTTCTTTCCATTGTAATTGTATTTTACCTGACCTTTTAAATCAATATTACCCGTAAGATACCCACTTGGAAAACTAGTAGGATCAACCGATAAACTAGTATCGCCACCTCCTAACTGAAGTCCTCCACCTACTTGAAGTGTTAATGTCCCGGCAGCATTCCCTGCTATTTGTTTATCATTATCAATTAACCAAGTTCCGGTACCTATCAAAAGATTTCGCACAGTTATAGGACCAGCTAATGTTTTATCACCGGATCCAGAAGTTGTTAAATTAAAATACGTAGCATATGACCCAATGCTTTGATTATCTCCAATAAAATTAACGGTACCAGTACCCGCAGCAAATGTACCTCCAGAAGAAAAATCACCAGAGATATTAAGGATTGCTGCCCCACTTAACGTTAATCTTGCTTGAGCAGCAGTTCCTGTAAAAGTAACATTTCCCGAAACATTTATGATACCAGTTGAAGCAGAAACCATACAAAATCTATTGGTAGTTGTCCCCCCCGGAATTGAAATACTTCCCGCATTCAAAGTTCCTGTTCCAACTGCAACCGTACTATTACTTGTCCCGGTACTTGATGCATTCATAATTAAACCACCAGTGATATCTAATAAAAAACCAGGATTAAAAGTGATTCCGTTGTTTGCTCCTGCTGAATTTATTGTCACACTAAGAAGTTTAGGCGTGTTAACATTTAATGTCACAATTACACCCGAATTAATTATTACGGTATCTCCAGCACCAGGTACACTTAAGCCTCCCCAAGTTGCAGTACTACTCCATAGACCAGAAACTGAAGCAGTTCTGACAGCAGCATTTGCAAACGAAACCACAAAAAACATCCCCAAGCACATCAATTTCACATTCAGAGCAAATGATTTTTTGGAAGTAGAAAATAAATTAAAAAGTAAAGTTTTTATCATACTAAACAACAGCTATTAAGTTTGTTATACCGGCAATTTTTTTTGCTATACAAATATAATTACATCTTCGAGCTGCGGTTAAAGTTGGTTTTAGAATAGGTATATAATCGTTTAAATGTTAAAAAAATCCGATGAAATACACCTTTTAAATAAATACATGTCATTATTTCTTACAAAACAAAACGTTAAAAAATAAGAAAATTCATATTTTTAACCTAAAAAATTCTTAATTTTTAACTTTAAACTCATAAAAAAGCGAGTTTAGGTGGGTTTTTCTTAAAAAGGCGAAAAACAAAATTGAAGATTTACTTCGGAAAAACGAGACTTTTTCGAAAATTCCATCAATATTTATGAGCTCTCAAATAACCTTAAGACCGGCTATTTTTAAAAAAAAAAAAACAAAAGCATGCAAAAAAAGACCTCTCAATAAATTTCAATTTTAGTAAAAAAATTAAAAATAATCTAGAATTCAATTCCAAATAATTATTTTTGGAATTATAGCAAAAAAGAAAAAAACACCATGAATACAACTTGTACACCAAAAGAAGCTTTACAAAAACTAGAACACTTTTGTGCGTATCAGGAACGTTGTCATGCAGAGGTTACTTCGAAACTTTACAGCTTAAAAATGACCAACGACGAAATCGACAATATCATAGTTCAATTAATTGAAGGCAATTTTTTAAACGAAACCCGTTTTGCCTGCAGTTTTGCAAGAGGCAAACACAGAATTAAACATTGGGGTAAAATCAGAATCGTAAACGAACTAAAAGCCAAGCAAATATCATCTACAAATATCACTCTGGCTTTAAAAGAAATAGAACCCGAAGAATACGAAAATACATTCGAGCAATTAGCCGAAAGATCCTGGAATAGCTTGCAGGAAAAAAACATCTTAAAAAAGAGAAAAAAATTCTGCGACTACATGTTACGCCGAGGATACGAAAGTAACTTGGTTTACGAAAAAGTTACTTCTTTAGAAAAAGCAGAAAACCAATAAATCAGAATTAGTTTATTATGGTTTTTCAATCAAAATACTAACTGCATTTCCACCAAAACCAACTGCATTAATTAAAACTTTTTTAATCGATTTAACTTGATTCTGCTGCATTCCAAAAGGCACTCCAATAAAAGTATCGCGTTGAATCATTAAAAGAGCCAATTCTAAACTCAAAATTCCAGATGCTCCAAAAGTGTGTCCTATCTTCCACTTATTAGTGGTTAATAAAGGTAAATCAGTTCCAAAAACTTTTTCAATAGCACGTAATTCCGTTAAATCTCCTTTTATAGTTCCGGGAGCATGCATTACAATCGCATCAACAGTTTTCAGATCTAAATCTTTCAATGCCATTTTCATCGATTTTTGAAAACAAGTTGCTTCGGCAGAAATTGAAATATTATGCTCTAAAATCTCAGTTGCATAACCAACTCCTGTTACATAAGCAATAGCATTCTCTTTTTCACCAGATTCTAAACAACAAACCGCCGCACCTTCACCTAAAATCATTGTGTTTTGCGTCTTGTCAAAATCAAAAGCGAGATTTGGCCAAGGCTCTTCATCTTGATTAATTCGGGAATATATTTTTAGAGCACGCATCTGAGCAATTGTAAAATCAGTCAAAGGAGCTTCACTTCCACCAACTAAAAATTTATCTGCCATTCCAGATTTTAGCCATGCAACCCCATTTAACAATGCATGAAGTGCTGTTGAACAAGTAATAGAATGCGAAATTTCAGGACCTACACTTTGTAAATCATGCGCAATCCAAGACGATATATTGCCTAAAGTAGTTGTTGGAGAAGCCAAAGTTTGAGCCTTTCCTGTATCTATATATTCTTTATAATGCTTTTCGAACAAATCTGTAGCGCCTCTGGATGAACCAATGTTAATTCCAAAAACATCATCAGAATTCCATCCAGCTTGCTCAACGGCTTTTCGCGAAGCTCCCAACGCAAATAAAACCGAATCATCTAAAAACTTATATTTTATATCTGATTCTCTAACTTCAGCAATAATCTGTTTTGAGTCTTCACTTAAAGCTGCAATCGAAGTTTCTTGCTGATCTAAAAATCGTCTCGTAAAACAATGTTGATTCTCAAGATATTTTCCCCAAACTTCTTCTGCATTATTTCCCAACGGAGAAATGGAAGAAAAAGCCGTTATTGATATTTTATTATTCAATGTTGTAATTTTTTAATCGCAAAGTTTGCGATTGTTAGATTTAATTGAACCGTATATAACACACACAGTATTAAATGACTATACCATTTCTATGGCTTCTTCAATAATTGAATACACTTTCTGAAGTTGATCATCGGTCATGATGTAAGGAGGTAAAATGTAAACTATATTACCTACCGGACGTAAAACAACTCCTTTTTCAATAAAGAAATTATACAACTTAGTTCGCATTGAACCGTAATAACTCTCTTCTGAATCTGATTTGATTTCAACCGCAAAAATAACCCCCAATGTTCTGGCAGTAATTACTTTTGAGTGATTTTCTATTTTTTTCTGAAAGATCAAATGACTTTTATTTATCCTCTGAATATTCTCTTGCATTTCAGATGTCTGCAATAAATCGATACTTGCCAAAGCTGCAGCACATCCTGTTGGATTTGCCGTAAAAGTATGTCCATGAAACAACGCTTTATTAATATCATCATCATAAAAAGCATCAAAAACTTCTTGCGTAAAAGTCGTAATCGCCATAGGGATAGTTCCTCCAGTCAAAGCCTTAGACAAACAAATCATATCGGGCTGTTCTGAAACGTAATCCATCGCAAAGGTTTTTCCTGTTTTTCCAAAACCCGTCATTACTTCGTCAGCAATTGTTAAAACATTATTTGCTACACAAATCTGTATTAATTCACCAAGCGCTTCAGGTTCATACATCACCATTCCCGCGGCTCCTTGTACTAAAGGTTCAAAAATAAAACCAGCACAATTATGACTTTTAATAACATTTTTCAAGGCATCGAAACTCTCTTGTTCTTTTCCTTTTACAGGAACCGGAATTCGAACTACGTCTATAAACATACCTTGAAAAGCCTGTGTATAAAATGAAATTCCGCTTGCTGCCATCGCCGCAAAAGTATCTCCGTGAAATGCATTTTCGAAAGCAATTATAGTAGTTCGTTTTTCATTTTTATTGAAGAAATACTGCAAAGCAACTTTTATAGCCACTTCTACCGCCGTCGAACCATTATCAGAAAAGAAAATCTTTTGCTGATTATTAGGTAAAATTTCAATAAGCTTTTCTGCCACTTTTATGGCCGGTTCATGTGTAAAACCGCCAAACAAAACATGTTCTAAAGTTGTTAATTGCTTGTAAATCGCATCGGCAATAAATTTATTACTATGCCCAAAAGGGTTTACCCACCATGAGGCAATAGCATCAATATATTCTTTTCCGTTTTCATCCCAAAGTAATGCGCCTTCGCCTCTTGAAATTGCAATTGGAGTTTGTGCCGTTTTATGCTGTGTATAAGGATGCCAAAGGTATTGGCTGTCTTTTTCTGTTAATGTCATGTTGTTTAGAATATAGATGTTAGAGTATAGAAAAAAGACTAAACTCTACAATTTTGACAAAGATAAGAAAGTCTATTTTCTTTATTCTATCTTCTTTCCGCTATAAATTACGTAAATTCTCTCTAAACAAATCAGCATATTCTTTAATTACACTTTGATCGAAATACGGTTCTTCTTCAATTCTTCCAATACATCTAATTCCGGTTTTGTTCAGGATCAAACTTTCTGTCGATTTGTTTTCGCTTCCGCTAAAGATAATTCCGGCAACTTGAAAACCACGATGCTGAATCGCCTCAATAGTTAACAATGTATGATTTATACTTCCTAAATAATGTCTTGAAACCACAATTACTTTATAATCGGGTTGAATCAAATCTACAATTGTATCTTTCTCGTTTAACGGAACAAAAATTCCACCAGCGCCCTCGATAACCAAATGGTTTTCCGTTTTGGGCTCAATGATATTTTTAATATCAATTGTAATTCCGTCAATTTCTGCTGCCAAATGCGGACTTGCGGGCGTGTTTAACTCATAAGCATTTGGGTAGAATTGAGATTTTGAATTTGAGATTTGAGATTTTACTTTATGTGTATCACTAAAATCCAGATCTCCAGCTTGAATAGGTTTCCAATAATCGGCTTCTAAAGCCTCCACAACAATTGCTGAAGTTACCGTTTTACCAACATCAGTTGAAATTCCTGTTATAAATAATTTCATAGGCATTTGTTTCACAGAGATTCACAAAATAGTTCGTACAACTTTGTGGTGTTCTTTCAGAATCTCTGAGCAATAATTTGTTTCTGCAAAAATACCAATAAAAACAAAACCCATCATTACGATGGGTTTATTGTTTTTGATTATTCTTCTTTTAGTTCGTCTATCACTTTTCTGATTTCTTTAGCATATTTTCCATAAAAATGATGTACCCACCACTCTAATGCCAATCCTATAAACAAAATAGAGAATGTAACTACACAAAAGACACTAATTAATTGTGGGTTCGTAAAATCAGTAAATTGAAAATTAGAATCTTTTGAAAACTTAGTGTATAGAAATCCAATTAAAAATAAAATCATAAAAGGAGTTAACGCAAACCCAAAAGTTTTATACAATTCCATATTCAATCTCACATCGAAATACGTTTCATACAAGCTGTCTTTTGTTTTTAATGTAATCGCGCTTAATCGTCTGTAAAACAAATATAACTTTACCAAATAATAAACACAAACAGCAACAAATATGCTAAAAAGCAAGTAAAAAGGTACGATCATTTTCGTCTCAAAATGATAGATAAATGGTAAGAATCCGATAAAAATTATCGAGATGATTTGATAAATAAATTCATTTTTTAGATTTTTTCTTATTTTATCTAAAGGCGTGTTTGCCGATTGTATTTTTTCCAGATTATCCGGAAGAACCACATTTTCGGTCTTCTCGTTATTCCATGCGTTTTGTATATCGTTAAAATCCATATCCTTGATTTTTAATTATTTCTTTTAATTTTTCTTTTGCTCTGTTTAATTTTACTCTGGCATTCACTTCAGAAATACCTAAATTTTCGCCAATTTCTTTATGAGAAAAACCTTCTAACTGATAGAAAATAATAGCTTTATCGATTTTTTCTAATTTCTGAACCGCTTTGTAAAAATGATCAATTTGACTTTCCTTGATATGAGAATCACCCTCATCATCTTTGATATTTTCCGAAGCAATTTCATATTTATCAACCTTTCGTTTTTCTTTCTTTAAGAAAACAATGGCAGTATTAACGGCAACTCGATACATCCAAGTCGAAAATTGACTTTCATTTCTAAAAGAATCATACGATTTCCAAAGCTGACAAATAATCTCCTGAAACAAATCTTGTTGATCATCAGAGTTATCCATGTACATCTTAGAAACTTTATATAAAATTCCTTTGTGCTTTTCTATCCGATTTAAAAATTCTTGCTCTTTTTCTTTCAAAACAATACTATTTCATTACTGGTTTTACTTTATACCCTGCTTTTCTTAACAAATTAATTACTCCTTCTTCACCAACTAAATGCCCTGCACCTACCGCAAAAAATACACTTTCTTTTTTTATCATTGCAGGAATTTGCTGAACCCAATTTACATTTCTGTCATCAAGAATAATCTTTCTGGTTTTCTCACTTGTAAATCGCTTATCATTAGTTATTAAATACAAATCATTAAGATTTTCAGATTTATAGGCCGTAACCAATTTCGTCATTTCTTCAGGAGTTGACTCTTCTAACATTGTAATAATTTTATCATTAGAATATGCATTTTCAAGAATTGCAAACTGCGACTTAATGGTTTCAAGTCCGCTAACTTCAATATTTCTTTTTTTAGCCTGTTCTATAAATTCCATTTCGTAAAATTTCATATCTGGGCATCCAAAAGATTTCATTATTACTAAACTCATCACAGTCATTAAATTAAAACTGTCTACTTGCTGCACTGTCATTCCCGATGTCCTTTTCAAAATAGCATCTAATTTAGACAATTCCTCAGCACTTAATGTTTTGCTTAAAGGTTCTTTTCCCATTGCCAATTGCTGCATTTCGGACGTTTCTTTTGGATCAGAAAAGTTGACTTCTAAAACTAATTTATCAGAGGCTTCAAAGGCTTTTTTTGTTTTTTCCGAAAGAAAATAATCTCCCGAACAAATCATATGAATTGTTCCATACAAATAAGAAGGTTTTGCTAATCCGTTTCCTGACACTTCCCATAAAAGTGAATTTTCAAGTTTTGGAGATTTTGTTTGCGCTTGAGTCGTTCCGCTAAAAACAATTGTGATTGCAGCTATTACTGATGTAAATAAATTTTTCATAATATTGATTGATTAATTGATTGATGATAATTTGATTGACAAACTTAAAATGATTGATTGATGATTGAATTTAAACTATGATTTACTATACTTTTTTCTCTGCCAAGAGGCCAATGATGCAAAAAAAAGACAGATCGTAAGTAAAAGTAAATCTTTATTTGGCTTGTCTAAAATGAACTGATTGACTAAAGCATATCCAAGTCCTGCAGAAGTTAAAGAGACAAATACGAAATTGAATATTTTTTCGCTAACTGAAGTTGAGATTGTTTTCATAATTGTGATAATTTTTTAAATTGATTGATTTTATTAATTAATTTGATGATTAAAACTCCGATTATTCTTTACCCAATTCTCTCTTTTTCAAAGAAGCAAAAGTCGATACGAAAAGACAAAGAATTACCACTAGAAAATCCGGTTGTGGTTTTCCATAAAAAATATGACTTACTAGAGAGTAACTTACCTGAATGGCAGTCAAAAAAATTACAAGGTTACAAATACCTTTTTTTGCTAAAGTTGAAATGGTTTTCATAATTGTTTTGGTTTTATTTGATTACGGGTCGTAAGTAATCGAATAATCAAAACGTTACAAAAAAAATTAAACTTTTTTCGAAATCCCATAGAAACTAGGGATTAAGGACATCATTTTTTTTTTAAGAGTACTATATTATCAATCAAACTCAACTTTGCAAATATTGCATTTGTATCGGTGTTTTGAATAAAAAGGCATCAAAACAAAAAGTAACGAAAAGACAAAAGCTAAAAGTGTTTTTGTGTCTTTTATTGAAGTTACCATTTCTATTTCTTCTGCACCACAACTCAGACATTTTATCAATTCATTATTTTCATTAAATGAAAACTGACTAATATCAGACAAAATTTTATTTGCCTTTTCAAAATCCTGGCTTTTTACAAAAAGTTTAACTCCTCCTACAGCATTGCTCCAAATAGGATTTGAATCTACTGTATTCATGTCTCTCAAATACACTTCGACACCTTCTGATTCTAATTTACCGCAAAAAATCTGAGCTTCAGCAGAGTACTGATAACTTCTGACTAACTTAAAATTTTCATCCATAATTAAAATACAAAGTTGCTTAATAACGCTAAAATCTGATTTATTTCTTCTTCCGAATTATAACTATGAATACAAAAACGAAGACGTTCCTGTCCTTCGGGCACTGTTGGTGAAAGTATTGGTTTAACATCAAAACCTTTGTCTTGTAGTTGTTGCGCCAATCGTTTTACATTTTCATTACCAGGAACAATTGCTGATTGTATTGCTGATTTACTTCGAACAAACATTGGCTTTAAGCCCAACAAGTTTTTCTGCTGATTGAAAAATATGATGTTTTGACGTAATTTTTCGATAGTCAGTTTTTCAATTTCTAAATGCTGATAAGCTAACAAGATTGTCGAAACAGAATGTGGAGATAATCCTGTAGTATAAATAAAACTTCTGGCAAAGTTTACGAGATATTCTTTAAGTTCCTGACTTCCTAAAACAACGGCGCCATGGCATCCTAAACCTTTTCCGAAAGTCATTATTCGGGCAAAAATTCTGTGATGTAATTCCAGATATTGCGCTAAGCCTTCGCCTTTTTCTCCAAAAACACCCAGAGTATGCGCTTCATCAACAACTAAATAACAATTGTATTTTTCAGAAAGAAAGACCAATTCTTCTAAGTTAGGACAATCACCATCCATAGAAAAAACGGTCTCAGTAACGATATAAATATTTGTATCAGGAAATTTTAAAATAAGACGTTCTAGATCTTCAAAATCGTTATGATTGAATTTATACGATTTTGCATTCGACATTATAATTCCATCCCGAATTGATGCATGACTTAATTCATCATACAAAATAACATCATTTCGCTGTGGTACAGCGCTAAAAAAGCCAACATTGGCATCGTAGCCCGAATTAAATATTAAAGCCGATTCAGCCTCATGAAACTCAGCAATAAAAACTTCAGTATTTTGATAAAGAGAATGATTCCCCGAAATTAACCTTGAACCTGTCGCGCCATTCTGAATAATATCATTTTCTATTAAATAATGGTGCGCTTGCTTAAAAATAGTTTCTGATTTCGAAAAGCCTATATAATCATTAGAAGAAAAATCGACAAGATTATTAAAACTCGGTAATCGTCTTAACGAATTATTTTGCTTTCGGTTTTCAAGCTTTTCAATCAAGTTTTCTGGTAATTTCATAAAAGCAAAGTTATGAAATTGAAGTCAATTTTAAATAAACAGCAGCTTTGATATCTCCCGCTGTCTATAATTTGAATTTTAAACAATTGTTAATTATTTTTTTTCCTAATTTTAAAACGACAAACTAACTACCAATAATTTACACATTTTATTAAAAAGAAAAAATGAAGATAATTTGTAAAAACTGTGAAACATCTAATTACTCCAACTTTAATTATTGTTCAAATTGTAGCCAGAAAGTCCATTTACATCGAATAAATCCACATGAAATTTTTCACGAAGCTGTTCATTATTTTACACATGCAGACAAAGGAATTTTTCAGCTTATTAGGGATTTGACACTAAAAAGTGGCGTTGTAGCCAAAGAATATATAAATGGAAAAAGAAAAAAATACTTTCCTCCACTAAATTTCTTCCTATTGGTAGCTGCTATTTTTGTTTTCATTTCCAATATTCCAAAAGAAACACCTCCTATCGATATCCCAAAAGAAAACAAGGAACTTAGTGCTATTTCTGATCCTATTCAAAAAGAAAAAATCATACATCTTTATGAACGAAAAGAAAAAATGATTCATTTCATGAAAAAATATTCTAATTTAATGGCAATGATGGCTTTACCTCTTACTGCATTCTTTTTCTGGTTGTTTTATAAAAAAGAAAACTACAACTATACAGAGCATCTGGTTGCAGGCATGTACATGCTGGGCTTTTGTATATTAATCAATACCCTTTTAATTTTACCGATTTCTTTATTATTTCACCTGTCGTCTAATTATCAGGCTTTGCTTTTTCTACTTTTTCAGCTATTTTACTTTACGCTTTTTTATTACAGGTTTTTAAATAAAAGCACTAAACTTCAATTTGCAAAAGCCTTTGGCATTAGCACATTCGGAATTATCTCTTGGGCAATTATCTCGGGACTTACTGTAAATGCTTATGTTTCTAGTGGCTTTTGGGGAATAATACAATAATACAAAATCACCAATCGAAAATAATCGAAAACAAAAAAAAGCCAAACAATACTGTTTGGCTTTTTTATTTATTCTGAAATTGTTTTTAGTCAACTAAAACAATTACTTTATTGTCTTTCATCTCGATAGTACCTGATGCAATTTCTAATGTATAAGTTTGCTCATTTACTTTCGTGAATTTACCCGCTACTTCTTTAGAAAACTTGAAACTTGGCGCTGCAATTTTTACAGTTCCTTTTTCCAAAATAGAAACAATAGGAGCGTGATTATTCAATATTTGAAAGCTTCCATCAACTCCAGGCAATGTAACTGATGTTACTTCTCCTGAAAATAATTTTGCTTCTGGTGATACTATTTCTAAAATCATCTTTTTTTAGTTTACAGTCTCAGTTAACAGTCTCAGTACTGAATACTGCGACAGAATACTGAAAACTAGATTATGCTTCAGCCAACATTTTTTCTCCAGCCTCGATAGCATCCTGAATAGAACCTTTCAAGTTGAAAGCAGATTCTGGAAGGTGATCTAATTCACCGTCAATAATCATGTTGAATCCTTTGATAGTATCTTTAATATCAACCAAAACTCCAGGAATACCTGTAAATTGCTCCGCTACGTGGAAAGGTTGAGATAAGAAACGTTGAACACGACGTGCTCTAGATACAGATAATTTATCTTCTTCAGATAATTCTTCCATACCAAGAATTGCGATAATATCTTGCAATTGTTTGTATTTTTGAAGAATCTCTTTTACTCTTTGTGCACAATCGTAGTGCTCATTTCCTAAAATTTGAGGAGTCAAAATTCTTGAAGTAGAATCTAACGGGTCAACCGCTGGATAAATACCTAACTCAGCAATTTTACGAGACAATACTGTTGTAGCATCTAAGTGAGCAAACGTTGTTGCTGGTGCCGGGTCAGTTAAGTCATCCGCAGGAACGTAAACCGCTTGTACAGATGTAATAGATCCTTTATTTGTAGATGTAATACGCTCTTGCATAGCTCCCATCTCTGTTGCCAAAGTTGGTTGGTATCCTACTGCAGAAGGCATACGTCCTAAAAGTGCTGATACCTCAGAACCTGCTTGTGTAAAACGGAAGATATTATCAACGAAAAACAATACGTCTTTACCTTGATCAGTTCCAGCTCCATCACGGAAATATTCAGCGATAGATAATCCTGAAAGTGCTACACGAGCACGAGCTCCAGGAGGCTCATTCATTTGTCCGAAAACGAAAGTAGCTTTAGACTCTCTCATTCCTGGCATATCTACTTTAGATAAATCCCATCCTCCATTTTCCATAGAGTGCATGAAATCATCACCGTATTTAATAATTCCTGACTCTAACATCTCACGAAGTAAGTCATTTCCTTCACGTGTTCTTTCACCTACTCCTGCGAATACTGAAAGTCCACCGTGACCTTTTGCAATATTGTTAATCAACTCCTGGATCAATACCGTTTTACCAACACCTGCACCACCAAACAATCCAATTTTACCTCCTTTTGCATAAGGCTCGATCAAATCGATTACTTTAATACCTGTGAATAAAACTTCTGACGAAGTTGATAAATCTTCAAATTTAGGAGCTTGTCTGTGAATAGACAAACCGTTTTCTCCTGTTTTTGGCAAGTTTCCTAAACCATCAATTGCATCTCCAATTACATTGAATAATCTTCCATATACATCTGGACCGATTGGCATTTGGATTGGATTACCAGTTCCAACTACCTCATATCCTCTTGACAAACCGTCTGTAGAGTCCATAGAGATTGTACGAACAGTGTTTTCACCAATGTGAGATTGTACTTCTAGAACTAACAATGTTCCGTCTTTTTTAGTGATTTCTAGTGAATCATAAATTTTTGGAAGTTCAACATCCTTACCGTTGAAAACTACGTCAACTACTGGTCCAATGATTTGAGCAACTTTTCCTATTACTTTTGACATTACTTATGTATTTATTAAATAGCTATTTAGGTTTATCGAAAATACCTCTTTTTTCAGAGCGCAAAGATAATTTTTTAAAATATAAAATCAATTTTTTTTTAATAAAAAATACTATGATTTTGTTTGATTCCTAAAAGTCAAGCCTAAAACAACCAAAAAAGCATTTTTTAACAAAATAAAAAAAAGTCACAACATTTTAGAAATGTGCGACTTTCTTACTAAAAAAATTGGCTTACTGTAATGTTGCAGGGTATAGAATTTGGTAATTCCCTACATTCACTCCTTTAAGATTTGATCCATATTTTGCATTAATCGCTTCAATAAACTTGTTTGCAATAAATGCATATCCTCTTGGAGAAGGATGAACCCCATCTAAAGAAAAAGTTCCTCCTGTTACAAATGTTGACGACATTGTAAAACTATTCGCCTCGATTCCGGATTGGTCAATTTTTGCCATAATAGCGTTTGCATCAACAAAAGCTAAACCTTTAGAATCAGCAAGCGACTTAATCGTAGCATTGTATGCATCTGTTGCCACTCGTAATTCTGTGATCTCTGTTGGAATCAATACATGTTTGTCCTGAAGAGGGTATGTAATTCCGAAACTATTCAAAGGTGCCGGCGGCGCAGATCCCAGTCCAGAATCAGCTGCAGTTGGCGCAGCGCTGATAGCAGACTGCGTTGTCAAAAGAACTAAATCAGTTGCTGTTGCCTGACGCGCCTGCCCAAATACAGCACCATAAAAAGCGGCTGTCTGTGGACCTAATGATGCAAAAGCCACTGTTAATTGTGCTGACAAGTTTGGCAGAGATTCATCTTTTATCAATAAAGGATTTGCAGCGGTTGTTGACAATAAATTAATTCGGCTACCAGCACCAAAAGCAGTTAAAGCTTGTTTTAACGGACCATACAATTGTGCATTAAGTGCATTTATTGTTGCCGTACCAACTGCAACATTACCTTTACCTATTGCAGAAGCCGTTAAAGGATTATAAGGAACTGTCTTAAAAAACGGAATTGAAGTTACATAAGGAATATTAGCCACAACTCCTTTTGCGCCACCCGAAGTCAGTGTCGTAACAAGAGCAGCATAAGTTCCATCAAAACCAACTCCCGCAGCTCCACTTGCAGGCGTAATTGGATTTGTACCATCACCTCCAGAAGTTGCATATCCCAAAACATCGTTATTTCCTATCCATAAAGAAAAGAATGTAGGCGCTTGACTCATAGCATAAGCCAAAACCGAAGTTGTTCCATTTGGAGCAAAACGTACATAATAAGGATTTGCGGTTCCATTTGCCAAACCTGCAGCAGCACCATATGTTGGAGACAATAAATGAAAACTTTTTGCCCCGGGAACACCCGTATTGTTATAAGGTCCAGCCGCAACAATTGCAGGATTAAAAACCTCTGTCGTTGATGCTCCTGTCACAGGAACCGGTGCCGATCCGTTAAAAAATAATCTCGGACCAAAAGCCGGGTTTACTTGTCCCGAAAAAAGCAATCCACCAATATTATCATTTGTATAAGGAATTTTAAACTCCCCACCCCCAACAAGTTTAAACTGTTGTGCAATAATATTTGTATAAGCTCCTTCCTGACCTCTTTTAAAAAGCGCTCCATCACTAAAACCGGATGTCAAAGAATTCCCTAATGCAACATATTTTGAAAAATTAGCTGTTCCTGCAGTCAAAGGCAATCCATCAGAAGAATCGATTACGGTTGCCGGAGAATCATCATTATTACAGGCTATAAAGGTCAACGAAACCAATAAAAGCCATTTGAAATTTTTTATCATAATTTATATATTTTAAAATTATCACTTTCTAAAAAAGCATATAACATATTTGTTTTACCTGAAAACCGCTATTACGGATTGATTGTCCATGAAGCAAAATACTGCTGACCAATTAATCCAGCTCCAATTACCTGAGTATATTCTTTTCCTCCAATATTTGCAGCTCCTAACTTGAACACAGATTTTAATTTTGGCACTGCATAATTAATTTGCGCATCTATTACTGTTGCAGACTCAATCATACCATCAGCAAAATTTGATTCCCACATATATTCACTATTCCATCTTGCACTTACATTAAAGCCTAAATTCTTCAACACTTTCTCATTTCCAATAGACGCTTTAATTCTGTGTTTTGGAGTATTGAAACCAGCTTCAAAACTTGGATCTTTTGCCTGATCAAAATCAAATTGAGCATAATTATAATTTAACCCCAATTCAAAATCAGCAATAATTTTTCTGGAAAGCCCAACACCAAACCCAAGAGAATGAATCTCTACATCTGAATTAGTATACAACTGATATGCTCTATATTCACCGTTTTGGATCCCTCTCACTGATTGAAACCCTGGATCTGTTGGTCCCGCTGCAAGATTAGGATTATCCTGAGCCGTACCATAGTAAGTAGAAATAACATTAAGGTTTCCTATGAAATTATTATAAATATTGTAGTAACCGTTAATATCAACTGAGAAACCATTAATAACAGAACGGTAGCCTAACTCAAAAGCTTTCACTTCTTCTGGTTTAACATAATTAGCTGTTGCTTTTTTCAACAATGCTGCAGCCGCAATTGGATTGCTTCCCGCCATTGCAGCAAAAGCAGTTACCGAGCTTGCCACATATGAGTTATTATAAGCATCAACACCCGTCATATTTTTTGTTGTACTTCCACCACTATACGATTGCCCTTCAGTACTTAGATTAAAAGTTTCGCTAAATCTTGTCAAGTTATCAGGAGCAGAACCAATCAAGACAGCGTTTCCGATATTGAAACCAATATATTGATCTTGCGTAGAAGGATTTCTGAAACCTGTTTGAAATGATCCTCTGAAATTATGATTTTTCTTCTCCCCACCTGAATAAACAAGAGATAATCTAGGCGAAAAATTACCATCAAAGTTTTTAGATTTATCATAACGGATAGACCCCGTAAACTTTAATCTATCATCCATGAATTTTTTCATCAATTGTGTATACGCTCCATATTCATTATAATTAATAGGGCCATCTGCATCTGTATAAATTCTACCGTGAGAATTCAACTCATACAATCTAAAAGATCCACCAACTTGAATTTCAGCAAATTTGATCATGTCTTTAAAATTATAATTTGCATCAGAATGATAAATTCTGGAATTATCCACAAGCTTAGAACCTGTCAATACACTTTCATCATTTATTACCTGATTAAAAGCATTTTTAAATTCTGCTGTTCCAGGCAAGAAACGACCTGTATCCGCAGTAGTTCTTGCAGCTGCATGAGCTTGTTCAGGAGAAGCACCACCTAAAGTAGATTGGATGTACGCTCCTGCATATTGACCAAACCAAGTTTTATCATCTTTCCATTTCCTATCTACATTGATTCCTGTAAATACCATATCGTAAGAGTGCCCGCCATCTTCTGATGTTGTATATCCTCTAACAAAAAAATTCTTTCCTTTAAATTCAATTTTATGTTGCTGCATCGCAAAGTCATTCAAATAATATCTATTTGCACCTTGATAAACTGCATTACCAAAACCAAATTTACTTTGCCAGATAATCTCTAATCTTTCATCACCAAAAGGTCTAACATGGAATGAAAAATCAATTTTAGTATTTGCCGCTTTATTATCTGTAAGATCTATTTCGTTATAACCCGTTCTACTTACATTAGTATTTGGCAATAAATTTACTGCTCCGGCAGGAATCAATCCCATACCAGCCAATGTCTGACCAACACCTTTTATATTTGTTGAAACTTCATCACCGTAAACATTTATTCCATCATAATTTGGATTACTTCTATCAATTCCGGCAGTTGTTTTATCAGCATAATTTGTTGCATACCAGTCAGTCGCCTGCATATACGTGAAATTTGCTTTGGCCGCAAAGTATTTATTGAAAGCATGAGCAAATCTCATCCCAAAATCATAATAGTTATTAGTTCCGGCAGCCTCCTGAGAAGTTTGCCCCATTTTAAAATACACCGAAACTCCTTGATAATTAAACGGACTTTTACTATTCATAAATAAAATTCCATTAAAAGCATTCGCACCGTACAGAGCAGATGACGCTCCAGGTAACAACTCCACACTTTGAACATCAATTTCAGAAACACCAATCATGTTTCCTAAAACAAAGTTTAACAATGGAGATGAATTATCCATTCCATCCACCAATTGCATAAAACGAGTATTTGCCACCGTAGCAAAACCTCTCGTGTTAATAGATTTAAAAGACATACTACTGGTATTCATCTGAACCTCTTTCAAATTCTCCAGACCATCATAAAAAGATGGTGAAGCTGTCTTTTTGATATCCTGAATTCCCATTCTTTCAATAGTAACGGGTGATTCCAAAACACGCTCAGGAGTTCTTGAAGCAGAAACCACAATCTCGTCAAGCTTATTCTCTTCATCTTTAAGAACAACATTTACCTGCTGATTTGCCGTTGTAATGTTTACGGTTTTAGACGTAAACCCAACAACAGACACTTTAATCGTAAAAGGCAGCTTAGCCGAAGTTGTTAACTTAAACGAACCATCGAAGTCAGTAGAAACAGCACTTCGATCTCCTACAACACTGATGTTAGCACCAGGAATAGATTGTTTGTTACCGTCAGTAACAGAACCAGTAATTGTATTCTGCGCAAAGGAAATTCCGCAGAAAAACAACATAATTAGCAAGTACACTCTCATTTGGGTTAGTTTTTGGTTAGATTATCTAGCCAAAATACAAATATTTTTAATATTAATAAAAAAATGTTAAAAAAAATAAACATTCCGCATAAAATATGCTACAATTTTAACTATTCGTTAATTGCTTTTATTAAATAAAAACCAAATAATAAAGTTATTCAATCCTAAATACTATGCATACATATTATTTTTGAGCAAAAAAATGAGGATTTAATAAAAATACATGGGACAGAAAAAAAATTTGACAATAAAAAAAAGCGAGACATAAATCTCGCTTTTTTAACATTTTAAATATTTTATTACAACTACTCTACCGTAACTGATTTTGCTAAGTTTCGTGGTTGATCTACATTACAACCTCTCATTACTGCAATATAATAAGAAAGCAATTGCAATGGTATTGTGGTGATTAGCGGAGATAATGCATCTGAAGTTTCTGGAATTTCAATTACATAATCAGCCAATTCACGAACCTGTGTATCACCTTTTGTAACTACGGCAATAATTTTACCACTTCTAGATTTAATCTCTTGAATGTTACTTACAATTTTATCATAATGTCCTTGTTTAGGCGCAATTACAATAACAGGCATATGCTCATCAATTAAAGCAATCGGACCGTGCTTCATTTCAGCAGCAGGATAACCTTCAGCATGAATATAAGAGATCTCTTTAAGTTTCAATGCACCCTCAAGAGCTACCGGAAAATTATAGCCACGACCTAAGTACAAACAGTTTGGCGCATCTTTAAAAGCTGCAGCAATCTCTTTTGCTCTGTCGTTAGTTTCTAATGCTTCAGCTACTTTTTCAGGAATTATTTCTAATTCTTGCAAATAAGTATGGAAATCAGTATTTGACAACGTTCCTTTTGCTTTTCCTAATCTCAAGGCGATCATAGTCAAAACAGTGATTTGAGTTGTAAATGCTTTAGTCGAAGCTACCCCAATTTCAGGCCCTGCGTGTGTGTATGCACCTGCATGACTTTCTCTCGAAATTGAAGAACCAACAACATTACAAACCCCAAAAACGAATGCTCCGTTTTCTTTAGCCAATTTAATAGCAGCCATTGTATCAGCTGTTTCTCCAGATTGAGAAATTGCGATAACGACATCGTCTTTATTTATAATTGGATTTCTGTATCTAAATTCAGAAGCGTATTCTACTTCAACAGGAATACGAGTAAATTCTTCAAAAATATATTCTGCAACTAATCCTGCATGCCATGAAGTACCACAAGCTACAATCAGAATTCTTTTTGCATTCAAGAATTTTTCAAGATTATCTTCAACTCCAGCCATCTGAACAATTCCTTCATTTGCATGAAGCCTTCCTCTGTATGTATCTTTGATAACACTTGGCTGTTCGTAGATTTCTTTAAGCATAAAGTGGTCGTAACCTCCCTTTTCAATTTGCTCCAAATTCATTTGAAGCTCCTGAATATAAGGATCTACTAAAGAGTCATCTTTAATTTTTCTAACTTTAAGCGGCTTGTGCAATCTAATGTTTGCCATTTCACCATCTTCAAGATAAATTGCATTAGAAGTGTATTCAATAAAAGGTGAAGCATCAGAAGCGATAAAATACTCTCCTTCTCCAACCCCAATAGCCAATGGACTTCCTAATCTTGCTGCTACAATTTCATTTGGATTTTTTTTATCAAAAACCGCAATTGCATAAGCACCTACTACTTGATTTAAAGCAATTTGAACTGCTTTTCCAAGTTTTATATTTTCTTTCTTTTGAACTTCTTCAATCAGATTAACTAAAACTTCAGTATCTGTATCCGATTTAAAAGTGTAACCTCTTTTAATTAATTCTTCTTTAAGCGGTGCATAATTCTCAATGATTCCATTGTGAATAATAACCAAATCTCCCGAATTAGAAAGATGAGGGTGTGAATTTACATCATTTGGAACCCCATGAGTAGCCCAACGTGTATGCCCAATTCCAATAGTACCGTTTACGTTAAAATTATCTTTCGCCTTAGCTTCAAGATCCGAAACCTTCCCTTTTGTTTTACAAAGTTTTACACCTGATTCGGCGTCATACAACATAACACCAGCACTATCATATCCTCTGTATTCGAGCCGCTTTAATCCTTTTATAACAATAGGATAAGCCTCTCGATGACCGATATATCCAACAATTCCACACATATATTATTTATTAATTTGGTTTCGTGTAGTAAACTTGCAGTTGCAGTCTTTTAGCATAATTCGCATCACCTGAAGGAATATTACCACCAAACAATACTGTTCCTAATGGACTCATTACTGAAGCTCTTGGTGCCTCTGAAAAATATTCATTTGGCTTACTAGGATCAATTAAAATTCTATTTTTTAATTTACTTGAAGTTACTGTACTAATATCACCAGTAACTACCAACCCTAATTTTACGTTTTTTACAGTTGCATTTTTGATAATATTACGAATATGATTCGTTAATATAATTTTATATGATGTACCTCTTTTAGTAGTAGCATCTATATTAATAATACCGCTATAAACAATTTTTGACATTTTAACACCATTAACCACCCCAGAACTTCCATCTGAAAGGTAATCTACTAGTGGTAAACTATTATCTAAATCATATAGATAAACTCGTTGTGGCTCATGAGTTCCAGCCATTTTATCTGAATCGATAGAAAAAACCAAGTTTGCTTCATTAGCAAGCCAATTCTTTGTTTTAACATTATTCCTGATTTCGTCTAATTGATCCGGAACTCCGTTAGGTTTATTCTCTAAAACACCATTTGCATCATATCCAATCAAATCAGTCTTACCAAACAATTCAATTACAGCAACAGAACCTTGACCTCCTTTTAAATAAAGTCTTTCATCTCCTGCAGTTTTATTTGGACTTGTTATTGCAGTGTTGTAAGCAGAATTTTTATTGTCATTATACAAACTGGCAGCAGCTCCTGACAAATTAATAATCAATGACTTATCCTCCATTGTCGCATCAGGATCAGTCGTTATAGCAGTCTTTGCTTTGTATTTAATCGTGATTTTAGCATTAGCACCTCCTTGTTTGAAAAAATCTAACAAGGCTAAATTAGTTGGATTGCTACCTGATTTTTCAACTTTAAAATACAGACCTCTAAAATATTCCTGAAAAAGACTTGGGGCTGAAAGTTTTACAGCTGGCGCTTTTAGAATTTTATTTAAGAAAAAATTCTTATTCAAATTCAACGTCATTTGCGGAGCAATTCTCGTTTTCGTTTCCTTACCCGCATCATCTTTAGTAACTACTACAGTTTCTTTAGGATTAAAAAAGAATGCCTCGTTTTCTGTCACATCATCAGAATCATTAAGCGGTTTACCAGTCGTTGGATCTACAAATTTATTAGCAAAAAAATCAGGATCCTGATCTGTATAATATAACTGAGCAAATTGAGAACCACCATCAAAATACGAAGAACGCATTTGAACTCCAGACTCATAAACACTTAATTTAAGCTTACCATTAGGATCTCCATAAATAGAATCTAATACATAAGTATTATCACCTTCTGCACTTGTACTTTTTATATGATTAAAGTAAGGCACTGTCAGTACTACACTTTCTATTTCAGGTGATTCACCAATAGTTGGCGCATTCGCTTCCAAAGCAACCTGACAAACAAAATTCGCACTACTAGTTCCAAAAACCGGATTATCAAAAATACCTAAACCATAAAGTCCCAAGCCATTTGACTGAACTGGGGTAACTTCTTGATTAAAAGCTAAAACATCATATTTTTCTAATTCTAAGCCAAAATGATCATCACCGATCAAACCATCACCAATCGCATTAAAATCTTTATCGCAAGAATATAAAAGAACAACTGTTGCAACTACTAGAATTTTCTTAATAAAAGAAGTATTGTACATGTTTAATAATAAAGTTAAAATTTAAAGACCCATTGTTTTATAGAAATTTGTATACGCTTCAGCGAATGCATCTTTCGTGGCGAAAGGTAAAAAAGGTTTTCCTGAAGATTCTATAAATTTTGTTAAACTTGGAGATACATTTTCTGAAGCAATAATTACAGCATCAGAATGTAAAATACTAGCCTTTAAGATATTCTCATAATTAGGCGTCTCTAAATCGCTAATTGATTCATGAGGAACACCATCAAATTTAACTTTATTAATCATTTCTAAATCCAGATTTTCATCAAAAGACTGTCCATAAACAGAAGTAACAATCTTAGTTTCAGAAAATAAAGCTTCATTTTTATAATAATGCTTCATATAAATTGGCAACATAGCCGCCAACCAACCATGGACGTGGATGATATCCGGAACCCAGTTTAGTTTTTTCACCGTTTCTACAACTCCTTTTGCAAAAAAGATAGCTCTTTCGTCGTTATCAGGATACAAAACTCCCTCCTCGTCAGCAAAAGTTGCTTTACGTTTAAAATATTCATCATTATCGATAAAATATACCTGAATTCTTTCTTTCGGAATTGAAGCTACTTTAATAATCAATGGCATATCTAAGTCATTCACTACCAAATTCATTCCTGAAAGTCTAATTACTTCGTGTAACTGGTGTCTTCTCTCGTTAATATTTCCATATCTTGGCATGAAAATTCTTATCTGACCTCCTTGATCGTTAATCATTTTTGGAACGTCATAAGACATTAAAGAAACCTCATTTTCAGCCAAATAAGGCACGACTTCAGATGATACATATAATATCCTCTTATCTTTCATAATAGTATTTTACTTAATTTTTGGTAATAAAAACGTTGCAAAATTACAAAAATTTATGCAGTTTATAACTAATATATTATGTTTGCACTAAATTTTAATAATACTGCCATGCATATTTTCTACGGTAAAGTAGCTTTGATAGCCTATTTAAAAACTATCAAAACTGCGAATTCGACTATCGGATTTGTACCAACAATGGGCGCTTTACACCAAGGGCATTTGGCTTTAATGCAAAGATCACTTAAAGAAAACGACGATACAGTTGTAAGTATTTTCGTCAATCCAACCCAGTTCAACAACCCTGAAGACCTTGATAAATACCCGCGAACTCTTGAAGAAGATGTGAAAAAAATGCGAGGTTTAAGTGACAAAATAATTTTATACGCCCCTTCTGTAGATGATATTTATGAAGGACACACTATATCGCAGTCATTTGACTTTGATGGTTTAGAAAATCAGATGGAAGGGAAATTCAGACCCGGCCATTTTAACGGCGTTGGAACAATTGTAAAACGTTTGTTTGAAATTGTTACCCCAACAAATGCTTATTTTGGAGAAAAAGACTTTCAACAGCTACAGATCGTTAAAAAAATGGTCGAAAAGACTAATTTACCTGTAAATGTTGTGGGCTGTCCTATTTTTAGAGAAGAAAACCAACTTGCAATGAGTTCCCGTAATGAACGTTTAACTTCTGAAGAAAGAAAAGAAGCGGCAATAATTTACAAAGTTTTAACCGAAGCAAAAGAAATTTTCAAAAACAGTAGCCCGGAAGAAACCATTCAATTTGTAGAAAATTCTTTCAAAGACAACGAAAGATTTGAACTCGAATATTTTGTTATTGCCGACGAATCTACATTATTACCTATAGATCAAAAAAATACAGACAAAAACTATCGTGCGTTTATAGCGGTATTTGTTAATTCTATAAGGTTGATTGACACCATTTCATTAAATTAATTTACCTTTGCAACATGCAAATTCAAGTTATAAAATCAAAAATTCATCGTGTAAAAGTAACTGGAGCTGATCTAAATTATATTGGCAGTATTACTATCGACGAAACTTTACTGGAAGCCTCAAATATTATTGAAGGTGAAAAAGTATCTATTGTAAATATCAATAATGGCGAACGTTTTGAAACTTACGCTATCAAAGGAGAGAAAAATTCAGGAGACATTACTCTGAATGGACCTGCCGCCAGAAAAGTTCAAAAAGACGACATCATCATTATCATTTCATATGCAACCCTGGAATTTGAAGAAGCTAAAACCTTCAAACCTTGGATCATTTTCCCAAATGAAAACGATAATTCGTTAACCTAAGTTTTTCTTTTACATCATAACTTTCTTTTAGTTTGTCAAAATTTTTTTTGCACAAACAGGATTTCTTTTGCTTTAAAACAAAATAAATTCAACCGCAATATTTCATCGCTTTTTTAAAATCCCACATCAATAAAAAAGCAAATAAAGTATTATATTGCTACACTATTTCAATACTTTTTAATTCACTGAAATGCCCCAACTCATGAAAAAAGTTTACCTACTATTTATCTTAATTTCAATTTCTGCCTTTTCGCAGAAAACATTCGACAACATCAAATCTGAAAAACTTGGTACAGAACGAAGAATAACTATTGGACTTCCTCAATCGTACGAAGCCAATCCTGAAAAAAAATATCCTGTTTTATACTTATTAGATGGGGATTATTTATTTGATCCTTTCTCCGGAGCTTTAAGCTATGGAGCTTATTGGGGAGATTTACCTGAAGTGATTATAATTGGAGTCCACCAAAATAAAAATGACGAACGCGAAGACGATTCAACTGTTGATCAAAGCACTGGTCTTCCGTTCGAAAAAGGAGCTGATTTTTTTGAATTTATAGGTTCTGAATTAGTTCCCTATATCGAAAAAAAATACCGCACATCTCCTTTCCGAATTATTGCCGGTCATGATGTAACAGCAAGTTTTATTAATTTCTATTTGTATAAAGAAAAGCCTCTTTTTAATGCTTATATTTCTTTTAGCCCTGAACTTGCCAATAAAATGGAAGTTAGAATACCTGAAAAGTTTGCCAAAACAACTGAACCGTTGTTCTACTACTTATCAGCGGCAGATGGCGATAATAAAAAGATTAAAGAACCGATAGAAAAATTAGACAGCAATATTAAAATTGCTAATAATCCGTTAGTAAATTATAAATACGATTTATTTAAAGGCACAACACATTATACGCAGGTCTTACATGCAATTCCAAGTGCATTATATCAAATATTCGAAGTTTACAAACCTATAAATTCTGCTGAATACAATAACAAAATTGCTATTCTTGAAACAGGTTATGCAGATTATCTGGAAAACAAATACAATGTAATGTCTAAAGTTTTAGGAGTTCAAATTCCGGTTAGAATGAGTGATTTTAAAGTTATTGAAACTCTTATTCTTAAAAAGAATGCCTATGACGAATTAGGAAAAATGGCCGAAATTGGAAATGTAAATTATCCAAAAGCTATGTTAGGAGAATATGAATTAGGATTGATGTACGAAAAAATGGGAGATCCTAAGAGAGCTTCTAAAAAATATCAAAATGCTTCACAAATGGAGCCAATTGGCGATTTAAACAAAGATTTGATGTACGAGAAAATCGACCAAATGAATACACTTGCAAAAACCAGTAAATAATGTCAAAAGTTAAAACTTCTTTTTTTTGTCAAAACTGCGGAACCCAATATGCTAAATGGCAAGGGCAATGCAACGCCTGCAAAGAATGGAATACAATTGCTGAAGAAATCATTCAGAAGCAGGAAAAAGTAGCTTGGAAAAGCGAACCGACTTCAAACGGTAAAGCGCCACGTCCGTTAAAAATTAACGAAATTGATTCGGCTCTTGAAATTCGAATGAATACTACTGACGGCGAATTGAATCGCGTTTTAGGCGGTGGAATTGTTCCTGGATCTTTGACACTTTTGGGAGGTGAACCCGGAATTGGAAAGAGCACACTTTTACTTCAGATATCATTAAAACTACCTTATAAAACTTTATATGTTTCTGGTGAAGAAAGCCAAAAACAAATAAAAATGCGTGCCGAAAGAATAACGCCAAATAGCGATAATTGCTATATTTTGACGGAAACTAAGACGCAAAACATCTTCAAACAAATTGAAGCCATTCAGCCTGAAATTGTCATTATCGACTCGATTCAGACTTTGCATACGGATTATATTGAATCAACAGCCGGAAGTATTTCTCAGATTAGAGAAACAACTGCTGAATTAATCAAATTTGCTAAAGAAACCAATATTCCGGTTATTTTAATTGGACATATTACGAAAGACGGAAATATCGCCGGACCAAAAATCCTGGAACATATGGTAGATACCGTTTTGCAATTTGAAGGTGACAGAAATCACGTTTACAGAATTTTACGTTCATTAAAAAACCGTTTTGGCTCAACTGCCGAACTTGGAATTTACGAAATGCTGGGAAGCGGATTGCGAGAAGTCAGCAATCCGTCAGAAATTTTAATCTCTCATAAAGACGAAGAGATGTCGGGAACTGCAATTGCCACAACCATGGAAGGAATGCGACCACTTATGATCGAAATTCAATCTCTGGTAAGTACCGCAGTTTACGGAACACCGCAGCGCAGCACGACTGGTTACAACGCCAAAAGGCTAAACATGATTTTGGCTGTTTTAGAAAAAAGAGCAGGTTTTCGTTTAGGCGCAAAAGATGTCTTTTTGAATGTAACCGGCGGAATTTCTGTTGACGATCCTGCAATTGATCTGGCCGTTGTTGCTGCCATTTTATCATCGAACGAAGATATACCGGTAACAAAAGGTTTTTGCTTTGCGGGCGAAGTTGGACTTTCGGGCGAAATTCGTCCGGTAAACCGAGTGGATCAGCGTATTCAGGAAGCCGAAAAGCTAGGATTCACAACTATTTTTGTATCTAAGTACAATAAAATTGCTTTAAAAAATACCGGAATCAAAATTGAGCTTGTCGCAAAAATTGAGGATGTCGCAGGTATTCTTTTTGGATAATTTTGTTATAAATTTACTTTATGAAATTTCCAAAACAAAAAATATACAAAGCACTACTGATACTTGCACTAGTATTGGTAGTGCTTTTTTTAGGTTTTTACTTTTTTCGAGACTCGCTTTTAAAACAAGCCATTTCGAAAATCACCAACAAAATGAATACAGAATACAACAGTACATTTTCTGTAAAGTCTGCTTCTTTTGATGGTTTGTCCGGAATTAAATTGACTGATGTTATCCTGGTTCCTAAAAATGCCGACACTCTCTGTCACATTCATAAAATAGAAACCAGCATTAGTTTAAGTAATTTACTAATTGGCGATGTTCAGATTGGAACTTTAAAAATCGACAACGGCTACATTCAATTGGTAAAAAAAGGAAATGTGCGTAATTTTGACGCTTTCTTAAAAAAAGACAAAGCCGACTCGGATAAAAACGAAAAACGCAAATACGCCACTTTTGCTTATAGAATTATCTCAAAATTATTGAATTTAGTTCCGACAGACATGAAGTTGGAAAACCTGAATTTCAGAATTGATGATAACGGCAAAAAAGCTTCGATTGCAATCAACAAACTTATTTTAGACAACAAACAACTCGAAACCAATCTTCATGTACAAAGCAAAGATTTTGATCAACGCTGGAACATAAAAGGTTTTGCAGATCCGAGAAATAAAAAGGCCGATATTCGTTTTTTTAATTTAGACACCGGAGCTATCAGAGTTCCTTATTTAGATGAACGTTATAATTTGAAAGCCAGCTTTGATTCGATCCGACTAAATGTTGAAAATATCGAAAAAGACGGAAGCGAACTTCATATTGACGGCTTTACATCTATCAGTAATTTAAAAATCATTCATCCAAAAATCGCCAGTAAAGACGTTGTCATTAAAAATGCCCGTTTTGATTATCGCTTTTTATTGGGAGATGATTTTATTTCGATCGATAGCACTTCTACAATGCAACTGAACAAGATAAAAGTAAAACCATATATATCTTACAATACAGAAAAAGACACTACTTACACTTTGAAAGTGAACATTCCTAAGATGAAAGCGCAAGATTTTATCGTTTCATTACCCGATGGTTTATTCACGCATTTTCAAGGTATGGAGGCAACTGGAAATTTCGATTATAAACTGGATTTCAAATTCAACAAAAACAATCCTAATGATTTAGTTTTTGACAGCAAACTCAACAAAGAAGATTTAAGAATTACTAAATATGGTGAAGCCGATTTAAATAAGCTAAACGGAGAATTTGTTTATCGTGCCATAATTCAAAATGTTCTGCAACGACCAATTTTGGTTGGAAATGCAAATCCGAACTATACGCCTTTAGATCAGATTTCGCCTTATTTAAGAAAATCTGTTTTAACGACTGAAGATCCTTCGTTTTTCTCGCATCGCGGATTTATCAATGAAGCTTTCAAACAATCGATTTTAAAGAATATTAGAACTAAAAAATTCTCTCGCGGCGCAAGTACAATAAGCATGCAATTGATTAAAAACGTGTTCCTGACGCGTGAGAAAACACTTTCGCGAAAGCTGGAAGAAATTTTATTGGTTTATATTCTGGAAAATAACCGAATTGCCAGCAAAGAAAGAATGCTGGAAGTTTATTTCAACATTATCGAATGGGGGCCAAATGTATACGGAATTGGAGAAGCGAGTCATTTTTACTTTCAAAAAAGACCTGCAGATTTAACCCTGAATGAATGTTTATTCCTGGCTACTATTATTCCGAAGCCTCGAAAATTTATGTATCAGTTTAATGACCAAGGAAATCTAAAGGACTTTGCTGTGAAAAATCAAAAATTCTTAAGCAACTTAATGTTGCGCCGTGGTGTTTTGGTTTCTGAAGATACGATTGGAGGCCTCAGACCCGTTTATATTTCCGGAAATGCACGTTCATTCATACGTATTAAAGCGCTCGATTCGACTGCAATTCCAGTTGATTCTTTGGCAAGGGATGATGAATTTGATTTGTAGTAATTGATTTAACCTAAAGATATTAGTTTTTGTCATTTCGACCGAAGGGAGAAATCGCACAAGAAATTCCGCAAAGAAATATCACCAATCTTTGCAGAGTTAATCATTCGATTTCTCCCTTCGGTCGAAATAACAAAATTGAGTTTAAAACCCGCGGCACATAATTACTTAAGGCGCCGGATCAGGAATAATTGACTGAACGTGATTAATTTCAGCTATTACTTCTTTCGAAAGAACAACATCAATTGTATCGATATTTTCTTTTAATTGTTCCATTGTGGTTGCCCCAATAATCGCACTTGTCAAAAAAGGTTGCTGTAATACAAATCCCATTGCCAATTGCGTCAAAGTCAATCCGTGTTTATGAGCGATTTCCTGATACAATTTTGTAGCTTGGGTACATTGTTCGCTAGCGTAACGTGTATATTGTGGAAAAAGTTTAATTCTTGAATTTGGATGCTCTTCTCCAGTTAAAAACTTTCCGGTTAAAATACCAAAAGCTAAAGGAGAATACGCCAATAAACCAACATTTTCATGCATGGAAACTTCGGCAGAACCCACTTCGAAAAGGCGATTCAATAAATTATAAGGATTTTGAACTGTTTTAATTCTTGGCAGATTCTGATGTTTACTTTCTTCCAAAAGACGCATCATTCCCCAAGGATTTTCATTAGAAACACCAATGTGTTTAATTTTTCCTTCTTTAATTAATCCGTCAAACGTTTCTAAGATTTCTCTAAAATCATCTTCCCAAGCATCATCATAACCTCCAAAAGCACGTTGCCCAAAATAATTGGTTTTTCGCTCTGGCCAATGCATTTGATACAAATCGATATAATCAGTTTGAAGACGTTTTAGACTGTTTTCTAATGCAAGCTTAATACTTGCAGGCGAGAAATCCAGTTTCTCACGCATATAGCCAAAATTCGCATTTGGCCCGGCAATTTTAGAAGCCAAAACAACTTTTTCACGGTTTCCTGATTTCTTAAACCAGGTTCCAATAATTTTTTCTGTACTTCCGTAAGTTGCCTCACTTGCCGGAATCGAATACATTTCGGCTGTATCAAAAAAGTTTACACCTTTTTCAAGTGCGTAATCCATTTGTTGATGCCCTTCAGCTTCTGTATTTTGTTGTCCGAAAGTCATCGTTCCAAGACATATTTTACTAACTTTTATATCTGTATTAGGTAAAGTTGTGTATTTCATTCTTTTTGAGGTTCTAAGTTACTAAGATTCTAAGGCACTAAGTTTTTCCTTTTGAATATTAAGTTTCAAAGATACAAAGGGATTTAGCAAATGAAAATGTGACAAAAGTTAAAAAAATAATAACATTTTCTTGAGAATCTGTATTTCTAAGACACTCTGTTTCTAAGGTTCATTTCCTGTAAATAAAAAGGCTCAAAGTTTTACTTTGAGCCTTTTTATTTACAAAATCTTAGAGCCTTAGCAACTCAGTACCTCAGAACCTTAATTTATACTATTAAGCATTTCAGCAATTTCATCTAATCGTGGTGTTAAGATGATTTCGATTCTACGGTTTTTAGCTTTTCCTTCCGGAGTTGCATTACTTGCAAGTGGAGAAAATTCGCTGCGACCTGCTGCTGTTAATTTTTGTTTGTTGATTTTAGTGTTTTCACTCAAAATATTTACAATTGCTGTGGCTCTTTTAGTAGATAAATCCCAGTTGTTTGCAATTGGTCCTGAACCTGCATACGGATCATCATCTGTGTGACCTTCAATAAGAACTGAAAGATCAGGGTTATCACCTAAAACTTTCCCCAGTTCCACAACTGCTTTTCTACCTTCGGTACCAACAGCCCAGCTTCCTGAATTAAAAAGTAATTTATTTTCCATCGAAACATATACTTTTCCATTTTTCTGTTCAACTGTCAAACCTTTACCTTCAAAACCGTTTAAAGCTTTAGATAAAGTTTCTTTTAGCTTTTTCATTGCCGCCTCTTTTGCTGCAATCATTGCCTCAAGTTCGTTTAAGCGACTTGCTGTTTTGTCAAGACTTGCTTGTTCTTCGGCCAATTTTTTAGATTTTGCTTCCAATTGTGCCAGCAATTCACGGTTTTTATTCATGTTTTTCTCCAATGCATCGTTGCTGTTTTTTTCAAGTGCATTGTATGAATCCTGTAAAACCTTAAACTTACTTTGAGCTGCAGCTAAATCGGCTTTTTGTTTTGCCAATTCGTCTTTTGTGCTATTTAAATCTTTAGTTAAAGCATCACGATCTAATTCTAATTGATTTTTTGCCTTTTGTAAATTGGCATTTTCATCAGCAATGGAACGATTTTCTTTTTTTAGATCTGAATATTTTGTTTCAAGATCGTTGTAAATTTTCTTGGACACACATGAAGTCATAGACAAAGCTAAAACCAGTAATCCGATGGAAGTTTTTTTAATCATTTTAATTTTTAGATTTAATTTAGAGCATATCAATAATCAAACAATGTCAAAATAAAATAACAATGTTAATTTTAAAACTTAAACACCAATTCTTTCAACAAGAACAATACCAAATTTTATTCAATCTCGACTAAAACTGGACAATGGTCTGAATGCACAGCATCTGGAAGAATAACCGCACGTTTTAATCGGTGTTGCAATGAATCACTCACTAAATTGTAATCGATTCGCCAGCCTTTATTATTCCCTCGCGCTCCTGCACGGTAACTCCACCACGAATAATGATGCGGATCTTTATTAAAATGACGGAAACTATCAACAAAACCAGATTTCATAAATCCATCAAGCCAAGCGCGTTCAGCAGGTAAAAATCCGGAGACTGTTTTGTTACGAACAGGATCGTGAATATCGATTGCTTCGTGACAAATATTGTAATCGCCGCAAATAATCAAATTCGGAATGGTTAGTTTTAACTCGTTAATATAGTTTTGAAAATCGTCCATGAACATAAATTTATGATCCAATCGTTCAATATTTGTTCCGGACGGAAGATATAAACTCATTACAGAGCAGTCATCAAAATCGGCACGAAGGTTACGACCTTCAAAATCCATATGCTGAATTCCGGTTCCATAAACCACATTATTGGGTTTTATTTTTGATAAAATAGCCACACCGCTATATCCTTTTTTTGTTGCCGGATAATAATATTGGTAAGGATAGCCCGCAGCCGTTATGTCATCAACAGGAATTTGTTCTTCAGTCGCTTTTATTTCCTGAAGGCAAATTACATCTGGATTTGCATGTTGCAGCCATTCGATAAAACCTTTAGTTATTGCGGCACGTATTCCGTTTACATTATAAGAAATAATTTTCATCAGTGATTTTTTAGGATTTCAAATGTAATAAAAAAGTGGAAAGTTTGTGTTTGAAACGGCGAAAAGTAGAGTTTTTTGTTATCTTTGTTCGCTGCTCTAATAAATTAAAAATAGTACATGGGTTTAGTTACCGCGAAAGAAGTTGCAAAAGCAATAAATGTTGATAAGTACGGAGTATTTGGTACTTTTTCAGGCTGGATTCTTATGAAGGTTCTTAAGATCTCTACCCTTAATAAAATTTACGATCATAATAAACATTTAGAGGATGTTGCGTTTTTAAACGGGATTTTAGATGAGATGGAAATCAAATTTGAAATTCCTGAAGAAGATTTAAAACGTTTACCTAAAGACGGCGCCTATATTACCATTTCAAATCATCCGCTTGGAGGAATTGATGGTATTTTACTTTTGAAATTAATGCTTGAAAGAGAACCAAATTTCAAAATCATCGCCAATTTTTTATTACACCGAATTGTTCCGCTTAAAAAATACATCATGCCTGTTAATCCTTTTGAGAACCATAAGGATGCTAAATCGAGCGTGGTTGGAATCAAGGAAACTTTGCGTCATTTAAGTGATGGAAAACCGCTTGGAATTTTCCCTGCCGGAGAAGTTTCGACTTATAAAGATGGTAAATTAGTTGTGGACAAACCGTGGGAAGAAGGTGCTTTAAAGCTAATCAGAAAAGCAAAAGTTCCTGTTGTACCGATTTATTTTCATGCAAAAAACAGCCGATTATTTTATTGGCTTTCTAAAATCGATGACACGCTGCGTACTGCAAAATTACCATCAGAATTACTTACTCAGAAAGATCGTGTAATTAAAGTTCGTATTGGAAAACCAATTTCTGTAAACGAACAAAACGAAATTGAATCGTTTGAAGAATATTCAGAATTTTTAAGAAAGAAAACGTATATGCTTGCCAATCCTTTTGAAAAGGACAGCAAATTATTAGATACAGCAAGTTTAAAAATTCCGAAAGCTCCAAAAAAAATCGTAACGCCTGCAAGTGAATCAAAAATGATTGACGAAGTAAACGCGTTAAGAAATAGTGACTGCCGCTTATTACAAAGTAAAAACTATGAAGTATTTTTTGCAAGAGCAAAAACAATCCCAAATATTTTACACGAAATTGGTCGTTTACGCGAAATTACTTTCCGTGAAGTAGGCGAAGGAACAAATGAATCTATCGACTTAGATAAATTCGATCAATATTATCACCATATGTTTCTATGGGATGAAGAAACTAAGAAAATTGCAGGTGCATACCGTATGGGACTGGGTTCAGAAATTTACCCTAAATACGGAATCGAAGGTTTCTATTTGAATGATCTTTTCAGATTCGAACCAGAATTGCATGATATGATGCATAAATCAATCGAAATGGGCCGTGCTTTTATCATTAAAGAGTACCAGCAAAAACCAATGCCTTTATTCTTATTATGGAAAGGTATTATTCACACAACTTTACGTTATCCTGAGCATAAATATTTATTAGGCGGTGTAAGTATCAGTAACCAATTTTCTGATTTTTCGAAATCATTGATGATTGAGTTTATGAAATCGAATTATTACGATCCTTATATTGCACAATATATTCACCCGAAAAAAGCATATAAAGTAAAACTGAAAGACGCTGATAAAGATTTTATCTTCGATGAAGCTGAATCTGACTTAAATAAATTTGACAAAATTATTGACGAGTTAGAACCAGGAAATTTACGCTTACCGGTTTTAATCAAAAAATACATCAAACAAAATGCACGTGTTGTGGCTTTTAACGTCGATCCTTTATTTAATAATGCAGTAGATGGTTTAATGTACATTAGAATCGCAGATATTCCGGAGAGCACAATGAAACCCGTTATTGAGGAGTTTCAAATAGAATTAGAACGTAAATTATCTGAGAAAGAAGATTAAGCCTATCTTTTTTACTATAGAAATTAAAAAATCCCATTTGCTTTAAAAGTAAATGGGATTTTTTATGCGATAATCTGTTTTTCTTTAAAACCAGCCTTTATAACCAACCTGATAAGTTTGATAAAACTCTTCATCGGTTTTAGTTAAATACAAAACTCCTTCTATTATCCCTATTACACCACCAATTCCAAACACAAATCCCAAAATAAGCTGAATAACACCTTCTTTAGTGTATCCAAGATAAAACTTATGAATTCCTAATGCACCTAATAGAATTGCCAGAATTCCGGCTACTACTTTTTTATTCTCTGGCGCGGTTCCTTGTGGGTTATTCCACGCTTCATGTTTTGTGTTTTCCATATTGTTAATTTTAAATTTATATATCTAATCTGAAATAAATTATTGCTTTAATACGAAAAGGAATCTCCTGCTAAAAGGAAAAATAGCGGTTTTATTAATTTTTAAAACCAAATTGATTGATGTAATATATCATCAAAAGAATTGTTTTTGACAAAGAGAACCAATCTAATTATATGATAAAAAGCTAAAAAATAAGCCATATTATACGCCAGTTTTCTATTGTATAAAAGACCATTAAAATATTCTTTTTTAGTAATAATTTCTGTTGTCAGGATAATGATGGTAAGCCAACAAAACAAAATAACAAAGGGGCCTAAAATATGATAACTAACAGACTTATATATATCACCCTGATAAAAATATACCAATGACTTGGTTATACCACAACCCGGACAAGGAAAACCAGTTACCATTTTAAAAGGACAAAACGATTGATCTGTTTCTAAATGGTCATTGTGATTGTTAAGCATTAAAAAAAACGGAATTATCAGTGTAATTGCTGCACCGATAATCCCGTAAATTTTACGCTTTGTTTTACTATTATTTGTATAATCTGTTGATATCACCTTGTACGATCATTGCTGCTGCAAAAGGAAAAAAGAATCCTAAAACAATTAATAAAGTTGACTGATCTTTTTGAAGTTCACCTGTTCTTTCATAAACTTTAGGCAATGCTTCTTTACCTGCCAAATAATAAAAATAAATATTTACCGGCATACAACATCCTGCAAAAATTGCAATAGGTTGCGAGATAACTTCTTTTTTTGCCACGGCATTAAAAACTTCCGCCACTTTAATATTCCAATAAATTAAATATAATCCGCAAGTTAAAAACCCAAAAAGCAATACCATAATCGGATCCACTTTAAATACCGGAATTGGTTCATTAAATTTATTAGATGTCTCTTGAAAATTGTTTTCCATTTTTTATTACTTAAAATTAATTGGTTAATTCCTACTCTTTGGGATTTTCGGTCACTCCTTATTTAGAAACAATATTATTAAAAATTAATATTAAAAACTAATTATAGTATTAAAATTCTACAGAAAAAACTCGTTATTTAATTCTAAAACCACAAAATCATCCAGACTCGGTTTTAAACAATTTACTTTTTATAAACCCTCTTAATTTTATCTACAATAACCTGTGCTAAGCGTTCATGACTTTCAAAAGTCCAACCGGCAATATGAGGAGTTAGTAAAACATTTTTAGCTTGCAACAAATACTGAAAAGCTTCGGGAGTATTTTTATCCTGAAACAATGTTTCGAAAGATAATTTTTCATACTCCAAAACATCTAAACCAGCACCCAAAACCTTTTTTGACTTCATCGCTTCAACTAAATCTGCTGTAACGATATTTTTACCACGCGAAGTATTTATGATCCAAAATGGCTTTGCAAATGCGTTAATAAAACCAGCATTAACCATTTTATCCGTTTCCGGAGTCCACGGAAGGTGTAAACTCAAAACATCGGCTTTCTGCTGTAATTCTTTTAACGAAACTTGTTTGGCATTTTCATCTCCAATATTGTCTAATATATCATGAAATAAAACTTCTACATCAAAACCACGAAGTTTTTTCGCAAAAGCTTTTCCCATATTACCATAACCAATAATTCCTACCGTTTTTCCGTCTAATTCATGACCACGATTACTTTCTCTATTCCAATGTCCGGCTCTTATTTCGGCGTCGGCCTGATTTAAATTATTGAATAATGATAAAATCACACCCAACGAATGTTCTGCAACAGCGTTGCGATTACCTTCGGGAGCAGCGATTAAATGAATTCCTTTTGTTTCAGCATAATCACAATCGATACTCTCTAAACCAGCGCCAACTCTGGCAATAAACTGTAAATTGGTTCCTTTGTCTAAAAAGGTTTTATCGATTTTAAAACGGCTTCGAATTACAATTCCGTTATAATCCTGAATTTTAGCTTCTACTTCTTCTTTAGAAGATTTAAAATCGGCGTGGTTTTCAAAACCTGCATCTTCTAATTGTTGCCAAAGAATCGGGTTATTACTGTCTATATGTAAAATTTTGACATTCATATGTAAAGTTTTATTTTGCTAATGAAAAGACAAAAATACAGCTTATTCTTCATTTTTGAATTGAGATTATTCATAGTTTCTAATGAAACAAAACACTGGGAATTTTTTATTGGTTATATTTTTTTTAACTTTGAAAATATAACATTTATCGAATTCCGATGAATTTCTCTCTTTCTAAATCATCTCATCCTTCTTATATATGAAATTAACAAAAACTTTTAAAGCCTTTTTTGACAACGAAAAATCAGGAGGATTACTTTTACTCTTTGTTACAATTATCTCAATGTACCTTGCAAATTCCTCATTCCAAACCGAATATATCGCGTTTTGGGAAAAGGATTTTAACGGGCATTCTATCACGCACTGGATTAATGATGGATTAATGGCCATCTTCTTTTTATTAATTGGGTTAGAATTAGAACGCGAAATTTATCATGGTGAATTATCAAGTATAAAAAATGCTTCTCTACCAATTATGGCAGCTTTTGGCGGAATGCTGGTTCCTGCCGCTATTTTCCTGGCTTTAAACTTTGGAACCGCAACACAAAACGGAGCAGGAATTCCTATGGCGACTGATATTGCGTTTGCAATTGGAATTTTATCTCTTTTAGGAAATAAGGTTCCAGCATCGTTAAAGGTTTTCTTAACAGCATTAGCCGTTATCGATGATCTAGGAGCTATTATCGTTATTGCTATATTTTACACCACCTCAATTGCGTTTGTAAATCTTGCCATTGCTTTAGGTATTTGGGCATTCTTATTTGTTTTAAATCGAATGAAGATTCACAATTTGATTCCGTATTTAATTGGAGGCGTTGCGATGTGGTACTTCATGCTTAACTCTGGCGTGCATGCTACGATAACTGGCGTTATTTTAGCATTTGTAATTCCGTTTGGAGATGGCGGTAAAAACACAAGTTCGTATAAATTGCAGCACTTTTTACATAAACCCGTTGCTTTCTTTATTTTACCTCTGTTTGCTATTGCCAATACTTGTATTGCTATCGAATCAGACTGGCATGAAGGTCTTTCTCATAGTAATACTTTAGGAATTATATTAGGTTTGGTTATAGGTAAACCTTTAGGAATCATACTTTTTTCTGCGATTGGAGTTAGTGCGGGATTTTGTTCTTTACCAAAAAGCTTAAAATGGGCTCATATATTAGGCGCAGGAATGTTGGGTGGAATTGGTTTTACGATGTCTATTTTCATTACTATTTTGGCTTTTCATGATCCGGAAACCATTGTTTTCTCTAAAATTGCGATTTTAATTGCATCAATTCTTTCTGGTCTTTTTGGTTTTATTTATTTGAAGTATATTTTGACGAAAAAAAAATAGCTTAACGTTTATTTTTCTTTAAAACAACAAACCCGACAGGTTTTAAAAACCTGTCGGGTTTAGCAACCACTAAAAAATCCCAAACTCCAACTTAATAAAAGTGGAATTTGGGATTTTAAATATTTGTATTTTCTAAAAAACTATCCTTTAATCTGTTTCAAAGAAGTCTTGATTCCTTTTATTAAAGACGAGCTGAAACCATTGTGTTCCATTTCATTTAAACCAACAATTGTACAGCCTTGAGGCGTCGTTACACGATCGATTAATTGTTCCGGATGCACTTTTTCCTCTAGCAACATTTTTGCAGCTCCTTTTACGGTTTGCGCAGCGATTGCTAAAGCCGTTTGAGAATCAAAACCAATTTCGATTCCTGCTTGCATTGAAGCACGAATATACCTTAAAGCATATGCAGTTCCGCACGCACCAAGAACAGTTGCAGCGTCCATTAATTTTTCGTCGATAATTGGAGCCGTTCCTAAATCCTGAAATAGGTCAACAATTGGCAATGCTTTTTCTCTGTCTTTTTCAGGGAAAGAAATACAAGTTGCTGATTCGCCAAATTGTGCCGCAATATTTGGCATAATTCTAACTACCGGATATTCGTTATTAGTTTTTGATTGCAAGATATCCAAAGACAATCCGCTTACTGCCGAAGCAATTGTTTTTCCTTTAATTACTGGTAAAATTTCTGCCAGAACAACATCAACCTGATATGGTTTTATAGTTAAAACCACTACATCTGCTTCTTGAATGTTATGTTTATTATCAGATGAAACTGTGATTCCGTACTCTGATAAATATTGAATACTGGCTGTATTTCTTCTTGTAACGGTGACTTGGTTGTTTTTTGAGAATTTTGCAATTCCCAAAGCAATAGAAACCCCTAGATTCCCTCCTCCTATTATATGTACTTTCATTCTTAGTCGGTTTTTTGATTTATTTTTGGCTGGTTAATAGCCCTTTTTTCGGCATGTAAATTACGCAGATTTTACAAATTTTAAATCACTGTAATCTATCAATTTGTGGCAAAAATCTAGAACCTATAATCATTTTGGCTATTCAAAAATCATTATTTGCTGCAATAATAAACAAACCTGCTACAATATTTACCAGATCTATTTTATACTTACAACAGTTTCCCTTTTAATAACAAAGAAGCGATTGTAAAATAGATTACTAATCCTGTTACATCAACTAAAGTTGCAACAAATGGCGCCGATGAAGTCGCGGGATCCAGTTTAAGTCTTTTCAATAAAAATGGTATCATTGATCCTGAAAGTGTTCCCCACAAAACAATAAACACTAACGAAAGAGAAACTGTTGCTCCAATCGCCAGCCAATGTTCTCCATATTCGTAAAGTCCGGTTTGTTGCCAAACCATAATTCTGATAAAACCAACAATTCCTAAAATTGCCCCAAGCAAAAATCCTGATGCAATTTCTTTTTTCATTACATACCACCAATCTTTCAGCGTTAACTCTTTCAATGCCATAGCACGAATTATTAGCGTTGCTGCTTGCGAGCCTGAATTTCCACCACTCGAAATAATAAGCGGAACAAATAAAGCTAAAACTACAGCTTTCTCTATTTCACCTTCGAAAAATCCCATTGCCGAAGCGGTGAACATTTCTCCAATAAATAAAACAACAAGCCAAGTTGCTCTTTTTTTAACCATTTCGCCAAGACGCGTTTGAACGTATGGTAATTCTAACGCTTCAAGTCCCCCGAATTTCTGAATATCTTCGGTATCTCTTTTTTCTATTTCGTCTTTTATGACATCAATAATATCATCAATTGTAATGCGGCCTACTAAACGACCAAGTTCATCAACAACCGGAATAGCTTCCAAATCGTATTTGTCCATCATTCGGGCTACCTCAACGTCTGGAGTTTCAACATTTACCGAATATAATTTTCTGATATAAATGTCTGAAATTTGTGTTTTGGTCGATGTTGTCAATAAATCTTTAAGTGACAATCTGCCTTTAAGCCTATTCTCATCATCAACAACATAAATAGAATGTACTCTTGAAACGTTTTCGGCCTGAATGCGCATTTCTTTCACACAAGTTAATACGTTCCAGTTTTCGTTAACTTTCACCAACTCTTTGTGCATGATACCTCCGGCAGTATCTTCGTCGTAACGCAATAAATCAACGATTCCTTTTGCGTGTTCAACGTCCTGCAATTCTGAGATTACTTCAGCTTTTCTGTCTTTTGAAAGTTCACCAATAATATCTGCCGCATCATTGGTTTCAAGCTCATCCAGCTCTTCGGCGATTTCTTTAGGCGAAAGTCGGCTTAAGATTTTTTCACGTAAATCATCTTCTAATTCCAGAAGAATTTCAGCTGTTTTCTCGCTATCTAAAACTTTAAATATATAAGTAGCTTCATCAATGTCAATTTCATCAAGAATTTCAGCGAAATCGGCGTGATGCATGTCATTCAACAAAATTTCTAGCTCTGTATTGTTTTTAGCTTGAATGAGTTGAGCTATTTTTTTAATTAGCTCTTTGCTGATTTTAAACTCCATCGGCTTCTATTTTTTGAGTCAAAACAATAAATTCGTCTACGCTTAACTGCTCAGGACGTTTATCAAAGATAGTGTCTAATCGCAGGTCATCTGATAAATTTAATGTTTTCAAACTGTTACGTAATGTTTTTCGTCTTTGCTGAAAAGCCGTTTTTACAACCGTAAAAAACAATTTTTCAGAGCAAGGAAGGCTATAATCTTCCTTTCGGGTCATTTTCATCACACCCGACTTGACCTTGGGCGGAGGAATAAAAACATTTTCGTCAACAGTAAATAAATACTCCGTATCATAGAAAGCTTGTGCTAATACGGACAAGATTCCGTAAGCTTTTGATCCTTTTTTCTCGCAAATACGCTCAGCAACTTCTTTTTGAAACATTCCCGAAAACTCCGGAATCTGATGTTTAAATTCTAAAGTTCTAAAAACGATTTGCGTTGAAATATTATATGGAAAATTCCCAATAATAGCGAATTGTTTATTCTCATAAACCTCATTTATATTGTATTTCAGGAAATCCTGAGAGATAATTTTATCTTTTAATTTTGGATAATTTTCACCCAAATACACTACCGATTCGCCATCGATCTCGATTACGTGTGTATTAATTGGTTTGTCAAGCAAATATTTAGTTAACACACCCATTCCTGGTCCTATTTCTAAAACCTCATCGTATCCTTGTAAGCTCAAAGTATCTGCAATTGCTTTTGCGATGCTTTCATCTTTCAGGAAGTGTTGTCCTAAATGTTTTTTGGCTTTTACTTTTTCCATTTTCTTTTTTAGATTGTTAGACTTCTAGACTTCTTAGATTATTAGATTTTTAGTTAGTCTAAAAACCTAAGAAGTCTAATGATCTATAAATCTCTTTTAATGTTCCGAAATCAACTCTAACTCTGTTCTAAAAGAAAGTAGTTTATCTGCAAATAATCCTAAAGCTTCCTGATGAAATTTTGGTTCATCTTCAATATAATATCTTTCTAAAGTTTCTTTGCTGTCCGTAACATATTGAACAGAATAAGTAATACCTCCCATTTCCTCTTCAATCATAACTCTTACGATTCTTGCCGAAGAAAACTTTTGTGTCGCCAAAATTTCCGGTATATGTTTTTCCTGCATCCACTTTAGCCATTGGTCTTTAACGCTTTCGTGTATATTGGTTGTAACGTTGTAAATAATCATTTTTCTCTAGATTTTAGACTTCTTAGACACTAGACTACTTAGATTTCAGAAAAGTCTAAAAATCTAAGTAGTCTAATAATCTAACGATCTATTTTTATAAATTCTTGTCTCCTCTTAACTCTCGGTATTTTTTTCTGGCATCAACAAAGTAAATACTGTCTTGATGATTAAAAATTACCTTCTCATATAATGGCTTCGCCTTTTCGATATCGTGCAATTCGTCGTTGTAAATTTCTGCCGAAAAAAACAGCGCTTCATCGATATAAATCCCAGTGTTATGATTGTCTATGATTTGTTGATATTGGCTTAAAGCCGAATTAAAATCTTTTAAACTTTCATAAATTTTCCCTAAACGCAACAATGTTACAGCTTCGATTTCCTGCCCTTTATAGGTTTTCAAAATACTAAGAAACTGATTGATTGCTTCTTGTTTTTTATTCTGATAAATTAAAAAATCACCTTTTGCAAACTGCTTCAACGCTGTTTGCGTCGAATCGGCAACTGTATTGTCATTTATCAATAAAAAATATTCTAAAGCATCGTTGGCAATTAACTGTGTACTTGCCGCTTTCAGCTCTTTAAACTGTTTTAAAGCCCACTCAAAATCACCTTTATAATAACTTGTTTTCGCTGCTTTTAAACTGGCTTCATGCGCCATTACATCATTCTTTAAATTCAACTGAATCTGTGAATAATAAATTAATGCCTGATTGTACTTTTCTTCTAAAAGCAAGATGTCTGCTAACTCCATTTTTGCATCTGCTTCCTGATAATCATTCAGGTTTAACTCGAGCGCTTTTTTAATAATTGCCTTAGCTTCTTCAGTCTTTTTGAGATTAAAAGCCAGGAAATGTGCCTGAATTATTTGCAAAGATAAGGTAAAAGGAGTTATTTCATAGGTAGTAAGCAATTGTTGTAACTCTGCAGTGATATTTGGATAGTCTTTTTCCTGTGCTTTATCGATTTTAATTTGCATTAAATACGAATTGGTCTGAACCAATAAGTCCAAATCTTTAGTGTTTTGAAGTATAAAATTAAGGATTTCCTCTGCAGTATCTGTATCATCTTCATTCATGGCAAACTGACTCAGATTGACAATACTCATCAACGATTCCGGTTCGCGTTTGTAAATTGCTTTTTCCTGAATAAAGGCTTTTCCAAATTCTTTTTGCTGTACATAAAACCAACTCAAATAATGATTCCAGAAAACGTCCTGATCTTTTTGAGTTCTTAAAATCAAAGCTTTACGCATGGCATCTTTAAAAGCAGTATTATCCGTTTCACCATTCATGAAACGAGCCAATTGTGATTGAATTAAATTAGCGTTCTGCGGATTTTGATACGATTCTGTTAATAAAAGATCAATCATTTGATCTGTCTTTCCTAACTGTCCGTACAACATTCCTATTTGAAAATTAAAATTGTAATTGGGCTGAATCTGCATCGCTGTTTGATACGCTTTTAATGCATATTCTAACAACACTTTTTTCTCGAAAGAATTACCGATTCCATAAACATCATTGGGATTCGTTTTAATTTTTTCGATTGCTTGCTCGTAGTAACTTTTAGCTTTAGCATCATTTTTTTGCAATTGAAAATTATATCCCAATTCAACTAAAAAAACACCTTGCTTGTATTTGTTGTAACGATCCTGTATCGCTTTTTCTGCAATATCAAATTTTTGTAATTGCTGATAACAATCGACCGTTCTTAAGAAGTATTGTGTATTAGATGGAGAACCATTTAGTAGTTCTTCGTAACTGATTTTGGCTTTTTCAAAATCACCTTTATCATAGTAATATTGAGCGAGCTGATCATTTTGAGCAAATGAAAGAGTGGACCATAATAAAACGATATAAATAAAGATGTTTTTCATATTTCAGCCTTTTTTCAGTATTCAGTTTACAGTCACGGTTTTCAGTATTCAGTCGCAGTTTGCAGTCTCAGTATTCAACGCAATTCACTGTAAACTTCGACTGAGACTGAGAACTAAATCACCTCCTGTTTTTTCGATTTCCAGATTATCAAAATTACGCCAATTAATATAAACGGAATACTTAGTATTTGCCCCATATTAATAATCATATCATTCTCGAAACTTTCTTGATTTTCTTTAAAAAATTCAATTATAAATCTGGCTACAAACATCAAAGTCAGGAACCATCCAAAAATAAATCCGTCAGCTTTTCTACATCTTTCTGTTTTGTACAGATAAAGCACAATTCCGAATATCAGTAAATAAGCAAATGCTTCGTACAATTGTGTTGGATGTCTGGGAATCATATCGTCTCTTTGAAAAACAATTCCCCAATTCCCATTTGTTGGTTTTCCGTAGATTTCAGAATTCATAAAATTCCCAAATCTGATAAAAGCGCCTGTAACGGGAACTCCAATTGCCATTTTATCCAGAATCCATAAGAACTTTACTTTGTATTTTCGGCAATATAAAATCATTGCTATCAAAACCCCAATTGATCCACCGTGACTTGCTAATCCTTGATAACCAACAAATTTATAAACTCCAGCTACCTTCTGAATTGGTAAAAGAATTTCAATTGGATGCTTAAAAAAATAAGCAGGTTCATAAAAAAAACAATGTCCTAATCTTGCGCCTAAAATTGTACCCACTATCACATAAACCAATAAACTATCAAGATTATCCAGTGAAAGATGCTCTTTTTTGTAAATACCTCTTACAATATAATAGCCCAGTAAAAGTCCGCAAGCAAAAAGAGCTCCATAATATTTTAAAGGAAAACTATCCGTTATCATGAAAATAACCGGATCTACATTCCAATTTAAAATTCCATTCATCTCTTGTTTTATTTTTATTAAAGTTCTTATTTAAAATTAAGAAACCTAACAGGTTTTAAAAACCTGTTAGGTTGACTCTAAGAACGATAAAAGTTAATCTAATTTATAATATCAAAACCACAGTAAGGACGTAAAACTTCTGGAATTACGATTCCTTCCGGCGTTTGGTAATTTTCTAATATTCCTGCCAAAACTCTTGGTAAAGCCAATGAACTTCCGTTAAGCGTGTGCGCTAATTGGTTTTTTCCGTCTTTGTCTTTGAAACGCAATTTCAAACGATTTGCCTGAAAAGTTTCGAAGTTAGAAACTGAACTAATTTCTAACCAACGATCCTGCGCTGTAGAAAATACTTCAAAATCATACGTCAAAGCCGCTGTAAAACCCATATCGCCTCCGCATAAACGTAAAACTCTATATGGCAATTTCAATTCTTTCAAAATTTCTTTTACATGTTCTACCATTCCGTCAAGTGCTTCATAAGACTTATCAGGATGTTCAACACGTACAATTTCAACTTTATCAAATTGGTGCAAACGGTTTAATCCACGAACATGTGCTCCGTAAGAACCTGCTTCACGACGGAAACATGGCGTATAAGCGGTATGTAAAACTGGTAATTCGCTTTCGTTTAAAATTACATCACGAAACAAATTCGTAACAGGAACCTCAGCCGTTGGAATCAAATATAAATCATCGATTGTTGAGTGATACATTTGCCCTTCTTTGTCTGGCAATTGTCCTGTTCCATAACCAGAAGCTTCGTTTACCAAATGCGGTACCTGAACTTCGTTATATCCTGCAGCAGTATTTTTGTCTAAAAAGTAATTGATTAAAGCACGTTGCAAACGAGCTCCTTTTCCTTTGTAAACCGGAAATCCTGCACCTGTAATTTTTACACCCAATTCGAAATCGATTATATCATATTTCTTCACCAATTCCCAGTGTGGCTGCGCACCTTCATGCAAAACCGGAATATCACCTTCCTGAAAAACATTCAAATTGTCATCTGGAGTTTTTCCTTCAGGAACAATATCAGCAGGAAGATTTGGTAATGTGTATAATTTATTGGTCAATTCGGCAGCCAAAGCTTCTGCTTTTTCGCCTAACTCTTTACTTTTTTCTTTTAATGAAACCGTTTTTTCTTTTAAGATTGCAGCTTTTGACTTCTCTCCCGCTTTCATTAATTCTCCAATATCTTTGGATAATTTATTAGATTCAGATAAAGTGTTGTCTAATTCTACTTGTGTAGCACGACGGTTTTCGTCTAATTGCACGACCTCTTCAACAACGCTTTTAGCATCGATATTTCGTTTTGCTAAAGCCTTGATTACTTTCTCTTGATTCTCTCTAATAAATGCGATTTGTAACATAGCTTGATTTTTATAACTATTGTATTTTTTTATAACGGAAGCAAATTTAAGGAAATGTTTGCTAAGATTAAGACAAAGTTGACTCTAAAGTTGTTTCGGGGTTAATACACGAAGATTCAAGAAGATTACGCAGAGATACACAAAGAACTTTTAAACGAAATTAAACCCCGGCGGGGCGAAATCCTTGGCGCATCAATATACCGCTCCGATGGAGCTTAAACACAAAATCAATACAATTTTCTATAAATATGATGGTCCTCCGGAGCTTTATTTTCTTTTATTCTTTAATCATCTTAAAAGTTTCTAATGAATTGGCTGTCGAAACTTTTAGTACGTAGAAACCCGAAGATAAACTGGAAATGTCAATTTTTCCATCTGTGCTTTTTCCTTTTAAAACCGAAACCGATTCGAAATTAAAAACCTCGTAATCAAAATTGGCTGAATCAAGATTTTCAATTGCAATCACAGCCGTTGCCGGATTAGGAAAAACAAACGGCTTTTTATTTTCCACAACTTCAGGCTGAACGCTATTGCAGGCACTTTCAAGTAACGAGGCTAAATCGACTTCATCATAAACTAACGCATACTTGAGTTCATCTGCTTTACGGAACAATTCGCAGGCTTCTTTGTATTTATGCTGATCCAGATAAATGATTCCGAGATTTTTCATCGCATACGAATTGTTTTTATCCATTTCTAAGGCTTCTTTCAAATCGGCGATTCCTTTATCAGATTCTCCTAATTTATGATATATTAATCCGCGTGTCGTTCTCAAATCTCTGCCTCCGTAACCGGCAGTTCGCTCTATAATTGCCTTTTCCGATTTAAAAGCTTCGGTAATATTCTCCATCGCTTTTTCGTATTCGCCCAAATCACTGTACAATCGTGCAAGTCCCCATCTGGCGTGCGCATGATTGGGTTTTTCGGCTACGATTTTCTCTAAATAATAGCGCGCCAAATCATTTGATTTTCGACGTTGTAATAAAGCCGCAAAATTGTATAAAATGCGCAAGTCATCTGGTGCATTTTTTATAGCCTTGTAATAATAATGAAAGGCAAAATTGTCCATTTCGTACGATCCATAAATACTTGCCAATCGATCGTAAAGCTTGCTTTTAAATAAATTCTGTTTTTTCTGTAAAGAATCAGTCAGGACAATATTCTTGTTTTTAGGATCTCGATCTATAGTATATTCTACTTTTTTTAAATCATCGAGTGCCAATGAGTTATTGCCAAGGCTAATGCGCAAAACTCCACGATTGTACAAATCAAGAATCCTTGTGGGATTATAATTCGTTTTGACATTGATTTCGGTAAGTAATTTGAGTGCTTTTTTGACTGTTTCTTCTCTGTCTTTATTAAAAGGCAATTTATGATCAGTTCTGCTGACTAATTTTCCATGCGAGAAATTCCAGGTAACCAATTTTTCGCCTTGCTTATTGTATTGAAAACAATTGGAATCTTTTAATCCTTTTTCATCAAAATAAAAAACTTCATTTAGCTTTCCATTAGAATAATACGTTTTAGTACTGTCCGGTTTTTTGTCTGCTCCGTACCAAATCTCAACAGAAACGATGTGATCGTCATAAAAATATCGGGTAACATTATCCGTTTTCTCCATTTTTTTTACTTGCGCTGAGAGGAAAACCGGTAAAAACAAAAAGGCAAGTAGTATTTTTTTACGCATTATTTTTATTCATTCAAATTGCTTAGAAATCTCATTTTATCTGCAGCATCAAACGTATAGTTTTTCCCGTTATATTTCAGTACTTCTGTTTCTTTTTTAACTTTTGTTTTACCTTCAGTATCATCTTCTCCATTACGATTCCACTCCTCATACAAAAAGCTTTTTGAAACTATTAAATCATAAAAACCATTTGTTTTGTTTTTTGAAACCTGAAGTCCTGCTTCTAATGTTTCTATTTTATCTGTATTATCATCTTTCATTTCACTATTTCCTCTTCCGATAGTATAATTATTCAATACTTTTTTAATGCCCGAATCTGTAAAAGTGATAATAGTAAATTTTCGTCGCCAATATTGCACTCCTCCGCCTGAACCCAAATCTGTATAAAATGCTATTCCGGTAGTTTGATCATTTAGTTGGATTAAATTCTTTAAAATATAAGATTTTGAAGCTTGTATTACTTCGTCTTTAAGATGACTCAGCTCTGGATCTGATTCTTCGGCAAGAATTTTTCCGTTTATTTCACGAGCAAAAACATACTTTCTTTCAATCGAAATGTCTTTTTCTTTATTATTAACTGCTTGTGCATAAGTAATTACAAAAAAGACAATTTGATCATTATAGCTCATTGAACTTGTCTTATCAACCCTTATATCCGAATAGTTGATTTTTAACTGCGGCGCTATTTTTTGCAGTAATTGCAAGTCTAATTCTTTCGATTCTTTAATACTGTCTGTACTGGTAAAAATTACACCGTCGATCGCATTTTTCATACCAGTTGAATCAGATTTTTTTTCTGCAATTATAGTGTCACTCAGATTTTTTTCGTCAATAACCTGGTTTTCATTTTTCTTACAGGAGATTAAAAGCAATAGTAACCCACTTATCAAAAAGTACTTTTTCATTGGTTTGATTTGTATTTTGAAATTCAATTATTTCCAATTCTCTAATCCGAGTCAAATATATAATTATCTTACAAAATTTGCCAAAAAACAAAATAAAAAAAGTCTCAATTCTTAATTTATTTATTTTCTACCAACAACTCTTTCAATTCATTAGTTTTTAAATATGCAGCAAAACGTCCGGACAATAGTAAAACCTCTCTTTCTTGAGGGGTAATTCTCAGTTTTGTTTCAACGTGCGATGCATATTCATATAAAAGCAGAATTTCTCTGGCCGATAAACTTTTGAATTTCTCTTTACTAAGAGTTGCAATTATAATCTCGCCGTCTTTGTCTTTTTTAAATGACTCTTCTCCAAACTTAGCGATTAGATCTTCTTTAAAATTACTGTAAAGTCGTACCCAATTGCCAGAATCATCATTTGTGTTTTTTAACTCAATTACTAAATCTTCATAATCCTGGTCTTTCTCCATTTTTAACAAATGATCTCTAATCGTGGTAAAGCCAATAATCTGATAGTTAGAAACTGGTATTTTATAGCGCTCAAAAGTATTTTCGACATCTTTATCAAAAGTCATGTATCGCGTCTGAACTGTATATAAAGAGGCCGTTTCGAATAATGAAATCAACCTGATTTTACCATCATTTATATAAGGTTCTTTTTTTCCTTGTCCCAAGCAATCAATAAACAAAGCTTTCTTGTTTTTATCACTCACCTTTGTATCGTTATGAAGCAGTTCTACCAAGGTTTTATATCCCATATTATCTGATGCGCCACCATCGACAATGCACAATATTTTTTCCTGATTTTTAACTCCAAATTTCACTTTAGGAAGCACGCCCGGAAAAGCAGAACTCGCGGTTATGGCATAAGTAACCGGAAAATTGAATCCATCATTAACTTGATTTTCATTCAATGCGATCGAAGCTTTGTTGGGCGCCAAAGACGAATTGAGATTTAAACCTTTAATAATATGTGGCATAAACGGAATGCGTTCACCATTATTAAAAGCTGTTCCGTTAGCCACAAACATGGGCAAAGACGGAATTGATTTACTCGCTTTTGGAACAAAAAAATCCGACATCAACATTTGCGAGCCAAACTTATTTGTGTTTTCAGGATTTGTGGCATCGTATTGTAAAATATCCGAATCAATGCGCTGCGTCATCGAAATTTTATCACCCTTTTCGTTTCTGCTGTTATTCAATAAAGACAAAATATTGGCCGATTTATCTACATAATCTTTATACGCATCGGCTTTAGAAAAGTAAAATTCGTTAAACGAACAGTTATCCTGATGCAGTTTGTTTTTGAGAATCGTTAAATAATATCCCGCCGAAAAGCAACCTCCGGAAACAGTAGAGAAATAATCGATTTCATTTAAAAAATTACGCTGATAATTATTTTCCTGTATTTCTTCTAACCCCAAAAGCACGCCCATACTAAAAAACTGTGCTCTCGAACCTCCACCCGAAATTCCGATTCCTAAAGCAATATTTGGATTTTGATATTTAGTATCGCGTTCCTGAACCGATTTATAATCATTTAACGATACGGCAGGAATGGAGTTATAATTAATTTCGGAAAAAAGACTGATTTTGTTTTGAGAAAATCCTATTTGAAGAAAAAGGAAAAGCAATATCTGGCAGTATTTATATCTCATTTTTAATCTTTTAAATAGCTAAAAGCGAAGTTACAAGAATCCGCAGACAACTAGAAGAGTAATAATGAAATCTTTAACATTATTCCACAAAAAACTGAGTAGATATAAACAGTTCATCGAATTGAATCCTGTCAATATTCATTGGGAACGGATTAAAATCCGTCCCTACAATATAAACCGAGCCTAAGGCTCTTTTCTACTCACGTTCCGGAAGAACAATTCATTTGTAACGATGGATTTTAATCCATCCAACAATTTGCGAAGAGAAAAAAAACTTTGCCCCTTTGTCCCTATGCCTCTCTGAACCTAAAAAACTAAGCTCGCTTAATCTCATGCCCCACATATTCTTCCAAAGCAGCAAACATATCATCTACTGAAAGTGCCTCGAAATCGGGGTGGTTTTTTAGAAAATTAGCATTTAGCGTAATTAAATTTTCATCTAATTCGTAGAAAGTATCGTTACTCAAAGAATCTCTAACCGGATTTACACCTTCCAGTTTTCCGCTTACAAATTTATTCAGCTTTACGCTGCTCATCAGCTTTACTTTTTTGCTTTGTTGTTGAAATAATTCCAAGTGTTTTTCGGCACCAATTAATGCCAAACCTTCTTCAATAAGTTCGTTTAGTTCTTTATTCCAACCCGATTTGTATACAAACTGAGCAAAATTTCCTTCAGCATACTGCGACCAGTAATAATCAAGATAATAACTCATTAAAGCATCTTCGTGAATAAATTCGTCATCAACACCTTCCTCGCGCATTAAGTTGATTACCGAAATATTTGAATGAATGACATCATGAAGGTTTTCACTATTCATTGCCGTTTCAGAAACTATTATTCTACCGAATTCCTCCATTTTGTTTTTGTTTTGGGATTGATTTGCAAATTTCAGTTAAATTAAAACAGAAAAGAAATACAATCTGATTTATATAGTATCAGATTCATCATTTTTCTTTTTTTCATTCATTTTCGTAACCAAAGCTTTCAGGCGCAATGCTTGTGCTTTTTTTTCGGCTTGAAGTTTAGCCTTTTTTCTATTGAGCAACTTGGTATGCAAAGCCTTGTTTTTGGTGTTTTTTTCGGGTCCTTTTGCCATGATTACTTCTCTTTAATTTCGTTTACAAAGATAAAAAACTAATAGTTAGAAAGAATTACAAAATTTCACGATCAATATACAAGACTATTTTTTGGGCGTTTCCCGGCGGGTTGGGCTATTCGCTGCTATCCCTAACGCGAACTCGTATATATAAGAAGATTTCATTTTATGAGATTATTTTGAAGTATAAAAAAGAGTATTTTAGCTAAATATAACTCTTAACTCATGATTAAAAAGCATTCATTTTTAGCCATAATAGCAATAATCTTATTAAGCTGTCAAAAAAAAGATTTACAAACACCTACTAAAATAGATGAAATTAATTTTACCTATTTAAATAGTCGTAGAATTCCATTCAATGAAGTAAAAATCAACATTACAAGGATGCCCAATAGTGATAGTGCACTAATTTTTATAGAAAGCAGACCTATGAATAATAATCCTAAATGGGACTATAGCAAAATAGAGAAATTTGCAACTATTGATCTTAAAACTTTTAAAAAAATTGCAGATGTAGCAATCTCTCTGGATAAAATTGACATTAACAAAGCCTATCTAGATGGTGACGACGGAAGTACCTGGGAAATACAATTTGGTTCAAAAGGAAAAAATAAAAGTTATCGTTTTTGGGCACCTAAATCAGATACACAGCAAAGAGGTCTATCCGAATTTGTGAGTCTTTGCGAACAAATCGTAAAAGTTTCAAAATTAAAAAAAGAAGAAATTCTAGAAGATTAAGCCGATAGTACAAATTCGCACTATCCTCCTCAATAAATTTAAAAACCAACCCCATGAAAACCCTAATTATCACAATTGTTTCACTTCTCTCTTTCTCAATGTATTCACAAAACCGTTACGAATTAAAAGATGAAGGAACAGAAAAACTTTATCTTTCAGATACAATTACAAAACTGGCTGTCAATAAAATCGTTACAGACCAACCGATTGTTGTTGTGGACGGAATTCCATTTCGTTTTCAGGATTTAGAAAAAGAAAAACTTCCGTTATCAAAAAACGAAATAATCTCAATTATTCCAATCGACAAACAAAAAGGAATTAACATTTTTGGCACTTATGGCGAAGCCGGAGTTTTGATTGTGACAACCAATAAAAAGAAAAAATAACGCAATGAAAGAAACAATATACAAAAGCTTGATTACTTCTTTATTACTAACCAATATATGGAGTATCATAATGTTCTTCATTTACTTTTTTGAATCTCCCGGTTGGTTACATGGTTTAGAAACCTTAATTATTTTTATAAAAACTTGCTGGACATCAATAGCTTTAGGACTAATTGTAATAGTGATTTCCTTTATAAAAAGCGTAAAAATGAAGTTTAAAATCTTTTCGCTCGTTCTAATTGCCTGGATAAATGTCTTTTTTTCGATCTTGCTTATCACAATTATGTCTTTAAAAATAACGGGATTAGACGCTTTTTACGAACTGGGTTTAGTATTTATAATATCGATAATTTCCTCATTGTTGATTAAGAAACTTTCAAAACAAGCAAACAATCAAATTAATGAATAAGTTTCTAAAAAATTGGACATTGTTTTTTGTTTTTGGGATTCTATCTATTTTAGGAGGAATAATTTATGCCGTTATTTTAATAAATGGATATTCGGCACCAGACAAATTAATGGGAATTTATGTTTTATTTTGTTTGATTCCAGTTTTAGTCGTTATCTTAATTGATCGTTTTTTGGTCAAGAAGTTTGGAAATCAAAAAGTCAACAAAGTACAATTTTACTTTCTTGGATTTATTATATTTTTATTAGTTTTAAGAACCATCGTAGATTTGTAGAAATGCTTAAATAATCCAAAATGACCCCAACCTTCTTCCCAACCCAAGAAAAATTTAGAGAATGGTTAGAAAAGCATCACCAAAACGAAACTGAACTTTTGGTAGGTTTCTATAAAGTGAACAGCAAAAAACCATCAATGTCCTGGTCAGAATCTGTAGATCAGGCGCTTTGTTTTGGCTGGATCGATGGCATTCGAAAATCGATTGATGAAGAAAGTTATACGATCAGATTTACACCCAGAAAAAAATCGAGTATTTGGAGTGCGATCAACATCAAAAAAATTGAAGTACTCACAAAAGCCGGATTAATGAAAGAAATGGGAATAAAAGCTTTCGAATTCAGATCTGAAGAAAGATCTAAAATTTACTCGCATGAAAATGAAGCGTATGTTCTCGATCCTGAACTCGAAAAGCAATTTAAGGCTAATAAAATAGCTTGGGAATATTTCAACAATCAGGCACCATCTTACAAAAAAGTAATAATTCACGTAATTATGAGCGCCAAACAAGAAAAAACCAGAATTGCGAGATTGGAAAAAGCAATAAAGTTTAGCGCTGAAGGAAAACGAATGTTGTAAAGGTTGTTGCTTTGATCTTTTATAAACTGTAACTTTATTCCGTTAAACGCTAAAAGAAAAAGGAATGAGAGAAAGAACAGCATTAGAATATTACGTTTTAGATGTATTCTCAAACGAAAGTTACAAAGGAAATCCGCTTTCTGTGGTTTTTACCGACGGCAATTTAGATCTCGAAACGTATCAAAATATCTCTAAAGAATTTGGCTATTCTGAAACTTCCTTTGTTTATTATTCTAAAGCACAAAAAGCACTTAACGTTCGTTCGTTTACGCCAATAGGTTTTGAAATCGATGGTGCCGGACACAATTTATTGGGCGCAGTTTGTGGAGCTTTGCTTAAAAAACTACCCATTTTTGACGAACAAGACGAGAACAATCGTTTTGTAATCATGAAAAATGCTCCAATCCCTTTAACAGTAAGTTTTGATCCTGATACGCAATATCCTATTGTGCAAATGCATCAAAAACAAGCGATTATTAAACATCAGATTCCGACTTATAAAATAGCAATAGCGCTGGGTTTAAAAATCGAAGATTTAGAAGTTAATATGCTTGTTCCAACTGTGGTTCAAACCGAAGTTTCACATACAATGGTTCCTATTAGAAACACACAATTACTAAACGATTGTGTTCCTGACAGTAAACTTTTGATCGAAATTTCAAAAGAACATCAATTCGAAGGATTTTATTGTTTTTCTATTTCAGATGAAAATCAGGATCATGTAGTCGAAACTCGTTTTTTCAATCCAATAATCGGAATCGAAGAAGATCCTGCAACGGGAACAGCGGCCGGACCTTTAATTGGTTTTCTAACAAAAAACAGATACACACAATTGAATAAAGAATATAAAATTCTGCAAGGCGTCAAACTCAATCAACCTTCACTAATTGAAGTTATGAGTCGGCAAAATGATATTTTAGTTGGTGGTTCATCGGCGATAACAATGCGCGGGGAACTTTATATATAAAACTAATAAACCTTCATAAAAAAAATAGCGCCCTTAATCTTTCTAATTTTAATATCTTGTAATGATTTAAATTACAAATATTTAAACTCAAATAAGACAGATATAGAAAACCTTTTAAAAAACATTAACCCTAATAAAAATTATGACTATTGGGAGATTAATTATTGCTCTGGCATTACACCAAAAACTATTTTATACAAGGGAAATAAAAAATTAAAAGAGAAATATAATTATAAAACTGACTGTAGTGGTTTTTTAGGTGGGTGTCATCCATTATATTGCGCTTATAATATCATTTATTTACAAAACGGTAAGTGGAATTATGTCATAAATGAAACAGATTTAGCCACTTTTATAAATAAAATCGACAATCCTCAAGAAGCATTTATAATTGCACGAATAAATGATTACGCGATAGATTCAAATAATCAAAAAGGTAATGGATATATTAAAACGAAAAATGGTTATAACTTAAAGGTAATGAAATACAAAAGTTGCCCAGAGTCGAAAGAATCATTCATAGTTTCTATAGATTCAACAGGAAAATTTAAAAAAACAGAAAGTCAAGGTTTCTATTTAAAAACTAAAGACTGTATAGTATATTAAAGAAAAATTTGACTAAAAAACGAAAAAGCTGCATTAAATAATGCAGCTTTTTTTTATACTCAAAACCAGAAAACAGATTTTCTTAGTTAGTTTTCATTGGCGGTAAATCAAACGCAACAGAATCGTGTTCGAAATTATTTCTATGTCCTCCATCGCAAAAAGGTTTGTTGGCAGATAATCCACAACGGCAAAGTCCTAATGCAGATCTTCCTTGAAGTCCGTAAACTGTTCCTTCAGAATCCATAATTTCAAAATCGCCTTCTATTTTTATTGATCCGTTTTTATTGATGATTAATTTTGTCTTGCTCATAACTTGTTTTTGTTTTTTTTCTAGAACAAAGATTGCGAAATATTTTTTTAAGATTTTGTTTTGAATGCTAGTTTAAACTGGTTCTATTTTATGGGATTTTACCGCGGAGATTCGCGGAGAAAAACGCAAAGATTCGCAAAGGTTTTGTTTCACGCAGATTATGCAGATTATGCAGATTTTAATTTAAAAATCATTTTAATCCTTTAATCTGTGGCATTTACTTAAAAAACTTTGCGCCTCTGCGCCTTTGCGGGATTAAAAAACTCAGCGAAAACCTTAGCGAATCTCCGTGAAATAACAAATTCTCAATTCTATTGCTTATTTTTGCACTCAATAAAATTGAGTTATGATACAGAATCCTAAGAGATATACTATTACGGCGGCATTGCCTTACACCAACGGACCTATACATATTGGGCATTTGGCGGGGGTTTACGTGCCTGCAGATATTTATTCGAGATATTTACGTTTGCAAGGAAAAGACGTTGCGTTTATTTGCGGAAGTGATGAACATGGCGTTGCAATTTCGATGAAAGCCAAAAAAGAAGGAATTACGCCACAAGAAGTTATTGATAAATATGACGGAATTATTAGAAAATCATTCAATGATTTCGGAATTTCGTTTGATAATTATTCCCGTACTTCGGCTAAGATTCATCACGATACAGCTCAGGAATTCTTTAGAACATTGTATGATAAAGGCGATTTTATTGAAGAAACAACAGAGCAATTGTATGATGCAAAAGCAGATCAGTTTCTCGCAGACCGTTTTGTAGTAGGAACTTGCCCTAAATGCGGCAATGACGGAGCTTACGGAGATCAGTGCGAAAATTGCGGATCGACTCTAAATGCGACGGATTTAATAAACCCAAAATCGACAATTACCGGAGAAACTCCGATATTGAAATCGACTAAACACTGGTTTTTACCTCTTGACCGTTATACTGAATTCTTGACTGAATGGATTCTTGTTGGACATAAAAACGACTGGAAACCGAATGTTTACGGACAAGTTAAATCTTGGGTTGACGGCGGACTTGAGCCTCGTGCTGTGACGCGTGACCTTGATTGGGGAATTGATGTTCCGGTTGAAGGTGCTGAAGGAAAAAAATTATATGTTTGGTTTGATGCACCGATCGGATATATTTCATCTACTAAAGAATGGGCTGCCCGCGAAGGAAAAGATTGGGAACCATACTGGAAAGATGAAGACACGAAACTGGTTCACTTTATTGGGAAAGACAATATTGTTTTTCATTGTATTATTTTTCCGGCGATGCTAAAAGCCGAAGGAAGCTATATTTTGCCGGACAATGTTCCTGCAAATGAGTTTTTGAATTTGGAAGGAAATAAACTTTCGACTTCTAAAAACTGGGCGGTTTGGCTGCACGAATATTTAGAAGAATTTCCGGAGAAACAAGACGTTTTGCGTTATGCATTAACTTCAAATGCTCCTGAAACTAAAGATAACGATTTTACATGGAAAGATTTCCAGGCAAGAAACAACAACGAATTGGTTGCTATTTTCGGGAATTTTATTAACCGTGTTGTGGTTTTGACCAACAAATATTACGACGGATTTATTCCGACGCCAAATGAATTATCTGAGGTTGACGAAAATACTTTAGCAGAATTAAAAGCGTATCCAGCTGTGATTTCAAGTTCGGTTGAGCGTTACAGATTCCGTGAAGCACTTGGAGAATTAATGAATGTGGCTCGTTTAGGAAATAAATATCTTGCTGACGAAGAACCTTGGAAAGTAATGAAAGACAATCCGGAAAGAGTAAAAACTCAAATGTATGTTGCGTTGCAAATCGCGGCTGCGTTGAGTATTCTTGCTGAACCGTTCTTGCCTTTTACTGCGGCTAAATTGTCAAGAATCCTGAAAAACGAAGGCAAATTGAAATGGAATGATGTTACTGAAAATTCAGAATTGATTCCGGAAGGCCACCAAATTGGTGAAGCTGAATTGCTTTTTGCAAAAATCGAAGACGAAGAAATACAAAAACAAATAGATAAATTGGAAGCTACAAAAACTGCTAATCTTGCCGAAAGCAAACAGCCGGAACCTCAAAAAGATTTAATTCAGTTTGAAGATTTCGCGAAAATGGACATTCGTGTGGGAACTATTTTGGAAGCAGAAAAAATGCCTAAAGCCAACAAACTTTTGGTTCTTAAAGTTGATACAGGAATTGACGTTCGCACGATCGTTTCGGGAATTGCCGAAAGCTTTACACCAGAAGAAATCATTGGAAAACGTGTATCAGTTTTAGCAAACTTAGCACCAAGAGCTTTACGCGGAGTTGAAAGTCAAGGAATGATTTTAATGACAACTAATGCCGAAGGTAAATTGGTTTTTATCAATCCAGATGCTGATGCGCCAAATGGTGAAACAGTAAACTAAATTTATTTAGATAAATAACAATAAAAAGAAAGTTATCTGTTTAGAATCTGACAGATAACTTTCTTTATTTAAACTCCATTGTGCAAAAAATTACAATCATTTTATACAATCTGAGAATAAATCTTTAATTTTGAGTATATAAAGAAACATTATGGACTTGACTGCACAAATAAAAAAGAATTTAATATCGAGAATCAAAGATTCTAAGGATTTAAATTTTCTAAATGCACTTCAAACTATTTTTGATTCATCTGAACAAGAACTTTATGAATTGTCTAATGACCAAAAAATGACAATCGAAAGTAGTCGTATGGAAATCAAAAACGGAAATTTTCATAAAAATGAAGAAGTAATTTCAGAAATGAGAGAATGGCTAAAAAAGAAATAGTTTGGTCTTCTTTGGCTAAACTTCAACTACAAAATGTTCTTGAGTATTATTTCACTAAAAATGAAAGTCCAACTTACAGCTTAAAACTGCTAAACGAGGTCGAAGATTTGTTAGATACATTGTCAAATTCAGAAATGATTGGAAGACTTGCGTCAAATAAAATCACTCGCGTTATTTCTATGAAAGTTTATCTGATATTCTATGAAATAAACGGAAATCAAATTGAAATAGTCTCATTTTGGGATAACCGTCAGGATATTAAAAACAGAAAAGTAAAATAAATAGCATTTTTTATGAAATGCGAAACATAAAAACATGAGAAATTTCTCATGTTTTTACTTCTATATAGGTTTATAATTGTAAGTTTGTATTGACAAAAAACCTTACATACAATATTGGAACTTTAATAAAAGTTAAAATAAACGAACTCTCGTCATGATGACCCTATGGAAACTCGGGAAAATCTATCTGTAAGGATATTTTGTCACATCTAAAGCGAGAGTTTCGTGTGTTTAATATTTTCGTATATGACAAAAGAAAATCAAAAACCATCACATCACGATGTAATGCCATCCGTGGCAAACTTCCTTTCTAATCTTTGGTTAGATGGAGAATTCAGAGAACAACCCAATTATCTGACCGAAATTTTCGAGGCATTTCTGGAAACCGAAATGGGCAACGATCTCGATCTTCGAACAAAAATGATTGGCTGTATCAAAACCAGTAAAATGCTGGCAAAAGCGCTTGAACCTTTTTCGGATAAACAAATCGAAAAAGCTTGCAGTAAAGTCATTTTAGTTTAAACAAACTTTGAAACGCGTGAAATTGATAATCAATTCACGCGTTTTACTTTTACAAACCGTACAAAAATCCTCAACTTGATTCGTATTCAAGAAAAAATTGAGACCTTCGCAAAAATCTACTTTCGATTAAATATTTTAGATTAGAAAATGCATAAATAATGAAAATTACCAAACCGAGATTAGCCTTAATTGGCGGAATACTTTGTATTTCTATCTTTCCGATATTAGTAAAATTGAAATTAGCACCGGGATTAATTTCGGCTTTTTATAGAATGTTTTTTGCTGTAATTGTACTTCTGCCCTATGTAATTGTTACAAAAAGCTTTAAACTTCCAAAAACAAAATTCGTTCTTTTGGCAGCACTTTGCGGTGTTTTATTTTCATCAGATGTTGCTGTTTGGAATATCGCCATTCAGGATTCAAGTGCGACTCAGGCTTCATTGTTAACGAATTTATCGCCGCTTTGGGTCGGAATTGGTTCTTTTTTGTTCTTGAAAGCAAGACCTGCCACTAACTTCTGGATCGGAACCGTTGTTGCTTTATTTGGAATGATTACTTTAGTTGGTTTCAGTTTTTTTATGGAATTGAATTTTAATCAGGCCTTTTTGTTCGCCGTTCTGTCCGGAATTCTATATTCGATTTATCTTTTGGTGAGTAAAAATGTACTTTCAGAAGTTGATGTTTTATCATTTATGACCATCAGTTTACTAACTTCGAGTATCTATTTAGGAATTCTCTGTTATGCGCTAAACGAACCTTTTACCGGATTCACAGACACTGGTTGGTTTATACTCGTACTTCAGGCAGTTATTTGCCAGCTTTGCGCTTGGCTTTCGATTAGTTACGCCACGCAACACATGCGCGCGACAAGAGTTTCGCTGAGTTTATTGAGTCAGGCGGTAATTACATCTATATTGGCTTGGTTGTTTTTAGAAGAACAAATAACTTTACAGATGATTTTTGGTGGTATTATTCTACTTTTCGGAATCAGAATTACTTTTTACGATAAAACAATTTCTTTAAAAAAGCTGTTTTCTAAGAATTAATGATTGAGAATTGGCATATGGATGACACAGATTTAAACGGATTGACGCGGGTTTATTTTTTATTTGCTATCGAAAAAGTTTCACGCAGATTTTACAGATTTAAGCAGATTCAACAGATTTGTTTAAAAAATCTTTGAAATCACTTTAAGTTACGGCTGAAATAATTCGTGCAATTCGTGGCGAAAATTTCTCTCGCAGATTTGGCAGATTAAGCAGATTTATTTAAAATCTTTGAAATCATTTTAATCTGTGGCAAAAAACCTGAAACAAAGAAAACCTTAAACAAAAAACAACATCTTTATTATGTTACATAAAAGCAAAATACCAAATTTAAAAGTAATCGCATTTGATGCTGATGATACTTTGTTTGTAAACGAACCATACTTTCAGGAAACTGAACATAAATTTTGTGCTCTGATGGAAGATTACCTTTCGCATCAAGGCATTTCGCAGGAATTATTTAAAATCGAAATTGCAAATCTGCCTTTATACGGATACGGAATTAAAGGTTATATTTTGTCGATGATTGAAGCGGCAATGAACATTTCGAACAATACAATCCCGATTGAGGTTATCGAAAAAATCATTCAATACGGAAAAGAATTACTCGAAAAACCAATTGAACTTCTAGACGGAGTTGAAGCTACTTTGCAAGCGCTGCACGGAAAATACAAACTTGTCGTTGCCACAAAAGGCGATCTAAAAGATCAGCATAGTAAATTACACCGTTCAGGTTTGGGTCATTATTTTCATCATATTGAAGTAATGTCAGACAAACAAGAAATCGATTATCAGAAATTATTGGGTCGTTTAGACATTAAAGCTCATGAGTTTTTAATGATTGGTAACTCATTAAAATCTGATGTTTTACCGGTTTTAGGAATTGGTGGTTATGCCGTGCATATTCCGTTTCACACAACCTGGGAACACGAAAAAATCAATCACAAAATAGAACATGAACATTTTAGTTCATTCGATACAATTACCGAAGTACTTCAGAACTTATCATAATGAAAACACTTTTAGATTTAGAAAACTGGAATAGAAAAGAGCATTTTTTGTTTTTTAAGCAAATGGAAGAACCTTTTTTTGGCGCCACAGTTGAGATCGATTGCACCAAAGCCTATCAAACTGCAAAAAGCCTTAAAGCATCGTTCTTTATTTATTACTTGCACAAAACATTAGTTGCCATAAATACAATTGAGAATTTTAAATATCGTATTTCCGAAGACCAGATTTACATTAACGATCGTGTTGATGCCTCGGCTACAATTGGCCGTGAGGACGGAACTTTTGGATTTTCGTTAATTGAATACAATCCTGATTTTAGAATCTTTGAACAAACGGCTTTAGCTGAAATCGAACGCATTCAAAACACAACAGGACTTTTTACACGTTCTTTTGATGATGACAATGTAATTCACTTTTCGGCAATTCCGTGGTTGAATTTCACATCGCTTTCGCACGCAAGAAGTTATACTTTCCCGGATAGTTGTCCAAAAATCTCTTTCGGAAAGATGATTATTTCAGAAACCGGAAAAAGAACCATTGCAATGTCTGTGCATGTTCATCACGGTTTAATGGACGGATTGCATGTTGGTCAATTTGTAGATTGCTTTCAGAATTTAATAAATTTGTAAATTTTATCTTATAAAATTTACCTTATTCTGTTGTATTTTTACCTTTTAAGGGATAACAAATGTTTCGATTAGTTGTTGGTTTGGGGAAAATTTAAAACTCAAATTACAATGAAAAAAATTGTTATGACTTTGGCGTTTGCTTTGTCTTTAACTTATGCAAATGCGCAAACAGAAGAAAGTGCAACAAACTACAATAAATGGTCTATAGAATTAGGCGGTGGTTTTACTAAAGTGCAGCGACCATTATCTACAGATTATTCTACAGATACTCCAAGCCCTTGGGTTGGCGAAATTGGAGTTCGTTATATGTTAAACAACAAATTTGGTTTGAAACTTGATTACGGATACAACAGTTTCACTAACGGAGATAAATCCATCAATTTTGATTCAAAATATCAAAGATTAGACTTACAAGGAGTTGCAAACCTAGGCCGCATTATGAATTTTGAAACCTGGACAAATACTTTTGGTTTATTAGGACATGCCGGTTTTGGTGTTGGTACATTAACAAGTGATAATTTTAGAGGTAAAGACTGGGCAGGTAACTTTATTGCTGGTCTGACCGGGCAAATAAGATTATCAAACAGAATTGCTTTAACCGGAGATTTCTCTACTATTTTAAACGCATCTCAGGATCATACTTTTGATGGTGCTTATATGCCAGAAAACAGAGGATTCTCTGGATTAGTTTTTAATGGTACGATTGGTTTGAATGTTTATTTAGGTAAAAATACCAAACATGCTGACTGGACTGTGATTTCTCAAAATGCTGATGTTGCTGCATTAGAAAACAAAATTGCAGGCTTACAAAATGCATTAAATAATATTCCTGTAACTAAAGAAGTAATTGTAGAAAAAGCAATAATTAATCCTGCAGTAACTGATCGTGATATCGTTAAAGATATGATCAATGACAGATACTATAGCGTCTATTTTGACTTCAACAAATCTACTCCAATCGAAAACTCTACAGCAGCAATCGATGTTATTTTAACTTATTTAAGAAAAACACCTTCAGCTTCACTTGATATTCTTGGTTATGCTGATCAGGTTGGAAGCTCAGAGTACAATGAGAAATTATCAAATTTAAGAGCTAATAACGTTAAAACAATTCTTGAAAAAGCCGGAATTTCATCGTCAAGACTAAATGTAATTCCTAACGGAGCAGATACTTCTATCCAAAAAGATTCAGAAGAAGCTAGAAGATTAGCAAGAAGAGTAACTTTTAGAGTGAAATAAATTCTTTAATAGAGTAAAAAACTAAAAGCCTTAAAATAATTTTAAGGCTTTTTTTATTCTGTTTTCTATTAAAATCAATGCTTTTAGTTCTCTGAGTTAGTATTCTACTTAAGTACGGTTTATTTCATTAAATTTGGAATAATATTTGTGCCTTATAACTCATGAAAAGACTGCTATTATTTTTTCTTTTAACTTCAAAATCAATACTGTTAAGTCAAACGGTATTAAATACTCATCCATTAAATCTGAACAATCCTTTAGAAAACGGACAGATTTTGAATGTCGAAGATGTAAAAACTCATGAAGTTTATGTTTTTGCTGCTGACGATAAAAAAGTCAACATTCTAAAATACAATAAATCGTTGTTTCTAACCAATCAATTTACTGATTCGATACAAAGTAAGGAAAAACGAATTTTATCAGGATACAGTATAAGCGAAGACGGCAATCCAATATTATACTGGAGTTCATTAAATTTCAGAAATATAAAAATTGTAAAATATTATCTGGAAACTAAAACATCTAAAGTTTTAAATTTTGACCTTCCGGAAATCAACGAGTATATTATAACAACGTTCCATCAGAATAATAATTTTTACATTCTTGCAAAAGAAAAAAAAGAAGGACATCTTCTTCTTTATCAATTAAATAATGGAAAATGCGAAATAAAAATGTTCGATTTTTCTCCTTTCTTATATCAAAATGAAAGCGGGCAAAAACTCGCTTTTAGCGCCTTGCTTCGATATTTGCCCATTCAAAAAATGGAATCTAATGATTTTAATCCTTTAGATAAAACCACCAGTATCAACAAGATGTATGTGCTGGAGAACCGGATTATTTTGACTTTTGATTACAATTTAAAAAAAACACAGGTTTTTGATCTAAATTTAGAAACCTCAGATATCGTTGAGAAAAATTTTGATCAGCCAGTTTCTAAAAAAGTATCCAGAACCTCAAATTCATTTTTCAGCGAAAACAAGCTATTCCAGGTCAAAGCAAACAAAGAAGAATTTTTATTTGATATAAAAGATTTTGATTCCGGAAAGGCAATTAAAAGTATTTCGATATCAAAAAATGACACGATCCGATTTAAAAACTCACCTTTCTTTCTTCAGGTTAACAATGAAAAACCTCAGGAGTTAAAAACTACCAGTAAATTTCTGAAACAATTATCGAGTTTGAGTGTGGGAGTTTCTGTTTTCAAAAATAAAAACAATAGTTTGATAACATTTGGCGGATTTATGGAACAAATATTTACTGATTTTGGTCTTGTCCCGCATGATTATACTGCTTTACTTGATTTTGACAACGCGTTAAACCAACAATATTCTCAAAGCAAAATGGTTTCATTTGATTCGACACTAAATTCTAATTACGAATTCGTAAGCAATCAACAGCAAGAACCCTTGGCGATTGATAACATTTACTACTTTCTAAGTATAAATAAAAATGTCTCGTTGCAAAACATTCTTAAATTAAAGGATTACTATATATTAAGTTATTATGACACCGCTTCACGACAATTTACTATGCGCAAATTTACAGATGGTTATATACGCGAAGACAACGGAAATCCTATTATGAATAAATCTCAATTTTCAAAACCAGCGAAATTTGAAAAGCTTAAATTTATTGAGAATTAATCCAAATGTGATATGTTTTAGGGGTTTGTAAAAAATGTTCTGAAATATTTTTTCTAACTTTACAAAAAAGACACCATTATGTTATCAAAAAATATTGAAGCAGCTTTAAACAAGCAAATACGTATAGAGGCAGAATCTTCGCAAACTTACCTTTCTATGGCTTGTTGGGCTGAAGTACACGGACTAGAAGGAATTGCACAATTCATGTACACACAGTCAGACGAAGAGCGTGCACACATGCTTAAATTAGTAAAGTATGTAAACGAACGCGGAGGTCACGCTCAGATTACCGATCTAAAATCGCCTAAAACATCTTATTCTACTTTTAAAGAAATGTTTGAAGCGCTTTATAACCATGAAATTTTTGTTTCAGAGTCTATTAATGAATTGGTACACATTACCTTTTTAGAAAAAGATTATGCAACACATAATTTCTTACAATGGTACGTATCAGAACAAATTGAAGAAGAAGCTACCGCAAAATCTATTTTAGATAAAATCAACTTAATTGGAGACGATAAAGGCGGGCTTTACTTGTTTGATCGTGATATTCAGCAATTAACAGTTACAAGTTCAATCGCTATCAATCCAAAATAAAAAAAGTTAAAGTTTATTTAGAATACATAAAAATAACATTTTTCAATTATATTTGCCTCTGTTTTATAATACTGAGGAAAATTGAGCAAGAAAGAAAAAGACAAGGACAAGAAAAAGGATAAAAAGAAAAAGAAGAACAAAGATATCCTTGATAAAATTAAAAAGCTTGAAAACTGCAAGTCTTCTTGCTGTGAGAAATATAAAAAAAGCGAGAAGAAACGTTGCTCGCGTTGTCCTATGTTTGATTTATTCAAAAAAACTGCTTAACTAATATATACAAAACCCACCAAGAAATTTGGTGGGTTTTTTGTTTAAATTGCAGTCCTCTTTTGGTTTTTAAAGAGACTCAAAAATTAATTATGGAAAACAACATCATCATACCCAAATCGAGTCTTGATTTTTTACATCAGCTCAAAGAAAACAACAACAAACCCTGGTTTGAAACCAATAAACCAAAGTACTTAATCGAACTCAATCATATTGAAACTTTTGCAGGAGCCTTACTTCATGAACTATCCAAAACAGATGTTCTGAAGACAACTTCAGGAAAAAAAAGTGTTTATCGAATTTATCGTGACATTCGTTTTTCTAAGGACAAAACTCCTTTTAAGACTTTTTGGGGAGGCAGCTATACACGTGCAACGAAAGAAAGACGTGGCGGTTATTATTTTCATCTGGAACAAGGAAACAGTTTTTTTGGCGGTGGCTTTTGGGGTCCAAATGCAGCAGATTTAAAGCGTATAAGAAACGAATTTGCACATGATGCTGAGCCAATGCAAAAGATATTACAATCGAAATCTTTTGTTACGAACTTCGGAACTTTACAAGGCGAGCAATTAAAAACAGCACCAAAAGGTTTTGATGTAAATCATGAAGCCATCGATTTACTTCGTTACAAACAGTTTTTGGTCATCAAACGATTTACTGATGACGAAGTATTAAGTCCGCTTTTTTTAGAACAAGCGTTAGAGACATTCAAAAATATGAGACCCTTTTTTGACTATATGAGCGAAGTGCTCACAACTGATATTAATGGAGCATCAATTTTATAATTGTATTTACTAAAAATTAAACCCTACAGGTTTTAAAAACCTGCAGGGTTTGGTAGTTTACTTCAATAATAAAATCTCATTGATTACAACCTCCGTAATAAATCTTTTCTCACCATTTTTGTCGTCGTAAGTTCTGTGAGTCAATTTTCCGTCAATGGCAACTTCTTTACCTTTTACGACATACTTTTCGATAATTTCGGCAGTTTTTCCCCAGGCCGTAAGTCGATGCCATTCGGTTTGTTCTATTTTTTCGCCTTTATCATTCTTATATGAATCGTTTGTTGCGATCGTTAAATGTGCAAGCTTTTTACCGTTTTCTAAAGTTTTAATTTCCGGGTCTTGTCCTACGTTACCAATTAATTGTACTCTGTTTTTCATTGCATTCATGGCGTATATTATTTAAATGTTCATATAAAAGAATTCATTATTCGAATTCAACAAGGCAAAGATCTTATGAACTCCAATAAATATTCGGTTATCAACTATTTACTATCGGTTGTAATTATTTGTAAACGTTTGTAAATGGAATTTAAATTTGTATATTTGAGATAAATCTTACGATATGCAGACAAAAATCAATAAAGTTGAGTTGCGAAATTTGGAATTTGACGATTACAAACAGTTGAAAGATTCAATGGTTGAATCGTATCCGGAAATGGCAAATTCATACTGGAAACCTGAAGATATCAAGAGATTACTTTCTATTTTTCCCGAAGGTCAACTTGTCATTCTCGCTGACGGAAAAGTTGTTGGATCTGCGCTGTCATTAATTGTTGATGAAAAACTAGTTGATAAAAGACATAATTACAAACAGATCGTTGGCGATTATACTTTTTCTACCCATAATAAAGATGCCGAAATTTTATACGGAATTGATGTTTTTATTCATCCCAATTATCGTGGTTTACGTTTAGGCCGTCGTCTATATGATGCCCGAAAAGAACTTTGTGAACAATTGAACTTAAAAGCAATTGTTTTTGCAGGCAGAATTCCGAATTATGCCCAATATTCAAAAAAATTAACTCCCAAGAATTATATTGAAAAAGTAAAACACAAGGAATTGCACGATCCTGTACTTTCTTTTCAGCTTAGCAATGATTTTCACGTACTCCGAATTATTAAAAATTACTTAGAAGGCGATGAAGAATCTAAAGAATTTGCGGTTCTCTTAGAATGGAATAATGTTTACTACGACGAAAGTCCAAAACTTATTAACCTCGAGAAAAGTGTGATTCGTCTGGGTCTTGTACAATGGCAAATGCGTCCGTTAAACAATCTGGAAGAGTTTTTTGAACAAGCAGAATTTTTTATTGATGTTGTTTCTGGTTACGGATGCGATTTTGCACTATTTCCAGAACTTTTCATTGCTCCGCTTATGGCAGATTACAATCATTTATCTGAAGCTGAAGCCATACGCGAACTTGCCCGATACTCTGATCCTATTAGAAAGCGTTTTCAGGAATTTGCCATTTCATACAACATCAATATTATTACCGGAAGTATGCCTTATTTAGATAATGGCAATTTGTATAATGTTGGATTCTTATGCAAAAGAGACGGAATGTCAGAGATGTATACGAAAATTCACGTTACACCAAACGAAGTACAGCATTGGGGAATGAAAGGCGGATCTCAATTTAAAACCTTTGATACCGATTGTGGCAAAATTGGGATTTTGATTTGTTATGATGTGGAGTTTCCAGAGCTTTCAAGAATTTTGGCAAACGAAGGAATGAATATTTTATTTGTACCGTTTTTAACTGATACGCAAAATGCTTATACACGAGTAAAACATTGTTCGCAAGCGCGTGCAATCGAAAACGAATGTTATGTTGCTATTGCAGGTTGTGTGGGTAATTTACCAAAAGTAAACAATATGGATATTCAATATGCTCAGGCTTCAGTATTTACGCCGTCTGATTTTGCTTTTCCGAGTAATGGTATAAAGGCCGAAGCAACTCCAAATACCGAAATGACCTTGATTGTCGATGTCGATTTGAATTTATTAAAACAACTTCACGAACACGGAAGTGTTAGAATCTTAAAAGACAGACGACATGATCTATATGAAATTAAAAAAACCGAACAATAAAACCGTTAGATAATCAATAATGGCAGTAATTAGAAAAAGCCCTTTGTTTGAAATCTACGTTGAAAATGATTGTGTTGTAATTAATAATACTGATTATAGAAAAGATAATGGAAGATTTGAAATTGAAAGTATTTCGAATCTCGAATTAATACGTCATTTGTCTTTTTTGAATAAAATTATTGAGGTTACTTTCGGCTTAAATGTTCCTTCAAAGTCTGATGAACTAAGAATTAATACCGAGAATGGATTTAAAGATCTTGTTTTAACCGATTGCGACATTAAAAAAGTTGAAGTTCTAATTTACGAAATCAATCAGCTAATACTAAAAAACAAAAAAACTGATTTACTATAAATTAATCCTGTTTTATGAAAACATGCCTCGAATGCTCAGAGAAAATTGTAGGCCGTGAAGACAAAAAGTTTTGCTCAGACAGTTGTCGAAATGCCTACAATAACAAAATAAATAAAGATAGCACTAATTTCATGCGCAATGTAAACAACAAATTAAGAAAAAATTACCGAATTTTGACCGAACTAAATTCCGACGGAAAATCAAAAGCAACACGGGATAAAATGATCAACAAAGGTTTTGATTTCGATTTCTTTACCAATGTTTTACAAACCAAAACAGGAAATACTTACTATTTCTTGTACGATCAGGGGTATAGATCCTTAGACAACGATTATTTTATGCTTGTTAAAAAAGAAATTTAGTATTTAATTGCCATGAAAAAAAACCAGACCTCAATTCTAGCCATTGTATGCATTTTAGCCATTCTTGCTATTATTTATGCTACTATGATGCCACAAATAATTTCGAAAAATGAAGAAGCTCTAGCCGAATTCTCGACTGAAAGAGCTCTAAATCAAGTCGAAATTATTGCTCAAAAACCGCATTATGTTGGCTCAACCAATCATGAGTTAGTTGCAAATTATCTAAAGCTTGAACTTAATAGAATTGGATTAGAAGCGTCTGTTCAGGAAGGCTTTACTCTTAACGACAAAGGTCTTTTGGTAAAATCTAAAAATATTTTAGCTCGTATAAAAGGTACCAATAATACAAAAGCACTTTTACTGCTTTCACATTATGACAGCGCACCGCACTCATTTTCTAAAGGCGCTAGCGACGATGCGTCTGGAGTTGCTACAATCCTCGAAGGAATTCGTGCTTTTTTATATGCCAAACAGCCACATAAAAATGATATTATCATTCTTTTTTCTGATGCCGAAGAATTAGGTCTAAATGGCGCCGCACTATTTGTCAATCAACATCCTTGGGCCAAAGACGTTGGTTTAGTTCTAAATTTTGAAGCCAGAGGTTCATCAGGTCCAAGCTATATGCTGATGGAAACAAACAAAGGAAATGAAGCTCTTGTAAAAGAATTTTCGAATGCAAAAGCAACTTATCCTGTTTCAAATTCATTAATGTACAGTATCTACAAAATGCTTCCAAACGACACTGATCTTACTGTTTTTAGAGAGCAGGGAAACATTCAGGGATTCAATTTTGCCTTTATAGACGGTCATTATAATTATCACACTCAACAAGACGACGTTCAGCATTTAAATAAAACTACACTTGCGCATCAAGGAACTTATTTGATGCCTTTGTTGAAATATTTATCCAATACTGATTTGAATGCTACAAATTCAACAGAAGACGACGTTTATTTCACTGTTCCCTTTTCATTTATTAGTTATCCGTTTTCGTGGGTAATACCAATGACAATAATCGCTTTAGGACTATTGGTGCTTTTTATTTTTATTGGAAAAGCCAAACGTGTTATCACATTTAGAGAAATCTTTAAAGGATTTGTTCCATTGTTAGGATCTATAATAATTGCAGGATTAGTAACCTTTTTAGGATGGAAAATTCTTTTACAGATTTACCCACAATATTCAGATTTATTAAACGGATTTACGTACAATGGTCATGCTTACATTGGTGCTTTTGTAACATTAAGTATCGCAATTTGCTTTGCATTCTATCATCATTTTTCTGAAGCAAAAACAACAATGAACCATTTTGTTGCGCCATTGTTACTTTGGATTATTATTAATGCATTCCTTGCAAATAGCTTAACTGGCGCAGGTTTCTTAATTATTCCTGTTTATTTTGGAGTAATCTTATTTGGTGTTTTTGTTCTCACACAACATTATAGTTTAGGCCTAAACCTATTATTTAGCATTCCGGCCTTAGTAATTATTGCTCCATTTATTGTAATGTTTCCAGTTGGTCTTGGTTTGAAAATTCTTTACGGAAGCGCCATTCTTACTGTATTACTTTTTGGGTTAGTTTTACCCATCTTTGGTCCATTTATTAAAAAAGGAGCCTGGACTATGTTCTTTTTTGCCGTTTCGATTGGCTTTTTTGTATATGCCGGTTATCACTCTGGCTATGAACATGGAGAAGCAAAATCAAACAGCTTACTATATGTTTACAATGCCAATACAAATTCAGCAGTTTGGACTACTTATGATGTAAACTTAGACGATTGGACTAAATCGTATTTAGGAGAAAAAAATCAAAAAGCGGTGGGTTTAAATGCACTGCCAATATCAAGCAAATACAATTCTGGCTTTACCTACAGTGCAATTGCGCCGGTTGTAAATGTTCCAAAACCAACAATAGCTTTTCTAAAAGACAGTGTTGTGGGTAATAATAGATATCTAAAAATAAAAATTACACCAAACCGAAAGGTAAACCGTTATGATATATATGCTAATCCAAAAATGAATTTCTTCAATTTCAAAGCCAATGGAGTTTCAACTTCCGGACAAAAAGGAAATCGTTTAGACCGAGAAGGCATGAAAATCTTATGCTATTATGTAGTGGGCAACGAACCTCTGGTAATGGAATTTTACATCAACAAATCTTCAGTTTTTGATATGGATTTACTGGAAAGCTCATTCGATTTAATGACAAATCCATTACTAAAAGTAAAACCTAGAAGCGATTGGATGATGCCAACTCCTTTTGTTTTAAATGATGCTGTAGTAATTCAGCAAAAAATAAAAAGATATACAGCGCCAGTAACTACTCTTGCACCTACAACAATGGTAAAAGATAGCACTGCCATTGCAAAAGACAGTTTAAAACCGGTTATTAAAACTCCTTAAAATACAAAAATGACACAAATTAGTATTTTAGGCTGTGGTTGGCTGGGCTTTCCTTTAGCAAAAAAATTAATTGCAAAAGGAAATTCGATAAACGGCTCAACAACTTCTGAAAGTAAAATTACTATTTTAGAAAATGCCAAAATAAATCCTTTTTTGGTTACGCTCGAAAGCGAAAGTGTTTCTGAAAGCATTAATAACTTTTTAGGTGAAAGTGAAATTCTCATTATTGATATTCCACCCAAACTACGAGGAAAAAATGATGATCCGACACGAAAACTTTTTGTTGAAAAAATAGCAACTCTAATTCCGTTTATAGAAAAGTCAACCATAAAAAAAGTACTTTTTGTAAGTTCAACTGCGGTTTATGGAAATGAAAATGATCTAATTACAGAAGCAACCATTCCAAATCCTGAAACTGAAAGCGGAAAACAATTGCTTTTAGCGGAAGATCTTTTACAAAAAAACAAAAATTTCGAAACTACAATTCTTCGTTTTGGAGGATTAATTGGCGAAGATCGTCATCCGGTAAAGTTTTTAGCCGGAAAAGAAAATTTAGAAAACCCTGATGCGCCAGTCAATTTGATTCATCAAAATGACTGTATCAAAATAATCGAAGAAATCATCGATCAATCAAAATGGAACGAAGTTTTTAATGCCGTTGCGCCTTTTCATCCAACTCGCGAAGACTATTATACAAAAAAGGCAATTGAAATGAATTTTTCGTTACCCAAATTCAGCTCCGAAAAATCAAATATCAAGAAGATAATTTCAAGTGAAAAAATCCAAAATATTTTGAACTACCAATTTAAGATAGAAAATTACTAAGCTTTAATGCCAGGTTGAACGATCCCGAAGCTTCGGGAGAAACCCGATCCAACAGGAACACCTTCGACTTCACTCAGGGTGACAATAGGTTAAGTGAAAAAACTTAAATTTACCCACATAACTTATATGGTTTAAAACAAAATCTTCGCGAACTTTGCTTATCAGGATTACGCTCTTTGCGGTTAAACCATAAACTATGGAAACAGTCTACATTAATTCACCTTTAGGAATCACCAAAATTATTGGAGACGAGAATGGCATTGCTATAATTTCTGTTTCTGATGTAGGCACAAATGAAGTTTCAAATAAAATTCCTGAAGTTTTAAAAGATGCTGTTTTGCAGTTGCAAGAATACTTCGAAGGAAAAAGAACCGACTTTGACTTAAAACTAAATCCAAAAGGAACCGAATTTCAACAAAAAGTATGGAAATCACTATTAGAAATTCCATACGGAAAAACGGTAAGCTACATGGATCAAACCAAAAAACTAGGCGACGTAAAAGCGATTCGTGCAGTTGCATCGGCAAATGGTAAAAACCCGTTATGGATTGTTGTTCCATGTCATCGCGTTATTGGTACAAATGGTTCCTTAACCGGATACGCTGGCGGATTGTCTCGCAAAAAATGGTTAATCGAACATGAAAACCCAAGTACACAACAAAGTTTATTCTGATTATTTTTTTAATCGTAAGAATTTTATCCATATTTGTATAAGACTCAAGAAAACTTAATTTAAAAGTCTAATAATCTAGAATCTAAGAAATCTGAAAAATGATTGAAAAAATAAACCTTAATAACATTCTTTTCCTCGATATAGAAACCGTTCCGGAAGAAGAAAATTTCAATTCTCTTGATGCAGAGATGCAATCACTTTGGGATCATAAAACGCAATATCAGCGAAAAGATGATTTTACTCCCGAAGAATTTTACGATCGCGCCGGTATTTGGGCCGAGTTTGGGAAGATTGTATGTATTTCGGTCGGTTATTTTACGATTAAAGGCGATATCCGAAATTTTAGGGTAACATCGTTCTTTGGCGATGAAAAGAAAATTCTAAAAGATTTCAATAATTTACTGAACAATCATTTCAATCAGCCACAACATCTTTTGTGTGGACATAATGCAAAAGAATTTGATATTCCGTTTATGGCGAGAAGAATGATTATTAATCAAATTGCAATTCCGGACAAATTGAATTTATTTGGGAAAAAACCTTGGGAAATAGCACATTTAGATACTTTAGAATTGTGGAAATTTGGCGATTACAAGCACTTTACATCTCTAAAATTATTGACTAAAATTCTCGGTATTCCTTCTCCAAAAGGTGATATTGACGGGAGTCAGGTGGGACATGTTTTTTATGTAGAAAAAGACATTGACCGAATTGTAACGTATTGCGAAAAAGATACAATCGCAGTTGCCCAGGTTTTCTTGCGTTTACGCCGAGAAGATTTATTGATTGATGAAGAGATCATTCATGTATAGTTTTTTTGAAGGTGCAAAGGTGCAAAGGTTCAAAGTTGCACAGGTACAGAGGTACAGAGTTTAATGAACTTAAATCACTTATGTGATTTGATAGAAAGTTTTTTTGAGGTGCAAAGGCTTAATGAACTTATATGGTTTAAATATTTTAACGAATGACACATCAGGAAATATCACATCATAGACTTGTTTCTCAAAAACTATATAAAACAAGCCAAACATCTCCACAAGAAATTGTTAAGCATCTTGGCGCCATGCAGGCACAGGATTATGCAATGGCAAAATGGGCAATTGGATCGAGATGTGATGCTTCTGAAAAGAAAATCGAAGAAACTATAAATTCGGCACAAATCATCAGAACACATATCCTGCGTCCAACCTGGCATTTTGTTTCTGCTGATGACATTTATTGGATGTTGGATGTTTCAGCGCCTCAAGTCAAAAGATTTACGGCTTCTGCTGCAAAAAAATACGGTTTTGACGCTAAAAAACTGGATCAGACAAATACTAAAATCGAAAAACTTTTGGCAGGAAACAATCATTTGACACGTGATGAAATCATGCAGGAACTCAACATCAAAAAAACTTCCAGTGATGATTTTTTAAGTGCCGCGATTATGATGAATGCTGAACTTGACGGCTTGGTCTGCAACGGAAGAATGAAAGGCAAGCAAATAACTTATGCCTTACTTGAGGAAAGAGTTTTGAAACCAAAAACCAAATTAACTAAAGAAGAAGGTCTTGCAAAACTGGCTCAAAAATATTTCGAAAGCCACGGCCCAGCTACGCTTCTCGACTTTTCTTGGTGGTCAGGTTTTTCGCCGACAGTTTGCAAACAATTATTAATGCAATTGAATTGCAATTAAATTCTATTACAATTGATAATCAAATATTTTGGTTTGGAAATAATTTATCAATTGAAAATAACTTCCGCGAAAGCGTCCATTTTCTTCCTGCGTTTGATGAGATTTTAATTTCGTATAAAACCCGCGAAGCGTCTATTTTACTAGAACATCAGTCTAAAGCTTTTACTAATAATGGTATCTTCAAGCCAATTATTCTCAAAAACAGTAAAGTCATCGGAACCTGGAAAAGAACAATCAAAAAAGATCATGTCAAAATAGAAACACAATTTTTTCATGAAACCGAAAACCACAAAAAAGCAATTCTGTTTGAGGGTATTAAAGCTTTTGAAAATTATCTGGAAGCCAAAATTGTTATTGAATAAATTGAATTTTTACTAAAACAGTGTCATTTCTAATAAATTCTTCTCGTTTCGCATCTAAAATCTTTATGCATTTTATGGTTAAATAATTACATTTACAAAAAAAACAGCGTTATGGTATTAAGTAGATTTTGGTTAACTATTTTTATTTCGTCGATTATCTTTATAATGATCAGTTTGTTTACTGCCAATACTTACACCATTGATTATGTTTTGAATGGAAAAAAAGACGACCCGATTCTTATTTCAGAAAAATATGCTGAGCAGCTTCCCGCTTTCATCAAAGACAGTATAAAAAAAGCACCAGATCAGACGATGATTATCAATCGTGATACGCTTAACCCTGATACGACTTACGTTTATAAAAACAAAACAGTAAAAATTTATAGCGGTGTTCAAAAATCTGATGGTTTATTACCAACCTGTAAAACGACTTTGCTCGATTTAATTTTGCCGCTTATTGCCTATTTAGCCTTTTTCTGCGGATTAATGGAACTTTTAATTATCTCTGGAGTATCAGGGAAATTAGCCAAAGTCTTAAGTCCGGTTTTTGTAAAAGTGTTTCCGAGCATCCCAAAAAATCACCCTTCGATTTCTTATATGACCTTGAACTTTGCTGCAAATTTCTTAGGATTAGATTCAGCTGCAACTCCGTTTGGACTTAAAGCAATGGAAAGTTTACAGGAAATAAATCCCGAAAAAGACAAAGCCAGTGACGCACAAATTATGTTTATGTGTCTGCATGCTTCTGGTTTGACCTTAATTGCAACATCTATTATTGGCTATCGTGCTGCCGCAAACGCAAGTAACCCGGCCGATGTTATGCTGCCATGTATTATCACTTCGTTTATTGGTACTATTGCGGCTTTTTTAATTGTTGGAATCAAACAGAAAATCAATTTCAAAAGTGCTTCGTTGGTTATTGCACTAATGGTGTTAATCGCTGCTATAGTTGGTTTATTGATGTATGTAAACCATTTAGACTTAATCGGGAAAAACTATTTCACTTCTAATCTTTCAGGACTGATCTTAATTGGAATTATTGTTTCTACGTTAATTTTTTCATTTATACACGAAAAGAAATTTACAGACGCAGACACCACCGTTTTTGATGCTTTTGTAGTTGGAGCAAATAATGGAGTTAAAACAGGAGTTACCATTTTTCCCTATGTTTTAGGAATGCTAGTTGCTATTTCATTATTTAGAAATAGTGGCTTATTTGAAATTATCAGTGACGGAATTGCTTTTGTCTTTTCGAATATGGGTGTAAATAAGCAAATCACTGACGCACTTCCGGTTGCAATGCTTAGACCTTTTAGTTCGGCTGGATCAAGAGGATTTTTGATTGATTCGATGAATACTTTTGGCGCAGATTCTTTGACAGGAAGATTGAGCAGTATTTTTCAATGTAGTGCCGAAAGTACTTTTTATGTTATTGCAGTTTACTTTGGTTCTGTTAATATAAAAAATACCCGCTACGCTTTAGGAACAATGCTATTGGTTGATGTAATTTGTGTAATTACAGCAATTTTTGTGGCGACTTGGTTCTTTTAATAAAATCGCATCAACTATTTTTAATCAAAAATGATAACGCTTTTTTATGGCAAATGAAATTTTCTCTGTTAATGGGCACAAAATGTCCTCTTTATATTTTGATGCTGAATCTTTTAAATTTTCAAGCTCTAATTTGAATTCGGCCGAAGATTTTGAAAATTCTTGGGATAAATCATTCACATTTGCCACAAAAAGCGAAATACGATATGGTTTGATCGAGGCAATAAAAAAAGAAGAGAATGACGACAATGTTACTATTTCGTACAAAGCTTCTTTTGGAACTACAACTCACTGTAAATTTTCGTTTTCTAATACAAATGATTACGAACGATTTTTTAATACTTTAGAAAATGACCTTGGTTTAAAAAAAGAGCATGAAACATTAAGACCTTTCAAAGCAATATCCAATCACCTTTTGAAGTTAGCTATAACCATAGCTATAACTGCCTTTTCTTACCATGAAGCCTTAGCAATTGCCAACGGAACTGCAACAAAATCTACAACTAGCAGAGCTAAGCTATTTGATCGTATTGTTACGAACCTTGGTGACAAAGGAATTTTGCTTATTGGCGGTGCGATAGCTTGTTTTTTGTTATTTCAAATGTGGAAAAGATTTACGAATCCACCCAATCAAATACTATTTACAATAAAAGAAATGTAAAACGATTCTCTTAATTGGTTCTTTTATTCATTGATATGTAAAACTGGACTGAAGTCCAGCTCTAAAATATGTTTCGAGCCTATGGCTCTTTTTATAGTTTCGGAGGAACGGATTATTTTGAAGAGCTGGACTTCAGTCCAGTTTAAACATAAAATATTTTCATAAATTTGTAAGATATTTTGCATTTTTATAACGAAATAAAATCGTTTAAGAACAATACATCTTACATGTCAAACACCTATCATCAAGTTTATATTCAGACAATTTTTGCCGTAAAATACCGGGAAGCACTTATTATTGACGAATGCAAATCTAAAATATTAAGTGTAATTGGAAATTTAATAAATGAAACTGGTTGTAAAACCATTATTGTAAATGGAACTGAAGATCACGTACATTGCTTTCTTGGATTAAAACCAACCGTTTCTATTTCAGATTTAATGAAAATTGTAAAAGGAAAATCATCAAAATACATTAATGATCACCAATTGACAAAATGTAAATTTGAGTGGCAGGAAGGTTATGGTGTTTTTTCATATAGTCAATCTCACATCGATGCTGTATATAAATACATTGCAAATCAAGAGAAACACCACAAAAAACAAAATTTCAAAGATGAATATTTATCTTTTCTAGACAAATTCAACATCAAATTTGATGAAAGACATATTTTTCAAAATTTAATATAATCAAAACTTTTATTTAAACTGGACTGAAGTCCAGCCCTACAATATGACTCGAGCCTATGACTCTTTCTGAATTCCAAAACAATTGATTGTTTTTAAAACCGAAGTCCAGCTTTATAATATGATATCTGCTTCCGACATTTTTTAGAGTTCCAAAGGAACGAATTGTTTTGTAGAGCTGGACTTCAGTCCAGTTTAAATAAAAGATGAGCAAAGGATTAACCAAAAACACCCCTAATTCAAATTCTTTCTTAGATAAATAATTTCTAACTTTGTAAAAAACAAAGCAATGATTGATTTTATATACCAAGACCCTTATCCTATTTTAAAGGATGATACACAGTACCGCAAAATTACTTCTGATTTTGTAAAAATTGAACAATTTGGAGAACGTGAAGTTTTAACTGTTGATCCAAAAGGTTTAGAATTATTGGCTGAAGAGGCTTTAACAGATGTTTCGTTCATGCTAAGAACGACACATTTACAAAAATTAAGAAAAATTCTTGATGATCCCGAAGCGACTGATAATGATCGTTTTGTGGCTTACAACTTGCTTCAAAATGCTTCTGTTGCTGCTGAAGGACAATTACCAAGTTGCCAGGATACCGGAACAGCAATTGTAATGGCTAAAAAAGGTGAAAGCATCTTTACTGGTGTTGATGATGCTGAATGGTTGAGCAGAGGAATTTTCAATACGTACCAAAAACGTAACTTACGTTATTCACAAATCGTACCTATTTCTATGTTTGAAGAGAAAAACTCAGGTTCAAATCTTCCGGCACAAATTGATATTTATGCTAAAAAAGGAACTTCTTATGAGTTCTTATTCATGGCAAAAGGTGGAGGATCTGCTAATAAAACGTACTTATATCAACAAACAAAATCCTTATTGAATGATAAATCCATGGATGCTTTTATCCGTGCGAAAATCAAAGATTTAGGAACTTCTGCTTGTCCTCCGTATCACTTGGCTTTAGTAATTGGTGGAACTTCTGCCGAAGCGAATCTAAGTGCTGTTAAAAAAGCTTCGGCTGGATATTACGACCATTTGCCAACTACCGGAAATATGGCCGGTCAGGCTTTTCGTGATTTAGAATGGGAACAAAAGGTGCAACAAATTTGTCAGGAAAGCGCTATTGGTGCTCAATTTGGCGGAAAATATTTTACCCATGATGTTCGTGTAATTCGTTTACCTCGTCACGCCGCTTCTTGTCCGGTTGGATTAGGTGTTTCGTGTTCTGCTGATAGAAATATTAAAGGAAAAATTACGAAAGACGGAATCTTCGTTGAACAATTAGAAGTGAATCCAAAGCAATTTTTACCAGAAACAGCTCCACATTTAGAAGCGCCTGTTGAGGTTGATTTGAATATGCCAATGGCTGATATTTTAGCTAAACTGACTCAATATCCTATAAAAACTCGTTTAAAACTAAACGGAACTGTAATTGTAGCCCGTGATATTGCGCATGCCAAAATCATGGAAATGCTAGAAGCCGGAAAACCAATGCCGGAATACTTCAAAAATCATCCGGTTTATTATGCTGGACCAGCTAAAACTCCGGAAGGAATGGCTTCAGGAAGTTTTGGACCAACAACTGCTGGACGTATGGATGTTTATGTTGATGAATTCCAGAAACATGGCGGAAGTATGATTATGCTGGCTAAAGGAAACCGTACTAAACAGGTTACTGATGCATGTAATAAATATGGTGGCTTCTACTTAGGATCTATTGGAGGTCCTGCAGCAATTTTAGCTCAAGATAACATCTTAAAAGTTGAAGTTGTTGATTTCGAAGAATTAGGAATGGAAGCTGTTCGAAAAATTACCGTTAAAGATTTTCCTGCTTTTATCATTACTGATGACAAAGGAAATGACTTTTTTGAAAATTTATAAATTTTAGTTGCTAAGATATTAAGTCACTAAGTTTCTAAGATTTTTTTATATTAAAACCGCCTTTTTTGGCGGTTTTTTCGTTTCTTATTAAAACTATATTCACTTGGCAACTTGCAACTAAGCGCTTAAAACTTCCTTTTCAAAAGCTATAAAATGGGTTAGTTTGCCTTTTAAGTTAAAAACGGGTGTACTATTGATTTTGCATTTGTAAGTTCGACCATCTTTTCTGTAGTTTTCGATTGTTTTTTCAAAAGGAATTTTCAGTTTTATTGCTTCCTTTATTTCTTCAAGAGTCGTTTTAGAAGTCTCAGGCCCTTGAAACATTTTTGGTGTTTTACCAAGAACTTCTTCTTCTTTATAACCCGTCATTCTTTTGATTCCGTTTGAAGCAAAAACTATTTTTAAATTTAAATCAGTTACCAGAATAACCTCTTCTTTTATTCGTTCTTCAATTTTCAAGCTTTCTTCATTCCACGTAAATTGCGCTGCAATTTTTTTAACTTTTTGTAAATCAGTAAAAGCAGCTTTCAATTCTCTTAAGTGTTCGCAGTGAAAATCCCATGCTAAAATAGGAACCGAACTGCGAGAAGACGACTCCTCAGATTTATTAGTTTTCATAATGATGAATTCAACGTTAGTAAAATCTTCTCACTCAAAGGTAGAAAGAAAATTCATCACAAAAACACAAATGTTGTGATTTAATCATAACTTAATGACACTAAAAGGTAAACTTTAATTGTACAACGACCGCTTTCTTTTCTTCAGTATTCAAATTATTCAAAGAAATTCCGAGTAATCGAACCGAATCTTTCATCCGTTCCTGATACAATAATTCTTCTACTGTTTCTAAAATCAGACTCTTATCTGAAATAAAATAAGGCAAGGTTTTACTTCGTGTCTGCTGCGTAAAGTCACTGTATTTAATTTTAAGTGTGACTGTTTTTCCTGATATTTTATGCTTTTTTAATCGTTTCTCTAATGAAGTTGCAATTTTATCTAATTGCTCTAGCATAAAAATTTCAGATGATAGGTTAACATCAAAAGTATGTTCTGCCGCAACTGACTTGGTTATCCTATTTGATTTTACTTCACTATTATGAATTCCGCGAACTACATTATAGTAAAAAGTTCCCGATTTTCCGAAATGCTTCTCAAGAAACTCCTCTGATTTATTTCTAAGATCTAATCCCGTGAAAATTCCTAATTGATACATTTTTTCGGTCGTCACTTTTCCAACGCCATAAAACTTTCTGATTGGTAACTCTTCTAAAAAAGCCAAAATCTCATCAGGATTTACCGTTTTTTGTCCGTTTGGTTTATTAACATCCGAAGCAATTTTTGCTACAAATTTATTGACAGAGATTCCTGCCGAAGCGGTAAGTCCAACTTCATTTAAAATTCTTAATCTAATTTCCTGCGCTAATAATCCTGCACTTGGATTTCCTTTTTTATTCTGTGTAACATCAAGATAAGCTTCGTCAAGCGAAAGTGGCTCAACCAAATCTGTATATTCATAAAAGATTTTATGGATTTTGGCTGAAATCTCTTTATACCGATCAAATCGAGGGCGTACAAAAATTATCTCAGGACAATACTTTTTAGCCAAGACACCACTTATAGCACTTCGAACACCAAATTTTCGCGCTTCATAACTTGCTGCCGAAACTACTCCTCTATTCTCTGATCCTCCAACAGCCACAGGTTTTCCTCGCAAAGCCGGATTATCCATCTGCTCTACCGAGGCATAAAAAGCATCCATATCAATATGAATAATTTTTCGATATGTAGGCGTTTCAGACATGCTACAAATTTAAACAGGAAAGCAGGAATATATAATGAAAATAATCATAAAAATATTCTCTTTTAAAGATTATCAACTTAATGATCTCAAACAAATCATTTTCTTTATTTTTGTAATTCTACACGAAACAATATAAAATGCGAACATTTGTTATAGGCGACATACACGGCGGACTACTCGCTCTTGAACAAGTGATGAAAAAAGCCCAAGTTACTACCCAGGATACTCTTATTTTTTTAGGTGATTATGTTGATGGTTGGAGTCAGTCTCCACAAGTACTTGATTATTTAATGGATTTGAAAACCAAACAAAACTGCATTTGCATTCGAGGAAACCATGATGAATTGCTGTTGTCCTGGTTTCAAAGCAAAAAAGACGAAGTTGACGAAACTTTATGGTTTAAACACGGTGGAGAAGCAACTGTTTTAGCCTATAAAAAACTAACCGAAGAAAAGAAACAAATTCATATTGCTTTTTTAGAATCATTAGAAGATTATTATCTTGATGATCAAAACAGATTATTTGTTCACGCTGGTTTTACCAATCTGAATGGAGTAACTTATGAATATTTTCCTAAATTATTTTACTGGGACAGAACACTTTGGGAAACGGCACTTTCACTAGATCCAACTTTAAAACCGGATGATGTACTTTATCCAAAACGTTTCAATCTATATAAAGAAATTTTTATTGGCCACACGCCTGTAACCCGAATTGGAAAAACGGTTCCTGTTCAAAAAGCCTGTGTCTGGAATGTCGATACTGGCGCAGCCTTTAGAGGTCCTTTAACAATTATGGATATCGATACAAAAGAATTTTGGCAAAGTGATCCATTAAATGAATTGTATTTTGAAGAAAAAGGTAGGAATTAGTTCATAAAAAGCTATTTTTGCACTTCAAAAAAAATTAATATTTAAGTTTATGAAAAAGATTATTACACTTTTGTTCTTGGTATCCTTTGGATTTACTCAAGCACAACAAGCTTTTAAAGGAAAAGGAGACGTAAAAGTAAATGTTGGGGCTAACTTACAAAATGGTGGCTCAGGAATTCAAGGTTCCGTAGATTTTGGGTTGGGAGAAAATTTCTCTGTTGGTTTTGTTTCCAACTATTTATTAGGTGTGGATACTTATATCCCATACCACCAAGTTGCAGGTCAAACGTACCGTAAACCAGATTTTGGTGAGCGTTTTGATGCTAAAGCAAGAGTTAATGCTAATTTGAGCAGTGTAATTGGTGTTGAACAATTAGACGTATATCCAGGTTTAAACTTAGGATTACATAATTTTGGTGGTCATGTTGGTGGTCGTTATTTCTTTACTGACGGATTTGGTGTTTTCACAGAAGTTGGTTTTCCAATAGCTAAATACGGAAGCAATAATGGTATGTATGACAACTTAAACAATCAGGTAACTTTTAGTTTAGGAGCTTCTTTCAATTTGGATTAAGTTTTTTAAACCGAAAACACTCTAAAGTTTATAAAAAAAGCGTTCATCATTAGATGAACGCTTTTTTGTTTTTATGGTTGAGTAGAAAATTCAGCCTTCATGCGGAACAAGCCCAAGGCGCTCTAATTGAAATACGATCTGACTTCGATCATCCACAAAAACTTTTATTAAAACTTTATATGATTTTATTTACTAAGCAAAATACTCCACTCTGCTCCACTATAGATTTTATATTTTTCTGAGAAACTACCCTGATTAATAGCCAAAGAAAAATTCAAAAGACTATTAAAATAAGCAACAGGCGTTCCTACTGTAACTTCTCCAAAAGTATTAACGAACTTCAGCTTTCCTTCATACACTTTTTTAGTTCCTTTAAAAATTTGAATTTTAACCAAATCTCCCGTTTTCAAACCTAAATTAACAAATGTTTTTTTATCAATATTAGTCCAAACATTACCGTACTGAACATCCAGGATCGGAATTCCGCCTTTGATCATTCCTTTTTCAAAAACCGGTTTTTGGTAGTCAATCTTTACAACTTCACTGGGCAGCTTTGAACCAACTTCGTCAAAAGTAATCGCTTTAGAGGCTAAACGTGCTCCGGTAAATGCGTAAACATCGCGCCCATGAAACGTATAAGATTCATTCGAATCCTGACGACGGTTTTTTACTTCATCAATTTCACGAATTTCCTGAATACCTAATTGTTCTGCAATCAAAGTCAATGTACCATTATCAGGCGTTACAAAATAATGCCCCGATTTAGTTAACAAAACAACCGAATGCCGTGCCGTTCCAACTCCAGGATCACAAACAGATACAAATACAGTTCCCGCAGGATAATATTGCGCAGTTTGTGATAAACGATATGCTGCTTCCCAAATGTTATATGCCGGAATTTCGTGAGTCAAATCAAATATTTTCAAATCTGTTGAGACTCCCATCGCAACTCCTTTCATGGCGGACACTGCACCATCTTTCAATCCAAAATCAGATTGAAAAACCAATACATTATTTTGCGAAAAGCCATTGAATGTAATAATACACAGAAAAGCTAATAATCGTAATTTCATTATTTCTCTTTTTCAAATTAAACTAACCGCGAAATGCATAAAGTTCGGAAGATTTTACTTCTGACAGAAAGCTAATTTACAAAGTTTTACAAAAAACGAAAACCGTTCGATTGGAACGGTTTTTATATAAGCTTTATAAATGTTTAGCAGACTTTACGGTTACAAAATCTAAATTGCCATTTCAGGAATTTCACCTTCAATAATCAAATCGGCCTCAGTCGAAGCTATAATATGCTCAACAGAAATACCTGGCGCGCGTTCTAAGAGCTTAAAACCCCTTTTGGTCACTTCTAGAACCGCAAGCTCAGTTACAACCTTTTTAACGCATCCTACACCCGTTAATGGCAAAGTACACTTTTTTAAAATTTTAGATTCGCCGGCTTTATTGACGTGCATCATGGCAACAATAATATTTTCGGCGGAAGCCACCAAATCCATCGCACCTCCCATTCCTTTCACCATTTTCCCCGGAATTTTCCAATTGGCGATATCTCCATTTTCAGAAACTTCCATTGCGCCTAAAATCGTTAAATCTACTTTTTGACTACGAATCATTCCGAAGCTAAAAGCCGAATCAAAGAAACTCGCTCCCGGAAGTGTTGTAATCGTTTGTTTTCCAGCATTAATAATATCTGCATCTTCTTCTCCGGCAAAAGGGAAAGGCCCCATACCGAGCACTCCATTTTCGCTTTGAAACTCCACGGCAATATCTTCTCTAACATAATTCGCAACCAAAGTCGGAATCCCGATCCCAAGGTTCACAAAATATCTGTCTTTTACTTCTTTAGCAATTCGCTTTGCAATATCTTCTTTTGTTAACATATTTTCTAATGTGTCAATTTGGAAATTAGATAATTAGATAATGCTTCACTTTGCGCAATCTAATTAATTATCTAATTATCACATTTTCTAATTATCTAATTTCTAGTTCTCACGGTTCGTTGTTCGATTCTTTTTTCAAATTTCTCTCCTTGAAAAATACGCTGCACCATAATTCCGGGAATATGAATTTGATTGGGATCTAATGTTCCAACCGGAACCAATTCTTCGACCTCTGCAATCGTAATTTTTGCTGCACCAGCCATACAAGCATTGAAGTTTCTGGCAGTTCCTTTAAAAATAAGATTTCCGGCTTCATCCCCTTTCCACGCTTTTACAATTGCAAAATCAGCTTTAAAAGCCAGTTCCATGATATGCATTTTACCATTGAACTCACGAACCTCTTTTCCGTCAGCAACTTCTGTTCCGTAACCTGCAGGCGTAAAAAAGGCAGGAATTCCAGCTTGAGCTGCGCGACAACGTTCTGCTAAAGTTCCTTGAGGTGTTAACTCTACCTCTAATTCTCCCGAAAGCATCTGACGTTCGAACTCCGCATTTTCGCCCACATAAGACGAAATCATTTTTTTAATTTGTTTCTTTTGCAAAAGCAATCCCAAACCAAAATCATCAACTCCAGCATTGTTAGAAATACAAGTCAAATCAGAAATTGGAGAATTTACTAAAGCTGCAATAGTATTTTCAGGAATACCGCACAATCCAAAACCGCCAAACATGATCGTCATGTTACTTTCGATTCCATCAATTGCTTCCTGAACATTATTTACTTTTTTTGTTATCATAACAAACTGTCTTTATTACTGTATATTTTTGATAAAAATAAGATTTTTAGATTAAATTATAACGATTTCGTAAAAAATAAAACCAGTATAATCCAAAAAAAATCCTTTTGCTTACTTCCAAATTTCAGAAGATCACAAAAGGATTTTTTTATTATAAAGCCGAACTTAAACTACAATTCGAATTCGTCTGTATTTTGTTCTGTTTGAGTAGTATCTTTTACAACAGCAGGCCTGCTATAACAATCTACTTTTATAGAAAGGTTTGCAGGTCTTTCAAATTCAGATTTTGAAACCTGAAGTCCTGGATCTGCATAACAAAGTTTCATGAAATAACCCCAAATTGGCAATGCAGCTGTTGCACCTTGTCCGTAAGTTAAACTTTTGAAACGAGCTGAACGGTCTTCACAACCAACCCAAACTCCTGTTACTAAATTAGGAACCATACCCATGAACCAACCATCTGACTGGTTTTGTGTTGTTCCTGTTTTTCCCGCAATTGGATTTCTAAACATATACGGATATCCTGTCCAACGGTTGTCACCGCTTCCTCCACCTTCAGTACGCAAACGCGCACCAGAACCGGTTTCAGTAACTCCTTCTAATAATTTGATCACTGCAAAAGCAATATCTTTATTTAATACGTCGTGAGATTCTGGAATTGGCTCATAAATAACCTCTCCGCTTTTGTTCTCAATACGGGTTAAAAACTGTGGTTTTACATAAACCCCCTGATTAGCAAATGTACTATAAGCAGCAACCATGTCTTCAACTGTAATATCTACAGCTCCAAGAGCGATAGAAGGTTGCGCCGGAATCTCTGTTTTTACGCCTAATTTATGCGTTAATTCTACCACTGCTTCCGGTCCTACACGATCAATTAATTTAGCCGAAATAGTATTAATCGAATTTGCCAAACCTTGCTTCAAAGTAACCATTCCACGGTATCTGTTATCAGAGTTTCTTGGTTCCCAATCTGCAGTAACATTGTGACGTCCTTTATGAATCATAAACGGACCATCAAGAATTGAATCACAAGGAGACATATTCAGCTGCTCAATCGCCGTTGCGTAAACAAACGGCTTAAAAGTCGAACCTACTTGTCTTGCACCTTGCCCAACGTGATCGTATTGAAAATATTTATAATTTATTCCACCAACCCACGCCTTGATATTTCCGGTTTGAGGCTCCATTGCCATTAAACCAGATTGCAAAAAGTGTTTAAAATAACGAATAGAATCCATCGGTGTCATTACAGTATCACGCTCTCCTTTCCAGGTAAAAATGCGCATTTTTGTTTTTACTTTAAATGAAGCAATGATATCGTCTTCGCTTTTATCCATATCTTTCATGATTGCCCAACGCGTTGAATTTTTCATCGCCTGCATCATGAGTCGATCAGTTTCTGCTTGAGAAATATTTACAAAAGGTGCATTTTTATTGGTTTTCTGTTCAATAAAAAACTGTTGCTGCAAGTTTTTCATATGTTCAGAAACCGCTTCTTCTGCATGCAGCTGCATTCTTGAATCGATTGTGGTATAAATTTTCAGACCATCTTTGTAAATATCATAATCAGAACCGTCTGGTTTTTTATTCTCTGCTACCCATTTTTTCATGTAATCACGAAGGTATTCTCTAAAATAAGTTGCCGTTCCTTCGCGGTGGCTTTCTAATTTGAATTTTAAAGTAATAGGTAAAGCCTGTAATCTCAATTTTTCTGATTCGGTAATCATTTTTGCTTTTTCCATTTGAGAAAGCACAACATTACGACGATTTTTTACCCCTTCAGGATTACGAACCGGATTGTATAAACCAGAGTTTTTGAACATTCCGACTAAAATAGCCGATTCATCCATTGTTAAATCTTTAGGATCTTTTGAGAAATACGTTTGCGCCGCAGAACTTACTCCAACAGAGTAATTTCCAAAATCGTAAACATTACAGTACATCGCCAAAATTTCGTTTTTGGTATACTGTCTCTCCAAACGAATAGCAATAATCCATTCTTTTATTTTCTGTACAATCCTGAAAGGAAGAAATTTAGATCCCTCTCCATGAAACAATTGTTTTGCTAATTGTTGTGTTAACGTACTAGCTCCACCGTTTGTTCCTAAACTAAAAACAGCTCTTAAAGTTCCACGTCCGTCAATACCTGAATGTTCATAAAAACGTGCATCTTCGGTAGCAACCAAAGCTTCAACTAAACTTTTTGGTAAATCAGAATATTTAAGTTGCGATCTATTTGTCTTGAAATATTTACCAATAACGACTCCATCAGAAGAAATAATTTCTGTAGCAAGGTTTGAATCCGGATTCTCCAGGTCTTCAAAAGAAGGCATTGAGCCAAATAAACCCCATGAGGCAAATAAAAAGAAGGCTAATATCCCAAGAAGACTATAAGCAAAAATTCTCCAGAATTTCTTTTTATAGTAATTGATATCTTTTGTGGTATTTGATTGATTGTTTTTTTTAGCAGCCATAACTATTTTTCTAATCTTTTTGTTCTATTCTAAAACCTACGTCTGTAATACCTTCTAAAGCCTGAACACCAGGAATTTTACCCGATTCTCTAACAGCTTGTTTAATGTGAACTTTGTATTTTCCTTTAAATTTCACATTTTCTTTGTAATACAGTTTACTTTCTTTAATATCTGTAAAACCATTTCCTAACAAAGTTCCGTCAGGTTTTGCCATTTCATATTCTAAAGTATCAACTTTAGTGAAACCACTTGGCGTTTCAATAGCCACAATTAAAAACAAATTTTTGAACGGATAATTATTATTGTCCCTCAAATTTATAAATAAATTGTATTTTTTGGTTGAATCTAAAACTGGCAGATCAAAGGTTATAATACTGTCTTTGTTCCAAGCACTTCCAACAGATTTATACTCATCAAACACTCTTTTTTTATCGCAAGAAAAAAGAAGTATCGCTACCAAAAGAAGAATCCCGCTATTTTTTATTCTCATTTTTAGTAATAATTATAGGTTTTCTAGGTTCAGCCGGTTTATTATCTTTCGGATTATTTGGTTTATTCGATTGATTCGGCTTATTATTATTCGGCTTATTTCCCTTGTTAGGATTTCCTCCTGCAGGTTTATTAGGCTTTTGATTTGTTTGAGGTTGAGCTTGAGGTTTTTCCGGAGTAGCCACAATCGCTGCTTCTCCATTTGGTTTGCGTTTGCGATTTGGTTTTTTCTTTCTTTTTGGCTGATCAAAACGAGTCAAACTCTCTTGTCCCATTGCATTATTAAAATCTTTTTCAGGTTCTGAAGTTTCTTCAATCGCAAAATCTTCTAATGAAGAAACTTTGTTTTTCAATTTGTTCTCAGCAATAATTTCTTTTACCTGATCAATTTTCAAAACATGCCAGTTTGCAAAATTATTCGTGTAAGCAAACCACATTAATCCTTTAAAAATATCTTGTTTTTGACAAATTGCATCTCCTTTTTCGGTTACTAATTTTGTATCGTAATCCGGGAAATCTTTCAACGCATCCATATAAGTATCAAGCTCATAATTCAAGCAACACTTTAATTTACCGCATTGTCCTGCTAATTTTTGCGGATTTAGCGAAAGCTGTTGGTAACGCGCGGCAGAGGTATTAACACTTCTAAAATCTGTTAACCAGGTCGAACAGCAAAGTTCTCTTCCGCAAGAACCAATTCCGCCTAAACGAGCTGCTTCCTGACGGAAACCAACTTGTTTCATCTCGACTCTTGTGCTAAATTCTTTCGCAAAATCTTTAATCAAAAGTCTAAAATCGACTCTGTCATTTGCTGTGTAGTAAAATGTAGCTTTTGATCCGTCTCCTTGAAATTCAATATCTGATATTTTCATTTCAAGTTTGTGCTGAATCGCTAATTCACGTGCACGAACTTTCATCGGCTCTTCACGATCACGCGCTACAGACCAAATATCAATATCTTTCTGAGATGCTTTTCTGTAAATTTTCGGAATTTCATTACTTTCATGGTTTACACCTTTTTTCTTCATTTGAATTTTAACCAATTCTCCTGTCAAAGTAACAATTCCAATATCATGTCCTGGCGAAGCAACAGTTGCTACAATATCACCAATACTTAAAGTTAATTTTTCTGAATTTCTAAAAAATTCCTTACGTCCGTTTTTAAAACGAACCTCAACACAATCAAAAATTGCTTCTCCATTTGCCGGACTCATGTTAGAAAGCCAGTCAAAAACCGTCAATTTATTGCAGCTATCGGTGCCGCAAGTCCCATTATTTTTACAACCCTTTGGTGCACCACCATCTGAGGTTGAACAACTTGTACATGCCATAATTATATATGTAGTGTTGCATAAAAGCAACTTAAGTTCATAAACGTTTGATCGGTAAAGATAGTATTTTTTTTAGTTTGCTTTTTACCGATTAAAACTAAAGGATTGTTAAATACAAAATGACGTCTAAAGAATGGTTAAACACTAACTTTAACCTTAAAATCAAGCTTAATTATAAGCCGAAAATCAAAGACCAATTTATACTACTTACAATTTTAAACGATTGATATCTTGACTTTAGCAACTTATTCTTCTTGTTTTAATTTACAAAAAACATGAAATTTTAGATCTTAATCTCTTACCTGCATATCAAATAAGTAAGTATATTTGGGCTAAAAAAAAATCTTCTAGCTCTTTTTAAAGAATAAAAAACAGGAAACAGCAAAATTAATCACCAAACACTCTAAAAAATCTCAATACCAATTTTAACCACTTTAAATATGAAAATAAAACTACTTTTTTTATTCTTTTTCGCAAGCCTAACTTCGTTTTCTCAATCTCAATACACCTTAATTCCCGATCGTGCGTTTGAAAACAGACTAATTGCCTTAAAGATTGATACTGCTCCAGCTGATGGACAAGTACTTACTTCTCAAATTTCTGGAGTAACGACTCTCGATATTGCTGGTAAAGACATTAAAGATTTAACAGGGATTGAAAATTTCACGGCATTAACCTATTTAAGTTGTTATAACAATAAATTAACCAGCTTAAATCTTTCTAAGAATACTCTTTTACAAGATTTACTCTGTGGAAATAATCAATTAACAAGTTTAAATCTACCTAAGAATACTGTTTTTCAATCTATAAGTTGCTATAATAATAAACTAACAGATTTAGATGTTTCGCAGTATACATCTTTAACATCTTTATATTGTAATAAAAATCAATTAACAATTTTAGAGCTTTCTAAGAACACCAATTTAAGAAATTTAGATTGTTCCGGTAATCTATTAACGACTTTAGATCTTTCGAAAAATACTGCTTTAGCAGGTTTCGCTTGTTCTGAAAATCATTATTTAGTGAGCGTAAACTTGAAAAATGGCCGAAACGGTAGTTTGGTATCTCCAGATTTCACATTAAACCCTAGCTTAATGTGTATTCAGGTAGATGATGCAGCAGCTGCTTATACAAAATGGAACTCAAAAAAAGATATATCAGCAAGCTTTGATACTACATCAAGCTGCGACTATACTGTAATTCCTGATGCTACTTTTGAAGACTATTTAATAAAATTAAAGATCGACATAGACGGAAGAAATGGAAAAGTACTTACCTCGACAATTGACAAAATAACTGATTTTGACATGGGATTGCAAAAAACGACAGATCTAACGGGTATTGAAGGTTTTGCAGCATTAAAAAATTTAAATTGCTCTAATAATCAATTAACAAGTTTAGATCTTTCTAAAAATACTGCGCTAATATCATTAAATTGCTCGACTAACCATATAATGACTTTAAATGTTTCTAAAAACTATGCCTTACAGTCTTTAAGATGCAGCTATAATGGGCTTTACAATCTAGATGTTACTAACAATCCCGCTTTAACTAATTTAGTTTTTACCAGTAATAATTTAACTAGTATAAATCTCGAAAACAATACTGCTTTAACAGAACTAGGTTGTAGTCAAAATAATTTAACGAATTTAGATATTTCTAAAAACACCAGTTTAAAAATTTTAAGCTGTATGTATAATCAATTAAAAAGTTTAGAGGTTTCTAAAAACACAGCTTTGACCGATTTAGTTTGTTCTAACAATGAAATAACAAGTTTAGATCTTTCTAACAATATTGATCTAAAAAATTTAAGCTGTTCTGATAATAGATTAACGCGCTTAGATCTTGACAAAAATATTGGTTTAAAAAAACTAAGCTGTTCTTCTAATAAAATAACAAGTTTAAATCTAGATAAAAATACCGCTTTGACTGGAATAAGTTGTGGTGAAAATCTATTAACAAGTTTAGAAGTCTCTAAAAATACTTTACTGGTAGATTTATCTTGCTACAGTAATCAATTAACTAGCTTAGAAGTTTCAAAAAGTACTGGTTTAAGCGATTTTCGTGCTAGCAATAATAAAATAACGAGTATAGAACTTTCTAAAAATACGGCTCTAAAAGTTTTTGATATTGGTGGTAATAAAATAAAGACTTTAGATCTTTCTAAAAACCCCGCTTTAACATATGTAAAATGTTATGACAATCAATTAACGAGCCTTAATATAAAAAATGGCAAGAACACGATCATTGCAGAGATCGATTTTACAAAAAACCCAAATCTAACCTGCATTCAGGTAGATAATCCAGCGTCTTTAAATTCAAGTTATGAATGGGTTCATAATAAAGATGCAATTGCAACTTACAAAACTGACTGTAGTGCCTTAGGAATTGACGAGAACGTTTTGAATAAAATAGTTCTGCATCCAAATCCTGTAAAAGGAGATTTACACATAGATGCCGGTGTTGTAGAAAAAGCAAGCGTTTATAACACACAAGGGCAATTGATAAAAAGCGTAAAATTCAACAATACATCAGAATCTAATACGATCAACCTGTCAGGTGTAGAAAAAGGAATTTATTATATCTATTTGCATAACGAAGATGCAACTCTTGTCAAAAAAATAATAATCGAATAGTTTTAATCAAAAAAAAGCCTATTCTGTTCAACACAAAATAGGCTTTTTAAATTATTCTTCTAATTAATTTATCCTAAAATCTTATAGATTTTATCCGACAATCTAATTCTGAAAGGCACTTCAAAAGTAACTTTATCTCCAATTTTTGCAGTTGTAGTTTCTACTCCATCTACAATCATTTTATCTAATAGTAATTCTTGTTCTCCGGTTGTTGGACCAGAAATTAAAATTTTGTCACCAACATTCAATTCTTGATTTTCTACAGTAAATTGGCCAACTTTTGCTTTTACATAATAATGCTCTGCTTTTCCAAGTAATGCTTTTTTTACTTTTATTTTCTGGCGAATATCTGCTGGTTTCTCAGCTGTTCCTAAAGCAGTATTTGGTAATTCACCCGAATGTTTGAATTTCAAACTATCCGATTTTCCTTTTCTGAATACTTTATTCCCAACTTGTTTTCCTGTTCTCAAACGAACCTGATCAACCAAAGGCATGTGTACAATATCAAGACATTCAGTAGAACAACAATTTTCCATTGCTGCTTTACATTCATCACATTGAATAAATAACAAATGACAACCATCATTTTCGCAATTGGTATGATTGTCGCAAGGTTTTCCACATTGGTGGCATTGGGAAATAATATCATCTGTAATTCTTTCGCCGAGACGATTATCAAATACAAAGTTTTTTCCAATGAATTTGCTTTCTATGCCTTCAGCTTCAATTTGTTTCGCGTAATTAATGATTCCGCCTTCTAACTGAAAAACATTTTTAAAACCCTGATGTTTAAAATAAGCACTTGCTTTTTCGCAACGAATTCCTCCGGTACAATACATCACCAGATTTTTATCTTCTTTATGGTTTTGAAGCTGTTCGTTGATTATAGGCAAACTCTCTCTAAATGTTTCAACATCTGGAGTAATGGCATTTTTAAAATGACCAACTTCACTTTCGTAGTGATTTCTAAAATCAACCACAATAGTATTGGGATCTTCTAAAATTTCGTTGAATTCTTTGGCTTTCAAGTGAACGCCTATGTCAGTAACATCAAAAGTTTCGTCGTTCAAACCGTCAGCAACGATTTTGTGACGCACTTTAATGGTCAATTTTAAAAAGGAATGATCGTCATGTTCTACGGCTTCATTCAAACGAATGCCTTTCATAAAATCATAAACTTCGAGAGTTGCTCTAAAAGCCTCTAAGTTTTCTTCAGGAATACTCATTTGAGCATTTATTCCTTCATTGGCAACATAAATTCGGCCTAAAGCATCGAGTGCGTTCCAGGCTACAAATAAATCATCGCGAAATTTTTTGGGATCTTGAATTTTGGCATACGCATAGAAAGACAACGTAAGACGTTGTTTACCGGCATCATCGATCATGATGGCTCTTTCTTCTGCGCTTAAAGTGTTATACAGTTGCATGCTATAAACTAATTTAAGTTGAGAAATAATATGTTTTGAATTCTATTTTCTGAGTGAATTCGGGCGCAAAGGTAAGCTTTTATTTGCAATTTCAAAATACACAAAAAGTCATTTAACTAGTACTTTAAGTTTATTCTAAAATGATTCTACTTATCTTTTTTATCTTTTGACTCAAAAACAAAAAATATAAACAGCAAAAAATCAGGTGTTTACAAATATTTCGTACATTTATGTTAACAATTTTAACATTTATACTTATGAATGCTTTAAAACTACCAAAATTCACCCTTCCCCTTTTCTTTATTTTAACATTCTTTATTTCCTGTAAAAAAGAAGAACAGAAAGCACCTCCGCCCATGCAAGCTCCTTTTGTAACAGTAAAAACTGAAGATGTTCCTATTTATAAAGATTTTGCCGGACAGACTTTTGGAGAATTAGACATTGAATTAATTGCTAGAGTTGATGGTATTTTGACCGGAATATTTTTTAAAGAAGGTCAAAAAGTCAAAAAAGGACAATTGTTATATACTATAGATCCATTAGAATACGAAACCAAAGTAGAACAAGTTCGCGGACAAGTAGCGGCAGCTCAGAGTACTTTGGCTAATGCCGATGAAGAATTAAAAAGAATCCGTCCGCTTGCCGAAATGAATGCAGTTAGTAAACGTGAATTGGATGCGGCTGTTGCCAAAGATAAAGCTGCAAGATCTAATTATGCAAGCGTCCAAGCGAGTTTAAAAAACCAACAAATAGAACGAAGTTACTGTAATATTAAATCTCCAATCGATGGTGTTATCGGACTTTCGAATGCAAGATTAGGAGATTACATTACCAAACTCGGAAACTCTTCCAGATTAAATGTGGTTTCTAAACTAGACAAAGTAAGAGTACAATTTACGGTTAGTGAATCTGATTATCTGAAATATCAAAAACGTACTAAAGAAGGCGAAAGAATTACAGATCTTCAATTAATTTTATCTGACGGAAGTATTCATCCTGAAAAAGGAACTCTAAATTTTTCTGACACCAAAATTGATCCTACAACCGGAACCGTAACGATTGAAGCGCAATTTCCGAATCCGGACGGAACTTTACGATCTGGACAGTTTGGAAAAGTTCGCGTTTTAATTCGCACCGAAAAAGATGCAATTGTTATTCCGCAAAAAGCCGTAACAGAGCTTCAGGGTATGTTTCAGGTTTCTGTAATTGACAATCAAAATGTAATTCAAACCCGCGTCGTAGAAGTGGGCCCTAAAACCGGAATTGACTGGATTATTACTAAAGGCTTAAAACCGGATGAAAAAGTAGCTATTATTGGAAATCAATTTATACAGCCTGGCTCAAAAGTAGTTCCAGTTCCTTATGTTCCGGATACAAAACAGATTGCATCATCTCAAAACAACTAAATTATGGATAATTTTTTTGTAAAACGACCGATTGTTGCCATCGTACTTTCCATTTTTATTGTTCTTATTGGAGGGCTTTCGATCCTGTCAACGCCTATTGCGCAATATCCCGAAATTGCTCCGCCGCTGGTACAAGTTTCAACAAGTTATAGAGGAGCGAATGCTTTAAATGTTGAACAGGCTGTAGCAACACCTATAGAACAAAAAGTAAATGGAGTTGAGAATATGCTCTATATGCAATCGACCAATACGGGAGATGGAAGTATGACGCTCAACATTACATTTGATATGGGAACTGATTTGGATATCGCTACAATGCTAACCCAAAACAGAGTCAACGAAGCGACCAATAAATTACCCAACGACGTTAAAACAACCGGGGTTACAACCAAAAAATCACTAGCAATGCCTTTGCTGATTTTATCCTTGTATTCTCCCAACAAAACTTTTGACAACAACTTTTTAACCAATTATGCCAGCATTAATATTGTTGATGCCTTGGCACGTATAAAAGGAGTTGGTGAGGTTACTCTTTATGGAGGTAGTAATTATGCGATGCGAATTTGGGTCAAACCTGATATAATGTCTAAATATAATTTGACAGTTCCGGATATTATACGATCTATACAGGAACAAAATGCAATTTCTCCAGGAGGAAAATTTGGCGCGCCTCCTGCAAAAGACAATAATGAATTTACTTATAATGTAACCCTTAAAGATCGCTTGGTTGATCCTGCAGATTTTGAAAACATTATTTTAAAATCAAACATCAACAATCAGCAAGTCCGGTTAAAAGATGTTGCCACGGTTTCATTAGGAACAGAAAGTTACGCATCTGTTGCAAAACTTAACGGAAGTCCTGCGGGAACCATCGGAATCAAACAAATGCCCGGATCAAACGCACTCGAAGTGGCTGATAATGTCAAAAAAACGATCGAAGGATTAAGCAAAAGGTTTCCTGAGGATTTAAAATATCGTGTTTCTCTAGATACTACATTAGCTATTTCAGAGGGAATAAACGAAATCATCCACACATTATTCGAGGCCATTATTTTGGTAATTATCGTTGTTTTTATCTTTCTTCAAAACTGGCGTGCTACTTTAATTCCGTTACTAACAGTTCCAGTTTCATTGGTCGGAGTTTTCATGCTTTTCCCACTTTTAGGATTTTCGGTCAATGTACTTTCACTTTTAGGATTAGTGCTCGCAATTGGTATTGTTGTCGATGATGCCATTGTCGTCGTCGAGGCCGTTATGCATCACATCGAGCAGGGAATGTCGCCAAGAGATGCGACAAATCAAGCCATGCGCGAAGTTTCAGGTCCTGTAATTGCGATTGCGATTGTATTAACCGCTGTTTTTATTCCAGTAGCTTTAACACCCGGAATTACTGGACGATTGTACCAACAATTTGCCATAACAATTGCTATTTCTGTAATTTTTTCTGCCTTGAGCGCATTAACATTAAGTCCGGCTTTATGCTCGCTTTTATTAAAACCCAATCAGGAATCGAAAGGATGGCTAGGTAAATTCTTCCACGCTTTTAATAAAAAATTCGGCGCTTTTACAGATCGATATACCGGTTTTTCAGGGTATTTAATCAAAAAAATGACTCGAAGTTTTATTTTTATCGGAATCCTAATCGCAGCTATTATCCTTTTGGGAGGAAAGATTCCAGGCGGATTCGTTCCTGAAGAAGATCAAGGGTATATGTTTGTAAATATCGAACTTCCCGGCGCTTCATCTTTAGAAAGAACCAATAAAGTCATTGAAAAAGTAGAACATATTTTATCTAAAAATACAGGAATCGATTCGTATACATCTGTTGCGGGATTCAGTTTAATTAAAAACTCTGTTGCGACAAACAATGGTTTCTTCTTTGTTTCTTTGAAAGAATGGAAACACCGTGAACAAGATGTTTTTCAGATTTTAAAAGAAGTAAACGGAAAAGTAGTTTTCGGAATTCCTGAAGCCACCGTTTTTGCTTTTGGTCCTCCGCCAATTTCCGGAATTGGAAATGCCGCGGGATTCACTATTATGCTTCAGGATAAAGAAGGTCAAACGCCTCAATATCTCTTTGAAAATTCGCAGCGTTTTATGGCCGAAGCCAGGAAGCGTCCTGAAATCGGAAGCATCCGAACAACTTTTAATCCAAATGTCCCACAAATTAGTTTAGATATTGACAGAGAAAAAGTAAGTGAACTTAATCTTTCTTTATCTGATGTCAATCTGGCTATTGGAGCAAGTTTAGGAGGGCAATACATTAATGAGTTCAATAAATTTGGGCGGCAATACATTGTTTTACTTCAGGCTGCACCCAATTTTACTGTAAATCCAGACGACATTAATAAGATCTTTGTTCGAAGTAAAGACAACAAAATGATTCCGATTTCAAGTATTGCCACAATCCGAAAAGAAAGTGGTCCGGAATTTACAACTCGTTTTAATTTGTTTCGAGCTGCAGAAGTTGGAGGAACTCCCGCTCCGGGATACACCTCAGCCGATGCCATGAAAGCATTACAGGAAACTGCCGAAAAGGTTCTACCAGCAGGAATGAGCTACGAATGGTCGAATATGAGTTATCAGGAAAAACAAGCTGAAGGTAAAGGAAATACTGTGTTTATAATGGCTTTACTTTTTGTTTTTCTAATTCTTGCTGCACAATACGAAAGCTGGAAATTGCCTTTTAGTGTACTTCTGGGAACTCCTTTTGCAGTTTTTGGAGCATTTCTAGGATTGTATCTCTGTCGATTATTCAGCCCTGATTATGTGAACAATGTTTTTGCTCAGATTGGTTTGGTAATGCTTATTGGTTTAGCCGCCAAAAATGCCATTTTGATTGTCGAATTTGCCAAAGAAGAGTACGAAAAAGGAATGCCTGTAAAAGAAGCTGCTTTGTACGCTGCCAAACTTCGTTTTCGACCAATTTTAATGACAGCCTTTGCCTTCATTCTTGGAGTTGTTCCTCTCTTAACAGCTAGCGGAGCCGGAGCTCAAGCCAGAAAAGTTATGGGATTAACCGTTTTTAGCGGTATGCTTGTCGCCACCATTTTAGGAGTTTGTTTAATTCCGGTGTTGTTCGTATTTATTGAAAGTTTTGGTAAAAAACCTTCAGAAGAAATTGATGAAACTAAAAAGGAGGAATGATGAAAAATCTAAAATTAGTCTTAGCGTTACTTTTGTTGGCAGTCGTTCCGTACGGATGTATGGTTGGTCCAAAATATGTTCAGCCGGAACAGCCTAAATCAGAGAGTTTTTTATACGGAAATCATAGTACAGACACAACTTCATCAGTAAGAATGATAAAATGGTCAACGTTATTTAATGATCCTGTTTTAACTGGTTTGATCGAAAAAGGGCTTCAGAACAACTTCGATCTCAAAATCGCTATTTCGCGTTTAGAACAGGCACGAGCCAATTTGGGAGTTGCAAAAGCCGATCTTTATCCCGCTTTTCAATATTCAGGACAAATCAATAGCGGTGAAACATTTTTTCAACCCAATTCTTTATTGGCAAATATGTCGTGGGAAATTGATTTCTGGGGAAAATACCGTCATCAAAACAAAGCTTTTCAAAACGATCTTTTAGCTTCTGATGAAGCGAGAAAAGTGGTACTTTCTGATATTGTCAGCAATATTGCGATTTCGTATTTTGAATTGCGCGATTTTGACAATCAGCTGGAAATAACCATCAATACTTTAGAAACCAGACAAAAAGCCTACGACATCATTAACGAACGTTTTAAGAGCGGTTATGTCGCAGAATTAGACAAAGTACAGATTGAACAACAAGTCGCTATTGCCGAAGCAAATATTCCTGCTATTAAAAGACAAATTACAGCGCTCGAAAATTCGATTTCGATTTTAATCGGACAAGTTCCAGGGCCTATTCAAAGGGGGAAAACGAATAGCGAATTACTTATCACATCAACTTTCCCTACATCTGTTCCTTCTGCATTACTTGAAAACAGACCTGATGTAAAAGGAGCCGAACTTTTGTATCGATCTGCAAACGAAAGAATTGGCGTAGCGCAAGCCATGAGATACCCATCATTTAACATTGCGGCTCTGGCAGGATTTACAAGTGTTACAGTTGCAGATATGTTTGATGGTGCATCTTACAGACAAAATGTTGGTGCCGGAATTGCCGGACCTCTTTTCAATTTCGGAAAAAACAAACGTCGCGTCGAAGTAAACCGCCAAATTGCCGAAGAACGAAAATTAAATTTCCAGAAAGCCTATTTAACCGCTATTTCTGAAGTCGAAAATTCATTACAAAATGTAGCTATGTACAAAGAAGAATGGTCGGCACGAAATCGACAGGTAATAGCTGCACAGAAAAATTACGATTTATCAAACGCCAGATATTATAATGGTTATGTATCTTATCTAGAAGTTTTAGACGCTCAAAGATCTCTTTTTGAAGCTCAATTAAGCCTTTCTCAATTAACTCAAAAACAATTAAGCTCAATGATTCAGCTTTATAAAGCTTTGGGAGGAGGATGGAATTAGTTTTTTTTGAGGTACTAAGTTGGTAAGATACTGAGGTTCTAAGATTAAAATATACGTATAAAACAACAAAAGCACTATTTTCATAGTGCTTTTGTTTTAAATCTTTGTACCTCTGAACCTTTGTCACTTTGAGCCTAAATCTTAGAATCTAAGTAGCTCAGCAACTTAGCACCTAAAAGAATTAACAGAATTCGTCAAAAGCATCTTTCAAGTTCTCAGCGATTAATTCAGCTGGACGACCTTCGATGTGGTGACGCTCTAACATGTGAACCAATTCTCCGTTTTTGAACAAAGCCATAGATGGCGATGATGGAGGAAAAGGAAACATATGTTGTCTTGCAGCATCAACAGCTTCTTTGTCAACACCAGCGAAAACTGTAATTAAGTGATCTGGTTTTTTAGCTCCTTCTAAACTCATTTTAGCTCCCGGACGCGCATTTCTTGCAGCACAACCACAAACAGAGTTTACAACAACTAGAGTGGTACCTTCAGCTTTGATAGCATTTTCTACAGCTTCAGCACTATGTAAATCTTGAAAACCTGCAGCTGTAAGTTCAGCCTGCATTGGTTTTACCATTTCTTCTGGATACATATTGTTTATTTTTAAATTTTACTTTTGATCTGCAAAGTTACAAAGTTTAGTTGCAAGAACTTACTTTGAAGTATAAAGTTTTGTTATAGTTGAATATTAAATTTCAAATCAAACGAAAAAATAGTAAAGTCTTAGGAATCTTTTCTAATTTAATAATTTTCAATATAAAAGAAGAAAAAAAGATTACTCGCAAATGGCTAAGATCTCAATTGCTTTATTTTTTTTATCAGGAAATTGATAATTATACTGTTTCAAATGGCTATTTCTGCCTCTTGCTTTATGTTTAGTTGTTAAAACCGTTGACTTGTTTTGTTCCGAAATTTCGATCGTGGAAATATAACTGGTCAAATATTTTTTTAGGATTTGTATATTTTCAACTTCAATAGAATAGATTGACTTTTTTCCTTCATTTTTTATTCTCACCAGATTCCCTTTTTTTAATTCCAGTAAATGTTTTGATATTGTGGACTGTGCCAACGGAATTAACTCGACAAGTTCACCACAAGTTCTATTGTCCCTTTTCCATAAAAGTGTCATAATCTCAATTCGTGTAGGGTGCCCGAGTGCTTTGCAAATTTTCCCTATTGCTTCTGTTTCCTTATCAAAACCTAAACGTTTTGTAACTCCCATAAATTTGCCAATTAATACATTATCGCAAATGATCGATAATAATAGGCAAATCTAAGTGTGTCGTATCTTTCTTAACTCCTTAAAAGGTTATTAAAACAAAAGAATAAGACAATTTAATCATGAACATAGGTTGTTAGAAGTTTTTCCCTCTCCAAATTTCTTATTTACTAAATTTTATCTGGTACGGATAGGTCTCATAAATAGTATTGTCTTCATTAATAGAAAACCCTTTTTTTGCATCTTCTTTCGCTGTACCAATTAAAGCGACAACTTCTTCTCTGGGTTTTCCTTGTTTGAGCCAACAAATCGCTTTATAAAATTTTGCATCCGAAAATTCCGGATATATTTTTAAAGCTTTATCAAAAATCGCGATCGCTTCATCCCATTTTTTAAGTTCATATTTTGCAATTCCCTGATAAAAATAAGCAGTCGGATGTTCTAATTGCTGTCTGTTTTTATAAATATCATTTACATAATCATCCAGAAGTTTTTCTGCTTTGGTATATTCATTCAATTGCAGATAGCAAAGTCCAATATAAAAACTATAGGTATGATCCATTCTATATCCGTTTCCATAACGTTTAATACATTCTTCTAAATCTGTAATAGCATCTTTATAGTTTTTTGAGAAAATACATTTTATAAAACCTCTGTAAGGCAGCCATTCCTGCTTATTGTATAAAACAGCTTTGTCCAGAAATGACATTCCTACTTCGTATTTTTTACATTTAAAATACGGCATTGCTTTTTGCTGCCATAGTGAGGCAACAGTACTGTCTTTTTTTAAACCTTCATCAAGACAATTTTGCCATTCGGTCATTTCAAAAACATAATTGTGTTTTTCGGCACAATTTGTCACAAACTCGTCAATGATGGCATCGTGGGCTTTATTTGTTGAAACTTGTCCAAAAGATAAAATGGTAAAAAAGAAACTAATTCCTAAAGTAATATTTTTCAAAGCTTATTGTTTTTGATTGTATTTATTTGAAAGAAAAATCACTCTAAATAACGCTTTTATAAATGGGAATTTAGGACACTTTAAAATAACTTTAACATCTTCAATAAAACTAGTTTCTTCATCCAAAAACTTAAAAATTAAAGCGGGATTCCCATTCTTGAATAAAGAAGAAAATATTGAACTTCCCAATTCATTGTGACGATACAGAACATCTAAAAGCAGTAAATCATAAAACCAAAACCTATTTTTTTTATAAAAAGAGGACATTTTTAATACAGCCGAAGAATCTGCACCCTGAAGGAAATCAACTAATTCAGAAGATTTTTTATCCGAATTTTTAAAAGTATAACCTGTACTCCCTTTTGTCCAACCGCCGGCAGTTCCAATATTTAAAACTCTTTTGGTGTTTTTTTTCCAAAACGGATAACACGTCATTGGAATACTGCCCTGCTCCTTTTCCAGAATTTCAAATTTCTCTGTTCCCAGTTGCTTTAAATAAATCTGAATTTCCTTTTCATATTCTTCTTTCGGAAGAAGGTTTTTAGAAAACAGCGTATATTCTACCAAAGCCTCTGTTTTAGAATTCGGTAAAACATACATAAACCTTGTATTACCTTTTTGTTCCACTGAAAAATCCATAAAAGTAGCTTGTTCCAGATTGAAAACTTCAGCTTCTGTTTTTACAAACCAACCCACAAAATGCTGTTGTAGAACGGGATATTTAATTTGACTTTCGGCGAAAGCTTTTGTATAAATACTATTAAATAAATAATCACAAGTGTATCTGTTTTCCTCGGTTCCGACAAAAACATGGGTTTCGAGTTCGTTAATATCGGTTACTTTTTCATTTAAAAAAGTAACATTTGAATGTTTTGAAAGTGTTTTAAAAACAAAGTCATAAAAGTCTATTCCCCGAATTTGATTATATTGATAAGGCTTTAGGTATAAATCACGCTTAGAATCTTCATTGGCAAACAAAGCCAAATCCCATTTTTTAGAAACAACCGAATTCCAAATGCTTTCATTTTTATCCCAAAAACACCATGTTCTATCATTGGTTTTCTTAGCGTTCTGATCTAATAAAAGAATTGATTTCTCTGTAAACTTCCCTGATAAAATCATTTTATAAACTGTCATCAAAGCAGCTAAACCCGATCCGGTAAAAATGTAGTTGAAGTGTTTTATTTGTGAAGAAGTCATTTTCAAAAATAAGGAATTTTATTCTTCTAATTTTTCTAAAAGAAGGTTAAAATCCTTTGGGCCGAGATAATTGTTATACTGAAGGATTATCTCATTTTTCTCATTCAAAACACATAAAACCGGATATACAATTTGATTCTTAATTGTTCCCAATTGCAATGCCAGTTCATGAACACCAACATTACTTCCTGTTGGTTGGTACTTAAACACTTGATTATTAAAAATTACATTTCGTTTTTCCTCTGCATTGAAATCAACAAAGTAAAAATCTGAATTGAGTTTATTTATGATTTCCTGATTTTTAAAAGTCGTCGTTTTCATCCTTTGGCAAAACTGACACCAATCGGTATGAATGAAAATGATAATTTTTCGTTTTTGAATTTGCTGTAAACTATCTACTTGCTCAAAAGTTCTGCTTTTAAGCTGGCAGAATCCTGTTGAAGTAATTGCGAAGAATATTATAAATAGAATTAGCTTTTTCATGTTGATTTTAGTTCTGTCATTATTTTAAACACATAGAAACATAAATTTTTATTAAACTGTACTGAAGTCCAGCCTTACAATATGAATCGAGCCCATGGCTCTTTAAGTTCCAACGGAACGAACTATTTTGTAGGGCTGGACTTCAGTCCAGTTTAATTGTGAATTGGCAATATTTCAGTTTATAAATATGTGTGCCATTTATTCCCTGAAGAATCCTTTTTAATCTGTGCAATTCATGGCATAAAAATTTATCTCAAAGTATATCTCAATCCAAAAAAACCGCGAATCGTTTGGTTTTGTCCGTAAACATAAGTCGTATCAAAAGTCAAACCGTACGGGTTATCTGGCGTAACCAGAACTTTTCCTGCTGAATCATATTGCACATTTTTATCGAAAGGATCGTTTGTTCTCGAAATCAAAAACGGATTATTTTGCTTCGGAGTAAAATTCAATAAGTTCTTCACTCCGCCGTAAAGCTCAAAATTCTTCCATCCAAAATAAGTAAACTGAATATTTTGAATACTGTACCAAGGCGATTTTGGACTTCTAGGATCTAAATCACTCAACAAAGGTAATTTCATAGGGCTATACACATTTCCGGTATAATCCAACAATAAATTTAGCGATTCTATTTTATAAGAAACACTCCAGGTTGCCGTAAAATTCTCGGTTAAAAAAGGTCTTTCCGAAATTCCGTTTTCAACATTTTTATTGTCTAAAACCGTTGCACCCAAAATCAGTTTTAATCCCGTTGGAAAATTAACATCAATATTGGTACTAATTCCTTGGCTTATTGCATATCCATTAATATTATCGTAGATGATTTTATTTGGATCTGTTTCATAATCAGATATGATTTTATTACTGAAACGTGTGTAGAAAGCCGTAGTTTCAACTCCAATAAAAGTGCCATTTGCAAAGTTTATTTTCTGAATATAATTCAGATTTGCATTGACAGATTGTTCCGGTTTCAAATCATTTTTTAGAACAACATCTCGAGAACCTGTAAGTGCTGCGTGATCTTCAGTAAATAAATTCACAACACGAAATCCGGTTCCGGCGTTTAATCTAAAAATGGTATTTTCATTCTTTTTCCATCGATATGCGACACGCGGCGTATAAATAGAACCGTGAATCGAATTGTAATCGTAACGCATTCCTAGCAAAACTTGACTTTTTGGAGAAAGTGTGATTTCGTCCTGCACAAAAATTCCCGGTAACCAAGTACTTTCGGCTTCTTTTGTTGCTGTTGTATTGTCATCGTAATACGAATAACGATTCGCGATTCCGGCAAGAAAATCATTTCGACCAATTTTTTTATCCCAGGTCAGTTGCAGAAAACCAATTTTTTGATTGGCGATATATGATGTTGTTCCGTAGCGGCTGTCCTGATAATGTACATTTCCGGAGAATGAGAGCATTAGTTTTTCTTCAAAAGGCAATTGATAACTTCCTATTAATTCTGCTCTTTTGGTATAAATACTTTCCCCGTAAATTTCGTCACCGCCTCGGTATTTTTTCTCCCAACGAGTATCTCCGCCCCAGCGATCTTCATACATTCCGCGCGCTGCGATAGTAAACAATCGATTATTATCTCTTAGAAAACTCCATTTATTGAAGATCGAAATCCTTTCAGACAAAGTTACATCAGTAAAATTGTCTTTGTCTTTGTCGACAACTTCATTGTAATTAAAGTAATTAATTCCTAAAAGTGTAGTTGATTTCTTTGTTGGATTAAATTTCATTCCCAAATCGACATTGGTTTCTAAATAAGAAGTCGAAAAAACATCTGCCGAAAACAAAGGTGCATTTGTTGGATTTTTGGTAATAATATTGATTAAACCACCAACTGCTTCACTTCCGTACAAAGAAGAAGCCGGGCCTTTAACAATTTCAATACGTTCGACCAGCGAATTTGGAATTCCGGATAAACCGTAAACTGTCGAAAGACTGCTCACAATTGGCATTCCATCAATTAAAACCAATGTATATGGACCTTCTAATCCATTAATATGAATATCGCCAGTATTACAAACACCACAATTTAATTGAGGCCGAACGCCATTGATATTCTGCAATGCTTCGTAAATACTTGGAGTTGGATTCTTTTTGAAGAAAACGGGTGAATAAACCTCAACAGGAACGGCGCTTTCTAAACGTTTCACTGCTTTTAAAGTTCCTGAAACCACTACTTCATTAAGTTGATTTTCATTATCTGTCAGTTCAAAATTGTAAGTCTGAATAGCATCTTTAGAAACTTCGATTTTCCTTTTTAAAGTCTGAAAACCCATCTGAGAAATCTGAATGGTATAATTTCCAACAACAACATTTTCTAAATTATAATATCCTAAACTATCTGTAACAGTTTTATGTTTTGTACCTGTTAAATGAACGTTTACATGCTGTAACTTCTGTCCTTCGCCTTTTATGAATCCGGACACAGAAGTAGTTTCCTGTGCAAACGAAAACTGTAAACTAAACATAATCAATATCAAAAATAGTTTTTTCATTATTATAAAATTAAATTTAGACAAAACTAAAAATTAAATTTGATAAATACATATTTAATAGCTAAAAAATTTAAAACTAACTTTATTTCAATACTTTGCGGATAACTTAAACAAATCTAAACATAGATTTTATACCTTTTTTTGAGGGAGATTTAAAGAAAGTATGCTTTCTCGCACATAGCCGTACTATGCGAATTAATGTAAAATGAAACACCTTTTTTGGATATCTGTGATAACTATCTTTCTATGTGTTTAAAAAATAAGATTAGAAGCTCAATTTAAAATCCTCATCAATAAGTTCTTTATTGATCGACGCGCCTGCAAAGGATCCTGAAGAAACTGCCATTGCAACAGATCTCGCCTGAATAACACTATCACCGCTAGCGAAAACACCCGAAATACTTGTTTTTTGAAACATATCTACTTTTATTAAACCTTGTTCCGTTAACACACAACCTAAAATCTCCGGTAACAAACAATGTTGTTTAAAAGGAGGTTTGTGATAAATGGCTTTTACCGTTATCTTTAATTCATTTTTGAAGATAATTTGCTGAATATTTCCCTTTTCATGTTCGAAAGATTCAATTTCATCTTCAAAAATTACAATATGATGATTTTTAAGAATTTGAGTTTGTTCCAGACTTAAAGTTGATTTTCCGTTTGTCAATAATCTCAGGTCTTTTGTCCAATTCGAAATCAGTTTAGCGTATTCAAAACCCGCATCACCGTTGGCAATAATTGCCGTTTTCTCGGTTTTCACTTCATAACCGTGACAGTAGGGACAATGCAAAATCGAAATTCCCCAGCATTCAGCTAAGCCTTTAATCTCAGGAAGAAGATCTTTAACACCAGTTGCGAACAAAACTTTTTTGGATGTGAAAACTTTGCCAGATTCGGTTTTAATTTCAAATCCATTTTCAGTTTTGATTGCATTTATGGCAAGACCATTATAAAATTGAACCGTATCATAAAAATCTACTTGTAATTTGGCTTTCGCCGAAATAACAGCTGGCACTTCACCGTCATGTGTGATAAAATTATGCGAATGCGGCGTTTGTCTGTTGCAAGGCAAACCGCTGTCAATAACCAAAACCTGACGTAGAGAACGTCCTAAACTCATTGCCGCCGAAAGTCCACTATAACTTCCGCCAATGATAATCACTTCAAAATGTTTTTGTTGTATCATAATTCTTTAATGATTTTTATGTGCTTTATAATTCAGTATATGTCCGATAATCATTCCAATTCCACCAATAAAAATCAAATCGAGATGAATGTCCAAAATGATTTCGCTTAAAACACTAATCCAGATTAATGTCATTGAAACAATCAAAATTGTCACTGTCAAAAGATTGGATCTCTTAATAATTTTAAAAATAGCGAAGAGTCCAACCACAGCAAACAGCAGATCGATAAAAGGATTGTGGCTCAATCCTAAAGGAAGAATGGTTAAAAGCGGAAAAACTAAACAATGAACCAAACAAACTGTGGCACTTGAAATTCCTAAAATATCGTAAAAAGATGAGGTTGTTTTTTTCATTTCTTGTATATTTGCTTAATGCAATTTTGTTGCAAATATATACATTTATATTAAATGCAACATTGTTGCGTTTAATGTTTTTAATTCAAAAAAAATGAAAACAGCTCGCAACACCACCGCAAAGACAGCAGTTCTGGAGATTTTTGACAAATCTAAGACTGCTTTGTCACACGCAGAAATTCATAAACTAACCGAAGATTTATGCGATCGCGTAACGATTTATAGAATATTAGACCGCTTAGTTAATGATGATATTGTTCATAGAATTGTCAATCTTGACGGAACAGTAAAATATGCAAAATGCCATCACAATGCGCAAAGAGTACACATTCATAATCACGCACATTTTAGCTGTGAAAAATGTTTAGAAGTAACTTGTCTGGAAAATGTGAAGCCAAGCTATATCATTCCTCACAATTATAAAGTAAATGACATAAACTTTACATTATCAGGATTGTGCCCAAATTGTTTAAATTCTAACATATAATATTTAGACTCGTCTAAAAATATTGTTGAGCGAATATAATTTTTACATATATTTGTTAAAACAACATTTTTAAAATGACCAAATCTTTAGAAGAAGTTCATCAATCAGTTGCAACAGAGCATAAAAAAACCGGTTTCAGAAAAATACTAGCCTTCTTAGGCCCAGCATATTTAGTAAGTGTTGGCTATATGGATCCCGGAAACTGGGCAACGGATATTGCTGGAGGAAGTCAATTTGGATATTCTTTGCTTTGGGTTTTACTAATGAGTAATCTGATGGCTTTATTGCTTCAGAGTTTAAGCGCAAGACTCGGAATTGTAACGCAGCGCGATTTGGCACAAGCTTCTCGAGAAACGTATTCTAAATTCATCAACTACATCTTATATTTCCTGGCAGAGATTGCTATTGCCGCTTGTGATTTAGCCGAAGTTTTAGGAATGGCTATCGGAATTAATCTTCTCTTTGATATTCCGCTTATCGAAGGCGTTTTAATTACCGTTTTAGATACTTTTTTACTTCTCTTTCTAATCAATAAAGGCATTCGTAAAATGGAAGCTTTTATTATTGTTTTAGTGGCCATAATTGGATTCTCTTTCATTTTCGAAATGATCTTTGCTGAACCCGAATTAGACAAAGTGATTTACGGTTTGATTCCGTCAATCCCAAATTCAGCTGCTTTGTATATTGCAATCGGAATTATTGGAGCTACCGTAATGCCTCATAATTTGTACTTGCATTCTTCACTAGTACAAACTCGAAAATTTGACAGAAGTCCCGCTGGTATCAAGCAAGCTTTAAAATACAATTTGATCGACTCAACTATTGCATTAAACTTAGCCTTTTTTGTAAATGCAGCCATTTTAATTTTGGCCGCAGCCACATTTTATAAAAACGGAATGTTTGAAGTTGCTGAAATTCAAGATGCACATCAATTTCTTGAACCTTTACTAGGAACAAAATGGGCGCCTATATTATTTGCTGTCGCTTTGATTGCTGCAGGGCAGAGTTCGACAGTAACAGGAACTTTGGCAGGGCAAATTGTTATGGAGGGTTATCTGAATCTAAGAATTCAGCCGTGGGTTCGACGCATTATTACTCGATTAATAGCCATTGTTCCTGCCGTAATTGTAATTTTAATTTATGGAGAAAGCGTAACTGGAAAACTTCTAATTTTAAGTCAGGTAATTTTAAGTCTGCAATTGGGTTTTGCCATTATTCCGCTGATTCACTTTGTGAGCGATAAATCAAAAATGAAAGGTTTTCATATTTCAAAAACTACTCAAATTGTCGCCTGGATTATAGCCTCGATTATTGTTTCGCTGAATGCAAAATTGGTTTACGACGAAATTACTTCATGGCTAGAAAAATCAGAGCACCCAACCATTCTTTGGCTTACTGTTGTTCCCCTTGCCTTTGGATTTCTTGCGTTGTTGATTTATATTATCGCAAAACCTTTTATTGCAAGAGCAAAATCGAATATTGAAAACCATTCGCCTCATCATCTGAAATTGCAATATGCTCCTAAGGAAACTTACAGCAAGAAAAACATAGCAATTTCTGTCGATTTTTCTAAAGCCGATGAGGCTGCATTAAACAACGCCTTCGAACTTGGCGGAATCGACGCGCAATACACCTTAATTCACATTGTAGAAACCGTTGGTGCATTAATGTATGGAGAAAACATCGACGATCACGAAACTACAATTGACGAAAAACTATTACTGGAATATAAAGAGATGCTTTCGCAGAAGGGTTTCAAAATTGAAACAGAACTTGGCTTTGGAAAACCAAACACTGTTATTCCAACAATTATTAACCTTGGTAATTTTGACATTTTAGTAATGGGAACCCACGGACACACTGGTTTAAAAGATATTTTGTTTGGCACTACCGTAGACAAATTGAGACATAAAATTTCTATACCTTTGTTGATTGTTAAAAGATAGGCTCAAAGTAACAGAGTGGCAAAGGCACAAAGGTTTAAAAACTTTGAACCTTTGTGCCTTTGCAGCTTTGAACCTCAAAAAATAAAAAAATGACTTTTTCAGAAGAAAACTATCTAAAATCGATATATCACCTTACGGCTTCTTTGGAAACTGAAGTGAGCACGAATGCTATTGCCGAAATGATGGAAACAAAAGCTTCGTCAGTTACAGATATGCTTAAAAAGCTCGCGGATAAAGACTTAGTAAATTATAAAAAATACCAAGGTGTTTCATTGACGGAAAACGGAAAACTCGCCGCCAAAATGATTGTTCGTAAACATCGTTTATGGGAAGTGTTTCTGGTTGAGAAATTAAATTTCAGCTGGGATGAGGTTCACGATATTGCAGAACAACTGGAACACATTAAATCAGAACAATTAATCAACCGTTTGGATGATTTTCTTGGAAACCCAACCGAAGATCCGCACGGCGACCCGATTCCGGACGCGAATGGTAGAATTGTCAAGATTGAAAAACATTTGCTTTCTGAATTATCAGAAAATCAAATTGGTGTTTGTGTAGGCGTAAAAGATACTTCTTCGGAGTTTTTAAAATACCTGGACAAACAAGAAATTGCGTTGGGTTCGCAAATTGAGTTTCTTTCTAAAGAATCTTTCGATTTATCGGTTAAAATCAAGGTTGACGGAAGAGAATTGTCTATTTCTAATAAAATTGCTTCTAATTTGTTTGTGAAGTTGGTTTAGATTTGGATTTTTTCCAATAAAATTTTCAAAAACGCGCAACAAATGAAACACTTTACTATTGTACCGAATTTGTTTTTTGAATGAATTAAAACCTGTGGTAAGAAAAACGAATCTGTTTCTAATAATTTTTATTGGTTTGAGAAACCCATTCTCCAGCCACATCTTCATTTTGTCTTAACAGCAAATTCAGTTGGCCAACATGATGTTGTACGTGCCGCATGTTATAAATGATTATCTCGATTCTGTTGTAATCTTTATTTTTTGAAATGAATCTTAATTTCGAAGTTTCTTCGTTTAAGCCATCAATTAGAAAGAAGCTTTTTCTGCGTGCATACTCAAGATATTCGAGCAATTCATTCTTTGTATAAACTCTTTCCGGTAAAATTCCCTTTGGATCAAATTCTGACATAGAAAATTGCTCTGGAGGAGAAAATGCGTTAATTTCTGTGGACGAGTAATAATCAAGCCAAAAAATAGTGTGATAAACGGAATACCAAAAATCTTTTTTGTCCCAAAAACTTCCAGGACAAACGACAATTGAACTTTCGAGCATGTCAATGATAGCCCCAAATTGCCTCCATAACACTCCCTTAAGTTCATTCATTGTTTCAAATTTGGTGAATAGGCTCTTTAAACAATACCTTTCTCGATCATTTCAAGCATTACAGGCGAAGCATTTTTAAATGTTGGTTCTTGCTCGATAATACTTCCGGCGTTCTTTTTATTTACTTTAAAAGTGACATCGTTATCTGTTGTGAATAAAAGTGCCGTTAAAAACGGATTCTTGATGTACGTTCCTAATACCAATAAGGCTTCATCGAGAGAATGAAGGCTTTCGATTTCTTCGGTTTTATAACGCGTTGTTAATGCGATTGAATAGGTATTATCTTCATTTATCGCCAAACGGAAATAGATGTTTTTGATCTCGGTATCGCCAATTGTTTTTGCCAGAGTTAGTTTGGCAAAAGTTCCGGCTTGGATGCTTTCTTTCACGCGTTCGCAAAAAAGAGCAAATATTGGTTCGTAGGACATTATATTGTGTTTAAAAATTAACCGCAAAGTTCGCAAAGATTTACGCAAAGGACACAAGGAAAAATTCAAACAAAGCTTTGCGAATCTTTGCGTAAATCTTTGCGAACTTTGCGGTCATAAAATTTATTTTCCTGTAAATTCAGCTTTTCTTTTTTCTAAAAATGCTGTTGTTCCTTCTTTAAAATCTTTAGTTCCAAAGCATTTCCCAAAAGATTTTATCTCGGTATCAAAACCATTTTTACCATCTGTATAATTGGCATTGATTGCTTTTATCGCTTTACTAATGGCAAACGGAGCATTTTTGATGATTTTTTGAGCGATTCCTTCTGTAAAAGCCAAAAGTTCAGCCTGAGGCACTACATGATTCACTAAACCGTATTGTTTAGCTTCTTCTGCAGAAATCATTCCTGCAGTCATAATCATTTCCATAGCGCGGCCTTTACCAACTAATTGCGGCAAACGCTGTGTTCCGCCATAACCTGGAATTAATCCTAAAGAAACTTCCGGTAATCCCATTTTAGCATTGTCTGAAGCTACTCTAAAATGACAAGCCATAGCCAATTCTAATCCACCGCCAAGTGCAAAACCATTTACGGCAGCAATTACAGGTTTCTTTAAGTTTTCGATAAAATCAAATAACGCTTCTTGTCCTTCAGCAGCTAATTGCGCTCCTTCGACAATATTGTAATTTGCAAATTCAGAAATGTCTGCTCCGGCAACAAATGCTTTCTCGCCAGTTCCGGTAATAATTATCACACGAACATCATCATTTTTACCCAATAATTTTACTGCTTTACTCAAATCGCTAATAGTAGCTTTGTTTAAAGCATTTAATTTTGTCGGTCGATTAATGGTTACGGTTGCAATTTTTTCTTCAATTGAGATTAAAAGATTTTCGTAGTTCATGACGCTGATTTTATGAGTTTGTGATTGGTAAAGAAACTCTAAATGTGGTTCCTTTTCCATAAGTTGATTCAAAGGTAATTGTTCCTTTGTAATTTTCTATAATGTTTTTTATAATTCCGAGACCAAGTCCCATTCCACTAGTTTTAGTGGTAAATTTTGGCTCGAAAATTCTGCCGATATCTAATTTCTGAATTCCAATTCCGTTGTCTTTTACAGCAATTTCAACATTATTATTTCTACGTTTTACAGTTACGACAATCGATTTATGAAACTGACTTTCCGGAATTGCCTGTGTTGCATTTTTAACTAAATTGGTAATTACACGAATCAATTGTGTACGATCCATTTTTGAGATAATTTCTTCTTCTTCACTCTCAAAAACAATATAATCTTCATTAAAAATATCCAAAGCCAATTCGACAACCTCAACCACATTTAAGGTTTCGTTTTGCTGTGCCGGCATCGAAGCAAAATTCGAAAATGCCGAGGCAACTGCCGTCATTGTATCAATTTGCTGAATTAAAGTTTCAGAATAATCGTTTAGTTTTTGTTTTACATCTGGTGCCGTAGGATCAAATTTGCGCTGAAAACTCTGCACAGTCAAACGCATCGGCGTAAGCGGATTTTTAATTTCGTGCGCCACTTGTTTCGCCATTTCGCGCCAAGCCTCTTCTCTCTCACTTTGGGCTAATTTAATAGCGCTTGTTTCGAGTTTGTCGACCATTCCGTTGTATGCTTTGATCAGGAAGTTTACTTCTTTGCTGTTTGCTTCTAAAACAATTTTCTCGTTTTTCTGATCCAGATTGGTTTCTTCTAATTTATCTGAAATGGTTTTAAGCGACTTTGTAATATACGTTGAAAGAAAATAAGCCAAAGCAAAAGCCACGACCAACATAAACGAATATACCTGACTTAACCGAATCAAAAAGGTATTCAATTCGTTGTCATAATAACCATCGTCTTCTAAATATGGGAGATTTAAAATTCCGAGTGGCTTGAATTTTTCGTCTTTTATCAAACTATAAGAAGATCGATTTTTGACACCGTCAATCGTTTTAATGTCTACAAAACGTTTTTCGATAGACGATCGTACTAATTTTAAGATATATTCCGGAATTGGCGGAGGTGCTTTATCTACTGCAAAAGATTCTTTTGAGGATTTAAGCAGTTTTCCGTCCAGACTGTAAATATTGATTTCAATTTTGTGAATCTGCGCTAATTCGTGGATTTTATCTTTAAAGATTAAATCTAAATTCGCCGTTTTCAATGGATAAGTTGTTGTTGAAAGAACATAATTGATATGTTCTTTTACAGCATTTTCCTTTCGTTCTAAACGTTCCTGATGATATTCTTTAGCCTCCGTCTTAAACTGAATAATCGAAATCGAAGCCAATAAAAAAGATGCCACAACAATCAATACAATCATCGACAGGAAAATCCTGGTACGCAATGAAAGCATCGACATTTTGAAGTTGTTAAGCATATGTTTTTGTTTTGTTTCTTTTGTTTCAGGTTTCAAGTTGTCAATCGTGACGAAACCTGAAACCTGAAACAAGTAAAACTTATTTTTTCTCGCGAATACGTTTATAAAAACGGAACCCCAGCATTATTAAAACCGAAAATAAAACAATTCCGATTACGCCAAAAATCCAGTTTACGGCACTTTTTAAAACTACTAAAAATACTACTGCAAAAAGTATAATTGTTGCGCCTTCATTCCATAAACGCATAAAATTGTTGGAATATTTCACCTCATCATTTTGCAATTGCTTGAATATTTGATGGCATTTTAAATGATACAAATACAACAAGAAAACGAAACACAATTTTACATGCATCCAAGGCATTTTGAGCCAGGCATTTCCTAAATCAGTAAAAAGCAACATCCAAAAAGCAAAAATACTAGCCAAAATTGCTGATGGCCAAGTAATAATATACCACAAACGATACGCCATTATTTTGTATTGCGCTTGTAAAATTTCCTTTTCAAGAGATGGTTTTTCGTTCGCTTCAATTTGATAAACAAACAAACGCACAATATAAAACAATCCTGCAAACCAAGTTATTACAAAAATAAGATGCAGCGATTTTAAATAGTTATAATATTCCATTATTTTTTGTTTCAAGTTTCAAGTTTAAGGTTTTTTTAAAGTTGATTCTAACTTAAAACCTTAAACTTGAAACAAATATTATTTTGGTCACAATGTGCGTCCACTATAAAGTCTTTCTTCTTTACTCTTTGTTCTATTTTCTATTTTCTATTTTCTATTTAGCCCAATCGTTAATCCAGTTCCCAACCGTTTGACACCATTCATCATCATCATTCAAACAAGGAATTGCTAAGAATTCTTCGCCTCCATTTGCTTCAAAATCTTCTTTTGCGCGCATTGCAATTTCTTCAAGAGTTTCTAAACAATCCGAAACGAAAGCGGGTGTTACAACTGCCAGTTTTTTAATTCCTTTTGCTGGCATATTATCAATTTCAACATCGGTATAAGGTTCTAACCATTTATCTCCCGCCAAACGCGATTGAAAAGTCAAGCTGTATTTATCTGCCGGAAGTCCTAATAATTTAACGACTTGTCTAGTTGTCTCATAACATTGATGACGGTAACAAAAATCGTGCGCCGGTGATGGTGTATTACAACAAGAACCATCAATTTTGCAATGTGATTTAGTTACATCGGTTTTACGAATATGACGTTCCGGGATTCCGTGATATGAAAATAATAAATGATCGTAATCAAAACCAACTAAGTGTTTCTGAATAGAATCGGCTAGATTCTTAATGTAATCTGGTTTATTGTAAAACGCAGGAACATCAGTAAAAGTCATGTGAGGGAATTTCTTCTTACGAATTTCTTCTGCTTTTACTAAAATAGTCAAAGTTGAAGCCATTGCATATTGCGGATATAGCGGAAAAAGCATTACATCTGTAACTCCTTTATCACTTAATTCCTGAAGTCCTTTTTCGATAGTCATACTTCCGTAACGCATTGCTAACGAAACTGGAACATTAACTAATGGCTGTACTTTTTTCTGCATTCTTTCAGAAAGCACTACCAGCGGAGAACCTTCTTCCCACCAAATCTTTGCGTAAGCGTGTGCTGATTCTTCGGGTCTTTTTCTTAAAATGATTCCACGAACTAAAAAGGCTCTTAATAAATACGGAACGTCAATCACGTATTTATCCATTAAAAATTCGTCTAAATAAGGTTTTACATCTTTTGGTTCTGGACTTTCCGGAGATCCTAAGTTTACTAATAATACGCCTTTCATTATATTTTTTCTTGCTTTAGGCTTTAAGCTTTGGGCTTTAAGCATTTGTTTGTTTTTAAAAATTTCGTCAAAAGTAGAACTTGCTGCTTTTTAGAAATATGATAAATGTTATCTTTTATTTATGTTTCGATATATAAAATTGATGCTTAAAACATCATTAGTTTTTATCCTTTTTATATGTGTTGAATAGTTTTTCCAACGATTTATAGTCATCTTCTTTTCCAAAATTTTCTGTTTTAATTTCCTTTTTAGAACTAACCAGATAAAACTGTCCACAGGAAAGACATATTTTAGCTATACCTGAAATTTCATTATTTTTCTTAAAAACCAAAATATCTCTATATTCTGGAGCACAAGCTTTATTTAATTCAAACACTTTTAAAGAAAATTTTTCCAGAAAAACATCATTTTTTAAATACTCAATATCTTTTTGAGATAATTGAAACTTCGAAAAACCATTGAAATTAATTGTTTTATAAAAAACATCATTATCTAACTTATCTGGAAATTCAGAATATAGAATGTTATTTAAAATAGAATCTTTAATACCCGTTCTATTATTTTCAATTATTTCTTTTTCCTTATTTTTATTCAATGAATAATACTCAACACTATCAAAATCAAAAAATGCTTTTTCTTCATTTGATTTGCAAGAGATAAGTAAGAAAACCAATAAAATTATTGAATACCTTTTTATCATTCTAAACATTTGTATTAATCGACATCAAATACTTTTTGGGAGTTGTCGCAAACTTTTTCTTGAAAGCTGCTATAAAGTGACTTCCCGTACTGTAACCAATTTTCAATCCTACTTCATTTACATTGTAAGAACCGCTGTCTAAAAGTTTTCGTGCGAAATCCATTTTGTAATCAAATAGAAAACCGTAAACGGTATCGCCATAAATTTGTTTGAAACCCATTTTAAGTTTCTTCAAATTCAAACCAATCTCATCTGCCAATTCCTGTAAACCTGGTGGTTCAGCCATATTCGCAATGATAATTTCTTTGGCTTTTCTAATTTTTAGAACGTTATCTTCATCTATTAAAAACGGACATTGTTCTGCATTTGGATCTTCGGTTCTATTAAAATACAAACTCAGTAATTCGTATCCTTTTCCTTTATAGTAAAGGTTTTTTATCGATGGATGAAGGTTGTAATGAAACAACTGACTCAACACAATAGCCATTGAAGGACTGATATTTCCTTCGTTATAATATTTTTTGTCCTTATTATCAGGACTTAAAAAAGTAATATAATCTGCTTCTGCAGAAAACAACGCGTGAAATTTTTTAATCGATACAATTACAGATATTACCCAGGAATTTGGAGATAATTCTAAATTCAGCGGTAATTCTTTCTGCGGATTATACAAAAGCAGCGATTTTTCTTCTTTCAATTCTAAAGCATAATTGCCTTGATTGAATAAAAATTTGGCGTTGCCTTTTATCCCGAAGTGAAACTGTATCAGACCACTACCTACTTCTCTCTGTGCAGAAAAAGGTTCCGGACTGTCATTTTGAAAACGGATAAGCGTAAAGTCGTCTTCAATTTTTATAATTTCTTGAGAACTCATAGCGATATTTTTTTAGTACAAAAATCAGGACAATCGTAATGCCTTATTTAGAATCACTCTAAACAGACCGTTTCTAACGAGCTGATTTTGCTACAAAAGTACTTCTTTTTGCATAAAAACAGATGTTTAGAAACAAAAAAACATGTAGCGATACAAAAAGTACTTTGAGCGTTACTTTTATAACCACTATAGTAATAATTTTGTTGACACTTTTATGAAAGTGAATTTATGGAAAACATTAACGTACCGAAACACCTATATTTTTATTCAGTTGGTCTGAGTTATAAAAAAGCTGATGCTGAGGTAAGAGGTCAATTTAGTTTGGATGCAGTTGCCAAAACGCGTTTACTGGAACAAGCTAAAAGCGAGGGAATAGAAAGTTTAATAGTCACTTCGACTTGCAACAGAACCGAAATTTACGGTTTTGCTGAACATCCTTTTCAATTAATCAAATTAATATGCGATAATAGCAGCGGTTCTGTCGATGCTTTTCAAAAAGTAGGTTTCGTATATAAAAATCAAGAAGCAATTAATCATATGTTTCGCGTAGGAACTGGTTTAGACAGTCAGATCTTGGGCGATTTTGAGATTATTTCACAAATAAAAACCAGTTTTACTCATTCTAAATCTTTCGGTTTAGCCAATACTTTTTTAGAAAGATTGGTAAATGCAGTAATTCAGGCCAGCAAAAAAATAAAGAACGAAACAGAAATTAGTTCTGGCGCAACTTCAGTTTCTTTTGCATCGGTACAATACATTATAAAAAATGTAGAAGATATCGGAAATAAAAACATCTTACTTTTCGGAACAGGAAAAATTGGTAGAAATACTTGCGAAAATCTTGTAAAACATACTAAAAACGAACATATTACTTTAATCAACCGAACTAAGGATAAAGCGGAGAAATTGGCTGGAAAACTAAATTTGATTGTTAAAGATTATTCTGAACTGCATTTGGAACTTCAAAAAGCTGATGTTGTTGTTGTCGCTACAGGCGCACAAAACCCTACAGTTGACAAAGCTATTTTGAATCTAAAAAAACCTTTATTGATTTTAGATTTATCTATTCCAAAAAATGTTCATGAAAATGTTGAGGAATTAGAAGGTGTAACTTTAATTCATATGGATTATTTGTCACAATTGACAGATGAAACATTAGAAAACAGAAAACTACACATTCCGGCAGCAGAAGCTATCATTGAAGAAATTAAAGAAGAATTTGTTACCTGGACAAAAGGAAGAAAATTTGCCCCGACGATTAATGCTTTAAAAGAAAAACTGAATGCTATTAAAACTTCAGAATTGAACTTTCAGAGTAAAAAAATCACTGATTTTAACGAAGAGCAAGCTGAAATCATCAGTAACAGAATCATTCAAAAAATCACTACACATTTTGCCAATCATTTAAAAGACGACGATACCATGGTCGATGAAAGCATCGAATGGATCGAAAAAGTCTTCAAAATAAAAGCATCTTAAATTTTAATTTTACCATTAAGATATTAAGAGAATTAAGCTTTGTGGTAATCGTCAATTATAAGAATATTAGAAAATTAAGTTTCAATGCTTTACCAAAGCTGACTTAATTAACTTAATATCTAAATGGTAAAAAAACAAATACTTGGTTTTAAATAAATAATGGCAGAAAAAACAATCAGAATTGGAACTCGCGATAGCGAATTAGCACTTTGGCAAGCACACACTGTCGAGAAAAAACTAAATGATTTAGGTTATAAAACCTCAATTGTTGCAGTAAAATCTCAAGGTGATATTATTCTGGACAAACCTCTTTACGAACTCGGAATCACCGGAATCTTTACTAAAACTCTGGACATTGCCATGATTAATGGTGATATTGATATTGCGGTTCACTCTATGAAAGATGTTCCGACAGCTTTACCTAAAGGTATTGTTCAGGCTGCAGTTCTGGAAAGAGCCAATGTTCTTGATATTTTAGTTCACAAAGGAAATCCTGATTTTGCAAATCCTAGTACAATTGCTACCGGAAGTTTACGTCGTCAGGCGCAATGGTTCAATAAATACCCAAATCATACGGTAGTTGATTTACGCGGAAATGTAAACACTCGTATGCAAAAATTACAAGACAATAACTGGGATGGAGCCGTTTTTGCCGCTGCAGGTTTGGAGCGCATTAACCTGAAACCAGGAAATTTCATAGATCTTGACTGGATGATTCCCGCGCCGGCACAAGGAGCAATGATGGTTGTGGCAATGGAAAATGACAACTATACTCTTGATGCACTTTCGCAATTAAATCATATCGAAACTGAGATTTGTACGTATATCGAACGTCAGTTTCTAAGAACGCTGGAAGGCGGTTGCACGGCACCAATTGGAGCCTTGGTACGTTACAATGAAGACGAAGACACTTTGCATTTTGAAGGTGTTTTACTTTCTGTTGACGGAAAACAAAAACTCGAAATCAACAAAACGGTTGATATTTCAGAATGGAAAAAGCTAGGTTTTTTCGCCGCTCAGGAAATTTTAAATAATGGCGGTGCAGAATTGATGCAATCTATTAAAGAATCTTTAAAAAAATAATGACAAAATCAATTCAAATATTATCTACAAAAAAGCTTACGAGCGAACAAAAACAAGCGTTAGTGAATGCTAATCTTGAAATTCTTGATGTTGATTTTATCCAAACTCAAAATAAATCTTTCGAATTAAAAGACCTTAATGACAATTTGATTTTCACGAGTCAAAATGCTGTTCACAGTGTTTTATCTGATCCAAAAGCGGAAGAATTAAAAAGTAAAAATGTCTTTTGCGTTGGCTTAAAAACAAAAATACTTTTATCTGAAAACGGCTTCAATGTTATAGCTTACACTGGCTATGCTTCAGATTTAGCCGAAATCATCACTTTAATTTATCGCAGCGAAAGCTATACTTTTTTCAGCGGAAATCTTCGTAGAGAAACTTTGCCAAAAGCTTTGAAAGATGCTGAGATCAAGTTTAATGAAATTCAGGTTTACGATACGTCATTAACCCCTCAGAAAATAAAAACTGCTGCTGATGCTATTCTTTTTTTCAGTCCGTCAGGAGTTGAAAGTTATTTGAAAGACAATACTATTAAGAAAGAAACTTGCTTTTGCATTGGAGATACCACTGCTGAAGCTTTACATAAAATTACAAAAAACATCATCATTGCAGATCAGCCAACGGTTGAAGATGTGATCGAAGATGTAATTACTGAATATAGCAGTAAGCTTTAGGCTATAAGCCTTAAGCAAAAAACCAAAGCTTAAAGCCTAAAGCTTAAAGCCTAGAGCAATAAAAAAACAAACACCGCTTAAAGCCTAAAGCTTAAAGCCTAAAGCAATAAAGAAAATGTTAAAAAACGACCTATTTTTAAAAGCATTAAAAGGAGAAACTGTTCAACGTCCGCCAGTATGGATGATGCGTCAAGCCGGAAGATATTTACCGGAATTTATCGCTTTGCGTGATAAATATGATTTCTTTACACGTTGTCAGACTCCAGAATTAGCTGCTGAAATCACGGTTCAACCAATTCGCAGAATTGCTCCGGATGCAGCAATTTTATTCTCAGATATTCTTGTTGTTCCACAAGCAATGGGAATTGAAGTTTTAATGAAAGAGAATTTTGGTCCGTTTTTACCAAATCCAATTCGTTCGTTGGCAGATGTTCATAGAGTTTACGTTCCGGATATTCAGGAAAGTTTAGGCTATGTAATGGACGCTATTAAATTGACCAAAGAAATGTTGAACGACGAAGTGCCTTTAATTGGTTTCGCAGGTTCGCCTTGGACAATTTTCTGTTATGCTGTTGAAGGAAAAGGTTCTAAAAGTTTTGATACTGCAAAAGGTTTCTGTTTCTCAAACCCTGCAGCAGCACACACTTTATTACAAAAAATTACAGATACGACCATTTTATACTTAAAAGAAAAAGTAAAAGCGGGAGTTGATGCCGTTCAGATTTTTGATTCTTGGGGCGGAATGCTTTCTCCGGTTGATTATCAGGAATTTTCATGGAAATACATCAACCAAATCGTTGAGGCTTTGGCTGATCACGCACCGGTTATCGTTTTCGGAAAAGGATGTTGGTTTGCTCTTGGCGAAATGGGTAAAAGTAGAGCATCTGCACTTGGTGTAGACTGGACATGTTCAGCTAGAAATGCGCGTTATTTGTCTGGTGGAAACATTACTTTACAAGGAAATTTTGATCCGTCAAGATTGCTTTCTCCAATCCCGACTATCAAGAAAATGGTTCATGAAATGATCGACGAATTCGGAAAAGATAAATATATCGTAAATTTAGGTCACGGAATTTTACCAAATATCCCTGTAGATCACGCAAAAGCGTTTATTGACGCTGTGAAGGAATACGGGAATTAGTATACAGTAATCAGTCGCAGTTTTCAGTCGCAGTTTTCAGTCGCACTTCAAAACTGAAAACTGAGACTGAGACTGAAAACTCAAAAAACTATGCTCAACAAAGGCTTAAGAGACGAAGAAAGTATCAGAATAGAAAACACTCTAAGAACTTTGCACGCACTACTATTTGTACCTAAATTTTGGAATGCCGAAGATACAAGCCTTATCGATGAGCAATTAAAAGCTTTTGGTTTAAGTTTACAACGAACAATTGAAATCCCCGAAGAAGAATTAATCGTCTTACTTCAGAGATGTCATTTAGATTGGAACCAACAAGAACAATTTGCGGATATTTTAATTGGTTTATCTCAAGAAAAACAATTCGATTTCTTAGGAAAAGCTCTTGCAATTTACCAATATATTCAACTGGAAAGTAAGGTGTTTTCTTTTGGAATAAACACTAAAATCACATCCCTAAAAAACAAATAGATATGAGTTTTACAGATTGGAAAACAGAAACGATTAACGACATTCTTCCTGAGGAATTTTACAACCTCATCGCAAAGAATAAAACTCATATTGAAAAGACTTTTCCGCTTACATTATCTCATTGTTTAGACTTAGAAAAAACAAAAAATTTCATTGCTTTTAACCAAGATAAAGAAAATCATAAAGAAGGATACTTTTTTTATCCGAGAGACATTAAAACAAATACCTTAATTGGTTATTTATGCGTAAAGAGCATCGATAATAATAAAGCAAAATGTGAATTAGGTTATTTTATTGATGAAGATTATCAAGGAAAAGGAATTACATCAAAAGTGGTTTCTGAAACTTTAGATTTTTGTTTCAATACTTTAAAAATGAACAAGGTTTTTATTTGTACTTCAAAAATCAACAAAGCAAGTCAGCAAATTGCTTTAAAACATCATTTTAAACAAGAAGGAATATTACGTGAGGAATTTAAAAGCAGCGACGGAACATTAGAAGATATCGTTTATTTTGGATTGCTTAAATCAGAATACAATACACATGAAAGATAAATTTTACGCATACATACAAAAGTTACAAGACCAGATTTGTGCTGGATTAGAAACTGTTGACGGAACGGCCAAATTTCGTGAAGATCTTTGGAAACGTCCGGAAGGTGGTGGCGGAAGAACACGTGTAATTGAAAACGGTGCTGTTTTCGAAAAAGGCGGTGTAAACATTTCAGCCGTTCACGGAAAATTACCTGAAGCAATGCAAAAGATGTTTGGTGTTGGCGAAGCTGATTTTTTTGCTTGTGGATTAAGTTTGGTTTTACATCCAAAAAATCCAATGACTCCAACGGTTCATGCCAATTGGCGTTATTTTGAAATGTATGACGAATCTGGAAAAGTAATCGAACAATGGTTTGGCGGTGGACAAGATTTAACGCCTTATTACTTGTTTGAAGAAGATGCAAAACACTTTCATCAAACTTGTAAAACTGCTTGTGACAAACATAATCCGGAGTTTTATCCAAAATATAAAAAACAGTGCGACACTTATTTTTGGAATGCACACCGTAACGAAGCACGCGGAATTGGCGGTTTGTTCTTTGATTATTGCAAAGCAAATGAAACAATGTCAATGGATGATTGGTTCAGTTTTGTAACTGAAGTTGGAGATAGTTTCTTAGAAGCGTATGTGCCAATTGCGGAAAGAAGAAAAAATTTAGAATATACTCCTGAAAATAGAAATTGGCAGGAAATCCGCCGTGGCCGTTATGTAGAATTTAATCTGGTTCATGACAAAGGCACTTTATTCGGCTTAAAAACCAACGGAAGAATCGAGAGTATTTTGATGAGTTTACCTCCGCATGTACAATGGGTTTATGACCATCATGCAGAAGCAGGAAGCGAAGAAGAGAAATTGGTGAATGTGTTAGAAAATCCGATTGACTGGGTTTAATGCAATTAAAACGTATAGAGACAATAAATGTGTATCGATTTTGTAAATTTATTTAATTAAAAAATCATTGAAATATTTGGCTCCGATGGAGCTTCTAAAATTGACAGGTCCCAGTGGGATGTATTATTTATATCAATTTATTTCAATGAACCTCAGAGGGGTAACATCTAATTAATTTACAATTTTTATGGCAAACACCTATTCTCAATTGTATATTCATATTGTATTCGCCGTTAAAGGCAGACAAAACTTAATTGCAACAAATTGGAAAGATGAAGTTTATAAATTCATCACCGGAATTGTTACAAATAAAGGACAAAAGTTAATTGTCATTAATGGAATGCCCGATCATGTTCATATCTTAATTGGTATAAAACCAGATAAATCAATATCTGATTTAGTTCGGGATATAAAGGCAAATTCGTCAAAGTTTATAAATGACAAGAAATGGATAAATGGAAAATTCGAATGGCAAACAGGGTTTGGAGCTTTTTCATATAGTCACTCTCAATTAACAAATGTTATAAATTACATTCGTAATCAAGAGCAACACCATAAAACGAAAACGTTCAAAGAAGAATATGTTGAATTTTTAAAATTGTTTAATGTAAATTTTAAAAATGAGTATTTGTTTGACGAGATTTGATATTGCGCTCCTATGGAGCTCTAATGAGGGTTCGAATTAATGACTATAAATATTATGCTCCTCCGGAGCTTTTAAAACAGGTAAATCCCAGAGGGATGTTATGTTTATAGAATTTAATTCGTCTATTTTATTGAACCCCATAGGGGTGACATATTTATAACCTAATCTTGTTTATAAAAATAAAAAATGAATCTAAAACTGATTTACATAGTGTTTTTAGGAGGCGTTTTTGGGTGTTTTGCCCAAAATGATTCGCTCCAAAATTCCTATTTTAAATCATATAATGATAAAGTTACCGCCAGCACCTATTATTTAGACACTTCAAATAATTTCCAGATAGGTTTTACAGTAGAAGGACAGAAAAAATACATCGACCTTAATCCAAACCGAAAAGAACAGCTTGGCTTAAGTTTAAGCTATAAATTTATAGATATTAGTTTTGGTTTTGCACCCAAATTTTTTGATGTTAACAAAGACAATTCAGATTCTAAACTTTTTAATTTCAATACTAGATTTTATTATAAAAAGTGGATGCAATCTTTCACTTTTATCAATCAAAAAGGATTTTACGCCGGAGATTCTGGTGTCACTATAGATTTTCCGCGAATGCGAACTACTAAAATAGGCGGAACAACCTCGTATATTTTCAATGATAAATTCTCTTATAAAACATTGGTGAATCAAAACGAATGGCAAACTAAGAGTTCAGGAAGTTTTATTCCCATTTTTTCTTTTTATTACACTAATTTAAATCTAAATAACACTGCTGATTCTTCAAACGGAGATATTTATGTTTTTTCATTAGCCCCATCGTATTTTTATAATTTTGTGATAAGCGATCGCGTTTTAATTGGAACCGGAATTGCTTTTGGCGCCGGAATCAATGATGTCGATGGAGATGTTTCAGCTTTATATCAATTAGATCTTAATTTAAAGCTTGCCTATAATACAGATCGTTTTTTTGCTTATGCAAGCTTAAACACACTTAATTTTATTCAGAACGACGCTGCAGAGGCCCGACTTAATGATAATATATCAACTTTAAAATTTAGTATAGGATATCGATTCAATCCTCCGAACAAGGTGAAAGAAGTTTACGAAAAGGTGAATGAGAAAACAGGACTTTAAAAAAATTGTAACTAGCAAATAATAGGCACAAGCCAAATGTTCATAACAACCGAGTATTTATAGTAAATAAAAAAATATTATTATGAAAAATAGAGAACGATACATCGTACAATTAAATCGTATGCATTCTGGAAAAGGTTTTATTGCTGCATTAGATCAAAGTGGCGGAAGTACGCCAAAAGCATTGTCGCAATATGGTGTTCAAGAAAGCAGTTTTAGCAATGATGAAGAAATGTACACTCTTGTTCATGAAATGAGAACTCGAATTATTAAGAGTCCCGCATTTGATAATAAATATATTTTGGGCGCTATTTTGTTTGAAAACACCATGGATCGCAAAATTGATGAACAATGGACTGCTGATTATTTGTGGGAGAAAAAAAATATAGTTCCGTTTCTAAAAGTAGATAAAGGACTTGCCGATCTGTCAAATGGCGTGCAATTAATGAAACCAATTTCTAATTTAGATGAATTACTAACAAGAGCTGTAGAACGAAATGTTTTTGGTACTAAAATGCGTTCTGTTATTAAAGAAGCTAATGTTGATGGAATTCGAGAAGTAGTGAAGCAGCAATTTGAAGTAGGTTTACAAATTTTCGAAAAAGGACTTATACCAATTATTGAACCTGAAGTTGATATTTATAGCGCTGATAAAGAAAAGTCTGAAGAAATTCTAAAACAAGAGCTCCTAAAACAGCTTAATTTGCTGGATAAAAATGTGAAAGTGATGTTAAAACTTTCCATTCCAACTGTGAATGATTTTTACAGCGAACTAATGTCTGATCCGCATGTTGTACGTGTTGTGGCATTATCTGGCGGTTATGCTCAGGGAGAAGCCAATCAAAAACTTTCGCAAAATCATGGATTGATAGCAAGTTTCTCACGTGCGCTGTCTGAAGGACTTTTTGTTAATCAATCAGATGCTGAATTTAATACAAAACTAGAGAAGACAATCAAAGAGATTTACGAAGCTTCTACTACATAAAAAAACTAGCCAAACCAAAATTTAGATTCTTCCAAAAAAACAACAAACAATTTATAATTTCAGGATAAAACCTGAAACGTGAAACTTAAAACAAAAAAAATGTTCCCATTACAAAGAAACCGCCGTTTAAGAACCAATGAATCTATTCGTTCATTAGTTCGCGAAACTAGTTTAAGCCCGCAAGATTTTATGCTTCCGATGTTTGTGGCTGAAGGAAAAGATGTAAAAGTCGCTATTCCGTCAATGCCGGGTATTTATCGTCATTCACTTGATAATACAATCAAAGAAGTAAAAGAAGCTTGGGATTTAGGTATCAAAGCAGTGAATATTTACGTAAAAGTAAGTGATAATTTAAAAGATAATAAAGGTGTTGAAGCATGGAATAAAGACGGTTTGATGCAACAGACTATCCGCACAATAAAAGATGCAGTTCCTGAAATGATTGTAATGCCGGATGTTGCTCTTGATCCGTATTCTATTTACGGTCATGACGGAATTATCGAAAATGGCCTTTTAGTAAATGATGCAACTGTAGATGCTTTAACCAGAATGAGTTTAAGTCACGCTGAAGCGGGAGCCGATTTTGTAGCGCCAAGCGACATGATGGACGGACGAGTTTTGGCAATCAGAAAAGCATTAGAAGAAAACGGGCATCATAATGTTGGAATTATGAGTTACAGTGCAAAATATGCTTCGGCATTTTACGGACCTTTCCGTGATGCTTTAGATTCTGCTCCCGTAGATTCTCAAAATATTCCAAAGGATAAAAAAACCTATCAAATGGATTATGCAAATCGTATTGAAGGAATTCGTGAAGCTTTATTAGATGTTGAGGAAGGTGCAGATATTGTAATGGTAAAACCAGGAATGGCTTATTTAGACATTGTGCGCGAAGTAAAAAATGCCGTTCACGTTCCTGTTGCTGTGTATCAAGTTTCCGGTGAGTACGCTATGGTAAAGGCCGCAGCTGAAAGAGGATGGTTAGATCACGATAAAATCATGATAGAGCAACTTTATTGCATTAAGCGTGCTGGCGCGAGTATTATCTCGACTTATTTTGCAAAAGAAGCTGCAGTAATTTTAAATAAATAATATGAAAAAAGTATTATTCATAGCTGCCGTTTTAGTATTAACATCATGTAAAAAAGAGAGTCAGGAACCTTTTGGAAAAACAACTGAAGGTACAACAGAAACTTATTCAGAAGGAGAAACAGCAAAAGCTGCAACTCCGGAAGCTTTGGGAAAAGAGATTTTTGAAGGAAAAGGAAATTGTCTTTCTTGTCATCAGGTTGATCAAAAAGTAATTGGACCGAGTATTCAGGAAATCGGAAAAACATATAAAGACAAAAAAGGAGATATTATTACTTTCTTAAAAGGAAATGCAGATCCAATTGTTGATCCAAGCCAGTTTGCGGTAATGAAAACCAATATTCCGATAACTCAGGCGATGTCTGACGAAGAATTAAAGGCTTTGGAGGCTTACATTTACAGCAATTCAAAATAACGGCTTAAATTATCTAAAATGCAATTTACTGCTGACACACTGTTGTCATTGCAGCATTGTAAATTTGTTCGAAACAAAATAATTTAAGCAAAATGGATATTCAAAAATTCAACATCATCGGAGTTTCAGTAAGAACTACCAATGAAAATGGGCAATCAGGACAAGACATTCCTGCTCTTTGGAATCGGTTTATATCAGAAGGAATTGCTGAAAAGATTCCGAACAAAATAAATAATTCAATTTATTCTGTTTACACCGATTATGAAAAAGATCATACTAAGCCTTATACAACGATTTTAGGTTGTCCGGTTGAAAGTTTAGATTTTATTCCGACAGAAATGGCAGGCGTAACTATTGAAGCGGCTTCATACGACAAGTTTGTTGCTAAAGGAAATCTAAATGATGGCATCGTTATCAATGAATGGATAAAAATTTGGAATTCAGATCTGGACAGAAGTTTCACCTCCGATTTTGAAATTTATGGCGAGAAAGCTCAGGATCCTGAAAATGCAGAAGTTGATATTTTCATTGCAGTAAAGAGATAAAAACAAAAACGGCGCTAAATTAGCGCCGTTTTTTATGGTTTGATATTACCAGATTTTAACTCTCTTTTCTGGTTCTATATACATTTTATCTCCTTTTTTAATTCCAAAAGCTTCGTAAAAAGCATCTACGTTCTGAATTGGAACTACTGCTCTGTACATTCCAGGTGAATGCGGATCAGTTTTTACTTGACTCTTAATTGCTTCGTCTCTCGATTTTGTTCTCCAAACTGTAGCCCAAGAAATAAAGAAACGTTGCTCTGGTGTAAATCCGTCAATTAAACCTGGATTTCCATTTGCTTTTAGATACAATTTCAATCCATCATAGGCAGCGTTAATTCCACCTAAATCTCCGATGTTTTCACCTAAAGTAAATTTACCATCAACGTGAATTCCCGGTAAAGGCTCCAAAGCACTATATTGATCAGCAAGTTTAGCTCCAAGTGCTGTAAATTGTTTTAAATCTTCAGCAGTCCACCAATCAACAAGATTTCCATCTGCGTTGTAGCGTGCACCTGAATCATCAAATCCATGAGAAATTTCGTGTCCGATTACCGCTCCAATTCCACCATAATTTACAGCTTCGTCAGCCTGATAATTATAAAAAGGCGGTTGTAGGATTGCTGCAGGGAAAACAATCTCATTATAAGACGGATTATAATATGCATTTACAGTTTGCGGTGACATTCCCCATTCTGTTTTATCAACCGGTTTACCCAATTTAGCTAAATCTTCTTGAAAATCCCATTTTGCATAATTCTTTAAATTTTCAAAATAAGTTCCTCCTTCAGCAACGTCTTTAATTTGCAAAGCTGAATAATCTTTCCATTTATCAGGATATCCAATTTTGATTGTGATTTTCTTCAATTTCTCAATTGCTTTCACTTTTGTTGGAGCAGACATCCAAGGCAAAGCATTGATTCTGTTTTCATAAGCCAGAATCACATTCTGAATCATGTTTTTAGCTTTATCTTTTGCTTCAGCAGGAAATAATTTCTCAACATATAATTTCCCTAAAGCTTCACCTGTAGCATTGTTAATTACTTGCAAAGCCATTTCTTCACGAGGACGTTGCTTTAAAGCACCCGTTAATGTTTTACCGTAGAAGTCAAAATTAGCAGCTTCGATTTCAGTTGTCAATGAAGATGTTGATCCATTCAACACACACCATTTCAAATATTCTTTCCACGCTCCTACTTTCTTTTCAGTAAAAGTTTTCTCTAAAGCAGCCATATAACGTGGTTGCGTTACGTTTACTGTATCAATTTTTGACATTCCAATTCCAGCGAAATATTTATCCCATTGAATTGAAGGCGTTGTTTTTTTCAAATCAGCAATAGCCGTTGGATTGTATTGTTTTCTACGATCTCTACGTTCAACACGATCTAATCTTGGAGCAGACATTTCGATCTCTAAAGCCACAATCTGAGCAGCGCTTTCTTTTGCTTTTGCAGGAGATTCTCCAATAAACTGCATCATTCTTGCTACGTGAACTTGGTATTTCTCACGCTTTTCTTTGGAATCTTTGTCATCTGCATTATAATAATCTTTGTCAGACAATCCTAAACGTCCCGGCCCTAAATTAACAGCATAAGCATTACTGTTTTTAGCATCGGCACCAATGTAAACGCCAAAGAAACCAATACCTCCCTGAGACTCCATTTCTGTCAGGAAATTTTGCAAATCAGCAACATTTTTAATTGCATCAATTTTTTTCAAAGAAGGTTGAAGTGGTGCAATCCCTTTTTTATTTCTTCCAACAGTATCTAAAATAGTATTGAATAAAGCTACTGCTTTACCTTGATCTGTATTCGATTTATATTTTGGATTCTTTGATGCTTCTTTTAAGATCGCAAGTGAATTATTATCTGTCTTCTGACGTAATTCATTAAAACTTCCCCATGAATTTCTATCACTTGGAATTTCTGTTTTATTTAACCAAGTCCCGTTTACATACTGGAAAAAATCCTGAGCCGGACTAACTTTTGTATCCATGAAAGAAAGATTGATACCTGGTTCTTTGCTTTTTGTGTCTTGAGCTTGAGCTGCAGTGATTGTGAACATTGCAGAAACAACACAAAACACAGGTTTTCTTAGCTGTTTAATCATTTTTGTTTATGGTTTTAGTATATATACAAACATATTGCTATTATTTTTAATTTTATGTTAAATTTTCTCAATAATTAACCAAGGTTTAAAATCTATATATAACTGGTGTTTTTACAAAAAACTAGGAAAGCAATATTGGCTTATAAATCAAAAACGGCGCTAAAATTAGCGCCGTTTTATATTATTTGATATTACCAGATTTTAACTCTTTTTTCTGGTTCTATATACATTTTGTCCCCTTTTTTAATTCCAAAGGCTTCATAAAAAGCATCTACGTTTTGAACTGGAACAACTGCTCTGTACATTCCAGGAGAATGCGGATCAGTTTTTACCTGATTTTTAATTGCTTCGTCTCTCGATTTTGTTCTCCAAACTGTAGCCCAAGAAATAAAGAAACGTTGCTCAGGTGTAAATCCGTCAATTAAACCAGGATTTCCATTCTTTTTCAAATACAATTGTAAACCGTCGTAAGCAGCATTAATTCCGCCTAAATCACCAATGTTTTCACCTAAAGTAAAATTTCCGTCTACATGAATTCCAGGCAAAGGCTCTAAAGCACTATATTGATCTGCTAAAGCTTTACCAAGTGCAGTAAATTGTTTTAAATCTTCTGGAGTCCACCAGTCTACTAAATTTCCTTCAGCATTATAACGTGCACCTGAATCATCAAATCCATGAGAAATTTCATGTCCAATTACTGCTCCAATTCCACCGTAATTTACAGCTTCATCAGCTTGGTAATTGTAAAAAGGCGGTTGTAAGATCGCTGCCGGAAAAACAATCTCGTTATAAGACGGATTGTAATATGCGTTTACTGTTTGTGGCGACATTCCCCACTCTGTTTTATCAACAGGCTTACCTAATTTTTCAATTCCTTTTTTGAAATTCCATTTGGCAATATTTCGGGAATTTTCTACATAACTTCCTCCATCAGCAACACTTTTAATTTCAAGCGCTGAATAATCTTTCCATTTATCAGGATAACCAACTTTAATTGTGATTTTATTTAATTTTTCAATCGCTTTTACTTTAGTAGCCGCAGACATCCAGCTTAAATTATTAATACGGTTTTGGTACGCCAAAATAACATTATGAATCATATCGACTGCTTTGGTTTTTGCTTCAGCAGGAAATACTTTTTCAACATATAATTTACCAAGCGCTTCACCAACGGTATTATTTACAACTTGCAATGCTTTTTCTTCACGTGGCAATTGTTTTACGGCACCTCTTAATGTTTTACTGTAAAAATCAAAACTTGCTGCCTCGATATCTGTTGACAATTGAGTAGAAACTGTATTTAACATGTCCCATTTCAAGTATTCTTTCCACTGTCCTACTTTATTTTCAGTAAAAACAGTTTGCAAAGCTTTCATGTATTTAGGTTCCATAACCACAACCGTGTCTAACTTTGCCAACCCAAGAGTTGTAAAATAAGCATCCCACTTGATCGCAGGTGTTAATTTTTGAAGTTCAGCAACTGTCATTGGATTGTATTGTAAACGACTGTCTCTGCTTTCAACTCTATTTAATCTTGGTTTTGACAATTCTGTTTCTAAAGCTAAAATTCCAGCTGCACTTTGCTTTGCTTTCTCTGGAGATTCACCAATAAACTGCATCATCTTTGCTACATGAAGCTCATATTTTGCACGTTTTTCTTTAGAATCTTTATCTTCAGATGTGTAATAATCCTTATCAGGTAATCCTAATCTGCTTACGCCAAGGCTCACTGAGTTTTTAGAACTGTTTTTTTCATCAGCTCCAATATAAATTCCAAAAAAGACAACATTACCTTCTTGTCCAATTTCAGCTAAATACTTTTGAAGATCAGAAACGTTTTTAATCGCATCAATCTTTTTTAAGTAAGGTTGCAAAGGTTTTATTCCTGCTTTATTTCTCCCTACTGTATCTAAAATAGTAGAGAATAAATTAACCGCTTTACCTTGATCGGTGTCTGATTTGTATTTTGGATTTTTAGATGCTTCTTTTAGGATAGACATTGCATCTTTGTCTGTTTTTTTGATTAACTCATTAAAACTTCCCCAAGTTGTACGATCACTAGGAATTTCGGTTTTACTTAACCAAGTTCCGTTTACGTATTGAAAAAAGTCCTGACCTGGACTTACTTTTGTATTCATGTACGAAACATTAATACCTGGTTCTTTTGGTGTTGCGTTTTGGGCTTTAACTGCAGTTAATGAAAACATTACAGAAAAGACACAAAACAAGGGTTTAGTAAGCTTTTTATTCATTTTCGAGTGTGTTTTTGTGTATCTACAAACGTATTGTTAATATTTGGAAGTCTATGTTAAAATTATAGGAATAATTTAACGGCTTTATATTGATGCAAATAATTCACTACATGGCTCAAGATACACGCATCAATTAATCGCTGGGTTTGCACAATTTATTCTTTCTTTTTGCCACGAATTACACAAATTTTCTCGAATTGCATTTTCCTCGATTCACGATAACAATAAAACAACTGTTCTAATTCAAGAAAATTTGTGAAATTCGTGCCGGTAAAAATCAAATACACTTTGTTAAAAAGCATTATAATTGTGACTTTTAAAACGCTCTTTTCGTATTTTTGCGCCAAATTGTTTTTATGAAATCGCTTTTATACAAATACCGAAAATTCTTTATTGTTTTAATTATATTTTCGGCTGTCACTATATCTTTATTTTATTCGGCTTTAAAGCCACAAAAAACGTTACCAATCTACAATCCGGCCGATGTAAATCCTGAATTAGTAGATAGCACGGTTCAATACAAAAGTAAGTATCACACCATTGCCGATTTTTCGTTTGTCAATCAAAACGGCGATACAATTACTCAAAAAAATTACGAAGGAAAAATTTATGTTGCTGATTTCTTCTTCACTACTTGTGGATCTATTTGTCCAAAAATGACAACAAACCTGGAAGAAGTTCAAAAAGCAGTTTTAAACAATCCAAAAGTGATGTTGCTTTCTCACACTGTTTTTCCTGAAGTTGACAGTATTCCTGTTCTTAAAGAATATGCCGTAAAACATCATGTTGTGGATAGTAAATGGAATTTAGTAACAGGCGATAAAAAGGAAATTTACACTATGGCCAGAAAATCGTATCTGGCGGTAAAGCTTGGACGTCCGGATCAATTGTATGACATGGTTCATACTGAAAATTTTGTTTTAGTAGATCAAAAACGTCGTGTTCGTGGTTTTTATGACGGAACGAATAAAGAAGAAATCAAACGCCTTTTAGAAGACATCGATTTCTTGTCTCAGGAGTAAAAATAAATATTTAGCAATTGATAAAATAAAAAAAGACGCTAAGAATTTAAAGTAAAATTCTTAGCGTCTTTTTTTATTATGTTCTTTATCTAAAAAAAAAATTAAAACTTAATCAGCGATAAATACCGTCCCCCACCTTTTCGAGGACAGTCCATTTACCCTTAATTTTTGTTAAAATTAATATAGACGTTGTATCAATATCTTTATAATCAGTTGTTGTTGATTTTATAGTAAATACGGCATACTTGTTATGTTTGTAATATATTGTATCTGAGAATGAAAAAACTTTGTAGTTTTCTTGAAAGTCGAATTTTTCATATTTACCTGGATTTGGAAATTTTTCCTGTTTTATAAAAATAATATTTGGGAACTTAAAGTCTTTTAAAGTCCAATAATCTCCTTTTATCCAATGGTCTTTTATATATTTATTTTCATACTTACTTCTCATTTTTTCCCAGTTCTTCTCGTCATACAAAGGCTTATCAACACCTTCATTTCTTTCATATTTATTTGTATAACGCGAAAAGTAAATATTTCCTTTAAAGATATCAATCGTTACATTATTATTGATTTTTTCTTGAATGATCATAATTTTGTCTGAATCTTTCAAATTCAAACTTGAAATATAATCATTAATAGGTGCTTGTTGATCCTTATTTATTGAACAATTAAATAGGAATTGGGAAACAATAAAAATGTAGAATACTTTTTTCATTTTTAGTAGGCGAGATTTTTCACTAAATGTAATGCAATTCTTTAAAAAATAAGATAACGGTAAAATTAATAAATCGAATTTTTAGAAACATTTAGCATTTAGAAAACTGTTAAATGCCTTGAAATAAAGAATAATTGTCTATTTTTGCAATCTAAATTCAATCTAAATAAGCTTTGCAAAATACAATTCATACCCTAAAAAAAGGCGAAAAAGCCATTATCAAAGATTTTGATATCGATTTGATTCCTTTAAAGTTATTAGAGATGGGCTGTTTGCCAGGCAACTTAGTCGAATTACTTCAAATTGCTCCTTTTGGAGACCCATTATATTTAGACATTAATGGTTCACACGTAGCCATTCGTGTTGAAACTGCTCGTGAAATTGAAGTTGAACTTATCAAAACAAATTTGTAATGAGCATTCAAAATATCAATGTTGCCCTTATCGGAAATCCAAATACCGGAAAAACCTCAGTTTTCAATCAGCTTACCGGCTTAAATCAACAAGTTGGAAATTATCCCGGAATTACGGTTGAGAAAAAAATCGGATTCTGTAAATTACCTCACAACATCAAGGCTAACATTTTGGATTTACCCGGAACTTATAGTCTGAATGCAAGTTCTATGGACGAAAGTGTGGTAATTGAGCTTTTGTTAAACAAAAATGACAAATTATATCCTGATGTTGCGGTTGTTGTTACAGATGTCGAAAATCTGAAACGAAACTTACTGATTTACACTCAAATAAAAGACCTTGAAATCCCGACAATTTTAGTGATCAACATGTCGGATCGTATGGAAAGTAAAGGAATCACTCTTGATATTCCTTATCTTGAAGAAAAACTAAAAACTAAAATTGCTTTAGTAAGTTCTCGAAAAGGCCTGGGAATTGAGCAATTAAAAGAGCTTATTGTTTCTTATAAAACGATTCCGCACGAACCTTGTTTGAATGCTTCGGTGATTGATGAAGAGTATTTTAAGAAATTACAACATGCTTTTCCGAATCAATTACTGTATAAATTATGGTTGGTGATTACGCAAGATGTGAATTTTTCGAATTTAGATCGAAATGAAATCAGAAGTACTTTTACTAAATCGCATTCAGAATTAAAGCGTTTGCAACAAAAAGAAACCATCAAAAGATATCAATTTATAAATGATGTTTTAAGAGAAGGTTTAAAAGTTGATGAATCAGTAGCTACAGATTTCAGAGCCAAGCTAGATCGCGTTTTAACTCATAAAGTTTGGGGATATGTAATTTTTCTATTCATTTTGTTTTTGATTTTCCAATCGATTTTCAGCTGGTCAACTGTTCCGATGGATTTTATTGACAGCACTTTTGCTTCGTTAAGCAGCTGGGTTGCACAGGAATTACCAAGCGGAATTCTAACGGATTTACTTTCGCAGGGAATTGTGCCCGGAATTGGCGGTGTAATTATATTTATTCCGCAAATTGCATTTTTATTTTTGTTTATATCTATTTTGGAAGAAAGCGGTTATATGAGCCGCGTGGTCTTTTTGATGGATAAAATCATGCGCAAGTTTGGTCTTTCGGGAAAAAGTGTTGTGCCATTAATTTCAGGAACTGCTTGTGCAATTCCGGCGATTATGGCGACACGAAATATCGAAAACTGGAAAGAACGTTTGATTACGATACTGGTAACTCCTTTTACAACTTGTTCTGCAAGATTGCCTGTTTATACGATTATCATTTCATTAGTAATACCAAACGAGCGAATTTTTGGCGTACTAAATATGCAGGGATTAGCTTTGATGTTATTGTATTTACTAGGTTTTGTAACGGCAATTCTTTCTGCTTATATCTTAAACAAAATATTGAAATTCAACTCTAAAACTTATTTTGTGGTTGAAATGCCAAGTTATAAAATGCCATTGCTTAAGAATGTTGGAATCAACGTGGTTGAAAAAACAAAAGCCTTTGTGGTTGGAGCAGGTAAAATCATTTTAGCGATATCTGTTATTTTGTGGTTTTTAGCTTCTTTTGGACCTGGAGAGAATTTTAATGAAGCTGAAGCAATTGTAAAAGAACGATTTGTCGACAAACCGCTTACTGAAATCGAATTTGAAAACGAAGTGGCTTCTCAAAAATTAGAGAACTCGTATATAGGAATCATGGGTCACGTAATTGAACCTGCGATTGCACCTTTGGGTTACGACTGGAAAATTGGGATTGCAATTATAAGTTCGTTTGCTGCACGTGAAGTTTTTGTGGGAACTCTTGCAACTATTTACAGCGTTGGCAGCAGCGACAATGAAGCTACTATTAAAAGTAAAATGCAGGAAGAAATAAACCCGCAAACAGGTCAGAAGATCTTCAATTTTGCTTCTGGAATTTCTTTATTGCTGTTTTATGCCTTTGCAATGCAATGCGCCAGTACATTGGCCATTACAAAAAAAGAAACCAATTCATGGAAATGGCCTGCTATGCAGCTCGTTTTAATGAGTGGTCTTGCCTATTTTGTTGCGCTGTTTGCGTATCAACTTCTAAAATAAATTATCATGATACAGGAAATTATTGCTTTTGGAATATTACTTATCGCTGTTGGTTTTTTGATTAAAAAGTTCTTTTGGAAATCTAAAAAGAAAAAAGATTGCGGTGACGGAAATTGTGGATGTTCTTAGAAAAGAAGGTTCAAAGTTGCAGAGGCTCATAGGGACAAAGGTTTAAAAGGCTTCGACTCCGCTCAGCTTGACATCCTAATTTACACCAACTAAAATAATTATAAACACATAAAAAAATGGCCTCAAAATTTGAAGCCATTTTTTTTACTGAAAACTGAGACTGAAAACTTACTTAGCTCCTTCCCACTCTGCGTAAAACTGAGCTAAAAAAACTTCCATAAATCGATGTCTTTCGGCAGCGATTTGTTTTCCGGTTTCGGTATTCATTTTATCTTTTAAGAGTAAAAGTTTTTCGTAAAAATGATTTATCGTTGGTGCATTATTCTTTTTGTATTCTTCTTTGCTCATATTCGTTATTGGCGCAATTTCGGGGTCATGTAAGGTTCTATTTTTGAAACCTCCATAATTGAACGCTCTTGCTACTCCAATCGCTCCTATTGCGTCCAAACGATCCGCATCCTGAACGATATCCAATTCTATAGACGAGAAGCTCTTTTTGAAGTTTCCGCCTTTATATGAGATGTTTTCGATGATATTTACCACATGTTGGATTATGTCTTCTGAAACGTTTTCTGTTTCTAAAAACAAACGTGCTGTTTTTGGTCCAATCGTTTCGTCTCCGTTATGAAATTTACTATCAGCAATATCATGAAGAAGAGCACCTAATTGTACAACTGTTAGATCGCAATCAGTTCCTCTTGCAATTAAAAGCGCGTTTTTATAAACACGTTCAATATGAAACCAATCGTGTCCGCCTTCGGCATCGTTAAGTTTTTCTTTTACAAAAGCAATTGTTTTGTTTATTAAATCAGAATTATTCATAGTGGTATTTTAAAAAAAATGTTGATTGTCAAAGCTTTAAATCCTCAACAATCAACAAATATATTTACGATTTTAATTAAAAACATGAAATAGAGCTTATAAAACAATATAAACTCTAAAATCAGGAATCTAAAATTTAAAGTCTAGCCGGTTCAACCCATTTGAAGATGTGCGATTCTTGCGGAATAACCATTCTTTCAGAAATTCTTGCCATACGAGCTGGCAATTTCATTAAATAATCACGTGCTTTTTCAGCTTCATCTGTTAAATTAGAAATCTTATCAATTTCCCATTTGTCGATTAATTTTTGCATGATATCAACATAATCGTTTGCAGTATAAACTCCAATACGTTGTGCTGAATCTGAAAATTGTTCAAAAGCTGTACTTATTTTTTGACCTGATTCTCTCAAGAAATGAGCTGGCATAACGATTTTTTGTTTCATCATGTATTGAAACGCCAACATCATTTCGCTAGGATCTACTGCAAAAATACGTGTAACAAACTCGCTATATGCATGGTGATGACGCATTTCGTCACCTGCAATCATTTTACACATTTTAGACAACTTATTATCACCAAATTTCTTAGCCATCTGAGCTACTCTATTGTGTGATACATATGTTGCTAATTCCTGGAAACTAGTATATACAAAGTTTTTGTATGGGTCAGATCCAGTTCCAATATCAAAACCGTCGTTGATTAAATGCTGTGTGGTCATTTCGATTTCACGCATGTTTACACGACCAGACAAATACAAGTATTTATTTAAAAGATCTCCATGACGGTTTTCTTCTCCAGTCCACTGCCTGATCCATTTTGACCAGCCGTTACCACCATTTTCGATCTGATTTATACCTTCAACATCCATTAACCAAGATTCGTAAGTTGGTAAAGCTTCTTCGGTAATTGTATCACCAACAAGCGTTACCCAGAAATCATATGGTAATTCCTTAGCAATTTCACGTAGTTCTCTAACCTCCTCAAAGAAATTATCTCCTTCAGAATTAGGCAGAAAATCTGACGGCTGCCAAATTTTTTCTACTGGGATTAAATACTGTTCAACGAAGCTATCCACGTTTTTTTCCAAAAACTGCATTACTTCTAATCTAATGTTTTTTATAGACATTACTTATTTAAGATTGGGATTTAAGTTTTAGTTCTTCACTAAAAACAAAAATCTATTTATACTCGTTTACTCCTTCTACAACTGCTTTCTCTGTCATCGCCATTAAATCTGCAAAATTATAGTCTTTTACTGCCATAGCTTTATGAACGGTAAAGGTAAGGCGATTTCCTAAACCAACCGGGAAAAAACCAAATCTTACCATTTTCCATGAATTATTGATACTCACTGGTACAACATATGCTGATGGTGCATATTTGCATAAAATTTTTAAACCATTTTGAGCAAATTCTTTTGGTTTTCCTGTTTTACTTCTTGTTCCTTCAGGAAAAATAACAGCAGATCTTGTATTTTTTTCAATATATTCAGACAAACCTTTAATTGTTGGAATAGCCTGTTTTGGGTCTTTACGGTCAATTAACACTGAACCTCCGTGGCGCAAATTGTACGACACACTCGGGATTCCGCTACCTAACTCTTTCTTACTTACAAATTTACAATGAAAACGTCTAAAGTACCAAATCATTGCAATGATATCGTACATACTTTGGTGATTAGAAACAAAAATAATTGGAACTCCTGTTGGAATTGTCTCTCTGTTTTCGATTTTATATGTCGTTCCTACCAAGTTTGTACATTTTAGAAGGAAAAAATTCAAATAATCAACGCTTTTTTTATGAGCCTGATAGCCAAAAACATTTAGGCAAATCCACTGTATTGGATGAAATACTAGCAAACACAAACTAAAAACTAGATAGTATATTACTGATATTGGATAGGAAATTATTTTTTGCATGCTTAAAAAATTAATGCCCAAAAGTAATAAATAAATTTTTAGCGCTATAAAAATTATATAACTACAAACAAATATGATAGTTACCGAAATAATTTTATTATAAATCGTACAAATCTGCATCAATTATAATGGATTCGTAAATTGAATTTTACAAATATAAGTCTGATATAAAAGTTATCGCTTATAGAAAATCATATTTAATTTATAGAAAACACATGAATCCCGATAAATTATCTAATATGATTGGAAATCGAAATTTTAAAAGATTGAAAATTGCCCCGATTGATCGGGATACAAAAAGTAATTGCTTAAATATTAGTTTGCATTTGCAATACAATTGTACCTTTGTCCTAAAATTTGCAATTTTTTTCTGAATTAAATGAACTTTACTTATCCCAAAAATGAACGCTTAAAGAGCAAAACGACAATAGGTTTACTGTTTTCTGAAGGGAAATCAGTTTCTAAATATCCGTTGCGTTTGGTTTATCGTCAAGCGGAAGAAAATTCAGAGGAAAAAATCAAAATTGGCGTTTCAGTTTCAAAAAAAAACTTCAAAAGGGCTGTTGATCGTAATTATTTCAAACGTGTTTTGCGAGAAACGTATCGATTGAACAAACATTTGCTTTTAGACAACATAAATGAGCCTTACTCTATTATGTTTTTTTATCAGACTAAAGACAAATTATCTTACGAAGAAATCAATATCAAAACGATTCAGCTGTTTGAGAAATTCCTTGCGCAAGTAAACAAAGACAATGATTCTGAAAATAAAACAGAAGCATAAATCTCCAAAAACAAGTTTATCTGTCAAATTATACGAAAAATTATAAAAAAATTGTAGTTTTAGATCTAATTTGAAAAAATCATGAGATATATTTTCTTTTTGTTCTTTGCTCTTTTGAGCTTTTCAGGTTGTAGCAAACACGAGGAACCAATGGCAGAGATGGCAGTTAGTGCTGTTAAGCTTCCTCCAAAAAATGAATCGATTGCAAATTCAGATGCGAAAGATAAAATGGCTGATCCTGCTTCTCCTGAAATTCCACAAAAAATTATAAAAGAAGCTTCTATTCGATTTGAAACCGATAATTTGGAAGATACTTTCAATCGAATTCAAACTGCAATTGCAGCAAATAAGGCTACTATCCAAAATGATTCTGAAGGTAAAGATTACGACAACATCTATAGAAATTTAACTGTTCGTGTTCCTAGTCAAAATTTTGATGCTTTTATAAATGCGATTTCAAAAGGTGTTTCTTATTTTGAAAGAAAAGATATTTCTTCTCAAAATGTTACCGAAGAATATATTGACTTAACTTCAAGATTAAAAACGAAACGAAAACTTGAAGAACGTTATCTACAAATTCTTCAAAAAGCAACCAAAATAAATGAGATTCTGGAAATTGAAAAACAGATTTCGGCAATTCGTGAAGAAATTGAAGCTAAAGAAGGACAATTGAAATACCTTGAAAATCGTGTTTCGGAAAGTACTGTTACCATTGAATTTTACAAAACCATAGCTCAAAAAGAAGGTGTGAAAACATCTTATGGCTCAAAAATTTGGAGTGCAATTGAATCCGGATTTTATAGTCTTTCAGGGTTTTTACTCTGGATTCTTAGTGTTTGGCCATTTATTATACTATTTTGCGTACTCGCCTATTTTATTAGAAAAAGATTTAAAAGAAAAAAAATATAATCATGTATCCTTATTTCAAAAAGAAATTTATCATACCAACTGTTGCGGCAGGATTTTTATTTATTGGAACCAGTTTCAAAGACGACTTTTTTGAAATCGCCAAGCAAATAGAAATATTCACGACATTGTTTAAAGCCGTTAATACAAATTATGTCGACGAAACGAATCCTGTTGATTTGATGGACAAAGCTATTAAAAGCATGTTGGGAAGTTTAGATCCTTATACGGTTTACTTTAACGAGCGCGATGTTGTCAATTTCAAAATCAATAATACTGGAGAATATACCGGAATTGGTGCTTTGATCTCAAGAAAAAAAGATCGACTAATTGTTCGTGAGCCTTATAAAAATTATCCTGCAGATAAAGCGGGATTAAAAGCGGGAGACGAAATTATTCAGATTGGTGATGTTATGATTGCTGATTTTAAAGATGATGCTTCACAATTATTAAAAGGTACAAAAAATACTAAGATTACTATCAAATATATCCGTCAGGGTAAAACTTTTACAACCGATTTGGTTTTAGATGAAGTCGACATTAAATCGGTTCCATTTTACGGAAAAATTGATGACAAAACGGGTTATATTGTCTTAGCACATTTTAGCAGAAAAGCATCAACTGAGGTAAAAGATGCTCTGGAAAAATTAAAAGCTGACGGAGCAAAACAGATTGTCCTTGATTTAAGAGGAAATCCGGGTGGTTTACTTAACGAAGCAATTGATATTTGCAATTTGTTTGTTCCCAAAAATGAAGTTATTGTTACTACAAAATCCAGAATCGAGAAACACAATAATATTTACAAAACGACGAAAGAACCTGTAGATACTGAAATTCCTTTGGCTATTTTAGTAAACGGACGAAGTGCATCTGCATCTGAAATTGTATCGGGAGCTTTGCAGGATTTAGATCGTGCTGTGATTTTAGGAAGCCGCAGTTTTGGAAAAGGTTTGGTACAACGTTCTGTAGATCTAACTTACGGAACGCAGTTAAAAGTTACTATTTCGCGCTATTACACACCTTCCGGCCGTTGCATTCAGGCATTAGATTACGCGCACAAAGATAAAAATGGTGTTGCTCAAAAAACGGACGCTAAAAACTTTAATGCTTTTAAAACCAGAAAAGGAAGAACTGTTTATGATGGCGGAGGTGTTTTACCGGATATCGAATTGGATGAAACCAAAATAAGCCCGATCACGAGTGCATTAATGAAAAACGACGGAATCTTTGATTACGCGACAACTTATTACTACAAAAATCCAAATTTAGGAGATAAAATTCCAACTATTACTGACGCTGATTACAGCAGTTTTAAACAATACTTAAAAACGAACAAAATTAGTTTTGATACTGAAACTGAAATTGCTTTAAGAAACACTTTGGCAGCAGCTAAAACTGAAAAAATCGATGAAACGATCGCACCTGAATATCAACAATTACTGGCTGCATTAGAAAAAAGCGAAAGTACATTATTAGATAAAAATCAGAAAGAGATAAAAGGTCTTATTCAGGAAGAACTGATTAAAAGATACCAATATCAAGAAGGTTTGTATCAATATTACATTAAAAATAATTCAGAAATTAAAAAAGCAGTAAATGTTTTAAATAATCAAACTGAGTATAAAACGATTTTAAAAATGTAAAAAGAATGAAACTTTGTAGAGCCCTATTTCTGTTTATTATTTACAATTTATCGGCGCAGCAAAAACCTATTGAAACTATTTATTTCGAATTTGATAAATTCGATCTTACTCCAAATCAAAGCGAAGTTGTAACCCATTTTATCAAAACAATTGACAGCTCTAAAGTAGAGTCAATACAAATTTATGGCTATTGCGATGATCGCGGAACTGACGAATATAATTTTCGTTTATCAAATAATCGTGCCAATACCATTCAGAATCTATTGGTTTCAGCCGGATTCAATCAAAGTAAAATCGTTATACTTGAAGGAAAGGGTCGCATTGTTGTGAGACCTGATACAATTGAAAATCTTCATGAAACCCGTTTACGGAATCGGCGGGTCGATTTGATTGTTGTCAAGAAAAACAGCTACGGAAAAGGAATTTACAACTCATTTACAGACAAAGTGAAAGTTGGCGACAAGATTTTTCTGGAAAACATTTTGTTTGATATTGGAAGTGCAAAACTCACTACAAATTCTAAAAGAGAATTGGATAAAATTGCTACTGCTTTACAAAATCAAAAAAATATTGAATTTGAAATAAGAGGACATGTTTGCTGTACTCCGGAAATATACAGCGACGGTATTGATAAAGACACTAAGGAAAGAAGGCTTTCCTGGAATCGTGCCAAAACTGTTTTTTATTATTTGAGTTCTAAAAAAATATCCAAAAATCGTATGACTTATCAGGGCTGCGGTAATAAATATCCATTAGGAAAAGGCGATAATCTTGATCGTCGGGTGGAGTTCTTGATTACTAAGATTTGAATACAAAAAATTAAACCCAACAGGGTTTAAAAAACTGTCGGGTTTAAAAATCAAAATTTTACTTTCTTATCATTTCGATATGAGGAATATCATCTTCCAGATACATTTCGCTGGATTGAACAAATCCGTGACTCTCGTAGAATTTTTTCAAATACAACTGAGCACCTATTGTGATTTCATCTTTATTGAAGTTTGATTTTATTGCTGCAATCGCTTCACGCATTAAATCGTGTCCCCATTTTCTATCTCGATAATTTGCATCTACTACTACGCGCCCTATTGAAGCGTTATCAAAACTAATACCGGCATCAAATAAGCGAACATAAGCTACAATTTTATTGTCGTATTCCCCAATTAGGTGTAATGCTTTCTTGTCTTTACCATCAAGATCCAAATAAACGCAGTTTTGCTCTAATACAAAGATCTCACTTCTTAATTTAAGCAAATCATATAACTCATGAACTGTTAATGCCTCAAAAGGCTTTATTTTCCATTTTAACTCCATTCTATAATATTCTAATCTTAAAATTTATCTTCTATCTACTTTAACTGATTTTATAATCGCTTCTAAATCCAGCATTAAATCACGTTCCTGATTGGATGGCGAATAACAGAATCCTTCAATTACTAAAATTCTATTGTAGGTTTTGTCTACAATTGCGTAATTAATAAAGGGTCCGGCCATAAAATCATTTTTTAATTCCCAGGTTCCTTTAGTTTCATACGCTTTTTTCTCGTCTAAAGTTGTAGTCGAAAAATAGGGTGCATATGCTTCACCAGTTATCATTCGTGTATTGGGTTCACTGCCTTTAATATAACTTCCTACAGAATCGCGCATTCGAATAATATTTCCCACAACATCTGAACTTTTTTCAAAACTACGAATCGGAATTTGATAAATAAGCAAACTCGTATTCCCGCTTATGATATTTTTTTTGAGCCAAATAAAATTCTTTTTGTGCAACATGTACTCATAACCTGTTGGAATTTGTAAATCGATATGGAATTTGTTTTTTATAACAGCCGGATTTAACAATGATTTGCTGTTATCTTCCTGTATTTTCTGAATTTCAGCATCACGGATCGTTTTAATGATTTGTGCTGAATTGAGTTCGATACTACAAATAATGTCGTCTACAGATTTTCCGTAAATTCTAAATGTATTGTGTGGCAATGATTTACTATGGGTGATTTCGAACTTATCTACTGCTGCTTTTTTAACCACTATAATACTTCGGCTGTCGGTAACAAAACCTTCGAGTAAACGTGCAGGATATTGGTTTATAGTAAATAAAGGTTCTTCTTGCGTGAGTCCCAAAACGGGCGATGCAAATTTATTTCGGATGCTGTCTCCTACTTCACCGTACCACAACTGATCGTCTATAATTATAGAAATCGAGTTTGTTTTACCTGATACTGGTTGCGGTTGTTTATCGTTCTTTAAACAAGAAATCAATAAAAACGGAAGTAGTAGAAATAAAAAATGGGTTTTATTCATTTTCTTAAGTTATGAAATAAAACCCAAATTTAGGTAAGATTTTTTATTATCCGTTTATTTTGAGTTTCATTCCGGGTTTAATATCTCCGTCTTTAATATTATTCCATTTTTTAATATCCGAAATGGTTACACCAGGATATTTTTTAGAAATACTATACAACGAATCTCCTTTTTTTACGAAATAATCTTCTCCAAGATTTTTAGGTGAAGCAGCTTTTTTCTTGAATGAATCAATCGAAGAATTTGAAGCTATAGCAGTTGTTACTGCACTTTCATCAATGATTTCAGGAACTGCCTTAGAAACTACTATTGTTTTTCCTAAACCAATATTATTTGAAGTCAGACTATTTAGTTCTTTTAACTCCGCAATAGTCGTACCGAATTTCTTTGCAATGCTTCCTAAATTATCTCCAGCTGCTACAACATACTCTTGAGACTGTGCATTGTTTTTGTCTTTATCATCTGCAGAGGCAATAGCTTCTTCAGATTTTTTCTCAACTGCAAGTGTTGATTTAATGTCTTTAGTATTTTTAGCTAACGGATCAAAATCAGATTTAATTTTTAACGTTCTTCCAAGTGCAACCGCGTTTGATTTAAGATTATTCCATTTCTTTAAATCACTAATATTTACATTGTATCTATCTGCAATAGCACCTAAATTGTCTCCTTTTTGAACTTTATAAAGCTGAAGATCTTTAGACAATTCTAATTTTTCTTTTACAAGTGGTTTTACTTTTGGTGCAACTTTCATTGCCAATTGTGCCGGCAATGATTTTGTTCTTGATTGATAGGCAACGTAATTGTAAATTTTGTCTTCGTTTGAAACAAATGTGGCAATTTTATCTTTCGGCAAACGCAAGAAATGCTGTTCTCCCTGATAATATGGTACAACGTTTAATTTGTATGAAGGATTTAAAAGTTGAATTTGAGACTGTGGCATATCTAACAAATCTGCTAATTGTTTGAATGTCATTTCATTCTTAATGTTAACAGTATCTGTTTCGAAGTTTTTAACAACCGCTCTTTCAGGGTTTATTCCGTGTTCTTTGTGATATTCAAAAAGGTACATTGTAGCTAAAAAAGCGGGAACATAACCTTGAGTTTCTTTTGGAAGATAACTGCGAATGTCCCAATATTTACTTTTTCCGCCAGAACGACGAATTGCTTTTGTTACGTTTCCTGGTCCTGAATTGTATGAAGCTAAAACAAGTTCCCAATCACCAAAAATATTATACATTTTGGTCATGTACTCTGATGCTGCAGCTGTAGCTTTAAGTGGATCGCTACGCTCGTCAATATACGAATCTATTTTAAGTGCATACTGTTTACCTGTTCCGTACATGAATTGCCAAAGACCTGTGGCGCCCATTTTAGAAACTGCTTTAGGATTTAAAGCAGATTCTACAACGGCTAAATATTTAATTTCTAAAGGAACGTTTTGTTTGGCAAAAGCGTCCTCAAAAATTGGGAAATAATATTCTGATAAAGCCATTAATCGAGAAAACGATTTTTTACGATTCTTAAGAAATGACTTTATTATATTTTCTAATCCTTGATTGTATTCTATATCAAAAGGCGATTTCTCGTTCATTGCCTGCAAACGCTGCTTTAACAGCTCTGTTGGCAACTCTTCATCAACAGTAACATCTGTATTGATGGTTTGAATGTCTTTTGTCAGGTCATCATAAATATCTAAACTTGTTAATTCTTTCATCCAAAGACTATCAACGCGTGTTGCAGTTTCATCTTTTTTGAAGGTATTTTTAACAGAATCTAAATAGGATATCTTTACTTCTGGCTTAATTTCTACATTTGTTTTTGCAACATCTTGCGCGAACATAGACATAGAAAAAAACACCGAAACCACTATTGATATTTTTTTTACAATCATATAACATTTATTTTAACAGTCTATAATTCAAACAATTATACGACATCGTTTTTTGCAAACTTAAATAGTTTATGGATAAAAACTATGTAAAAAAATGTTAATTGTGAAATTTTAGTCTAAAATCGCAGCGATTCCAGGTAAAACTTTTCCTTCTAACATTTCTAACATTGCCCCGCCACCAGTAGAAACATAGCTCATTTTGTCTTCAAAACCGAACTGTTTTACTGCTGCAACAGAATCTCCTCCTCCAACTAGTGAAAATGCTCCATTTTCTGTAGCTTCAGCAATATAATCACCTAAAGCGATAGTTCCTTTTGAGAATGTTTCCATCTCAAAAACTCCTAATGGACCATTCCATAAAATAGTTTTTGACTCTAAAATTACTTTTTTGAAATTTTCTAAAGATTTAGGACCTGCATCAAGACCTTGCCATCCGTCAGGAATTTCTCTAACGTCTACCACTTTTGTATTTGCTGTATTTGAGAAATCGTCAGCAGCAATTACATCAACCGGAATATGAATTTGTACTCCTTTTTCTTTAGCTAATCTCAAAATTTCAAGAGCTAATTCTTGTTTATCATCTTCGCAAATAGAATCTCCAATTTTACCACCTTGTGCTTTAATGAATGTAAAAGTCATTCCACCACCAATGATCATGTGATCTACTTTGTCCAGAATATTTTCGATAACTGTGATTTTTGAAGATACTTTAGAACCTCCAAGTACAGCTGTTACCGGTTTTTCGCTATTTTTAAGTACTTTATTTAAACTTTCTATTTCTTTTGCCAATAATGTTCCGAAACATTTTTCAGTTGGAAAAAATTGTGCAATGATAGTTGTTGAAGCGTGTGCTCTGTGAGCTGTACCGAAAGCATCATTTACATAAATATCTCCAAGTGAAGCCAATTCTTTTGCAAAAGCAACATCTCCAGCTTCTTCTTCACTATGAAAACGTAAATTTTCAAGTAATAGTACTTCTCCCGGTTGTAAATTTTTTGCAGCGGTTTGAGCTACTTCTCCAACACAATTTTCAGCAAACTTAACCTCAACTCCTAAAATTTCAGAAGCTGTTTTTAAAATATGCTTTAATGAATATTTTTCTTCAACACCTTTTGGTCTTCCTAAATGCGACATTAAAATTACACTTCCTCCTTGTGCTAAAATAGCATCAATTGTTGGTTTCGCAGCTTCGATACGTGTAGCATCTGTTACATTGAAATTTTCATCTAAAGGCACATTAAAGTCAACACGAATAATTGCTTTTTTATTTTTAAAATCGAAATCGTTTAAAGTTTTCATTTGATAATTTTTTAGTTTTTTTGAAAGAAAAACAAATATAGAACTTTTACAGTAGTAATAAATTTGAAAAATGTAAAAATAACCTAGCTATAACTACGAAAACGATGTAAATTATGAAAAAAAACAAATTAACTGTTAAAAACGCTAAAAAAGCTTACTTAATCATGAACAGGTCCTTGAGTACAAGGACAGTTACTAATTGCTTGTAAGAAATCGAAACCAATTGTTATGGAATGCGTTCCAGTATTATAATTTCCAAGATCATTGAACATTACCTGGTAAGAGTATCCAAAATAGAATTTAGATTTCATGAAACCAACCATTGGTCCAACTGACAACGGTTTTGGGAATTGATCGTTTAAGAAACGATATGAAACTCCTATCCAATAATAATCTTCGTAACGATTGTAACGTCTGTATTTGAAGTTAAAGTCGGTTGTTGAACGTTTATCACTTGCAAAATATTGGTAATAAAGAGATGGTTCATATTCGATACGGCTGTTTTCACCGTCTCTAAATGTATATCCTGAGTATACCTGATAATTAGAAAGTAAATTTGGCTCAACTCCTCTATATTTATCTGTGTTTTTCTTTAATACGTTATTGGCATTAAAACTTACATAGAAGCCTTTATTACGATACAAAGCACTAATATCAAAGTTATTATTGGCATTATAACGATTGTCTGTTACAGAAGGATCTATAACGGGATGCTCTATTGTTGTATCGAATTCGTTGGTGTCAATTTTAAACGTATTAAAATTATAAGAAATACCAAATGACAGGTATTGCTTTGAATAATAATCTAAAATGATGTGATGCGCAAACGAAACCTTAGCTCCTGTTTGGCGCGTGTAACCATTTTTATCGTTGTAAAGTGATATACCAACTCCTGAACGATCCAAAACCCTGAAATCAGCGTAAAGTGATTGATTCTCGGGCGCGTCTTTAATACCAACCCACTGCGTAAGTCCGTTGGCCCTAATTCTAAGGTTATCGCCAATACCGGCAAAGGCAGGTGAAATTACAAATGGATTGTCCGCCAAATATTGCGTAAATACTGGTAGGTTTAACTCTTGGCTGTAACTTGTTGTTACAGCCATGAGTACTAAAGATAAAATAAACTTTTTCATTGTGATAATTTTTTTAGATAACATCATGAGGGGCTTTTATTTTGTTATCTGTATAAAGTGAAATGTCCTACAAACTCTCTATCATCCTTCGCATCATTCAGTTTAAGAACATACCAATAATCTCCTGAAGGTAAGTCGGCACCGTTGTATCTACCATCCCATTTTTGACCGTAGTGATACTTGGCGATTACACGACCGTATCTGTCGAAGATAGAGAACTCAAGGTTGTTGTAAATATTAGTACAACCAGGACCCCATGTTGTGTTGGTAACACCGGCCGGAGTAAAGTAATTATCAAGACAAACATCAACATAAATTGCTGGTACTACGATTTCAAAAGTACATCCGTTTTTATCTCTAACTATTACTTTGTAATCTCCAGATTTGTAGATTTTGTATTTGTTAGAAGATGTAAATGGCTCTCCGTTGAAACTATACTCGTAAGCAGGTGCTCCACCAGATGCTGTTACTGAAATTATATTCAATTCTGCTTGTCCCGGAGTCTCTATAAGTGATAACGGATCGTATGATTTGATATCGAAACTAGCCGTTTGCACAATACAACCATTTGTATGTCTTGCTACAATAAAGTGTCTACCTGGAGCAACATTTGTAAAGATGTTTCCTTGCCAAGGACCTACATCACTATCAAGTGAATAATCTACCTGTGAAAGATCAGTATTACTTTGATCAACTGTAACTGTAATCATATTTGTTTGTGCATTATTCACACAATCATAATTGATATCAATCGTTGGGTTCAGAATTACTGCATTGTCCATTATCACTTCAACTTTACTTAAACAAGTAGCATCTTTAATATATACCGTATGTGTACCTCCTTTTAGTCCTGTGAAATCATAATTTGTACCTGTTACCGGGCTATAAACTCCGCTCTCGTTATCAAGACTTATGCTGTATGGTGGTTTTCCTCCAAAAATTTCTACGCTAAACGCACCATCTTTGTCTCCATCGCAGATTTCTTGTAAAATTGGCCCTACTACTTTGGCTCCTAAAAGAGTTGGTTCTTTTACCTCAAGTCTTAAAACTTCGAAACATGAATTTTCATCTTGAACTACTATATCATAAAACCCTGGCGCTAAATGATCAAATACAAATTTGTCATCAAACATTCCTAAGTTTGGCGAAATCGCATATTTAATTACTCCTGTACCACCTGTTGCTGTAATCGCAATTTTTCCGTCGTTTGCTGCGAAACAAGTTGCATCGGTTACTTTAGAAACAACTAATAATGCTTCAGCTGGTTCATTAATAACTATTGGAGCAGAATCGAATTGACAATCTCCACTATCCACACGCACTATATAAGTTCCTTGAGGAAGTAAGTCAAAATAACCTGTTGGTTGAGCTAGCCTTACTACACCTCCTGAATTATCTAATAAAGTATAGCTATAATTACCTAAACCTCCAATTGCTACTGCATCTATTGAAGCTGTTGCGCTTCCTTTACAATAAATCTTAGCATCCGATAAATCTAAATCCAGACTTAATGGTGTAATTGGATTTACTGTAATATTATTAGAAATTGCTCCAATGCATCCTTTAGAATCTCTAACATAATATTGGTGATCTCCTATCGCTACAGCAAATGTTGTAGATGATGCAAATCTACCTAAAACAGTTGTGAAGGCTTGATCTGAACTATATTCGTAAGGACCTGTTCCTCCTATGGCACTTAATGTTAACGTTGCCGATGTTTTACATGTAATTCTGCTTTCCAGAACTAATGACGGCTCAACTCTTGCTGGCTCGCTAATTACCACTTCAGCACTTGGTTGCGAAGTACAATTAAGTCCATCAACTACTGTTACCGAATATGTTCCTGCAGCTAAACCAGAGAAAACTGGATTAGTTTGCGCCTCTGATGAAATAACCGGATTAAGAGACAGATAATTTAAAATGTATGAATAGTTACTTCCCTGACCTCCTGTTGGAAGATCAACTGTAATTTCTCCACTATTATCTCCGTTACACATTAAAGCATTTACTGTTGCACGTGCTGTAACTAATATTGGATCTGGATTTTTTAATGTTACTGTTGCTGTTTGAATACAACCGTTTACATCTTTTACATTTAGCGTATAGAATCCAGGTGTTAATCCTTCAAAAAATAATTGAGAAGAATAAGCAACATTTACCGGACCTACTAATTCATATTGTAAATCTCCAGGCCATCCACCTTCAGCAATTGCTAAAATTGTTCCATCATTACCTGGATCACATGAAATTGGTGTATGATTTTCTTTCAATGTTAATGCCGTAGCTGGCTGTTCGATCAAGAAAGTTGTTTCTACATCACAAGTTGGTTTACCCGTTAATTTTGCTTTAACAGTATAAGTTCCTGCTAATAAATTAGGAATATTTATTGTTGCACCTCCTGAATTTCCAGTAATATTAACTGGACCACTAATAGTGTAATCAAATGCTCCTGCATCATCAGATAGAGTAGTTTCCTTGTCTACTATAGTTAAATCAACACTTCCTGTTGCGCTTCCAAAACAAACAACATTTTTTACATTATTTGCTACTAAGTCAAATGTATTTGGATCGTTAACATAATGAATCATCGTAAGTACACATCCTGTGGTATTAGTTACTGTAACTAAATAATTTCCTATCGTTAATCCAGTGAAAGCTCCATCATTGTTTGTAACATCATAAATGCTTCCTGCGCTGGTTCCTTTTACTTTGTAACTCAAGACTGGCATAGGTGTTGTTGTTCCCGTTGCGGTAACATTAACCTGTATATCCTGGTCATTAATACAAGTAATTGCTTTAGTTACTGTAATGGCAGATGGAGTTGCAAAATCTATAGCCACGAATGGTTTAATTGTTGCAGTTGTTGTTCCTAAACAACCATTTGTATCATAAACATTAATCACATAGTTACCTCCTAATAGATCTGGTTCAATGTAAACAGGATTATCTCCTCTTTGAACCGGAATAGGATTTCCATTTTTCAAAAATTCATAAACTTTATAATCGTTAGAACCACCAGATGGAAGACCAACTGTAATCGTTGCATCGTTCGTTTTATTTATTGTTGTACATCCAAATTCTAATACATCAGGATTAGGAACAGTGATTGCCAACGGTTCTTCAACGTCAATAGTTTTATCAATTGGACAACCTTTTCCAGAAGTAACCGTAACTGTATACGTTCCTTTAGGAAGATTTGTAAATACGTTACCCACTAAAACCATTCCAAGTGGAGATGGGTTAATTGCGTAAGTATAAACTGGATTATTGTTCACTGTTGCTGTTTGATCAGCCATTTTTACAGTAATGCTTCCTGTGCTTCCTCCGTTGCAAAGTACTTTTGCAGCTGTTAAGCTAAAGTCAATCGCTGTATTTGGAGTTTCAAAAACAACTTCTACATCTTTTGTACAATTTGTTCCTGTATCTCTAACACTAAATGTATAAGTTCCTGGAGTCAAACCACTGAAAACTGGTGTTGGTTGAGAACTTACCCAATTGTCTTTACTGTATTCGTAACTTGGTGTTACTGTACCACCTGAAGGAATCAATGTTACTTCACCTTGACTTCCATTACAAGTAGGATTTGCAGTAATATCATATAGTAATTTTAATGGCTCTAAGATATTAACTACTTTAGTGACCACACATTTATTCTCATCACGAACATATACGGTATGATTTCCTGTAGTTTTTACTACCAAAACTTTATTTGTACCCCAGCTGTTTCCGTCTAGGCTATATTCCAGATTTACAGTAAATCCAGTTGCTACAACAGGAATATCGTAAGTACCTGCTGTACTTGGACATTGCGTAGGTATTGCCGAAGTAATACTTGGCATTGGATCTTGTGAAATATTAACTGTCACATGATCAAAACAACCTTGAGCATCTCTTACGTAAACATCGTAAGAATCAAATGCTGGAGCTATCTTATTTGTAGCAATCGCTATAGTTGTAAATGGTTTATAATCTCCACTTCCCGGAATTGTTGGTGGCGTTGTTGTAGGTACATATGTGTACATATATCCAGATGTACCACCTACAATTGTTGTATCGTCAATAGTAAGAACTGCTTTTAAATCATGACAGTTTTGATTCTTAACGCTTACTTTAAATCCACTTAAATCTAGAGGAGCTGGCTCAGTAATAATTACTGAATTTGAAGTTGCAGGACAACTAGGAAAACCCGTTTCTACAATTCTTACAGTATAATTATTTCCTTCAGCTAATCCGAAAGGAATTACAAATGGATTAGAAGTAGCAGTATCATGAGAACCTGAAGCTCCGGCTACTGCCGTTGCTCCTTTATAAACTGCATAATCATATGTTCCAGAATAATTTAAAATATTAATTTCAATTGTACCTGATGAATTACCACTACAATCTACGTTTGCAGAAGTACTTGCAACAACTTTTACTTTGTCGAAAACTGGAATTTCGTATGAAGTAGATTTTAAACTACATTTTGTATTATTATCCAAAACTTCAAACTCATAATAGCTACCTACTGATAAAGCATCATAAGTAAATGTATTTCCTGTAACTGGAAGTGGTCCCGCAATTAATGTACCGTCTTTATATACATTATAAGTAAACGGATTTGGTAGATTACTTCCTCCATTAATGGTCACATTTATTTCTTGTTTATTATTAAGACAATCCATGTCAGGACCAAAAACACCAACAACAGAATTTAATTTAGGCAATGGATCTAGTGCCGTAGTCAATGTTGTTGTTTGTATACAACCTTTCGAATCTTTTACATAAAACGTTGGATTTTGAATACTTCCATTATCTGTCAACTCAAATGTGTATTTATTGTCTGCAGGTACACTATTACTTGCAAAATAACGAATACCGTCTATACTGAAAGTATAAGTACCTGTACCTCCTCCACCTGTAACAACTGCTGTTGTTTTAGTTGGATTAACAACACAACTAAATGGTACTGCACTAGCTATAGCAGTTACTGCAACCGGATCTGTTATTTCAACATCTACATTTGCCTCGCAATTTAAGTTTGAGGTAACACTTACATTATATTTTCCAGGAGCCAATCCGCTAAATACATTCATACTTTGCATTTTAGCTGTACCAGCTGGTAATGGTGTAAGCGTATAATTATAGCTATCGCTATTATTTACTGGTCGTAAATTTACAGTAATAGTTCCGTTGTTATTTGTTCCTTGTGGAGCATTACAATCTACAGGTGTAATATCAATATCTGATATTAACAAATCTACCGGAGTTGGCGGATTCATAACAACTGCGTTTGTAATTACATATGAACAATTTTTTGCATCATAAACTACAATTTCATAGTTTCCTGAATCTGCAGCCGGAACAGTATAATAAGCAGTGTCTAGTCCTGCTGGGAATGCTGTTTGAGCAGATACTACGCCAGCAGGATTTTTAACGGTATAAGTATAAGAACCATAACCACCTACAGCAGTAATTTTAATTGTTCCATCAACCGCACCACAAAAAATATCTTTATCGTTTGTTGCCGAAGCAAAAAGCTGAGATTTGATATCTGCTTTTACAGATGCTAAAGATTGACATCCGTAAGCATCTTTTACAAAAACATCGTAACTGCCAGGAGATAAATTACTAAAAGTATAAGTATCATCTGAAGGCAAACTATTACTTGGTAAGAATGTGTCACCATTATCAATACTAAAAAGATAAGGCCCTACTCCTGATGAAGCTTTTACAACCAAAGTTGCCTTATTTGTACTATCATAACAATAGTCAGATGTTGCAGTAATAGTAGCTATTGGAGGTGTTGGATCTACCAAAGTAAATGAGTCTGTATCGACACAACCATTAGCATCTTTAACAGATACCCCGTAAAGACCTTTTAATTTAAGGTTTCCAAAAATACCATCAGTATTAGTTACTGTTGGACCTGAAGGAGGAGTAAGCGTATATATATTATTACCCCAACCCCCTTTAGTTGTAATAGTTACCGCTCCATCAGTACTACAACCTAATGGTGTAACATCTAACGGATCTAAACTTAAAGCTACAGCAGGCGCATCAATATCAAAACCAACAGGTTTAGAACACTTGGTTACATTATCAAAAACGTTAACGGTATGATGTCCAGACGCTAATCCTGTCAAATTGATTTTACCATCTGCAGGACCTGCTAAAGCAGGAAGAACTCCATCAAGTGAATATGTATAAGTCCCTGCAAACCCAGTTACTAATAAACTAGCCTTACCATCAGCAATACCAAAACAGCCAATATCTGTTGTTGATTGTTCTACAATATTAATTTTAACAACGTCATCAATTTTGTACGAAAGCTGTTTTGTACAACCGTTTAAATCGGTAATCTGGAAAATATAATCTCCCGGTAACAGACCTGCGAATGCAGGATTACCAAAATTATCTTTAGCCGCACTTGCAGGTGAAACAATTTGATAAGACAAATCTGTAAGAGCAATTGCACCAGCTTTATTAACTGGACCCGAAATCGTAATTGTAGTTGACGAAAATGCAGGATCACAAGTAATTGCATTTGAAGGCGTCATTACAAAATTTGTTGGCGGATCTAATAGTACAACTGTTAGTGAATTACTATTTGTACATAAGTTAGCATCTCTAACACTATAATTGATAACTTGATTTCCACGGCTATTATCTACATAATATGTTGTTTCGCCACTAAAATCACTTCCATCAAAACTATATTCATAAGTACTTGTACCTCCAAGCGCTGATAAAACAATTTTTGTAGGTTGCATACTATTATTAGTACCACAAGTTGGTTGCGCAAAATTGGCAGAAACTACTAATGGATCAACTGGTTCTGCAACTATTATTCCTGTTTTTTCAGTTTCACAAAGCAAAATGTTTCTAACTGTAACTGTATAAGTTCCAGCCACAAGATTATCAAATCTATTTTCTGGTTGGTATGGATAAGAAGCTGTAGGTGAACTAGTTTTATCCAATTTATATTCTACAGGAAAATCTGCAGAAGCTACATTAACAATAATACTTCCTGTATTATCCGTTTTACATTTTACATCGATAACATCTGTATCAAAAACAGTTGGCACGATAGCTTTTACTGTAACCGTTTTTTCAATTTTACATTCACCATCAGTAATTTCAAATATATAATCACCTGCTGTTGCTGTAGGAGTTGTATAATCGAAAGAAGTTGCTCCAGCTGGAGTCAATGGTATTGATGCACTGTAACTTCCACCTATTCCTAATTTTACTCTATAAGAATAATTTGTACCTAGACCTAAAGAAACATCACCATGAATAACAGCAGGTGTAGAAGGTGTTGGAAACGGACAACCAAGAGCCGTCTGTACCATTAAATCTGCTTTGATTCTGCTATTAACAATATACTCTGCTTTCGCCACACATTGGTTATTATCCATTACAAAGAAAGTATAAGTACCCGCAGCTGAAATTGTAAATGTTGGTTGCGCTTGATAATTACCCGGAACAGCCGTAGCAAGAGGCCCATTTCCTATAGCATAAGAAATTGAAGATCCTGTAAATACACCACCCGTAACGGTAACGGTCGTTGGTAAAGCATCAATACAAACTGATGCTGGTGCTGTAGCTGAAGGTGCAGCATCCTTAACTACTTTGACAGTTGTTGCTGCTGGTTTAATACAATCATTAGCATCTTTTGCATATATATAATATGTTCCCGCTGCTCTGTCATATGAAGTTACAGTATTCCAACCCGGATCGTTTACCGTTGGAGCTGTACTAGAAGTAGTTACCTGATACATATACGGACCTGTTCCGTCCTTAGCCTGTACCGTAATAACACCTAACTTATTACAATTCTCATTTTTAAATGGAGTAGCTGATACTGATAACTCTATAGAAGATTCGAATATATCAAAATTTACAGAACCAGATTTACACCCTTCATATGTTGCTCCTGCACCACCATGTTCTATAAATTTAATATAATAAGTTCCAGGAACTAAAACTCCAACAGGAGGAACAATATTTACTGTTCCTGGTGCTGCAATCGGCAGAGATACATTTAGCATTGTCGGACTAGCCGGATAAATCTGAATATCTGTAAACGCTTTGTAAATTGCGTAATCTACATTAGTAGTACTTGGATCCAAATTAGAAAGAGAAAATTTAACACTTCCATCCTTCGCTCCTTTACAACTAACATTCTTAGGAGTAACTGTTGCTACTAATGGTGAAGACGGTGATAAAGCACCACCACTTTTTACATAATAACATTTTGTTGTTTTATCATGTACTACAAAAGTATATGTTACACCTGGTGTTAAATTTGTAAACTTTTTAATATCTGGAAAGTTAACTGGATCATCAGCTAGAACATAATTGTTTGTATATGGCGAACCACTATACTCTAAAATTCCAAATTCATAATTATGACTTCCTACAGGTGAAATAACTTTTATAATTGCAGTACCACCCGTTGTACAATCAGAAGCCAAAGTAAGATCGATATCTAAATCTGAAATAGGAGAAGCTACTGTGATTTGTTTACTAACACTACAACCATTTGCATCAACAGCTGTTAATGTGTACAGACCATAATTAATAACAGGGAAAGTCCAGTCTCCACGACCGTTTTTAGTTATATCTGTTACATCTGTAATATCTGCTGTGTGTGGATTTCCCGAAATTACATCACCAAAATTATTAGTAATATAATACGTGAAACCTTTCGTAATTGCCGAAGTTGGATCTTTAGGATCAACATGTTGTATAGTCCCTCCTGTTATAGTTTTAATTGTAACTGATCCTAAAGTAGTTCCTGATGAAGCATCACAAGTAATAGGCACACTTGTTAAAACAAAATCAATTAAAATTGGTTGGTCAATAACAATATCTTTGGTTACAACACAACCTTTACCGTCCGTAACTGTTATAGTATAATTACCTGCCGATAGTCCGTAAGTTTGTGTACCATAATCTTTAGCAGTATTAAATGGTGCTGGTCCTCCTGTTCTTTGAACATTAATTGTATATGGCGCAATACCTTTAGTATAATCAATAACAACATCTATAGCTGCTGTTTCGTCACCATTACATTTTATAGATTGTACCACATCTGCAGATATGATTTCAGGTAGTACAGGCTCCTTAATGGTAACCATTGTTTCAAGTGAACATCCTGCAGAGGTAACTTTAAAATAATAGTCACCAGGTCCAAAAGCCTGAAATATACTACCAGGCTGCAAAGTAGGTGTACTATAAGTTCCTGCGGCGCCAAGTTTATACTCCCAAGTATAAGTAGTATTTCCACCACTTGCAGACAACTTAATTTCAGCAGGGTTTGTAGCCCCAGAGCCTATTGGACAGCTAAGTTCTTTCTTAATTTCTGCTGAAGCAGTTAATTTATCATTAACGACTAAAGTTGTGGTTTTCTCACATCCGTTGTCATCTTTAATCCCTAAAATATAAGTACCCGGACCATTAATTTTTTTAATTGGATCAATATTATAAGAACCATCAAGACCATATAATGGTATTCCGCCATAAACTGTACCTGAAATAATAACAGGTATTTGAGTTCCCGTGTAACAAATTGTCCCTGCGGAAACGATCGTTGGCTCATCATCTTTTACTAAAGGCACCACCATACTTTGACGACAATTTCCGTTTTTATCAGTTACATAAGCAATAAAATTAATACCATCAATACTTGTGTCCTTAGTAAAAATACCACTAGTATTATAATCTGTAGGGAAAACCGGAGTATCAGTAGATTTAACTACTGCAAAATACAATGGAGAATTTCCACCAGAAGCAGTAACTTTAATAGTTGTGTTAACTTTTGAACAATATACTTTTGATGCAGTAGCATCTAAGTCTTTAATCACCAAAGGATTAGCTAACGTTACATCCGCTGTGCTTTTACATTTTGTCCCATCATTGGTAACCGTAAAAGTATAGGTTTCACCACCATTTAATCCTGTATATGTAACTACGTCTGCCACTGCAGGAGGTACTGTAGCGATTGTTCCTGAAACACTTCCATCCAAAGTATACGTATAACCTCCTGTTGTGTTTCCTGTAATTGTAAATTTAATTGAACCGTCACTAACGTTATTACAAGTTACATTCGATACAATTCCGCCATTAGCATAAATTGGACTAGCTGGCAATATTTCAAAATCATTAGTTATCGTACAATTGTTTGCATCAGTAACTTTAAAGAAATAATGACCTACTGCTAAATCAGCGAACGTGTGAGTATTTAAAGCATCATCTACAGTTACTTTACTAGCCGTCGGGCTAGTAATTTCATATTTAAATGGACTTGTACCACCTGTTACATCTAATTTTAAATCGGCATCTAACTCTGCAGTTTTACAAGTTATTGAATTAGACGGTGTAATAACAAGAGCTGTTGGCGAATTTAAAGGTGCAACAGTAGCTGTTCTTGTAATCGTACAGTCGTTTGCATCTTTAATTGTAACTGTGACATCACCAACTACTGTTGTTGAAAATGTATTTGAATCAACAAAACCATTTCCATCTCCGTAGTCGTATCTGTATTTTTTTAGTCCTGCAAATGGTGTACCGTTAGCAATCGTTACTGTAATAATCGCTGCTTGAGCAGTTACTCCTGGTCCGCATTTTAAAGGTGTTGTTACATCGGCACTTCCTGATAAAGCAACTGGCTCACCAATAGAAACTGTTTGCGCATCTGAAAGACATTTTTTAGCATCTCTAACTACGATTTCATAATCACCTTTCAATAATCCGGCAAAAATATTTGACGGCTGGAAAGTTCCTCCATTATCTTTACTGTATTCGTAAGTTCCAGTTGCTGGTGTACCTGTAACTGTAATAGTTCCAGTACCTCCATTACATTTAGCATCCGCAGTTTTAAAAGTAAAGCTAGGTTTTACTTTTACATTGATTACTCTAGAAACAATAGTTGTACAACCTTTTTTATCTGTAATTTCAAAATAATGAGTTCCAGATGCTCCAGTATCAAAAATAAATATATTTGATCCTGCAGCGACATCAGTATATGATTCTGTAGTAAAAATCCCTGTTGTATTATGTCTGTATTTATAATCCGGATATCCATCTAAAATTGTTACCTCAATTGACGCATCCGAAGAAGCTGGAGCTACATCACAATCTAGATCTGCAAGCAATTTAGTTGAAGCTGAAATTGGAATAGCAATAATTTCTTCATCTAAATCTATAAAACATCCCGTAGATGTATCTGTAACTCTAATTGTATATTTTCCAGGTGTTAATCCTGAGAAAGTTCCATCAGCTTTTGCTGTACCTTTGTTGATGCTATACGTGTAATTTGTTTGTGCATTAGGAGTCACTTTTAAAGTTGCTCCACTTCCACCAGCACAGTAAACAGAAGTTGCGTCGATACTTGCTGTTGGTTTTACTTCAGGGTCAATTGTAAAATCTGCACCCACAACATTACAACCAGTTCCATCTGTTACTGAAACACTATAAGTACCTGCAACCAAATTTTTAAACAGATTGTCATTCGTTTGATTAATTGCTGTTCCAGCAACTGGGGCTTTTTGAGTAACAGTGTATGTATAAGTTCCTGATCCTCCTACAGCATTAATTTTTGCTGTTCCTAAAACCTTACACGTAACATGTGTAAGATCTGAAGGATTTAATTTTAATGCAGATGCCGGACCCGCCACTGTTACCTTTTCTGTAACTATACATTTTGTAACTGAATTTGTAACGGCAATAGTATGTAAACCTGCACCTAATCCAGAAACAGTAATATCAAAAGGATCAGTTGTCGAAATACCCGATCCTGTTGTTGGTGGTGTTGTATCTACTGAATATGAGTAGTTTGTACCTACAACCATTCCGCTAACCGTAAATGTAGCAGAACCATCAGAAGCGCCAAAACATTTTATACTAGTTGGAGTACCTGCTACTGTAAAGTCTTTAGGCAAATCAATTAAATGCGTTTTTTCGTAAGTACATTTATTTGCATCTCTTACTTCAAATTTATAAGTAATACCAGCTTTAATATTATCGAATACATTACTTGGTTGAAACGGTGTCGCTGTTGGCGAAACAATTCTGTATTCTAAACCCGTAGTTGGTACAGGCACATTTGCAGCGTTCACTACGTCTGTGATTGTAACACTTCCTGTGTTTGTTGGGCAAGTAGCCGCCGTTGTTGTAGTAATTGTCATTCCTTTTGGAGGATTCAAATCTACAATAGTCAATTTTGGCGTTGTTGTAAATGTACATAAATTACTATCCGTAATAGTTACTGTGTAATCTCCTGCTACAGAAATATTATTAAAAATCTTTGTGGTCTGAGTTATTAATGCAACTCCATTTCTATTCAGAGTGTACTTGTAAATACCATTCCCACCCGTAACCACTGCACCTACAGTTATTGTTGCAGGGTCAACACAAGTATAAGGAGTTGTTATTGTTGCAGTACCACTAATTGGATCTGGCGCCACTAAAGTGATCTTTATACTTTTTGTACATTTATTTTCGTCTTTTACATAGTAAGTATATTCTACTCCTGCACTAAGACCTGTGTAATATGATGTATCGTCATAAAAAATTCCATCTCTACTGTAAGTAAATTTACCAGTTCCTCCACCTGGTTTCAACAATATTGTTCCATCAGAAGAACCACTACATTTTGGATTTACATCTGTTGACGATAATGTAATAGGAACTAATGCATTAATTTTAGCATCACTAGTTGTTGTACAATTATTTGCATCTTTAATTGTAAAAGTATAATCACCAGACACTGCTGTTGTATACGTAAAAGTATTTCCGGTTATACTAGGTGGGACCAAAACTCCTGACTTATCACCAGTAGTAATTGTCACTGCAAAAGGTGCTTTACCTCCTTCGATTGTTCCTGTAATTACTGCAAGATTTGCTGGTGCAGGATCACAATCAAGTGGACTTGTAACTGGAGTCGCTGCAAGTAATTGAGCAGTTATAACTTGAGTAATTGGATCTGAACTACATCCAAAACTATCTGTAACTATAAATTCGTAAGATCCTTCGTTTAATGCTTTATAGGTAAAATTAGGTCCTGTAAATGTTGCGCTTGCTCCGCTTGGTGTACCTCCATTATATTTTACTGTATACGTATAATCTGGTACTCCATCTGTAACTTTTATTGTGATATTCGTTCCTGTATTTTTATCAAAACATACACTAGATGGAACAATATCTAATTTTGGTTTTACTGGAGCAACGATATCTACAGATGCCAAAACTTCTGTCTGACAATCGTTTAAATCTTTGGCAACAACTTTATAATTTCCAGTTATTTTAATATCAAGAAATGTATCTGAATCTTGAAAAGCTTTTACAACTGTTACACCGTCCGTTTCTCTTAATTCATACAAATAACCTGGAGTTCCATCAGTTGCCTTTGCCTTAATATTTGCTCCACCGAAACATTTTAATACTTGATCTACCCAAGCATCTACTTTTAATTTTTTTGGAGATTTAATTTCCTGCGCTACCGGAAAAACACAACTACCTGCTTTATCATCATAACGAATACTAATGTTATAAATTTTACTGGCTAAGTTTTTCAATGTTATACTACCACTTGTAGCAGCTGGAACCGGAATTACAGTTTGCCAACCAGCAGGATCACCAGTCACTAAATATTGGAATCCTTTTGTCTCATCAAAGTTTTTAGCTGATAATGTAATTTCTCCATTTTGCTCACCACTACATTTTACATCTTTATATCCGGTTATACCCGCCGAGAAAGCTTTACTTCCATCAACGAATATTGGAAAATTAGCCACAGTATTACAAGCTTTTGGCATTTGAGTAACCACTAAATCATCAACCGCAAAATCAATACCATTGACCTGAGATAGCTCTAATCGCAATACAAAATCCAAACTAGTATTATTACCTGGATCAATAATTCTTGTATATGGAACCCAACCTTCTGTTTTTGGTATTTTACCTGTAGATTGAGACGATAACGCTACTCCGGAACCATTTTGTAATTCAACAGTAAGCGAAGCGTCTGGCTGAGTATTGGTCTTTATAAGTAAATTGGTAGCAACAAATGTAACTTTGATCGGTACATTTGGAATAATATCGTTAATGGTTTTTCTATATAGAACTGCATTATTAGGAATTGCATTTCCTGCATCGACTGCCAAAAACCTTCCACTTGTGTTCTTCCCTTTACTCGTATTATCTTTTGGACTCCACCATCCACTATATGGATTATTTTTTAAAAAATTAGTAACAGTATATTCTCCATTTCCAAATCTCAAATCATTATTACATTTTGTAGCTTCTACTTGTCTTTCCCAACAAAAGTTAGGATTAATACCTGGAGAACTAACATCTGGTCCTGAACCAAAAGTTTCATTCAACAAAACACTTTCCGTAGGAACATTTAACACATTATAACTTACTGATATAGTATGATCTCCTTGCGTTACATTTTTAAAAATATTTGTTGGTGAATTAGTATTAAGAACTCCATCTATAAAATAATCATAGGTAAATTGTGTAGTTGGACTTCCACTATTTAAAACTGTTACAGTTGTTGTTGCAGAGCCGTCACAATTAAAAACCGGATCAGCAACAGATATAGTTGGAGGTGTAGGTTGATTTAGTAAAGTAATTGCGTTTAATGGAATTTCACACTTTTGATCTTTGATATAAAATATATGTGTTCCCGGGTCAACATACATTTCCTTATCGGTTACCCATGTTTTTCTATCATCATAACTATATAAATAAGGACCATTGGGTCCAGTTAGCGGAACTCCCCCTTCGGCATTTGTAATTCTAACTTTTCCCTGCTTTACATTTCCTACCGGACCACAACCTGATAATTCTGCAACTCCTACAGATGCAGTCAATGCCGTTGTTAAACCTATAGCAATAGGAAAATCCGGATCAGTACAATTTTTACCACTATTAACACCTGATTTTTTATACCTAACACTAATGATATAATTTTCCGGATCAAGACCAGGGTACTGTTTTGTTGCAACATTACCAGTTACACTTACGGCGCTATAAGATCCGCCATTTATACTGCTTTCAATAGTATATCCATTAACATCAGTTACGTTTATCGTTATTATTCCTTTTGGATTTGTACAGTCTCCATCTGTTTTTGTAATCGTATAAATTGGTTTATCTATATCTGCAACAGTTGTTTTTTTATCGATTGAACAACCATTTGCATCTATGATACGAATAGTATATATTCCTGGTCTTACTGTTGTAATTACGTTATTTCCATTTTGAACAAATCCAGCATCATCAATATCTACTAAATATCTATAAGGAGTTGTTCCTCCTCCAGCTGTAACAGTTATACTACCAGAACTACAAACACCTAATGCTGTAGTCTTAAGAGTCATGGTTAAATCTGCTGGGGGATTCGGTATAATTACAGCCGGTTTATTATCAATAACACAATTTGTTTCTTGAATTACTGTTTCAACTCTATAAGTTCCAGGATCTAAATCTTTAAATGTATATTCTAATTCTTTACCTGCTTCTACATCATAAAATGCTAAACGGGTTGTGCTACTTGCTGGTTTATATACATTAAACGTATAGGCTTTGCTATTATCATTTTTAATTACTTTAATACTTCCTTTTCCGTTGTAACATCTTGGTGAAATAACTTCTGTAGAAACTGCTAACGTTATACTCTTAACATCTTGATTTAAAACCTTAAATTCACATGAACCAACTACTCCTTTTATTCTAATAAAAGCTGTGTAATTACCAGGTGTACTAGTTGTAAAAGTATTGTTTACATCCCATGCTCCAGGAGCTCCAGTTGTAGTAAAACTATATTCATATCCACTTCCAAATCCACCAACTTTAATTTGACCGGGAATTTGGCAAGTTCCGCTGGCATTCTTAATAATATCACTTTTGGTAATAGCGGTAGGTATTAAAGTATTTTGATAAACATTAAAATAAAAAGTAGAAGGGTTTCCGGCATTGTCGATGATCTTAATTCTAAATTGACCTGCTGAATTTGCTATATAAGCGCTTTTATCACCAACTTTTACCCAACACGCATCAGAAGCATTGTCGTTGGCACAATCACTATTTGAAACTGTCACACAACTACCTCCAGATATAAATCTTTCCCAAATAATAGATCGTGCATCCGTTATTTTAGTATCGATAGTTCGAGAATCGTTTCCTCCACATAAAAATAATTTTGGCAATAGTTTTCCGTCATTTGGACACTTAACAACTTGTCCAGCATAAGGTAATTCCGCATATGGAATAACTGGATTCGTAAGTGCAGCAGCAGTGCTACTCGGTTTATTTGTCTCGTTATTAGTATAAGTACCAAACTGTTCATTTGATGCAAAACTGCCCATTAAAAACTTTTCGGTTCTTAATGCTTGGTCAGTCCTGTCAACATTTGAAACCAAATTTTGAGAGTAGGAAATAATGCTTTGTAAGAAAATCAAAGACATTAATCCAAATTTTAGAATAGTAGGTTTTTTCATAACAATCACTTTTTAGCTTCGTTTTATACTTTAAGGGGCTTTAAAGCATAAAACATTCGGCTTTTTAAATATTTATCTTATAGGCATTTTTTTCAAAATGCCGTTTTATTTTATTATATATCTCTTAATTCTCCACTTTTACAATGGCCATTTTTCCATTATATGGCTTGCTTCCTTTTGCTTCTAATGCTTTAGTTGCTTCTGGTAAACCATCAAATTTCTCGTAATAGATGTAATACTTACTTGTTGTTACATTGTAAAAGAAATTAACATCTGTACGTCCGGCAGCTATTGCTTTAGCTAAAAACTGATCACGTTTTTCAGCACTGCTGTGAACCGCAATAATTAAATAATAACCACTATCCGAATTTTTAATATTCTTGATAATTTGCATATTCGATTGGTCTTCGCCAAAATCAAAATCACTTGCGGTTAATGGTGTACTGCTTAATTTTGTTGTTTCTTTAATACGTTTAAGAGCTGCAACGTCCTGCGCATATCTTCCTTGATCATTTTCATAAGCCGCACGTTTAATTCTACGTTTCTTCTCGATTTCAGTTTCTGCTTTAATACGCTCTAAATTCGAAAGTAAAACAGCACTATCCTGTTCCATTTTTAATTGTGCTGCTTTCAACTGGTTGATCTTTTCAAGATACGCTTTGTTTAAAGCATCGTTTTTATTCGGGAATTTTTTAAGTCTTTCGTTATATAAATTAGTCAGCTTCGTTATTTCATCTTTTTGAGCTTTATTAGCTTCAGCAAGTTGTGATTTTAAAGCTTCTAACTGACTGTTTTCTGCCGCAACACTTTTGAAAGGTTTTGGTTCTTTATAAATTCCTTTTTCACTTAAGTCGTTTTCTTCTCTTAAGTCATTCAAATCTCTTTGTTTATTTGCCACCGTTGTATTAAACTGTGATAATAAATCTTTTTGAATTTTACCTCCGTTTTCAATAGAGAACGTTAAATTATCAATCTCTTTTGCAGTATCGTCTTTTGGAGCTGAAGCAGCTTTGGCAGCTGCATCTGCAGCTAGTTTTGCATCGGCTAGCAATTTAGCTTCACGTGCTTCTTCTGCAAGTCTTAACTGTCTGATTTCTTCTTCAGCTTTTAATTTTTCTGTTGCTTCTGCATCGGCTTTCGCTCTTTGATCCGCTAATAATTTAGCTTGTGCTTTTTCCATATCTGCTTTGGCTTTCGCATCTGCAGCAAGTTTTGCCTGTAATGCGTCTGCGTCTGCTTTGGCTTTAGTATCAGCAGCTAATTTTGCTTGTAATGCTTCGGCATCTGCTTTCGCTTTTGCATCAGCAGCTAATTTTGCCTGAAGTGCTTGGGCATCTGCTTTAGCTTTTGCATCAGCAGCTAGTTTCGCTTTAAGTGCATCAGCATCCGCTTTAGCTTTGGCATCTGCAGCTAATTTTGCTTGTAATGCTTCGGCATCTGCTTTCGCTTTTGCATCAGCGGCAAGTTTCGCTTTAAGTGCATCAGCGTCTGCTTTAGCTTTTGCATCGGCAGCTAATTTCGCTTTAAGTACTTCTGCATCTGCTTTCGCTTTAGCATCAGCAGCCAATTTTGCCTGAAGAGCTTCTGCATCGGCTTTCGCTTTAGCATCGGCAGCTAATTTCGCAGTACGTGCTTCTTCTGCTTCTCGTAATTGTTTTGCTTCAGCATCGGCCTTCGCTTTTGCAGTAGCTTCTGCATCAGCTTTTACTCTTGCATCAGCTATTAGTTTTGCTTGTAACGCTTCCATATCAGCTTTGGCTTTAGCATCAGCAGCTAATTTTGCCTGTAATGCTTCAGCATCTGCTTTAGCTTTAGCATCGGCAGCTAATTTTGCCTGAAGTGCTTCGGCATCTGCTTTCGCTTTTGCATCAGCAGCCAATTTTGCCTGAAGTGCTTGGGCATCTGCTTTTGCTCTAGCATCTGCAACTAATTTTGCTTGTAATGCTTCGGCATCTGCTTTGGCTTTTGCATCGGCAACTAATTTTGCTTGCAATGCTTCGGCATCTGCTTTGGCTTTAGCATCGGCAGCTAATTTTGCCTGAAGTGCTTCGGCATCCGCTTTGGCTTTTGCATCTGCAGCTAATTTTACTTTTAGAGCTTCAGCATCTGCTTTCGCTTTAGCTTCGGCAGCTATTCTTGCTTGTCTTGCTTCTGCATCAGCTTTTGCTTTGGCATCAGCAGCCAATTTTTCTTTTAATGCAGCATCTTCCGCAGCTTTTGCTTTGGCATCAGCAGCTAACTTCGCTTTGTTAGCAGCGTCAATATTTACTTTTGTTTTTGCAGCAGCAGCAGCAGCAGCTTTTGCTTCAGCAGCTAACCTTGCCTGAAGCGCATCTGAATCTGCTTTTGCTTTGGCATCTGCAGCTAAAATTGATTGCAAATCTGCAGCTTCAGCTTTTGCTTTAGCATCGGCTTTTCGTTTTGCTTCTGCAGCATCGGCTTTAGTTTTTGCGTCAGCAGCTAACTTAACTTTCAAGGCTTCTGCATCAGCTTTTGCTTTTGCATCTGCAGCTAGTTTCACTTTTAATGCTTCGGCATCGGCTTTCGCTTTGTCAGCAGCTAATTGTGCTTCTGTTTTTTGTGGTGCTGCTTTACTTACAGCAACTTTAGCTTTATTAGCTTCAGCATCAGCTTTCGCCTTTGCATCTGCAGCTAGTTTAATTTTCAAAGCTTCGGCATCTGCTTTTGCTTTATCTGCAGCTAATTGTGCTTGTGTTTTTTGTGGTGCTGGTTTACTCGCAGCAACTGGTTTTGCTTTTGCATTCGCTTGTGCATCAGCTTTAGCTTTTGCATCTGCGGCCAATTTAATTTTCAAGGCTTCAGCATCGGCTTTAGCTTTACTATCCGCTTCTAATTTTGCTTTTGCAGCAGCTTCAGCATCAGCTTTTACTTTTTCTGCTGCAGCAAGTCTAATTTTAATTGCTTCAGCATCGGCTTTTGCTTTAGCTTCAGCAGCAAGTCTTGCTGTTTCGGCACCACTTACTCTCGTTACCGGAGCGCTTTTAGGTTTCGCCATTACAGCTTTTGGTTTAGCTGGATCTATTAAAGAACCTTCTTCGTCATCACCGTAATAATAGTTTTTGTTTTTGAATTTATATGCAATAGCAAATTCATGAGAACCTCCCATATTTGTGAAGTTACCCATACCTCTTTCGTAGTTATACTCAATCGCAATACTTGGAGAGATATTTATACCTAAACCTGCTGAAACTCCATACAATGAATTGTATCCGGCCTGTGCCCAAACTCCTTGCGGAATTGTGATCATTGCAAGTCCGGAAATGATGGTTTTGTCTTGTTTGATTTCTGTTTTTACAATTCCGGAGAATTTACTTCTGTCAAAAAAACCATAACTGTCAATATATCCTGTGTACATCGCGTGCAATTCTATTGCTCTTTCAGGATCTTTTTTTACAATTCCGGATCCGAAATTATAAAGTATCAAGTTGTTTACAGATAATCCGAAATCAAGAAATGCAGTTCCGTAGTTTACACCGGGATTAATTGTCAAAAGAGTATTGGAAGGATAATCCCCGTTTAAAATATTGGGATCATCTGTTATGATTTTTCCTTTATTTAATCCGCTTTGGTAAACACCAACGTTCATACCAAAAGTTAAGTTACTGTCTTGCTCTAAAACGATGTTATGAGCAAAGTTTCCTATTCCTCCAAAAACTGTCATTAGACCGTAATTTTGTTGAAAAAGACCAAAAGCAAATGCTTCGTTCTCTCTAAAACGTCCGGAATAATTAGCTAAATAAGTGTTTGGAGCGTTCTCAAATTGTACCCATTGCCTTTTATTATAAAAACTTGCATATGCATTTGTTTCGCGAACAAAACTGAATGCCGGGTTAATTAAATATCTATTGAACTTTAAAGAATTTCTGATAGGTAATGAAAACGAAACAACTCCATCCTCTTGTGTAGTTTGAGAATAGAGTGTATTTGAAAAACCGTAAAATAAAGTTATGAATAGTAAAATTTTCTTCATATTATTTTATCACAGTTATTGATCCTTTTTTTTCACCTGTGTCGGATTTAATGACATAGTAATATACCGGATTTACATTGTTAAAATCTTTGATTACCCACTTCGAAGAATCATAATTAACGCCTTGGAAAATCATTTCTCCCTGTGAGCTAATTATTATAACATTCGTATTTGAGTTTTGATATTCATCGGGCAAGTCCCAATAGGGATGACTGCTCAAACTTATTATGTTTGGAATAACAGTTGCCGGCGCTTTAGGTCCTGTAGCTTTAAAAGTTAATTCTTTAGTAGAAACGCAACCTGTAGCTTGAGAAAGTTTTACTTTATAAACTCCTTTAACTGCTACTAAATAAGTATTGTTTACTGCACCTGCAATAAGCGCATTATTCAAATACCATTCATATGTTGGGTTAGTAGCACTAGTAGTTACAGTAACATTTAAAGTTTCTCCTTCTGCAAGTTCAAACTCTTCTGCTGCGTCAATGCTGGCATTAAAACTGTTACTTGTCAAAGTAATAGTTCCCGTAGCATTACAGCCACCAAAATCAACTTCGGCTTTGTAAACTCCAGATTCGTTTGTTGTTATACTTCTTGTAGTTGCGGTCGTAATTAAAGTGTTGTCTTTATACCATTTGTATGTTTTACCCTGAGTTGCTGTTAAAACAGTACCTGTTCCATTCGAACAAAAAGGATTGCCTAAACTAGAACTAATAACAACTGCAGATCCTGAAGATGTACTGGTAACATTAACATGATTCGAACTAAAATTCACATCAGTACATGCACCATAATCGATCGTTGCATAATAATCACCAACTGCATTTACAGTTAACGCTTTAGCACTTTGTCCTGCAATAACTACATTATCTTTATACCATATGTATTTGATATTTGCGGGAACACTAGGAGTACTATCTACTGAAAGAGTTATACTTCCTGCAGAGCAAATTATAGCATTAGTGTCTTTGTTATTGATAGAAAATGGAGCTTCATAATCTTTATAATAAGCAGGGAAAGAAGTAGCTCCTACATTATTTTTAAATCTTACACTTGTAAAACCTGTTGAACTTTTGATTCGTAAACCATAAGTATCAGAACCAATCAGATTAACCGGTACAGCAAATTTTAAAGTTTGTTGCGTTACAGAAACATCTACCGGAGGCGCGAGTAAAGTAGTCGCAATTGGAGTATTTGCATTGTCTAAAAGTTCGACAGCAAACGTAGTTCCCGCAGGAAAACCAACATAACTAAATGTCGCATAAAATTCATTAAAAGTGCCACCAGCACAAAGTTTCTCTAATCCATTTAATGGCTGAGGAACTATAGTCTGAGTTTGGGCATGCACATTCGATTTAGTAAAAAACAAAATACTAAATAACAGAAAAAGTGTGGTAAAATTTGGGGTAGTTTTTTGAATCATATAGTGCGTGTTCTTGCTAAATCTATACGGTCAAAAAACAAAATATCAATAAATGTTTCCGAAAAATCATATTTATAATTCTCTATAATGTCTTTTGCAAGAGCAGAATAAGTAGCTGTTATAAATGTGTTTTCTTCACATTTTGAATCTTGATCTTTCGTCTCAGATATAATAGTAAGACTATCCTTGGGGTTGGACAGTCCTACTATAAAATGATTAGAATTATCTAATATGCTGATAACATCAGCTGTGCCATTCTTTTGGTTGTTAGACGCAGTCATTTTGCTTGATTCAATAGAAACTGTAGGTTTTTCTACTGAACTCTGTGCATATAGACTTAACGTAATAGGTGAAACCAAAAATATTATATATATAAAATATTTTTTTCTAGATAGAGCCATTATGTCTTGATCTTTATTTGGTCCGCTTTAAGACGAATACATAAATTGTGTCTGGGGACTTTATTAATAAAATTTACGCTTTGAAATAAAAATCGAAATCTATTTACCTGTTGCTGCTAGACGCTGTAATTTTTCCTAATTGTAATCTGAAATCTGGTTTCTTAGGGTTAGAAATGTCAATGAATGTTTCTTTATTATCACTTTGCGAATAAACATTGAAAAACACACTATTACCATACCAGCTCTCTAAATCTTCATTATTAGCATTGTACTCTGTAAAGATATTTCCTTTACATAGGTTAAAGTACATTTCTTCAAATTTGATTTTCTTAAGACTAGCATCATTAATTTCTGTTTTACTATCTAATAAAACAGCTGGATTAAATCCTGAGATTACACTTCGTTTCATTTCTAGTGAAGCATTTTCAGCAACAAAAATTGCCTCTTTTACTAAACCTGACTGAATATCAGCATTGATGTTCTCACTGTCGTTAAGCATTGTAATATTAGTTGCAACAACTAAAGTTTGTTTTTTAGTAAAATCAGTTTCGTTTTTCTTTTCGTATGATTTTACTTCCATGCAACGAGATCCGTCTTTATTACTAGATAAATAAGAAGATCTTACCGCCAATGAGTTGTATAGACGACATTGAACACCTTGAGTAAATTTATAATCGTCGTTGATAGATTTATAAGAAACTAATTTAGTAGCGTTTAAATCACCTCCGAAGAAAGCGAATGAATCACCACCAGAATAGCTTACCATAATGTTTTCAAGTATCGTTTTAGAACCAACACCTGCAACAGTTAAACCATTGAAAGTATCAACACCTTTAACTTTTTTTCCTGCAAATTCAATTCTAACAAATCTTAAAATTCCTGAGTTTCCGGCTGTATTATCACCTCCATAAGTAGTTAATGTAGGATCAAGATCTAAGTTATAAGAACCAACATTCCCAAATTTATTGATTGGAGCATCACCAAGAAGTACAACACCACCCCAGTCTCCAGCTTTTTTCTGGCTGCGGTTTGAAGTAAATACAATTGGATCAGTCTCTAAACCATCTGCAATAAGTTGTGCACCTTTTGTAACTACCAATGTTCCTTTTGTTTCAAAATCACCAATAATCAAAGTTCCTGGTTCGATTGTTAAAACAGCATTATTTGTAACATAAACGTTTCCTTGCAAAACATAAACATTCCTCTTCAGCAATTTAGTATTAACAGAAATGTTTCCTGCTAAAATTTGGTTTGCTTCTCCATAGTCCACTTTGTTAGGCTTAAATTCGGTCCAGTTATTCAACCAATTGTTGTAGCCCATAATTCCTTTCTCTTGTTGCGCACTCATACTAGTGACTGTCAAAAGAACGCAGATCATTTGAGTAATTTTTTTCATGATAAGGGGGTATTAGGGTTAATAATAAATTTGGGTATGCGTATAGGGTATGCGTAAATGATAAAAACTCATCCCGACTTTTCTGATACTCTATCAGATACATCGAGAACGAGTTGTTCTTTTTTATCTCTTTTTAAAAATGACGTAAAAAACAAAGTCATCTACGTAATCATCTTAAAAAAGGTTTTAAAAAATATATTTTTATTACATTTCGTTCAAATCGTTGAACTCATGTAAAGATTTCAATGTACTTTCATAGAATAAAATTGCCGCGATTAAGTTTCCTTTATCAGAATAAGGCATCATTTTTCTTTGAAATTCTACTGTTGTATCTAAGAATGTTGTTGTGCCAACAGCTTGAGCATCTAATACTTTTTTGTGTTCGTTATCGTCCGGAATACCTAAGTCTGCCATCGTAACTCCCGGTTTAGTAACCAAAGCAATGTAAGGAAGGGTCTTTACTAAAACTTTAATACGCTCAATGTATAGTTCCAAAAGTTCCCCTTTTTGCATACCACTTAATTCTTTCTGATCATGGTATTTACGAATAAGAGCTGTTGTACTAATTATACTTCTTGGAGCATTTTTAGCTTGTGCAGAAATAGCACCAGTTGTCAATAAAAAAAGTGCACTAAATAAAATAATTTTCCCTTTCATAGATTCTTATTTATAATTGGTTGTTGATGAAAACAAAAATATAGAAATTAACTTAAATTGCAACTTTATTGATTTTTTTTTTCGAAAAAAAAGCTTAAAAAAAGCTTAAAAATCAGCGTTATGTCGAGAAAATGTGCGTTTTAACGAACTTTTTGTTAAAATCAGGAAAACATATACAGTAAGATATTAACTATTAAAAAAATCGCTTTAGCAAAATTAATAACCAAAAAAACCTTACGTTTATCATTTTTAAGAAAAAACTATTAACAAAAAAGTCTTAATATCTCATCAAATTCATCTCTTTATTAACAAAACTTAGTTAATAAACAGCAGAAAATTTACCTCAAAACACAAATAATATCAGAAATGAACAGCGATGGAGAAACTTTTGATCGAAAATTTTTGACTACATCATTTTCTTCTATCTTTGCTTCATGCAATTTTCTCAAATTTTAGGTCAAGATTACATCAAAAGTCACTTGATAAAAAGTGCAGCTTCCGGACGAATTCCGCACGCACAATTATTCATTGGGCCAGAAGGAAGTGGCACCTTATCAACTGCAATTGCTTATGCGCAATATATTTTGTGCAGTAATACAGGAAACGAAAATTCAAACGGAAATGATTCCTGCAATTTGAAATTTCAAAACTTATCACATCCTGATCTTCATTTTATCTATCCCACGGTTACAACCGAAGATGTAAAAACCAAACCTAAAAGCTTAGACTTTATTCAGGATTGGCGCACTTTTATTCACGAAATGCCTTATGGAGGCCTATTTGACTGGTATAAAATTCTTGGAGTTCAAAACAAACAAGGAGAAATTCGTGTCGAAGATGCAACAGAAGTTTTAAAATCGCTTGCCCTGAAATCTTATGAAGGCGGTTACAAAATCATGATCATCTGGATGGCCGATAAAATGAATATCGCAGCATCAAACAAACTATTAAAACTTCTGGAAGAACCCTCAGATAAAACCATTTTTATCCTGATTTCTGAAAATGAAGAAGACATTATACAAACCATACGTTCTCGTTGTCAAGTAATTCACTTTAATGGATTACCCGAAAAAGTAATCGCAGAAGCCTTAACTTCTAAAGAAAATATCGACGAAAAATTAGCATTCAAAATTGCGCATCAAGCACAAGGAAACTTCAATAAAGCAATGCATCTTTTAAAAGAAGATGATTCCGAATATCCTTTTGAACAATGGTTTGTCAATTGGGTTCGTGCCGCTTTTAGAGCAAAAGGAAATGCCGCCGCAATTCAGGATCTGATTTCCTGGAGCGAAGAAATCGCAGCTCTTGGCCGCGAAAGCCAAAAAAAATTCATTCAATTTTGTATCGAAATGTTCCGTCAGGCGCTTTTACTTAATTATCAGGCGCCAACTCTAGTTTATATCGAACCTAAAGTTGATAAATTCAAACTCGAAAATTTTGCCCCTTTCGTTAACGGAAACAATATTCATGAAATTTTCAAAGAACTTTCAGATGCCATGTATCACATTGAAAGAAACGGAAATGCAAAAATAATTTTAACTGACCTATCTATAAAATTGACTCGTTTAATTCATAAAAAATAGTTTACAAATGAATAATGTTGCCTCTATTTTACTATTAGCATTTTTAGCCTTAACTTTTTTACAATCAGGATACGAAAAAATATTCTACTGGAAAGATAATGTCGAATGGCTTAAAGGTCATTTTGCTAAAACAAGGCTTAAAAATCAAGTACCACTTGCGCTTTTCCACCTTTTGGTTTTAGAATTAATTTCTGGAATTTTATGCGTAGTTGGTGCCATACAATTACTAACAAACAGCGGTCGTGAGTTTGGTCTTTATGGCGCAATATTTTCATGTATATCTTTGTTAATGATGCTTTTTGGACAAAGATTAGCGAAAGATTACGACGGTGCAAGAACCATTGTTATTTATTTCATTCCGGCTGTTATGGCTGTTTACTGGTTGAATTAAAATAGATCACAGATTTCGCAGATTAAAAGGATTAGAAAAAATCATCAGAATCCTTTTAATCTGTGGCAAAAAAAGTTCGCAGAGCGGACATGAAAAATAAATTTTTACATTAAAAAAATGAATGCAAAACATCCTTCAGAATCTTTAACGATATTAACTGATTTAGTTTTACCGAGCGAAACAAATCCTTTAAACAACCTATTTGGTGGCGAATTATTAGCCAGAATGGATCGCGCAGCAAGTATTGCAGCACGCAGACATTCACGCCGAATTGTGGTAACTGCTTCTGTAAATCACGTAGCTTTTAATAGAGCCATTCCTCTTGGAGCCGTAGTGACAATTGAAGCCAAGGTTTCAAGATCATTTAAAAGTTCTATGGAAGTTTTCATTGATGTTTGGGTAGAAGACCGCGAATCAGGAAGCAGAACCAAAGCCAACGAAGCAATTTATACTTTTGTTGCAGTGGATGATAGCGGAAGACCTGTTGAAGTTCCGGCAATTATACCAGAAACGGAATTAGAAATTCAGCGTTTTGATGCCGCACTTCGTCGTAAACAATTGAGTCTGTTACTTGCAGGAAAAATAAAACCTTCTGATGCCACAGAATTAAAGGCTTTATTTTTATAGTCGAAATTTGTGACAATTTGGAACAATTTGAGAGAATCAAACTTCACAAAAAAGAACTAATTTTACAAAATTACAAGCCTGGTACAAATCTAAGTCAGTAAGTTACTAATTTCTGATTTGTTTTTGAGAATGAATTATAAAAATTTACATGAAAGAAAAAGAAAAAAAAGAGATGAGTTCAGAGAAAGATGCCAAATTAAAAGCGCTACAACTTACGCTTGACAAACTAGATAAGACTTACGGTAAAGGTACTGTAATGAAAATGGGCGACAAAGCCATTGTAGAAGTTGAAACTATTTCTTCAGGTTCTCTTGGTGTTGATTTGGCCCTTGGAGTAAATGGATATCCTAGAGGAAGAATTATTGAAATATACGGTCCGGAATCTTCTGGAAAGACCACATTAACATTACACGCGATTGCCGAAGCTCAAAAAGCTGGTGGAATTGCTGCTTTTATAGATGCTGAGCACGCTTTTGATAGAAATTATGCTGAAAAATTAGGTGTAGACATCGAAAACCTGATCATTTCTCAACCAGACAACGGAGAACAAGCTTTAGAAATTGCTGAGAACTTAATTCGTTCAGGCGCAATTGATATTGTAGTAATTGACTCTGTTGCTGCATTGACTCCAAAAAGTGAAATTGAAGGTGAAATGGGAGATTCAAAAATGGGTCTTCACGCACGTTTAATGTCACAAGCTTTAAGAAAATTAACCGGAACTATTAGTAAAACAAATTGTACTGTTTTCTTCATCAACCAGTTGAGAGAGAAAATTGGTGTAATGTTTGGAAATCCTGAAACTACAACCGGTGGTAACGCATTAAAATTCTACGCTTCTGTTCGTATCGATATTCGTCGTTCATCTCAAATTAAAGACGGTGAAAACGTAATTGGAAACAGAACCAAAGTTAAAATCGTAAAAAACAAAGTAGCTCCACCTTTTAAAACTGCCGAATTCGACATTATGTACGGAGAAGGTGTTTCTAAAACCGGAGAAATTCTTGATTTAGCTGTTGAATTTGAAATCGTTAAAAAAGCAGGATCATGGTTTAGCTACGGTGATACAAAATTAGGACAAGGTCGTGATGCTGTAAAATCTTTAATTAAAGATAATCCGGAATTGGCTGATGAATTAGAAGCTAAAATTAAAGCACATATTAAAGAATTAGCAAATGCCTAAACCTTTAAAAAGGCTTAATAATTAATACTTTATATAAACCCGAACGATTTAAAAATTGTTCGGGTTTTTTATTTTCAAAAAAAAAGTAAAAATGACGCAACCTTTTTCAAACAATCGCATCTTATAAATAGACATAATTTTGATTGGTATTTGCCATAAGTATCATTCATACTTTTTTCTAGAATAAATTTGGTTGGTTTGTTCAATAAAAATCCGTTAGTTATTAGGTACTAGCGGGTTTTTATTATTTTTTCTACTTTTTTTTGATTCTCCACGCAACCTTTTTCATTTTTTGCTCTCTATAGTAGTATGACTTTAACTTGAGTTTTAACCAAACTCTTTATTATCAACCGTTAATATTTTAGCCATGAAAGAGAAAATAGAAGTGTTGTACAATAAAAACCGCCGAAAAACCAAACTGAAATTTAGAAAAGTATTACGTTTTATCTCAGAAAAAATAATTCATCGATAAACTTTTTGAATATAAAATGGGGGTTTTTAATTCAAAAGAAAACCCGACAATTGCTGAAAATTTGTCGGGTTTTAAAGTTATAATTATTTTAATTTTTCCTTCTTTTTAAATTCAAGTAATCCCTTGTAAATTATTTGTCTTACCTGATCTCTAAGCTCTTTTCTATGATCACTTTTTAATCCGTTTGTTTCTACAAATGGCAGAACCTTTACGCGCATTTTTCCAGGACTTCCACTGAAAAAAGTATACGAAAAACGTTCCTTGTTGTCAGCAAACACAATTGGAACTATCGGAATTTGATGGTCAATTGCCAGACGAAAAGCTCCGTCCTTAAATTCATCCAATAAAACACTTTCATCATCCGGAACTCCTCCTTCAGGAAAAATACAAATGCTTAGACCCTGATTCAAGCGGTTTTGTGCTCTTTTAAAAACTTCATTTTTACTTCTTGAAGAATTTCTATCCACTAAAATACAGGTTCTTTTGTAGAAAAACCCGAACAACGGAATCTTCGAAAGCTCTTTTTTTCCAACAAAAACAAAAGGATTTTTAACCACCGCCAACATCAGCATAATATCTGTCATTGAAGTATGATTGGCCACAATCATGTAGCTTTTATTTTTAACTAGTTTTTGCTGGCGTTCGATTCTATAATAGAAACCCATGCCAAAAAGGATGAATTTAGCCCAAATGCGGGCCATTTTAAAGAAATAGGGATAACCGCTTTCAGATATAATAGAAATAAGCAAAAACGGCAGCATAATCAATATTGGGATGGCCATCAAAATGTAAAACCAAATGCGCCATAAGACCCAAAAAACAATTTTAATTCCTTTCATAGTTTCAAATGTAATAAAACAGAAGTGAATTTTTATAAAAGAATCAATTGTGTTTAAAATAACTACTGTTCTTTTAACACAGAGAACACAAAGTTCTTCGCAAAGTAAAAAAGTAAACTGTAAAATTGATAATTGCAAGCAATAAGATCACAAAGCTTTGTCTCTAAATTTCTAAGTCTTTTTTTTCCTGGTAAAAAATCAAATTCAATAAAAAAAATATTATTTTTATAAGAAATTTTATATTAAAATTAACTTGCTATTTATGACAGAAAATGAAATATCAACAATTGTAATTGGACTAGCAATCGAAGTTCATAAAGCACTTGGACCAGGTTTATTAGAAAATACCTACAAAGAATGTTTGTTTTATAAAATAGCACAAAAAGGATTTAAAGTAGAAAAAGAAAAATCAATACCGATAATTTTCGAAGACGTAACATTGGATTGTGGTTACCGTGTTGATTTACTGGTCGAGAATAAATTTATAATCGAATTAAAAAGTGTTGAATCGTTAACAACAATTCACTTAGCTCAAACACTAACCTACTTACGACTTGGAAAATATAAATTAGGATTGCTAATAAACTTCAACGAAATTCTGTTAAAAAACGGAATAAGAAGAGTTATCAACGATATGTAATTTTATACAATCCCTCTGTGATCTAAGCAAAATTTTGCTGTTCACATTCCCAAAAATACCTCGCGATCTCTGCGAAAAACTTTGTGTCCTCTGTGGTAAAATCATTTGTTCTTAAAAAACTTTAAATCATTGCAAAAATTAAACATAAGCTAAAAAACTCCACGAACTTTGCGGTTATAAAAAAACTTCACGAACTTCGCGCTTAAAGAATTACAAAAACTAGAATGGCAAAAATACTTACTGGTGTTCAGAGTACTGGAACGCCACACTTGGGAAATTTATTAGGAGCAATTATTCCTGCAATCGAATTATCGAACAATCCGGCAAACGAATCTTATTTGTTTATCGCTGATTTACATTCGATTACTCAAATTAAAGACGGGAAAACATTAAGAGAAAACACATACAGTACTGCAGCAGCCTGGCTTGCTTGTGGTTTAAATCCTGAAAAAGTTACTTTTTACAGACAATCTGATGTGGTTCAAACTACTGAATTGACTTGGTATTTAAGTTGCTTTTTTCCATTTCAACGTTTAACTCTGGCGCATTCTTTCAAAGATAAAGCAGATCGTTTAGATGATGTTAATGCCGGACTTTTTACCTATCCGATGTTAATGGCTGCAGATATTTTATTGTACGATGCTGAATTTGTTCCGGTTGGAAAAGACCAATTGCAACATTTAGAAATCACACGTGATGTGGCTTCACGTTTTAATCACCAAATGGGAGAAACTTTTGTAATTCCTGAAGCTATAACTCAGGAAGAAGGCAGATTAATTCCTGGAACTAATGGCGGAAAAATGAGTAAATCTGCTAATAATATTATCAATATTTTCCTTGACGACAAAACGCTTCGCAAGCAAGTAATGAGCATCGAAACTGATAGTACACCACTTGAAGCTCCTAAAAATCCGGATACCTGCAACGCTTTTGCAATATACTCGCTATTAGGAACTGACGCTCAAATTGCCGAAATGAGAGCCAACTACTTAGGTGGAAATTACGGTTATGGTCACGCCAAACAAGCTTTGTTTGAATTGATTACCGAAAAATTTAAAACGGAAAGAGAAAAATACACTTACTACATAAATAACCTCGAAGAAGTTGACGCGCTTTTGAAAAAAGGTGCAGGAAAAGCTTCTGTTATTGCTGATGGTGTTTTAGCAAAAGTTCGAGAAGTTCTTGGATTTAGTAAATAATATTCTAAACCCGACTCGTTTTTAAAACTGGTCGGGTTTTTTAATAGGAATAACTAAGTAATTTCTACAATTAAAATAATTCCCTCAAATTGATATTTTACCAAACTAAAACATGAAAAAATTATTTACAAATTACATGTTTCTTGTCCTGATATCACTTTTTGTACTAAGCTTTTTACTAGCCTATTTATTTGGAGATGAGCAGTCTTTCGCTGTAAACAAAACTGTAGGTTGGGCTTATAACATTTCGAATGAAGCATTATTAAATGCATTTTTAGCAATCTCCCAAATTATTTTCATTTTTGGTTATTTAATAATATTCCTTCTGAAACGAAAGACACATTATTACATTTCTCTTGCCCATTTTGAGCTTGTTTTAGTCGCATTTTATTCAATATCATTCAAAAATTTTACTGTCTCAGTCGTTTTAGGTACAATTTCTATAATCCTGTTTCTTATAAATATCTTCAGATCTCAGAAATAAAAAACAAGTTATTACTTTTCTCAAATCGCCTCAAATAATTTCCCCGGCAAAGGCCTAACTACTCCTTTAAGTTCCATATTTAAAAGGGTTCCAGATATTTTGTAAATCGGAAAATCACATTGAAGCGCAATAACGTCCAGCAACTCTTTTCCGTTTTTAAGGAGAAAATCATAAATTTTCTGTTCGTCAGATTCTAATTCTACAAACAATTGTTTTTGCACTGTTTTAGCCTTGTTTTCGATGTCCCAGTTTAAAATATAAACCAAATCGGCAGCAGAGGTCAAAACATTTGCTTTTTGCGTTTTAATCAAGTTATTACAGCCTTGGCTGTATTTATCCGTAACACGCCCGGGAACGGCAAAAACATCGCGATTGTAATCGTTGGCCATATTTGCAGTAATAAGCGACCCTCCTCTATCTGCAGATTCAATTACAATTGTGGCTTCGGTCATGCCGGCAACGATCCTGTTTCTGCGTACAAATTTTTCTTTATCCGGATTAGAAGAACTCCAAAACTCTGTTATAAATCCGCCGTTTTCTTCCATTTTGGCAATGTACTTTTTATGCGTTTTCGGATAAATTTGGTTTAAACCGTGCGCCAAAACGCCAATGGTTTGTAAATTATAATCCATTGCCAATTGATGCGCAACAATATCAACACCATAAGCAAATCCGCTAACGATTATAGGATCAAGTGGCGCTAAATCTTCAATTAACTTTTTACAAAACTCCATTCCGTACGAAGTAATCTGACGTGTGCCAACAATACTGATTATTTTCTTGTTTTTTAAATTTATATTTCCTGTCGAAAAAATCAATACAGGAGAATCGATACAATGTTTGAGTCGATCCGGATAATTTTCATCCTGAAAAAAAGAAACTTTTATGTTGTTTGATTTAATGTATTCTAACTCCTGACTCGCTTTTTCGAAAACAGATTTATCTTTTAAATTCTTCAATAAAACTGATCCAACACCATCAATAGCAGCAATTTGATTGAATTTTGTTTTAAAAACGGCTTCGGCATTATTACAATGTGTCAGCAATTTTTTTGCCATAATATCACCCACACCCTCAACTTTTAATAAGGCTAATAAATAAAATAAATCTTGATCTGACATGGATGGTAAATAGTTTAATGGCGGCGAAAAATATCTTTATAAAAACAAATCTTAAAAAAAATTACGAATGGCAAATATATAAATTAGAAGTAAATTCTTTCAAAAAATAACATTTTAAAGATTTCATAAAACTTTTTCAAAAAAGCTAAATATATTTAACTAATTGAAAACTAATTGTCTATAAAATTATTCGAATTGTTAATAAAAATTGTGAATAAAATTTTGATAACTATATTCGTTGCATAACTTTGTTACTATGAAAATCGAAAACTATATAGCACAGTTATTGTATCGTTATCAGTGTGTAACGGTTCCAGGGTTTGGAGCATTCTTGACAGAAATTCAATCAGCGCAGCTGAATGAAAATACAAATTCGTTTTTTCCACCTAAAAAAATGATCTCTTTTAATAGTCATCTGAAAAACAATGATGGTCTATTGGCAAATCATATTGCTCAAGCAGAAAAAACTTCTTATGGGTTTGCTGTTAGCGCTATTGCTTTTGAAGTTTTAAGTTGGAGAAAAACCTTAGAAGAAAATGGAGTAATAACTCTAAAAAATATTGGTGAGCTACGTTTTAATGCTGATCAGAATATTATTTTTACTCCAAACGATCAAACAAATTTCCTAACAAGCTCTTTCGGATTAAGTCCGTTTGTTTCTCCGCTTGTTAAAAAAGAAATATTCGAGAAAAAAATCGAAGAAATTACAGAAAAAGAAACGATTTCATTATACGAAAATGAGGAAGGAAGATCTTCTAATCCATTTTTAAAATATGCTGCGATTCTAGTTCTAGGCCTTGGTATTACTGGTAGTATTGGTTATCCTTTGTACCAAAATAACATCGCTACAAAAACTTTAATTGTTGAAAGTGCTGTTCAGAAAAAAGTTCAAAACAAAATACAAGAAGCAACATTTTTTATCCAAAGCCCATTACCAGCGGTAACACTTTCTGTTGATTCAGCAAAAACTGAAGTTGCCGAAGAAAAAGCAATGTCGTATCACATAATGGCTGGCGCTTTTAGAAGTGAAAAAAACGCTAGAAAAGCATACAACCAATTAGTAAAAGATGGTTATACTCCTAGAATGTTAGGCGAAAACAAACACGGTTTATTTCCTGTCTTATACGGAAGCTACGCAACAATGGCCGAGGCTGAAAAAGCACAAAAAGAAATACAAAAAGGCGAAAATCCACAAGCTTGGATTCTAGTTCAAACTCTATAAAAATTTAAAAAAATCCTATTTTCGAATAGGATTTTTTTTTGGCTTATTTTGTCATAAATATGACCAAAAATGGATGTTCACACAGCAGCTCCAAACCTATTTTTGCTCTAAATATTTTTAGAACAAATTATTATGAATACCAAGTTAAAGCTATTTACAGCATTTTTATTGCTGGCAGGTTCTCAGCAATTTTTTGCACAAGAAATTATAACAGACCAGAAAGCGCAAGCAGTTTTGTTAGGAGCTGAAAAAGAAGCAAAAAGATCTTCTGACGAATGTCACAAAAAAATTGATGATAAAATAAATCAATTAAAAAAAGAACAGAACAGACTAGAAAAAGACAAAAAGGATCTTGTTAACTCTGAAAAAAAGGTCGAATCAACTAAAAAGCAAATTGAAAAATTAGAAGCTGCTAATCAAAAGTTTGAGACAAAAATTAATACAACGGCATCTTCTGATGTTGATGCTCAAAAACTTAAGATTAAATCTAAAGAAAACGAAGTCGACATTCAGAAATTAAAATTAAAACTGTTGGGCCAACAAAAAGAGCTGGAAAAATTAAAATCAACGATTTAAACTTTAAAATCCTATTCTTACGAGTAGGATTTTTTGTTTATCGTGAAACAATTTTAGCATTTTGCGTAAGGATTACTTTCTTGCCTTGATAAATAGTCAATTTCGCTGGAGGCGAATTTTTTTCGCCCAAAACAATGATCGCACATTCATAAGTATAATTGTCTTTTTTAAATTCATACTGATGATTTCCACCGGTTCCTTCAACAACTAATTTACCACCATTAATCACTAAATCAGGTTTTTCACTCATCTCTTTAGTAACAGACCAGGAAGCATATCGGTAATTATTATTTCCTAAATTATCGATGCGGATTTTGAATTTAGAAGTTTCCAGAATACAAATTGGAGTCTGAAAAAATGCTATGCTTGGATCCAGACCTTTTATTTGTGCAGCGATAAGTGATTTTTTAAGATCTGATTCAAATTTTGATTGATAATTTACCGCAATCAAACGTCCGTCAATATCCAGCCAAATATTTCCCTGATTAAGCATAATACCTCTCCAACCCATGTCAGACCAGTTTTTTACGGGATCAGACTTTGTTATTTCGTTTTTTAGCGTTGAATCAAATATCTCATTGTAACGTTTTACAAACTCAGCTTTATTTTTAATATCCGGTATTGGATATTCTCTTTTTAACGGATACGAAACCAAATCTCCAATTCCATCTTTGTTATCGTTCTTAACGTTGTTTATAAAGGTTTTAACAAATTTTTGATATTCTGCTTTAACATCCTGGGCATGAATCAAACCGTTACAAAAAATCAATAATACTAAAAATAATTTTCTATTTTTCATCTTAAAATACTTTTAATCGATTATTAATCTGAACCTTACATCTTAACATAAAAGTACTTAATTTATTTTAGTCATGAACATTTTTAGTTTCTTTCGAATAAGCTATAAACAAAAAATCCTATTCATACGAATAGGATTTTTTGTTTAACGTGGAACAATTTCTATTTTACATAATGTTAGAGTCGTTAATTCAAATTATAAAGCAACAAATAGTTCAAAATCAATTTATACTGGCTTTAAACATTTTCAGTTCATCCCAGGTAAATTCATCACCATGTTTTTCTTTTAAACCATTCAACGATTCTTCCTGATAAAACTCAAAAGCCTCGCGAAGTGCCAGAATTTTGTCATATGGCAAGACATCTGAAATTTCCACTTTCTTCGCCTGAATTAATTTAACCAAATGCATTTCAACAGTTTGTACCGTAAGCTTTCTAATTCTGGCAATATCCTGAATCGAATTTTTTTCGAGCCACAAATCATGAGTTTCTTCAACCGTTGTTTTCTTTGCTGCCTTCGGTTCGTTTTTATCTAATTTTCTGGCTGTATAACGCACCACAGGCTCCTCAGATTTAAAAATATCTGTATTGGTCATATTAAAATCCTCACGAATCTTAGCAACCTTGTCTAGTTTATAGTTTTTGATCGCTGTAGACGACAATTTCTCTTTACAGATGGTTTCACCTGCAACGACTATTTCTATTAGCAATTTGGCCTTCATTAAACGCAGAACGGCTTTGGTTTGCAAATCATCTAAAAAAGCGAGCTCTTCATAAAACTCTTTTACTTTTTTAAATTTCTGAATCTCGGCCATTTTATTCAAAAGATCTGTAACCAATTTGTCCATTGGTTTAAAGAAATAATCATACGCCGCTACTACCCTTTCCTGCACGAAAAACAAATCGACAGTTTCTTTATTGAAAATTTTATTAAGCTGATGAACGAATTTTTGAGAAGGATCTATTAATGAATCAATAATTTCTAAACGCTTATGTGCCCAAACGGAATGCTTTGATTTTTCAGATCCGGCGGCATTTTCGTTATAACTAAACCTGTGATTACGCCATTCCTGCGCCAAATCGGCCCAATTAAAACTGTTAATCAAATAGTTATGTATAAAATTTTTAGTTTCAAAATGCAAAGAATGTTTTAACACATCTTCGGTCGCTTTGTTTAATGCGTAATCCATCACATCCTGATCGTTCGAAATACCATTCATCTGCAACGGAGAAAGCAAAATAAGCCCATTTAAAGACGTTAAACGCGATAATGCAACATATGCTTGTCCGGGAAGAAAAACTTGCGATACATCGAGCGCAGCTTTCTCAAAAGTTAACCCTTGGCTTTTATGAACCGTAATTGCCCAGGCTAATTTTAGCGGATAATGTGCAAATGTGCCCAAAACTTCTTCTTCAACCTCTTTTGTAAGGTCGTTTACTTTGTAACGGATATTTTTCCATTCATATTTTTCAACTTCAATGGTTTTGTTTTCTTCCGGAAAATGCACAAAAATTTCTTCGGGCGAAAGTGATTTTATAACGCCCATTTTTCCGTTGAAATAACGCTTCTCAAAAGACAGATCGTTTTTAACAAACATTACCTGCGCACCCACTTTTAATTTCAGATTTTCTTCAACGGGGAAAATTTTCTCAGGAAAATCTCCAACCACAAAAGGCTGATATGAAAACTCATTGCCTGCTAAATCGCTAATTGCTTCAGCATTAATAGAATCAGCTTTTGCATTATGCGTTGTAAGCGTTATATAACCCGGATTATTTTTTAAATCGAAATCGGGTTTAACATATTCGTTTAAAACCACAATATCTTGCGGCGTAATTTGATTGTTTCGAAGATTATTCAAAACGGAGATAAAAGCATCATCAGTCTGACGGTAAATCTTTGATAATTCAATATATAAAGGTGGATTCTGCTGAATTACATGCGAATGAAAAAAGAATTTCCCTTTGTAATAATTGCGCAAAGTTCGCCATTCTTCATCCCGAATTACGGGTGGCAATTGCAATAAATCACCAATAAAAAGAACCTGAACTCCACCAAACGCGCGTGTATTTTTGCGAACTGTCTGCATCATAAAATCGATAGCATCCAGTAAATCAGCACGAAGCATACTGACTTCATCAATAATCAACAATTCCATATTACGGATTACATTACGCTTGACATTATTCATTTTAAAATGTCGGCGTAATGTTTCCTTGTTCTCAAACTTAACGGTTTCAGTAAACTGCGAAGCTTCATCATACGTTGGAATAAATGCTGAAAACGGCAATTGAAACATCGAATGAATCGTAACTCCGCCTGCATTCAAAGCAGCAATACCAGTTGGTGCAACTACGACAGTGCTTTTATGAGTTGTCGCAATAATTTCACGCAAAAGTGTCGTTTTTCCAGTTCCCGCTTTACCAGTGAGGAAAATAGATTTTTGCGTTTGATTGATGAATTGTAAAGTATAAGCAGCTGCTTCTGAAACGTTTTGCATTGAAATTGTATTGAAAAACTAAAAATATCGCATTTTTTATAAAAGAAAAAACCTAAATCTAATGTAGATTTAGGTTTTTAAAATGTAGTTAGTTTGGTATTATTTTTTAACTGCTTCTCCCTCTTTTACTGCAGCTTTTTCTTCAGTTTTAGGTTCAGCTTTATATTTATCATTCAAAGCTTTAATGATGTCTTTTGTAATATCATATTTCTCTTCAGCATATAATATAGATGCAGCATCTCCAGTTCCATAAATATAAGAATAACCGTTTTTCTTACCGTAATCTTTGATGAATTTTTTAACTCCACTTACTAGAGAATCCATTTCAACACCACTTTCTTGTTGCAATTGTTGAGACAAAGCTTGTTGAGCATAACCCAATTGTTGTTCTCTTTTTTGTAACTCAGCTCCTCTTTGTTGTGCCCACGCCTGACCGTTTGCTTGTGCCTGACTTTGAAAATTAGCAGCGTCTTGTTTAAAACGTGTAATTTCAGCTTGTAGTTGTCTTCCCTTTTCTTCGGCTTGAGCTTTGTATTTAGCCTCAAGGTCCTTTGCTTCAGTGTACTCTTTCATTAAAACTGAAGTATCTACGTAAGCTGTTTTTACTTCCTTAACTTCTGCAGTTTTATTACATGAAACGGCGAAAATTGAAAGTGCGATAATTACTAATGCTTTTTTCATTTTTTGAATTTCTATTTTTTTAATGTATTGAAGACAAAAATATAAAAAAATAAATAGCATCAACATAAAGTTTAAAAAATGCTAGAATTTTATCATATTGTTTTTATTTATCGAAAGAAAAATGTCAATAATTTAACCCTATCAAAAGTGACTTTCATAGCTTTTATTAGAAACAATTTCTCAAAAAAGACATAATTTCCCCTCACTTACAGAGAGAAAACGGCTTAAATGCGCTTAAATTGCGTTTTACTTGTTTTTTAAGACGTAAATGTGCGATGAATACTCTTTTGTACTGCCCGCTTTTAAATTTGATCTTAAACCAACAAAAAAAGCACTGATGTAATTCATTTTTCCGGTTTTGTATTTTTCAGATAATAAACTCACATAAAAAGAATCAAATTTCATAGGCAGTACTTTTTCTAATTTCATATCTACTTTTTCAAAAAGCGATTGGATCGATTTTTTTGAGAAATGCCAAAAGTGAATTGGCACATCAAAAGCTGCCCAAAACTCTTTGTAATATTTTGCGTCGTAAGATTTAAAATTTGGAACCGCAACAATTAATGTTCCAGTTGGTTTTAATAAACGCTTCAATTCCTGGATTTGCAATTCTAAATTGGGAACGTGTTCTAAAACATGCCACATTGTAATCACATCAAAAGAACTGTTTCCAAGATCACCAATTTCATTTACAAATGAAATTCCTTTTTGGATTGCAATATTTTTTGCTCTCTCGCTTGGTTCTACTCCAACAGTTTCCCAACCATCATTTTTTGCCGTTAGCAAAAAATCTCCGGTACCGGCGCCAATATCTAAAATTCTTCCTTTATGTGGCTGTTCAGAATTAATTAAATTTAATTTATTTTTTAAAGCTATATTTTTTACAAAATGATACGCTTTTTCAAATAACGAACGTTTGTTGTCTGTGTGCGAAATATAATCTTCACTTTCGTAGTATTTTCCAAGATTTTCTAAATCTGGTTGTGGAGATGTAATCAACATATCTAAAGTTTCATCATGATATAAATCGAAAATTTCTTTAGATACAGAATGGTCTTTTACAGTAAGAAAATGTTTTTTGTTTAAAACGTCCATTTTTAATTTTATAGGTATTTGGTTTAATTTAAAGGCAAACCCTAAAATCAGAAATTCTGCTTTTAGGGTTTATTTTATTTATTTATTTTTTCATTCAGCGTTTCCAATTAATTTTGACGGCCGAAAGTTTTTCATTTTCAATTCTGATCTCTTTACAAATCGTAAATTCGTTTTTAACATAAAATAGCATTGGAGATCTGTACAATGTTGCATTTTGTTTTACTTCATTATCCTGATCGATAACCCAACCATTTAAGCTATTATTATTCTTTTTTATTTCATTCATCAAAAGCGAGCCATTTCCTCTTCCCTGAATTTGATGATCTAAAATTATTGCAAACCAATTTTCATTCTCTCTCAAAAAAGTAAATGTCCAACCTTTAATTTCATTTGAATCATCCAGCAACAAATAATGTTTTGTGTTGGCAAGTCCATTTAAATACAAATCAAAATCTTCAATAGTATTCAAATGTAATCGCTCTGGATATTCATTATTCCAAATTTGCATTAAGGAATCTTTTTGTTCCAACGTCAAAACATCTTTTTCAATAATCTGCATATTGGCGAAATTTTAGACTCTTATTTCTTTTATCATTCCGAGGAACGAGGACACGAGCGATAGCGAACTGGCGAAGCAATCTCCGTTGCAATATAGACAAAGATTGTTTCTTCTGATTGCGGAGCTGCTTACGCAGATTCCTCGTTCCTCGGAATTACAAACTATGGCTTAATTAAACAGCTATTATGTATTTCAAATTAGTTTCACGTGGAACAAATTCTATTTTAAAATATTAAAAAACAGTTTCACGTGGAACAATTCAGTCTCAGTAATTACTATTTAGTTTTCCGTGAATAATGAATAGTAATTACTGAGACTGAACACTTCCTTACCTTCCCATATAAATCAACAAAACCGAAATATCACTTGGTGACACTCCGCTTATTCTTGAAGCCTGAGAAATTGTTACAGGACGAATCTTGCTCAATTTTTGTTTTGCTTCAATCGACATTGATTTAATTTTATTGTAATCAAAATTTTCAGGAATTTTCACTTCCTCTAAACGAGTTAGTTTATCAGCGTTATTTCTTTCCTTTTCTATATATCCAGAATATTTGACCTGAATTTCGGCTTGTTCCAAAATTTCCTGATCAACATCATTAGCTTCAATATACTCCTTTACTTTTTCAAATTTCATCATATCCTCTAAATCAATTTGAGGACGTGAGAAAACTTTAAACATTTTATCTCCTTGCGTAATTGGAGCAGTTTCTTTTGCTTCTAAAATCGGGTTCGTTTCTGCAACCGAAACACTAGTCTCTCTAAAAAAAGCAACCATCTTTTCAGACTCGTTCAATTTCTTTTCCATTCTACGTAAACGTGCTTCAGAAGCCAAACCAATTTCATGTGACATAGGCGTTAATCTAAAATCGGCATTATCCTGACGCAATAAAGTTCTATACTCCGCTCTTGATGTAAACATACGATAAGGTTCTTCTGTTCCTTTCGTAATCAAATCATCGATCAAAACTCCAATATATGCTTCATCACGTTTTAAAATTAATGGCGCTTTTTCGTGCACTTTCAAATGCGCATTTATTCCAGCCATCAAACCTTGCGAAGCAGCTTCTTCATATCCAGTCGTTCCATTTATTTGTCCGGCAAAATACAAACCTTCAACTAACTTTGTTTCCAAAGTATGTTTCAATTGTGTTGGCGGGAAATAGTCATATTCGATCGCGTAACCTGGACGGAAAAATTTCACATTCTCAAAACCAACAACTGAACGCAAAGCTTTAAATTGAATATCTTCCGGAAGCGAAGTTGAAAATCCGTTCACATAAACTTCACAAGTATTCCAACCTTCCGGCTCCACAAATAATTGGTGACGCTCTTTATCAGCAAAACGATTAATCTTATCTTCTATCGAAGGACAATATCTTGGTCCAAGACTTTTGATTCTTCCGTTAAACATTGGAGAACGATCAAAACCTTCTCTCAAAATATCATGAACATCCAATGACGTGTACGTCATATGACAAGATCTTTGATGCGTCAACGGAGTTGTCAAATCAGAATAAGAAAACTTATCCGGCTTTGCATCTCCTTTTTCTTCGTTCATTTTAGAATAATCCAAAGAACGTCCATCAACTCGTGGTGGAGTTCCTGTTTTCATTCTTCCAGATTCAAATCCTACTTTCACTAAATCTTCAGTAATTCCGGTTGCAGCACTTTCACCTGCTCTTCCTCCTCCGAATTGTTTTTCTCCAATATGAATCAAACCATTCAAAAAAGTTCCGTTTGTCAAAACAACAGACTTAGATCGAATCTCCACTCCTAACGAAGTTTTGATTCCTTTTATCTTTCCGTTCTCGATAATCAAACCTTTCACCATTTCTTGGTAGAAATCCAAATTTGGAGTTCCCTCCAACATCATTCTCCATTCTTCAGCAAAACGCATTCGATCACTTTGAACTCTCGGCGACCACATTGCAGGTCCTTTTGATTTATTCAACATCTTAAACTGAATTGCAGTTCTATCTGAAACAATTCCTGAATAACCACCAAGCGCATCAATCTCACGTACAATTTGTCCTTTTGCAATTCCTCCCATTGCCGGGTTGCAAGACATCTGTGCAATGTTCTGCAAGCTCATGGTAACCAACAAGGTTTTTGATCCCAAATTTGCGGCCGCTGCCGCGGCTTCAGATCCAGCATGACCTGCACCAACTACAATAACATCGTATTCTTCTAAAAACATTTTGTTTTATTATTCTCTGCAAACCGTTTAAGGCGGTTCTCAGAATTACTTTTTTAATTCTTTTGTTCCACGTGGAACGCTATATTTTTGTTTCAAGCTAAAAGTTTCAAGCTAAAAGTTCCACGTGGAACAACTATTGCTTTAATCTAAAATTTGAAGCCAAAGTCAGAATATTTCACGTGAAACATTTCGCTAACTTATTTTTATTCGAAATCAAACATCACTTGTTCCACGTGAAACACTTTAAGAAATATTGTTTCAAATTACATATGTTTCACGTGGAACGATTTGAAATAAACACAAATTCAACATCAAACACAAAACCTAAAACAATGAAAGTTCTAACGAGATACCTACTGTTCCACGTGAAACATGGAGATTTTCTCATCTTCTTTTGAACGCATCAAATCAGCATCTGCATCTGATTTGTCTTTATATCCACAGTAATGTAATATCCCGTGAGCAAGAACACGCTTCAATTCTTCTTCAAAAGAAACATCAAAATCTTTCGCATTATCTTCTACTCTCTCAACAGAAACAAATATATCTCCGTTTAATTCATTACCAACTGTATAATCAAAACTGATAATATCTGTTAGTGTATCGTGATCTAGATATTCTACATTTATCTTATGAAGATATTCATCGTCACAAAAAATGTAATTTATCTCTCCTTCGTTCTTGCCTTCAGAAACAATTACAGCGCTTAACCAATCTGCAAACGCTTGCTCATTATCTAAAGTAAATTCGGTTTCGTAATTAAAATTGATCATTTTGTATTAAAATATTCTTGAACCTTTTGATTAAAATTCGAGCGCAAAGGTAGTGATTGTCTGTTTAAAATCTCTACACTGTTTAAATAATCCAGCAATGAGTTTGGCAACGCATTAGTTCTGTTAGAAAACTCAGCTTTATTAGTTTCAGATTGACGCTTAGTATCTTGTCCTTGCTGTTGAACTGCATTGTTTAATTTCAACAATTCCTGCTGAATATTCAGTATACGTTGCAAGTTCTCATTTTTAAAACCTTTATTCAAAAGTTGTTTTTCAGACGCTTTCATCTGTTCTATAACAGATCTTCCTTGAGAATCTAAACCTTGTTTTGCTAACTCTTTCTGTAATGCTTCACGAAGTTTTACTTGTTCTTTGTAAATTTCCATAATGGCTTCAGCATCTCCTTCACCATCATTTCCATCTTTACCATCATTTCCTTTTCCTCCGTTTTTGTTTCCTTCACCATTTTTACCTTGATTATCTTTTCCTTGACCAGATTTTCCCTGTTTACCTTCTCCAGATTTCTCACCCCGCTTATCACCAGGTTTATCCCCAGACTTCATTCCCTCCTTCATTTTGTCAGCTAATCCTTTTTGCTTTTGAATAATATCTGGCAATTGCATTCCTTGTCCATCACCTGGTTTTGGTTTTCCTGCTCCTGGTTTAGACATCGACATCTGCATATTATTCAATAAATCACTTAAAAAATCAGCTAACTTATTCGCAGAAGAAACTGCATATTGCTGGTGCGAAACTCCTTTAGGAACCTGAACATCGCTTAAAGTTTCAATAGCTTTATCAATATTGTACTGCACATTTCCAATTTCCTTTGTTACCTCTTCAGCAACTTTTGGATTACGAAGAGACAATGCAAACAAACTATCATCAACATGTTTAAACTGTTGTTTTAAATTTTGCTGTACTTTTATATTCTTTGTAAATGCCGAAGAACCTAATTTCATTGTTTTAAATTGTTTCATCACATCTTCCTGAGATAATGAATAAGCTAAAAGATTATCTAAAACCTGACGAAGCATTGCAACATCTTCCTCTAATTGCTCCTGCTCTCCACCTTCCATACTTGAATCCATTTGCTCAGCCATACTTTTCATTTTCTTAGCTGCACTTTTTTGCTTTGGCTTAGCCGAAGATGAATTCTTTTTACTCAATTCTTCAGAGGCTTTTTGCAAATCATTCTTCAAATCCTTTTCTTTTGAAGCATCATTTGGAATGTCTAAAGGAGATTTTAATGATTTATTTTCCTCTTTCAAATCCTTCAAATCTTCCTGAATTTTATCAAAAGCTTTATTAATATCGTCTTGTTTGTCCTGTGTATTTTCTTTTTCTTTATTCGAAAGTTGCTCTTGTTGGTCTGCTAACTTCTTCAATTTATCTGCAACTTGTTCTGCTTTTTTAGAAACATAAAAGCGTTTGGTTAGTTCAACCAATTGCTCCAAATTACGAGATTGGTTCTTGCTGATCTGTTTGAATTTTTCCATCTTATCAAACAAATCTTCACTATTCAATTTGTCATTTAAGTTCTTCAATTCATCCATCAACTTCTGATTCTTTTCCAAATCCTTTTCGGCATTATCCAGACGTTTTTGCAAATCATCAGCAGTTTTATCTTTCTTTTCAGATTGAAATTTATCCAGATTCTTATTCATTTTCTCAGCAAACTGTTTCATCATTTCGTCTTGTTGTTTCTGACGTTTGATAAAATCGTTTACTTTTTGCTGATCTTTAAACTCTAAATTATCTTTCTCTTTTCCTGCTTTCTGGATTTTATCCATTTCAGAAAATTGTTTGCTTTGATTCTTTAAAGATTTTTCTAAACTATTAATATTCGCATTTTGTTGTTGCAATTCTAAATCATGAATCTCATCTGTAGTCGAAACACGATCAGAAAACACAGAAGATTTTGTACTCTTAAATCCATGAGGCGCATCATTATCAAAAACTTCAAAATAATATTCATACGATACCCCTTCTTCAACAGCAAGATTACTTGGAAAATTAAAAACGAACTGATCAAATACTCCAGCCTTAACTGGTATTGTTCCACGTTTGGCAGTATTAGGTTTATTATGTTCATAGTACACAACTTGCAATTTGGATAAACCATAATCGTCACCCAATCTACCCAAAACATAATTCTTATCAAGCTTCAAACTATCCGGTGCAGGTGCAACATTTATGGTTGGATGCTGATCTTTGATAACAGAAAGCTGATAATCTAGTTTTTCGTAGTTTTTAACCTTATTATTAGAGGTAAGAATTTGATAATCTGTATTTTGACTGATATTTTTAGCCAATTTAAACTCATTTTCAGCCTTATTGAATTTATAAGTTGAATTATCGTCTTTCCAAACAATTTCCTGAGTCGATTGCGTATTCATTTTCCAGGTTACCAAAGTTCCTTCTGGTACAATTGCATTTCCAGTTCCTTGAATTGTTTCCGATTTCTTTTTTAGATAAGATGGAAAATTCAAAACCATTTCGAAGTTCGCAATTGAAGGAACTGTGATTACTTTCAGTTCAAATTCTTCAGATGAAACCGAATTTCCTTCAAAAGAAAATTGAACATTTGATACTGGTTTTTCAATCTTGAATTCAAACTTTCCAGGTTGAGACGATTCCATAAAATAACTTTCATTACCAATATGAATCATTACATTTTCAGGAACCACTTTCCCAACTGATTCCATCTTGATAATAAAATCTTTGTTTTGTTCCGTTTGCAAATTCTGATTTAAAACAACAAATTTAAAAGGTGCCGGTGGTAAAAATGTAGCATTAAAATGTACAACTCTATTTAAACTTTGAGAAATAATATTACTATTTCCAGAAATATAAAACACCGCAAAAAGTAAAATTGGAATAATTGCTAAAGGCAAATACTTCTTATTGTTTTTAAAATTAATAGCATTCCCAAATGGAACTGGTTGTAATGAATTTGCTTTTTGCTTTATTGAAGCTAACATCAACTCTGAACTTTCTATCGAATTCTCAGACGCTGAAAGTTGCAAAAAGTTCGTAAGCTTATCACTTACTTCTGTAAAATGATTTCCAATTATAGTTGAAGCTTGATTATAATCAATTCCTTTTTGAAGTTTGAACAACTTAAAAATCGGAAACAAAATAAATCGAAACAAAAGAAAAACTTCGACTCCTATAAAAATCCAAAACAATAACGTTCTTCCGAATGGTTTTAACCAAAGGAAATACTCAATAAAAAGCGTGAACAAGAAATACAATAATCCGAAACCAATAAAAAGAAGTCCTCCTTTTATCAATTCGTTCGTATAATATTTCTTTATAAATGCTTCTAATTTTAGATATATAGCAGACGTTGTTTTCAAAATGAATCTCTTTTATTTATAACCTATAAAAGTACTAATTTTAATTAGATAATGATTAATTAGAAAATTAGTCAATTAAGCTACAAACAGGGCATTATCTAATTAGAAAATTGAGCTACAGGAAAACATTATCCACTTAAACTTCTCGTATAATTAAATAATGTTAATTAAAAAATTAAGCCAAAAACAAGACAATTATCTAATTGAACACATTTTCTAATTCTCTAATTAGAATTGTATCTTTGCATCAAAATTTAAACAAATGTCAAAGCAAGTTCGTGTGCGTTTTGCACCAAGTCCAACAGGACCTTTACATATTGGCGGAGTTCGTACTGCCCTATTTAATTATTTATTTGCCAAAAAAAACAATGGTGTTTTTTATTTAAGAATTGAAGATACAGATCAGACTCGTTTTGTTCCTGGAGCCGAAGCTTATATTATGGAAGCACTTGAATGGTTAGGAATTTCTCCTGATGAAACTGTTGGTAAGAATGAAAAATTTGGTCCGTACAGACAAAGTGATCGTAAAGATTTATACCAAACTTATGCTGATCAGTTGATCAATTCTGGTTGGGCATATTATGCTTTTGATACTCCGGAAGCTCTTGATGCTTTGAGAAAAGAACAAGAAGCGGAAGGAAAAACATTTATTTACAATCATACCATTCGTGAAAAGTTAGATACTTCTCTGGTAATTTCTGTTGAAGAAGTTGCTAAAAGAATTGCAAATGGAGAACATTATGTAATCCGTTTTAAAACTCCGGTTGATGAAACTTTACACTTAAAAGATATTATTCGTGGTGATGTAAAATTCGAAACGAATCTTTTAGATGATAAAGTATTATTTAAAAGTGACGGAATGCCAACCTACCATTTAGCCAATATTGTGGATGATCATTTGATGGAAACTTCACACGTAATTCGCGGTGAAGAATGGTTGCCATCGATGCCACTTCACGTTTTATTATACAGGGCTTTTGGTTGGGAAGCCCCGGAATTTGCACATTTACCTTTGATTTTAAAACCTGTTGGTAACGGAAAATTATCTAAAAGAGATGGAGATAAATTAGGATTTCCTGTGTTTCCATTAGAATGGAAAACCGAAGAAGGAATTTCATCTGGATATAGAGAGAAAGGATTTTTCCCTGAAGCAGTTGTAAACTTCCTTGCTCTTCTAGGTTGGAATGATGGAACTGATAAAGAATTATTTTCATTAGAAGAATTAGTTGAATCTTTTGACTTGAACAGAGTTCATAAATCTGGAGCTAAATTTGATCCTGAGAAAAACAAATGGTTCAATCACCAATATTTAATCAAACAAAATAATGAAGATTTAGCGAAAAGCTTCTCTCCTATTTTGGTAGAAAAAGGCTTCTCTCCTTCACTTGAACTGACAACAAGAATTGTTTCATTGATTAAAGAAAGAGCTCATTTTGTTTCTGAATTTTGGGATTTGACTGATTTCTTTTTCCAGGCTCCAACATCATATGATGAAAAAGCAAGTAAAAACTGGAAAGAAGAAACTCCAACTTTAATGCAGGAATTGATTTCGGTTCTGGAAAATATCGAAGATTTTACTTCTGTAAATATTGAAACCATCGTAAAAGACTGGTTGACTAAAAACGAAATTGGAATGGGTAAAGTTATGCAACCTTTCCGTTTGAGCTTGGTTGGAGCTCTTAAAGGCCCTCACCTATTTGACATCGTTGAAATCATTGGAAAAGAAGAAACTATTTCAAGAATTCAGAAAGCAATAGCAACTCTTTAATCAAAAAATTATAAATAATTTAAGCGCTAAGACCCATTGATAAAATGTTCTTAGCGTTTTTTTTATGTTTTAAAAATTTGAAATTGGCAGAATTTTCGTAATTTACCAGATCATAAAAACTAAATCAATATCATTATGGGTACAGCATTTATTATTATTATAGTCATTGCACTATTTATTTTAATGTCATCTTTTTTTACTGTCAAACAACAATCTTCTGTAATTATAGAAAGATTTGGGAAATTTCACAGCGTGAGAAATTCAGGATTACAATTAAAAATTCCAGTGGTTGACAGATTAGCCGGACGCGTGAATCTTAAAATTCAACAGTTAGATGTTATCATCGAAACCAAAACTAAAGACAACGTTTTTATTAAAATGAAAGTTTCGGTTCAGTTTAAAGTTATTCAGGAAAAAGTGTATGATGCCTTTTATAAACTAGAATATCCACACGATCAAATTACAGCTTATGTTTTTGATGTTGTTCGTGCCGAAGTTCCTAAACTAAAATTGGATGATGTTTTTGAAAGAAAAGATGATATCGCAATTGCAGTAAAAAGAGAATTAAACGAAGCAATGACAACTTACGGATATGACATTATCAATACTTTGGTTACTGATATTGATCCGGACATTCAGGTAAAAAATGCAATGAACAGAATCAATGCTGCTGATAGAGAAAAAACGGCTGCTGAATTTGAAGCTGAAAGTTCAAGAATTAGAATTGTTGCAAAAGCAAAAGCTGAAGCTGAAAGTAAACGCTTACAAGGTCAAGGTATTGCAGATCAACGTCGTGAAATTGCAAGAGGTTTAGTAGAAAGTGTTGAAGTTTTGAATAATGTTGGAATCAATTCTCAAGAAGCTTCGGCTCTAATTGTAGTAACTCAGCATTATGATACTTTACAAGCTATTGGTGCTGATGCAAATTCTAACTTAATTTTGTTACCAAATTCACCTCAAGCCGGAAGTGATATGTTGAATAATATGGTTGCATCATTTACTGCATCAAATCAAGTTGGTGAAATGATGAAGAAAAACAATAAAAAAATTGTGAAACCAAAACCTATTGAACCACAATCTGGTTATGAAGATGATACTCAACCAGAAACACACCAATAATTATAAAATAAAAAAGAGGCTTAATTGCCTCTTTTTTTATTGATAAACCAACCGATTATATACGGTAAAATAGATTGCAAAATCTGTGGATAGGATTTTGAAATGTATTCTTTATAAGAAGAAAAAAATCCGCTTACTATATTTTGCGGTGTTATAGATTCTTTAGTTTTCTGAAAACTTAAAACTAATTTCTGATAATTAATGTCTTTCTCCAATTTCAAGATTTCCAAATCTCTTTCGATTTCAGCGTATGATGAGTATTTTTTAGTTTCCATAATTAATCGTTAAAAAAGATTTCTGAAAATTTCTCTAAAATCGGACCTTCAACAAATTTATCTTTAATAAAGAAAAGTAAAATCGTAACTACAAGATAGATTCCTCCTACTGTTAAAAATCCTAAAGTATAACTTCCGAATAAACTACTGAAAGCAAAACCTGCAGCAACTGATCCGAAAAGTAAAACCATACTCAAACCAAGTAAGATTAAAGTAAACTTAAAAATCAAAGTTGTTGATTTCATCGCAACCTTAAAACCCCAAAGTTTATAGTAAGCCATGTGACTATCCAAATAAACCTTTGCCTGATCTTGAATATTTTCAGTATTTTCTTTTAATTCTTCAAAAGCCATAATTGTAATTTTAATTAAAAAAAGAAGCACAAAACACGCGGATTCAATTTTTGCATTTTGATTATTTTAAAAGTAATTAAAATAATCCGGGCAATCATCAAAATCAAAGCGAGCTTTGTGCTTTCTCTATTTTTATTTTTGAAGTTTCGCGTTTTGTGCTTTTAAATCAGCCAGTTTAGCTTCTAAAAAACTAATCACTTCTTCCGTTTTATAACTCATATTTGAGAGTAACTCATTGTAAGTTCCATCTAGATTTCCTTTTGCATGGGCAAACTTTTCACGTAGAACTTCTGAACTTGCTGAAAGCGAATCCTTCAAATTATGTGTTGCATCATCTAAACCTTCCTTAAGTTTAGCACGAGTTTTAGATCCTTTGTCAGGAGCAAATAAAATTCCGATCGCTGCACCAGCGGCTGCAGCGCCCAAAATAGCTGCTACAGTATTTAAGTTCTTAGACATAATATTTTATTTTAAATGATTAATAAAGATACTCTTTTTTTAAATTATAAAATACTGGCGTAATGTTATTTAATAAAAATTAACACTAAATTTAATACGCATATGCTACAGCTTCATACTTTCCATCTGCTTTTTCAACAATGCTAACAAACGGATATCCATTTGAAGCAGATTGCGTTTTTATTCTCAAAGCAGTGTGGTTTTGGTTTGCAATTGGCGGTTCTCCTTTTGTATTTGTCGAGACACCAGAAAAATTAGCCACTTGTTTCAGACCTATTGTCTTGTCCTGAGATAAAACTGTTACGAATTTATAATCTGATTTTGAATCAACTATAACTTTATCAGATATTTTTTGAGTTTGATTTGTTTGTTTATTGGTTAATTTCGAAACTGCATACTTGCTAATTTTATGTTCTTCAGAACTTCCGTTTAAAGAATAATAAATCATGTCTTTCTCTGCTTTAATAAAATTAACATCAAGTTGTTCACCATTATGTTTGGTAATTTGATGTGTTTGAGAAAATGCGATATTAGCAAATAAAATTCCTAGCGTTAAAATGAAATTTTTCATAAGTAAATAAATTTTAAATTTTTAAATTGTTCATAGCCAAAAAATGAAATTCAAAATTTGAAACTATCAGCAAAAAATAATTCTATGATATTTAACATTATGAAATCATCTTGAAAAAATACTTTCACGCTTTTAGTATTATCAAAATCAAATCACAATAAAAATTAGAACATAAAACGATTATCAAGAATCTATAATTAGAATTAAAACTAAAATCAAAAATGATACATTTTTATACTTTAGAAAACTCAGACGAGATTCTTAACCTAAATTTCAAATTATTGAAAAAATTACTTTTCATATTTGACCTTTTGATAAATATAGCAACTTTATAAACAATTGTATGTTAACAACCCGTTAAACTACTAAAAACGACGTTAAAAATTAAAATAAAGCCTGAAAAACAACAATAATTCAAAAAACGATTAATGTCATGGAAGAAATAAAAAAATAGCTTAAAATTGATTTATGAAGGTTGTTTTTAATCTAAAATATCTATTAAAATATAATAATTAATAGTTTTTATATATTATAACGAAAAACAATAAATTATTATAAAACTATATTTAAACCTTATTTAATTAAAATGCTCAAAAATTGTAAAAATTGAAAATTACAACTCGAAACTTAAAAATTAAAATCAAATCAAGCTGATTTCAACTTTATAAACAATTGCATGTTAACAAGGCAAAAAACAAGATAATTTAAGGTCTAAAATTAAAATAAAAGCTTCTAATAAACGATTTTTTAAAAGATGATTAATGAGGTGGAAGAAATGAAAAAATAGCTTAAATTTAAGTTATAGCGGTCACTTTTAATATAAAAAATCTATAAATTTTAAATTATTAATAGAAAATATAAATAATAAAAAAAGCGCTTATAAAAAGCGCTTTTCAATAGATTATAATGATATTATTTTTTTACCATTTCGGCAAGAATTTCAATTTCTCTCTCCGATGCATTTTTTGGAGGATTTGAATATAATTTCAAAATATCCTCTTCAAACTGATTTCTTAAATTTTCGTTTTCTAAATCTCTTAAATTTAAAAGTGCTTTCGATCGAACATAAGTCGACTCACTTCTAAGAGACATAGTATATAATTTTTTAATATCGTCTGCATCAAAATCTGCAGATTTCAAATGTGAATATTTCAAAATAAACTGAGCAAATAACAACGAACCTTTGTTATTGTTAATATTCTTCTTTAATGAATTTTGTAATAAAGAAAAACTAGAAACATTTTTGATGCTCTCCCCTATTGCGCTTTCAATTGCAATACGTTCTGGTTTAGTTTCTACTTTAAAATATTTATTAATATCTTTTAAAGAATTATTGATACTGTTTTCTTCTTTTTTTCCTTTTTCTTCCCAAGCATCTTTCAATCCAACAGTTTTGTTAAAGACTAATTTTGAAGGAGTTGAATCTTTATCAACAGTAAAATAACCCAAACGTTGAAACTGAAATTTATCTTCATTTTGAGCTGTTGATAAACTTGGTTCGACAAAACCTTTTATAATTTCTAATGAATTTGGATTCACAAAATCTAAGAAATTTTTCTCCTTATAACTGTCCGGAGCTTCATCTGTAAACAAACGATCGTACATACGAACTTCTGCTTCAACAGCGTGAGAGATAGAAACCCAATGCAATGTTCCAGACACTTTTCTTTGGCTTGCTTCTGTCCCACTTCCGCTCAAAGAATCGGTATCATACGTTACATGAATCTCTGTAATATTTCCTTCAGCATCTTTTACAACACTTTCACCTTTAATGATATAAGCATTTTTAAGACGAACTTCTTTTCCCAAAGTCAAACGGAAAAACTTCGCCGGAGCTTCTTCTAAAAAGTCTTCTCTTTCAATATATAATTCACGAGAAAAAGGTACTTTTCTGAATCCTGCATTTTCATCTTCCTGATTATTTTCAGCTTCAAGCCACTCTTCTTTTCCTTCTGGATAATTAGTAATTATCACTTTTACCGGATCTAAAACTGCCATTACACGAGGTGCAATTTTGTTTAAATCTTCACGAATACAAAACTCTAAAACTGATATATTAATCAAATTATCACGTTTTGCAATTCCGGTTGTATTAGCGAAATTACGCAATGAAGCAGCAGTAAAACCTCTTCTTCTTAAGCCCGAAATAGTTGACATTCTAGGATCATCCCAACCATTAACATGCTTTTCTTTAACTAGTTGCTGTAACTTTCTTTTACTAACAACAGTATGAGATAAGTTACGTCTTGCAAATTCTCTTTGTTTTGGACGTAGTTTATTTTCGTCTAAAATTTGGTCTAAAAACCAATCGTATAATTCTCTGTGAGGCAAAAATTCAAGTGTACAAAATGAATGTGAAATTTCTTCTAAATAATCACTTTGTCCGTGTGCCCAATCGTACATTGGATAAATCTTCCAGGCATCTCCGGTTCTATGATGTTCTCTATGTAAAATTCTATACATAATAGGATCACGCATCAACATATTAGTCGATTTCATGTCTATTTTTGCACGAAGAATATGAGTTCCAGCCTCAAATTCACCGCTTTTCATTCTTTCGAATAAATCTAAATTTTCTTCTACAGAACGGTTTCTGTACGGACTATCGGTTCCAGTTGTAGACGGAGTTCCTTTTTGAATGGCCATATCTTCAGAAGACTGACTATCAACATATGCTTTATTATTTTTAATTAATAAAACTGCCCAATCGTATAATTGCTGAAAATAATCAGAAGCATAACGTTCCTCGGCCCAAGTATATCCAAGCCATTCAACATCTTTTTTAATTGCGTCAACAAATTCCTGTTCTTCTTTTTCAGGGTTTGTATCATCAAAACGTAAATTGACAGGAGATTGATAATCAATCCCTAAACCAAAATTTAACGCAATAGCACTTGCATGCCCAATGTGTAAATAACCATTTGGTTCTGGTGGAAAACGAAAATGAAGTTTACTTTGTGAAAGACCTGATTTTAAATCTTCTTCTATGATTTGTTCAATAAAATTGAGTGATTTCTCTTCTGATGCCATTATTTTATAGTAATTTTAGCAAAGATAAAAAAAAGGTTTCAGGTTTCAGGTTTAAAGTTATTTAAGTGGCGCTAAACCTGAAACTTTAAACTTGAAATAACAAGAAAATGGGAGTTATAAAACTAAAAAACATTCGAACTTTTTCATACCACGGATGTTTAATTGAAGAAGGAAAAATTGGATCTGACTATACTGTAGATCTAAAAATTAAAGCTAATTTACAGCAATCTGCACAAACAGATCAATTAGCTGACACAGTAGATTATGTACATTTGAACAAAATTGTTGAAGAAGAAATGGCAGTTCGTTCGCATTTATTAGAACATGTGGCCAAAAGAATCAATATTCGTGTTCTTGCCGAAATAGAAAGTGTAGAAAAAACGACTGTTTGGGTTTCTAAAATAAATCCTCCTATTGGTGGTGATGTTGAAACAGTTACTATAAAAATGACGGAAATTAGAAAGTAATTTTTTATAAAAAAAAGTAAAATTTTTAAAATACTTCATTTTAAAGTTTTGAAATTTAAAGATTTTAGTTACTTTTGCCATCCGTTCAAGCAATGGCGTCGTGGCCGAGCGGCTAGGCTGGGCTCTGCAAAAGCTCCTACTCCGGTTCGAATCCGGACGATGCCTCTAAAACCTCTAAAGAAATTTAGAGGTTTTTTTATGATTAATTTTTAGAAAAAATTAGATAAAGAGTTACGTTCGAACACGTTTAAAACGTAAAAACCTCCAAATTGCTTTGGAGGTTTTTTTATGATAAATTCTTAAAAAAGTTTAATTAAAAATATATGTTCAAAAGCGGGCAATTTCAAAAAATCTTATGAAAATTACTTTTTTTCCTCCGTAGATAAATATGATATAGAATTAAAAGAAATAGTTATAACTTCATTTTCTTTCCATTTAACCCAGCCATCATAGTTTACGTTTTTATCGAAAAAAAATTCTCTTCCTGGTAATTTTACAAATTTAATCCAATCACCCTTGTATTCACTGACTATAAAAGGCAAATAATCTGTATTGTTAACTTGTTTATAAATTACTTTACCATTCGGTTTATCATAGATTATTAGCTTATCAGAAACGATACTAATAGCATTAAGCAGAATTGTTTCCCAAGTTTCAAAAACAAACCACTTTGAATTATAATTTGAATTAGAATAACCAACAAAATCTTTTTGTTTTAAGTAATAAACGCTTTTCTTGTCTCTTTTTATAAAAGCTTCTTCACCAGATACTTCATTTAAAATTACTTTGAAATACTGTTTTGAACTATCAACAACCCTAAATACTAATTGAGGAAAATGTTTATATACATGCTTTTTAGAATCTTCATATGAATCTCCTTCAAAAATTATATAAGGCTTTAATTTTAAATTAGTTACAAATTGAAGTACTCCAGATTCATCTTTTTTAAATTTTAAAATGTCTATCGGAATATTGTCATTCTGATTTTTATATAAGGGAAGAGGATTTTCGGTATTTGAATGTAAAAATCCAATTCCTAATTTTTTTATATCCTTTTCTTGTCCAGTAGATTTAATAAAAAAGAGTAAAAAAAGAATTTTAAAAAGTAAAGTTCTACACATATAATAACTTTTTTAAACAATCAATCCTACTTCTTCTCCATTTTTTCGAAAGCATTTTTAACCATTTCTTTTTCTTTAGGAAACCAGCCTTGAATGATTAAAACAAAACCAAAAACCATTAAAACAATACTAATTCCTTTTTTGATTTTTAGAATATTAGTTGGTGTCATTTTAGATTTTAATTGCTTAGCTAATAGTATTTTAATACAATCTACTACTAAATAAGTTATAATAACTGCTGTAAAAAAAGTAAACATTCTTGAGTTTTGCATCTCTAATTTTGGTCCGATAGAAATGATAACTGCCAACCAAAAACCTAGAACACCAATGTTGATAACGTTCAATAAAAAACCTTTTACAAACAAACTTGCATAGTTTCTTTTAATAATATCGCGATCAATTTCTTCGTCATTAATTTTTTCTTCTTTTTTTAATTTCACAAAAGAAATTATACCGTACGCCAGCATTATAATTCCACCAAAAATAAAAAGTGCGGGTTTATCTTTTAAACTCTGAATGAGTCTGTAACTTCCTAAATAAGCAATTGCTATAAAAAAAACATCACCTAATACTACACCAAGATCAAAGACTAATGCAGCTCTGAATCCTTTTGTAATACTGGTTTCTAATAGTACAAAAAATACCGGACCTACCATAAAACTTAAAAAAAGTCCCCATGGCAGTCCAGCCAAAATATCATTTATCATTCAAATACGATTTCTTATTTTACTTCTTCAATTTTTCCTCCAAAAACCGTTTTTTGATTAATTTGTTTCGGTTTTCCGTAAATGTAAATAGAGCCTCCTGCGCTCACTTTTGCATCTACAAGGGTAGAAGCATTCACATCTGCTTTTCCACCCGCAGAAACGCTTACAGTAGTTTGAGAAGTGTTTAATTTACTTGCCAGAAGATATCCTCCCGCTCCTAAACTTGCAACTTGATTTTCTGCTTTACCTGCTAGCGTTATTGAACCACCTGAAACAGAACTTACTTTTAGTTTATCAACATTCAAATTTACATCAATTGTTGCGCCTTCTTGCGCACTAACTTTAAAACTAGTTGCTTTTATAGCTTCTTTGCTGGTAACATTTGCACCTTCGTTTACATCTATAAGTTCTAAATGTTTGTAATACAAAGTAATATCCAAATCATTTCCTGATAATAGCTTTGGAAAAGGCATTCTTAATTTTAAAATTCCATTTTTATTAACAGCCTCAACTTCTGCTTCTCTTGCTCCTTTTATAACAACTTTATTTTCAGACGATTGAACTAATTTAACACTCAATTTGTCGTAAACTTTTACGGTATCAAAATCACCTAACTCTTTAGTAATCTGACCAAAAGACATTTGAACAAATAAAATTGCAGCTCCAATAATTAACTTTTTCATACTTTTATTTTTTAAATTTTACTTCTATTCTGCTCTTCTTAAAAAATGAAAATCTAATTGTTTTTTAACTAAATCGGCATTTTTTACTTTAACGTAAATTTCATCTCCTAATTGCAAAATACTGTTTGAAGTTGCTCCAACCAAAGCATATTGCTTTTCATCGAAAGTATAATAATCATCTTTTATTTCTCTGATTCTTACCATTCCTTCGCATTTGTTAGATACAATTTCAACATAAATTCCCCATTCTGTAACTCCCGAAATAACTCCCAAAAATTCTTCGTCCTGGTGATCCTGCATGTATTTAACCTGCATGTATTTAATACTATCACGCTCAGCATTTGTTGCTAGACCTTCCATATTTGAACAATGCAAACATTTTGTTTCGTATGTTTCTTCATCTACAGATTTACCTCCGTCAAGGTAATATTGCAGCAAACGGTGTACCATAACGTCTGGATAACGACGAATAGGCGATGTAAAATGGCTATAATAGTCAAAAGCTAATCCGTAATGGCCAATATTCTCTGTCGAATACTTTGCCTTGCTCATACTTCTAATCGCTAGCGTATCGATAAGATTCTGCTCTTTTTTACCATTCACTTCTTCCATTAAAGCATTCAATGATTTCGAAATATCACCTTTGTTTCTAAAATCAATTTTATAACCAAACTTAGCAATTACACTTGCCATAGCAATCAATTTGTCTTCGTTTGGCTCATCGTGAATTCTGTAAACAAATGTTTTCTTTTGTTTACCAATGTATTCAGCCACTTTTCTGTTGGCTAAAAGCATGAATTCTTCAATAAGATGATTGGCATCTTTTGAAACTTTAAAGTAAACTCCTTCTGGTTCTCCTTCAGCATCTAAATTGAATTTTACTTCGACTTTATCAAAAGAAATAGCGCCATTTGCCATTCTTTTCTTTCTTAAAATCTTAGCCAATTCATCTAATTTTAAAGTTGCCTGAGTAATTTCATCTGAAACAACATAAGATTCTCCAGTGATTGAAATATCAACCGGAATCGTATTGTCTTTTGTTTCAATGATATATTGCGCTTCTTCGTATGCAAATCGCTGATCTGAATAAATCACCGTTCTACCAAACCATTGGTTAATAACTTGTGCATTCTCTGAAACTTCGAATATTGCTGAGAATGTATATTTCTCTTCATTTGGTCGTAACGAACAGGCAAAATTAGATAAAACTTCAGGAAGCATTGGTACTACTCTATCGACTAAATAAACCGAAGTTGCACGTTGATATGCTTCATCATCAAGGATTGTTCCTTCTTCAAGATAATACGAAACATCGGCAATGTGAATTCCAATTTCGTAGTTTCCGTTCTCTAACTTTTTGAAAGACAAGGCATCATCAAAATCTTTTGCATCTTTTGGATCTATCGTGAATGTAAGTGTATCACGCATATCACGACGTTTTGCAATTTCAGATTCTTGTATTGAAGTATCAATTTTTTGAGCATATGCCTCTACTTCTACCGGAAAATCAGATGGTAAACCATATTCAGCTAAAATAGCATGAATCTCTGTATTGTGTTCTCCTGGTTTTCCTAAAACTCTGATTACAGATCCAAACGGACTATCAGCTCTTTTTGGCCAATCTTCGATGGTAACTAAAACAACATCACCATTTTCTGCTTCTCCAATTTTATCTTTTGGGATAAAAATATCAGTATACATTTTAGGGTTTGCTGTAGATACAAAAGCAAAATTTGCCTGAATATCAATAACTCCAACAAACTCAGTTTTATTTCTTTCTACAACTTCAATTACTTCACCTTCAGGTCTTTTACCTTTTCTTCTGTTATAAACGTAAACTTTTACTTTGTCTTTGTCTAAGGCACGATTTAGATTATTGGTTGGGATAAAAACATCTTCGGTAAAATCAGGACAAATAAAATAAGCCGTTTTTCGACTCGTCATATCGATTGTTCCTTCGTAGTAATCCTGACTAATTGCTTTTACTAAATATTTGCCAGGTTCAGATTCTATAATTTTCTTTGAAGCAGCCAGAATTTTTAAATCTTTTATAATCTCATTTCTGCTTTTTGTATCGTCAAGTTCAAGTTTTGCTCCTATTTGTTTGTAATTGAATGCTTTATTAGGGCTTTGCGATAAAATTTTTAATATTTTACTTGAGAAATCTTTCTCGTTTTTTATCGGCTTTCTAATTTTCTTACTCATATATCTTTTCTTAAAAAGTTAAAATTACAAATAAGATATCAGATTATAGATTTTAACAAATAAATTATTAAAAATATAACTTTCAGAAATAGATATATATTGATTTTCAAAGGTCATTTGTAATTAGCATGTTTAAAATAGTGTTAGCGAAAAATCTTTAGTAATACTCATTTCGTATCTTTATAAAAAAGACCCTTCATGGAAAGCTTTAAAACCATTGCAATATTCAATTATCAGCACGAAACTGTTGTTCTGAAACATTTATTAGAACAAGAAGAGATTCCTTATTTTTTTGAAAACGAAATGACACTTTCTGTTGTTCCAATGTACACTTCTGCGCTGGGTGGAATCAAACTCAAAGTTCATCCCAACGATTTCGAAGAAGTTCAGCAAATTCTGGACAATCTAAACAGTCCATTGAAAATCGTTTAAACCATTCTATTTTTTCAATTTCAAAAAATTAAATTTTCTTTTATTCTTTCAAAGTTGTCAACATATATTAAATACAACAAAAAGAAAAATTTAAATTAAATTAATTTTTGTTTGTTATTATAGCTTGTTAATATGTCATATAAATTTATTTTTAAAAGTATTGAAATGAAGTTTTGGTTACTTATCTTGAGTTATCAACATAGTTATATTTAGTTAAAGGATTAATTTTTAAGCTTTTTTAGATTTTAATTAACAATGGTTAACAACCAAAAATGAATTGATTTTGTAGATAACTTCATAACTCGGATTTTGTTGAAAATGGCATTTTTGATATTGATAACTTTTCTAAAAATTCATCAAACTTTATTAGGTTATTTCATTCCAGTTTTGGATTAGTTTTTTTTTTGACACAACCAAAAAAAACTTCTAATTTTCTATCTCAACTTATTAACAAATAATGTTAACTTAAAGTTAATTGAATATCAACGAATTAGGTTTTGCTATTAACAATATAAAATTTTAACAAAAACTATGATTATTATTTATTGATCCTCAGTTAATTATAGCGCTATAAAAATTGTTAATAACGTTAACTTTTTGATATAAAGTAAGTTAGAATTAGGTCTGTTTTCTGTATTAAAATGACTAAAACGAGAGTACTTTTTACTTTCAAAAGTAAACGAATTGCAATCTATATATATTGAATATTGGAGTATGTTATTAGAGTTTTTTCAGCAGGCAATGTTCATTAAATATAACTCTTTGTAAAAGTGAATTTTATGATTTTAAAATTAGGAAGTTTCGAAAGATAAAGTAGTATTGAACATTCCTAACTAAGTTTTTGATAATTCGTGTGTAGCTAAGAAATTCTTTAATTAAATTTGCACTACACAACTTAATAGTATTACAATGAAAATTTCAATAGGAAACGACCACGCAGGACCAGATTATAAAAAAGCAATCGTAGCGATGCTTAAAGCAAAAGGATATGAAGTAACCAATTACGGTACAGATTCTGAAGATTCTGTTGATTATCCAGATTATGGACATCCGGTGGCGAATGATGTGTCTGAAGGTAAGGCTGATTTTGGAATTGTAATCTGCGGAAGCGGAAACGGAATTGCAATGACTGTTAATAAACACCCGAAAGTAAGAGCAGGTTTATGTTGGACTAAAGAAATCGCTTATTTAACACGTTTACATAACGATGCAAATATTGTGAGTATTCCGGCGCGTTTTACTTCTATTCCTCAAGCTGTTGAAATTGTTGAAACATTTTTAACAACTGCTTTTGAAGGTGGAAGACACCAAAATAGAGTGAATAAAATTGCTTGTCAATAAGAGTTAAAAAATTGCGGGTGCTTCGCACCAATATAATATAAATAAGCCAGGCGAATTTTTAAAATTCATCTGGCTTATTGTTTAAAAATAATACTTTTATTTATTTGATATATAGGTATTTATAGAGTTGTTAACAATGTAATTGTTTTAAACTTTATGAGTCATTTTGAGATAAACCAATATTATCTGAATTAAAAAAATAAGAGTGAACTTGATAATAAATGAAGTTTTACTCGTTTTATGTCTAAAGAGTAACATTGCTAATAACAAACCTATTGTACCGCCAATAGCTTCCATGAAAAATAAGGTGTTTTCAGGAATTCTTCGTTTATTTTTTTTTGCTTGATATTTATCATATCCGGCAAGAACAAAAACGATGATATTTACAAATAAAAAATACAGTAATAAAACTTCCATTGGCTTAAAATTAAAAACAAAGATATTATTTTAGCGGAGTGATTGATTAATCTGTCTATGTTTTTAAAAGACAAATTATCTCATTTTGTAATCAAGAAATTATTTCATTAAAAAATATGACTAATATTCAATTTATTGCTAAAACTGTTCAAACAGCAGCAATTAACATTCAAAACACAGTAAAATTATTAGAGGAAGATTGTACGATTCCGTTTATCTCTCGTTACCGAAAAGATACAACAGGAAATCTGGATGAAGTTCAGATTGAGCAAATTGCAAAGCTTCAAAAAGATTATGAAGCAATTGTAAAACGTAAAGAAGCGGTTCTAAAATCAATTGAAGAACAAAAAGCGCTTACGCCTGAATTGAAACAAAAAATTGAACAAAGTTTTGATTTGCAAGAAATTGAAGATTTTTACCTTCCGTACAAAAAGAAGAAAAAAACAAAGGCTGATGTTGCGCGCGAATTTGGTTTAGAACCGTTGGCAAAAATAATCATGTCGGAAAATGACGTGGATATTGATTTTATTTCGACACAATATCTGAATGAAAATGTGATCAACGAAGAGGCAGCCATGCAGGGAGCACGAGATATAGTGGCGGAATGGATTAACGAGAATATTTATGTTCGTAAACAATTACGTAGATTATATCAGCGAAAAGCAACTATTGGAACCAAAGTAGTAAAAAAGAAAAGCGAGGAAGAAGGAGCACAAAAATTCAGTCAGTATTTTGATTGGGAAGAACCGTTGACAAAAGCGCCTTCACATAGATTATTAGCAATGCTTCGTGCTGAAAACGAAGGTTTTGTGAAAATGAAAGTTGATGTTGATATCGATGAAGCATATGATATTATTGATGAAATAATCATTAAAAAACAAAATAGTACAACGGCACATTTGCAATTAGCGATAGAAGACAGTTATAAACGGTTGTTGAATCCGGCGATTGGAAATGAATCTTTGCAAGAAGCCAAAGCCAAAGCTGATGCGAATTCTATTCAGGTTTTTGCGAACAATCTAGGTCAACTTTTATTAGCGCCGCCTTTGGGTGAAAAACGAATCTTGGCAATTGATCCCGGATTTAGAAGCGGTTGTAAAGTAGTTTGTCTGGATGAAAAAGGTGATTTGTTATACAACGAAACCATTTATCCACACGCGCCTCAAAATGAGGAAACAATGGCGATCAAAAAAATCCGTTCGATGGTAAACGCGTATCAAATTGATGCGATTTCTATCGGGAATGGAACTGCTTCCAGAGAAACCGAATTTTTCATCAAAAAAATAGCGTTCGATAAGCCATTGCAGGTTTTTATAGTTTCTGAGGCTGGAGCTTCGGTTTATTCTGCTTCAAAAATTGCGAGAGAAGAGTTTCCTAATTATGATGTGACAGTTCGTGGTTCGGTTTCTATTGGAAGACGACTTTCAGATCCTTTGGCCGAATTGGTTAAAATTGATCCTAAAGCAATTGGAGTAGGACAATACCAACATGATGTTGACCAAACGAAACTTAAAGAAGAATTAGATAATACAGTAATTCGTTGTGTGAACTCGGTTGGTATCAATATTAACACGGCGAGTAAACATTTGCTAAGTTATGTGAGTGGAATAGGAGAGAAGCTGGCCGAAAACATTGTTCAATATCGTTCAGAAAACGGTCCTTTTGAGGATAGAAAACAGTTAAAAAAAGTGCCTCGCTTAGGCGAGAAAGCATATCAGCAAGGTGCGGCTTTTATTAGAATTTCGAATGCTAAAAATCCGTTGGATAATTCAGCGGTGCATCCCGAAGCTTATTCGGTTGTTGAAAAGATGGCGAAAGATTTGAAACTTTCGGTAAACGACTTAATTGCCAATAAAGAGAAAACAGCGCTTATTAAGGCCGAAAACTATATTACACCTGAAATAGGTTTACTTACCCTAAAAGACATCATAAAAGAGCTTGAAAAGCCTGGATTAGACCCAAGAAAGTCGGCGAAGGTTTTTGAATTTGATGCAAATGTAAAATCAATCAAAGATTTGAAAACCGGAATGATTTTACCGGGAATTGTAAATAACATTACCAACTTTGGCTGTTTTGTTGACATCGGAATCAAAGAAAGCGGATTGGTTCATATTTCGCAGTTAAAAGCTGGTTTTGTGAGCGATGTAAATGAAGTGGTTAAACTTCATCAGCATGTTGATGTAAAAGTTACTGAGGTTGATGAAGACAGGAAGAGAATTCAGTTGACAATGGTACTTTAAATTATAAACAAAGAAAACCCCAAACTACATTTGTAATTTGGGGTTTTATACCAGTATATAAAATACTTATTTAGTTTCTTCCTCTTCTTTTTTGGCAGCAGCAGGTTGATCGTCTTTAGCAGCGTTTTTGAATTCTTTGATTCCGCTTCCTAAACCTTTCATTAATTCTGGAATTTTTTTACCTCCAAAAAGTAAAATAACAATACCTACTATTACAAGGATTTCTGTAAGACCTAATCTTCCCATGATTGTATATTTAATGCCGAAGCAAATTGTTTTTAGTTTACACCGCAAAGGTATATAGAAATATACGAACAAAAAGTGTTTTTGGATTAAAATATTGGATTCAGGCAACGTTAAATATTTTATAAAATCCTGAATTAAGTGTATTCGTTCATTTTTATCAGACGTTAACAAGACTATTAATTATTATATTTGCTCATATAAATAACCGCAAATGGCTGAAAAAAAGTTCAATTTCAGAAAAAAATTATTCATCAAAAACCGATTGGTAATTTTGAATGAAGATACTTTTGAAGAAATCTTTTCGTTCAAACTTAACTTAATGAACGTATTTGTAACGTTTATGTTAGGCGGGATATTTTTAATTCTGATTACCACATTTATCATTGCTTTTACTCCTCTACGAGAATTTATTCCTGGATATTCTTCTTCTGAATTAAAACGAAATGCGACAGAATTGGCCATAAAATCAGATTCGCTAGAAACAGCTTTAAAGAAAAATGAACTTTATATAAAAGGCATTCAAAAAGTACTGAGAGGCGAATTAGAATATGCAAAATTCAATAAAGATTCTATTTTAGCAGAAACGGATGAGTCTTCTGAAATAAATATGAAAGCCTCAGAAGAAGAAATAAAATTAAGAGAAGAAGTGACAAAAATGGAGAAGGAGTCGGGTGAAAAAGCCCGAAATAAAAACAAAAGTGACAAGAAATAATACCATAAAAAATGTCTATTAAATCAGTAGCAGCAAAATTATTTGCCAGTACAATATATTATCAAACAATGGCTTGGGCCAAAAAACCTATAGAAACTCAACAAGAAATTTTTAAGAGTTTGATCAATAGTGCAAAAGAAACCCAGTTTGGTATTGATCATCATTTTGATAAAATTAAGACAGTTCACGATTTCAAGAAACGTGTTCCAATTCGGGATTATGAAGATTTAAAACCTTATATCGACAAAGTTCGAATGGGCGAAAAAAATATTCTATGGAAAGGAAAACCACTTTATTTTGCAAAAACATCCGGAACTACCTCTGGCGCGAAGTATATTCCGCTGACCAAAGAGTCGATGCCTTATCATATAGAAGCTTCGCGAAATGCAATTCTTCACTATATATATGAAACCGGAAATGCCGATTTTGTTGATGGAAAAATGATTTTCTTGCAAGGAAGTCCGATTTTAGTTGAAAAGTACGGAATCAAATTTGGGAGATTATCCGGAATTGGGGCGCACTTTGTTCCAAAATACCTTCAAAAAAACCGAATGCCATCTTGGGAAACCAATTGTATCGAAGATTGGGAAACTAAAATTGATGCCATTGTCGAAGAAACAATTGAGCAGGATATGACCATTATTTCCGGAATTCCATCTTGGGTTCAAATGTATTTTGAGCGTTTACAGGAAAAAAGCGGTGGTAAAAAAATAGGAGATCTGTTCAAGAACTTTAATTTGTTTATTTACGGAGGCGTTAATTACGAACCGTATCGCGCCAAGTTCGAAAACATGATTGGCAGAAAAGTAGACAGCATTGAGTTGTTTCCTGCTTCTGAAGGATTTTTTGCTTATCAGGATTCGCAAAAAGTAAAAGGAATGTTGCTTTTATTGAATTCAGGAATTTTTTATGAGTTCATTAAAGCCGATGAATTTTTTGAATCAAATGCTAAAAGTTTGACAATTGGTGAAGTAGAAATTGGTGTAAATTATGCCTTGATTATCTCTACAAATGCAGGACTTTGGCGCTATAATATTGGTGATACTGTGCAGTTTACATCATTGTTTCCGCACAGAGTAATCGTTTCGGGCCGAATCAAGCATTATATTTCAGCTTTTGGAGAACACGTTATTGCAAACGAAGTCGAAAATGCAATGAAAGAAGCGACTGAAGGAACTAAAATTGTTATCAACGAATTTACTGTTGCGCCTCAAATAAACCCTTCAAGCGGATTGCCTTATCACGAATGGCTGGTTGAATTTGAAAATGAACCCGAAAATTTAGAAGCTTTTGGCGAAGCTATCGATGATTCTATGCGAAAGCAAAATATTTACTACGACGATTTAATTACCGGAAATGTGTTGAGAAAAGTGGTGGTAACCAAAGTTTCGAAAAACGGATTCCAGGATTATATGAAATCGCAAGGAAAATTAGGCGGACAGAATAAAATTCCGAGATTATCGAATAATAGAGATATTGCTGATAATTTGAAATAAAGTAAATTGGAAAATCATATACCTTACGAAAAGATTAGAAATCGAGAATGTGATTTTATAGTCGAATATCGTTTTTTTTCTGTAGAAGAAGGAGGCCGAAAAACTGGAAATCCTATTCAGGGCTATCGTTCAGATTTTATGTATTCAGATGATGAAAATATAAAAAAGTTGTGGATGATATGGCCAGAGTTTTTAGATAACGAAAATAATATCATTTTAGATAAATCCATACGTGTTTCAACTTCAGGAAAAGCAAAAATGTGGGTAATAAATGAAATAAATCAGGAGTTTCATAGAGAAAGAATTAAAGTAGGATTAAAAGGTTTTTTTATGGAAGGACCTCATAAAGTTGCGGAATGTAAGGTAATTCAAATTGTTAATCTTAGTTTAAAATAAATGTTATTAAATAATGACATGAATAGATTTGAATTGAATTGACATTTTAAATTCCTAATTTCGCTTAATAATATAGATATTACATCTTCTCAAAAAGAAGATTTTAAAATAAAATAGCATGAAAGAAACTAAAAATATATCAAGATCAAGAGCGCAGGAATCATCTGCAGCGATAGAAAAAATGTACATTACAATGCGTCACTTATTCAACCGTGGTTTTTATAAACCAATGGGAGTTTCTGGCGATAGTTTACGTGAATCATTATTGGCATTACGTCCGGAAATTTACGGAAATATAGGCGAAGAAAAAGTAGAACTAAACGGACTTTTGTACGTTATAGAGCGTTTACCGATAGGAATTGAGCAATGTCGTTTCATCAATTTAACTTCGGACGAAGGATATTCTAAATCGCATTTCCAGGCAATTGTTCCTCCAAAAAGAAGAAGAAATTGTTATAGAATCGACGAAGAACAAATGAATGTCGAAATCACTCGCGGGCGATCTGATATTTATGATATCCTGACGCATTTGACTTTTATTTTCATAGAATCTCATAAAATAAAAAACAGAGTTTTATTAGATGATGGCGGTGAAGTTTCGAGAGATTGGATGAAGTTGGAACAAGCTGTAATGCAGCCTAAAAAATTGCCTTTGGTAGAAAAAGAGAAAGCAATTTCGCATGTAGCCAATATTTTAGGACGTACGTTTGAGGAGGTTCTGGATATTTATGACGCTTTTGGATCTGAAAATGCTCCAGACCGTTTCTTGCACGTTATTTATTGGTTAGGAAAATTAGCGATCGAAGAAGTAATCGATAATAACAAAAGAACGATAACTTTTAGTCCAGTTTTAAGAGAACGTTTAGGACACCATATTCACGGTGAAATTTGGGCAACCAACATCAAGGAAGTTTTAAAAGCGAATAACCTTTTAAAGCGACCAATTCACGTTATAAGTGCAAACATGCACAGTGTAATGAATTCGATTTTTGCAACGCCGTTGTTGAAAACGAAATTTAAGGACAAATCTGATTTTTTCATTTATGAAGAATTAAGCAAGTCTGGTGCAAAAGATACTAGAAGCTTGGTAGAAGAACTGGCATTGAAAAACGGAATGATTTCGTTACCGGATACATCAGGAACAAATATTGACGTTCAGATTTTTGATACTGCAAAAATTGACTGGGCAAAAACTGCTTTTCCAAAGGCTGCTCTTGACGAAGCTAAACCGGTAATTATTGTAATGGATTATGCTTTTGGTGAGCAAGCTTATGAAACAATCGACGAACTTTTGAAACCTTTTAAGAAAGAAACTTTATTAGAAGTAAGATCTGTTTCGATTATGGGTAAAGCCGGAATTCTGGAAGGCGGAAAAGGAGATATTATGATTCCGACAGCACATATCAACGAAGGAACTGCTGATAACTATTACTTCGAAAATGAATTAACAGGCAAAATGTTTGAAGGAAATGACATTGCCGTTTTTGAAGGAGCGATGGTAACAGTTTTAGGAACATCATTACAAAATAGAGATTTATTGAAGTTTTTCCATGAATCAACCTGGGGAGTAATTGGTCTTGAGATGGAAGGTTCATATTACCAAAAAGCGATTCAGTCGGCATCAAAAATTAGAAAAAGTGTACCGCACGATATCAAAGTTCGTTATGCTTATTATGCTTCAGATAATCCTTTAGAAACAGGAAGCACACTTGCTTCAGGCGGATTGGGAACAACGGGTGTAAAACCAACATATTTGATTACTATTAAAATTTTAGAGCAAATTTTCAACGTAAAATAATTCCATAAATGAGTACAAAAGTACCCCAGAACAATGATGATCAAGAAATTGATTTAACTTTCATTTCAAGAAAAATCAATGATTTTTTTCAAGGAATTAGTACTTCTATTTTTAAAGTAATCCAGTTTTTTGTTCGAAACTGGATCATTGTTGCAATTTTAGTTTTGGCCGGATTTGGTCTCGGATTTTTTTTAGACAGTTCTCAAAAGAGTTATAATAATCAGATAATTGTGACTCCAAATTTTGGAAGCGTAGATTATTTATATGATAAAATAGAGTTATTACAATCGAAAATTGCCGAGGGAGATACGCTATTTTTAAGAAAAGAAGTAGGATTAGTAAATCCGTCAATTATTAGCAAAATTGAAATTAAACCAATAACTGATGTTTACAGGTTTATTGAAGATAAAGACAAAAATCTGGAGCTAATAAAATTAATGTCTGAAAACGGTGATGTTAATAAGATTATCGAAGAAAAGATTACTAGTAAAAATTATACTTATCACAAAATTTCATTTATTTCAAATGGATTAGTAGGAGATAAAAATACAATTCAGCCACTGTTAAACTATTTGAACAATTCACAATATTATAAAAAAATTCAAATAATTGCGATCGAAAATATTCAAGAAAATATTGCGCAAAATGATACTATATTAGCTCAAATTAATGGGCTGTTAGATGGTTTTTCTAAATCAGCAAATAGTCCTAAAAATAATAATATGGTTTATTATAACGAAAATTTACAAATCAATGAAGTTTTAAAAACAAAACAAAATTTAATTGTAGAACAAGGTTATAACCGATTGTCAATTGTTAATACTGATAAAATTATAAAAGAAAATAGTTTGGTATTAAATGTTATAAATACGAAAACGATCAATGGAAAACTGAAATTGATTCTTCCGGCTGTGTTTTTGTTTTTGTTTATTTTTTCAGGTTTTGTTTTTAAATTTTATAACAAACAATTAAAAAAAGACAAATTAACTGATCAAATAAAACAATAATTTTACACCGGAATTTAAACTTTAATTTCAATTATTATCTAAACATTTTTTAAAATAATGAAAACAAAATTACTATTGGGGGCTTTTATTTTATTTTTTACTTTGAATTCATGCAAAAATGAGATTGCAAAAGAAGAAGATCCGTCAGTGAAAGATAATTTTTCAGTTGTTATAGAAGGTGTTTTTGAAAAGAATGATAAATTACAGGTTTTTTATTTAATTGACGGACAAGAATGGAGCGAAGATAACTCAGTTTCTCAAGCTATTTATGCTTCTAAAGACATGCAAAAAATAGAATTAGATTTTCCTAAAAACATTAAACTTAAAAATGTTAGAGTTGATTTAGGATTTAATCCAACACAATCTTACGTAACTATTAAAAACATAAGTTTAAAGTATAAAGATGAAATAATTGACGGAGACTTAGAAAATTATATTCTTTATTTTACACCCAATGAATTTGTAACCTGGGATCCTAATTACTTTGGTTATAAAGTAAGTACTATAAATGATCAGTACGATCCTTTTATGTTAGGAAATGAATTATTTATGGATAAATTGGCAATGATGGGACAAAAGAAAGAATAGATCTTAAATTTTTGATTTAATTGTATTTAGATACCAATTTACTCCTTAAATGAAAAAGAATACAATTATAGATTATCTAACTTATGGATCAGGACAATTAATAAATTTAATTGCACCATTATTAGTGGCTCCTAAAGTTATTACTGTATGTGGTATTGTAAATTGGGGGAAGTTAGGTGTTGCACTATCTGTTTTTACACTTTTAGGCCTATTTATTGATTTTGGATCAAACATTCTGGGAGTAAAGCAAATTAGTGTTCATAAAGATCATTTTCAAAAAGTTCAGGAATATTTGAATTGCACATTCGCAATTAAGCTCATATTTTTTTTGATAATACTTTTTGTGATCACTTTTATTAGTATAGTTTTTAATATTAAAGATCAAAAACTTTACTTGCTGGCGTTAACAATGTTATCGGCCCAATTTTTTAATGTAACCTGGATTTATCAGGGATTTGCAAAATTTGGAATTATAAGCAGACTTATATTTTTTTCAAAAGTAATTTACGTGGTGCTTGTTTATCTATTAGTACAAGAGAAAAACGATTATATATATGTTTTGTTGATCTTAGGCGCGTCTAATACACTGGTTTACTTTTATTTTTTTATAAAGATTCATAAGTTGTACAATCTATCTATTTTAAGCGTAAAAACTTCTGCAATCAAAAATCAATTCTTAAACGAATATCCTATACTTATTTCAAATTTTTCGGTAACGACATATACACAAAGTCCAATTTTGATTGTTCAATATTTACTAGGTGATTATTATGCAGGAATTTATAAAATAGGAGATATGATTTTGAGTATTTTCAGGAGTTATTTATCCGTTTTTTTTAATGTAAGTTTTCCTAAATTTTGCGAGAGCTACAGTAAAAATAAAAAAGAAGGACTTTTGTTTTTAAAAAAAATAAATTGTGTTAATATTTGTCTGTTAATTTTTGGTGTGTTAATTCTAATAATTGGTAGTAATTATGTTTTGACAAATTACATTAACAATGAAAAAATTTATAAACTTTTGGGCTTTTATTCCGGTTTTATAATAGTGCCAATTATTACTGCTTTGAATATTCCTTTTTATCAATATTTAATTTACAAAAATGAGCAAAAGGTATTATCTAAAATTTTATCTTTCGGTTCTGTAACGATGTTAATATTAGGCTATTTTTTGACTTTATTTTTTCAATTAAAAGGAAGCCTGACAGCTGTTTTTATAATTGAAGGTTTAATTACAACTTTGATTATAGTATTTTGTGTTAAGAAGTATAGAATTAGTTTTAAAAACATTTCAATTCAGTAAATAAAAATTATGCAAGAGTCTTATTTAGAGAAAGAAAAAGAATATTTTTCGAATGTTAGGAGAGATATTATTTCTTTTATAGGTATGGAAAATGATTTGAGTGTTTTAGAAATTGGTGCAGGATCTGGTGCAACTTTATTGGAATTAAAAAATAAAGGAGTTGCAAAAAAAATTATGGGATTTGATATTGTAGATGTTAATAAGTATAAAGAGAAGTTTGATTCTTTTGTTATTGGAAACATTGAGCACGACACTATTCCGTTCGAATTAAACTTTTTTGATGGTATAATACTGGCAGATGTTTTAGAACACTTAGTTGAGCCGCAAAAAACAATTCAAAAACTAATTCCCTATGTAAAAAAAGGCGGTCATTTTTATATTAGTTTACCTAATGTAAGAAATCATGAAGTTTTTTATAAAATTTTTATCAAAGGAAGCTTTGAATACACAGATGAAGGAATTTTTGATAAAACCCATATTCGTTTTTTTTGTAAAAAAGATATGTTGAAGCTAGTTCATTTATTTACAGAGTTAAAAGTGCAAAAGATAGAGTCAAATTTAAAGCATATCTCTTCAATCAAGTCGACTTTAAACAAAGTAACTTTTGGTGTTTTCGAACAATTTTTAAGTACACAATACTTTATTAAAGTAACCAGAAATTAAAAGGAATAATTTATTAATGAATAAGAAAGTTTATATTGTTCTTTTAAACTATAATGAATCTCATGATTCTATAGAATGTTTAGAGAGTGTTTTAAAGTTAGAGTACAGTAATTATCAAATAATAGTTATTGACAACAGTGAAACATTACAACATTTTAATGATTTGCAATCTTGGGCAAAAGGCGATGCAATTAGTATTGAAACACAATTTAAAAATCTTGTTTATCCATTAGAAAAAAAGCCATTATCTTTTTTAAGTAGTAGCGAAAAAGACTTTTTATTAGGAAGTAAAGAAGAAAAAATAGTTTTTGTAAAGGCAGATCAGAATAAAGGTTTTGCTGCAGGAAATAATTTGGCTCTAAGATATATTTTAAGTCTAGGTGAATCTGATTCTTATATTTGGCTCTTAAATAATGACACAGTTGTAGAGAAAAATGTCCTTGCAAATATTATTTCTGAAATTGACAAAGAAGGCAATTTAAACACTGATATTATTTACGGGACAGCTTTATTAGAATATGATAATCCAACAAAAGTACAATCTCTAGGGGGCCTTTACCATTCAAGAATAGGTTTAACAACACATTTAGGAGAAGGAGTTTTAATTGATGAGGCTATTTTAAACTTTGATAAAATAGTTGCAAATGTGAGTTATCCTATTGGAGCTTCAATAATTGTAAAACATGCTGATCTGGAATCAATAGGACTATTATCAGAAGATTATTTTTTATTTTACGAAGAAATAGATTGGGTTTCGAGAGCAAAGCAAAAGGGCGGAAATGTAAAAATTTTACCGGTTTTTGGAATTTATCACAAGCAGGGAAATAGTACAAAGTCAAAAATTAACAAACAAAAATCGGAATTTATAGATCTGGTTTCAATGAATAGTCGAATTACTTTTGCTAAAAAGTATAATCGAAACAACCTTGGTTTTATTTATTTATCAATTTTAACCTTAACTATTGGTAAGCGAATTTGGCAGGGAAATTTTAAAATAATTCCAAAAATTTTAAAATTGGTTTTTAGTACAAGTAAAAAATTACAGCAATCAAATGAAAATTGATATTAAAAAGGTTTTTTTAGTGTTTTTGCCTTTTACTCAGGCATTAACAATAAATATTTTTTTTCCACTCAAGATATCAGAAATTGCACTTGTAATTTTGATCTTATTCTATGTCAATAAAAAGGTAATTTCAAAAGATAGCGTCTGGTTTTTTAACAACAATCTTATTATTTTATTATTGGCGATTATGGTCACGTTATCATTTATCGTAAATATATATTGGAATTATCCATATCCCCCAAAAGTAATTCCTTTTCGAATAAATAGGATTGGGGATAGTTTTATTAGACTTTGTTATTTTTATTTGTGCTTAGCAGCTTATTTTATATCATTTCGATTATTTACAAAAGATATAAAAATTTTAGAAAAATGGGTTTTAGGCGCTATGGTAGTAGCCATTTATGGATGGTATCTATTTTTGTCATCAAAATTAAACATACCTTATTTTAAACTTCCGGGAATGGGAGAACCACAAATGTTAGAAGGCTTTATTAGATGTAGTACTTTTAAAGAAGGGAATTACTTTGGGCTATTTTTAGTATTGTCAGCATCTGTTTCTTTTTATTTAAAAAAAATGACCCATGGTTGGTTTTTACTTTTTAGTGTAATTGTATCCATGTCTACGATTTCAATAATCTCAGTATTTATTTTTGTTTTATATTTTTATAGAAAGAAACTTCTTAATCTGAGTATTCTGCTTAAAGTCATTCCGGTTGCAATTATTGCGATAGTGCTGTTTATTCAAACTGATCTGTATCAAAAATATGTATATGAAAAACTATTTGATTCAACAAAAACGCTTACGCAAAACAATTTTTCAAAAGTAGATAGAGTTATTACCGGTAAAGTAGCTTTTTACTCCGGAATTGAAAATCCTTTTTTTGGTGTGGGTCCTGCAAATTACGGGCTTCATTATGATTATTACAATAAGTATAAAAAAATTGTTGTAAATAGAAATGAATATTTTGACCGTTTCGCGCAACGAAAAAATGAAAGAGCAATTCCTAATAATGTATATTTAGAAGTTTTATCTGAATACGGTGTAATTACTTTAGCATTATTTATCCTGTTTTTGTTTTTAGTTTTGACAAAAGCGTATTATTTAAAAGAAGATGCCATTGTTGGAGGTATATTTAGTATTATAATATCTTTTAATGCATTTCCGTCCTTCATAATGCTTTTTATATGGGTTTTTCTTGCGTTGCCATTTGCCATTCATAGAAATAAACTAAATCAAGAAAAAGAACCTGCAAAAATTTAAATTTGCCAATTCAAAAACAGATTATTATGATTCAAGACATCTTTAAGAAATTTAAAATAGAAGTAGTTTGCTTATTTTTTATAGCATTCGCATTTGTATTTAAAATTTCTTTGGCCACGCCTTTTATCTTGCTATTATTGCTTTTGAATGTTTCAAAAATAAAAAAACAGAATAATAATTTGACGGTTAAATTATTGAGTTTATTATTTGGGTTAATGTATGTATTATACCTTTTCTCTTTCTTTTTAAATTATGATTCTTCCTCAAAACTAATTATTAGGTCGCTTGGTTTTATCTTTATTCCAGCATTATTTTTAGTAAAGAAATTTAGTTTTAAGGAAATAAAATATTTTGTTTTTTCTTTTTTGTTTCTGCAGCTTTTACACATATTATATGTTGATTTCATCGTATTGCAATATCAGATATTTTCGACCGCTAAAAGCTTCGAGAACTTTAATGCTTTAGTAGAAAATAAGTTCATAATAGAAAGGCCCTATTTTTCTTTAAATTGTTTACTTTCTATTTTTTGCATAAAATTTTTAATAGACCATACAGCTATTAAAAAAGGAATTCTCTACTCATTTATTGCCTTAATAATATTCACTTTATTTATTATAGCCGCACGACTTGCTATGGGAGTTTCTGTTTTACTTTGTTTCTTTGTTTTTTTAAGAGAAAGAAAACTAATATACTTTTTAGGATTTTTAAGTATTCTGTTTGTCATTGTTTTAACCAATAAATATACCATACAGAGGCTTGCTATAGAAAAAGGTGAACCAAGAATTGTAATCTGGAAATGTGCCAAAGCAATAGTAGATGAAAAAGAGTTTAATTACTTTACAGGAACTTTTAGTAGTGAAAAAGTAGATAAAAAATTAATAGATTGTTATAATTCAAAAGAAGTCTTAAGTGGCCCATACTGGTGGATTGGAAAAAACAATTATGAATACAACACACACAATCAATACCTTTGGTTTTTTGTAAGTTACGGTTTAATTGGACTTACTTTGTTTTTAGGGATTTTTGGTGTTCAGTTTTGGAACTTTATAAAAAACAAAAAAGGGTATTCCTTCTTTTTCATTTTGATCTTTTCGTTTCAAAGTTTATTTGAAAATCTTTTAAGTAGACAGTTAGGAATTTATTTGTTTTTATGGTTTTGTTACTTCTTTATTATCCGAAATGAAAACAGCATTCAAAATGAATAATAAAATAGTAGTCAACGGACGTTTTTTAACGCAAAAAAGTACTGGAGTTCAAAGAGTAGCAACAGAAATAAGCAAACATTTACAAGAACATTACAAAGAAGGAATTGTTTTTGTCTGTCCTAATAAGCCCATTTTAAATCCCGTTGGAGAATCATTAAATTGTATAAAAACGGGTTATTTTTCAGGTTATTTTTGGGAGCAAATAGAATTACCTTTTTTTTTATTTAAAAATAAAGTTTCCCGATTAATTAATTTTTGTAACACAGCTCCAATTCTGTTTAAAAAGAATGTAATTGTCATACATGATATGGCTGTAAAGGAAAATAAAAACTGGTTTGACTGGAAATTTGCATTTGTTTATAATATATTGTTTTACTTTAATTTAAAGAGTGCTCTGAAAATAATTACAGTTAGTAATTTTTCTAAAAATGAAATTTTAAAATTTTACCCCAACATTCAGCAATCAAAAATAGAAGTAATTTATCTCGCAAGTTTTTTTAGTTTTGCCGAAGAAAGAAATCAAAAAGCCGATTATTTTATTGCAGTAAATTCTTTGAACTCAAGAAAAAACATCAATGTAATTTTAGAAGCATTTAAATTATTAGACTCAAATCAGTACAGATTAAAGATTATTGGAGATTCTTTTAATAAGGTTTTTAAGAACGACATTATAGAACATGGATTGAATGTTGAGTTTTTAAATGATGTTTCAGATGCGGAGCTAAAAAAAGAAGTTTCAGAAGCAAAGGCACTTATAAATGCTTCGTTTTATGAAGGTTTTGGACTTTCGGCACTTGAAGCTATGAGCGTTTCTACACCATGTATTTTGTCGAATATTCCAGTATATAGAGAATTATATAAAGAAACAGCTTTGTTTTTTGATCCTAAAAATCCTTTAGAATTAGCTCAGAAAATAAAAGATTTAAAGGGTTTAGAAAACTATAACGATCTTTGTAAAAGATCATTTGAAGCATCTCAAAAATTTAGCTGGAAGATGGCATCTGCACAATATATTGCTATAATTGAAAATCTAAAAAATAAATAAATACAACAACTTGAAAAAAGCATTAATAAGCGATTGGTATTATGTAAATGGAGGAGCTGAAAAAGTAATTCATTCTATAAATTCGATCTGGAAAGATTTCGATCATTACACTTTGATTGATTTTTTGAATGACGAGGACAGGGCTTATATTTTAAATGGAAAAAATGCAAAAACAAGTTTCATTCAAAAATTACCCACTGCAAAGCGAAATCACAGGAAATTTTTGCAATTATTTCCAATCGCAATTGAACAATTCGATTTAAAGGATTACGATTTGATTATTAGTTCTTCATCTGCTGTAGCAAAAGGAGCAAAGACTCGAAAAAATCAGTTGCATATTTGTTATTGTCATTCGCCTATGCGATACGTTTGGGATTTGCAAGATCAATATTTAAAAGATTCCGGACTTGATAAAGGTTTAAAAGGTCATTATGCAAAATATGTTTTGAACAAAATAAAAAAATGGGATGTTTTAAATTCAGAAAGCGTTGATTTTTTTATTGCCAATTCTAATTATATAGCAGAAAGAATAAAAAAGATTTACAATCGTGAATCGACAGTAATTTATCCTCCAGTTGATGTTGATTTTTTTAGTTTAGAAGAAGAAAAAGAAGATTATTATTTTTCAGCTTCAAGATTAGTTTCTTATAAAAAAACGCAGCTAATTGTTAAAGCTTTTAATGAATTACCACATTTAAAGTTGATTGTAGCCGGAGATGGACCTGAGCTTGAAAAACTTCAAAAAATAGCTAAAAGCAATATTGAATTTGTGGGATACATAGATACAGGAAGGCTAAAAAAGTATATTCAAAAAGCCAAAGGATTTGTTTTTGCTGCTGAAGAAGATTTTGGAATTATTCCTGTTGAAGCACAAGCTTGTGGAACACCAGTTATTGCTTTTGGAAAAGGGGGAACATTAGAAACAATTGTCGAAAACAAAACGGGAGTTTTTTTCCAGGAACAGTCAGCACAAAAAATAAAAGAAGCCGTGGTCAATTTCGAGAAATTAAAATTTGATCATAAAATAATTCGTGAGCACGCCATGAAATTTTCTAAACAACGTTTTGAAAATGAAATGAAAAGCTTTGTTGAAGAGAAATTTAAAGCTTTTAAAAGGAGGTAATTTGAAAAGATCAACTCAAATATATTTCTAGAATTTTCAAATCAGTTACATTTGCGATGAATAAATAACCAATATGAAAAGAATACTTATTACCGGAGCTGCAGGATTTTTAGGATCACATTTGTGCGATCGTTTTATCAAAGAAGGCTATTATGTTATTGGGATGGATAATTTGATTACAGGAGATCTTAAAAACATCGAACACTTATTCAAGTTAGAACATTTCGAATTTTACCATCATGATATCACTAAGTTTGTGCACATTCCAGGTGATTTAGATTATATTTTACATTTTGCTTCACCTGCGAGTCCGATAGATTATTTAAAAATTCCAATTCAGACCTTAAAAGTTGGATCTTTAGGAACGCATAATTTATTAGGATTAGCACGAGTAAAAAAAGCAAGAATCTTGATTGCTTCAACATCCGAAGTTTACGGAGATCCGTTGGTTCATCCTCAAACAGAAGAGTATTACGGAAACGTAAATACAATTGGTCCACGTGGCGTTTATGACGAAGCAAAACGTTTTCAGGAATCTATTACTATGGCTTATCATACTTTTCATGGTGTAGAAACCAGAATCGTACGAATTTTTAATACTTACGGCCCAAGAATGCGATTAAATGACGGACGTGTAATTCCTGCTTTTATTGGACAAGCTTTGCGCGGAGAAGATTTAACTATTTTTGGAGATGGAATGCAAACGCGTTCTTTTTGTTACGTAGACGATCAGGTTGAGGGTATTTTTAGATTATTGCATTCAGATTATGTATATCCGGTAAATATTGGAAACCCGGACGAAATCACCATTAAAGATTTTGCAGAAGAGATCATTAAATTAACAGGAACAAACCAAAAGGTAGTCTATCATCCATTACCAATAAATGATCCTTTACAACGCCAGCCAGACACTACAAAAGCGAAAGAATTATTGGGTTGGGAAGCAAAAGTTGATCGTGCTGAGGGAATGAAAATTACATATGATTATTTCAGATCACTTTCTAAAGAAGAACTTTCTAAAGAAGAACATAAAGACTTCTCAAGTTATATCAAATAATCAAGAGCGTTATGAGTGAATTAGTTTCGATTATAACGCCAACCTATAATGCCGAAAAATTTATTAGAAAAACGATAGAATCAGTTCAGAATCAGCGTTATCAAAACTGGGAAATGATTTTGGTTGATGATGCGTCAGTCGATGAAACTGTAAAAATTATTTCTGATTTTACAAAAGCAGATAACCGAATAAAACTGGTTCAATTACCAAATAATTCGGGAAATGGTTTTGCCAGAAACGTTGCATTAGAAAAAGCAACAGGGAAATATATTGCCTATTTAGATGCTGATGATCTATGGTTTCCAACCAAATTAGAAAAACAAATTCAGTTTTTAAAAGAGAATAATTTACCGTTTACTTTCAGTTTTTATGATTGTATAGATGAAGAAGGGAATAACTTAAATCGACGAGTTGAAGCACCTTTGAATTTAACTTATAATCAATTGTTTTTCTGTAATCATGTTGGCAATTTAACAGCCATTTACGATGCTGAATATTTCGGGAAAATTGTAATTGAAGTCACTCAAAAAAGGCAAGATTGGCGATTGTGGCTTACCATTGTAAAACAACTCAAAGAAACAAAGCCAGTTCCTGAACCTTTAGCTGCTTATAGAATTAGAAAAGATTCTATTTCGTCTTCAAAATTCAAATTAATCAAACACAATTTTGGCGTTTACCGAGATTTTCACGGTTATAATTTCGTGAGTTCTGTTTTGTTGATGATACGGTTTTTATTTACTCAATTGGTTATTAAGCCTAAATATATAAAGAAAGTTTAGTATTCTTCAAGTTCACAATTTGTGACCTTGAAGAATTAATATTTTTTATATCCAATTTTCACTCTATCAACTTCGTTCTCTTTTTTCTCAGCTAGTTCATCTAAATAAGAAAAAACCAATTCAATATTTTTATCATGATTCTCCAATTTCTTTTGAATATCAACTTTTATTTCTGTTGTGTCTAAAAGCATTTGTCTCACTTTCGTGAAAATACGCATGATTTGAATATTGGTTTGAATTGCTTTGTCACTTTTTAGAACGCTTGATAACATTAAAACGCCGTGCTCAGTAAAAGCAAAGGGTAATTTTCTAATTCCCCCCAACTTGATGTCGCAATTTGCGACATCAAGTTTTCTAATTCATTTTCGGTAAGTTGAAACATGAAGTCTGAGGGGAAGCGTAAGATATTTCTTTTTACTTGTTCATTTAATCTTCTAGTTTCTACTCCGTAAAGATGAGCCAGATCAAAATCGAGAAGTATTTTTTGACCACGAATAAAGTATATTTTATTAGAAATTGTTTCTTCGGAAAGTAAAGAATGATCGTCCATGAGTTTTTAATTAAAAAAAACAAATGTAAGATTTTATTTATATTTATTAATATGATTTAAACTGTTTTAATTTCCCGCGATTGGTTCTTTCTAAAACCGTTTTTCGGGTAAAACTGAAATTTAAGTTGGGTTCAAGATAAAGGGTGATTGCCTCTTCAATTTTCTTAATTTGATATGAAACTAACTCTTTATCAGAAATATATTCAATTTCGAAAGTATCTAATTTGGTTTGTTTGATGATAAATTCTTTGACATTTCCATCATCTTCAATAATGCTTTTGGTTACATAATAAAAGGTTAATCCAGGCGATTTTTTTCCGCTTGGTAAAAGGGCAACATCATTGGTTCTTCCAATTAGTTTCTTTAAGATTGGTTTTTTCAAAGTACTTTTTTCGTCCAAAATTCCGATGTCTCCAATTTCGTATCTGATAAAAGGATGGGCTTTATTGAACAAAGATGTAATCACGATTCGGCCTTCTTTCCCGTACGGGAGAATTTGATTGTTTTCATCTAAAATTTCGACAAATAATGTTTCGGCATTAACTTGCCATTCTTTGTTTGGATTTTCAAAAGCAATTAAATCTAATTCTGCAGCACCATATTCATTGATAATCGGAATCCTGAATTGCTTTTCTAAAAGTTTTTTATCAGATTCAAAAAGCATTTCCGAAGTAACAAAACAAGCTTTTAAAGTTGGACAAACGTCATTTAAAATGATATTTTTCTGTTCTAAATATTTAGCAAATAAAACAATAGAACTCGTATAGCCATTGATATAATTGAATTTTTTAGTTCTGAATTTTCGTAGAAATTTCGCCAAAACAGCATCAGATAAATCGAAAATCGGAAATCTAAAGCGATGTGTCAAAAAATCTTTGAAACGTTCTTTTTGGTAACCAACAAAATCCATAGGAATTCCGTAAAAACGAGCTTGATACGAATGATTAAAATCGATTTCGAACCAGTCAAAACGCATTATATATGAAGCCCATGTTAAGGCATGAGCATATTTATCTTTGGCAAAAACAAACGGAGTTCCGCTAGATCCTGACGTTTTGTTGATATATACATTTTTCTTTGTATAACCCTTTGAAAGTCTTTCTTCAAGTGGTTTCTGAAGATTTTGTTTATTAAGAACTGGTAAATCCTCCCATTTAAGATCAATTTTGTCTCCAACAAGTTTCTTATAAAAAGCATTATTTTTTAAATGAAAATCAACAATTTCTCTTTTTTTATTTTGAAGAAAAACAGCATATTCTTCATCAGATAAATTCAAGATTTCATCCAATTCGGCTTTGGCTTTCTTTATTGGAAAACCATTTAATTGGAGCGAAATATCAAAAATAGAAATCATTTGAGGATAAATTTTCATCAAAAATAATATTATCCAATTACTAACACGGAAGAATGAACAACTTTTTAAGATTTAATTATTTTTTACGTACAAAAGCAATTATTTTTGCACCACAACTAAATACAACTACACATGACAATTTTACTATTGGGATCAGGCGGAAGAGAACATGCTTTTGCGTGGAAAATGATTCAGAGTCCGCTTTGCGAAAAACTTTTTGTTGCACCAGGAAATGCGGGAACAGCTGCAATTGCTACAAACGTTGCAATGTCTCCAACAGATTTTGATGCAATTAAAGCATTTGTACTTACGGAAAATGTAAAAATGGTGGTCGTAGGACCAGAAGATCCTTTAGTAAAAGGAATTTACGATTATTTTAAAAATGACGAAAGTTTACAACATATTCCGGTTATTGGACCATCAAAATTAGGTGCCCAGTTAGAAGGAAGTAAAGAGTTTGCAAAAGAATTCTTAATGAAACATAACATTCCAACAGCAGCTTACGACAGTTTTACTGCCGAAACGGTTGAAAAAGGATGTGCATTCTTAGAAACTTTACAACCTCCATACGTTTTAAAAGCGGATGGTTTAGCTGCAGGAAAAGGAGTTTTGATTATTCAGGATCTTGAAGAAGCTAAAACCGAATTAAGAAACATGTTGGTTCATGAAAAATTTGGAGCAGCAAGTTCAAAAGTGGTTATCGAAGAATTTTTGGACGGAATAGAATTAAGCTGTTTTGTCTTGACTGACGGAAAAAGCTATAAAATCCTTCCAACAGCAAAAGATTACAAACGTATTGGAGAAGGCGATACAGGATTAAATACAGGCGGAATGGGAGCAGTTTCTCCAGTTCCTTATGTTGATGCTGTTTTGATGGAAAAAATCGAAACACGTATCGTTAAACCAACAATCGAAGGTTTCCAGAAAGACGGAATCGAATATAAAGGATTTGTATTTATTGGTTTGATTAATGTAAAAAACGAACCAATTGTTATTGAATACAATGTGAGAATGGGAGATCCTGAAACTGAGGTTGTAGTACCAAGATTAAAATCTGATTTGGTTGCATTGTTTCAATCAGTTGCAGATCAAAAATTAGACGAATTTACATTAGAAGTTGATCCAAGAAGTGCCACAACAATTATGGTTGTTTCTGGTGGATATCCGGAGGAATTCGAAAAAGGAAAAGTGATTACAGGATTAGAAAATATTACAGATTCTATTGTTTTTCATGCAGGAACAAAATTAGATAACGAAAATGTCGTTAGTAATGGAGGACGTGTTCTGACTGTAACATCATATGGAGACGATTTCCAACAGGCCATAAAAAAATCTTACCAAAATATAGATAAACTAAATTTTGATAAGATGTATTTTAGAAAAGATATTGGCTTCGACTTACTTTAAAAAAGAGTGAGCTGTAGTATCTTGGTTTTCTGTTCCAGCGTCATCAAATATGCGTAATTGTTTAATCCAATAAACGATTGCGCATGCGCAGATGATCATAAAAATCCAGTTAATAGTATTAGCACCAAACCAAGTAATAAGTTCTAGGTGACGTAAAAAGTCAAGTGGAGCGAATAAAATGTTAACGAATAAGTATTGTATTCCTTCAAAAAAAGCTGTCATAATTTATAAAATTATATGTTATTTATTGTTGTGTAACGCATTGAAATCAAAATTCAAATAAAAGAATCTTTTTTCAACTTGTTGGTTTTACTTTTTAAACAAGTATTATATTTACAATCACAAAAGTATAAAATATCCTTATGATAACAAGTGTTTTTAAAAAATCTACGCCATTAAATTATTCATTGGTCGTAATTTTAATACTGGTTTTCGCTTTTATTTTTCAAATTCAGGATCCATCTTGGGTGAGTTCTTATTTTTTGGCGTTTCAAAAAGTAAGTTTGTTGTGCTTTATTTTTGCCTCATTTTTTCTTATTAACTTCATTGTAAAGAAGAACGGACTCAGTAAAGACAATGGATACGCGATATTTTTCTATTTATTATTCATATTGTTTTTCCCTACAATATTTAATGATTCAAATGTAGTTTATGCCAACTTCTTTATTTTGTTGGCACTTCGACGATTGATTTCATTACAATCATTAAAAGCCTCAAAAGAAAAAATATTTGATGCCTCTTTTTGGATTTTAATAGCTTCTTTATTTCAATTTTGGTGTATTCTTTTCTTAATTTTAGTTTTTATATCAATTGTTTTTCACGTTTCCAGAGATTATAGAAACTGGATTTTACCTTTTATAGCACTTATGGCGGTATCAATAATTTTTTTATTGATCTCTTTAATTTTCCATATAGATGTAATTAACTTTTTCCAGGAACGTGCGGTAATTGATTTTAACATTAATTATTTCAAGAATAATTATGAAAATGGAGCACTTTCGATCTATGTTGCAGTAGCTTTATTTTTTGTAGTTTCAATGTTAACAACCTTATCAAACCGACCGCAAATTGTACATTCTTCATACAAAAAAGTAGTAGCTTGCTTTTTTATTGCATTAGTTGTTTATATCGTTTCGCCAAACAAAAGCAATGATTTGTTGTTTTTTAGCATTGCTCCTTTGACGATTATGGCGGCAAGTCATGTCGAATATATGCAACAAAAACTCAATAACGAAATTGTATTTTATGTATTGATTTTGTGTAGTTTATTTACCTTTTTCTCTCAATTATAATTTACTTCCGTAGGCAAGATCACCTGCATCTCCAAGACCTGGAATGATGTAGTTTTTTGCATTTAAATTTTCGTCTAAAGAGGCCACCCATAAATGACAATTTTCAGGAAGATTTTTTTCAAGATAAGCAATTCCTTCTGGTGCGGCAATCACAACTACAATGTGAATTTCTTTAGGAGTGGCATTTTGAACCAGTTTTTCATGAACTGCAACTATAGACTGACCGGTTGCCAACATAGGATCAAGAAGTAAAACCGTTTTATTATTTATGTTTGAAACGGCTTGATATTCAACTAAAATTTCAAATTCAACATCATTATTTGGATGATGCCTGCAAGCCGAAACAAAGCTGTTTTCGGCATGATCAAAATAATTCAAAAAGCCATTATGAAGAGGTAAACCAGCTCTTAAAATCGAGCACAATACCAAATCACTTTCTATTTCGGTAGTTTTTTTTATGCCAAGCGGAGTTTGTATTTCAACATTTTTATATGTTAGGTCTTTGCTTAATTCATAGGCCATAATTTCGCCAATTCGTTCTATATTTCTTCTAAAACGCATACTGTCGTTCTGAACATTTACGTTTCTAATTTGACCTAAAAAGTGATTTAACACGCTATTTTTTTCAGAGATATAATGAATTTTCATAATAAAATTTTAGTATAATCAATTGGTTATGATTTGAAAACGAAAAATTAATTGTTTTTTTCGCACTATAAAAGTATAAAAAGTATCTTTGTGTCTCTAACAAATAAAGACATGTTTTCAAAATTAGCATATTCTGTTTTCGAACAAAGCATTAAAGATTATCATCAATTTGATAATGTTGATCAACCAATAAACAATCCATATCCAAAGGATAAATTCGAACATTTATTATATTTGAAAAACTGGATTGACACTGTTCAATGGCATTTTGAGGATATTATTCGTGATCCGCAAATTGATCCGGTTGCTGCTCTTACTTTAAAAAGAAGAATCGATGCATCAAATCAGGAACGTACTGATATGGTAGAATATATCGACAGTTACTTTTTACAAAAATACAGCGATGTAAAAGTAAAAGATGGCGCAAAAATCAATTCTGAAAGTCCAGCTTGGGCTTTTGACAGATTGTCTATTTTGGCTCTAAAAATTTATCATATGCATGAAGAAGCTACTCGTGCAGAGGCTTCACAAGAACATAGAGATAAATGTCAGGAAAAATTAAATATTCTTTTAGAACAAAGAAGTGATTTATCAACAGCAATTGATGATTTATTGACTGATATCGAAAATGGAGATAAATTCATGAAAGTGTACAAACAAATGAAAATGTACAATGATGACGAATTGAATCCTGTTTTATACCAAAACAAAAAATAATTTGGCAGAATTGTCCAATAAAATTAAGCATATAGCCGTCATGAGACTATCCGCAATGGGAGATGTCGCCATGACGGTTCCTGTTTTACGTGCTTTTGTAAAACAGTATCCAACAGTTAAAATCACAGTAATTTCGCGTCCTTTTTTTAAGCCTTTCTTTGAAGGAATCCCGAATCTTGATTTTTTTGCTTTTGATGAAAAAGAACGACACAAAGGTTTTTTGGGACTTTTGAGATTGTTTCAAGATATAAAAAAGCTCAAAATAGATGCTTTTGCTGACCTTCATAACGTTTTAAGATCTAAGATTGTGAGTTTACTTTTCGCTTTAAGCGGAAAAAGAAGAGCAACTGTTGATAAAGGTCGTGAAGGTAAAAAGGAATTAACCCGCGAAGAAAATAAAATATTCAAACAATTGCCAACCATGTTCGAAAGACATGCAAAAGTGTTTGAAAAGCTTGGTTTTCCCCTAGATTTATCGAATCCAACTTTTCCTGAAAAGGCAAATTTAAACTCAGATATTTTAGAAATTATCGGAAACGGAAATCAAAAATTAATCGGAATTGCGCCTTTTGCTCAATATGATTCTAAGGTTTATCCGACAGATTTAATGACTGAAGTTATTGCAAAACTGGCGGAGAATAAAGCGTATAAGATTCTACTTTTTGGTGGAGGAAAAAAAGAAATAGAAATTTTGGACTCACTTGCGAAACCATTTGAAAACGTAATCAACATGGCTGGAAAAATCAAATTTCAGCAGGAATTACAATTGATAAGTAATCTCGATGTTATGCTTTCTATGGATTCTGGAAACGCACATATTGCGGCAATGCTTGGTGTAAAAGTTATTACACTTTGGGGAGCCACACATCCGTATGCAGGGTTTTTACCATTTAATCAGACAATGGAAAACGCTTTGACATCTGATAGAAATCAATATCCAAAATTACCAACATCGGTTTATGGGAATAAAATAGTTGAAGGTTATGAGGATGTAATGAGAACCATACTTCCAGAAGAAATTGTAAATAGAATTCAGAGTCTTTTGTAAATTTAAGGTACTAAATTCCTATAAAAAAATCCAAATCCCAATTGTAAAATTGGAATTTGGATTTTTTATTTTGAGATTAATCTTTGACTCATTCTCATAAATCAAAGAAAAGATACCCCATTGCTTTCTTTTTGTTTCTATCAACTACAACTTTAACAAAATGATTTTCTTTTTCAGTAGCAAGTAAAATGTGTTCAAAATCTTCGGTTGAATTTCTATAAACTTTATGTATCAATTCAGATTCTTTAATTTTTTTTGATAAAATTTTAGCAGCTTTTAATTCGCTCACATAGGGCCAAATATTAAAAAAACTATCTTTAGAAGATATTTCTTTCATTCCTTCAGTCATTGATAAATTATATTTTTCTGCTGAAAGCAATTTAGGGGCTTTTCTGTTTCTTCTTTTTTTAATTATAAAGCTAATACAAAAGAGAGATGTTATTACAAAAAGCACTATAAAAGATAGACGGAGATAATGATGCATTGCCATAATATTTAATATTTAAACGTGTTGACAAATTTGATTTAGCTCTACAATCTCATTGAACAGGAGATTGCGATTACTGTAATTTCACCTCTAATATAATAAAAATTCGGCAAAATTTTAGCAAAATTTTGGCTTTATTATAATACAAACTAAAGTCCGATTTTCTCGCCTTTATATTGGTTATAAATATAACTTATAAAAAATTCGAAATGTTGGCTTGATAATTTGGCGCTTCATAACCAAATCTATCGTGTTCCATTTGCCTTTTTCGATAATATTGCAGCCTTTTATAACTTCTTTGAGCATCCGGCATGGCGAGTTCTTTATTGCTTGTTTTTTGAAATTTTAATTCAACAATTTTATTTTGAAGTTCTTCATAATATTCCACAAGTTTCTCAAATTCAGGCGTATCTAAAAGATATTCTTAACGTTTAAAAAATTTATCGTACGGATCTCATATTCAATTAAATTTTTAGAAAGTTCAAATTCCAAATTCAAATTTTCCTAAGGTGTAAATTGAAGCTTTAAACTTTGACAAAGATTATCAATAATTATAAAACAAAAAAAATTCCAAATCCCAATTTTAAAGTTGGAATTTGGAATTTTATATTTTTGAGATTAACGTCTAAACATCATCATAATCTACATAAATAGATTCTGAAGTTGGATGAGCCTGACATGTTAAAATTAAACCTGAAGCAATCTCTCTATCCGTCAAAATTGAGTTTTTAGTCATTTCTGCAGTACCGCTTGTAACACGCGCTAAACAACTGCTGCAAATTCCGCCCTGGCAAGAATATGGAGCGTCAATTCCTTGTTTTAAGGCTGCATCAAGTATGGTTTGTTTTTGAGACATTTCGAATGAAACTTCGTCATCATCAACCAAAACAGTAATTTTTGTATGCCCTTCTAATGAAGTATTTATTTTATTTTCTTGAGTTGAAGAAGTAAAAAGTTCAAATTTAATAGCAGATTCTTTTACGTTTTTCTCTTTAAGAACATTAGAAACAGTATTAATCATTTCTTCTGGTCCACACAAGAAAAACTTGTCAAACTGCATTTCTTTGTGTTTGTTATTCAAAACAAAATTGACCGCCGATTTCTCGATTCTTCCAAACAAAGCATTTTCGGCTTTAGCCTGACTAAAAACATAGTGTACAAAGAAGCGACCTACATATTGCAATTGTAAATCGTGCAATTCCTGATAAAAAATAGTTTCTTCAGGAGTTTTGTTTCCGTAAACCAATACAAATGAGCTTTTTGGCTCACTTTTTAAAACAGATTTTATGATAGATAATACTGGAGTAATACCACTTCCGGCAACAAAAGCTGCATAGTTTTTTTGTCTTTCAGGATCAGGTTCAAAAGTGAATTTTCCTTCAGGATGACCAACTTCGAGAACATCTCCAGCTTTAAGTTTTGTATTAGCAAATTGAGAGAATAAGCCATTTTTTACTGCTTTTACAGCAATACGTAATTCACCGCTTTCTGGTGCTGAACATATTGAATAAGCACGACGAATCTCTTGATTATCAAGTGTTAATTTTAAATTTATGTATTGTCCAGCTATAAATTTATAGTCAGGTTTTAGTTCTTCAGGAACATTAAAAAGTATAGAAACAGCGTCAGTAGTTTCACGTTTTACCTCTTTAATTATTAGTTTTAAGAATGAAGGCATGATTGTATATTTTATGCAAAAGTAGCAAACGACAGCTAAATGAGAAGCACTTAATTATTTTTTTTAACTTTTTTTGTAACGTTTTCTTACATTTGATCTCTTACTACAAAACTCAAAACCAGAATAACCATGATTAAAAAGTTTATTTACCTCGAATGGAAAGCCTTTACTAGATCTGCATCGTTTGGCACGAGTATGGTCATGAAAGTTTTAATAGGGTTTTTTATGGTATATTTTTCCATAATTTTTATTGGAGCAGGAGTAGGAGCATTTTATATTTTAAAAAAAATGAATCTGGAGCCGTTGGTAACCATCAATCAATTTCTGATTTATTATTTTTTATTTGATTTAGTTATTCGATTGCTAATGCAGGCAATTCCGGTGCTAAATATTAAGCCACTTTTAGTTTTACCATTTAAAAAACCAACTATTGTGCATTTTTCGTTAGGAAAAACAGCTTTGTCTTTTTTTAATTGGGCTCACGCACTTTTCTTCGTTCCATTTTCGATAGTATTAATAATGGAAGGTTATGACGTTTTGGGGATTATTTTTTGGTTCTTGGCCATTTTCGCTTTAATTTACATCAACAATTTTTTAAATATTATTTTGAGTAATATCGATAAATTATTTGTTGTTTTTGTCGGAATTGCATTGGCTTTGGGAGCCGCTCAGTATTATAAATTATTTGATATTACAGTTTTTACAATGCCCTTTTTTCAAGGACTTTACGACATAAAAGGATTGTTTTTAATTCCTGTTTTAGTATTAATCGGTTTGTATTCATTTACATTCAAGTACTTTAAGAATAATCTGTTTTTAGACGCAGGGCTTTCTAAGAAAGAAGATATTGCTACAACTGAAAACCTTTCATGGTTGAATCAATTTGGAACTTTGGGGACGTTTCTTAAAAATGATATCAAATTGATTAAAAGAAATAAAAGATCGAAGACAACAATTATAATGAGTTTTTTCTTTTTGTTTTACGGACTCATCTTTTTTGGAAATTCACATCAACCTGCAGTGATGCATATTTTTGCCGGGATATTTGTTTCAGGAGGATTTTTATTTGTCTTCGGACAATTTGTACCAAGCTGGGATAGTTCGTATTATCAACTAATGATGACACAAAATATCCCGTATCGCGGTTATATTACAGCAAAATGGTGGTTAATTGTTATCGCGACTTTTGTTTCGACAATTCTTGCCTCGTTCTACCTTTTTTACGGATGGGAAATTTATTTAACTATTGTTGCGGGAGCAATTTATAACATTGGAGTGAACTCTCACTTAGTACTTTTAGGTGGTGCATTTACAAAAACACCAATCGATTTAAGTTCAGCTGGCGGAGCTTTCGGAGATAAAAAAGCTTTTAATGTGAGTGCAATGCTGTTAACCTTACCCAAAATTTTATTACCACTTGCATTGTATGGATTTGGGCTTTATTTAGGAGATAAAACACTCGGATTATTACTAGTTGCCGGTGCTGGAGTTCTTGGATTTATTTTTAAAGACAAGGTTTTTTCATTAATCGAAAAAAGATATAAAATCGAAAAGTATAGTACTATAAGTGCTTATAAACAAAAGAATTAATTAGAGAATGTACCAATTTGATAATGAGATATTTTTTATCAGATCGAATTGAATATTAAAAAACATACAGAAGATTTTTAAGTCTAAAATCAATCCCGAGACTTCGGGACTAACATCAAAAATTACAATGATACAAGTAAATCAACTTTCAAAAAAATATAACGGAACAACAGTTTTAAATATAAATAATCTTGAAATTCCAAAAGGACAAAGTTTTGGATTGGTAGGGAATAACGGAGCAGGAAAAACTACTTTTTTTAGTTTGCTGTTAGATCTAATTCAGCCTTCAACAGGAAATATAAAAAACAATGATATTCAGGTAAATGTTAGTGAAAATTGGAAATCTTTTACAGGTTCATTTTTAGACGAAAGTTTTCTGATTGGCTATTTAACTCCTGAAGAATATTTTTATTTTATTGGAGATTTACGTCATCAAAATAAAGCAGATATTGATGCATTATTGTTACAGCATGAAGAGTTTTTTAATGGAGAAATCTTAAACAACAAAAAATACTTACGTGATTTGTCTAAAGGAAACCAGAAAAAAGTGGGGATTATTGCCACACTTATAGGAAATCCGGAAGTTGTAATTCTGGATGAACCTTTTGCAAATTTAGATCCAACAACAGTTAGCCGATTAAAAAAAATCATAAAAGATTTAGCAGAAAATCCAAACGTTACTGTACTTGTTTCAAGCCACGATTTGCAGCATACAGTAGAGGTGTGTGATCGAATTGTTGCACTTAATAAAGGTGAAGTTGTAAAGGATATTCAAACTTCAAGAGAAACCTTACAAGAGCTGGAATCGTTTTTTGCAGTATAAATTTCCATATTTCAAAAAGAAGCGTATTTTTACAAGTCATTATACTAAAAATCCTTTTTAGAAGTTAATTGATTTAAAATCTTTTCAATTGAAAAAGAATACTCTTAAATACAGTTTTTGTCTTGTTTTTTTGTTTTTTTTGATAGCTTGCTCTACCAAGAAAAACACCTTTTTGGCTCGAAATTCTCATGCTTTAAGTACAAAATATAACATTTTGTACAATGGCGGAATTGGCCTTGATAAAGGACTAAAGTCTATTCAGGCAAGTAATCAGGATAACTTCTGGAAGATTTTGCCTATAGAAAAAATGCAAATCGATGAGAATTTCTCAGGAGAAGAAAAAGCGAAGAATCCAGATTTTGAAAAGGCAGAAACCAAAGCGACAAAAGCCATTCAAAAACATTCAATGAATATTGGAGGAAGAGAGCGAAATTCTCAAATTGACGAAGCCTATTTGATGCTTGGTAAAGCAAGATATTACGATCAGCGTTTTATTCCGGCATTGGAAGCATTCAATTATATTCTGTACAAATACCCAAACAGCAGTAATATTTATACGGCAAAAATCTGGCGCGAAAAAACCAATATGCGCTTAGGAAACGACGCCATTGTTTTAAAAAATATTAATCTCTTATTAAAAAATACAGATTTAAATAAGCAGACTTTTTCTGATGCAAATGCTTTACTGGCAGAAGCTTTTTTGAACCTTGAAGTAAGAGATAGCGCTGTTGCTAAACTTAGAATAGCTGAAAAATTCACTAAAATAAACGAAGATCGAGCGCGTTATCGTTTTATCCTAGGCCAGATGTATCAGGAAGCTGAAAAAAAGGACAGTGCAAATTATTTTTATGACGGAGTGATTGCCATGAACCGAAAAGCCGATCGAAAATATATGATGCATGCTTATGCCAAAAAAGCAGAGATGTTTGATTATGAAAATGGCAATCAGGATTTGTTCATAGAAACCTATAATAAATTAGTTGCAGATCGCGAAAACCGACCATATTACGATATATTGTTTTATGAAATGGGAGTCTTTTTTGATAAGTATAAAGAAAAAGAAGACGCTTTATTTTTCTACAATAAATCATTAGCCAGAAAATCAAAAGATCCTTATTTAGTTGCGTCAACTTATCGAAACATCGGAAATATGTATTTTAGAAATACAGATTATACGATGGCAGCGAAGTATTATGACAGTACGTTAGTAAAATTAAATCCTAAAACCAGAGAGTTTGCTGTTATTCAAAAAAACAGAAAAAACTTAGACGATGTAATTAAATATGAAGGAATTGCAAAACGCAACGATAGTATAATTAATGTTCATGGTTTACCAGATGCTGACAGAAAAATTTATTTCGAAAATTATATAGGAGAACTTAAAAAGAAAGACGAGGCCAAACGTATTCTCGAAGAAAAAGAAAAAGAGAAATTAGCGAATATAGATCGTAATACAAATGCTAATAGCGGACCAACAGCAGTAAATCCACAATCGCTTGGAAAAGCAGATCCGGGTATGGGACCTCTTATACCTCCGTCAGGAAATGAGCCTGCAAGTACTTTTTACTTTTATAATCCAACAACAGTTGCTTACGGAAAACTACAGTTCAGAAAAATGTGGGGTAATAGAACTTTGACGGGTAATTGGAGATTGGCGGCAGTAAAATCAGCCAACACTGCAGCAATGAATGATACTATAAATAATATGGATGCCGCAAACGCATTAAAAGATACTGTGGTTGTTGAAAAATATACTACTGCTTTTTATGAAAAACAGCTGCCAACAACACAGTCAGCAATGGATAGTATAGGTAAAGAGCGTAATTTTGCTTATTACCAATTAGGACTTATTTATAAAGAAAAGTTTAAAGAATACAAATTAGCAAGTGACAAACTGGAGCAGTTATTAAAAAACAATCCAGAAGAAAAAATGATTCTGCCATCGATGTATAATTTGTATAAAATATATCAAATTACAAATCCGGCGAAAGCCGAATCTGTGAAGTTTGATATAACTACAAAATATCCAAATTCGAGATATGCTCAAATTTTAAATAATACAAATTCTGATGATTTAGCATCACCTGAAAAAGAGTATCAAAAGTGGTATAAATTGTATCAGGAAGGGCAGTTTGATCTTGTGTTAGATAATATTGATAATTTAATCAATCAATATTCAGGTGATGAAATTGTTTCTAAATATGAGTTATTGAAAGCGAATACTTTAGGGAAAGTAAATGGTTTAGCAGCTTATAAAAAAGGACTTGAAGCAGTTGCAGATAATTATCCAAATAGTGATGAAGGTAAAAATGCCCGAGAAATTTTAGAGAAGCAAGTGCCAAGTTTAGAAAAGCTTGATTTTACAGCCGTTGACAGTAAAAGCTGGAAAATTATTTATGCAATTCCAAAAGACGATACCAAAACTGCAAAACAAATAGAAGAAGCTATTAAGAAATTTTTATCGGTTGAGAATTTCGAAAGACTTACAACTTCTTTAGACAAGTATAACAAAACAGAAAGTTTTGTAGTTATTCATGGAGTAAAAACAGAGGCTTATGCCAAAGATGTTTCAGGAGTTCTGAGAGATGATAAGAAATATAAAATCTCACATCCGGCAATTATTATCTCAAGTGATAATTACTCAGTGGTTCAAATCAAAAAAAATCTGGAAGCCTATTTGGCGCCCAAAACCCCATAATCATGTTTGATAAAGTTAAAAAAAACGGAACAGAACTTTTAGGAAAAACGAATAGAATTGTTGAAGGAACATCTATAATAGGTGATATTGTGTCTAAAGCCGATTTTAGACTTGATGGAGAATTAATAGGAAATTTTACTTCGCAAGGAAAATTAGTTATAGGAGCATCCGGCATTGTAAAAGGCGAAATTGTTTGCAATAATGCTGATATAGAAGGAGAGTTTCAGGGGAAAATAAAAGTTTTAGAAATCCTTAATATAAAAGCATCAGCACAGATTCATGGAGAAGTTGCAGTTGGAAAGCTGTCAATAGAACCAGGTGCTGAGTTTACCGCAACCTGCACTATGTTAACTAATAACACAAAAGAAGTAACTCTAAAAGATGGAAAAGGAACCCAATAATAAGTCTAATAATAAATGGCTGGCATTAATGAATATTCCGATTCAAATGGGGGTAATTATTTTTTTGTTTTCCTATTTAGGCACCTGGTTAGATAAAAAATATTCAAACGGTGGTTCGTTATGGACAATAATTCTATCTTTGTTTTCGGTTTTTTTGGCACTTTATAATGTAATAAGACAAGTTAAAAATTTAAACAAATAATGAATAAAACTATCGATTTTCTAAAATATTTTATCCCTTTTTCAATTGTATTATTTGTTGTGCAATATTTTGCAATGCAAGCGTTATCAGAAAAATTAGTGTTTTTTTATTCAGCTTGGAGTATTTATATTTTTAATATTACGGCTACTTTTTTAGTGTATTTATTTTTAATTTATGTGAATAAAACTTTCACAAACTATACAGGGTTTGCCTTTCTGGGCGCCAGCCTTTTTAGAATGATGTTGGCCATCATTTTTTTAATTCCGCTAATAAAAGGGAAGGTAAAAGACCCGATAATTGACTTAAGTACATTTTTTATCCCTTATTTTTTATTTTTACTTTTCGAAACCTATTTCACAATTCGATTAATAAATAGAGGTTAATTGCTTAATTAGCAGTAAGTTTAGTCTATTAAAAGCTAAATATTAAAAATTACAGCCATAAATTTTCAATTTTCAATTTTAAATGTACCTTTGCAAAAAATTTTTGGAACCTAAAATTTACATACAGATTTAATAATGATAATTTCAAATAAACCAGTCCAGTACTTATTAGTTACCTTATTAGCATTTACTTCGTCGATAAATTTCGCATCAACTCCTGTTGATAGTGTTTCTGTTAATCACGAAACTGTTGAGTCAGTAGAGGTAAGTCATGCAGAAGCAAGTAATCACGGAGAAACCGTTGGTCACAAAATCGAAGAAGAATTCAATGCCAGTGAATTGATTAATTCACACATTGGAGATTCTCATGATTTTCATATCGCTGATTGGGATGGTCATCCTATTTCTTTTAGTCTGCCAGTTATTTTGTGGACAAATAATGGATTGGAAATTTTTTCATCTTCAAAATTTCACCACGATAATTCAGGTGAACATGTAGTTGATATTAATGGTCAGAAATTAGTTCGTTATAAAGAAATAATTTTTTATGCTGATAAATTTGAAACAATGACAGCTGATCAGAAAAATACTGGTGCTTTTGCTTTCGATGCAAGACCTTTAGATTTTTCTATCACTAAGAATGTTTTTTCAATGTTAATGTCAGCAATTATTTTGTTTTTCTTATTTTTTGCTGTAGCAAGATCATACAAGAAAAATCCAAAAGCACCAACAGGATTAGCTGGGTTTTTAGAACCATTGGTTACTTATGTTAGAGATGAAATTGCAGTTCCAAATATTGGTGAAAAAAAGGCTGGAAAATATATGCCATACCTTTTGACTATCTTTTTCTTTATTTGGATTAACAACCTTATTGGATTAATTCCTTTCTTCCCATTCAGTTCTAACTTAACAGGAAATATTTACTTTACATTCGTAATGGCATTTATTACTTTCATCGTTACAACTTTAAGCGGAAACAAATCTTACTGGGGACACATTTTCAACACACCAGGAGTTCCTGTGTGGTTGGCTCCAATTATGATTCCTGTAGAAATTATCGGAATGTTGACTAAACCATTTGCATTAATGATTCGTTTATTCGCAAACATTACTGCTGGTCACATTATCATTTTGAGTTTAGTTTCTTTGATTTTCATTTTCAAAAGTATCGCTGTTGGCCCAGTTGCCGGAGCATTCGTATTGTTCATGAGCGTATTAGAATTGTTGGTTGCTGCTTTGCAAGCGTATGTATTTACATTGCTTTCAGCATTATTTATTGGTCAGGCTGTTGAAGAGCACGATCATCATTAATTAGAGTTTTATTAATTATTAACTATATAAATTTATTATTATGGTATTAGCTGGAATCGGAGCTGGATTAGCTGTAATTGGTGCAGGTCTTGGTATTGGAAAAATTGGTGGTTCTGCAATGGACGCTATCGCTCGTCAACCAGAAGCTGCTGGAAAAATCCAGACTGCTATGATTATTGCTGCTGCACTTATTGAAGGTGTTGCACTTTTCGCAGTAGTTGTTGCGTTAATTACAAACGCATAATTAAAAAAATAAACTTCCTGTAGCGGTTGGCTATAGGAAGTTTTTTCAAAAAACGACAAACAATTTTTAAATATATAATGTTATGCAATTAACTTCACCAGAAAGTTTAATTTTTTGGACAACAATTATCTTTATTGTTTTCTTTATTCTTTTAGCAAAATTTGCTTGGAAACCTATTTTAGGTGCTGTAAAAAGTCGTGAGGAATCTATTAACAGTGCTTTGGCATCTGCAGAAGCAGCGCGTTTAGAAATGCAAAATTTAACTGCGGATAATGAGCGTATTTTAAAAGAAGCTCGTGCAGAACGTGATGGTATGTTAAAAGAAGCTCGCGAAATGAAAGAGCAAATGATAGCTGAATCTAAAAATGAAGCACAAGAGCAAGGTCAAAAATTAATAGCTCAAGCTAAATTGGCGATCGAAAACGAAAAAAATGCTGCTATGGCTGAATTGAAATCACAAGTTTCAACTTTATCATTAAGCATCGCTGAAAAATTATTGAAAGAGGAATTATCTAACAAAGAATCTCAAACTAAATTAGTAGAGAAAATGTTAGGTGACGTAAAGTTAAACTAATATTATGGCAAGTACAAGAGCAGCAATTCGTTATGCAAAAGCAATTCTAGACTTAGCAAACTCTAAAGGTGTTGCCGAAGTTGTCAATAACGATATGAAGTCGATTGCTACAGCAATTGAAACAAATACAGAATTGAGTTCATTTATCCAAAGCCCAACTCTAAAGGTTGAAGTGAAAGAAAGTGCACTTTTGGAAGTTTTTGCAAATGTAAATGGTGTAACTAAAGGGTTGTTCCATTTATTGTTTGAAAACAAAAGATTTGAAATTCTAGAAGCAATTGCATCAGAATACAATAAATTATTTGATGAAAGCAACGGTATTGAAGTAGCAAAAGTTACAACTGCAATTCCAATGGATGAAGCTTTAGAAGCTAAAGTTTTAGCTAAAATTACAACTTTATCAGATAAAAAAATAACAATAGAGAATATTGTAGATGCTTCAATTATTGGAGGATTTATTTTAAGAATTGGTGACCAGCAATATAATGCTTCAGTTGCTAACAGATTACAAGTGTTAAAAAGAGAGTTAGCCCAAAACTAGATTTTACCTATGAAGAATTTTATAATTTTATTTGTTTTCTGTACGTCATTATTTTCATTTGGTCAAAAGATCAAAGAAGATGATAACAAAATTTTATTAGATGGGACTGCAATTGCAAAGGTGGAGAAAGATAAAACCGGTACGCAATTTACATATACCTCTATAGATGGTTCAACTGGTATTATTGCCAATTTGAAAACGCATAAAATTGATGCTCAAAATTCTAAAAGCTGGTTAGTTGTTACGAATTTAGATGGATCTAAAAAAACTGAGGTAAACTTTGAGTTATTGTCTTTTACATTAAATTATAAAAAAGCAGTTGCTGAGCTTCTTGCTAAAAAATACAATATTTTCACTGCAAATGGTATTGAAAATCTTGATGCTTTTTTTGCTGAAGAACGTCCTAGTATTTCTGCAGAAATAGAAAAAGTAAAAGAAGCTGGTAAAGTAGATGAGAAGCAATTAGCGACTTTGAATTACCAAATTCATACAACTGAAAAATTAGTTTTTTCTGGTGAAGTTCCAGAAGATGCTTTTACATCAAAATATAATGATGCTGAACGTAAAGAGTTCATGTCTAAAGTTGTAGCTAAATATGTTGTTTCTTGGAAACAAGATTCTTCTCCTTTTCCTGTTTTAAATGTTGACATCTTAACTTTAAACGGAAGATCATTGGTTAAAGCTGTTGATAGAGGAGGTAAAATGGTTGTTGCATTAACTGAGTCAAGTAAAACATTTACTTATACTCCATCTTTTGTATACACAAATAGAAGTACTGCTGCAGAAACTGAAAGATTAGTTAAAGAAGTAGTTGATAACTCATACTTAAACGGTCAAAAATATATGACTTTAAGTGAGGCTGAAGTACTCTTAGATGCTAGAAAAGCTGACAAATTAGCTAAAACTGAAGAGGCTAAATTAAATTCAGTAAACATCTATGATAAAAAAGGATATGCAATTGATCAAAAAGGAGTAAAATTAGAAGGAGTACTTTCTATTGATTTTGAACAAATTGCTCCAAAATCTAGTAGTAGTGGTATGATTGATTTAGATGCTGCTGGAGATGGTAAAAGTGTGAAAGTTGTTGCTAAAAATGAAAAAGGTAATTTAAGACAATACTTTTACAAAGCAAAAGAAAATGTATCGTTTGGTGTTATTAACGATGACAATACAGAAACAAAATTTAAAGCACTTTTGGTAAAACTTGAAACAGTTGCTCCAAAAGATAATACAGCACTTGATTTAGGTGCATTAGCAGGAGTATCATTAGCTTCAGCTTCTTGGAAATATTTTAAAGAAGTAGACGTTACAGATAAGATGAGTATCTATCAAGATTTACCATCAAACTCTTATGTAATTAAAGTTCCAAATCAGGAAAAAGGATTTCAAATTTTTGTAAAAAAAGGTAAAGAAGATAAGTTTTTAAGTAAGTTAAAAGAATATGTAGGAGATTCAGTTGGAAGTAGTGATTTAGAAAAAATCGACTACAGCAATTTGGAGGGCTTAAAAAATCTTAGTGATTTATATTCTAATTTTAAATAAAATAAAAGTAGGTAAAAATAATAATTATGGCGGACATCAAACCTGCTGAAATTTCAGCAATATTAAGAAAGCAAGTAGAAGGTTTTGAATCTGGTGCTACACTAGAGGAAGTAGGAACTGTGCTTCAAGTTGGAGACGGTATTGCTCGTATTTACGGGCTATCTAATGTACAATATGGTGAGTTAGTTGAATTTGATAACGGACTTGAAGCTATTGTATTGAACCTTGAAGAAGACAATGTTGGTGTGGTACTTTTAGGACCATCAACAGGAATCAAAGAAGGTTCAACAGCAAAAAGAACGCAACGTATTGCTTCTCTTAAAGTTGGTGAGCAAATGGTTGGACGTGTAGTAAACACTCTTGGTTTTCCAATTGATGGAAAAGGACCAATTGGTGGAGACTTATACGAAATGCCTTTAGAAAGAAAAGCTCCTGGAGTTATCTTCCGTCAGCCAGTTACTGAACCATTACAAACAGGTATTAAGGCAGTTGATGCTATGATCCCAGTTGGTCGTGGACAACGTGAGCTTGTTATTGGTGACCGTCAAACAGGTAAATCAACTGTTTGTATCGATACAATCTTAAATCAAAAAGAATTTTATGATGCAGGTAAACCTGTATTCTGTATATATGTTGCAATTGGGCAAAAAGCTTCAACTGTAGCAGGAATTGCTAAAATGTTAGAAGAAAAAGGTGCAATGGCTTATACAGTTATTGTTGCAGCTAATGCTTCTGATCCAGCTCCAATGCAAGTTTACGCTCCTTTCGCAGGTGCTGCAATTGGTGAGTATTTTAGAGATTCTGGTCGTCCAGCTCTTATCGTTTATGATGATTTATCTAAACAAGCTGTTGCTTACCGTGAGGTTTCTCTTTTATTAAGAAGACCACCGGGACGTGAAGCATATCCTGGAGACGTTTTCTACTTGCACTCTCGTTTATTAGAGCGTGCTTGTAAAGTAATTGCAGATAATGGAATTGCTAAAAACATGAATGATTTACCAGATTCTATTAAGTCTATCGTAAAAGGTGGCGGTTCATTAACTGCTTTACCAATTATCGAAACTCAGGCTGGTGACGTTTCTGCATATATCCCAACAAACGTAATTTCGATTACAGATGGTCAGATTTTCCTTGATGGAGATTTGTTCAACTCTGGAGTTCGTCCTGCAATTAACGTAGGTATCTCAGTATCTCGTGTTGGAGGTAATGCTCAAATTAAATCAATGAAAAAAGTTTCTGGAACTTTAAAATTAGATCAAGCTCAATTCCGTGAATTAGAAGCTTTCGCTAAATTTGGTTCTGACTTGGATTCTGTTACTTTAAACGTAATTGAAAAAGGTAAAAGAAACGTTGAGATCTTGAAACAAGGTTTAAATGATCCTTATACTGTAGAAAATCAAGTTGCTATTATTTACGCTGGTTCTAAAAACTTATTAAGAAACGTACCTGTAAATAAAGTAAAAGAGTTCGAAGCTGATTTCTTAGCTTACTTAAACAGTAAACATAAAGATACGCTTAACGCTTTGAAAGCTGGTAAATTAGATGACAACATTACTGATGTTATTGAAAAAGCAGCAAAAGAAATTTCAGCAAAATATAACTAATAAGACAATTAGATTATTAGATAATTGAGGATTTGTTTAGACTCTTTCAATTATCTAATGGACTAATTATCAAATTTTCTAATTAGAAAAAATGGCAAATTTAAAGGAAATCCGTAATAGAATTACTTCCGTTTCATCGACGATGCAAATTACATCGGCAATGAAAATGGTTTCTGCTGCAAAGCTTAAGAAAGCACAAGATGCAATCACTGCAATGCGCCCTTATGCCGAGAAATTAACGGAGTTGTTGCAAAACTTATCTGCTACACTTGATGGTGAAGTTGGTGGAGATTACACAACACAACGTGAAGTAAAAAAAGTATTACTTGTTGCTATAACTTCAAATAGAGGTTTATGTGGAGCATTTAATACAAATATTATTAAGGAGGTTAAAAACCGTTCTGCATTTTACGCTGGAAAACAAGTTGATGTTTTTCCTATTGGTAAAAAAGGAAATGACGTACTAAGTAAATTTTTTAAAGTTCACGGTCATCATAATGCAATTTTCGATCATTTGACTTTTGATAATGTAGCTGGAATTGCTGATAACTTAACTCAGAAATTTTTATCTGGAGAATACGACAGAATCGAACTAATCTATAATCAGTTTAAAAATGCTGCGACACAAATCGTTCAAACAGAACAATTTTTACCGTTAGCTCCAATTAAATCTGATGTACCAGTTTCTGCTGGAGATTATATTTTCGAGCCTTCAAAAGAAGAAATTGTGTTAACTTTGATTCCTAAATCATTAAAAACACAACTTTATAAAGGTATTCGCGATTCATTTGCTTCTGAACATGGAGCACGTATGACAGCAATGCACAAAGCAACTGACAACGCAACTGAATTAAGAAACCAATTGAAATTAACTTACAATAAAGCTCGTCAAGCAGCTATTACTAACGAAATCTTAGAGATCGTTGGTGGAGCAGAAGCTTTAAACGGATAATTTATAGGAATAAAATAAAAAGAGCCGATAATCATTGATTATCGGCTCTTTTTTTATACTGTGTATGTTTTTAAATTGAACTTATAAAATGGTGATCCTCAATTTAGCCAAAAACCGAGAATCATAACCATTTTATAAAATTATTCTACAGATTTTATCACCTCTGTATGCTTTGTCTTTTGTGGGAACAAACTAGCTTTATTAGTCCCAATGCTTTGCTTTTTTTAGGGTTGTATGTTAGCTTATCTCATTCCCTGTAAGGCAAATTTAACAAGTAAGAGTGCTGAATCAATTATAGAATTTTTAGTCTTTATTATAGATTTCACATGTACAGTTGTTGTAGAATTATATTGTTGACAATGAAAAAAATTGAGTATTTTTGAAGTCTATTTTTATAAGAATGAAACTGCAAATACTAGAGTTGACTACAATCGAAGAAATGTTGGCACAAATTGAGACCATGAGATTTCTTTATCCAAAACTTTCTATTGAAAAATATAAATCATTCCTCTTAGAGATGGTGCCGCATAATTATTTTCAAATTGCAGTTTTTGAGAATGAAGTTTGTCTCGGAATAACCGGTTGTTGGTCTTCTACTAAATTGTGGACTGGAAAGTACCTGGAAATAGATAATTTTGTTGTAAATCCGGATCATCGTTCTAAAGGAATTGGCAAATTACTCACAGATTACGTTGAACAAAAAGCTACAGAATTAGATTGTAGTAGTGTTGTTCTTGATGCTTTTACTGGAAATTTTGGAGCACATCGTTTTTATTACAATCAGGGTTACGAACCAAAAGGTTTTCATTTTGTCAAAATACTAGATGAAAATAAATTAACTCAATAAAATTAAGAACAAGTTTTTTTATTGAACCTACAAAAACAATAATAAACCAAAGAATTGGTTATTTTTGTTTTATAAACTTTTTACACATATATTTTGGGATTATATAAAAATCTATTCAAACAAACTGCTATTTATGGACTAGCGACGGTTTTGCCTCGCATGCTAAGTTTTTTATTGGTACGTTTATACACAGGTATCTTACCAACCGCAGAATATGGTGAAGTTTCGATCGTTTTGTCATGGATGGTTTTCTTTAATGTAGTGCTTTCTTATGGAATGGAAACTGCATTTTTTAGATTCTACAGTGCTGAAGAGGATAAGAAAAATGTCATTGCAACTTCGACTATTTCGATATTTTGGTCGTCTATTATTTTCTTATTTGCCGCTTTAATTTTTAGAAATACTCTTGCAAGTCTTGCCGAAGTTGATGTACAATATATAACCTATTCAGTTTGGATATTAGTTTTAGATGCTTTGGTTTTAGTGCCTTTTTCTAAACTTAGAGCCAACCAACGTCCAATGATGTATGCAGCCATAAAAATAGGAAATGTAGTAATCAATATGTTACTGAATTTCTTCTTTTTAGTGTACTTACCAAAATTGGCGGCCGCAAATCCTAATTCAGTTTGGGATAATTTATATGTTGAAAATTTCCAAATTGCATATATCTTCATTGCAAATCTATTGGCGAGTTTAGCCACTTTTATAGTATTATCACCAAATTATCTTTCGTTAGGAAGAAAATTCGATCCTGTACTTTGGAAGAAGATGATGAAATATGGTTTGCCAATTTTGGTTGCCGGACTTGCATTTGCAGTTAACGAGCATTTTGATAAAATTCTTTTAGGATATTTATTACCCGAAAATCTTGCAAAATCTGAGGTTGGAGCCTATTCTGCTTGTTATAAATTAGGATTGTTTATGGTTCTGTTTGCTACAGCTTTTAGGTTAGGTATTGAACCTTTCTTTTTTAGCCATGCAAAAAATGCAAATGCACCCCAAACTTATGCCGTGATCACAAAATACTTTGTTATTTTCGGGTCACTGATTCTATTGGGAGTTATTGTTTTTGCCGATGTTTTAAAATATCTTTTACTGGATAATAAATCGTATTGGGAAGCTATGAAAGTAGTTCCGTTAATTATTCTGGCAAATTTCTTTTTAGGAATTTATAATAACTTATCGGTTTGGTATAAACTGACAGATAAAACAAAAATTGGAGCCTATATATCAATAGTAGGCGCAATTGTAACATTGGTATTAAACTATTATTTAATTCCGAAGTACAGTTATTATGGGTCAGCAATTGCTACTATTTCAGCTTACGGAAGTATGATGTTGATATCGTATGTTTTAGGGAATAAATATTATCCGATACCTTATGACATGAATAAAATTGGAGCTTATTTAGGAATTTCAATTGTGTTTTCGGGTATTTCTTTTTACGGATTTAGAGAAAATTACTTCGTTGGAATTCCGTTACTTTTAGCTTTCGTTTATTTTGTTTACCATAATGAAAAAGACACAATCAAAGGAATTATGAATAAAAAGTAGTAGTGCTTTTTAATCTTTTAAATAATAAAATGAAAATACAAATTATCAATAAATCGCAACACGCTTTACCAAACTACGAAACAATTGCTTCGGCGGGAATGGATTTACGTGCCAATTTAACAGAAGCGATTACGTTAAAACCTTTAGAAAGGACTATTGTAAAAACAGGTCTTTTTATTGAGTTGCCAATAGGTTATGAAGCGCAAGTGCGACCAAGAAGCGGTTTAGCAGCAAAAAAAGGTGTCACCGTATTAAATTCACCTGGAACTGTTGATGCCGATTATAGAGGCGAGATAGGTGTAATTTTAGTAAATTTATCAAATGAAGTTTTTGTAGTCGAAAATGGAGAAAGAATAGCTCAATTGATTATTGCTAAACATGAAAGAGCGGAATGGATTGAAGTTGAAGAGCTTTCAGAAACATCAAGAGGAGAAGGTGGATTTGGAAGTACTGGAGTGAAATAGTATTCAGTTACACTTCTAAGTAATCAGTTTCGGTGCTTTGCGATATTAAAAATGAAATAATAAAACTTTGTAATTTTTGCAAAAAAATCTTTGCGAACTTTGCAGTTGAAATTAAGAATAAAACTAAGAGGATTTTTTTAGATCTTCCAACAAAATAAAGAGATAAAAATGAAAATAATCGTTCCAATGGCGGGTCGCGGATCAAGACTTAGACCACATACTTTAACAGTTCCTAAACCATTAATTCCTGTTGCAGGAAAATCAATTGTACATCGTTTAGTCGAAGATATCGCTAAAATCTTAAAAGAACCGATCGAAGAAGTTGCTTTTATTTTAGGAGATGAAGCGTTTTTTGGAGAAGACCTTGTAACAAGTTTAGAAGAATTGGCTGGAAGTTTAGGAGCAAAAGCGGCTATTTATCGTCAAGATTTACCATTAGGAACGGGTCATGCTATTATGTGTGCAAAAGAATCTTTGTCTGGACCTGCAGTAATTGCATACGCAGATACGTTAATTAGAGCTGATTTTGAATTAGATCCTGCGGCAGATGCTGTAATTTGGGTAAAACAAGTAGAGCAACCGGAGGCATTTGGTGTTGTGAAATTAAACTCTAATAATGAAATTATAGAGTTGGTTGAGAAACCAAAGGAGTTCGTGAGCGATTTAGCCGTTATCGGAATATATTATTTTAAAGAAGTTGGTGATCTGAAAAAAGAACTTCAAGGAGTTTTGGATAACAATATTCAAAATGGTGGCGAATACCAAATTAATGACGGAATCAAAGCAATGATGGCTAACGGTAAAGTTTTTAAAACCGGAAGTGTTGATGAATGGATGGATTGCGGAAATAAAGATGTTACTGTCGAAACAAATTCCAGAATGTTAGGGTTTTTGCATAATGATGGAGAACATTTAGTAGATTATGATGTGAAATTAGAAAATGCAACAATTATTCCTCCATGTTACATTGGTGAAAACGTAGTATTGAAAAATGCAACTGTTGGTCCAAATGTTTCGATAGGGAAAGGATGTCACGTTATTGATAGTTCAATCAAAAACAGTTTAGTACAAACCTATTCTCAAATTAAAAATGCAAATTTAGACAATGCAATGATAGGAAATCATGTTGTTTATGATGGTAAATTTACCAGTATTAGCATTGGTGATTATTCTGTTTTAGAATAAATTAGTTAGAATAAATAGATTCGTTTTTGTTTAAAGATTAGATTTTAGATATGATACAAAAAGGAGTTATAGTAATTTTATTTTTCGTTTTGCTTGGCAATACAACTTCGCTTATGGCTCAAACAGAACCAGAAGATATTGCTATGGCAACCGATGTATATCAAGACTCTTTTTATGAATCTTTAAAACAAAAAGGAATCGAAAATTATGATAAGGCAATTGTGTCATTAGAGAAATGTATTAAACTAAAACCTGATGACGCTGTCGCTTATTTTGAATTGGGTAAAAATTATTTTTATTTAAAAGAATACAGAAATGCTCAGGATTCTTTTGAAAAAGCCACGAAATTAGATCCAAAAAACAAATGGTATTGGCTAGGAATTTACGATGTAAGTTATGAAACCAAAAATTATCCTTTGGCAATAGAAACAATTCAAAAGATTATTCCATTTGATGAAGAATATAAAGACGATTTGATTTCGTTGTATATGATTACCAATCAATTTGAAAAAGCGCTTGTTATGATTATCGAGATGGATGAGAAGTTTGGAAAATCGGACGATCGTAATAGATATAAAATGCAAATTTTGTCGCAAGGAAAGTATCAAAATGCAGAGATTGATAATTTAATTAATCAGATTAAACAGAATCCAAAAGTAGAATCGAATTATGTAGATCTGATTTTTTTGTATTCAAAAGCCGAACAAACAGACAAAGCTTTAGATGTTGCAAAACAATTAGCAAAAGAAGTTCCAACTTCGGAGTGGGGACAAGTGAGTTTGTTTAAAACTTATTTAGATGCGAATCAGGCTGATAAAGCGATCAAATCTATGAATGTAATTTTGGCAAGTTCAAAAATTGATTCAAAAATTAAACACCGTACTTTAAATGAATTTTTAATTTACGTTAATAAGAATCCGCAGTATGCTCCGGATTTAGAGAAGGCGATTTCTTATTTTGATAATGATCCAAATGTCGATGTTGCAAAAGAAATTGGAAAATTTTATCATAGTAAAGGTCAGTTTGCGAATGCTATTAAATATTATGAGAAAGATTTAAAAGCAAATTCAGATACAGATCGTGAAACCAATTTGCTTTTACTTGAAGCGTACACTCAGACAAAGCAATTTGAACCGATGACAAAGCGAGCCATGAGTATGATTGAAGTTTATCCGAGTCAGCCGCAATTTTATTATTACGCCGGTTTAGGAAATAATCAGTTAAAACAATTTAAAAACGCAAAAACCGTTTTAGAAATGGGACTCGATTATGTTGTGGATGATAAAGCTCTTGAAGCAAATTTTAATATTCAGTTAGGAGAGGCTTATAATGGTTTGGGAGATGCTAAGAAAAAAGAGGAATACTTTTTGAAAGCAAATGAATTATTAAAGAAAAATAAGTAAAAGATTAAGTGCAGATGAAAAAATATATAGCAGTAGTATTGTTGTCGATTTTTATGATTTCTTGTAAATCAAAAGCGGTTGCAGTACAAAACAATAACGAAAATAAAGAAATTACTCCAAAAGAGGAGAAAAAGATAATAGAGAAACATTATAACAATAAGTTAGATTTTTCTACTTTATATATAAAAGCAAGTGCAAGATATGCTGACGAGAAACAAAGTCAAAATGTTACAGCAGAGATTAAAATCGAAAAAGACAAGCAAATCCTGGTTAGTGTACGTTTTTTAGGAATCACGATGGCTAAAGCTTTGATAACACCTACAACTGTAAGTTATTACGAAAAAATAAAAAGCACTTATTATGAGGGTGATTTTACTAGTTTAAGCCAATGGTTAGGAACTGAATTAGATTATAGTAAGGTTCAGAATTTATTGGTTGGAGAAGCATTAGATGATTTAAGAAACGGAAAATATACACAAACTATTGTTGAAAATCTACTTCGTTTAGATGATGAAAAATCGGTTAGTTTAAAAAAGTCATTTTATTTAGATTCAGATAAGTATTTGCTACAAAAAGAAGAGATTTCTCAACCTGCTGAAAATAGAATGTTACAAATTTTATATTCTGACAGTAAGGTTTTTAATCAAGGAACATTACCAACAAGTGTTGAAATTAACGCAATTCATCCAAAAGGGAAAACCAATATTAATTTGAATTATAACAATATTTCATTTAATGAAGAACTTTCTTTCCCTTATAGTGTACCAAGTGGTTATAAAAAAGTTATAATTAAGTAAATTTGCAAAAAGAAAACATAAACATGCCAAAATTTCTCCTAAGCCTAATTTTTATATGTGCCACGACATTTATGTGGGCGCAAGATTCGCAACAAGAAAAACTGGAAGAACGTAAAGCTCAAATTCAGCAGGAAATTAGAGATAATGAAAAAATGCTGCAGAGTGTAAAGAAAAAAGAAAAATCAGCAGTAAATGTTTTTTTAATTCAGGCGAATAAAATTAAACTGAAAGAGAAACTGATTAATACTACGGCAAAGCAAGAAAAGCTTTTGAGCAATGATATGTATATTAACCAGGTTAAGGTTAATAAACTCAAAAAAGAGTTAGACATATTAAAAAAGGATTATGCAAAAATGATTCTGAAATCGTACAAAAGCAGATCTGAGCAAAGTAGAGCTATGTTTATTCTATCTTCAGAGAGTTTTTTGCAAGCTTATAAAAGAGCGCAATATTTAAAACAATATACCAATTTTAGAAAAAATCAAGGTTTAGAAATTCAGTCTAAAACCGCACAATTAGTTGACTACAACGCGAGATTGGATGGTCAAAGAACGGTGAAGAAAAAAATCATTGCCGAAAATGAAAAAGAAAAGAAAAGCTTAGAAGTTGAAAAACAAGAGCAGCAAAAATTAGTTAACTCGATTAAAAAAGATAAGAATAAAATTATTGCCGATACTAAAGCTAAGCAACAGGAATCGAAAAGAATTGATGCAAAAATTAAACAATTGATTCGCGAGCAAATTAGATTGGCCAATTTAAGAGCAGAAGAAGAAAGAAGAAAAAAAATCGAGGAAGACAAGAAAAAAGGTATTGCTACCAAAGAGCCGGATGAGCCAGCAAGAGTTGTTTCATCAGACAGAATTGCGTTAACTCCGGAAGGTAAAGTATTAGCCGCTGATTTTAAAGCAAATCGAGGGAAATTGCCTTGGCCGGTAGAAAAAGGATTTATTTCGTTAGGATACGGAGATCAGCCACATCCACTTTATGCATCTTTAACAGTTCATAATTCGGGAGTTGAGATTACGACAGAATCAGGCGCAACAGCACGTGCAGTATTTGAAGGTGAGGTATCTAAAGTTATTATTTTATCGCCCGTAAACAGAGCCGTTTTTATTCAGCATGGAGATTACTTTACAGTATATCAAAACCTAAGTCAGGTATTTGTTGAGCAAGGAGATAAAGTAAAAATTAAACAAAGTATTGGTAAAGTAAGAACAAGTGGAGATACAGGAAAAACAATTATTAAGTTTTTAATTCTTCAAAATACCACAAACAACAATCCGGAAGGATGGTTACAAAACAGATAGATTCAGTTTAAACATAAAAAAAATCCTTTTCAACATTATGTCGAAAAGGATTTTTTGTTTTTAGTTACTCACGTTATCGGGATTTTGAACCAACGCAGGATTAGAATCTAAATCATATCGAGGAATTTTAAATAAGAAATTCTTTGAAGGAACGAATTGCAAAGGATTGTTCACATACATATTAATCTTATTGTCATTTCCGTATTTTACATGATTCGCAACATTCTTGCCAATACGGTTTGTTCTTATTTCATCAAAAAACAATACCCCTTCACCAACAAATTCCCAACCACGTTCTCTATATATAGCATCTGCAAAATCTTCTTTACTTAAGCCTGGAGTCAAATCGGGCAAATTGGATCTGTTTCTTATTCTGTTTATATATGAATAAGCTGCTGCCGGACCGTTGATTTCATTTTCTGCTTCAGCGTAGTCCAATAATACATCGGCATATCGAATAGCATAAGAATTCGCCTGTGGTTTTTTTAATGAAGCTGAACTTTCTGTTCTGTCATAAAATTTAAGATTTCCTGGTGATGCAGTTTTCCATCCTTTTGATCCGGGGAAAAAACCTTTGTCTGCAGGCACAAATTCAATAGTTTGAATAATATGACTCGGATTACCTTTTTCAGTAACATTAACTTTAGTCAAAAAGCTGCCTTCTTTTCGAGTATCAGTATTATCATAAGAAAGATAATGTTGTATAGAAGGACCAAAGCGATGGTACATATAACAGCCAAGAGTAGTTTCGGTTATGTTTACACCAAACATGACATGGTTATTATTGTATTCATTTTCAACAGCTCCATATTGAAGTTCAAAAACAGATTCCATTCCGTTCTTATTATTAGTATTCCACCAGAACCATAAATCTTTGAAATTTGGCTGTAAATTATATTGACTGGACTGAATTACTTTGGAACAATAATCTTTAGATTTCTGAAAATAAGTTTTATCGCCGGTCATACCACCTCTGGTTAAGTACAAATCACCTAATAAAGCTTGAGCAGCTCCTTTTGATGCTCTCCAAATATTACCATTTCCATAAGCTGATTTTAGCGGAAGATTTTCTTCTGCATATAAAAGATCAGCAATTATATAAGCATAAGTTTCGTCGGTCGTTTTTCTTGGAATGGCCAGGTTTTTAAGTCCTTCTGTAAAAGTTTCGGGAATTGGAACGCCACCATACATACGCACTAAATTGTAATATGTAGCAGCTCTCAGGAAACGGGCTTCTGCGAAATACCTTTTTTTAAGAGTTTCGTCCATTTCAACATTTGCTCCTCTTCCTATAACTAGATTTGCTCTGTTAATAATATTGTAGGCGTCGTCCCAATTTGTGATTACCATTTTATCGGCATTATTCATATCTGACCATACATTCCAAAGCTGTGCATCGTCTTTTGCATAGGCCGGAGAACCAAATTCAGTTAGAACCTCGAGGTACATAATGTATTTATAATTGCCATTAAAACCATTTTGATAACCATCATAAACGCCCACTAAAGCAGTGTTTAGTTCGTCTGCATTTTTATAATAGTTGGTTGGTGATAAAAAAGTAAAAGGTTCCTCGGTTAGATCAGTACATTGAGCAAATAACATTAATGCACAACCTGAAAAGATATATTTTAGAATTTTCATTTTATAGATTTTTAAAGTTAAAACTTCGCGCTAAAGCCAACAAGCATTGTTTTTACATAAGGTGAATTTACGCTGCCGCTCTCAGGATTATATCCTCGGTGATTTGCAAAATTGATGTAGTTCTGAGCATTTATATACACATTCAACTGTTTTACCCAATCAACATTTTTAATTACATTAGATAAATTGTAAGCTAATTTGATGTTTTTAATTACAAAATAATTCCAGTCACCGTTCGTACGATTGGAGAGATATACTTCCTGAGCACCTGCACGAGGGAAATTTCCTGTTGGATTTGTTGTGCTCCACATTCTATCATAAGCATATTGAGTTGGCAGGTAATTTCTATTTTGAATTTGATTTTCTCCAAAAATCATATAATTATTATCTTCATCAGATGCTAAGCCAGTAGCTCCTTGTCCGTAGATATCTAATGTCATATTTTTATAACTTAGATTTGTTGAAATACCGTAAAAGAAATCAGGAGAAGTTGAACCTATGTTAGCATAATCATCATTATTAATAATTTTATCTCCATTTTTATCAACGTACATTTCTTCTCCAAGTTTTGCTGTAGGACGAATTTTTTGATAAGCAGTTAATTGTTCCTGTGTTTTGATAATACCTGCAGATTCTCGAGCCCAAACACTATTTACCGGTTGCCCAACAATAAGATATTTGGCAATTCCGGCAGAAGAGCTTCCTACGTTAATACGTTGTACATCGCCATACAAACTAACAATTTCGTTTTTGTTTTTAGAGAAATTGGTGCTTACATCCCATTTAAAATCAGAATCGATTACTTGTACTTTCGCCGTAACTTCAAAACCAATATTTTTAACCTCTCCAATGTTTTGTAACATACTGTTATAACCGGAAGTTGTTGGAATAGGTACATTGTATAATAAGTCAGATGTTTGTCTTTGATAAAAATCAAGATTTAAGTCAAATCTTTTCCATAAAGTTAAATCTACTCCAACATTATATTGAATATTTCGTTCCCATTTCAAATCCGGATTTCCAATTGTTTCTACAAATCCGAAAATTGGATTGTTTTCATAAACATAATTGGCTTTTACAAGCTTCGATAAAGATTGATAATTACCAATTTCCTGATTACCGGTCACACCATAACTAGCTCTTAGTTTTAATGCACTTATTACAGAATTGTTTTTTAGAAAGTTTTCTTTGTCAATTCTCCAACCCAATCCCACAGAAGGGAAAAATCCCCATTTATTATTATCGCCAAAACGAGATGATCCGTCATAACGACCAGTTAAAGTAACGAGATATTTTTCGGCATATGCATAAGATGTTCTGGCAGTCCATGAAATTAGTTTGCTTGAATATTTAGTCGAAGAATTTGTGATACTTCCTCTGTCAGCATAAGTAATGTCATTTGCTCCGGTTGCATCGTTTTGAAAACCAGATCCTCTAACGCCTAAATCTTCATACACATATTCCTGCCATGAATAAACACCTGTTGCGGTAAAACTATGTTTGTCATTCCAGGTATTAGAATAGCTTAAAATATTATCTGTTAACTGAGAGGTTTGTCTTCTGTAATATTGAGACCCTGTACCAGTGCTGCCAGATCCTATTCCGGCGGTTGATTTTGAGGTATAATATTCATATTGTTTTTCATTAGACACATCTACACCAAAATTGGTTTTGAAAGTTAGATTTTTCGCCACTTTAAAATGAGCGTATACATCTCCCAAAATACGATCTGAAGAAATTTCGTTTGTCATTTCTGCTGCCTCCGAAACCGGATTCCATGTTCCTTCAAAGTAAGAACTAATACTTGGGTCTTCTGTAGCATAATGCCAGCTTCCATCAGTGTTTTTTACTGGAATTGTTGGCCATCCATATCTAAAAATATCTCCGGTTGGATTGTTTCGAATATCTCTTTGCGAGCGTCCTACTTGTAAATGCGTTCCAACAGTAAGCCAAGGCTTATATTCGTGGTTTAAATTGGTTCGGAGTGTCATTTTTTTAAAGCCTGAAGCTTCTACAATTCCGTCTTGCGAAAAAAGATTTCCTGAAAGCAAGTAGGTAGTGTTTTCTTTTCCACCGCTAAATGATAAAGAGTAGTTTTGCATTAAAGCCATATTTTTAATGACTTCATCTTGCCAGTTAACATTTATGTTTGGAGCAGGATTAGCTGCAGAGTAAACCGGTTTTCCTGTTGAATAAGTGTAAGCGTCATTGATAAACTTAATAAAATTATCTCGGCTTAACGTTTTAGGTAATCGGGTTGGTGTAGAAATACCTTGCGTACCAACAATTTCCATGTTGTTTTGCCCTTTTTTTCCTTTTTTGGTTGTAATCAGGATAACGCCATTTGCACCTCTTGAACCATATATTGCTGCAGATGAGGCATCTTTAAGAATTTCCATTGATTCGATGTCGTTTGCACTAATGTCATTTAAGTTACTATTGACCAACGGAAAGCCATCTACAACAATTAACGGATCATTTCCGGCACTGACAGAACCATTTCCGCGTATTCTTATTTTAGGAGAAGAACCAGGAGAAGAATCATTGTTAAGAACAGCAACTCCAGCTGCTCTACCCTGAACAGCTTCAAGCGGATTCGAACTTGTTACAGTAGTTAATACATCTCCTTTTATTTGAGTTACAGAACCGGTTAGATCACTTTTTTTCATAGTTCCATAACCCACGACAACAACTTCTTTAAGTTCTGCAACGTCATCGGTTAGAATGATATTAATAGTAGAAGATTGTTCAACGGTTTTTTCGGTGGTTTTAGAACCTGTTGAACTAAAAATCAAAACGCTTCCTGTATTTGCGCTTATCGAATATTTTCCATCAAAATCGGAGACAGTACTAACTTGTGATCCTTTAATTACAATGTTTGCCCCAGGAATAGGAACCCCGTTTGAATCGGTTATTGATCCTGATACCATTTTGTTTTGTGCAAGACCTGTAAAATGCATCAAAATGGAAAAGATCAAAATAATCAAATGATTAATTTTGTTTTTCATAAGTATAAATTTGGTTAGTTATAGCAGACTAACTTATTTATATCTCACTCCCTTTCTATCCTGTTCTATCCTGCTAATTTTGAAGCTGATAGCGTTATTTGTGCAAATGCAACTCTAGTATTTTTTATTAAATAGTTGATATGCTGATTTTTAAGTTAATTATTGTTTCGGCAATTTTATTTAAAAAATAAACGATTTATTTTAAATTAATGTTATTTTATTATCAATAATAAATTTATTTAATAATCATTATTGCGTTTATATTTTGTTGATAATTGTTATATTTTATTAATATATTGATGATTTACTGTTTTATTTGTTTTTAAATAAAATAATAATGAAGGATAATACAAAAAAAAGAGCTATTTCAGCTCCTTTTTTAAAGAATGATTTTTGATTACTCATAAAGTTCTAAAAAATACTTCACAACATCGGTTGTGGTGACAATTCCTGTAAGTTCGCCATTATCTACAACAGGTAAAGCATGAAATTCTTCTTTCACAAAAATTTCAGCCAAATCCCTTATAATACAATCCGACGAAACTGTTTTAGGTTTTGAAGTCATTACCTGAGGTATGGTCAACATGTCCAGAATGGCTTCATCAGCTCCTTCTTGCCCTTCAAACAAAGCACCAAAAGTCAATCGGTTTATGTCTGTACGACTTATAATGCCAATTACTTCTTTTCCTCTCAGAATAGGAATGTGTCTAATAGTGTGTTTCTTTAGTTTTTCAACTACTTTTCTTAAATCGTCATTTTCGCTTGCAGTTATGACGCTTTTAGTCATTATATGACTGATTGGTTCTCTTTTTTTCATAATTGATTTTGTATTATTATAGTTCAATCAAATATGTAAAATAATTCCGATAAAAAACCTGATTTATATCATCTTTGAGAATCAGTTGTTTACAATTAAAGATCTCGTTTTTTTGGATAATTATTAAAAAAAGAACACTAAAATAGGTAATAGTAGCTAAGAATGTAAAAATCATTCTATTGTTGATTGTGAAATTGCAACGATTGAAATTAAAAATAGTATTTTTGCATAATGGAAACAAATAGACAGAAAAAAATAGGCGGTGTCATCCAAAAAGATTTGGTTGATATTTTGCAAGGTGAAGTGAGAAAAAACGGAATTACGAACTTAGTAATTTCAGTATCCAAAGTTAGTGTTACTTCAGATTTATCTGTGGCAACAGTTTATTTGAGCATTTTTCCTCAAGACAAAGCCAAAGAAACTTTGGAAGGAATAAAATCAAACTCAACTTTAATCAAACACGATTTATCACAACGTGTACGTTTGCAATTGCGTAGAGTACCTAATTTGGTGTTTTTTATCGATGACTCGTTAGATTACATTGAAAAAATTGATAATGCATTATCAAATAGAGAAAACCCAATTGAAAATCGTGATCTTTTAGAGAAAAGAAGAAAATCATAAATTGAATTTCCCCCTTTACATAGCCAAACGTTATATTTTTAGCAGAAGTAAAAACAATGCTATCAATATCATCAATCGGATTGCCAGCATGGGAATTATTGTTGGCGCAATGGCTTTGTTCGTGGTTTTATCTGTTTTTGGAGGATTAAAAGTTTTTAGTCTTTCGTTTACAAATGAGATTGATCCCGATTTAAAAATTACCAGTACTTACGGAAAATCATTTTTGATCACACCTAATCAGGAAAGTGAAATTAAAAAAATTGATGGTATTGTTTCATATAGCAAAATCATCGAAGAACGTGTTTTATTCTTATTCAAAGACAAACAGCAAGTAACCTATTTAAAAGGAGTTGATCGCAATTACACGATAGTAAATGCGATTAAGAAAAAACTTTTTAATGAAGAGGGTGAATGGCTGAAACCAGATACTTATCAGGTAATTGTAGGATATGGAATTGCAAGAGATTTTTCGATGGGAATATTGGATTTTGAAAATCCGTTGCAAGTATTTGCGCCGAAACCGGGAACAGGTGCAATCGAAAATCCGGATCAGGCATTCAATAAAGTAGATGTTTTACCCGTCGGAATTTATTCAATAAGTGAAGACATAGATTCAAAATATGTTTTTGCCGATTTGGGTTTAGCGCAAGAATTATTGATGTATAAACCAAATCAGATTTCAGGAGTAGAGTTCAAGCTAAAACCAAATGCAGATGAGAACGCTATAGACGCAAAACTTAAGACAATTTTCAAAAATAAAATTACGGTAAAAAACAGAGCACAACTGAATGAGTCTTTGTATAAAATGCTGAATACAGAAAATATTGTCGTCTATCTAATTTTTACTTTAGTGATCATAGTGGCACTTTTTAATTTAGTTGGAGCACTAATTATGATGATTTTAGAGAAGAAAGGAAACCTTAAAACCCTTTTTAATCTTGGAACAGAAATAAAGAGTTTGAGAAAAATATTCTTGCTTCAGGGAACATTATTAAGTTTATTTGGTGGAATAATTGGTCTTATTTTGGGCATTATTTTAGTCGTATTGCAACAACGCTACGAACTCATTATGATTACGCCAACCTTGGCATATCCTGTAGTTTTTACCCTTAACAACGTACTTATAGTATTGGGAACCATTGTATCACTTGGCTTTATAGCATCTTTAATTGCGAGTAGTCGAGTAAGTAAAAAGCTGTTAGATTAATATTTCTGAAAGAAAATATTGCCTATATTTATCCTCTTAAAAATCTACAGCATATGATTGTTTCTGCCTAATCCTATTTTATTTTTTGAATAATTAGGATACTTACGTTTATTTTCTTGAGTTCAGATCATTGAATCTGAGCTATTTTTATCATTTATCCTAATACATCATGACAGAAACAACAATAAAGAAAAGTTTATTTTCTAAAATTTTTACCACCTTAAAACAAGCCATAAAAGGCGATGAATCTTTTGATTACACAATTGGAAGTATCAAAAAAGCCGTTATACTATTAGCCATTCCGATGGTTTTAGAAATGATGATGGAATCTGTTTTTGCTTTAGTCGACTTATATTTTGTTGGACATTTAGAGCATAGCAGTTTTGCCATTCAAACTGTTGGTTTAACAGAGTCAGTCCTCACAATTATATATTCTATAGACATAGGATTAAGTATGGCAGCAACGGCAGTTGTAGCAAGACGAATTGGAGAAAAAGATCCGGTCGCAGCTGCGAAAGCTGGAATGCAGGCAATTGTTATAGCATTTATAGTAAGCATTTTTATGAGTATTTATGGAATTATCTATGCTAAAGATATTCTTTTATTCATGGGAGCTTCTGTAGATGCCGCCGAACATGGTTTTAGGTATACCCAGATAATGATTGGTTCAAGTTTATGTATCACTCTTTTATTCCTGATTAACGGAATTTTTCGTGGTGCGGGAAATGCTGCAATTGCGATGAAAAGTCTTTGGATAGCCAATATATGTAATATTATTCTTTGTCCAATACTAATTAATGGTTTCGGACCAGTTCCTGCTTTTGGATTAACAGGTGCAGCGATTGCTACAACTTTAGGACGAAGCATTGGAGTTTTGTATCAAATTTATCATTTGTTCTACGGAAATGGAGTTTTAAAAATTAAAATTTCTTATTTGATTCCAAATTTAAAACAGATAAAAGCTTTATTTAAAATTGCTGCTCCGGGAGTTTTACAATTTGTAATAGCCTCATGCAGTTGGATTTTTCTGGCACAATTGGTTGCAACAACAGGTGGTGATCATGGTTCTGCGGGTTATCAGACAGCGCTTAGAATTATGATGTTTTTTATTCTTCCGGCTTGGGGATTAAGTAATGCGGCCGCAACATTGGTAGGGCAAAATTTAGGAGCAAAACAAATTGATCGTGCCGAAAAAGCAGTTTATGCAACGGCAAAGTACAATGTGATTTTCATGGCCACAATTATGGTGGCTGTATTATGTTTTGGAAAATACATTATTTCATTTTTTACTAATGATGAATTGGTCAAAACGATTGCTGTTGAAGCTTTACAAATAATGAGCATCGGATTTGTTTTCTACGGAATTGGAATGGTTTTAATCAATACATTCAATGGAGCAGGAGATACCTGGACACCAACGGGAATTAATTTCTTTGGGTTTTGGTTGTTTCAAATTCCGCTAGCATATGTTTTAGCAAAACATTTTAATATGGGGCCAACAGGAGTTTTTATCGCAATTCCAGTTGCTGAAACAGCAATTACATTGGCGGGGATCTTTTTTTATAAAAGAGGAAAATGGAAACGTATTGAGGTTTAGTATTTTGTACAATATTTCTTAATTTTATTCGTTTGAAATTTATAACCAAAAATAAATTGATATGAAAACCAAAATTAGAATTTTAGGAATTTTAAGTGCAGTTGTTCTTTTAGGAGTGTGTTTTGCATTTAGACCACTAGAAGAAAAGAAGATTATTGTGATTGATGCCGGTCATGGCGGAAAAGATCTTGGTGCCGACATGTATGGATTTCAAGAGAAATTGATTACGGAAACAATCGCAAAAAAAATTAAAGCATTAAATAAGGATAGTAACCTTGAAATTGTTTTACTTCGAGATGGTGATCATGAGATGGAATTGAGCGAAAGAGTTTCTATCATCAATAACCTAAAACCGGATTTGGTTGTTTCTTTGCATATTAGTGCAAATATGAATATGAGTGCAAACGGAGCGCGGGCCTTTATTCCATCAAACGAAACGTTTCATGAAAAATCAAAAGAAAGTGCAGTCATTGTAATTGATAAAATGACCGAAGCTGGAAATCTTAAAAAAAGAAGAATTACCGAAGCACCCTTTTATATGCTTAAAAACGCAAGTTGTCCTATAATGACATTAATGATTGGATTTTTATCGAATGAAAAAGATCGCGATTATATTACCAGTGAAGATGGACAAAACGAAATTGCATTAAATATTTTAGAAGCTGTAAAATAAAAAATACTTATATAAAAAAAGACCTTCATTATTGATGGTCTTTTTTGTTTTATAGATCTAAGTTTTAAACTTTAACAAAGATTAAGTATTTTTAAACAAACTCATATCCCGCATAAACCTGTTCAATTTCTTTCATAATTGCGAATAAATTTTCAGGCTCATCAGTTGTAACCAGTTTTTGTTTGTATTCTTTAAAAGAATGAATCCCTTTAAAATAATTGGTATAATGACGACGCATTTCTACAATTCCCAAACGTTCACCTTTCCATTCCATCGACCACATTAAGTGATTTCTGGCAGCCTCTACACGATCGGCAACCGTTGGAGCGGCTAAGTGTTCACCCGTCTTAAAATAGTGCTTGATTTCATTAAAAATCCATGGATAACCAATAGCAGCACGACCAATCATGATACCGTCAATACCGTATTCATTTTTATATTTTAATGCTTTTTCTGGATTGTCAATATCGCCATTTCCAAAAATTGGCATTGTAATTCTCGGGTTATTTTTTACACGTGCAATATGCGACCAGTCTGAGTGACCTTTATACATTTGTGCACGGGTTCTGGCGTGAATTGTTAGAGCCTGAACACCAATGTCCTGAAGTCTTTCTGCAACTTCATCAATATTAATTGAGCTTTCATCCCAGCCTAAACGTGTTTTTACTGTAACAGGTAAATCAGTACTTCTGATAACTGCTTTTGTCAAACGCACCATCAAATCTACATCTTTCAAAACTCCCGCTCCGGCACCTTTACAAACTACTTTTTTAACCGGACATCCAAAATTGATATCTACTAAATCTGGTTTTACAGTAGAAACAATTTTAGACGAAAGTGCCATTGCTTCTTCATCTCCACCAAAAATCTGAATTCCAACCGGACGTTCATAATCAAAAATATCCAGCTTCATTCTACTTTTAATAGCATCACGAATCAATCCTTCCGATGAAATAAATTCAGAATACATCATGTCAGCGCCATGCGTTTTGCATAATCTGCGAAACGGCGGATCGCTCACATCTTCCATAGGCGCGAGTAATAAAGGAAATTCGGGTAATTCTATGTTGCCAATCTTGACCATCTTCAATATTTTGTGCAAAATTACAACATTTAGTTCAATTTGTACCAAATTGAGGTTCAAAGGTTCAGAGTGGCAAAGTTGCAAAGGTTTTTATGTAAACTTTAAGTCTTTTATGTTCAGGAATTTGTCATTTCGACCGAAGGGAGAAATCACACAAGAAAAACCCACACAGAAAGTTATCAATCTTTGTCGAATTACGAGTGTGATTTCTCCCTTCGGTCGAAATGACATTAAGAGTTGTTATTAAGTTTAAGTAGAAACCTTTGTCCCTCTGAACCTTTGCAACTTTGTACCTTTTTACGAAACTCTATAATCAAAAAATCGAATTGGTTTTCGACTCATCGGATTAAAAACTAGAGGATTTAAAGTTTCTTTTGAAGCGAATTCAATCTTTGGAGTAACTCTTAATTTGGCTCTAAAGTGATCTTTGATTTCCTGTAAAAATTCAGAAGACTGATTTTTTACGGCAATCTTTATTAAAATTTCATCTGTACCTAAATCGTTGGTAGAAATCTCAATAATATGATTTTCAATATTGTCAAAACCGCTCAAAACATCATTCATCGCAGGCGGATAAAGTGTTGTTCCTTTGTATTTTATCATTTGTTTTTTACGTCCAACAACGGGGCCAACACGCAAAGTATGTCGCCCGCAAGCGCAAGGTTCGTCATGAAGCTGGACAATATCGCCAGTTTTAAAACGTAATAAAGGCATCGCTTCAATACCTAAAGTGGTAAAAGTCAATTCGCCCGTTTCTCCATTTTTTACCGGAATATTATTCTCATCAAGCACTTCAACAATAATTAATTCCGGATGATGATGACCTCCAATTCCGTGTTCACATTCGGTAAAAGCAGTGCTCATTTCAGTAGAAGCATAAGTCGAAAACAACTTAATATTCCATTTTTCCGTAATTTTTTGAGACAAAATGTTCATTGAAAAATCCTGATTTCTCAACGATTCTCCAATGCAAATTGCACCTTTTATGCTCGAATTATTATAATCAATTCCGTGCGCTTCGGCATATTCAATTAACTTCAATAAAAACGAAGGAACAGTAATTAAATAAGACGGATTGTATTTTAAAATAGAATCCCATTGCAATTCCGGAATTCCGGCGCCAACACGAATTACGCCCACTTTTAGTTTTCGAAGTCCAAGAAAATAAGCCAATCCAGCCATAAATTTCCTATCAATAGTAGTCATTAATTGCACCACATCACCTTCGGCAATTCCGGCGCAGGCAAACGAAATAGCTTCATTATAAGCCAATCGATCCAAATCAGAATCGGTTAAACCAAAAGTTACCGGATCACCAAGAGTTCCTGAAGTCGAAGCATAATCGATAATCTTATTTTGCGGTACACACAAAAAATCATCATTGTACTCTTGCAAATTTTCTTTAGTTGTAACAGGTAAAAATTGTAAATCTTCCAGCGTTTTTACTTTTGAAATATCAATGTTTTGTCCTGCAAAAAGTCTTTTATAGAATGGTGAATGTTGACTGATATATTGTAAAAGTTCGGCTAGTTTTTGTTCTTGAAAAATTTTAATTTGTTCTAAAGAATCCTTTTCTATTGTTGGAATCATTGTAATTTTCTTTTGATTTTTTTTAAATATTTTTCAATTTGTATTTTCTCAGGAGCCGTTGTAATTTCTTTGGTCAACGCTTTTTCAAAATTATCCTGAGATTTTCGAAAGTCCTTTTTTCGATAAAAATACAATCCGGTTTTATAATACACAACCCAATAATCTGGGTTTAAGGATTGATAGTTTTGAATAAAATCAGAAGTGATTTCTGTTTTATTTTTCAAATATAAATCTATTTTGTGGTCTTCAATTCTAAAATTTTGATAGTTTTTATATTTTGTAGTTTCCAGAAAAGGATCTTTAGCAATATTTAGATTTTCTTGTTCGAGTGAAACTACATTATTGGTTTTCCTTTCTTTAAAAATCGAATCCAGATTATAACAAACAAATTCACCTAATTGATAGGGATTTGCAGACACCCAAACCAATTTTTCTTTCGGTTTAAAGATGATTCCATGATGCGCCATTAATTGATTCAATGCTTTTTCGTTACCATAACCCAGCGGCATATTCTGTAAACCCTCTTTATTTCGAAGAATCTCAGATGCAATTTTGGGATTGATTTTAGGGTTTTCAGCAAAAAGTTCCTGCATTCTGTCAAAGCGATATTTAGAATGACTGTTCGCAATTTGGAATTGATTTTGTTCTTCATTTTTAAAAGCATCGCTCTGAAAATGGTTGGAACAAATTAATTGATCACTGTTTGGAACTTCATAAACAGCCATTTTTTTAGGCGTAACTTCAATTAAAACCGCTTTGTTATCTATGGCACTTCCTACCATTATAGATTCTGAAACAAAAACGGATCTTTTTTTAGCAATCGCAATGGCTTGGTCAATAGTTGTGGCGTGTTGTAAAATTTCACGCGTTAGAATCGAAATTGGAGTTTTGGCAATCATCGGAATTTTAGATTTTCCCGCATTAATTGTTACCGTTAATCCTTGCTCATTCATTCCCGAAACCGCTCCAATCATTCCTGGCCAGGTTACCATCATAAATTGGTTTCCTTCTTTCGGATTTACAAAGGCGACGATTTTATTTTCCGCGAAAGCGTCATTTACATAAAAGTCAAAATTGCGTCCGAGGATTAGATTGCCATCTTCAGATTTTTCTCCCCAAGCAGCAAAAGAGGAGCAACCAACCAAAGCCAAATCTTGCAAAGCGTGTCCAATATCGTGTGCGGCATGCAAATATAAACTTCGCTGAAATTGAGGTGCGATGTTATCGAAATCAGTTGAAGTGTATTGCGAAATGCCATAAATCTCAGTTTGATATTCTTCAGGAACGTTTAGATACAATTTTCTGTTGTACCATTTTAAAAAGTGTCGGAGCATTTTTTGCTCAAACTTAGACGGAATTATATCTTGTATTTTAGAAAAAAAGATGTGCTCTTGATTTTTTAAAAGAGAGTCAGACAAAGCGCCAGCGTTGAGCCCAATTTCTAATGGATCACCTTCGAGATACATTTCCCAAATGCCTTGTTTGTTTTTTAAAAGTGAATTTTTTCCAGAAACAAAAACAGTATCAGATTGTTTTGTTACAACTGGTTTTGCAGTATTGTAATTTGAAACTTCAGGCTGATGATGCATAGATTTTGATGTTCCGCACGAAGCTAACACCAATAAAAAACCAACGAAAAAAAATAAATTAATTCGGATTTTCATATCTCTACTTTTTATTCAGATGCTTTATTTATTTTGGTTACTAAATATTCTTTTCCAACAATTTCTGAGCAAGTTACAACGGCTCCAATCGTTACGCCTAAAACGCCATGCATATTGATACTTTGACCCGTAAGATACAAATTGTCTAATTTGGTTTTTGATGGAATCAACGTTTTCATCGGATTATTCGAATCTTTAACATAACCGTACATATTGCCATTGTCTCCTCCAATATAATCGCGATAGGAGAGCGGTGTTGAAGTGTGTACAGATTGAATACAATCTTTGATTCCCGGAAATTTAATTTCAATTTCATTTAAGAACTTTGAAGCTTTTCGCGATTTAAAGTCTTCGTAGCTTTCGCCACGATCGTTTTCTTCAGCAGTTGTATTAAACGTGTCCATCCAAGGCGCCACATCATCATATTTCATGTAGGTGATAAAAGTCATCCCTTCTGCCCATTCTTCCTGTTTTTTTGAGGTATTCATAGAAGCCATAAAAGCTTTTGGCCAAGTATTCTCGTCGTAATCATGAGCCGTCCAGACTTCGCTGCTTTTCTTAAAATGATAATGATTGTGATTGATGTATTTGAAGGTTTCAGGTTTAAAAACGATATACAAACTAAAGGCAGAAATAACACCTTCAAGACTTTGAACCCGACTATAAAATGATTTTCTGAAGTTCTCTTCGCCAGCCATTTTCAGTGTCGTTTTCGGTTCTATATTCGAAATGAAATAAGAACCGGAAACCTGAGTTCCGTCTTTCATATCGACAGAAGTGACTTTTTTATCTGAAACATTAAATCGAATAACTTCTTTGTATTTATAGAATTCGCCGCCGTATTTTTTAAGCTGTTTTAAAAGTTGCTTTGTGATTTGACTTCCGCCATTAATACATCTCCATGAACTTTGAATGTAAGAGTTTACAGAAAGGGCATGAACGTAAAATGGCGATTTATCTGCAATGCCAGCATATAAGAAATTAGATCCTGCCAAAACTGCTTTTAGTTTTTCATTTTGCGTACATTCTTCGATCGTTTGCTTGGCATTGAGACCTAAAATTTCGTTATCATATTTACCTTCCCATTCTAAATTATAGAGCGGAAATGATTCACAAATTGTTTTTATTTTTTTGCAATACTCCTCAATATTGGATTTTTCATCCGGGAAAAATTTCACCAGTTGATTGGCAAAATTATCATAACCTTGCGCATGAGGATATTCGTTTTGATCGTCTTCAAAAGAGATAATATCAAAACCGTTTTCATCTAATTTCTTTAGATTGAGATGATCCATAATTCCCAAATATTTAAAATATTTGTTCAGATTCTGACCTTCGTCTAAACCTCCGATGTAATGAATTCCGGTGTCAAAAATGGTTTTATCGCGTACAAAAGTTTGCAAATTGCCACCATATTGATTGTTTTTTTCGAGCACACAAACGCTGTAGCCTTCTTTTGCCAAAATAATTGCCGAGACCAGTCCGCCTAGTCCGCTGCCAACAATTACTAGATCGTATTGCTCTTTCATGCTAATTTTTCTTTAATACGATTATAGAATTTTCTTCTAAAACACATTCAAAACCAAAGTTAATCAAAGCGTCTTTTGAAATAGAATTGTTGAGAACAATAATTAAAGAAGTACTAGAAATTACTTTTTCAAGAGCATCTTTATAATGTGTATCAGAAACTAAAACAACATCATATAGATTTGGGAAAGCCAATTCTAATTGATCCAGATAAGAAATCTTTCTTTTGGTAACTAAATAATTGGTTTTTGAAACGGCTAATTTTTCTTCATCAAAATTGAATGAAATTATTTTGCGTTGAGGTTCCTGCAAGGTTAACAACACATCCAATTGACCATAATCATTTGACAAATGCAATATTTTGGCTTTCGCCGAAAGATGCTTATTGAGACGATAGTAGGTTTCCAGATTATTTTTTAAATTGGTTTTGACACTATTGATGACCTCGATTTCTTTATAATCAAAACTATGTATAACCATTTTTTTGAAGTAGTCCGGGCCTTCTAATTTTTCACGAATTTTATGAAATTCTTCTTTAAAAAACGCACTGATTTGTTTTGTTCTTTCGGCATAATTTTTACCAAAAGAAAGATTATTAGGAGTAATTCTTTCTAAAATAGTAAGCGTAAGATGGCTATGATGAATTACAAAATCGCCTTTCGGAATTGCTTCTGAAGCACCGTGAATCACAACAGGAATAATATCCAGGTTAAATTCTTCGGCAAGATAAAAAGCACCTTTGTGGAAACGTTTAATCTGATTGCTTTCAGATCGCGTTCCTTCCGGGAAAATCATAAGCGAATAACCTTCGTTTACTTTTTGGCGTAAATGTTCGACACCGCCTTCAATTCCTTCTGAAACCGGATAAAAACCTGCTTTTCTTACCGTTCCGCCAAAAATAGGAGAGTTGTAAACCCAATCGCTCACTAAAAATATAATTTTTGGACTCAACATTCCCATTGCCAAAATATCGATAAAAGAAGAGTGATTGGCAATTATGATGGCCGGTTTTTCGAAAGTTTCATTAAATTCATTCACTACTTTTTTGTGAATAAACGGATTCGAATACAACACCGATTTCATGAATTTCGAAATGATATAACGAAATCCTTTCATTTTTGTTTTTTCGTTTATCGGAAGAATCGGCATAATGGTGATGCAGAAAAGCGACATCAAAATACCGCCAAGTCCGTAATAAGTAAACGATATAACACCGTGAATAAAAGTGCGCAACACAAAAGGCGGATTCCCTTTTTTTGAACGGTTGGATATGAATAATTTGAAAAGAATTGGATAGAAAATGAATGTTATAATTAGTGCGGCAAAAACTCCAATTAAAGAAACAGACGAAATAGATCTCAACGCCGGATGTTCTGCAAAAATCATCGCGCCAATTCCTAATATTGTAGTAATTACTGCCAGAATTATTGAAGTTCTGTAAATGGCAATTTCATTTTTTCCGGAAGTGTATTCTTTTTGAAGTGCGCTCGTCATGAAAATACTAAAATCGACACCATGACCAAAAATCAGTGTACATACAATCATACTGAAAATATTCATCTGAATGCCAAAAACGCCCATAATTCCTGCAGTCACAATTCCAGTTAAAGCAATTGGAATGCAGCTGACAATAACTAATTCTAATCTGCGGAAAAAGAAAAACAGAATTAAAATTACAGCAACAAAAGAATAATTTACCAGCGAATTAAAATCAGTTTTTAAAGTACTAAAAAAAGTTTCATTCATTTGCTGACGATCTATCGCAATCAGATTCTTTTTGGCTGAAGCCGATTTTACAAAAGCGTCACGTTGCTGCGGAGTGACTTTGACCAAAGTAGAGATCGTGAAAAAACCATTTTTTTCGGTTACAAACTCCTTCAATTGTAAAGCCTGAATTTTTAAATAATCTTGTGCCGAAATAGGTTTGAAACTAGTATTCAAGTGATCAAAAAAAGCAGCATAAGTTGTTGGTTTGAATCCGAGTTTTGAGCCTTCAGCAATTAATTGAGATTGTAAAAGTTGCTTTTTATTGGTATCCCAAAACGAATTCCATTTGTCGATTTTCTGTTGCTGTTCCTTCTGCGAAAGCATAATTCCGCCAACAGAACTAAAATTCAATATTTTATCTTTTTGTTTTTCTTTTGATAAATCGGAGAAAAGTTGACTGTTGTTTTGCAAAACTTCTTCCATGCTATTTCCGTATGAAGCAACATAAATGGTTTTTGAAGTTAAACTTGTGCTTTCTTCCAGATCTTTTTCGGCAGCTCTAATTTCTTTCGGAACAAAATTCAATTGCGATAAATCATTATTGAAACCGACATTATTATAGGTGAAACAACAAATAATCGTAATTAAAACGCAAAATCCAATGAGGTACTTATTATTGTGAAAAGAGAAATGAGCCAGTTTATCGATCCAGTTTTTCTTATGTTCAAAATTATTTTCTTTCGGTTTGTACAAATGAGGTACAATTAAAAGCGAAAAAAGAGCCGAAGCCATTACAATAACAGCAGCAAAAATTCCTAAGTCGTTCAGCGCATCAGATTTCACAAAAAGCAAACATAAAAAAGCAACTGCAGTTGTTGAACTACTCATGATTACAGGCATTGTAATGTCTTTGTACAACGTTTTTACATCACTGTTGTGTTTATAATGCGTAAGTATATGGATCGAATAGTCGATTGTGATTCCTAATAAGATCGAACCAATTCCGAGAGAAATGGCTGAGATTTGTTCCTTAACAAAGTATAAAAATGCCACTGCAAACAAAGCTCCAAAAACTGTTGGAAGAAAAATGATGAGTGGAATCATTACTTTTCGATAGAACAAAATCAAAATCAACATGAGCGTAATCATCGCAATTGTTGTGGTTAAAATAATATCACTTTTAATTTGATTGGCATTGGCAACCGCAATCAAAGCGGAACCAAAATAACTGATAGAAGTTTTGCCTTTGAATTTCTGATTTAAATTGTCCTGAATCGATTTTAGTTTTTCGGCAAAAATCGTGTTCTTTTCAGTTTCACTCGAAGGAAGATTTGACGTAATGAACAACAACAATTTCTTTTTATCCTTAGTCATTACAAAACCATTGTCCAACGTAAAATCGTCACCAATATTTAATTGCTGTAATTTTTTTAAAGCTATAAACGAAATTCCAAGAGGATCTTGAAGGATAAAATCTTTAGTGATAAATCCTGATGGAGAAATAATCGATTTGTAATTTCCCTGAACGGTTGCTGCAATACTATCTTTTTGAAGTTTATTCGAAATTGCATCGTAATCTTTGTTTTCTAAAAAAAGAGGTAAATTATTGTAAACAAAATCGATTGTTTCCTGAATGTTTTCTTCGTCAATTTTTCCCTGAATTCCGGTTACGTAAGGTTTACAGGATTTTGCAACGCTATCAGAAAAAGCGGTTGCCATTTCTTTTAAATCTTCTTCTGTGCCGTTTTTATCCAATTTGAAAATAACGGTAATTTTATCAGCAAAATTAAGCTGTTTCAAAACCTTTGCAGTTGCATCGGCTTTGTCATTTGTTGGAATTAGCTTGGTAATATCCTCTTCAAACTTAATTTGAGAAGCAAAAAAGCCAAACACAAAAAGCATCAGAATTGCCAATGCAACCGACAGCGATTTTCTTCGGTTTACAAACAAATGAATGGCGTGAAAATAGTGATGCATATTTTTATTTTTTTTAGCCACAGATTAAAAGGATTAAATTGATTTTAAATTCAGGGTGAAAAAAATCAGTATAAATCCTTTTAATCTGTGGTAAAATATTTAATTATTGTAATTTTTTCTTAGAACTAAAAGCGGTTAAAAGTAAATAACTTATAAGACCAACAGACAGTGCTAAAACGGATGCTAAAATAAGACTTCCGACGATATATTGTGTTGCATTTTTCTGAATATCATCGAGCGTAATCGAACTATCTAAAATTAAAGGAACGTCATTGGATACAAAATAACTTCCCATTTTTAAAGAACCGTAGATAACAAAGGGTATAAAAGGCGGAAAACTCACATTTGAGGCCAGGTAAGCAATGACTTTGTTGAGTCTAAACAAAGCGGCAAAAGTAAAAAGCAGCACGGTTTGAAATCCCCAAAAAGGAGAAATTCCGATAAAAATTCCCAATGCAATTGCTGCCGATTTTTTGAAATTTGAATCGCTGCTTTCTAAAATATCTTCTAGAAAGAATTTTTTAAGACCTTTCTTTTTTGCTTTTCTAAAGAAATCTCTTGGTTTGATATACAACAAAGCATTAAGAACCAAAACGGTATTTAAAATACTAATTCGGGTAAAATCCTGGAAGGGTCTAAAATGCGAAACGCGTTCTGCAGGATCGTACAAAATCTGAATCGGAATGTTTTTCACCACAATTCCTTTCCACGCAGATCGTACAATAACTTCAATTTCAAACTCAAATTTATTAGTATAAAATTGTTTCGGAATCAATCGCAAAGGATATGATCTAAAACCTGATTGCGTGTCATCTAATTTAATTCCGGTTTCAAACTTAAACCAGAAATTCGAAAATTTATTTCCAAAGCTACTTTTTTTAGGCACATTTTCCTGTGTCATATTACGGCTTCCAATCAACAACGAATTAGGCTCGTTTTGAATTTCAGCAATAAATTTCGGAATATCAGAAGCAAAATGTTGTCCGTCAGAATCGATTGTAATAGCGTACTCAAAATTCATTTCGATTGCTTTTCGAAACCCATTTCGAAGCGCTCTTCCTTTTCCTAAATTTTTAGGATGATGAATTTGTGTGAATTGCGAATATTGTTTTAGAATTTCGCTGGTTTCATCAGTCGATCCATCATTAACAATAATGATATTTGAGGTGAAATCTACAATAGAATCCAGCACTCTTTTCAACGTTTTCTGATTATTGTACGTTGGAACAATGACACAAAAATGAATTGAATCAAGTAAATCTTGCTGTGATAAAATAGGTTTCATGGGGAGTTTTTCTTTAGCTTACTTCGCGAATTGTCTCTCTTTTTCAGAGAAACTTTTCGATTGTAAAATAAAGTCTTTTAGATATTCTTTTAAAGTTGCACTTTGCTCAGCATAATGCTCTGTAATGTATTTTTTGTCTTCTTTGATGTTTTTCTTATAACCCGTAATTCCCGGAACATTTTCCTGAATACTTAAACGGATCATTCTAATTTCAATATTGTTGGGTTCACTTTTTATAGTTGATTCAAGCAATTTAGCACCTTCTTTAAAACGATCCATTTTATCTTTCAGTTTCTTCTCAAACTTAGAATCCAACAAAATAGAAGCAGCCTTATAAGCCACTAAAATTTTATCGTCGTTATTAGAAACACCGGCAAGTTTTCCTGAAAAATCTTTGGCATTTGCTTCAGATTTTGAAACATCAGAATACATTTTTCTTATGCTTGTCAAATCTGGTGTTCCAGCAAAACTAACCCATAAAAGCAGTGACAATAATAATTTCATAATTATATTTTTTTGTACACATTGCTCAATTTCAGGGCAACAGTGTCGTTAAAATAAGTCGTGTTTTTTACTTTAACCAAATCGTCTTCGGTTGTTGTAATGTCAAGTTCTAAACGCAATTCCGGAGTTACCTCAGGATTAATAAGCGCCATAAATTTTACATTTGCCAATGTCTGAATGATCAAAGTACTTTTGGTAATAGCTTCTGTAAGTTCTTTAATAATCTGAATCATGCAAACTCCCGGCATAATTGGGTTTCCTGGAAAATGACCTTTGAAAACTTCATGTTTTTCATTGACCAAAATCGTAATATTATATTTAGAATCTCCTGTTTTTTCTTCTGAAAGAACTTTATAAAAATCTTTTAAAACCATAATTTTTTATTTGCCAAAAGGATATGAAATTCCCAATTGAAAACTAACATTTGTATTATAATCGGCCAACCAATAATCATCATTATTTTGGCTGCTTGCGTAAGTATCACTATCTAAAACATCTACTAATCCTTTTTTAAATCGGGCTTCAAACGTTAATCCGGATGGTAATCTATAAGCTAAACCCATTACAAAGGCCAAATCGACATCAGATTTTTCATAAAGTAAATTATCTTGTAATCTAAAGTCTAAAGTTGGACCCACCTGAACCTGAAAACCACCATTAAAAGTAAATTTATTAATCATAGCAATAGAAAGATAGTCAATTTCTAAATTTCGGGATTCGATAACATCCTGACCATTATTGTAACTAACAAAGGTTTTAACATTATCAGCACCTTGCTGACTATAAGTAATTTCAGGTTGTAAAGTGTAAATCTTAGTTAATTTGATTTCGCCAAAACCACCTACATAAAAATCAGTTTTATAATCAGAACGTGTATTTGAGAAAGTAGAAAATGAAGCTCCGGCTCTTAAACCTGGTTTGAACGTTACTTGAGCATTCATTATACTTGCAAATAAAACAAAGACAATTACGGCTATTTTTTTCATTTTTGGGTTGTTTTAAGTTTAGGTTTAGTTTAAGTTTTACTCTGATTTAAAATGATTAAGCTCAATTTTTAACTTAATGTTTTGATGAATAATCTGAATATTCTCGGCAAAAATATTGTTTTCTGAATTAAATTTCAGCGTAAATTTTTCTTTTGTTTGAGATGAATGAATGACTTTTTCTAATTTGCCCTCTTTTTTAGAGATAAAAAGATAGTTGTCACGATTTCCATCATTCGATTTGTAAATGTTATACAATTCATTTTCAAACTGTTCCTGAATTAAATATTCCTTTTTGAGAAGTAATCTAAAATCTTCTTTTAAAGTATTGATCAGGATTTTTCGATCTAACTCTGATACAATCGAATTGACTTTGAAACTCTTTTCAGAAATTTCAAAATCTAACAATTTGTTGCCAAATTCAGTGGTGAAAACAATACGGTGTAAAGTGTCGTTTATTTTTTTGGCAATGAAAATTCCAGACAGTTCATTTCCATAAACCGTAATATTGGTTTTATAGACATAATCTGTTTTTGAATCTGAAAAATAGGGAACTTCATAAGACGTTTTGTCTAATTTTTTTGGAGTGTAGTTTTTTGTAACCGAGCCACAAGAAACCAGAACAATCGCCAAAAAGCAATTAATTAGTAAAAACTGAATCGTCGATTTTTGCATTGATCACTTTGTTTTTAAGTACAATTCTAGTATAATCTTCAGATGATTCTAATAGTTTTACCTGAACCACAGTTGCTTCTTCTTTATCAAAAGTAAGTTCAATTTGTTTGATGTATTTTTTCAGCGTAGCATCTTTCGGAATAAATTTTGCCAGATTTTGTCCTTTCAATTTAAAATACGAAATCGCAAATTCTTTATCATCAAACATATTTCCGCTTACACTTCCAACAATTAATTTATTGATTCGGCCAAATATTTTACTGTTGCCAATATCAACCGCACTTTTCTTTCCTTCGTCGTTAATCAGGATTTTTCCGTTTTTAAAAACAATAGTATAATTGTATGGTTTTTTATATTGCCATTGTAGTAAACTTGGTTCTTTAAAAATCATTTTACCAGAAGTTTCAATGTCTTTCGATAAAAAATCCAAATGTTTGTACTGAACAAAGTCAGTGCTTAACGTTTTGATTTTTTTAGATACAAGATTCACATCTTGTTTAAAAGACGAAATTTCGGCATCAGACATTTTCTGCTCTTGGGCAAATAAAGAAATCGTGCAGATGTTTAATAAAAAAAGGAATAGGTATATTTTAGTTTTCATAAGCTTTTAGATTCAAAAGTTCTTCAGTCGAAATCACTTTGTAATTGTTTTGCTGTAAAAATTGCAAAAACTGTTCCAGTACCAAAACAGAGTGTGACGCCGTGTCGTGCAAAAGTACAATTCCGCCGGGAGAAACACGTTTTATAATTCGATTGAAAATTAAACCTTGATTTTTTGTGCCGCCGTCAAGCGAACGAATATTCCAGCCAATCACTTTGTGTCCGGTCAGTTGCAAAGCTCTTCTGATCGAAGGCGTTGTAACGCCATAAGGCGGGCGAAAGAAATTTATTTTTTTTGAAGTGAATTTTTCAAGAAGTGAATCAGTTGTCTGAATTTCGTCAGTTATTTTTTTTGCATTATAAAAATCAAAAAATTTGGAATGACTGTACGAATGATTGCCAAGCAAATGTCCTTCGGCAATAATTTGTTTTACAATTTCAGGATGGATCTCGATATTTTTCCCAATGCAGAAAAATGTCGCTTTGGCATTGTATTTTTTTAAAAGTTCTAAAACCTCTAAAGTAAATTCACTTGGACCGTCATCAAAAGTTAAAGCAATTTTTTTCTCGGTTTCGGATGGATTATTACAATATGCTTTTACGTGATAATTAGATGAAATTCTGGCAGAACCTACAGCGTTAATTCCTAGCCAAATAAGAACAATTGCGATAAACCATAGCCAGCTAATTGCTGTATAAAGGTTCAAAAGAACGAGTAAAAGCAATAAGAATAGAAAGAATAACGAAATGTTTTTATGCGTTATCATTTTGTGATCAAAGTAAAACTATGATTTTTTCCATTCAATTGATTGTACAATAAAATGGTATTATAAGCTGGTTTTTTAACTGAATTCACTTTTACAATTTGAGGAATCTCCTGAGTTTTTATCACTTTAGAAGCCATCCATAAGGCAAAAGCAGAAGCAGTATCGTACTCGCCGCTCAAATGTTTGTAATACATTTGAGGGGTTTTTGCAAAAGCATTTTCGGCAATATTTTTATAATAAATATCAGATGCTACATTTCCGTTAAAACCTAAAACCACAGCGTCAAGATCTGAGATCTGTAAATTATTGGCTTTTAAAAAAGAGATTATTTCAGCTTCAACTTCGTTTTCTTTTAACGTATTTATGATTTCAACATCTAAAACCTGAGCATAAGTATTTTCTTTTCTTTCATTTTCTAAAACAAAAAAAGCAGCTCCTTCACCATAAATTGCACCGGTCGAAGTTGAGTTTAAAATGTTGGATGGTAAATTACTTTCGTCTTTAACACGTCCCGCCAATTTAAAAAGAGAGATCGTATAATCTCCGGTTTCATCTATTCCGCCCACTAAAATTGAATTCGCTTCATTTTCTTCGATTTGCATTTTGGCATCTAAAAGCGCAGACTCAAACGAAACTGCTCCGTTTACATACGTAAAATTATAACCCTTGCATTGCAATGTTAAAGCAATTTGAGCGCCAACAGTATTATGCGTTGATTGAATAAATGCAGTTGGAGTCAAAAACTCTTCATTATTATCAAGAATATTTTTCAGAAATTTTTCAGAATCTTCAATACATCCCAAACCAGTTCCGGTAATAATGGCATCGATATTTTCAAGCTTTGCATCTTTTAAGGCTAAAGCCGAAGCTACAATTCCGTTTTTTACACCTTTTGCCATTCTTCTGCTGGCGGCCGGAGAAATGTAATCTTTGTAAACAGGCGATACTATTGAAAGTACAGTTTCATTTTTGTGCTCAGTCGCTTCTTCTAAAAAAACAGTATCAAATGTTTTTTGAGTCGAAATACAACCTACTCCATTTATATATGTTTTTTTCATTTTAGCTTTTTGAGAATATAAGAGTAGAACAATTTCCTCCAAAACCAAAAGAGTTGGATAAAACGTGTTCAATGTTTTTATTTTTTAAGGACGTTTGTGGCTGTAAATCAAATTCTTCCATCGGGTTTTTGAAATTCAAATTCGGATAAACCACATTGTTCTGAATCGCCAAAACGCTGTAAACAGCTTCAATTGCTGCCGCTGCTGCTAAAGTATGTCCTGTAAAAGGTTTGGTAGAACTAAAATCAGGCACTTTTTCGTCTTGATAAATTCTCAACAAAGCTCTTCCTTCAGATAAATCGTTGTTTGGAGTTGCCGTTCCGTGCACGTTGATGTAATCAATTTGCGAAGGTTTTAAACCCGAAACTTCAAAAGCTTTTTTCATGGCTAAATAAGCACCATCTCCATTTTCTGATGAAGCGGTTTGATGAAAAGCGTCATTTGCATTTCCGTAACCCGAAACTCTTGCCAGCACTTTTTTATTTTGTTTGGCAACAATTTCATCCGATTCTAAAACTAAGTAAGCCGCGGCTTCACCAAGGTTTAATCCTTTACGATCATTGTCAAATGGTTTGTTGAAATCGTCTGATAAAATCATCAAAGTTTTGAATCCGTTGATGGTGAATTTTGCCAAACCATCAGCTCCTCCAACAATTACGCGGTCTAATTTTCCGGCTTTAATCAATCTGGCACCCAACATAATCGCGTTTGCAGCAGAGGAACAAGCTGTACTAATAGTGGTAACGATTCCTTTTAAACCCAATTCATCCGCTATTTTTTCAGCAACATCGCCTCCGTCATGACAAGCAATATACTTAACCAGTTCAGGATGTTCGAAATAGTCGTAATAATGCTTTTCAGTCATGTCCATTCCACCCACACTCGTAGCTGAAATAAGTCCGGTTCTAAATTCGTTTATCGATGTAATTCCTGCATTTTCGACAGCTTGTTTGGCCGCAATAGTGCCAATCATAGCCGTTCTCGAAAAGTTATTATCTTCAGTAATTCTCAATTCATTAACCAATTCTTCATTGGTTTTTTTAATTTCTCCTACCTTAATAATATCGGCATGAACAGTCGGAATATTTGAGATACGAGAAATACCAATTTTATTTTCGATCAACGACATATAATTTTCCTCGACTGAATTTCCAATCGAAGAGATAATTCCCATTCCGGTTATTGCAACACCTTTCATTTTTAGACTTCTTAGATTTTTAGACTTGCTTAGATTTCTTTATTAGACTTGCTTAGATTTTGCAGCTTTTAGATTTTAGAAAATTCTTGTCTAAGAAGTCTAAAAATCTAAGCAAGTCTAAGAAGTCTTATTTCGTTCTGTTAGCGCTAATATAAGCAGCCATAGTTTCGATCGATTGAAAAATGGTTTTTCCTTCTTTTGGATCAACCAATTTAATTCCGTAATCTTTATCTAAAATCACGATTAATTCAAGCGCATCAATTGAGTCTAAACCTAAACCATCTCCAAACAAAGGATCGTTATCTGCAATATCTTCGATTGCGATATCTTCAAGGTTTAAAGTAGTAATGATTTTATTTTTTAATTCTTCTTTTAATGCTTCCATGATTATTTATTATATAATGTATTGATATTTTCGTTTGTATATTTCGTGTTTTCCTCTTTGCTAATGACACAAAGAAACGCTTTGTAATTGTCATTAAAAAATTCTACCCAACCACAAAGAACCATATCTGCCTTATTCGTATTCAAAAGAATATCTGAGTAATTTGACATAAATTCAGTGTTAAAGGCATCAAATATAAAGAAAGAATTTTCACTTTTTAGCTGATGACGAATACTTATTTCGCCCAAACAAATATTTGGCAAAGTATAAACAAAAACCGCCGGACTCGGATAATAGTTTTCTTTGTCTGAAATAGATTCCTGATACTTAACATCGGTATCTAAACTTGATGATTTATTGGCCAAAACCAAAGCGATATTATTTTCTTGTTCAGTCGAAGTTATCGGACTCAAAAGCAATTCAGATCCTAAAAAAGCGAGTTTGCTCAAAGCATCCATTTTGAAAAACTTTGGATATTGAATGTCAAAATTGCGGTATGCTTGTTTGGAGAAATCTGCAAAATCAGTTGGTTCAATTTTGAATATGGAAGTTCCGTTCAAAACAATTTCGTTGTTTTGGATTGTGATGTAGGATTGTATGTGAGTTTTTTGAGTCATTTGTTTTTTTTAATCTGGACAAATCTGAAATTACTTTATTCGTTTTATAATTCCCGTTATAAGTGTTCGATCTAATAAATTACTTTTATAAACATAACTATCGCTGTCAAGAATTTCTATTATTTCTACATAAATCTTTTGACCAATCAAATAATCTAACTTTCTATTACTAACTTCTAAATAGGTCAAAGTGTAATTAGTTTCATCTATCCAGTCAATTTTGTATTTTGAAACATCATCTTGGCTTTTTTCTAGTTGAAACTCGTCATCCCTTTCAATTATTACATCAGCATAACTACCATCATTATATTTAAATGTGCCACTTCTGAATTCGAGACATTTTGAAATTTTTGAAGTGTCTAGTTTTTTATCTTTAAATTTTGGATTGATAAATTTAAATATATAATCATAACAGTTGTTTTTTAATTTACTGTCTGGATAATATTCTATGCCTTTTCGATACTCCACAACTTTTTGTATATTTTCCTGATTTTTATAAGTTGTTTTTTCAGGAATTACAGTTACAGAGCTTGTCTTGCCAAAATTATCAACGCAAAAATTAACTGTTAAAATCTCAATATTATTTGCATCATCAACAAAGAATTCATCTTGAACTTGCGCATTAGTAGTTAAACAAAAGAAAAAGAAAAGTGAGGTAATTAGTTTCATTTAGATTGTAGTTTTATTTCACTTTCTCAAAAACAACAGCCGTATTACAACCTCCAAATCCAGAAGCCGTTTTTAAAAAATACTCAATAGTTGCTTCTTTATTTTTCTCAATAACATTAACAGTTTCACTAACTCCAATTTCATCAAAACCTTTCGATTCGAAAAGTATATTTTGATTTACTGATTCAATTGCAATTATGGTTTCCAATAATCCCGAAGCGCCTAATGTATGACCGTAAAATCCTTTTAAACTATTGATTGGAGCATTTTGTAAATCTAAACGATTTAAAGCAATGGCTTCCATTTCGTCGTTGAACGGAGTTGCAGTTCCGTGTGCTGAAATATAATCGATTTTGTCTGAATTGATTTGAGCTTCTTTCAACGCATTCTGAATACTTCTAAACAAACCTTCGCCTGTTCTTGAAGGTCCTGAAATATGATTGGCATCGTTTATAGAACTGTCTCCAATAATTTTTATTTTAGCAGTTGCCAGATTCACCGAAACTAAAACCGCTGCGGTTGCTTCTCCTAAACTTACGCCGGTTCTGTTTTTAGAATACGGTTTACAAGGCAGATCACTCATCGCCTGAAAAGCATTAAAACCTGATAAAACAAATTCTGAAACTTCATCGCCAGCTACAACAAAAATATTATCGTACAACTCAGATTGAATCATTCTTTTGGCAACAGAAACCGCAAGAATTCCAGAAACACAAGCGTTTGAAACTACAATTGGCTGTGTTTTAAACATGAAGAAATTGGAAATGTTTTTTGCTAAAACATCTAAATGTGCATTATTAAAACTTTCTTCTGATTCATTTTTTAATGCCGTAACATTTCCTTTTGTAGTCGAAAGTATAAAAGCGGTTTTCGAATTTAATTCTACTCCCGAATTTTTAATAATTGGCTCTAAAGCCAAAATCATCATTTTCTCTAAACGAGAATATTTGGTTTCAGTGCTGATTTTTGCAAAAGCACTGTTTATTTTTTCATCATTAATAATAGAAGCATAAAATGGCATTGGCATTAAAGAAATGTCATTGTGTAGCTGAATACCCGAATCACCACGAACAATCGCTTCGATGTTCGATTCAACATCAAAACCTAAAGGCGTGATACAATTTGTTTGCGTGATATATACTTCTTTCTTCATTTTATGATTCTTAATTCCTCCTTAAAGATTTTTAAAATCTTGCAGGTATATTTCTTTTAACACATGGATACATAGTTTAGTTTGCTTGAAAAAGGCATTTCATTTGTCTCAATAAACATAGCTATGTGTAAAATCTAGATTTTATTTAATTCTTTTATTTACTTTTAAATTCTATGATTCTAGGTGTTTAATTTTTTTGCACGCAGATTTCGCAGATTAATGCGGATTTTCTATTTTTTAATTCGTGAAAATTGGTGTTCTATTTTAAAAGCCCAACTTTCTTTTTCCATTCCTCATAAAAAGGAGGATTTGTCAACATTAAATTTCCTTCTTTGTCTAGAAATACCTGAATAGTTTCGCCAGTGCAGGCAATATCGCCATTTGCATCCAGTATTCTAAAAATGTAAATCATTTTGGCTGCAGGCGTATCAACAACTGTCGTTTCTATGGTTACAACATCGCCATAACGCAAAGACAATTTATGTTCGCATTTTGATTTTACAATTGGAGTAGTATAACCCGTTGCTGCAATATCTAAATAGGTAAGTCCGTGTTCACGCCCGAAGGCTTCACGTCCATCTTCAAAATAGGTAATATAATTGCCGTGCCAAACAATTCCAAGCGGATCAGTTTCGTTAAAACGAATTCTGATTTCGTGTGAAACGGTTAGGGAAGTGGCTTCGTTATACTGTTCTTTTCTTTTTGTCATAAAATAAGGCAATGGATGTTGTGATTATAAAGAACAAAAATAACAAACTTATTTTTGGAATGATTTCAAGGAAAGAAACGTTGCGCAATAGTACATCGTAAAATGCTTCTAAACCCCAATTCATGGGTGAAGATTTAGCAATATATTGCATGATTTTGGGCATTGCAAAAACAGGAACCCAAACACCGCCAACAGCGGCCAGAATGAGGACACTTGTTGCGCCAAAAGGTGCAGATTGTTCTTGTGTAGTGGCAACGGTTCCTAATAAAATTCCGAAACCAATGGCTGCAAAACCTGAAAATAAAGCGACAATACTCATTAAAAATAAATGGCCTTCGATATTTAAGGATGGCAAACCAATATGCGGAAACAAGAAAACGGCGACAGCCACCATCATATAAAACTGAATCATACAAATGATCGAATACGTAATGGTTTTTCCGATTATGACAATTAAATTAGAAACCGGATTGGTTAACAATCGAACGAATGTTCCTTGCGATTTTTCTTTTACAATATTAATAGACAAAGGAATCACGATAAAAAATATCGCAAAAAGTGTCCAGGCAGGAACATTATGCTGTACTGAATTTGGGCGAACTTCTTTGTTGTTTATTCTCGGAATTATTTCTTTGAATGTGATGAAACTCTTTTGTTCGAATTCGGCATTTCCTTCTCCAAGTTGATTTTGAAAAGTGGTGTAAATTGATTTTGTTTCGATTTGAGAGATCATTTTATCAATTGAACTCATCACCGCATTTTTGAAACTCATTTGAACCGCTGGATCAAAATATAATTTCACCTCTTTTTCTTTGACTACTTTTGGTTTTTCAGTTTCCGCAGTGCTATCCGTTTCTGTTAAACCCATTTTGCTCACAATGTTCTCGACATTCTGATCAATTTTGGTTTGAAGATCAATGCTTAAATTCTCTGGAATTATAATCGCCAATTGAAACTTTCCTTTGTAAACGGCTTCTTTGGCAACTTCTTCAGTAATTGTTTTATTGTCGATTTGAGTGACAACACTAAATAAATTGCTTTTTTCTAAGTTCTCAAAAACAGTTTTAGAAACAGAACCTTTATCATTATCAACCAGTAAAATCTGAATTTTATTATCGCTAATGGTTTTAAAAGTGCTGTCCTGAATTAAGGTAACTGTAATCACCAAAACCAAAGGCATGATAAATAAAATAATCAAGCCGCCTAAATCTCGTTTAAGCAAAAGGAATTCTTTTACGACCGACATCCAAATTTTATATACCATCTCGCAAGTCTTTACCAGTTAATGAAATAAAAACGTCTTCGAGATTTCTTGCATTTTTAGTAGCATCAATAAGGGTTGCCGGAGTTCCTTTGGCATAAATTTGGCCTTGGTCTAAAATGGCAATATTGGTACAGAAATCTTCGGCTTCAGCCAAATGATGTGAGGTATATATAATTGTGGTTCCGTTTTGATTTAAAACTTTCAAATAATCTATAATCGCATTTTTAGAATGAACATCAACGCCAACGGTTGGTTCATCCAAAAACAGCACTTTAGGATTGTGAAGAATTCCCGCGATCAGATTGACTCTTCGTTTCATCCCGCCAGAAAAAGTTTCAATGCGTTTGTCTGCGAATTTTAATAGTCCCAAAAGATCTAAAGTTTCGATTACCTTATCTTTTAAGTATGCACCTTTCAATCCGTACATACTTCCAAAATAATGCAAATTTTCTCTGGCAGTAAGCGTTGGATACAAAGCATATTCCTGAGGAACAACTCCTATAATTTTTTTTATTTTGGATGAATGGTGCGTGTAGTTCAGATTATCAATTGTGAAATGTCCTGAAGTTGGTTTTATCAATCCGCAGAGCATGGAAATTAAAGTGGTTTTTCCGGCGCCGTTCGGACCTAATAATCCAAAAATCTGGCCTTCATTAATTTCCAGCGAAACATCGTTCAAAGAATACAGGTCTGCATCTTTGTACTTTTTCGAAAGGGATTCTATTTTTATAATGGGTTGCAAAATATATGTTTAGCTAATAGCTTTTTTTAGTTTTTTGAAAAAGATTTCTTCTCTATTGGCAATGCTCAAAAGTTCATCGGCAATAGCATTGTAAGCATCTTCTTTGGCGCTTCTGTTTTTGTAAATTCTGGAAGCTTCTACCGCAAAATCTCTCCAGGAATCACCAATTTGAGTCATTTCTTTCGAAAGTATTTTTAATTCTTCATTAGCTAAAATAACCGAAGCTTCTTGTAAAAAAGCAGCATATATAAATCTGAAACCTCCGCCGCCAGTTCCAATTTCTTCCTGCATACGAACCATTTGTGCCAGATAATGATTGGCTTTTTTGGTACCGTGTTTTACAGGCCATTTTCGAATTTGTTTCGAAACGAATTTTATTCCGCGTACACCAATAATTGGCATTGGTGCCAGCATATCGCGACAGGTATTTTTGATTCCTTTAATAATGGCACTTTTCAAATCAACATCTTTTGGAATTTGAATAGGATAATACATTTGTCCTCTTGGAGCAAAAGCGCCTTTGGCAAAACGCACTTTGTCTAATTCGTCGTGTGTCAAAGTGGTAACGGTTTCCATAACAGGATCGCTCACTAAATAATCGGTTTCAGTTTTTCCGTAAACAACTAAATTGTGTGCATTGAAGTGAAAGCGATACTCATCCGGAAAGTAACTCAAATGATAGACGCCAACTTGTAATCCGGTTGGAATGTTATTTTTTAAATTTTCATCCAAAGCTTTGTTTGCATTTGCTACAGATGAAAATTTTTGTCTTTTTATTTTTAAATTTAAACGATTTGCCAGTTTATTAAAAATTTGTCCAGGTAAAGTTCTATAGCTAATTGCTGGTGCGTGATTTACTTTTATAAAAGGTAAGTACACAAAGAAAAGCCCTGAACCAATACCAAAAACCATTGGTTCACTGATGTTCAGTCCGTTGTTTTTTAACAGATTCGATGCTACTCCATTTTCGCAATGAGCAGATTGATGATGTGTAAAATTAATTTGCATTACTCTGTTTTAATATTTTTTAATTCGGCTATTGAAATTTCAAAAGCGTCGGCATATTTTTGTAAAATTCTATTGTTTAACTTATTGAAAACATTGGGTTTAAAATGTCTTTTTACGCGCCACTTCCACATTCCAACATAACTGGCAAGAATGGTAAGATCCATTTTATTGAGTTCCATATAATAGCAAATCGGACTTACTTCGCCACTTTGTACTTGTTGTTTTGCGTCCGAAATTCGTTCGTTTATCTCGTCAATCGAATTAGAAAGTGCAATAGTTTTTGGTTCCCAACCTGTACTTAAAGTTGTGGTGTAATTCCCGTTTTCATCGGTTGCATACAAAAGTTCTTTGACATTATTTTTAGTTAAATTGCTTTTATCCTGAGGTACTTTTTCTTTCTCCATCACCTAATTTTTTTTGATTGGGATTATTGCGGAACTGAAATTGTTTTTTGAATGAACAAATTAATTTCGCATTCTAAAAGTGTTTTGTCGTTGAGTAAACTTTCGCAGCTCATCGTACATAAGGTATAATCGTCACCTGTGAATTTCGAAACCAAATTTGCTTTGGTAATAATGGTATCGTCAACTTTTGGCAACGAATGTATTTTAAGGTTTTTTATAGCGCTGATAAAACCAAGTACATTTACGTTTTCATTTTCTGTTCCGTCTTCGTCAAAAAAATATTTTTTACCAACGATAGACGAGCAAGTTTGAGCGGTGTTTTCTATTAAACCTGCTTCTGTAAAAATGTTATTAGAAACAAAAATATTGTCTTCTTTGATTAAGAATATAGTTTCAACAAAGTTGGAATCGATATCCAAAATTAAGTCCACCATAAGCATTGGCGCTCGGTGAGGCAGATAGTTTTGTATGTCAACTCCAGCTTTCATGCTTATAATTATTTAGCCAAAACGGTTTTCATTTGCCCTTTAGCAATTTCTTCATTATTTAAAGTTGTAACAATATCAACCAAAGTAATTCCTGCAAATTCCTGTAAAATAGTTACCTTCGATTGAATCGTATCATTAAGTTTTGGCAACTTCTTTATTTCAATTTCTTTAATAGAGCCAATGTATCCGGTTGGAGCAATTTCATTTTTTAGAAAAAACTGATATCCTGTATGTAAAGCCACAGATTGCGCCATATGCTCTATTAAACCTGCTTCCAGAAAAGTATTGTTATCAAAAAAAATATTATCATTTTGAATACTTAAACCAGAAGTTAGAGACGTTTCAGTAAACGAATACATTTTGTCTACCATAACAAAAGGGAACTTTTGCGGCAGTAGATTCTCTACAGCTTCTTTTTCTAAAAGTACGGTCGTTTCCATTAGCAAACGGTTAAATAAGCGTATGCAAAAGAGAATCGGCCACTTTCAGGAACTGATAAAAGAATTCGGTCTCCTTTTTTTAAATTTCCTGAATTCATCAATTCTTCTACAGCTAAATATATTGAGGCAGAACCTACATTTCCAACTCTTGACAGATTCATAAACCATTTTTCATCCGCCATTCCGATTCCTTTTTCGGTTAATCCTTTTTTCAATCCTTCAACAAAAAAGTTAGAAGAAACGTGAGGAATGAAATAATCGATTTGATCTGCCGAAATATTGTTTTTGGCCATTGCATCATGCATACTTTGGGCGCCTTTAGAAAGAATAAATTCGTCTAGTAATTTCACATCTTGCTTGATGGCAAAAACAGATTCTTTCAATAATTCTTCTGGTGCATAATCGCTCCATGATTTGATTTCACCATTTTCTAATTTATCACCGCCAGCATACATACAGGTTTCTAATTCGTAAGCATACGAAAAAGCTTCCATCCATTCGATTTTTAGAGAAATGGCTCCGCTTGGCTTATTTTCTAATAAAAAAGCACCCGCGCCATCAGATAACATCCAACGTAGAAAATCTTTTTTGAAAGCAATAATGGGCTGCTCTTCAAGATTTTTTAAGTTGGTTACTTCGTGATTGTATTTTTGAGCTAAGAGCCATGACGAAACTTTTTCAGATCCTGTGCAAATAGCATTTTTTGAGTTTCCTGCTTTTATGGAAAGAAAACCATATTTCAACGAATTCATTCCGGCACAACAAACGCCAGTAGATGAATTTAATTCTACCGATTTGTTTTTTAGTAATCCATGAACCATTGCAGCATGCGATGGTAAGAAAACATCAGGAGTTGAGGTTCCGCATGAAAGTACTTCCAGATCTTGAGGCGTAAAGGATTCGTCAAATAATTGTACAATAGCATTTCTGGTTAATTCAGCATTATTATGAGTGCTTTTTCCTGATTTGTCTACGGCGTAATAACGGCTTGTAATTTTATTATTGCGCAAAATGATACGTCTTGCTTTAGAAGCAGTATCATTGATAAGGCCTAAATAATTCTCCATCTCATCATTAGAAACGGCTTCATTTGGCAAATACTTTGCGGCTCTGGTAATATATACTTCAAACATAATCTAATTTCGTCTTCTAAACTCCTTGATAATATTGAGTTTCTTTTTTTATGGTTTTTAACTTAAAAGGGTAGGTAATAAGGTGCAATATATACACTATTGGTGAGATTAACCATATCGCCAGGAATAAATAAACATTAAATACTTTTAGCAGCTGTTTTCGGTTTTTTTGATTTTTATAAATGAGATTCGACCATTTATTAAATATTTTATTCGCAGTTCTATCTACAGTTACTAAATAGGGACTAATTTTAACTGCATTGATTGCTATTAACTGCGGTTGTAAGTTTTGAAGATTATTTTGATTGAATGCAGAAAGTATTACATCTCCAAACTTGGTAGATTCTTGAATGTCTTTATCTGAAACTCCAGGTAACGGAAAAATTCCAAGGTATTTTTTTTTAACTCCGGAAAACATCCACTCGACAATAGTAACCACACTAATTAGATTTCCAACGCGATCGACCAATGCTACGTTCCCTACTAATTTAGCATTTGCTTCTTGCAGCAAAACTTTGATTTTTTCCTGCGCCATAATCCACATATTACGAGAACCGCTAATAGTAATAACGGGAGTTCCATTTAAAATCTTTTTGGCTTCTTCACTTTTTAAAAATGAATTAATAGGAATGGAAGGCGATAAATACCAAACTTGATAATGGAATAATACCAAATCGAATTTTGTATTTAAAATTTCTTCCGGAACTGGTTTTAAGGCAGTTGGAATTTGAAGAAAAGATTCCGGGAAAGCATCAAAAAAAGAAGCTTTGTCCCATGGGAAAGGAAATGGTTTCTCTAATTTTATTTCGTGAAAAGTTACATTAATCTCCTCTGAATTTAGAAATGGTTTTGCAATATTTCGTGCAATGGTTTCTAGTTGCCCGGATTGAGAATAATAAATAACGAGAACATTTTTCATTTTGGTTGATGACTTTGGTTGCAAGCAAAAATAAGTAAATTTATTTAAACGAATTTTCTTGTTAGAGGAATTTGTAAAAGCTGAGATTGTTTAATATTTTTTGCCACTAATTCGTGCAAATTCGTGCAATTCACAGCAAGCTTTTTTAGCTTTTCAAATCATTCCAAAAATCGAAATAATTAAACCATTGTAAGGGATATTTATGCAGAATGTTTTCGACACTTTGCACATATTCTTTTAGCAAAGCTTTTTCGTCACGATGTTTTACTGTGGCTTCGCGCGCGTACAAATGATAATGAAGGTTTGGTTCTTTCATTACGTAAACAAAAACAACAGGAACTCTTAATCTTGAAGCAATTAAAAATGGACCTGCCGGGAAATTAGCTTCTTTGTCAAGAATTACTTCCGAAAGTGATTTGGTACCTTCAAAATATCGATCTCCGGTAAAACAAACTAATTCGTTGTTTGCCAATGCCGCATTGATCTCAAAAATATGAGACAGATCGTCTTTAATAATAATGAACTTTACTGTAGGTTTTTGTGTAACGCTTTCCAGATAATTTTTGATAGCGGAATGTTCTAAATCCGTAGTGACCAAATTAATTTGAAAATCAATGTCAATATCACCAAGAAAATGCTCGGCAATTTCAAAATTACCAACATGGGCACTAATTAAGACACCGCCTTTTTTCTCGGCTAAAAGTTTTTTTAGCACTTCGATTCCATCAAATTCATAGGTGAATTTATTTCGCATTCCTGCCGAAATGGAAATTTTATCAATAATAGTTTGTCCAAAAGTATAGTAACTTTTGAAAACCATTTTTTTAGATTTAAAGTAGGAATATTGAAGTCGCTCTTTAAAATAATAAGAAATAGCCCGATTGCTTTTCTTTAAAAATAAAAAGTAATAAGAAGCAACAAAATAAAGTAAGCCGTAAGCAGCCTTAACACCCGCTTTTTGTATTAAAAAAACGAATATTTTATAGCCTAAAACTGTTCCTTTTGATTTGCCATCCCATTGACTCATTAAACAGCTTTAGCTTTTAGTTTGGTTTCAATAAGGTCATAAAAACTTTGAAAATCAGCGATTCCAACAAAATCAGCTTCAACCAGTTTTACACCAAAGTTAGATTCAATCGAAACTACTAAATCTACATAATCTAAACTATCTAACCCAAGTGTGTCTTTCAAATTAGCATTCGGCTCAATGTCGTCATTGTCTACTTCAAATTCATCAACCAAAAAACCATTAATTCTTGCTATAATCTCTTCTTTATTCATCGTTCAATTTAAACTTTTTAACCACCAACGCAGAGTTGGTTCCTCCGAATCCGAAGGAATTGGACAAAAATATGTCAAATTTTTTGTTTAAAGTAGTTTTGACCAAATTTAATTTAGAAGCATCTTCATCTGGATTGTCTAAATTGATGTTTGGCGCAATGAAATCGTTCTGCATCATTAAGATAGAATAGATGACTTCGCTTGCTCCGGCCATCCAGCATTCATGGCCTGTCATTGATTTTGTGGAGCTTACATATGGATTTTTTTCGCCAAAAACTTCAAAAATGGCTTTAGCTTCATTTCCGTCTCCAACCGGAGTTGAGGTTGCATGAGCATTTATATAATCAATGTCGGTAGCTTTTAATTGTGCGTCGTCAAGTGCTCGTTGCATGGCTATAGACGGGCCTTCAACGTTAGGAGTTGAGATGTGTCCTCCGTTTGATGAGAATCCGTAACCTACAACTTCGGCAATAATATTTGCGCCTCTTGCAATAGCAGATTCGTAACTTTCAAGAATTAAAGTTGCACCACCACCACTCGGAATTAATCCGTCGCGATCAGTATCAAATGGACGAGAAGCTTTTTCAGGTTCATTCTCTCTATTCGAAAAAACACCCAAACCATCAAAACTGCTCATTGCATATTTATTGATTTCTTGTGCTCCTCCAGTAATAATAATATCCTGAAAACCGCTTTTTATTAAAAAATATGCCAGACCAATAGAATGTGATCCACTGGCGCAGGCAGCACTTATAGTAAGGTTGATTCCACGTAGTTTAAATATCGTTGAAAGATTCATTGTTACCGTAGAATTCATGGATTTGAAAATTGCTCCTGAACCTATTAAAGCAGTATCTTTTTTTTCGCGGACAATATCCGTAGCGTCAATAATAGCTTTTGAAACACTATCATTTCCGTACATAATTCCAACTTCACGATGGTCAAAAAAAGCATCATCAATGTTGGCATCTTTCAAAGCTTGAATAGTTGCCATATAAGCATATTCAGTCTCTTCGCCAATGCTCATACGTTGTCTGCGGGTCAATAAATTTTTCAAATCAGCTTTCGGAACCATTCCTGTTAAGGCAGATTGAAAACCAAATTCTTTTCTTTCAGCATCAAACTGAATTCCGGATTTTCCGTTGTATAGAGATTCTTTTACTTCATCTAAAGAAGTTCCGATACAAGAATAAATTCCCATTCCAGTAATTACAACTCTCTTATTCATCGTCTTTTATTTAGTCCTTGAGTATATTGTTTTTAACACATAGAAACATAGCTTTTGTAAACTTAAAAAGGCGTTCACATAGTCATTTATGTTTTTATGTGTTAAATGTAAAATTTTAAGAATATATTCCTCCGTTTATGTTGATTATTTCTCCTGTAATATAACTTGCTTTTTTCGAAATTAAAAAGCTTACCAAATCAGCTACTTCTTCGGCTTCTCCAAAACGATTTACGGGAATTAGTTTTAGTAATTCTTTTTCGTCCAATTGGCTTGTCATATCGGTTCTGATAAAACCTGGTGCTACACCATTTACAGTAATGTTTCTTTTTGCAACTTCTTGAGCCAAAGCTTTTGTAGCAGCAACAATTGCACCTTTTGCAGCCGAATAATTGGTTTGTCCCGCCGTTCCTTTTACGCCAGAGACAGAAACCATATTCACAATTCGGCCATATTTGTTGCGAAGCATTTTTTGAATAAAAAATTGCGTCACATTAAAAAATCCGTTTAAACTTGTATTGACAACACCATTCCAATCTTCGGGAGTCATCCACATAAAAAGGCCATCTTTTGTAATTCCGGCATTGTTTACAATAGCTTCTACAATAGCTTCAGGATTAGCGTCCTGCCATTGTGTTAATGTTTTTTGTACTTCTTCAAAATTAGAAACATCAAATCCTAAGATTTCTCCCGTTGCTCCTAATTTTTGTATTTCCTGCAGTGTTTCCTCGGCAGCAGTTTTATTGGAGTGATAATTAATCAAAATATGATAATTGGCTTCAACAGCTAATTTTTTACAAATAGCACTTCCGATTCCTCTTGAACCACCTGTTACTAATACACATTTCATTTATGTAAGTTTTATTTTTGTAGATCATAAATGATACCGCTTTTAATTATTGGTCTTTTTGACGCAATTTTTAGTGGCGATTTCACTTAAGTAGATTTTATTTTTTATTGGAGATAAAAGTTATTTCTTCTTTTTAGCAGCTGGTTTTGCAGTAGTTTTTGTTGCTGATTTTGTTGTTTTTACTTCCTGTTTTGGTTTCTCGGCAGCAATTTCAACAGGTTGAATTTTTTCTGGAGTTTTTGAAAATAATTCAGCATTTTCGAACCATTGATTACTTAATACAGTTCCGTCTGGTTTAAGAAAACCCCATTTTCCTTCGTTTTTGACTCTTGCAACACCATCAATAAAACCTTTGTCTTGTTGTACAAACATGGCAATAATTCCGTTTGCAGTGATACCATATTGTGTCGGGATTATTAATTTTCCTGATTCATTAATGAATCCCCAGTTTTTTTCTTTTATAGGAGCCAATCCGTTTGTACTAAAAACTTCTGCATCACTATAAGTTGGCGGAATTATAAATTCTGCTTTTGGATTAATGTATCCCCATTTTGATCCTACGCAAACCGGAGCTAAGTTTTTTGAAAATGCTTTTGCTTTATCATATATAGGTAGAATTGTCCAATTTCCTTTTAAGTCAATAAATCCAATTTTTCCATTCTTTTTAGCATAAGTCAAATCCTGAGTTTCAAAATCCCAGATTTTTTCGGCACCATCAACAGGAATAAAAGTTCCGGCACTCACGATTCCAAAAGTCTTATCTTTTCTTGCCCAGGTTGTATTTTTAAAATAATTACCAATTTCATCATAAACAGGTTCTACTAATTCTTTACCAGCAGTATTAATGATTCCCCATTTTTTATTTAGCTCAACTCTTGCAAAACCATTTTCAAAAGGCTTGATCTGATCGTATTTTGGTTCCAGAACAACGGTCATTTTATTGTTGATTAATCCAACTTTATTGTTCTGTCTAAAAAAAGCAACACCATCGTTAAAATCAAAAAGTTTATCTGATGCGGGAGCTTTTTGAATTTCGCCTTTAGTATCAATATAAACCCAGTCCTTATCTTTTTTTACAATAGCAATTCCACTATTAAAATCTTTTGCATCACTAAAAGTTGCTGGAATTACCCACGTCCCTTTTGTATCAATAAATCCCCATTTTCCATTGTCTTCTACTGCAGCCAAGCCTTCAGAAAAGCTCTTTGCTGATTTGTATTGTGGCTCGATTTTAAAGTTTCCGTCTTTAGAAAGATATCCAATTTTAGCGTTTTTTTTAACCAAAGCCAATTCTTGACTATTAACAAATTGAATGCAGCAAACGAATAAAAAAATAAGTGTTTTTTTCATGATTTTTAGGTTCAATATTAATAATGTGAAAAACGAAAGTATTAAAAGTACTAATTGTTTATCAAATGATCTTTTACTTTTTGAACAAATGGATACATTACCTGATCTTCTGTGAACACAGGAATTATATTTCGAACGTCATCGTACCATTTTCTGGTTACCGACGAAATTTTATCTTTTTGTCCTAAATAATCAATTGCCTGAACAATTGTAATCATTTCAATAGCCAAAACTTCAAATGAATTTTCGATAACTTTTGACGTGATAACAGCTGCATTTGTACCCATACTTACAATGTCTTGATTGTCATTATTGTTTGGGATACTATGAACGTACATTGGGTTGGATAACATTTGACTTTCGGCAGTTGTTGAGGTTGCGGTAAATTGTACTCCCTGCATTCCGAAATTAAATCCTAATGTTCCCAAGTTTACAAATGGAGGAAGAATTTCATTTATTTTTGAATTCAATAAATAGTTCAATTGACGTTCTGCCAACATCGTTAATTTAGTAATAACAATTTTTAGTTTATCCATTTCAAGCGAAATATAATCGCCGTGGAAGTTTCCTCCGTGGTATACGTGTTTGTTTTTTACATCGATAATCGGGTTGTCGTTTGCCGAGTTAAATTCGTCTTCTAAAATCGAAGCAACATTGTTTATCGTTTCTAAAACCGGACCTAAAATTTGAGGTACACAACGTAACGAATAATATTCCTGAACTTTTTCTTTAAAGATTTCCTCAGTGTTTTCGCCAGAATATAAATGGTCTTCTCTTTTACGAATTAAGGTACTGTCAGAAAGATTTTGTCTCATTCTTGCAGCAACTTCCTGTTGCCCTTTATGACGTTTAGTTTGGTTTAATTCTTCAGAGAAATGATCATCGTATGCCTGAACTAATTCATTTATAGCGCAAGATGATTTTAACGACCAGTCTAATAATTTTTTAGCGTGATAAACATTTACAACTCCAATTCCGGTCATTACAGAAGTTCCGTTAATTAAAGCTAAACCTTCTCTAATTTCTACCTGAATTGGTTTTAAACCTTCAATTTCAAAAACTTCAGAAGTTGGTCTTCGGTCTCCTTTATAAAAAACTTCACCTTCGCCAATTAAGACTAAAGCTAAGTGAGATAATTGTACTAAATCTCCACTTGCACCAACACCGCCATGTTCAAAAATAAGAGGAGTGATGTCTCTATTGATCAATTCTGCCATTAAGTGAATTACTGAAGGATGAACTCCTGAATTCCCTAATGACAAAGTGTTTAAACGCGCTAAAATTGCTGCTTTTGCACAAACCGGACTTAAAGGTTTTCCTGTTCCGGAAGAGTGGCTTCTGATTAAATTATATTGTAACTGAATTTGATCAGACTCCTTAATTCTATATTGAGCCATTGGTCCAAAACCAGTATTTACACCATATATTACTTTGTTTCCTGAGAATTCTTTCAAGAAATTAAAACTTTCATTTACTCGGTTTAAAACGATATCGCTAATTGCGACTTTGTTATTTCCGAAAATAATTGATTCAAATTCGGTTAAGCTTAAAAATTCATTAATTGTGTTCATTAAACTGGTTTTGATTGTGCTAATTTAATTTTATTTATCAAAATAAATGTAGTTATTTTGATGATGGCAAATGTAAGTTAAATAAATCATAACATTTCTAATATGACAAAGGAGTTTGTAGATGTTCTAATCATAGGTGCAGGACCTTCTGGGTGTGTCTCGGCATCATATCTGCATAAAAACAACGTTAAGATAAAGGTCGTTGAAAAAACAAAATTCCCAAGACTTGTGGTAGGCGAAAGCCTTATTCCGCGTGTAATGGATCATTTTGCTGAAGCTGAACTTTTTGAGAGTCTTGACGCGATGAATTTTGAAAAAAAATTAGGTGCGAGATTTATTAGAGGAGAAGAAATTTGTGTTTTTGATTTCAGTAAAAAATTTGGTGAAGGATGGGATTGGACGTGGCAAGTACCGAGAGCTGATTTTGATAATACAATGGCGCAGGAAGTCATTAGAAAAGGGATTGATTTAGAATTTGAATCGGAAGTAGTGGAAGTTTCTTTTGAAGGAAAAAATTCGAAAACGATTGTAAAAGACAAAGACGGAAATTTAAAAGAAATTCATGCTAAATTCATTATTGATTCCAGCGGATATGGTAGAGTTTTACCACGACTTTTAGATCTTGATACGCCTTCGCAATTAGATCCGCATTCGTCGATATTTACACATGTAAAAGATATTAATCGAGAAGAAGGCGAGGAAGGAACTCAGATTTCATTTGATATTTTGGAAACTGAAGTTTGGCTGTGGGTGATTCCTTTTTCGAACGGAAATACAAGTTTAGGCGTTGTTGGACCAACAGATTTTATCAATTCATTATCTGAAAATAAAGACAATGCTGAGGCTTTGCGAAATGCGATTCAGAAATCTGATTTTTATATTAAAAGATTTAAAGGAACGGAGTTTTTGTTTGATCCTGTAAAACTCGAAAATTATTCAAGAGCGGTAAAAAGAATGTACGGTGACGGTTTTGCCTTAACAGGAAATAGCTCTGAATTTTTAGATCCTGTTTTTTCATCAGGAGTTGCTTTTGCAACCGAATCCGGAATGTTGGCGGCCAAATTATACTTGAAAGAATCGCAAGGAATTGCAGTAGACTGGGAAGTTGAATTTACTGAATATATGAAACGCGGAATTGCCGTTTTTACCACTTATGTGAAAGAATGGTACACAGGAAATTTACAAACCTTGTTTTTTCATCAGCCTGAAAATCCAGATGTAAAAGAAAAAATATGCTCGGTTCTGGCAGGTTATGTTTGGAATGAGGAAAATCCGTTTGTAAAAAAACACGATCACGTAATTGCAAATATGGCGTATTTGCTAAATATGCAAAAAGAACAAGGCTCTGAATAATCAGGGCTTTTTTTTAACTGTTTATCTTGTTGAGTGTGATTGCTTTATCCGTCGCTTTGTTCGGGTTGAAAGAATAATTTAACATATAGCTATGTTGGTTAATGCAAGTGAAACGTCTTTTTAAGTTTAAAAAATCTATGTCTCTATGTGTTAAAATAATTTCACCAAATGGTTTAATAAAAAAAAGGCTGTCAAAATTGACAGCCTTTTTATCTTCAAAAAATAATATAGTAAAAAATTATACTACCAAAACTTAACATATAAAGCCACGATAATCAATAAAGTAATTACGATTAAAACTGTAGTTTGTGGTTTTACTTTAAACATTTCAGCGTCTATTTCAAATGCTTTAGGATTTACTTTTGGACCAGCAAAACTGATTCCGATCATTGCTAACATTGTAAAGAAGAACGATAATCCCATACAAATATGGAAAGGAATTTCGAAAGCACCTTTTCCGTTAGGATAAGCCGTATATAATAAAGTCTCGTTTCCGAATAACATTGGTGCATATTCATTGAATAATACAGACAATACAAAACCTAAAATTACACCCACAATGGCAGCAGTTCCAGTAGTTCTTTTCCAGAACATACCAAGGAAGAACATTGCAAAAACTCCCGGGCTAATGAATCCGGTGTATTTTTGGATGTAAGTGAATCCACCAACACCGCCAATTCCCAGAATATCATTCCATGTAAATAACACGGCTAAAAGCATTGCTGCAAAAACGGCAATTCTACCAATGTTTACCTGTTGTTTTTCGCCCGCCTCTTTTTGGATGTATTTTTTATGAATATCTAAAGTATAGATTGTCGAAATACTATTTACTTTTCCGGCTAATGAAGCCACAATTGCAGCAGTTAAAGCCGCAACAGAAAGTCCTTTTAAACCCGTTGGCAAGAAAGTCAATACAGCAGAATAAGCTCCGTCTTTTCCTCCAACCAATTGAGGTAAATGTCCGTTTTCATATAAGACAAAAGCAGCAATACCAGGTAACATTACAATTAAAGGCATTAATAATTTTAGCATACCTGCAAATAAAATACCTGTACGAGCAGTTTGTAAATCTGCACCAAGCGCTCTTTGAGTAATGTATTGGTTACAACCCCAATAGTTTAAGTTGATGATCCAGATACCGGCAAGGTAAGACATCAAACCAGGGAAAGTTAAGTATTTGTCGATCTCAAGTTGCGATGATGTTGCAGTTGGTTTTGGAATAATCATTTTGAAATGTTCCGGAGCTTCTCTCATTAAGACTTTGAAACCTGCAATAGCATTTTCGCCCACACCAAAATAGTGTCCAACAGTTGTCAATGCAATATAAGAAGTTACTAAACCTCCAATAATTAAAACAGCAACCTGAATAACATCTGTATAAGCCACAACTTTCATACCTCCAAGAGAGATAAACAAAGCAAACACAGCCAATCCAACCATAATTACGTGAAGATATTCTCCTCCGGCAAGTCCGTTAATAGCAACTGCTCCTAAATATAAAATCGAAGTTAAGTTTACAAAAACATACAAAAACAACCAAAAAACAGCCATAATCAAAGCAGTCGATTCGTTGTAACGCGTTTTTAAGAATTGTGGCATCGTGTAAATCTTGTTTTTAAGATATACAGGAATAAACCATACTGCAACGATAATAAGCGCAACAGCCGCAAGCCATTCGTAAGCCGCAACAGCGATTCCTAAAAAGAAACCCTCACCACTCATTCCGATAAATTGCTCAGCAGAGATGTTTGATGCAATTAGCGAAGCTCCAATAGCCCACCAAGTTAAGTTTCCTTCAGCCAGGAAATAAGCTTTAGCATCATGTTCGTCTTTTTTACGTTTGCTATAAACAGAATAACCGTAGGCCGAGACTACGATGAAATAAATTATAAAAACCGCATAATCTGCGAAAGCGAGGTTTTGGTTCATTGTTTTTGGTATTTTAAATTAGTATAGGTGATTGTTTGTTTTTATCTGGTTCTTAAAAAACATCGTTTTGTGGAAATTTTTCGAAACGATATTTTTATTATGAATATTGGTTTAAAGTGTGATATGTGTTTTTATTATGTTATTTTTTTATGAAAATAAGAATGAAAGCCAAAAGTAAAATAAATAATTATAAATACACCAAGAACAAATGTGTTTTTTACATTTGTAAAACGGTTTATTGTGTTAAAATTTTATTTTATTTCGATTTAGTATTCAATTTATAATGAATATCTGATTGCTGTCTTAAAATTTCTGCACTTTTTTCGGCAGTAATATCTCTTTGAGCTTCGCCTAACATTTCGTAACCCACCATGAATTTTTTCACCGTTGCTGATCGCAATAATGGTGGATAAAAATGCATATGAAAATGCCACTCCGGATGCTCTAAACTATCTGTTGGTGCCTGATGAATTCCTGATGAATATGGGAAAGAAGTACTAAATAAATTATCGTACTTTATTGTCAATTGTTTTAAAATTTTGGCAAAAGCATTTGTTTCTTCAGCCGTAAAATCAGTTATTTTGCTAAGCGCTCTTTTGCTTACAACCATGGTTTCGTATGGCCAGATTGCCCAAAATGGAACTAAAGCCACAAAATGATCGTTTTCGATTACAACACGTTCTCCTGTTTTTAATTCGGCTTGAATGTAATCTTCAAGAAGTGTTCTTTTGTTTTTATCATAATATGATTTAAGGCTATTATGAGTTTTCTCAACTTGTGTTGGAAGTGATGACTGCGCCCAGATTTGTCCGTGCGGATGCGGGTTACTACATCCCATTACACTTCCTTTATTTTCAAAAATCTGAACGTGATTGATATATTTAATGTTTCCTAAGTCGGTATATTCTTTTTGCCAGGTTTTAATGATGTTTTCAATACCATCAATTTCCATTTCCGGTAATGTAAGATCGTGTCTTGGTGAAAAACAAACCACTCTTGAAATTCCCTGTTCTGGTTTTGCCTTAAAAAAGGTATGTTTGATATCTTCCTCAAAAATAATTTCGTCCTGCTTCATTGCAGCAAAATCATTTTCGAATACAAAACTGTTATCATAAGCAGGATTGCTTACACCGTTTGCACGAACATTCCCGGGACACAAATAACAAGTTGAGTCGTATTCTGGTAAAGTTTCAGTTGCCAGTGTTTCATTTTGTCCTTGCCACGGGCGTTTTGCACGATGAGGTGATACCAATACCCATTCATTAATTAAAGGGTTAAAACGTCTGTGAGGATCTTCGTTAATGTCAAAATTTTTCATTTTATTCTGTGTGGTATTAAAGTAATGTTGTTCCGTTTGAGATTTTTACGTCATAGAATTTTAATTCAATCCCAAATGTATCTAAATAAAGATTTGAAAACTTACGTTTGACCTCATTTTCTTGCCCTTTTTTAATCAAATTGATCGTGCAACCGCCAAAACCTCCGCCCATTAAGCGTGAACCAATTATAGAATCATCAGCTTTTGCAGTATCTACAAGCATATCCAATTCAGCACAACTTACCTCATATTCTTGTGATAAACCATAATGTGTTTCAAATAACAACTGTCCTAAAAGCTCAATATTTCCTTTGTCCAAAGCTTCACAAGCTTTTATTACGCGGTTAATTTCTTTTACAACATAATGTACTCTTTTAAATACAGTTTCGTTCATCTTGTCCTTAATGCTCAAAAGTTGTTCTTCAGTACAATCTCTAAAACTTTTTACTTCAGGAAAATTAGCTGCAATAATCGCTAAACCTTGTTCACATTCAATTCTTCGGGTATTATATTCAGAGGTAAAAAGAGAGTGTTTTACATTGCTGTCAAACAAAATCAAGGAATAATCTTTAAAATCAGCATTGTGATATTCAAAATCCAGCGTATTGCAATCTAGTTTTATTACTTTATTTTCAAGACCATGAACGCTCGAAAACTGGTCCATAATACCACAATTAATGCCTACCCAATGTTCTGCTTTTTGACCTAATAAAGCAAGATCAACTTTTTTAATTTCTAAATTGAAAAGTGCTGCGATCCCAAAAATCATCCCGCATTCTAAAGCTGCAGAAGAAGACAATCCTGAACCAACCGGAATATTACTGCTAAAAACACAATTGAAACCTTCAAACGAAAATCCGTTATCTTGTAATTGTTTTATTACGCCACGAATGTAATTGGTCCAGACAACATCACTCAGTTTGATTTCCTGAGTCAAGTCAATTTCGAACTCTTCGTTTAAATCGATGGCAATTATTTTAGATTTTTTAGTGTTGTTTTTTTCAAAAGCAAAACAAATTATTTTGTCGATTGCTGCTGGTAAAACATAACCATCATTGTAGTCTATATGTTCTCCAATAATATTAATTCTTCCTGGGGAAAGGACTGTTTTTTGAGGTTTTGATCCGAAAGATTTCTCAAAAAAAGCAGTTGTATTTTGTATTAAAATGTCATTCATTATTTTGTAATTGTTTTAGCTGAAATATTAGTTTATATTTTCAAACTTATAAATTGTTTTCTGTTGGTATGTTTCTCCTTTTCTTAAAACCGAATTCGGAAAATGTTCGTGATTGGGCGCATCCGGATAATTTTGAGTTTCAAAACAAATGCCGCTTGACGAATGATAAACAGCATTTTCTTTACCTTTTAAAATATCAAAACAATTTCCGCCTACATATATATGTACACTTGGCTGATCTGTGTAAACACTCATTTGTAAATTATTTTTTGAGCTGAACAATTTCGCCACAACATTATTTACAGGTTCAATCACAAATGAATGATCGATTGAAGCAGGGCATGATTTTGAATTTCTAAAATCAAAATCATTATTAGAAAGTGGCGTGAATTTTCCTGTTGGAATATTTCCGGAGTTAGTTTCTAATATTTTCTCAGAATCAATAAACATTTCCTGATTTAAAACAGAACCATCGTGACCATCAAGATTAAAATAACTATGATGCGTAAGGTTAATAATGGTATCTTCGGTAGATGTGGCTTTGTATTCTAACTTTAATTCGTTTTCTTCCGTTAAAGTATAGATTAAATCAACACGTAATGCACCAGGATAATTTTCGTCTAAATCCGGACTCAACAAACTAAATGTTATAGACGGATTATCACCAGAAGTTAAATTGGAGATGTTCCATACTTTTTTTCCAAAACCGCTATTCCCGCCATGCAAAGCATTCTCATTATTATTCGTTTTGAGTTGGAATTTTTTATTGTTTAATGTAAAAATACCTTTGTCGATTCGGCCTGCATATCGCCCAACAGTTGTACCCAAATATGGAGCGCTTGGCAAATTGTATGAAGCCAAATAAGATTCCAGATTATCGAAACCTAAAACTACATCAACAAGATTACCGCCCGAGGTTGGAACTTGTATTGAAGTAACAGTTGCTCCATAATTTATAATCTGCACATTCATACCATTTTTGTTCGATAATTTAAAAGAAAGAACTTCTTCATTATCTAATGTTAAACCAAAAGATTTGGACGAAGGTGCTTCTTGAAAATGCGATATGTTCTTTGTTTCCATGTAAATTTTAGAAAAAAATGAAATCCAAAAATAGAAACATTCTCTATTTTTGCATACCAGTACCTACCAGTTTTTTGTATATTGCAAGAAAATCTATCTTTTATGAATGTTATTTCGATTCAAAACAATCTTGGTTTGCCAAAATATAAGCAGATTATTCTTTCAATAGAGAAAGCAATTGAAGAAGGTAAATTGGTAAAAGGTGACCGGCTTCCGTCGGTGAATAAAGTTTGTTTGGCTTTTTCATTGTCTCGAGATACCGTTTTATTAGGTTATGATGAACTCAAAAAAAGAGGGATTATTTATGCCATTCCCGGTAAAGGTTATTATGTTAAAAGCGTAGAAACCACTATAAAACAGAAGGTTTTTTTATTATTTGATGAATTAAATAGTTTTAAAGAAGATATTTATAATTCGTTTTTGCAACACATTGGAAAAAATGTTCAGGTTGATATTTTCTTCCATCATTTTAATATACAGGTTTTTCAGAAACTGATCAACGACAGTAATGGCAATTATACGAAATACATTATCATGCCGACTAATTTAAACGATGTTGCCAATTTTATAAAAAACCTACCAGTAGGTGAAGTTATCATACTGGATCAAACCAATCCGGAATTAAAATTGTATCCTGCAATTTATCAAAATCATCAAAAAGATATTTTCGAAGGTTTAATGAAAGGCAAAGTTAAATTGATTAAATACATAAAACTGATTTTAATTTTTCCTGGATTCAGAGAGCCACTCGGAATGAAAATTGGTTTTGAAGCTTTTTGTTCAGAGAATGATTTTGAGTATGAAATCATCACTGAATTTGCAGACAGAGAAATTGTTTTTGGAGATTTATTTATAATTCCGAATGATCGTGATTTAGTTCACGTAATAGAAAAAGCAAGAATTCAAAATTTGAAACTTGGTACCGATTTTGGGATTATATCTTATAATGAAACCCCTTTGAAAAAAATTGTAGCAAATGGAATTACAACTATTTCAACTCATTTTGAAATGATGGGAAAAATTCTGGCCGACATGGTTCTTAAAGGCAGCAAAGAACAAATAGAGAATAAATCGTCTTTGATTATTAGGAATTCTTTATAAAACTATTAAAATCGAATCTCTATTGCTGAGTATTTATTTCACAACTAAAAACATTTTTGTTTGATAATGCACTAAAAAAATAAGGGAACAAATTTTTACTTACATTTGTAAATGTAAATTTTACACTTATTTTTTAATTAGTTTTTGATTCTCTAATTTTTAGTTTTTTAACAGTAGTTTTATTGAAGTAAAAAACCCTGAAAGGTTGTAGTTTTCAGGGTTTTGGTTTTTTAAAGAAAATTCAATCTGCATTTAAGTTTTTTATAGGTTCAGTACAAAATCGTTCAGTAATTTTTCTTCGTATTTTTCTTTGTTGAAAGTATACAGATAAGATCCTTTTCGTGACGACTGCATATCTTTTTCTTCTAATTTATTTAGAATCTCTAATGAATTGATTTTACTTATAAAGTTTCGTTTATCTAACTCTTTACTCAAAATAGCTTCATACAATTCCAGTAATTGACGCATTGTGAATTTTTCAGGAAGCAATTCAAATCCAATAGGTTTGATCGAAGTTCTGTATCGTAATCTTTTAATGGCATTTTTAACCATTTCATTATGGTCAAAAATTAAATTTGGAGCATCAGTAATGCTAAACCATTGCGCATGATAATTTTTAATCAGTTCAGCATTATGATTTTCAATATTAATTAAAGCATAATACGAAACAGAGATGGTTCTTTCGACAGGGTCACGATCAATTTCACTATAAGCATATAACTGCTCCATATAAATATCGTTTAAACCTGTGTAAGTATTTAAAATTCTGATAGCCGCATCGTCTAGTACTTCATCTCGTTTTAAAAAGCCACCAATTAAAGACCATTTTCCTTTTTCAGGCTCAAAGTCTCTCTTGATTAATAAGATTTTCAACCCCTCATGGTCGAACCCAAAAATGATACAATCTACTGCTAATAGTACTTTATCTGCAGAGCTATAACTGTTTAGCATATTCAATTTTTTATTGGTAAATATATAAACTTCTCGATTTGTTTTACAACTATATTAATGTATATTTTACACTTATGATGATATACTTAATAATAATAATCTTAAGTTAATGATTTTTATGAAAATACAGACAAAAGTAATGGTTTTTTTCTTGCTAAAATGAAGCTTAGAATTTCATTTTTTATTAAAATCCTATAATTATTGATTGATTTGGTTGAAATTTTGGACTTATGGTAATGTTTTACAGAAAGAGCATCTGTTTTTAGCTGAATTTTCACACTTCATTTGCGAAATGCATTTTTATTTGACGTTTTAAATAGTATTAATTTGTTTTTTCGGGTTTATTTTAGTTAAATTTACAAATGTGTAAAAAACACTTATAAAAAAGTAATTTACACGAGTAAAGACTTTAAAAAAATGTATTGTATTACAACACAGATATATTATGAAAAAAACACTTTTAATAGCATTTCTTATTACCGTTTGCAATCATGTTAGTTTTGCTCAAAGTCAGACTACAGTAATTTCTGTAAAAGCTGCAACTGATGCGCCCACTATAAATAGAAACATTTATGGACATTTTGCCGAACATTTGGGCAGATCTATTTATGGAGGTTTTTTTGTTGGAGATACCTCGAAAATTCCGAACACAAATGGAGTACGAAATGATATTATTAAAGCATTAAAAGAATTGAAAATTCCCAATTTAAGATGGCCGGGTGGTTGTTTTGCAGATACCTATCACTGGAAAGATGGTATTGGACCAAAAGAAAACAGACCAACAATTGTAAATCAATGGTGGGGAGGAGTAACAGAGGATAATAGTTTTGGTACACACGATTTTTTAAACATGTGCGAATTACTTGGTGCAGAACCTTACCTATCAGGAAATGTTGGCAGTGGCACAGTTCAGGAGCTTTCGGATTGGGTACAATATGCCAATTTTAAAGGTAAAAGCCCGATGAGTGATTTGCGTACCAAAAATGGCAGAACAGAACCTTGGAAAGTAAATTTTTGGGGGATAGGAAATGAAGCCTGGGGTTGCGGTGGAAATATGACAGCAGATTATTATGCCAATGAGTATCGAAAATATGCCACATTTATGCCAAATGATATAGTGAGAATTGCATCAGGTGCAAATAGTGACAATTATAATTGGACAGAAACTTTAATGAAAAATATTCCTGCCAATATGTTGGGTGGTGTGGCACTTCATCATTATTCTGTAATTGATTGGAATAAAAAAGGCGATGGAGTTGATTTTACCGAAGAGCAATATTTTGCGACAATGAAAGAAGCTTTGAAAATGGAAGAATTGGTTACCAAACATTCAGCCATTATGGATAAGTACGATCCAAATAAAAAAATTGACCTTGTAGTAGATGAATGGGGCGGTTGGTATGATGTTGAAAAAGGAAGTAATCCAGGATTTTTGTTCCAGCAAAATACGATGCGCGACGCAGTTTTGGCAGGATCGACATTAAACATATTTAACAATCATGCCGATAGAGTTCGTATGGCAAATTTGGCGCAATGTGTAAATGTTTTGCAAGCTGTGATCTTGACAGACAAAGCAAAAATGATTACCACGCCAACCTATCATGTAATGAAAATGTATAACGTGCATCAGGACGCTACATTATTGGCCTTAAATTTTAATTCACCAAAATATACTTATAAAGGAGAAACACTTCCGGCAGTTTCGGCATCAGCTTCAAAAGATAAAAAAGGAGTAGTTCATATTTCAATAGTAAACATTGATTCAAAGAATAAAAACAAAATAGAAATTGATGTAAATGATTTGGGAGTTAAAAACTTTACAGGAACAATTTTAACGGCAGCAAAATTGCAGGATTTCAACTCTTTTGATGCTCCAAATAAAATTATACCAACAATTTTTAAAGGTTTCGAGAATAAAAAAGGAAAATTAGAAATTACGATTCCGCCTTTTTCAGTATTAGTTTTAGAAGGAAAATAGAATTACAAATGTATTGACTCTCTTATTTATTTCGAATAAGAGAGTTTATTGATTAGAGTACTAATAAATTAAAATAAAGCCAATTTTAGTTTGACTTTGAGGCTATTTTTAATTTTAAGGTGAAGTATTCGCAATCGAACAAGTGTAAAACTAACGTTTATTATTGGTTTTAAGGTTAAATATTTGATTTTGATGCATTATTTGCAAAAATAACGTGCGCCTTTTTTGTTAAGTGTTTTTTATACACTTATGAATTATTTATAATTATATTTGTCATTATTAAAAATGAATTTCGAATGAAAAATTACGTTATAGGGTTAGACTACGGAACAGATTCTGTCAGAGCGGTGCTAATAGACACTAAAAATGGGCAAGAGCTGGCGTCAAATGTTTCTCATTATAAAAGATGGAAAAACAAGCAGTATTGTGATGCATCCATAAATCAATTTCGTCAACATCCTTTAGACCATATTGAAGGTCTTGAAATTACTATTCAAACCGTTATAAAAGAAAGTAAAGTAGATCCTTCGCAAGTTCGAGGAATCTGTATTGATACAACCGGATCTTCTCCAGTTCCTGTAACGAAAGAAGGAATTCCGTTGGCATTGACAAAAGGTTTTGAAGAAAACCCAAATGCGATGATGGTTTTATGGAAAGATCATACTTCAATAAATGAAGCAAACGAAATTAACGAACTGGCAGTAAGCTGGGGCGGAGAAAATGTAACCAAATATGTAGGCGGAATTTATTCATCAGAATGGTTTTGGGCAAAAATTCTGCACATTGCCAGAGAAGATGAAGCGGTTCGAAATGCAGCACACACCTGGATGGAGCATTGCGATTTAATGACGTATTTATTAATAGAAGATAAAGATTTAAAAACATTTAAAAGAAGCCGTTGTGCAGCAGGACATAAAGCAATGTGGCACACAGACTGGAACGGTTTACCACCAGCAGAATTTTTAGGAAAGTTACATCCATATTTAGCAACACTTCGTGGAAATTTATATGATGAAACTTATACATCAGATTTAGTTGCCGGAAACTTAAGCAAAGAATGGGCAGATCGTTTAGGACTTTCTACAGAAACAGTTGTTGCTGTTGGAACTTTCGATGCACATTCTGGAGCTGTTGGAGCAAAAATTGGAGAAAATACTTTAGTTCGCGTTATGGGAACTTCAACTTGCGATATTTTAGTTGGTTCATATGACGAAGTTGGAACAAAAACGGTTCGCGGAATCTGCGGACAAGTTGACGGATCAGTAATTCCGGGCTTTATCGGTTTGGAAGCAGGACAATCTGCTTTTGGCGATTTATTGGCTTGGTACAAAGAATTATTGCTTTGGCCAACAGATCATTTACTGACAGTTTCAACTGTTTTAAATGACGAACAAAAAGAACAATTAAGAGAAGAATTCAGCGATAAATTAATTGTAGAATTGACAAAAGAAGCAGAGAAAATTGCGGTTTCAGACAGTCTTCCAATTGCTTTAGACTGGATTAACGGAAGAAGAACTCCAGACGCAAACCAAGAATTAAAAAGCGCGATTTCGAATTTATCATTAGGAACAAAAGCGCCTCATATATTCAAAGCCTTAGTAAATGCCATTTGTTTTGGAGCGAAGAAAATCGTAGATCGTTTTGAAGAAGAAGGTGTAAAAATTGACAGCGTTATCGGGATTGGTGGCGTTGCCCGTAAATCTCCTTTTATCATGCAGACTTTGGCAAATGTTTTAAACAAGCCTATTAAAATTGCAGCTTCAGACCAGACTCCTGCTTTGGGTGCAGCAATTTATGCAGCCGTTGCAGCCGGAATTTATCCAAATGTAATCGAAGCTAGTCAAAAAATAGGAAGCGATTTCGACGGAGAATATTTCCCTCAATTAGATAAAGTAGCAGCATATAACAAACTACTAATTGCTTACGATCAATTAAGTGCTTACGAAGATCCAACAATTAAAATTTCGCAACATGAGTTCTCAATATAAAGATTTAAAGCAAGAATGTTACGAAGCCAATATGCAATTAAACGCATTGAATTTGGTCGTATACACTTTTGGAAACGTAAGCGCAGTTGACAGAGAAAATGGTGTTTTTGCTATTAAACCAAGTGGTGTCCCGTACGAAGATTTAAAACCGGAAGATATTGTAATTGTAGATTTTGATAACAACATTATCGAAGGAACAATGCGTCCGTCATCAGACACCAAAACGCATGCTTATTTATACAAAAATTGGCCAAATATTGGAGGCGTTGCACATACACACGCAACATATTCTGTGGCTTGGGCGCAATCGCAGCAAGATATTCCAATTTTCGGAACTACTCATGCCGATCATTTAACAGCTGATATTCCCTGTGCACCGCCAATGGCAGATGCATTGATCGAAGGAAATTATGAACACAATACCGGAATTCAGATTTTGGATTGTTTCAAAGAAAAAAATCTTTCGTACGAAGAAGTAGAAATGGTTTTAATTGGAAATCACGGTCCGTTTGCCTGGGGGAAAAATGCAGCAAAAGCAGTGTACAACAGTAAAGTTCTTGAAGTAGTTGCCGAAATGGCGTACCTGACTTTACAAATAAACCCAAACGCACCAAGATTAAAGGATTCATTAATTAAGAAACATTACAATCGTAAACACGGAAAAGACTCGTATTACGGACAGTAAAATTTTGTTTCAGGTTTTCTTTGTTTCAAGTTGTTGGAACGTGAAACTTGGAACTTGAAACAAACAAAACAAAAACAATAAAATAACATTTCAACCTTTCAGATTGCAACAACTTGAAACCTGAAACTTGAAACAAAATAAACAAAAGACATGATTGACATTTCTCAAAAAGAAGTTTGGTTTGTAGTAGGAAGCCAGGAATTATACGGTGAAGAAACATTAAGAAAAGTAGCAGAACATTCGCAAATAATCGCAAAAGGATTAGGTGCTTCATCTAGTATTCCGGTAAAAGTGGTTTATAAAGATGTGGTGAAGTCTCCTTCACAAATTTTAGATGTTTGTTTAGCAGCAAATAATGCTAAAAACTGTATTGGAATTATTGCCTGGATGCATACTTTCTCTCCGGCAAAAATGTGGATTGGCGGATTGAGTATTTTAAAGAAACCATTATGTCATTTGCATACACAATACAACGCCGAAATTCCGTGGGGAACTATCGACATGGATTTCATGAACCTGAATCAATCGGCTCACGGAGATCGTGAATTTGGTTTCATTATGTCAAGAATGCGTAAAAAACGTAAAGTTGTGGTTGGACACTGGGAAGATCCTCGCGTTTTAAACAAACTTGGTGTTTGGACAAGAGTAGCTTTAGGTTGGGATGAACTTCAAAATTTAAAAGTGGCTCGTATTGGAGACAATATGCGTGAAGTTGCCGTTACAGAAGGTGATAAAGTAGAAGCTCAGATTCGTTTCGGAATGTCGGTTAACGGATATGATTCTTCAGATGTTACCAAACATATCGAGAAAGTTACCGAGAAACAATTGAATGAGTTATTGGCAGTTTACGAATCTTCTTATTCTTTGACAGATTCTTTAAAAGAAGGCGGAGCACAAAGAAGCTCTTTGGTTGAAGCAGCAAAAATAGAATTAGGTTTGAGAGCTTTCCTTGAAGAAGGAGGTTTTGGAGCTTTTACAGATACATTTGAAAATCTTGGAGTCTGGAAACAACTTCCTGGAATTGCAACACAAAGATTAATGGCCGATGGTTACGGTTTTGGAGGCGAAGGCGACTGGAAAACCGCGGCAATGGTTCGTGCATTAAAAGTAATGAATATTGGTCTTGAAGGGGGAACATCTTTTATGGAAGATTACACCTATCATTTTACACCTCAAAAATCATACGTTTTAGGATCGCATATGTTAGAAATTTGTCCATCGATTGCAGAGGCAAAACCTTCATGCGAAGTGCATCCGTTAGGAATTGGAGGAAAAGAAGATCCTGCACGTTTGGTATTTAATTCGCCTGCCGGAGACGCAATCAATGTTTCTTTGGTAGATATGGGGAATCGTTTCCGTTTGATTGTAAATGAAGTCGAAGCTATTAAACCATTGGCAGATTTACCAAAATTACCGGTTGCAAGAGTTTTATGGGATTGTAAGCCAAATCTGGATATCGCAGCAACAGCATGGATTCTTGCCGGAGGTGCGCATCATACGGTTTACAGTCAGGCTATCACAACAGAATATATGGAAGATTTCGCTGATATCGCCGGAATCGAATTATTGGTTATTGATGAAAAAACCACCGTGAGAGACTTTAAAGATAAAATCAATGCTAACGAAGCTTATTTTCATTTGTTTCAACACGGACTTTAGTTTTTAAGGTACTGATGAGGTTCTAAGTTACAAAGGTTCAAAGGTTTTATTTTTTGCCTTAAAATTTGTTACTTTTAAGCTTTTCACATTTTACTTTTCACAATAATCTTAAAAAATAATATTTATGAATATATTAAAACGTTGTGTTTTTGGAATCAGCTTGTTAAGTTTGATCGCAATTTCAGTTCAATGCAAAAACGATAAAAAAATGGATGACGCTACAGTTTCTTCAGATCAAAAAGCTAAGGTTACAATTGAAAAATCTTCTTACGGAACAACTTCTAAAGGAGAAAAAGTTGATAGTTACAAACTGAAAAACCAAAATGGGATGGAAGTTGATATTATTACTTTTGGAGGAAGAATTACAGATTTGAAAGTGCCAAATAAAGAGGGAGTTTCTGAAAATGTAGTAATCGGATTTAATTCTTTGGCACAATACGAGAAAGAGAATCCATTCTTTGGAGCTTTGATCGGAAGATATGGAAATCGAATAGCTAAAGGAAAATTCACATTAGACGGAAAAGAATATCAATTAGCTATAAATAATGCGCAAAATGCTTTGCACGGAGGACCGCAGGGATATTTTAACGTTGTTTGGAAAGCTGATGAGGTAAAATCAGGTGATACGGCTTCTTTAAAATTATCGTATTTAAGTAAAGATATGGAAGAAGGTTATCCTGGAAATTTACAGGTTTTTGTTACTTATACTTTGACAAATGATAATCAGTTAGAAGTTTTGTATGAAGCTACAACAGATAAGAAAACAGTAGTGAATTTAACGCAACATTCGTATTTTAATTTATCTGGAGATTTTACAAAAACAATCTTAGATCACGAATTGACTTTAAATGCAGATAAAATTGTCCCGGTTGATGCAACTTTAATTCCGACAGGAAAATTAGATGATGTTGCCAATACACCATTCGATTTTAGAACTCCAAAATTAATTGGAAAAGACATCGAAGTGAAGAACGAACAATTAGAAAGAGGTAAAGGGTATGATCATTGTTGGGTATTGAATAATCCGGAAAAAGGAAAAACGATCATTGCAAAAGTATATCATGCACCAAGCGGAAGAATTTTGGAAGTAACAACAGACGAACCTGGAATTCAGTTTTACTCAGGAAATTTCCTTGACGGAACTTTACCAACGCCTAAAGGTGGAACATTTGGTCACAGAACCGCGCTTTGTCTGGAAACAGAACATTATCCGGATTCTCCAAATCAGAAAAATTTCCCAACAACGGTTTTAAACCCGGGAGAAAATTATAAAACTAAAACTACTTTTAAATTCTCAGTGAAGAAATAGTTTTAGGATTTGTTTATTAGTTCAATTCTCTAGGAAACCTCGAAAGGAATACTTTCGAGGTTTTTTTATGAGGTTAAGTTTGTTATAAATTGCACTCGTTTTTGTCATTTCGACGAAGGAGAAATCGCACTAGTTACTCGACAAAGATTGGGGGCTTTTTGCGCGGAGTTTCGTATGTGATTTCTCCTTCGTCGAAATGACAAGACTGTGTTTAAATTATGCTGCTTCACGCCTTTGTGTGATTAATTTGGTTACAATATAAAAATCTTAACTTAGCAATAAAAAACAAAATGATCCATCTATTCAAAGCACAAGTAAATTGGACTTCAAATCAAAATCCAGTAGACTCAATAAAGAGATTTTACAGCAAAAGTCACAAGATTAATATTGAAGGAAAACCAGTTTTAAATGTTTCGGCGGCTAAAGCTTTCAAAGGTGATCCGGAATTATATAATCCCGAAGATTTGCTGTTAAGCAGTTTAGTTTCGTGCCATATGATGTCGTACTTATATGTTTGCTCTCAAAACGGAATAGAAGTTCTTGAATATTCAGACAATGCCGAAGCAACCCTTGAAGTTTCTGCAGATGGAAGTGGACGTTTTGTTGAGGTTCGTTTAAAGCCTGCGGTGAAAATTTCAAATCCAGACCAAATAGAATTGGCTTTGGATTTACATTTTAAAGCTAATCAATTGTGTTTTATAGCGAACTCGTGTAATTTTCCTGTTTTGCACGAGGCGAGTTGTGAGGTCTGAATTCTATAAACTATGAATTAAAACTTTCGCTTTTGATATGGTGTTCCCTCGCCATCTTCACAATAACTTTTGAGACTTAACAGAAACATTGCCCAGTTGTAGTTGCACCATTGATAAAACTCAGTGAGTTCGCGCCAGTCAAAATGTTTGAGGACAACAGCGGTTACTCCATTTTTTTCTGATAGATCAAATGAAATGCTTGTTCCAATCCACTCCTGATCAGATTCGATACATTCCCATAGTATTCTTTTATTTAGGGATAATTCCGCCACTTTCATTTTTGTGAGATCATCGTCTCCAAAACCAAACTCATTAATAAAACCCGGTTCTGGTTTTACAATCAATTCTTCAGTCCAAACTGCACCAAGACCTATTTGCGTTGTTAATGCTTTGTAAACATCTGAAATGGGTGATTTGATGTAGTTGATATGTTCTATTTTTTCCATTTTACAACTGATTATAATGTATAAACACAAAGTTAAAAAGTTTTAGATTGCTTTAACAAAGGTATTTAAGGCTGAAAAAAAGTAATTTATTTTTTGCTGAGAACGGATTAAAACCAAAAAAACCTCTTCAGTTATGAAGAGGTTTTTGTACCCGGAGCCGGAGTCGAACCGGCACGGTTTCCCACAGGTGTTTGAGACCAGCGCGTCTACCAATTCCGCCATCCGGGCTTAGCAGACGAAAAAATAACTAATAAATCAATTATTTAACGCAATAGAATAAGTTAATTATGATGTCATAACTGTGCTTATTCCTTTAACACGGTGCAAATGTAAAAAATAAATTTAAAAATTCTAATAAAAATACTTAATTTTTTCCTTTCAGTGTCCAATAAATTTTCTAAATTTGCACCTCGTTAAAACGAAGCACACACAACTAACTACACCCGAGGCATTTATACAGGTTTTGTTTTACCTAAAAAGGTGAAGCCGAATTGTACAGAGCGCAGCGGAGCAAAAACAACAAATTATAATGTCGCACCTAGAACCAGAAGCTAAAATTTTTGCTTGTTCACAAAGTGTTTATCTTGCAGAAAAAATTGCAGAACAATACGGAATTCCGTTAGGAAAAGTAACTATGTCAACGTACAGTGATGGAGAATTTCAGCCATCGTACGAAGAATCAATTAGAGGATTACGCGTTTTTATCGTGTGCTCAACTTTTCCAACTGCTGATAATTTGATGGAATTGTTACTAATGATCGATGCGGCAAAACGTGCATCAGCAAGACACATTACAGCTGTTATGCCTTATTTTGGTTGGGCAAGACAAGATAGAAAAGATAAACCAAGAGTTCCGATTGGAGCAAAATTAGTAGCTAATTTATTAGATGCTGCCGGAGCAACAAGAGTAATGACAATGGATTTGCATGCAGATCAAATTCAAGGGTTTTTCGAAAAACCAGTAGATCATTTATTTGCATCTACAATCTTTTTACCATACGTAGAAAGTTTAAAATTAGAGAATTTAACAATTGCATCTCCGGATATGGGAGGTTCAAAAAGAGCATATGCTTACTCTAAGTTTTTAGAATCAGATGTAGTAATCTGTTATAAACAAAGAAAAGCAGCCAACGTTATCGATACTATGGAGCTAATTGGCGAAGTAAAAGGACGTAACGTAATATTAGTAGACGACATGATCGATACTGGTGGTACATTAGCGAAAGCAGCAGATTTAATGATCGAAAAAGGAGCATTAAGCGTAAGAGCAATTTGTACACACGCCATTTTATCAGGTGATGCATACGAAAAAATTGAAAACTCAAAATTAAGCGAGTTAATAGTTACCGATTCAATTCCGTTAAAGAAAGAATCAAAGAAAATAAAAGTAGTGAGTTGTGCACCGCTTTTTGCTGAAGTAATGCACATGGTGCACCACAACAATTCCATTAGTGGAAAATTTATAATGTAAAAAGCAGTAAGCTTTAAGCCTTAGGCTGTAAGCTTTCTTACTTAGTGCAGAAAAAGCCTAAAGCGTAATGCCTAAAGCTTAAAGCAAATTAGAATATTTATTAATAACTATATTTTTTTACAATGAAATCGATTACAATTAAAGGATCAGAAAGAGAAAGCGTGGGCAAAGTGTCAACTAAAGCCTTACGTAATGCTGGAGCGGTTCCTTGCGTGTTATACGGAGGAAATCAGGCAGTACATTTCTCAGCGGACGCTGCGGCATTCAAAAACTTGGTTTACACTCCAAACGCACACACAGTTGTGATTGAGCTTGGAAAAGGAAAATCATTTAATGCAATTTTACAAGATATTCAGGTTCACCCGGTATCTGATAAAATTTTACATATTGACTTCTTTCAATTATTTGATGACAAAGAAATCACTATGGAAGTTCCTGTGAAAATTGTTGGTACATCAAAAGGTGTTCTTGCAGGAGGTGTTTTACGTTTAAACACACGTAAATTAAAAGTTAAAGCTTTACCTAAAAATCTTCCTGATTTTGTTGAAGCTGACATCACTCCACTTGAAATGGGTAACAAATTATACGTTACTAAAGTTGGTGCTCCAGAATACAAAATTATTCACCCGGACAACACAGTTGTTGCTCAGGTAAGAATCTCTCGTGCTGCTATGAAAGCTGCTCAAGAAGCTGCAAAAGCTGCAAAAGCTCCTGCAAAAGGAAAGAAAAAATAATTTTTTTCAAATCAATACAAAAAGCATCAATCGAAAGATTGGTGCTTTTTTTTGTTTTAAAAGGTTTTGAGAAAAGGTTCAAAGAGGTAAAGTTTCAAAGGGACAAAGTAAGAAATCAGTGTTAATCGGTTTTAATTTACGTGATCTGTGTGCTATTCTTGGTGTGAATTGCGTAAACCTTTGCGGACATTGCGGTTAAGAATAAATTATCTAATTGACACATTTTCTAATTACCAACATTAATCCTATTTTTGCTCCATGATAAAATGGATAACAAAACTGTTTTCATCAACACAAAAAGAAGAGAACACAGATAATATGAAACCGGAGGTTCACGAACACCAAAAAAACAATATAAAAAACGTGAGTAAAAAATATTTGATTGTCGGACTAGGTAATATTGGTGCCGAATACGTAAATACAAGACATAACATTGGTTTTAAAGTACTTGATTTCTTGGCGAAAAAAGAAGGTCTTTCATTCGAAACCGTAAAACTGGGTTCTTTGGCCGAATATAAATTTAAAGGAAGAACCTTTTTTCTGCTTAAGCCTAATACCTACATGAATTTAAGTGGGAAGGCTGTTAAATATTGGATGGACAAGGAAAACATTCCATTAGAGAATATCCTGGTCATTACAGATGATTTAAACTTGTCTTTTGGAACAATCAGAATCAAGCCGAAAGGGAGTGATGGTGGTCATAACGGATTAAAAAATATTAATCTGGTTTTAAACACGCAAAACTACACTCGTTTTAGGTTTGGTATCAGCGACCAGTTCAAAAAAGGGCAACAGGTCGATTATGTTTTAGGTGATTGGGATGAAGAAGAAAAAGCGAAATTACCGGAACGTTTAGAAGTTGCATCTGAAATTATCAAATCATTTGGAACTGCGGGATTAGAAAATACAATGACAACTTTTAACGGAAAATAAAGATTTACAGTTGTTTATGGATTTAAAAATCGAATTATCGATTAATTAAATCGAATTATAACGAAATAGTATTTTCTATTCCAAAGTTAAATGTCTAAATTTGAAATAAATTATTATAAATCATAAAATCATAATATCATGGCTTTTGAATTACCACAATTACCTTATGCATATGATGCATTAGAACCACATATTGATGCTCGTACAATGGAAATCCATTATACAAAACACCATAATGCTTATACTACAAATCTAAATGCTGCTATTGCAGGTACAGATTTGGAAGGAAAAACAATCGAAAATATCTTAATCAACCTAGATAAATCAAACGCAGCAGTTCGTAACAATGGTGGAGGTTTCTATAACCACAATTTATTCTGGACTGTAATGACTCCAAACGGTGGCGGATTACCAACTGGTGATTTGTTAGCTGCAATTGAGGCTTCTTTTGGGACTTTTGAAGAGTTTAAAGCAAAATTTGCTAAAGCTGGTGCAACACAATTTGGTTCAGGATGGGCTTGGTTATGCGTAAGTAAAGGTGGAAAACTTGACGTTTGCGGAACTCCAAATCAAGACAATCCATTAATGCCAGAAGTTGGTTGTGGTGGAACTCCAATCTTAGGAATGGATGTTTGGGAACATGCTTACTATTTAAACTACCAAAACAGAAGACCAGATTATATTGAAGCTTTCTTTAGTGTAATCAACTGGACAGAAGTTGCTAGAAGATTTGCTTTAGATAAATAGTCGAAAATAGAGTAAAGAATAAAGAGAAAAGACGAATGGCCTAATGGTTATTCGTCTTTTTTTTATTTCTATATTTTTATTTCTTTATCCAGAGTCTTTTTTCTATGTTCTTTATTCTTTTATCTTAAAAAGAAAATAAAAAAGGCGGAATCTCTTCCACCTTTTTTGCCCCAAATCTACCATAAACTTAACCTACTAATGTTATGGTTCAGTAAATGTATGGAAGCAATTCTTATGAAAAAAACTTTTTAGATGAATGGTAAATATATCCGATAAAGTAACTGTAATTTGTTGCTTTTGAAATGTTTGAGTTTATTCCAATAAAAAAGGTGGAATTTCTTCCACCCTTTTTGCCCCAAATCTACCATAAACTTAACCTACTAATGTTATGGTAGTTCAAAAGTATTGTAGCTTTTCATTTTTACCAAACATATGGGATGAACGGCAAAAAAAACCGATGAAATGCACAAATTAACCTTTTGTTAGTATTTTATTAATACGCTCTAGCGTCTTTCCCTTCATAAAAATTCATGAATGCTCTGTTTACGACACGATTTCCTCCTGGTGTAGGATAATCACCTGTAAAGTACCAATCTCCAAGATTTTTAGGACAAGCAACATGCAAATCTTCTACTTTTTGGAAAATGATTTTTACTTCGGCATTGATTTCCGGAGAACTCAACATTTCTGCAATTTTATCTGAAACTTCTTCAGGTGTAAATTGATCGTAAATTGCTGTTACATAATTCACAACATCACTATCAATATAGTTTTCCTGTGCTTTACATTTTGCGTAAACTTCGTCTACGATATGATATAGATTTCTTTCTTTCAATAAAGCTAAGGCTGCTCTAAAGGCGACAAGACCTTCAAGTTTTGCCATATCAATACCGTAACAATCAGGGTAACGAATTTGTGGAGCAGAAGAAACGATTACGATACGTTTAGGTTTTAAACGATCCATCATTTTTATGATACTCATTTTAAGTGTGGTACCACGAACGATACTGTCATCAATAATCACCAAGTTGTCAGTTGGTTTGATTACTCCGTAAGTTACATCGTAAACGTGTGCAACAAGATCATCACGGCTACTGTCCTCTGTGATAAAGGTTCTAAGTTTAGCATCTTTAATAGCGACTTTCTCTGTGCGGATTTTTACAGCCAATAATTCCTGTAATGTTTCAGCAGTAAGGGTATTTCTATTAGCTAGAATATAATTGTTTTTTCTTTGATTTAAGAAATCCTGAGCAGCTTCGACTAAACCATAAAATGAAGTTTCGGCTGTATTTGGTATATAAGAGAAAACAGTATTGTCTGTATCGCTGTCAATTGATTCAAGAACAGCAGGTAAAATTAATTTTCCTAAGTTTTTACGTTCTTGATAGATTTCAGCATCACTTCCTCTTGAAAAGTAAATTCTTTCAAACGAACATGCTTTTTTAACAGTTGGTTCCAGGATTTGTTCCATAGTAACTTTTCCGCTTTTTTTGATGATCAAAGCATTTCCCGGATCGATTTCCTGAACACTTTCAAAAGGTACATTGAATACAGTTTGAATAACAGGTCTTTCAGAAGCTACAACAACTACTTCGTCATCTTGATAATAATAAGCTGGACGAATTCCGGCAGGATCTCTAAAGACAAATGCATCTCCATGACCTAATAATCCGGCCATTGCATAACCACCGTCTAAATTTTTAGCAGAACGGGCTAATATTTTTCCAATATCCAATCGATCAGCAATTACCGGCGAAGCTTCTCTTTTAGAGTAACCTTCTTGTTTACAGTCTTGGTAAAGCTGCATTACTTCTTTGTCAAGAAAGTGACCAATTTTTTCCATTACTGTAACAGTATCGGCCATTTCTTTTGGGTGTTGTCCAAGTTCAACTAGATTTTCGAAAAGTTCTTTAACATTAGTCATGTTAAAGTTTCCAGCCAAAATTAAATTACGGTGCATCCAGTTACTTTGACGTAAAAATGGGTGAACGCTTTCGATGCTGTTTTTTCCAAAAGTTCCGTAACGAACGTGTCCTAAAAATAATTCTCCTATGTATGGAATGTTTGCTTTTTGTTGTGCAACATCATTAGCGTATTCAGGATGTGTAGTCATTTCCTCATTGATACGCTCATTGATTTGTTTAAAAACGTCTTGTATAGGTTGTGCGTGATTTGAACGAACTCTACTGATGTAACGTTCTCCCGGTTCAACATCTAATTTAATGCTTGCGAAACCTGCGCCATCCTGACCACGGTTGTGCTGCTTCTCCATCATTAGATACATTTTTTGTATCCCGTAAAAAGCAGTTCCGTATTTTTCTTTGTAATATTCAAGCGGTTTAAGAAGTCTAACTAAGGCTATACCACATTCGTGTTTTAAAGCGTCGCTCATTGTGTTTTGTATTTTGTGTTGTTGTGTAAGTTGTGTGTATTAACGTAATAAAAAAGCCCCGTTGTTATCCGAGGCTTTAGGGCATTATATTTCTATGTCAAACTGAGTTAACGACTTAAACTGTTGTAATCGAATTGCTACCTCGGCTTTGCTTAATGTTTCCATTCTTTCAGTTCCAAATTTTTCTACACAAAATGAAGCTAAATTCGAACCGTAAATAATTGCATTTTTCATGTTACCAAACGAAATGTTTTCGCTTTGTGCAATGAATCCGGAAAAACCACCTGCAAAAGTATCTCCTGCTCCTGTTGGATCGAAAACATCTTCTAATGGTAAAGCCGGTGCAAAGAAAACTTCTCTGTTGTGGAATAAAAGCGCTCCGTGTTCTCCTTTTTTGATCACCACATATTTTGGTCCCAATTCCTGGATTTTGTTTGCTGCTTTTACTAATGAATATTCTCCTGAAAGTTGTCTTGCTTCTTCATCATTGATTGTGATCACATCTACACGTTTAATAACGTCTAATAATTCAGGAAGAGCGCAATCCATCCAAAAATTCATAGTGTCTAAAACTACTAATTTTGGTTTTTTCTCCATTTGATCCAAAACACTGCTTTGTACTAACGGATGTAAGTTTCCTAACATCACAACATCAGCATCTTTGTAGTTTTGAGGAACTTTTGGTTGAAAATCAGCCAAAACGTTTAGTTCAGTTACCAGAGTGTCTCTAGAATTTAAATCGTTGTGGTACAAACCGCTCCAGAAAAAAGTTTTTCCGCCTTTAACAATTTCGATACCAGAGATATCAATATTTTTTGACGTTAAAAGATCTAAATGTTCTTGAGGGAAATCGTCTCCAACTACAGAAACAATAGCCGATTGTAAGTTAAAAAATGATGCCGATAAACCAATGTACGTTGCAGCACCACCTAATATTTTATCTGTTTTTCCGAAAGGAGTTTCGATAGCGTCGAAAGCAACCGTTCCAACAATCAATAATTTATTCATTTTATGAATTTCGAATTAGGGTGCAAAGATACTTCATAAGTTGCAATATTGCAATGGTTTAGGTTCTCAAAATTTTCATAAAAAAACAAGATCGATTTCGGGGTTAAAACTGTTGTAAATGAGTGAATTATATTTGGTGGTTTGGAGTGCTTAAAATATGTTTTTTGGATTTGAAAAGCAATATTTATTTTTAAAAAATGCTTTGAAGATTTTGGTTAGATTTGTTTAAATATGGAATCGCTATTATGAAGAAAATTCTAACCTTATTGATATTGTTTTGTTTTTTGATTTCCTGTGAAAGAAAAGAACCTAATTTTTCTAAAGAAATGATAGAGAAATTGGCATATATGCATGAAGATGCAGAATTAGGTTTAGTGCCATCTAAATATTTAAGTTTTGATTTATATGTTTTGAGAAGCAATAAAGAGATTTGTAGAACAAATAATCATGATTTATTTCTTTTCTTTAAAAAACATTATTCCAAAAAGTACAAATCATTTGACATTTTTTTAAATGCCGTTTTAAATAATCATTTGGTTTTGATTAAAAAACCGAATTATTGGTATAGTTTAAAATTAGATTTAGAAATAGAAAAAGAATACTCTAGTCTAGGATTTGATAAATTTCTTAAAAAATTCTCTAAAATATCATTTAAAAAAGGTGAACTTGAACTTAATAAATCAATTATAAAATCTGACCAATATTCTACAATTAGTTATTTATTGTATTTAAATCGATATGATATTAGTTTTGATGATCCTCATGTTAGATATTCTATAATTAAAAGAGAAGATTATTTCGAGTAAAACTTACAAATACAAATTAAATTTCCCAAACTTGTTTTAGTAGTTGTTAGCGAGTGAACTCTATTTTTTTTTGCTAATGATTCTTTGATTTGTCGATATTTTTTATCCAATTAATCGCCTCTTTCATAGGCTCTTCAGAGGCTGAAAATGCTGTGTTGTGTCCCAAGTTTGGGAACAATTTATATTCATAGTGTTTCCCTTTAGACTTTAATATATCAAGATATTCGATTGATAGATTTACAGGAACTTGAATGTCTTTGCCTCCAAAAATCCAGATTCCCGGAATTGATAATTTAGAAAGAACATCATTGGGATTTGTGTCAATAAACTCATATTTATCTGGGTCATTGAATACATGTTTTCTTGCCTCTTCTTCTGAGTGTGTATCCCAAAAATTTTTATCTCCATTTGTATAGAATTGGAATCTCAATTGTTCTTTAACTGTTATAAGCGCTCCGCTAAAGATTGTCATAAATTTGACTTTCTTATTTTTTTCTGCAGCTAATGGAATTATCCATCCAGCTTGACTACCACCTATTAAACCTATTGAGATTTTTTTATTTGATAAATATTTAGATAAAGTATTTACGGCAGCACTTGCATCTAAAGACAAAAGATTCAGGTTTGAGAAATCAACATTGTTAGTTCCTACTTCAGGTCCTGCATATACACCAGCTGATTCTCCGACTCCACGTTTATCATACGTTAAAACTGCAATTCCATTGTTGGCTAGGGTTGTGGCAAAGTCTATCATTCTTTTTTCTTGTCCAGATCCATGAACAATCACAACGGCTGCCTGTACATTGTTAGGTGTAAAAACAGTTCCTGCGAGTGAAACTCCTTCACTAACAAATTTTATTTCCTTAGTAGTAAAGTTTGACGGAATTGTCGATGCATAACTATTGACAAAAAAAAGCAAAATTAAGAGTGAATATGTGGATGTTTTTTTTGCTCTTAGTATGCTTTTAAAAATTATCAGTTTATTTTTCATTTTTTTTAAATTTAAGGAACCTTTACTAAATCACGATAAATTAATTCACAATTATCGAGGTGTATTCTTTTGGGTTGGTTTTAACATCTTTACAACTCATATTTCTTATCAAAATAATTCTTCAAAACTCCAATTTGGACCAAAATCATGAAAGGAACTATTAAAATCGCATACAATATATTTTTAGAAAGATGAATTCCTGAAAAAGCAGTAGAGATTTTGTCGGCATACGATTTTCCAATTTCTAATTGATTATCTGTTCCTGAAAAAAGTAATACATATACAACCAAGGCAGCTAAAGCAACGCCAATAAATATCCATGTTGATTTGGAAATCAATGGTTTGTAAGCTTTAATTTTGCTCTTTTCAGCCACTAAAACCTGAGACATTATTTTTGAAGTAAAGTCAAGAGATGGTGAATCCAAATTGTTTTCGGACATCATTCTATCAATAAGGTTTTCTATATTTTTATCGCTCTCTTTCATAACACGCTACTATTTCTGGTTCTAATTGCTTTTTCAAAATTACAGCTAATTTTTGTCGGCTTCTAAATAATTTTATTTTGACATTGTTGGCCGTAATACTCATGATTTTTCCGATTTCTTCTAAATTTTGATCTTCGAAGTAAAATAAAGTGAGTAGGAAATTCTCTTCACTCGGTAATAAATTCAAACAATTCTGAATTGCCTGCTTTCGTTCCTTATCTTCTAAAGCGCTTAAAGCATTGTCCATCGTTTTTATTAAATGAGCCGAAAATTCATCTATTGAAATGTTCAGGTCTTCTTTTTTGTTTTTCTTCAAACGATCTAAACACGTATTATAAGCAATTTTATAAATCCAGGTCGAAAATTTTGAATCACCTTTAAATTTACTCAAAGAATTAAAGATTTTGATAAAAGTATCTTGTGCAACCTCTTCCGATTCTTCTCTGTTTTTGATCATTTTGAGTGCCAAAGTAAAGATCATATCCTTATAACGATCCACCAACACGGCAAACGCAGTGGTTTCGCCTTGCAGAATTTTATCGATATAATGTTGATCACTTATTGTACTCATATTCTATATGACGACAGTTTGTTTTTTGGGTTACAAGAATTTGAAAAAAAAGCAAATTTCAATCTTTATATACAATAATAAATTAGACTTGAATTTTGATATAAACATGTATTCAAAATGCCTTGCACATTTTTGTCGTTCCTAGGAATGACAATAATTGTGATTGTTTTGTGTAAAATATTTTTTTAAGCTTTATTGAAGTTTTAAATTAAAGTTTCTTATGTCCTTGGTTTCAAACTTTGATAAAGTTTTTGACATTAAAATTAATTGATTGTCAGTTAATTTTGAATTTTAAAATTTAAAATTGAAATTTTTCATCAAAAGTTGTAACCTCAATTTAAAACAAGTCGTCATATGGAGTATCAATCAATTAAAAATAAAATATTATGGATTCAAAAATTTTAATCCCAATTAGCTTTTTCTTAATGATCTTCGGAATCATTTATTTAATTTATTCAACCAGAAATAGAGAGCGTATGGCACTTATAGAAAAAGGTGTTGATGCCAGTATCTTTATGCAGGGAAAAGGAAAAGGTGTTCCTGCGTGGAAAATATTTGTAGTTAATCTGGCTTTTTTATTAATAGGAAGCGGTGTCGGTATTTTTGTGGCTTTACTTATTACGACTTACACTTCGTTGAATGATGGAGCTGTGTATCCTTCGATCATATTTATTATGGCGGGAATTGGGCTTCTTACAGGTTACAAAACTGCAAAAGATTTAGATAAGGAATAAAAATCGCTTAAGTTAGTCTCTTTAATAACGATAAAAACGCGTCGGAAACAATTGCTTCTGACGCGTTTTTTTATGATTTTGATCCGATGGTTTCGTAATAAACATCTATCGAAAGGTTTTTCTGCATAGCTGCCATAACCGCCAATTCATCACAACGTTCGTTTTGAGGATGATTGTTGTGTCCTTTGATCCATTTAAAGTCGACTTGATGTTTCCTGTAAATGATCAAAAAGCGTTTCCATAGATCAGGATTTTTTTTACCCGTGTAGTTTTTTTTCTCCCAGCCAAAAACCCATTTTTTTACAACAGAATCAATTACGTATTTAGAATCAGAAACAACTAAAACCTTCATGTTTGGTTTTTTTAGTTTTTCTAAGCCAACAATCACAGCTAAAAGTTCCATTCGATTATTGGTGGTAAGACGGAAACCTTCATAGAATTCTTTTTTATGCGGCGTTCCTACTAATTCCATCACTACGCCGTAGCCACCGTTTCCAGGATTTCCTTTTGCAGCGCCATCTGTATATATATGTACTTCGTGTTGGGTCATTATTATTTATCTGTTAGCGATATTGTTTTTATAAGATCTTCAAAAAGTAAACTATTGTCTTCTTTTCCAATTTCTTCAATAAAATTTAAAGAAATATAATATCCATTTTTTGGAATGTAATAACTTCTGCTCGATATAGTGAATATGTGGTCGTCTTTTTTTAAATGAAACTGAACTGAAAATTTTACAACTTTTTTTCTTGAAAGTTCAATGAATGTTGGATTATCAATGAATTTAAAATCATCTAATGTTTTCTTTAATTCTTCATTAGAATTTTGGATCTGTTTTAAAAAATCCTGAAGGTTTGTTACTTTGGATTCTCTAGTTCTAATTTTAATAGTCGGAATTATTCCAGCATATGTTTTTGGATCATATTTAACAAAAGTTGCAAGATTTACAGAAGAATTATTAGTTTTAAAGAGATGATCCATTTGTTTATCCGTAAATTCAAAATTGTTTAAGTTTTTTAATATCTCATCATTTTGTATAGTAGTCCAGTTTTTTGGAATATCAATTGAGAATCCAATTCTTTTTATGTCTAATTTTTCCTGGCAATGAGAATTGAAAAATATTAAAATAAATATTAAATTTAAAAGTACTTTTTTCATAAATCTATTCTTCTAAAAGTCTAGAAATAATTTCAGGAAAGTACTTTTGTTCCAGTTCATGAATCTTTTCTGCCACTGTTTCCGGAGTATCTTCATTTGTCAATGCTACGTTTTTTTGAAAAATGATAGCACCTTCGTCATAATTTTCGTTTACAAAATGAATAGTTATACCGGTTTCTTTTTCCTTGTTTTCGACTACTGCTCTGTGTATGTGCATACCATACATTCCTTTACCTCCGTAATTAGGTAAAAGTGCAGGATGAATGTTGATTATTTGATTCGGATATTTCTCGATTATATTCTCTGGAAATTTCAATAAAAAACCAGCCAGAACTATCAGATCCGGATCGATTTCTTGTATTTTTTGTAAGACGTTTCGCTCTAAAAGTTCGTTTTTGGAGAAGATTTCGGTCGAAATTTGATGATTTTTTGCTCTTTCGATAACTTTTGCCGAAGCATTATTTGTAAAAACAGAAACGACTCTTGCAATTTTACTTTTTGCAAAATGTTTTATGATGTTTTCAGCATTAGTTCCTGATCCTGAGGCAAAAACAATAATTTTTTTCATAATCGAATTTAGTTTGAGAATGCAAAAAACGGAATAATAATCGAAAATAAATAGTATTAAAAAGTCTTTCTTGAAATTAATTTTATAAATTAGTGTTACATTTATAAACTAAATCGTGGTTTTAAAATAAAGTTTTTTATTTTTGCCAACAAATTAAATTCTAAAATTAAAGATTATGTCAGACATTGCATCAAGAGTAAAAGCGATTATCGTAGACAAATTAGGTGTTGACGAAAACGAAGTTGTAACAGAAGCAAGCTTCACTAATGATTTAGGAGCTGACTCATTAGACACTGTTGAGCTTATTATGGAATTCGAAAAAGAATTTGATATTCAAATTCCAGACGATCAAGCAGAAAACATTGCTACTGTTGGTCAAGCTATTTCTTATATCGAAGAAGCTAAAAAATAATAATACCGCACCCGATTTTTATATTTTATAAGTCGGGTGTTATTATTTTTTTTAAATTAAAATTTCGATTGGTTTTCAATCAAAAAGATATATTTATATTGTAATGCCCATGGCTCTTAAGTAACAATAGTGTTAAGAAAGCGTGGGTTTTATTTGTTTAAAGTACAAAATACATATTTATGGCATTAAGGCGAGTTGTTGTAACAGGATTAGGTGCACTTACTCCTATCGGGAATAATATCCAGGATTATTGGAATGCACTTGTGAATGGGGTTAGCGGAGCGGCTCCTATAACATATTATGATACAGAGAAGCACAAAACGAAATTTGCCTGCGAAGTAAAAAACTTCAATATTGAAGATTACATGGATCGCAAGGAATCTCGAAGATTAGATAAATTCGCTCAATATGCTGTTGCTGCAAGTGATGAAGCTATTAAAGATGCGGGACTTACTAATGATAATATCGACAAAACAAGAGTTGGTGTTATTTGGGGAGCTGGTATTGGAGGTTTAGAAACTTTTCAGGAAGAAGTAATTTATTATGCTAAAGGTGACGGAACTCCAAAATTCAATCCGTTTTTTATTCCTAAAATGATTGCCGATATTGCACCAGCACACATTTCGATGCGTAATGGTTACATGGGGCCAAATTATACTACTGTTTCTGCATGTGCATCTTCTGCAAATGCTTTGATTGATGCTTTCAACTACATTCGTTTAGGAATGTGTGATGTAATTATCTCAGGTGGTTCAGAAGCTGCAATTACGATTGCCGGTATGGGAGGTTTTAATTCTATGCACGCTTTATCTACAAGAAATGAAAGTCCTGAAACGGCTTCAAGACCTTTTGATGCAACCAGAGATGGTTTTGTTTTAGGAGAAGGAGCAGGAGCATTAGTTCTTGAAGATTACGAACATGCAAAAGCAAGAGGAGCAAAAATCTATTGCGAAATAGGTGGAGGCGGAATGTCATCTGATGCTTACCATTTAACTGCACCACATCCGGAAGGAATTGGAGTTATTGCAGTAATGAAAAATACATTAAGAGATGCAGGAATGAACCCTGAAGATGTTGATCATATCAATACTCACGGAACTTCTACTCCATTAGGAGATGTTGCCGAATTAAAAGCAATTAGTGCTGTTTTTGGTGATCATGCAAAAAACATCAACATCAATTCTACAAAGTCAATGACTGGACACTTACTTGGTGCAGCAGGAGCTATTGAGGCAATTGCTTCAATTCTTGCAATGCAAAACAGTATTGTTCCTCCAACGATTAATCATACAGTAGTTGATGAGAACATTGATCCGTCATTGAATCTTACTTTAAACAAACCTCAAAAAAGAGAGGTGAATGTTGCTATGAGTAACACTTTTGGTTTTGGTGGACACAATGCTTGTGTATTGTTTAAAAAATTAGTTGACTAATTTCTGTATATGAATATTATCAAAAAAATATTTTCTAAATCCCGTTCTCTAGAAGACGGGATTTTTTTTGACACTATTCAGAAAATACTTGGTTTTAAGCCTGCTACAATCGATTTTTATAAGAAAGCGTTTACGCATAGATCTTCAAATAAATTAGACGAAGCGGGACATCCAATAAATTACGAGCGATTAGAATTTTTGGGAGATGCTATGTTAAGTGCTGTAATTGCAGCACACTTATTTAATAAAGCACCAAATGGTGATGAAGGTTATTTGACCAAAATGCGCTCAAAAATTGTAAGCCGTGAACATTTGAATGAATTAGGTAAAGATTTAAATTTAGTTCGTTTTGTAGAAAGCAAAGTGCCTATCCAGCATTTTGGAGAAAATATTCATGGTAATATTTTTGAATCACTAATTGGAGCTATTTATTTAGACAAAGGATATTCTTTCTGTGAAAAGTTTATTCAAAAAAGAGTTATTGCACCTTATGTTGACATAGCGAGACTTGAAGGTAAGGTAATTAGCTATAAAAGTTTGGTTATCGAATGGTGTCAGAAAGAAAAAAGAATCTTTCATTATGATATATTTGAAGATAACGGTATTGACGGTCAACGCTTATTTGGTGTTAAATTAAGTATAGACGATAAAGTCATCGCAAGAGCGCGAGCAACTTCAAAAAAGAAGGCAGAAGAGAAAGCATCACAAAGAGCTTATTTTGCATTTCAGGAAAAAATAGACAAGAAATAGCTACAAAAATGCTGTAACTATCTTAAGGCTATAACGTTTTCGTTTATAAATTAACAAAAACAAGCGCATCAGAACTATAGATGCTCCGTAAGAAATAGTATATTTACACCTTGATTTTTCATGACATGGCTATTCATAGATTGGATTTAGACGAATTTGACGAAATTGATTATTATTTAATGGCAATTCATACTTCATTAGAAGATTATAGATTGGCCTATTTTATCAATAAAAACCTTCCGATAAACTTAAGTAAGAGCAAAAACGAGATCCATGCTCAAACTAAAGAAGGCGAGGCAAATTTTTCGAGATTCTATTATTATGATTCCGAAAAGACAATTTCATGGAATTTGATTCAGAATAAAAATGAAATCATTTCAGCGAGTAAAAATGATTTTCAAGATTTGTTTTCCGATGAGACAAGTGAGGTCTCAACAACAATTCATTTACTTCCTGAATTCAAAAAAGTAGATTTTTTCCTGAAAATAGAGAACAGCGAGGAGACTCTGGATTTTTCAGAAATTCAACAAAAATTAAATACCATAGAGAGTATTGCGGCTATTTATGCTGTAGATACTGATAAAATAAAATCAAAAAACAATCTAATTTTTTAAAAAAAATGTTAACAAACAAGAAAACCAAAATTGTTGCTACACTTGGGCCTGCATGTAGTACGAGAGAGATTATCAAGGATATGATCGACGCAGGGGTTAATGTGTTTAGAATCAATTTTTCGCATGCTGATTACGAGGGAGTAAAGGATAAAATTAATATTATTAGAGGTCTAAACGAAGAGTTTGGTTACACAACTGCAATCTTAGGAGATTTACAGGGACCAAAACTTAGAGTTGGTGTAATGGAAGAAGGAACAGTAGTAAATGATGGTGATTTAATCACTTTTACAACTGCTGAAGATATTATAGGTACTGCTCAAAAAGTATTCATGAAGTATCAAAATTTCCCAAATGATGTTAACGCAGGTGAGCGTATTTTGCTTGATGATGGTAAATTGATTTTCGAAATTATTTCTACAGATAAAAAAACTGAGGTTGTTGCTAAAGTAATTCAAGGTGGAGAATTAAAATCTAAAAAAGGGGTTAATCTTCCAAATACTAAAATTTCTTTACCGGCTTTAACTGAAAAAGATATCGCTGATGCGATTTTTGCAATTGAGCAAAAAGTAGACTGGATTGCACTTTCGTTTGTAAAAACACCTCGAGATTTGCAAGATTTACAAGAATTGATCGCTAAACATTCAGAATATAAAATTCCAATTGTTGCTAAAATTGAAATGCCGGAAGCTCTTGAGAACATGGATAAAATTGTAGCATATTGCGACGCTTTAATGGTTGCTCGTGGAGATTTAGGAGTTGAACTTCCTGCACACGAAGTGCCATTGGTACAAAAAGATTTGATCAGAAGAGCTAAAACGGCTAGAATTCCTGTAATCGTTGCTACACAAATGATGGAAACAATGATCACTAGTTTAACTCCAACAAGAGCTGAAGTAAATGACGTTGCAAACTCTGTAATGGATGGAGCTGATGCAGTAATGTTATCCGGAGAAACTGCTACAGGAAATTACCCAGTACAGGTTATTCAAAAAATGACTCAAATTTGTGAGGCTGTTGAGGATTCTGAATTAATTCATGTTCCACAAAATACACCACAAATCAAAACAAAACGTTTTGTTACTAAAACAGTTTGTCATCAGGCAGCTTTATTGGCAAATGAAATCAAAGCAAAAGCAATTTGTACTTTAACAAATAGTGGTTATACAGCTTTCCAAATTTCAGCATGGAGACCATCTGCACATATTTTGGTATTTACTTCAAACAGAAGAATTTTAACACAATTGAATTTATTATGGGGAGTAAAATCATACTTCTATGATAAAGACGAAAGTACAGATGATACTGTAACTGATGTTAATGAAATTGCAGTTCAAAAAGGATACGCGGTAAAAGGTGATTACTTAATCAATCTTGCGGCTATGCCAATTAAAGATAAAGGAATGGTTAATACCATGAGAGTTTCTGAAATAGAATAAATTTTCCTTTTAGATTATATAAAAGAGCCATCAAATATTTGATGGCTCTTTTTTTTTGAGTTAAGTTTAAATACTTCAAAAGCCTCTAGAGGTGAATTAAATGTTTGAAATATACTTTATATTCATGCATAATGGGATAGGAATAAATTCCAGAATTTATTTTTTAAATAAGGATATTCTTAAATATCTGTGTTATAAGATTGTTTTTTTGTCTAAAAAGGCTTCAGTATAAGAGAAAAAATACTTAGAAATTTAATCGTTTGCAAAGTTAGATTCGTAGAGTTTAATAAAAAAGCATTTCTTTTTTAAAGCTTTTTCTTGTCTTTTTTTATTTGTTCACTGCAAAATTGAAAACCTAACTTCCTAATTAAATGTTTTTTGGGTGTTTCATTTTACAAAATGAAACATCGTGGAGCAAATTAAAATGTTTTTGATGTTTCATTTTATAAAATGAAACAATGTCAAGCCATATAAATACGGTTCTTAGCTTTTTTATTAGTTAATTTTGAGAAACTTAAAAAAATGTTAAGAAAATTCCTGTTTCAAATACATTGTTTCAGATTTTCAAAAACCGTTACAAGTAAAAATAAAGTTTTTCTTATAAATACTAATTAATACTATTTTTCTTATATTTGAAATCAATAAAAATTTATTAACAAATTTTATTACCATGAAACAAAGTAGAGTTAAAAGCGGATTTAGAAATTCGATAATGCTATTTGCATTAGTTTGTTTTTCAACAGCGCAGGCGCAAAATGCGAAAAAACCCAATGTTCTTATTATTTGGGGTGATGATATTGGTATAAGTAATATTAGTGCTTATAGTGATGGTCTGATGGGATATACAACTCCTAATATTGATAGAATTGCAAACGAAGGTGAAAGGTTTTTGCAATATTACGGAGAACAAAGCTGTACAGCAGGTCGTGCTGCTTTCTTAACTGGTCAGCATGGAATACGTACAGGGTTAACGAAAGTTGGCTTTCCTGGTGCACCAATGGGTATGAGTCAATTAGACCCTTCTATTGGAGGTATTATGAAAGGTTTAGGTTATGCTACTGGACAGTTTGGTAAAAATCACGTAGGAGATCGTAATGAAAGCCTGCCTACTGTGAATGGGTTTGATGAGTTTTTTGGTAATTTGTATCACTTAAATGCTGAAGAAGAACCAGAGTTACCAGATTACCCGAAAGATCCGGCATACTTAGCTAAATTTGGACCAAGAGGTGTTTTAAAATGTACGGCTACAAATGTTGATGATCCAAGTATTCCAGACGCTCGTTTTGGAAAAGTTGGTAAACAAAAAATTGAAGATACTGGTGCTCTTACTAAAAAAAGAATGGAAACGATTGATGACGAAACATCTGCAGCAGCAATCGATTTTATTAAAAGACAAACTGCGGCAGGAAAACCATTCTTTTGTTGGTTCAATGCTACTCGCATGCATTTACGCACGCACGTAAGAGAATCTCATCGTGGTAAGTATACTCATGGTGATAGTGAATACATTGACGGTATGATCGAGCATGATTTAACTGTTGGGGATCTATTAAAAGCATTAGACGATTTAGGAATTGCTGATAATACTATCGTAGTTTATTCTACAGATAATGGACCACATATGAACAGCTGGCCTGATGGCGCAATGACACCATTCCGTTCAGAGAAAAATACGAACTGGGAAGGAGCTTTCCGTGTTCCTTGTTTAGTACGTTGGCCAGGTGTTATTAAACCAGGACAAATTAGTAATGAGTTATTTGCACATAATGACTGGATGCCAACTTTAGCTTCTATTGCTGGAGAACCAGATTTGGCTAAAAAATTATTAACAGGTTATAAAGCGAATGGTAATACTTATAAAGTGCATTTAGACGGATTTGATCAATCTGCATTACTTCGTGGAACTGGTAAAAGTGTAAGAGATAAATTCTTTTATTCTGATGATGACGGTCTTTTGGTTGGTTTACGTGAAGGAGATTATAAATATGTATTTGCAGAGCAACGTTTACAAGGTACATTAGGAGTTTGGGCAGAACCTTTTACAAAATTAAGATTAAATAAAATATTTAATCTTTATCAAGATCCTTTTGAAAGAGCCGATATTACCTCAAATACTTTCTGGGATTGGCAATTTAATCATGTTGGTTCAGCTTATGGTATGATTCAAGATGTGGTTGAATTTGCAGAAACTTTCAAACAGTATCCACCACGTTCTATTCCTCCAAGTTTTTCTCCATACACGATTTTGGAAGAAACACTTAGTCAAATTAAATTACAAAAGGCTATAAAAGCTGATAGTCAACCAACAAAGAAAAAGTAAAAACAACAATAAATAGAGCTTGAATCTCCCATACTTCAAGCTCTATTAATTTAAAAAATCAATATCATGTATAGAAAAGTATATATATTGCCCCTATTCTTGTTTTTATTAATTTCCTGCAAAAAGTCTGATAATGTCGCTAATACTAATTCTAAAGATAATACTGAGGCAGTTGCAACAAGCGGAGATCCTCTGCCAAGTTGGAATGATGGAGCTGTAAAGAAAGACATTATCGATTATGTTACTAAAGTAACTAAAGAAGGAAGTCCAGATTTTATTCCGGTTGAGAATAGAATTGCCACTTTTGATAATGACGGAACACTTTGGGCTGAAAAACCATATGTTCAGGAATTATTTGCTTTTTATCGAGTAAAGAAAATGGTTGAAGCGAATCCTGCTTTAGCTCAAAAACAACCTTTTAAAGCTGTAGTCGAAAAAGACAAAACATTTTTCGAAAAAGGTGGTGATAAAGCACTTATCGAATTAGTTGCAGCAACTCATACAGGTATGACCGAAGATGAGTTTGAAGCAGATGCGAAGGAGTTTTTTACAGGTGCAAAGTATCCCGGTAAAAATGTTTCATTAAAACAGATCAGATACCAACCACAATTAGAGCTTTTAAATTATTTGCGTGCAAATGGTTTCAAAACTTTTATTGTAACTGGTGGAACTGTTGAATTAGTGCGCGCAATATCCGAGGAGTTTTATGGAATTCCAAAAGACCAAGTGGTGGGAACTTCTTTCAAATACAAATTTGACGATGCTAAAAACGCAGTGCAAAGAGAACCTGCTTTAGATCATTTTAATGATAAAGAAGGAAAACCGGTTGGCATTCAACTACACATTGGTCAACGTCCTGTTTTTGCCTGCGGAAATGAAGGTGGAGCCGGAGATCTTGCTATGCTCAGATATTCGCAAGGAAATAAATATCCTTCTTTTCAATTAATTGTAAATCATAATGATTCGATCAGAGAATATAGTTATCAGGAAAAAGACAATCTGTCATTGAATACTGCTGCAAAATACAAATATCATGTAATTAGTATTAAAGACGATTGGAAAAAGGTTTTCCCGGATAAATAAAAAATTGGTTTTGGTTGGTTTTTAGAGCGATACAGCTTTTTTATAAAAGCTGTACGCTTTTTTGGAATGATTTAATTTTTTTTAAAAGTATATCGCTATGAAATCTACAATATCATATAATGCACGCAAAATATTTTTTGGTGTAACATTCTTTCTTTTAAATTTTGCTGTGTTTGCGCAAGAAGAAGCTCCAAAATCTGGATCAAGTGCCCAAGAACTTGCAGATAAATTAGCCAATCCGGTTGCAAGTTTGATTAGTGTTCCTTTGCAAAATAATCTGGTTTATGGAGTAGGTCCTTTTAACGGATCAAAATATACTATTAATGTTCAGCCAGTTATTCCGTTTAAATTAAGTGAGAATCTAAATTTAATTACACGTTATATTCTTCCGGTTGTCGATCAAAGAGATATAACGGGCGAAAACACACATCAGTTTGGTTTAAGTGATGCTACAGTAACCGCTTTTTTAGCACCAAAAACAAAAGGACTTATTTTAGGATTTGGACCTGCTTTTTTGGTTCCAACAGCTACAGACAAGTTTTTAGGTACAGAGAAATTTGGTGTCGGACCAAGTGCGTTGGTAATGCATCAGGGCAAGGGATTATCGATTGGTTTTATCGCCAATCAGATATGGTCTGTAGCAGGAAATAAAGATCGAGCTGATTTTAATCAGTTTTACACACAAATATTCCTTACACATAGCTACAAAAGTGGAGCAAGTTTAGGTATAACTTCAGAGATTACTCAAAACTGGCAAGGCAATACAACTCTGGTTACTTTAAGTCCTAATATAGGTGCTGTCACCAAATTAGGAGATCAGGTAGTGCAGTTTGCTATTATGCCCTTAATACCAATTGTTGGACCATCTGAATCAAAACCAGATTGGGGATTAAGAGCAGTTTTAGCTTTTGTATTTCCAGGATCATAAATCACACTAATTTTAAAATCAACTCCATGAAAAAATCAATTTTAATTTTAGTTGCAATATTTCTATTTATTGGTTGCAAAAGAGAGACATCAACTTCTACCGATACAACTTCAGTTTCAGAAAATAATAGCACTCCTACCGATCAGGATATTATAGATGCTTATACTTATTTGTATGCACGATACCTCGTAATTCAACAGGAGAATCATGATATTAATGTTGAAAAAGTAGGCTATAATAAAATAAAATACAATCCGCTTGGATCTGCACAATTTGTAAATCCAAATTTAGATGTTGCTTATCTCGAGGCTTGGATTGCCGTTGATGCAGCTCATGCCGTTATTTTGAATGTTCCTAAAATTGAAGGACGTTATTATACTGCGCAACTTCTTGACGGATGGGGAGAAGTAATTACCAATATTAACGAACGTAATTATCCTAAAACACCTTACGGAAAATTCGCCTTGGTTTTAAAAGGAACTAATCCGACGATTCCTGCAGATGCTGTAAAAATCGAATTACCATCTGAGAAAGTAAAAATGCTTGCCCGAGTAGAATTAAAAGGAACTCCTGCAGTTGCAAAAAAGCTTCAAGAGCAATTTACTTTTAATGTTCCTGACGGAATTAAAATTGCACCTCCAATTGCAATTCCAGAATTTACTCCAAAAGCACCAATTGGTGGAGAAATTTTTGATAAAGTCGAAGAAGTACTTAAATCATATCCTGATGCAATGCCCAAAGCAAAAGAATATCAGGCAAAAGCCATTGCAGTTAGTGAGTATGCTAAAACAGGTGATAAAGCAAAAGCATATATTGATGAAGTTGTTAAAACAAAAGCAATTCCAGCATTTTTGGCTGGAGCAAAAGGTTTTGGAACTCAAAAAGGAGGATGGTCAGTATCATACGTTGCCGGAAAATTTGGTGATGATATTATGGCAAGAGACATTATAAATTATGGAGGTTTGTGGGCAAATACAATTCAGGAAGCTATTTATTTTGTTGGATTGACAGACAGTAATAAAGAAGTTTTAAATGGTGATAAAGTGTATGAAATCAAATTTCCAAAAGATCAATTACCAGATTTAGCAGTCAATGCATTTTGGTCAGTTACACTATATAGTGTTCCGGATTACAGAGTAGTTGATAACAAATTAAAAAGATACAATTTGAATAATATTTCAGATCTAAAGAAAAATTCTGATGGTTCTTTGAGTATTTGGTTAGCATCTTCATTGCCTAAAGATGCACCTCAAAGTAATTGGCTGCCAACTCCTGCAGGTAAAGGTTTTGCTTTGACCATGCGTATGTACGTTTCTAAAAAAGAGGTTCTCGACGGAAAATGGTTTCCTGCTCCAATTGAACAAAAAAAATAATTATCCCATTATTATAAAAACATAAATTATGAAAAATAAAGGTCTTGTTATTCTAGCGATTTCGTCTTTGATTTTAAATATTGGATGTAAAAAAAATGCAACAGAAAATGTCGTTTCAACATCAGTTTCTTCATCTGCAACTGAAATAAAAATGGATGGTGAATTGCCTTCAAAAGAATCTATTCCTGTATTATTTGACGAAATGGATTTTCAACAAGCAACGCAATGTTATTTGTGGGGATTACCCATTGTTGCTTTTGCCGAATGGCAGCACATTCAATATGATACATTTAAGGCATCAAGTAATGACCTTATTTTTTATAACACATACAATGATCGTTTGGGAATTTTGACGGGTAACGGCACAACACCTTATATTATTTCGTTTATCGATCTTGCCGCAAACGGACCAACAGTTATCGAAATGCCAGCAGGACGCACTGCTGGTGGACTGGGAGATTTTTGGCAACGTGAACAGGCTACAATTGGTGAAATGGGACCTGACAAAGGAAAGGGCGGAAAATATATATTGGTACCGCCAACAATGAAAGACTTTAAACCCGCAGGTTATTTTATAGTTCCTTGCAATACCGTCAATATGTTTTTTGGATTTAGAGCGTTAGATCCTGATCCAAAAACGACAGAAACTCTGGTAAAACAGGTAAAAATTTATCCTTATGATAAACGTGCAAACCCTACGCCAACAAGAGTAATTAGCCCACCAGCTGGTAAAAAGTGGTATGGAATTCAGCCGACAGGAATTGCTTATTGGGAACGTCTTCATGCTATTTTGCAAAATGAACCAGTCGAAGAACGTGATCGTTTTTTTATGGCTTGGCTTAGAAATCTTGGTATAGAAAAAGGAAAACCTTTTGCTCCAGATGAACGCCAAAAGAAAATTTTAATTGCTGCTGCCGAAAAAGGACAACAAATGGCAATGGCAAATTCATTCAGCAAACGTTTCAAAGATGTAAAACACTGGCCGGATAAGAAATGGGATTATGTAATGATCATTAAAGACCCATCACAACATGCAGATAATTATGATGAATTTTTTGAGAGAACTTCTTATTTCTACGAAGCCGTTACGTACTCAAAAGCCATGATTACAAAAACACCAAATGTAGGTCAGGCCTATCTAGGTTCTTATTTTGATAGTAATGGAAATTGGTTAGACGGAGGGAAAAATTATACGCTGAATGTTCCTGCAAATCCTCCAGCGGTTAATTTTTGGTCGATTACGATTTATGATTCAGCAACTCGATGTCTAATAGATAATCCAAAGAAAAATGCTGATTTATCTTCCCGTAAGGATTTAATAAAAAATGCCGATGGTTCAGTCGATTTGTACTTTGGACCAAAAGCTCCACAAGGAAAAGAGAAAAACTGGGTGCAGACTTTACCGGGAAAACACTGGTTTACTTACATGCGTTTTTATGGTCCAACAGCGGCTTATTTTGATAAAAGCTGGAAAATGGATGATATTAAGGAAGTGAAATAAAAGCGGTTTAGATATAATTTTAAAAAAGCAATATGAAAAAAATAATATTAATAACGTTAGTTTTTATTTCTATTTTCTCTTGCAAAAAGAAGGAAAGTATAAATAACGAAGCAGCAGCAGAAGTTGCTATTACAAAATCAGTTGATTCTGCAAAAGCAATCGCAAAAGAAGCCTGGACGTATGCTTTTCCGATGGCGATGAATTACCGAACCATGCATTTGTATGCTTTAGATAAAACGTACCCGGATTATGCAGGCGGTTTTAATAAATTCAAACATTACGATAAGATCTTTACACCGGCGGATACTGCGGTCGTAACGCCCAATAACGACACTCCTTATTCCTGGGCAATTTTAAATTTGACGGATGAACCTGCTGTTTTAGAAGTACCGGAGGTAAAGAACAGATATTATTCCTTTCAGTTTGTGGATTTATACACTTTCAACTTTGCTTATGTAGGAAGTCGTACGACCGGAGATAAAGCGGGGAAATATCTTGTTGCTGGTCCTGATTGGAAAGGTGAAAAACCTGCCGGTATCGATAAAGTAATTCTATCTGAAACGAATCTGGTTACTTTGTTAGGAAGAACAGAATTGAAGATGGCTCCAGGTGATATTGAAAATGTAAAGAAATTACAGACGCAATATAAACTGACTCCGTTACATGAATTTACAAAAACATCGGCTCCTGAACATAAAGAATTTACCTTGCCTTATCCTGATTTTAAACAAACAGATTTGGAGTCAGCAGCATTCATAGGGTTAGTAAACAACTTGTTGCAATACACCTCTTTGAATCCTGCAGAAACAGAATTAAGAGCAAAATTTGCTAAAATAGGGATCGTTCCCGGAAAAGTATTTGATCCTAAAAATTATACTCCTGAAGTATTAAAAGCAATTACCGAAAGTGTACAAGAAGCGGGAAAAGAATTGAAAGAAGGAACAGATAAGTTAGCAAATGCCACAGATTTATTTGGAACCAGAGAAATGATAAATGGCGATTATACTAAAAGAGCTTTAGGCGCCGCCGCAGGTTTGTTCGGAAACACCAAAGAAGAAGCCGTTTATATTGGAACCAGATCTGATAAAGCAAATAATTTCATGTCTGGAAAAAATAAATATGTTATTCGTTTTCCAAAAGGACAAACGCCTCCGGACAAATATTTTTGGAGTATCACTTTGTATGAATTGCCAAGTCGTTATTTGGTAAATAATCCAATTAACAGATATTCGATTGGAGACCGAACTACAGGTTTGAAATATGAACCGAATGGAGATTTGATTATTTACATTCAGAATGAAGCTCCAAAAGGGAAGGAATCAAATTGGTTACCGGCTCCAAAAGATGCCTTTTACTATTTGATTCGAATTTATGGGCCAGACGAATCCATATTAAATGGTTCGTGGAAAGCACCGCAACCCGAACTTGTAAAATAAATAAGATTCATTTAAATAAAACTAATCTGATTGACCCATGAAGAGAAACAATATTTGTGAAATGCTATTTATTGCAATTGTATTGACTCTTTCTTTTAGCGCAAAAATAAATGCTCAAAAAATGGTTCAAAATACGGCGGCATGGATTGGTTACGAAATGTATCTGCCTTTTAAAGAAGATGGTAGGTGGGGATTACTGCTCGAAGGATATTCTAAAGGAAGCGATTTGGTATCAGAACTACAAGGAGCTTTTTACAGAGCAGGAGCCAATTATTATCTTAAAAACGGAAATCGACTAGGTGCGGGTATTGCCTATCAGTGGGATTTGCCTTATGACGAACTTTCATTGCCGTATAATAATCCCGATTATAGAATATACGAGCAATTTGTTTGGCGTATAGCCAAGAAAGAAGGTAATGAAGTATGGTCGCAACGCTTTAGAATGGAGCAACGCTGGCTAGGTCGAAAAGACGATCCAAACAGCGAAAGTGATCATTTTGATTATTATAAATTCGAAAATACGTTTCGCTACCAGCTTCGGTACCAATATTGGTTCAAACCGCGATGGGCTGCAGTGATTTATGATGAACTTCATATTAGAACCAATGCTGCCAGTAGTGACGAGAATTATTTAGATCAAAACAGGTTGTATTTAGGAGCTGCTTACAGTCTTGATAAACGAAGAGAAATTAGAATGGAATTGGGCTACATGAATCAGGTTTTTTTTAAATCACCAGATACAGAAAACGGTTTAAGCCGTATGAATCATACAATACGAGTTACTCTTACAACAGATTTGCCATTTAAAAGAAAATAAAATCTAGAAGTTATGACTGACGAATTCAAACCAATCAATGAGAATAAATTTGATCCGGCAGCATCAAAAGCAGCACGTTTTGATAAAGGTGTGGCTATTAGAAAAGTTACGCCTCGTTCGCATCATCAGGAATGGACTCCAGCCGAAAATCGTGAAGACCCGGTAGAAATTCTAATTAAAACCAGTATTGGCAGAATAGAGAGTTTGTTACCTATTAGGTATTCTCGTATGATGGAATCGCCATTTGCATTTTTTAGAGGAGCGGCCGCAATTATGGCTGCTGATTTAGCGCAAACCCCCAATACAGGAATTGATCTTCAGCTTTGTGGTGATTGTCATTTAATGAATTTTGGCGGATTCGCAACGCCAGAACGCAAATTGGTTTTTGATATCAATGATTTTGATGAAACTTTTCCGGGACCTTGGGAATGGGACGTAAAAAGACTTGCTGCAAGTTTTGTTATTGCAGGGAGATGGAAAAAATTTTCGAATAAGATTTGTAAAGAGTTTGCATGGAATGTTGCGGATAGTTACAAAAGACATATGTTGGATTACAGCAAATTATCAGCGCTTCAAATTTGGTACGCTGATATTGATTTGGCAGAATTGATTGAAAAAGGAGATGACGAAGAGATTAAAGAATTTCAGCACAAACGAATCAAAAAAGCAGCAGAATATACGGCTCATGAAAAAGAGTTTGCAAAAATGACGCATCAGGAAGGCCCTCGTGCCCGAATAAAAGATGATCCGCCTTTGATTTATCATCCATCTGGCGAAGAGGAAAAACAAATTTTGTTAGAAGCCGGAATAATACACAAACGTTATCTAGACACTTTATCTGATGAAAAAAAAGTATTGTTAAGCAGGTATGCTTTGCATGATTTAGCCATAAAAGTGGTAGGAGTAGGAAGTGTAGGAACGCTTTGCGGTATTAGTCTATTAATGTCGGCTACAGGAGAACCTATTTTTTTACAATTTAAAGAAGCTCGAAAAAGTGTGTTAGAAGCCAATGTAAAAGCAAAAAGCAAATACAGTCATCAGGGCGAACGAATTGTTAGAGGACAAAAGTTAATGCAATCTGCTTCAGATATGTTTTTAGGATGGACAAATGACGACAATGGAAAGTTTTTTTATATCCGTCAGCTTCGCGATGCCAAAGTAAAACCTGTACTTGAAATCATGAAAGCAAAAAACATGGCCGATTATGCAAAAGCCTGCGGATGGGCACTAGCAAGAGCACATGCTCGTACAGGAGATCCTTCGGTATTGTCTGGTTATATCGGGAAAAGCGATGAGTTTGCCAACGCGGTTTCAAGATTTTCTATTTCGTACGCCAATCAAAATGATCAAGATTATAATAAAATGATAGAAGCTATAAAAGAAGGAAGATTACCAATTTCATCAGAAGTATAACCTTTTTAAGCAAGTAATTAATTTAATCAAAATAGAATTTATGACCAAAAAGTTTTTGTTTTTGATGGGTTTCGTAATTATTACAATTACAGCAAAAAGCCAAACACAGCGTATTGATTCTACGGCTGTTTATCTCTTAAATCGAACCAGTGAAACATTGCAGGATATAAAGTCTTGTAGTTTTACAGCAGTTACAACTTATGATGTTCCAAATGAAAGTTTAGGACTTGTAAAACATGCGATAACAGACAAAGTCGCGATTAAATTTCCTGATAGAATGAAAGTTACTTCTACAGGCGATAAAGGAAATCGGGGTTTATGGTATAGCGGTAAAAAGTTAAATTATTATTCACTTGATAATAATACATACGGCTTTGTGACAGCTCCCGCCTCTGTTATCGAAACCATTGATGAGGTTAGTAAGAAATTCGGAATTGAATTTCCTGCTGCAGACTTTTTCTACCCTACTTTTTTACAAGATCTTACTTCAGAACAAGGAAATTTAATTTTTTTAGGAAGAACGATAGTCGATGGACGTGAATGTTTTCATATTGCAGGAAGTGATAAAACAAAAAGTTTTCAGTTTTGGATAGCAAATGACGATTTGTTTCTACCTGTAAAAATGGTAATTATTTATACTTCTGATAAAGATAAACCTCAGTATGAAGCACTTTATAAAGATTGGACAATCAATACTGATTATCCAGATTCTATGTTTGAATTTGCGACACCACCAAAAGCTACAAAAGTGAAATTAGTACCTAGGGAAAACAATAAATAATCATATAAACTCCATAATTATGAAATTATATCAACCCAAAAATAAAATCTCAATCATAATTATTGCATTCTTTGCATTCTTAGTTATGATTCCGGAAGAGGCAACTGCGCAACGATTTGGTCATTTTACGCCTCATGCGGTTATGCCTAGACCCATGCCAATGCCTAGACCCACACCTAGACCGATTCCTCCTACACCGCGGCCAATTCCTCCTGCACCTCGTCCAATACCGCCAAGACCATTGCCGCCACCGCCGCATCCTTACCCGTACCCTAGACCGTTACCACCGCCGTTTCATCCTTATCCGGTACCTTATCCTTATATATATCATCCGTTTGTGCCTTATTATTGGGGGCCAACATGGTATCCTGTAGGATTTTTTATGGCAACTTTAACGACCGCAGCAATTGTAATTTCTGTCGAAAATAATCAATACAATTATGATGATGGAGTTTATTATACAAAAGAATCTAATGGTTATAAAGTAGTGCCGGCACCACTGGGAGCAACAATCTCAGAATTGCCTAAAGGTTATGCAACGATTAATGTTTCCGGAACAGATTATTACTATTATGGAGGAGCATATTATACTAAGGACTCCAGTAAATATAAAGTAGTAAACGCACCTGTTGGAGCCATTGTCTCGCATCTTCCTGAAGGAGCTGAAGAGAAAACTATTGACGGTCAAAAATACATGATTTATAATAATGTGTATTATCAGCCAATTTCAAAAGACGGACAAGACAGTTATGTTGTTGTACAGGGAAAATAAACAATGAAACACCCAGAACGATTTATTTTAATTAGAATAAAATATTTTTAGAGAATAAGTAAGAATTTTGAGCATTTTATTGTGTTCATTAAAGAAAATAATTTATCTTTGAGTGTAGTGTAATTAATTGTAAAATAGATTATTGCACTTGTTTAAACGGTTTTTTCCTACTATTTATCTCTTGTTCAGGGTTTTAATAATTTCAAATTAAACTATTATTAATCATAATTAAATATTATAAAAATGAACATTAAAAGAAAGAATCTTCGTATAATCCCAATGTTATTTTTGGGTTTAATTTACAGCTGCTCTCCAACTGTAAAAGTTACAACTGATTATGACCATGCTGCAAATTTTAGTGAATACAAAACTTTTGCATTTTATGATTTAAAAGCGCAGGAAGGTCAAATAAATCAATTAAATGTTGATCGTATTACAAAAGCGATCCGTGCAGAACTTATCAATAAAGGTTTTACAGAAACGACAAATAATCCGGATTTAAAGGTAAATGCAGTAACAATCTTAAAAAATAAAACATCAGTATCAGCAAACACTGATTTTTATGGTTATGGAGGAATGTACCGTCCGTACGGATATTGGGGTGGAGGTGCCATGATGGGAGGAGCGAATACAACAGTTAATACATACGATTATGTAGACGGTTCGCTTATAATTGATATTGTCTCCTCAAAAACTCAAAAACTGATTTGGCAAGGAATTGGAAATGCTCAAATTGACAGCAAACCAGATAATCCTGAAGAGTTTGTTTCGAATTCAATCAAAAAAATTCTGGAAGGTTTTCCTCCGGGATTAGCAAAAAAATAGCTTATAACTCTTATATAAAATACTATACTTATCAATCCCCCGATAAGTATAGTATTGAATAAGTTAAAGATGATTTCTTTTAAAATTTATTTTGAAAGAAATAGTACTATTCAAACAAATCAAGTTTATAAAGATGATAGATATATTACTTTCGCTTTTCTTTTTTGTGGCAACAATGGTTGGTTTTGCAACATCGTTTATGGTTCTTTTTTCAAAGAAAAATTATTCAAAAAGTTTTTTTTTAGGGCTATTCCTGTTTAGTCTTGCCGTTGTAAGTGTCTATAATTTTTATTTGTCTGCCAATAGTATTAAGAATTTTCCGGATTTATTTATGATCACAAAATCCTTTATTTTTTTAGTTGCTCCCTGCGCATTTTTATATGTTCGAAACATTTTATTCGCAGATAGAGTATTTAGAAAATATGATTGGTTGCATTTTTTACCTTTTCTGGTTTATTTTAGTTTAACCATTTTTGTCTGGATTGGGAGCCAAGCCAATCTTCATATTGTTAATTATGTTTCTACCAAAGTACATAGCCCTTTCTCGATGTTAAGTTTAACAATTTGGTTATTCTATGCTTTTTGTCAAACTATGATGATTTTAAATTATGATTTGAAAAAATTCAAAGAAAATCATTTTAATCGAAAAAAGGTTTTGAGCTGGATAAGAGTATATAATTTGATGATATTGTTTTTATTCTCGGCACTTTTCGTTCATTATTTTTTAATTAGTAGTATTGACCACATTGATTTTTCATGTTATATATTGATATCGTCAGTTTTGGTTTTTACCGTAGGCTGGTTGTATTTTAAACCGCAAGTGTTTTACGACACAAACGAGAATTCAGATTTTATCGAAAAAGTGTCGGTAATCATAGAAACAAAAGAAAACAAAACAGTTTTACCTCTTGTTAAAGAATTAACTACAGAAAAAAAAGAAGAGTACCTCGCAAAACTAGAAAGCGCTTTTGCTGCAAAAGAACTTTTTTTAAAGAAAGATTTAGTAATTCGTGATATCGCTGATGAAACCGGAATATCAGTACATCATCTTTCTAATTTAATCAATTCAGAATTTAATCTTCATTTTCAGGATTATATAAATCTACAAAGGATAAAATATTTTAAAGAAAAAATAAACGATCCTGAATGGAAAGATTTATCCTTAGAAGGTATGGCTTGGGGATCAGGTTTTAAGTCAAGAACTACTTGTTTTAGAGCTTTTATCAAGCATACCGGAAAATCACCTTCAGAGTATTTTAAAGTAATTAGAATTAGTCCTGAGAAGGCAACTCCTTATTATCTAAAACAAACTTCAAACTAAAAAAGGTTTGTAAACATAGTTGTGAAGTCTCAATAAAATTTAAAACATTAGCTATGAAAACGAAAATTAATAAACAAAGGCAAATCATAAAATCAGTTTTCACCTTAATGATTTTACTGACTTGTTTCTTTGGACATGCTCAACTAAAAGGGGGGCACATACTTGGAGCAATGGGATTGCAATCTGGGACTCAAACTCCTGAAAACACATTAAGCGTTTATATACCAGGTTATTTTTACAGTGCATCTTCTTTAAGAAATGCCAATGGAGATAAATCGATTGCAAATCCTGATTTAACCATGAGTATTACAGGTGCAGGTGCATCTTATGTGAGTGATTTTAAAATTTTAGGAGCCAATTACGGTGCGACTGTTTTACTTGCTTTTGCGGCAAATACAATTCAGGGAAACAGTACAGACGTGCATAATTCATTGGCTTTTACAGACTCATATATTCAACCTTTGCAATTAGGGTGGCATAATAAAAGAGCTGATTTTGTTTTTAGCTACCAAATGTACTTACCAACCGGGAAGTTTACAGCAGGAGCTTCAGATAACAGTGGTTTAGGAATGTTTATGAATGAGTTTTCAGCTGGAACCACCTTATTTTTTAATGACAAAAAAACATTTCATTTTTCTGCTTTAGCATCTTATGAGATAAACGGAAAAAAGAAAGATACCGATATAAAAACCGGAGATATTTTAAGCGTTGAAGGTGGTTTAGGAAAAACGTTTTATGTAATGGATGGCACAAATCCGATGCCGAAATCAATTATTAATGCAGGTTTGATTTACTATTTACAATATAAAATGACAAGTGATAAAATTCCGGTTCCGGTAATTGGAGTTGTCGAAGGACACAAAGATCGCGTGGGCGGAATTGGAGCTGAGGTAAATTATTTTCATATTGGATGCAGCACTTCTGCAGGAATTCGTTGGATAGCTGAGGTTGAAGCAATAAATAGATTTCAGGGAAATACGTTTTTTCTAACACTGGCGCATGTCTTTAGTTTCAAGAAAAAATAATTAAGAAACAATAATGTGGCTGTTTTCAGTCAGAGTAAGTGTTCTTTAATGAATACGGTAAATTCTAAAGTTGTTTAAATGGCAAATAAATAATCAGATTCTAATATGACAAGCACAAAACTCTTCCGGAAAATAGCGTTATTAAATCTTTTTTTTCTTTTATCATTTAGCGCAATTGCTCAAAAACAGCATATAAGTTTAAGAGATTCAATAGATGGTGCCATAGATTTGAGCGATTATATTATTTACGCACATGGTTTTATTGTAATCCCAACTGTAATAACTGAGCCGGCTTTAGGGGGAATTGGTGGTGCTATTGTGCCCGTTTTTCTTAAAAAACACGCGCCGGTAATTGATGAAAATGGAAAAAAGAGATTTATAGATCCTGATATTACAGGAGCTATGGCGATGTATACAGGTAACAAAAGTTGGGGTGTAGGAGCATTTCGTGCCGGAAGTTTTATAAAATCGAAAATAATGTATCGTGTAGGAGCTGGTTATGGAAATGTAAACATGTCTTTTTATGATAATTTGCCCAACGGCACGACCAAAGAAATTGATCTTAATTTTGAATCATTTGTGTTTTACACAAGAGTTATGAAACAGTTTCGAAATGCAAAATGGAGTGCAGGACCCCAATATCTTTTATTAGACTCAAAAATTAATTTCCCCGATTTAAGTAATCTTCCATCTTTTGCCAAGCTCACAGATGTAAAAAGTACCGTGAGTCAGTTAGGAGGAGCGATTCAGTTTGACGGACGCGACAATATATTTACCCCAGATAAAGGAATGCGATTGCAGGCAGACTTTTTTTGGTCAGATAAAGCACTTGGAAGTGATTATCAGGCCTGGCGATTAAATTTATCTGCAATTGGGTATTATCCTTTAACTAAAAAATTAATTGGCGGACTTAGGCTCGAAGGAGAACAAGCATTTGGCAGTCCGCCTTTTTACCTTCGACCAGGAATTAATTTAAGAGGAGTTCCCGCAGCCAGATACCAAGGAAAAACCAGTATCGTTACCGAAGGTGAACTGCGTTGGGATTTATATAAAAGATGGAGTCTTATGGGTTATGGCGGAGTAGCAAGTGCGTTTAATGATTGGGATAAAGCTTTTGCAAAACCGGTAGTCTACAGTTACGGTAGCGGATTTAGATATTTATTGGCTCGAAAATTTAAACTCAGAATGGGAGTCGACGTAGCAAAAGGACCTGAAGATTGGGCATACTACATAGTTTTTGGCAGTAACTGGCTACGATAATACAATAAATAGTACTAAATACATAAAAAAATTGGTTAGTTAGATGTTCAACATAAAGCCTCGATAGCTGTGTCTATTGGGGCTTTACGTGATTACAGGCGGTATAATGTTAAATATTTAAGAAAATATTAACTGTTTCACTTCGCACAAATTATTTATTATTTAATTGTTTTGTAACAAAAAGTAAATTACAACAACTAATTTATCAAAACATTAAATCTACATTATGAATACATTTTCATTCAAATCAGTTCTGGCAGCTTCGGTTTTTTTTGTTGGAGCAACTGGCTGTTTTGCACAAGACATTTTAGTGAATTCACTAAAGCTTAATGCAAGCGAAAAAAGTAAAGAAAACTTTAAATTCACAGAAGTAATTAATCTTGGAACAACTTCAGTAAAATTACAAGGTTCATCAGGAACTTGTTGGAGCTATTCAACAAACTCTTTCTTAGAGTCAGAAATGATTCGTTTAGGAAAACAACCAGTTGAATTATCTCAAATTTTCTCAGCAAGAAATGTATATGTTGAAAAAGGTGTTAATTATGTACGTATGCACGGAGCAGTTACTCTAGGTGATGGTGGTGCTTTGCATGATGTAATTAATATGTACAAAAAATACGGAACTGTACCGAGAGAAGTTTACACAGGATTAAACTACGGAACAGACAAAAATAAATTTGGTGAAATGTCAGCTCTTATCGAAGGAGTTTTGGCGGCAGTTGTAAAAAATCCGAACGGAGAATTAACACCAAACTGGCAAAAAGCGTATGCTGCAGTTATTGATTCTTATTTAGGAAAAGTGCCTGAAAATTTTACATACAAAGGAAAAAACTATACGCCACAATCTTTTGCTAAAGATGTAGTAGGAATTAATCCAGATGAATATATCGAAATGTCATCTTTTACAACATCTCCATACTACCAAAAAACAACTATGATGGTGCCGGACAACTGGTCATTTGATCAGGTTTACAATGTAAAAGTAAATGACATGACAGATGTTATCGACAATGCATTGAAAAAAGGATATACTGTAGCTTGGGCAACAGATGTGAGCGAGAAAAGCTTTAGCTGGAAAAATGGTGTAGCATACGTTCCAACAAAGAAATTTGAAGATATGACTGCCGAAGAAAAAGCAGACATGTTTAACGGACCAAAAGCTGAACCGGAAATTACTCCAGAGATGCGTCAAACAGCATTTGATAACTACACAACAACAGACGATCACGGAATGCACATTATTGGTCTTGCAAAAGATCAATCTGGAAAAGAATATTACATCGTAAAAAATTCTTGGGGAGAAACAAACGACTACAAAGGTTTCTTGTTTGTAACCAAAAATTTCGTGAAGTATAAAACTACTGCCTTAATGGTAAACAAAGGAGGAATTCCTTCTGATATCGCTAAAAAACTTGGAGTATAATTTTATTCCAGATTTTAAAATAAATAGAAAAGCGCTGCAAGTAATTGCGGCGCTTTTTTAATTCCATCGAATTTGATGGAATTAAAATATGGTTGATTCTAAATATTTTTCACTATTCTTAAAGAATGGGTTGAATCTAGTATAGCTATTTAAATTATTTTAAAACAGGCAAATATAATAGAATGTTCACTTGTAAAGAAATATTGATTTAACCAGTTATGATTTTTATTTGCCCTGCAAAATCTTTAAGGACATAATCAGAGACAACTTTACAAGCTCCTTTAATCATTTGATCTGTATATGCCTTTTGAAGTCTTAATACGCCATGAGATCCATCATGCATTAACGAATATAAAAATTCATTATCTGTAAAATTACCAATTCCCTCACAAAAGGCATTTAACTCAATGTGAGGAGCAATAAATCTATTTATTGTTTCTAATATGTGTCTTAATGAGTTTGGAGTTGTGTGTGATGGATTTTTAGTTCCTTGTGAAATTTCATAAACATCTCTAAGATGTTCTTCATAAGGCATTATTAATTCATTCCCAAGAGTTTCAAGTTTGTTGTTTGCAAGAATAAATTTCTGATCTATAATTTTATTTCTAATTATAATAGACATAAATTCTAAATTATGTGTAAGAATGATTAATCTTAGTCTTTGAATGTTGAACCGTTTGTTTAATGTTCTTATAATTTGTGATGTTGCATAAACAAAGTGAAAATCTTGACTAGATATTGGATCATCAATGATAAAAAATAATTTATTATAATCTTCTTCTTTATTGATGTACCTGTGTGTTTCAGCAATAAAATAGCAAAATGCAACAATGCTCTTTTCACCATTGCTTAAAACATCACTTGCATTAGACTCTAATAAATGATTTTTGAATTTTAGAGAAAAGGTTTTATCATCAAAAGAGTATTTCGAGCCAAAAAATTTTGTTAGCAATTCAGTGAATGTTTCTACAACCTTTTGTTTTTTTGAAACTTTCTCATTCTGTTCTTTTTTTATAATATCATCACTTAAGGCTTTAATTTTTGAGTTGTAATTGTTTATTTCTGTTATTGTTTCTAATTCTGCTTTTTTTAATTCAATAAATCTCGCTTTGCATAATCGTTTATTCAGATCAAGTTTTTCAGAACTGATATTGTTTTTTTTATCATTGAAACTTTTTATTATTAATGAGTTTTCTTGAATTTTTTCATTTTGATCTTGAATCCATAGAAGAATGTTTTTTATTGCGATTTTAATATTTTCATCTAAAAGTGAGATTGAAATATCTTCTTTCTTTTTTTCGAGTGCGGTATTAATTGTCTTATAGTCAGAATTTAATTCTGTTAAGTCTTTGATTTCTTTGAGGTTGATGTTAGCTAATGACGGAATATATTTTTGATTTTTTAAATATTCAATTTCAAGATTTTTAAATATTTTTAGAGTTTCAATGTTTTCTTTTTTCTCTAGATCTAATTGTGATATTAAATCATTAGCTTTTTTTATTTGAGTTGCTTCTGTTTCGGAAAGGTATTCCAAATATTGATCAATTAATTTTAAAGCATTTTCCTCAAGATTTTGCTCACAAAAAGGACATTCATTAGTATTATTTTCTTTAAATAAATTGATGCCTGTTTCAATAAACGCTTGCTTGCTTTTTATTTTGGTTTTGAAACCATCAGCGATACTACTTTTAGTAAATTTCTCATCCAAGAAAGCAATTATTTGTTCAGGAGTAGTAGTTTTCTTTAAATAACTAACATTCCCTAAATCTTGTAAATTGTCAGGAAGTGCTTTTAGCTGATTATGTTTAGTAATCAAATCACCAAATTTTTCAGATTCAACAACATTTAATGCCGAATTGAATAAATTATTATAATTGATATTTTGATATTCTCCAGTATTTTTTCTGATGGATAAACTATCTAAATCTTCTATCGCTTTTGCAATTTTTGATTTTAATTCTCTTTCTTTTAATCCAAGTTCAGTTTTAGTTTTTTCAAGTTCTTCCTTCTCTTTAGATAAATCGATTTTTTCTTTGCCAAGTATATAACCATCTATTTCTCCATTTGGCTTATATTTTAGCCCTTCTAGATTTTCTTTGATATAATCATCATTAAATACGCGAAAGAGATATCCAGTTGTATTTTTTGAAATGTTTGGAATTTTATCCCTATTTATTGAAAATTCTAGTTCTCTAAGAATGCCAGGTTCTGCTGTATTTGATATTTTAAATTTAAATGAACCATCATTCTTTCCAATTGTTAGTAATTTATTTGAATCATTAATATCTAAAATTTCTTTACTACACAGTCTAAAAGCTCTGCTTAGAAAAGTTTTACCAATCCCATTATTTGCATAAATTCCCATTTCTAATGAGCTGATTAGGATTTTAGTGCTCAAAGCTTCATGTGGTCCTAAATTTGCAGTAGACAACTCAAACGTGATGTTTTTGGCCATAATGTTGTAGTTTAAAATTGAAAAACAATTATTTTAAATCATTTTATTTTAAGTTTTCTTGTTTAAAAAGGATGTTAGTAAATAAAGTATTTTAAATTTGATCACCCGTAAGTATAAATACCTATTTTAATTCTTTGATGTAAAGGTAAAATGCTGTTATTTAGTTATTTTACGGTTTTCCATAAACACCTAAATAAAAAAGAAAACGGAATGAATTTAAAAAAAAGATAATTTGTTAGAAGTATAAAATAAAAAAGACAATCATTTTCATGATAGTCTTTTTTAATAGTTTGTTCTTTTTAGTTAGAATTTTATTCTTAGTAATATATTTTCAAAAAAGAATTACTTCCCTTTCAATAACTTCTCTAAATATTCTACTTTATCTTTTTCAGATTGAACCAAACGCTCATAAAGTTCTACAACTTTATCAAGAGGATTAAATGAACACTGATTATTTACGGTTGGTCCACTATGAACAACAGATCCATCGTAGTTATTTTGAATATTGTTTAGAACCGCTTCTTCGGAAAAATTCTTTATTCCTTCAACAGATACGCCCAAAACTTCAGCAATTGCTTTCAGTTTTTCATCATCTATCGTTTCACTGTTTTCAATAGCCGAAATAGCTTGTTGGTTAGTTCCTAAAGCTTGCGCCAATGCTTCTTGTTTCATATCTCGAAGTTCACGAATACGGCTAATTTTTCGCCCTATGTGATTTGGTTTTGTAAGTGTGCTCATAATTCAAAGATAATAATTAAGTGTCATAACAAGTAATATGTAAAAAACATATTTAACGATGTACGGTACGAGTAAAAATGATTCAGCACAGCAAAATCTATTACTTAATTGCGGCGTCTAAACAAAAGTACAATTTTTCTCACGTATAATAATTAGAAACAATGCAAAAAGGAAATCACAATCTCTTAAATCATAATGATATCATAGCATCTTTTGCTAAATTGCTTTCGGCTCTTTGTGAGGAAGGCGAATTTAGATATGAACCAGATTATTTAACTGAAATTTTCGAGAGCATTCTTGAAGCTGAAATAGGCAATGACCTTAATCTGCGAACAAAAATGATAAATTGCATTAAAACGAGTAAAATGCTGGCAAAAGCACTTGAATCATTCTCAGATCAACAAATCGAAAACGCCTGTATTGAAATTATTAATGCATAAAAATTAAAAAAAGTAAATATGCAGAAAAAATGGTTTCAATTGCCGAACTTTGACCAGGAAATAAGCACTTAAACGGCTTTTAAGGTTGTTTAAGGGCATAATAAAATTAAAAAGATAACAAGAAGTATCTTTATGTTGTCTTTTTGTATTAGACAAAAACTTTATCAACTTATCATGAAAACTTATGCAGTACTTTTTATCGCAATTACGGCTGCTTTTTCTTTTAAATGTTTTGGGCAAAGTACCAATCACACTTCAAACATTGCAGCATTAGGAAACACAACTTCTCAGTCCAATAACTTGTCTAAAGATGATCTTGTTATAGTGGCTTACGATGTTGAGGAGACAATTAATATGGCTTTTGGAAAAAGAATTACCAAATACGAAGTTTCCAAATTGAGTATGGTCAATACATATGATCTTGGACCGCACAATACCAGAGTCGTAACACCAGTTTATGGAAAAGCAAAAGTAAAAACTGTAGAAGTAGGCATGCAGTCAAAAGCTTTTGTAGATACAATTAGAACTAATATTAAACCCATAAAAGTAGATGTAATTGCGCCGGCAGAAGCGCGAAAATATTTGACTATAGATGTAATCGATACATATGAAAAAGTTTTAGACAAAGGCTACACATCTTTAGACATGCTTATAAAAGTTGCAGACAGAGCTTACTTTGATGATGATTTTGCTATTGCAGTAAAATACTATTCACAACTTTTTAGTCTAACGAATAATTTGGATTCAATGTATTATTATCGCTATGCACAATCGCTAAAAGGAATAAATCAAATCGAGAAAGCCGATGAAATGATGAAGCTGTTCGAAATTAAAAATTCTGCTTATAAAGTAGTGAGAGAATAATTCAATCATTACTGACTAAAAAAAAGACTATCACGAAAATGATAGTCTTTTTTTTTTGCTTCGCAAAGTTTTAGAGGATCTTGTTTACGTTGGTGCGAGAGATAACCCAATCCGTTTCTGACGAAGTCATATACTGAGGAATGGTTTGTTGCTTTTATTTTCCAATCAACACTTCATATTCTTTTGGTATTGTTACTCCATTAAAGTGGTTTGTCAAGCCGTAGAATATTACAATTGTTATGATAAGTCCTAAAATCAAGATTGCAATTGATTGTCTTTTTGGCGACAGTCCAAAAACAATTTTCTCCATTTTTTTGTTATGAATTGAAGCAATATGGCCAAAAAAGGATAGAATTGCGAGTCCGTAGTAAGGGATGAAAAACAAGTTAAATGGAAATGAGTTTAATCCAGCTACTCCAAAATAGAAGTTTGTGTCAAGTTTTAAAAAAAGGCGTCCACTTAGAACAGCGCTTAAATGAACGATAAAGAAAATTGATAAATAGAGGCCTGTCCATAGCTGTAATTTGTCAAATTTAGAAATTGCTAATTTTTTATTTGTTTTAAAAAGTTTCAGTCCTGAGATAATTTGAAGAACCACAGCTAATAACAAAATGGTTTCAGCCAAAATATTACGATAAAAAATTCGTAAAGTATTCATTGTTTCAATGTGATCCTGAGCGCCAAAAACACTAATAAAGTGATTGAACAAATGTAGGCCAATAAAAATCGTGATTGTTAACCCGGAAATATAGTGAAGATTCTTGATTGTCATTTATCTTAAGAGTTTATTTTAACGATTTGTTAAATGTAATAAACTTTTACGGATCAATTGAAAACTGGTAGAGTGAGTAAAAAAAATACCGTAAAGGGCGCTACGTTTTTTTACTCTTAGTCTTTAGAAGCATTCTTAGATAAAAATTTTTGCGTTCTCTGCGATATAAAATAGTTAAGGAATATATTTTATGTTTCTCTAGAATATTTAACGTTGATCTTCTTTTGCGTTTGATAGGATAAACAATCTTGAAGTATTGATTTCAGTATGTTCTTAAACAAAAAAAAAGACTATCATGAAAATGATAGTCTTTTTTTAAGCTCCCTCTCTTGGGCTCGAACCAAGGACCCTCTGATTAACAGTCAGATGCTCTAACCAACTGAGCTAAGAAGGAATCACCTTAAAGGTAAATATGTTTGCTAAAAAGTTGCTCCCCCTCTTGGGCTCGAACCAAGGACCCTCTGATTAACAGTCAGATGCTCTAACCAACTGAGCTAAGGAGGAAGTTGTTGTTCTTTTTAGCGAGTGCAAATATAGAGCATTTTTTAGTTTCTCAAAAATATTTTTGCACTTTTTATTAAATATTTTTTCTACTTAACAATTGCCTTATAAATGTCGTTTCCGTTAGCAAATAGTAGCAGTGCGATAAGTAAAACGAAACCAACCACTTGTGCGTTCTCTAAGAATTTATCACTCGGTTTTTTACCGCTAATTATTTCGTATAATAAAAACATCACATGACCACCATCAAGTGCCGGAATTGGCAATAAATTCATAACTCCAAGCATAATTGACAATAAAGCAGTGATTGTCCAGAAAGCTTCCCAGCTCCAAGTACTCGGAAAAATGTTGAAAATTGCCGCAAAACCACCAACTTGTTTGTATGCTTTTGTTTCTGGATTAAAAATCATTTTAAGTTGTTTTCCGTAACTTACTAATTGATCTTTACCTTTTGTTAGTCCAACCGGAATTGATTCAAGCAAGCTGTAGTTTTTAGTACTAATTTTATAGTAACCTAGTTTTTCTAAAGATTCCATGTTTAAATTACCAACAGCAACGCCTAATTTTCCTTCGGCAGAAACTTTAACAGTAACTGGAACTTTTTTCAAATCACGTAAAACAACAGCAGGAAGTGTTTTTCCTTTATTGTTTAATAAAATCGCTGTAACCTGATCATAATATCTTGCATCTTGACCATTAATACTAACAAATAAATCTTTTGGTTTTATAGCTGTATTCTCTGAGTCTTCAAGAATATTAGCCACAGCAAAAGGAATTCTCATATCGACAAGATGTCCTTTTTTAGTTTTTGACAACTGATCAACAAAATCAGTAGGTATTTTTATCGTTTGTTGTTGTCCGTTTCTTTCGATCAAAATTTCTTTTGCCATGATAATTTTCATGGTCAAATCATTGTCGAAGTTTGCTACACTTTGTCCATCAATAGCAATAAGCTTATCACCAGTTTTGAAACCAGTTTTAATCATAACAGGATTTTCGACTAAAACGCCGTCTTTCAAATCAGCATTTGCCACGTAAGTATCACCATAAGCAAACGCCATTCCGATATAAATAATAAACGCCAGAATAAAGTTTACCGTAACACCACCCAACATGATGATCAAACGTTGCCAAGCCGGTTTAGAACGAAATTCCCAAGGTTGTGGTGGCAAAGCCATTTGTTCCTTGTCCATACTTTCGTCGATCATTCCAGAGATTTTTACATAACCTCCAAGTGGTAACCATCCGATACCGTATTCAGTTTCTCCAATTTTCTTTTTTAATAGAGAATATTTAACATCAAAAAATAAGTAAAATTTTTCGACTCTTGTTTTAAATAATTTTGCGGGAATAAAATGCCCTAATTCGTGAAGAATAATAAGTAAAGATAAACTCAATAGAAATTGAGAGAGTTTGATAACTATATCCATTTTGTATTTTTAGTTCGTAATTTAACGCACAAAAGTAACGTTTTCTGATTTAATTTAAGACCGCAATATACTACTTAAGGTTTTAAATGTTTGTTAATAATTTCTCTTACTTCCAGCTTCTTTTCTATTAAAGCAAGCAAAGCTTATTTTGCGTCTATATATATTAGTAACTCATTTGGCCTGAATGTTACAATTGCTCTACTTTAATGCTTTAATTAGATGATTTTAAATTTGATACAACTTCATTAAAATAAATAACATAGAAAAAATCCTACTATTTATTTTTTTGGTTGAGGTATTATTGTTATATTGGTCGTTTCTAAATGATTAATTAAATAAAAAAGAGAGAGATGAAAATTCAAACATTTAAATTAAAAAAAGAACATAAGATAATGCTTGTAATATGTGTAACAATAATTTACATGTTTTGTTTCTATTTTTTAGGAAAGATATGTGGTGAAGCAGCGCATCATTTGAATAATTAAGGTTAAACATTAATACAATCAATTTACATATGGAAACTAAAAAAGAGGATTACTACATTATAATTTTTGCTGCTGCAATTTTAATTTTTTTCTTTATTCAGGTATTTGAGAAAGGAATTGTTTTTGGTGAAGCTTTGGCAAAGTAAAAAAAATAATGAATCACACATGATTATTTTTGTATGTGGTTCTCCATAAAACAAAAATGAAAACAGATAAAAATATTTTAGAACCCCTTTTTATAGGAAAAAAACACAAGCAAGTTTTAAGTATATTTTATACTTGCCTACTGTTTATTTTTATGTTTTATTATGCTGGAAAGGTAATTGGAGAGGCTTTATATTTTGCTACTCACTAAAAAGTATAATTTTTTTACCACTTATTACAGGAAACAGACGAAAATCACAATTTCTGGAATAAACAGATTTCGCTTTAAATGTTTGTTAATTAATAAACATTTAGATTTCCAGTTTTGATAAGAAGCTTTAACTTTACTTTTTTAAACATTATTCTATTCAATAGATAGTGTAAAAACAACTAAAAGTTATAATTATGGCTTCAATATTATTCTCTCCCTTTACGATAAAAAAAATCACTTTAAAAAACAGAATCGTTATTTCGCCTATGTGTCAATATTCTGCAGTTGACGGATTTGCGAACGATTGGCATTTGGTGCATCTTGGAAGCCGTGCCAGCGGAGGCGTTGGCCTGATCATTCAGGAAGCCACAGCGGTTTCTCCGGAAGCGCGAATCTCTCCGGCTGATTTAGGGATTTGGAAAGACGAGCATATAGAAAAATTAAAAACGATCAATCAGTTTCTTGTTTCTCAAAATGCTGTTCCCGGAATTCAATTGGCGCATGCCGGACGAAAAGCAAGTGTTTCGGCTCCTTGGGAAGGCAATAAAAAGTTAGATTTTACGCAAGGCGGATGGCAAACAGTTGCCGCAAGTGCGATTCCATATCATGATAACGAACCCTTTCTTCCGGAAGCTTTAGACAAAAACGGAATCCAAAAAGTAATTTCAGATTTCAAATCAGCCACAAAAAGAGCAGTTGAAGCAGGTTATAAGGTTATGGAAATTCATGGCGCGCACGGTTATTTATTGCACCAGTTTTTATCACCATTAACCAATGTTAGAACAGACGAATATGGTGGAAGTTTTGAAAACAGAATTCGTTTTACATTAGAAATTGTAGCAGCAGTTCAATCAGAATGGCCTGCAGATTTACCCTTATTTGTTCGCATTTCAGCAACAGATTGGGCAGAAGGCGGATGGAATCCTGAAGAATCAGTAAAACTTTCAATAATTTTAAAAGAAAAAGGAATAGATTTAATTGATGTTTCATCAGGCGGATTAGTTTCGCATCAAAAAATAGAATTGAAACCGAGCTATCAGGTTTCTTTTGCAGAAAAAATTAAAAAAGAAGCTTCGATTTTAACCGGAGCAGTTGGTTTAATTACCGGAGCCAAACAAGCCGAAGAAATTTTGAATAGCGGTCAGGCCGATTTAATTTTGTTTGCCAGAGAATCATTGAGGAATCCAAATTTACCTTTAGATTTTGCCCGAGAATTAAACGAAGCTATTCAGTGGCCAAAACAATATGAAAGAGCTAAGATTTAAATATTTTTATGCGCAATATAATTAGTGTAAATTAATGTAATTTGTGGCGAAAAAAATCTTTTTAATCACATTAATCTGTGGCAAAATAAAAACAAAAAAAATGCAAAAAATAAAAACAGCACTATTATCATACGGAATGTCGGGGAAAGTTTTTCACGCTCCATTTTTAGATATTCACCCCGGATTTGAATTATTAGGTTCTTGGGAAAGAAGCAAAAAGCTAATTCAGGAAGATTATCCAACTGTAAAAAGTTATCCATCTATAGACGAGTTATTATCAGACGATGTTGATTTGGTAATTGTAAATACACCAGTGGGAACGCATTATGAATATGCTAAAAAAGTGCTTTTAGCAGGGAAACATGCCGTTGTCGAAAAAGCATTTACAACAACTGTGGCCGAAGCTGAAGAATTGGCAGCCATTGCAAAAGAAAAAGGCTTAAAATTAGCCGTTTTTCAAAATAGAAGATGGGACAGCGATTTTAAAACTGTTCAAAAAATAATTAAAGAGGGAACTTTAGGAAATTTAGTCGAAGCCGAATTCCATTTTGACAGATACAATCCTTTATTGAGTCCAAAAGCGCATAAAGAAACTGCAAATGATGGAGCCGGAATTTTGAAAGATTTAGGTCCGCATTTAATAGATCAGGCAGTATGTTTGTTTGGTTCGCCAAAATCTGTTTTTGGAGATATTCGTTATACAAGAGAAAATTCACTGGTCGATGACTGGATGGATTTGTTGTTGATTTATGAAGATTTCAGAGTCCGATTAAAAGCGAGTTTTTTCGTAAGAGAAGCCAATCCGGCATATACAATTCACGGTAAAAAAGGATCATTCTTAAAACCTCGTGGAGATGTTCAGGAAGATGAATTAAAACTCGGAAAAAAACCAAACTTAGAATCTTGGGGAACAGAATCAGAAGATTTAAAAGGGCTTTTGCATACAGAAATTGATGGAAAATTAATTCACGAAAAAATTCCAACACTTCAAGGTAACTATTTTTCATTTTTTGATGGTGTTTATGACTCAATTGCAAATGATAAAAAAGAACCTGTTACCGCTCAGGACGGAGTAAAAGTAATGCAGATTATTGAAGCAGCAATTACGAGTAATGCACAACGAAAAGTTATTGATTTATAAAAATCACAGATTTATCGGATAATATTGTAGAAACGCACAGCAGTGCGTTTTTTTTATGCCCAAAGACAGAAAACCTTTGTCGCTTTGGGCCTCAGAATCTTAGTACCTTTATAAGAATTTATAAACATACAACGTTATAAATTGAGGAACTAGTTGGGTTTGGTAGTCTATAAAGTAGGTTTTTTGTACTTTTATGCTATTAAATCCAAAATGCATCAACATTGATAAATTTCAATCCACTAGCGCTATTCCAGACAAAAGGAAAAATCAAGAAAGTTTATAGAGAAGCAAAAGCTTCTTATTTAAACCGAATTCGTTTCGCTGTGGGAATGTTTTATTTCGGAATGGGATTAAGTTTTGCAACTTGGGCAAGCCGAATTCCGGATATCAAAACCGCATTGCATTTAACCGAAGGTGATTTGGGTTCTATACTTTTTGCCTTGCCAATGGGGCAATTAGTGATTATGCCATTTTCGGGAAAAATGGTTACTAAATTTGGCAGTCACCGAATTTTAATTTTCTCCTTAATAATGTATGTTTTATGTTTGGCAAATCTAGGTTTGGCAACATCAGCTTTGCAATTGTCATTGGGTTTATTTCTGTTTGGATTATTTGGGAATCTAGCCAATATTGCAGTCAATACGCAAGGAGTTTATACTGAAGTACTTTTTAAAAAAACAATCATGTCCTCTTTTCACGGAATGTGGAGTTTTGCCGGATTTAGTGGTGCATTGGTAGGATTAGGAATGTTAGCTTTGAACTTATCGCCATTTCATCATTTCTTAATTGTTGGCGGAGTTGTGTTATTAATGGTTGCTTTTAATTTTAAATTTCTGGTAAAAGCCAAAGAAAAAATAAAAAATAAAACAAGCGAAAAGAAAAAATTGTTCGCTAAACCAGACAGTGCTTTAATCTGGCTTGGAGTCATTGGTTTTTGTAGTATGGCGAGTGAAGGAGTAATGTTTGACTGGAGCGGAGTTTATTTTAAAGATATTGTAAAAGCGCCGGGACCGTTAGTAATTCTTGGTTATACATCGTTTATGATTATGATGGCCAGTGGACGCTTTTTAGGAGATGGCTTAATTAATAAATTTGGTCGCGAGCGTGTGATGCAAATTAGTGGAGTTATGATTTCGGCAGGACTTTTTACCGCCGTATTTCTTCCTTATATTATTCCATGTACTATTGCTTTCATGGCAGTTGGTTTGGGTGTCGCTACTATTGTACCAACCGTTTATAGTATGGCGGGAAAAAACCCTACTGTTCCTCCAGGCGAAGCCTTAACGATTGTTTCGAGTGTTAGTTTTCTTGGTTTTTTAATGGGGCCACCAGTAATAGGACATATTGCCGAAAGTTTCGGACTTCAGTTTTCTTTTGCCTTTATCGGAATCTTTGGTGTTCTAATTGCTTTTATGGTTTCTAAAATTAGAACTACAGCTTAATTAAGTCGCATTCATAGCTTTAAATCTCTAATAAAAACAGAGAAGCATAGAGCTAAAAAAGCAATATTCTCCAATATAAAATAGAGGATGTACTCAATATGTATTAAAAAACATTTTAATACAATAATAAATTAACAAGAAAAGTATTTCGAATTATTTTTTATTTATATTTGAATTTCAGGTCAAGAAATAACCAATGATTTGATTCTTAAATTTTTCTCCAAAAATCAGTTTTATCTTTTGAACGGAATAATTAAAACTATTTCGCAAAATTTAATTGGTGTTTTTCATGAGAAAAAAATACTTTTTGGTTATTACTTTATTGACTTTTTGCCTTGTATTTTCGCAAGAGCAAACTACTTTTCTGGGAATTGTAATTGATGCAAAAACACAAAATCCTCTTGCGAATATTGTAGTAAGTATTCAAAATTCTTCTGTAACACAACTAACAAATACAGACGGTAAATTTAAATTGCAATCTTCAATAAAAGGAGAGCAATTGCTGTTGCTTCATAGTCAGGGTTATAAAGATTTGCTGCTCAAAATTCAATCAAGTTTCGGTCAGGAAATAAACCTTGGAATACTACAATTAGAAGATAATTTTTCAGATGAAACTCCCGCAGCATTAATTACATTATTAGAAAGTGATTTGTCAGACGATAATAGTTCTTCTGAAATGACTGCAGGTCTTCTTCAATCTTCAAAAGACGCTTTTATGCAGGCTTCAGCTTTCAATTGGGGTCAAGCCCGATTTAGAGTTCGTGGTTTGGATAGCGAAAACGGAACCATGATGCTCAACGGAATGGTGATGAACAAAATTTATGACGGTAGACCACAATGGAATAATTGGGGAGGCTTAAATAATGTGCTTCGAAATCAGGAATTTTCCATTGGAGCTGCAACTTCGAATTATACTTTTGGAGGAATTTTAGGAACACAGCAAATTTTTACGCGAGCTTCAATGTATAGAAAAGGAGGACAGTTAACCTTTTCAGGAAGCAATACTACATTCAATTGGCGTGCAATTGCGACCTATGCATCAGGAATGAATGCTTCAGGTTGGGCATATGCAGTTTCTGCTGGAAAACGCTGGTCAGAAGAAGGTTTTTTTGAAGGAACAAATTTCAACGCCGAATCTTTTTTTATCAGTGTCGAAAAGAAATTAAACGCCAGACAATCTTTGAATTTTACAGGATTTTATACGCCAAATTCTCGAGGCAAAAATTCAGCTAATACAAATGAAGTGACTCAATTGACCAACGAAAAATACAGCTCGTATTGGGGCTGGCAAAACGGAGTGAAACGAAATGCAAGAGTAAAAAATGTCGAAGAACCATTATTAATGCTCAATCATTATTTTAAAATTGATGAGAAGACAAATTTAAATTCGAGCGTAATGTATCAGTTTGGAAAAGTTGGAAATAGCAACCTTGATTATCAAAGAGGAGACAGTCCGGATCCTGTTTATTATAAAAAAATGCCTAGTTACTTTAGTTCTTTGTATGCAAAAGATCATGGAGAATTCTCAGGAGAATTTACTCCGGATTATGAAAGTGCCGAAAAAAGCAAAGCAGCATTTTTAGAAAATTCTCAAATAGATTGGGAAGCTATGTATCGTGCAAATCAAAAAATAATAACAAATGCTAATGGTGCGGTTTTGGGTTATGAACCCATGCAAAGTCACTATGTTTTATACGAAGATCGAACAGATGATAAAACTTTTGCCGCAAGCACAAATCTGAATTCACAGCTTACATCAAATATCTTTTTTGACGGTGGAGTACAATTTCGAAATCTTAAATCTCATAATTTTCAATACCTCACAGATCTACTTGGAGGAGAATATTTTGAAGATATTGATCCATTTTATAAAGGAAACCAATCACAATCAGATTTGCAAAATCTCAATCGAAAAGTAAAAGAAGGAGATATTTACGGCTATAATTATAATTTTTTGGCCAATACAATTGATGCGTTTACACAGTTTCGATTTTCATATAATAAAACAGAATTTTATTTAGCACAATCTTATTCTTTGTCAAATTATCAACGAGAAGGATTGTATCAAAACGGAATTTATCCTTTAAATTCCCTCGGCAAAAGCCAGAAAATAAATTTTGAAAATTTTGGTTTCAAAGGTGGCTTTACCTACAAAATTTCAGGCAAACAATTGCTGTTTTTTAATGGATCACATCTCACAAGAGCACCTTCACTCCGAAATACTTTTTCGAATTCACGCCTAAATAATTCAGTTGTTGACGGGATTGAAAGTGAAAACGTAAGCAGTGCCGAAGCCAATTATGTGTATCATTCTCCGAAACTAAAAATGCGATTGACGGCTTATTATGCTTTGATTAAAAACAGTATAAAAACGTCTTTTTTTTATGCCGAAGGAATTTTTGATAATGTAGCAGGTTATGACGCGACTGATGCTTTTGTGAGTCAAACGCTTACTCATTTGAATAAAAAAAATATCGGAAGCGAATTGAGTTTTGAGTATCAAATGTCATCGACATTAAAAACTAATTTTTCTGCAGCTTACGGTAATTATACTTATGATAGTAATCCGGATGTTTTAATTACGAATGATGCCAATGCGTTAAAAACAGATAAGCAAACAACGTTTGATTTTGGTAAAGCTTACATTAAAAATTATAAACAAGCGGGAATGCCTCAGCAAGCTTATTCTTTAGGGCTAGAATATCGGGATCCTAAGTTTTGGTGGCTTGCCGCAAATATCAATTATTTAACAAATAGTTATATAGATATTTCTCCGGTTGCAAGAACGTCACAATTCTATAGTAATCCTGCAAACGGATTTCCTTTTCCGGAAGCGACAAAAGAACGCGGTGATGAATTGTTAAAACAAGAAAAGTTCGATCCAATTTCATTGCTAAACATTTCGGGAGGAAAGTCTTGGCGTGTTTATGGGAAATATGTAGGGCTTTTTGCAAGTATAAATAACGTTTTGGATTCGACGTATAAAACTGGTGGTTTCGAGCAGGCCAGAAATGCCAATTTTAGAGCTTTAAATCAGGATATTTCCAGCGGAACTCCTTCTTTTGAACCCAAGTATTATTATGGCTACGGCCGAACTTATTTTGTAAATCTTACAATTGGCTTATAATTTTAAAGATATAATATTATGAAGAATAGATTTTTAAATTCATTTTTGGGATTGTCATTATTGTTTATTTGCAGCTGCAATAACGAAATTGAAACTCCTAAACTAGAATGTACACAACCAAATTTAACGGTAAATAAAACAGTCGAAAAAATTCATGAACTGTCTGGTACTGTCGCGAAACAATATGTTTATGACGATATTATAGAAGCTTATGTGGTTTCGAGTGATGAAGGAGGTAATTTTTTCAAAAGTATTTCATTTCAGACTTTGGCAACAGCAAAATTCCCTGCAATTGGTTTTAGTGTTCCTGTTGATGCTTCAAATACTTACATCGATTATCGAATAGGTAATAAAGTATATGTAAAACTTAAAAATCAGTTTACAGATTTATATTATGGCGGATTGCGAATCGGGAGTTTGTATGTGAGTAATGCCGGCGATCCTACAATAGGTAGAATTTCGCAAAATGAATATAAAAATGTTCTAAACGCATCATGTGTCGTGATTGACGAAAGCCAATTGGTTGAGTCCTTTTCTGTAGAAGAAGCTTTAGACGACAGTAAATTAAATACATTAATAGAGTTAAATGATGTTGAGTTTGCAGAAGCGGCAATTGGGCGTCATTATTTTGAAGAAACAAATAATGTTGGAGGATCTACGAATTGGAATTTAAGGGATAAAACCGGAAATCAGATTATTTTCAGAACAAGTAGTTACGCTAGTTTTGCAGATCATCTTGTTCCTGAAGGAAGCGGAAAAGTTCGAGGAATTTTGACCAAATTTGGATCTGATTACCAAATGATGGTTCGTTCAGAAAAAGATGTTGTAATGAACGGGAAAAGAAATGTTCCGTTTTTTGCAGAAGATTTTCAATCTGTAAAAAATAATGTAAATTTTACGTTGCCAGGTTGGAGCAACATTGTAGAAAAAGCTACAAAATTGTGGAAGAGTATGGTTTATGGCGGCAATGGTTATGCCGAGTTTAATACCACAAGCACAACAGCCGCCGAAAATATAGCATGGCTGGTTTCTCCTAAAATTAATTTGGCAGGTTATAAGAATGCTGTATTGTCTTTTAGAAGCGCACAACATGATTTAAAAGTTGATTCGCCGCTAAATTCTTTAGAAGTTTATGTCTCAACTAATTTTGACGGATCAAATATCAGCAAAGCAAAATGGACAAAATTAACTGCGAAATTCCCATCATTGTCTACACCAGCGCGTCAGTTTATAAGTTCTGGCGGAATAGATTTATCGACCTATTCAGGTAATATTCATATTGCATTTAAGTATATAGGATCCGGAAAAGATAAAACACTCAACGGTGCTTTTATGGTAGACGATGTTAAGATTTTTGGCGAAAAGTAGGTTGCATTTTTGAAAAGTGTATTTAATGTGTTGATTTTTAGCGGGAAATTTAATAGTGTACTGTTTTTGAGATTTAAACTGTTAAAATTTGATAGAATTTTGTATTTTGGTCATCCCAAATCAATACAAATACCACATGAAAACCTACTTTATCGCCATCATGATGATGGTTTTTCCATGCTTATTGCACAGTCAGGATCAGGATGTAGCTCCGGTTCGATTAAAACAAATTAATATTGTTAAAACAAATTACCAGAATTCTAAAGACGGTGAAATTGTAAACAAAACCGTAATTTTTAAAGACGGTAAAATACAAACAATAACTACTTCTGATGTTGTACAGCATTTCTTTTACAACAAAAACGGATTGTTAGATATGACTGTTAAAGACAAAGTTGGCAGCGATTGGAAAGAGGTGATTAACTACACTTATGACGCCGATAAAAACATTACTAAATTCGTTAAAAAATACCAGGAAGGGCCTGATTATATTACGAAAGTAGTCACTTTTGGTTATGAAGGTGCACGAGTAAAAGTAACAACGAAAAAAAGTACAAACCATCAAAATTTAGTCGATGATATCGAATATATTGTCGAAAACGGTATCATTGTGAGACGTACTTCACGTGATCGAAACAAGGCAATTATTGGCAAAATTGAATATGTTTATGTGAATGATAATGTTATAAAGCACAAAGGTTTGGTGGGAGATAAAATTTCGAGAACATATACTTTTGATGATAAAAAATCTGTAGATGCATTAATCGTTCAAAATTTGTTTGGTGACAATTATAAAGTAATTGTGCCAATGATTTCATATCACGAAGACGAATTTAGTTTTGAGGCGATCTCATATAATAATGAAATGAATTTTAGTCCATCGTCGACTGTATTAGTTGGCGTGAGCAGAAAATACAAATACAATAAACAGAACTTCCCAATTTCGTGTTCGCAGGTTGAGGAAAACGGAATTGTAAAAACAGAAAAAACTTTTATTTACGAGTAATTGTTTGACTATTCAATTTAGTTAAAACCATTTAAAATTAAATTTTATTGAGATGAACGTCTTAATTATTTTTGATTTTTAAATGGTTTATTTTTTTTAGTAAGTGATAATTTCCCAAATAGAACTTAAAAAAGAAATTCTATAAGTGTTAGTACCTTACAAATCATTAAATTTGCACCTTATTCAAAGCTATGTTAGAAAAAGAAGTTATAAATTTTGAGAGAACAGCCATTGTTGGTATTGTGACTCAAAACCAAAGTGAGGAAAAACTTAACGAATATCTGGATGAATTAGAGTTTTTAACTTTTACCGCTGGAGGTGAAGTTATTAAACGTTTTTCGCAAAAAATGGAACGCCCTAATCCCAAGACTTTTGTTGGAACTGGGAAAATTGAAGAAATCAATCTTTTTGTAAAAGAGCACGATATATCGACTTTGATATTTGATGATGAATTGTCGCCATCACAACAAAAAAATATCTCTAAAATTATAGATTGTAAAATCTTAGACAGAACCAATTTAATTCTGGATATTTTTGCACAAAGAGCCGAGACTTCTTATGCAAGAACTCAGGTTGAATTGGCACAATGTATCTATTTGTTACCAAGACTTTCTGGTTTATGGACGCACCTTGAGCGTCAAAAAGGAGGTATTGGTATGCGTGGACCCGGAGAAACTGAAATCGAGACAGACAGACGTATTGTACGTGACAGAATCTCGTTGTTGAAAGATAAGATCAAAACGATCGACAAACAAATGAGTATTCAAAGAAGTAATCGTGGTGCGATGGTACGCGTGGCGCTGGTAGGTTACACCAATGTTGGGAAATCGACGTTGATGAATGCTGTTGGTAAAAGTGATGTTTTTGTTGAGAATAAATTATTCGCAACTTTAGACACAACTGTTCGAAAAGTAGTGATTAAAAACTTACCCTTTTTGCTTTCAGATACGGTAGGTTTTATTAGAAAATTGCCGACACAATTGGTTGATTCTTTTAAAAGTACTTTAGATGAGGTTCGTGAGGCAGATTTATTATTACATGTTGTAGATATTTCGCACGCTGATTTTGAAGATCATATAGAATCTGTGAATAAAACATTGTTAGAAATCAAGAGTAATGATAAACCAACAATTATGGTTTTTAATAAAATTGATGCTTACAAACATTTGACAATTGATGAGGATGATTTGATTACTGAAAAGACAAGAAGACATTATACTCTTGAGGAATGGAAACAAACCTGGATGAGTAATGTTGGAGAAGATAAAGCCTTATTTATTTCGGCAACACAGAAAGAAAATTTTGAGGAATTTAGAGAAGTAGTTTACGAAGCAGTTCGTCAGATTCATATCACGAGATTTCCTTATAATAAGTTTTTGTATCCGGATTATAAAGATGCAATTGAAAAAGAAGAGGAGCAGGAATAAATAAAATTTTTTCCTCAAAGAGCGCAAAGATTTTTATATTAAAGTATCATAAAATGCAAAGTTCGCAAAGCTAGATCAACATCCAGCTTTGCGAACTTTGCGTTTTTATAAAACCTTTGCGCTCTTTGTGGTAAATTTTTTAGATCGGTTTAAGTTAAAATCCGAAATTCACTCCTAAACCAAAAACTTCTCTGGTTTGGAAACCTTGAAAAGCATTGTCGTCATAAATCGCCTGAAAGGATAAATTGGCAGATAGAAATTTATTTACTTTCATGATGATATTTAAAGAGTAATTGATGTCTACGTTTTGTGGATCTTCTAAATAATTAGAATATAAATTCAAAGTGTTTTCGGCCGTGACATTAGTCATAATTGCCAATTTGTAATAAACAGAAGCATAGAAACCCAATTCGTAACGCATGCTTTTATTGGCATCTACTCCAAAATAAGAGCCGTCAACGTACGGTAATCCAGTTGTCTGATCGATTCCAGAAGTGTAAGCACTGTCTACAAAAGTGAATTTGGAAGTTAAAGGAGCAAAATTTATTTTAAGATTCTCATCTTTTGTCCAATAAATACCAGGACCAGTAGTAAGATAACCCGGAGACATAAACTTAGTGTTTTCTGTTCTGATTTCTTTTCCGTTTGCGTCTTTTCCGTATAAATAACCCGTTGAAAACTGAGTTCTGAAATTCAGAAAATAAGAGTAATACCATTGGCCAAAAGCTCTCTTCCCAACGATTGAGTTAAATTCAAGACGGTCATCGGTTTTTTTTTCGTAGTCGGCATTTTTAGTCTGTAAAAGTCCGTAAGATGCTAAAACTTTATTGTCCCAGGTAAGATCATCTTTTTTATAATTGAAGTCGTAGTTGATTCCTAAAGTTCCTGAAAAACTATCTTCACCTCCCGCAATCCAGTTGTTAAAACTTGATTGATTAAGTAAAAGAGAAACGGTTCCTTTTGCTTTCCAGCCTTCTCCCTCTATAGTATCATTTATTTTCTTTACCGCTTTTTCAGTGTTTTGAATTAATTCTTTTTCTGAATTTTGAGCTTGAACAAAAGTTAGATTCGTTAAAATGAAGAGTAACAACGTTAGCTTTTTCATGGTGTATAGTTTAAATGTGTAAGAACAAATATACTAAAAACTGTTAAAAGGCACGGTGTTTATTGATCGTAAAAGAAGGTTATTTCTTAGATTCTTTGTATAATGGTACTGCAGAACAAGCTTCTCCGTACATAATACTTCTTGCAAAAGGTTGCAAATAAGTAGAGGCCAAAATATAAGCTCTAGTAGGAACTGGTTTTCTGGAACAGCCTTTTATAATAATCGGTTTGTTTTTGTACGCTGAATAATCAAGCTTACTTAAAATTTCTTCGTAAAGACTTGCGTCTAAATCTTCGATCGTTCCATCAACTACTTTTTTAGCAAAAGGAGCCAAATGAACACTCACTAAAATTAATGCCCAAGCAGGTACAATAGCATCTGTACTACAATTTATCGCCACAAGTTGATCTTGATATTGTGACCAATCGTGATTTTTTAAGTGTTCTCTAAAGTCTTTTTCTTTCAGTAAAAAGCCTTCTAAAAGCCATTGCGAAATGTCAATTTGCACACGTATTCCTTTAGGATAATAATCCTCAAGATCAAATACTTCTAATGTACTATTGGCAACTTTATTGATTATTTCTTCCATTTCTTTTTTAGTTTTCAGTCGCAGTTTTCAGTTGCAGTGTTCAACTGCGACTGAAAACTGAAAACTTTATACTTTTTTAAAGCATTCCTAATTCTAATTTTGCTTCTTCGCTCATTAAATCTTTAGTCCAAGGCGGATCAAAAGTAATTTCAACATCAACATCTTTAATGTGTTCAATTGTTTTTACTTTTTCTTCAACTTCTCTTGGCAAGCTTTCTGCAACAGGACAGTTTGGAGAAGTCAATGTCATTAAGATTTTTACCTCATAATCAGTGTTCACCATTACGTCGTAAATTAATCCTAACTCGTAAATATCTACAGGAATCTCCGGATCGTAAATGCCTTTTAAAACTTTTACAATTGATTCTCCTAATTCGTTTGTGTCTATTTCTTGTTCCATTTTTTGTTTTTGTATTTTTTGTTTTTTCGCCACGAATTTCACGAATCAACACGAATTTTTATTTACATAGAATACTTAATTCGGGAAATTTGTGAAATTCGTGGCTAAAAACTTTAATTTTTGTTTTTAGCGTCAAAAGCCAAAGCATACATTTTGATGTTTTTAATCATCGAAACTAATCCGTTGGCGCGTGTTGCTGATAAATGTTCTTTTAATCCAATTTCGTCAATAAATTGCGTATCGGCATTGATAATGTCTTCAGCTTTTTGATTAGAGAAAGCACGAATTAAAATCGCGATAATTCCTTTGGTTAAAATAGCATCACTATCGGCAGTAAATACAATTTTATCGTCTTTTTGTTCGCCTTGCAACCAAACTTTTGACTGACAGCCTTTAATTAAATTCTCGTCTGTTTTGTATTCTTCTTTGATTAACGGAAGACTTTTTCCTAATTCGATGATGTACTCATAACGTTGCATCCAATCATCAAACATCGAAAATTCGTCTATTATTTCGTTTTGTATTTCTTTTATTGTCATAATTATTCTTTCGTAAAATCCAGCAGCAAATTTACCAATTTTTCTATTTCTTTTGGAGGATAGCCATTGTCGAAACCTTGAGTTTCATATATTTTCTGATTCTGAATTATCTTTAAATTTGCAATTGCCGCGCCATCGTAAAAACGTTTTTCAGTGGGTCCTTTTAAAGTTGAGTAGGTTTCTAAATTTACTTTTGAAAACTCCGCTACAATTTGTTTCCATTTTGCATCATTTATTTTGCTCTCAACAGCTTCATTATTTCGACCATTAGTAACTGAAACCATTTGATTTTGAACTACTATCTTTTTGTAAAGGCCTCGTGAAACGGCAGAATATTCAATTTGTGTTGATTTCATGTCTGTTTTCTTTTGGCTTGAACAGCTTACTCCAATGAAAATCGTTAGAAGCAATAAAGATAATATTCTCATAAAAAATTTTTTAGCTTAACATGGTTTTGGCCTTTTTAACTGCTTCGACCATTACATCAATTTCTTCTTTCGTGTTGTAAAAAGAAAATGAAGCACGAATGGTTCCCGGAATACAGAAAAAGTTCATAATAGGTTGTGCACAATGATGTCCTGTTCGAACGGCAATACCTAATTTATCGATAATTGAACCAATGTCGTAAGGGTGAATTCCGTCAATATTAAACGAAATTACAGAAGCCTTATTCTTTCCGGTTCCGTAAATTTTTAAGCCTTCGATTTCCAGTAAACGTTTTGTCGCGTATTCCAATAAATGCTCTTCGTGTTTGTGAATGTTATGAAAACCAATATTGTTTAAATAATCAACAGCGGTTCCTAAAACAATTCCACCAGCAATATTTGGAGTTCCGGCTTCAAATTTATGAGGAAGATCGGCATAAGTAGTTTTCTCGAAAGTAACCTCTTTGATCATCTCACCACCACCTTGATAAGGAGGTAATTTGTTTAGCCAAGCCTCTTTTCCGTATAAAATTCCAGTTCCGGTTGGGCCACACATTTTATGTCCTGAAAAAGCATAAAAATCACAATCTAAATCCTGAACGTCTGGTTTTAAATGCGGAACTGCCTGCGCACCATCAATTAAAACGGCAGCACCAACAGCGTGAGCTTTTTCAATAATATATTTGATAGGATTGATAATTCCTAATGCGTTCGAAATATGATTTACGGTAACAACTTTAGTTTTTTCTGATAACAAAGAATCAAAAGCTTCCATGATCAGTTCGCCATCTTCGTTCATCGGAATAACTCTAAGAGTTGCTCCCGTTTTTTCGCATAACATTTGCCAAGGCACAATATTACTATGATGCTCTAATGATGAAACGACAACTTCATCACCAGGTTTTAAAATTGATGCAAAACCATTGGTTACTAAATTGATTCCGTGTGTTGTTCCCGATGTAAAAAGAACTTCGTGAGAAAATTTAGCATTAATATGATGTTGGATTTTTACTCTTGAGATCTCGTATGCATCAGTTGCCAATTGGCTTAGTGTGTGAACACCACGATGAATATTGGCATTTATTTCCTGATAGTATTTTGCCTCAGCATCGATCACAATTTGTGGTTTTTGTGAGGTTGCACCGTTGTCAAAATACACCAAAGGTTTTCCGTTAACTTTTTCCGAAAGTATCGGAAAATCAGCTCTTATTTTTTGAATGTCTAGCATGTCTTATTTAGAAAAATTCTATTTACAAAAGTACTAAAACTAAATTGGTTTCTACAGCTATTCTATAATTTCCTTTTATAGTACCATTGTCGCAAGGTGTAAATACTGATTCCGTAAAAATCAATTTAATTTTCTGAATTATCCGAATCAGATTTGTGATTTAAGTTCTAATATCGTGAAGATAAATTATTTATATTGCAGTAAAAATAGCTGTAAACATTATGAAAAAATTTCTCAGAGTACTTGCGCTTGTTTTGATTCTTGCTTTTTTGTATTTCGGATTTACAACTTATCCGAAACTTGATTTGATTTCCGGCTTCTCTGCCAAAAGTATCGCCTCAGGTCATTTTATCGATAATCGTCCGAAAGAATTAATCGAAAAAACGGATAATGATATTGATATGATCGATTTGGCAACCAATACAATTAATGATGCAGGAAAATTTGCGACATCGAATGTTTATGGTTTAAAAGAGCGAAAAGCAATTTATCGTGAAGGTTTGGGAGCCGTTTTGATTAATGATGATTTTGATGTTTCAAAACCTTATTTACTTCCAAAACGAACTAAATTAATCAATAAGCTTCCTTTTCCTTACGGGAATAACGAACCGAAAGATTCTGCTTTCGCGAATGTTGATTATTCGAAATTGAAAAAAGCTGTTGATGATTCTTTTGATAAAAACGCAGGGAAAGCAAAACGCACGCGTGCCGTTGTTGTTCTATATAAAGAAAAATTGATAGCTGAAAAATATGATGCAGGTTTTAATAAAGACAGCAAGATTTTGGGTTGGTCGATGACAAAAAGTATTACAAGTTCGGCTTTTGGGGTTTTGGCCAAACAAGGAAAAATTGATATTTATAAACCGGTTCCAATTGCAGAATGGCAAAAGGATGATCGTAAAATAATTACCTTAAATGATTTGCTTCACATGAATTCCGGTTTAGAATGGGAAGAGAATTACAGCACGATTTGCGATGCCACGAAAATGCTTTTTCAGGCTGAAGATATGGGAAAAGTACAAATGGATAAACCTGCTCAGTTTAAACCAAACACACATTGGAATTATTCTTCAGGAACAACCAATTTATTATCCCGAATTTTGAGAAGTCAATTTAAAACCCAACAAGAATATCTTGATTTCTGGTACAGCGCCGTAATCGACAAAATAGGAATGAACTCAATGATTGTCGAACAAGATATGTCCGGAACTTTCGTAGGTTCATCTTATGGATGGGCAACACCGCGCGACTGGTCAAAATTTGGGTTATTGTATCTACATAAAGGAAATTGGAACGGAGAACAAATTCTGGACGAAAGCTGGGTAAAATATACAGCAACACCTACAAATACTTCTGATGGAAAATATGGAGCTCAATTTTGGTTAAACGCAGGCGGAAAATTTCCGGATGTTCCTCGTGATATGTTTTATTGCAGCGGTTATCAAGGTCAAATGGTGGCAATTATTCCGTCTTTAGATATGGTAATTGTGAGAATGGGAGTGAAGGAAGGTGATAACGGATTTGATTTTAATGGTTTTTTGAAAGGGATAATTTCTTCAGTGAAAAAATAAATTTAACCGCAAAGACGCCAAGTAAAAAGCGCAAAGTTCGCAAAGTTTAAAAATAAACCTTGCGAACTTTGCGTAAATCTTTGCGAACCTTGCGGTTAAAACTTTATAAGTCAAATCCTAAATTCACACCTAATTTCATGGCAATGATTTTAGTAATTCTTTGTTTTAATTCCGGTATTTTGATGCTTTCGATAACAGCATTCGAAAATGCGTACATCAATAAAGCTTTAGCTTCTTTTTGAGGAATTCCACGTGATTGCATGTAAAACATTGCTGTTTCATCAAGTTGTCCAACTGTACAACCGTGAGAACATTTTACATCATCTGCAAAAATCTCTAATTGTGGTTTTGCGTTGATAGTTGCTTTATCACTCAATAAAATATTATTACTTTTTTGGAAAGCATTTGTTTTTTGAGCTTCTTTTTCTACCAAAACTTTTCCGTTGAAAACTCCTGTTGAGCGATCAGAGAAAATTCCTTTATAATCTTGGAAACTTTCGCAATTTGGCGTTGCGTGGTTGACTAAAGTATAATGATCAACGTGTTGTTTTTCGCCAATAATTGTGATTCCGTTTAAGGTACTTGTCAATCTTTCTCCAAAATGATAAAAATTCAAATTGTTACGAGTTAGATTTCCTCCAAATGAGAATGTATGTACATAAACATGACTTTCTTGTTGTTGCGAAACGTAAGTATTATCAATTAAATTCGCTTCAAGATTATCGTTTTGAATTTTATAATGATCTACAATAGCGCGTTTTTGAGCAAAAATCTCTGTAACCGAATTGGTTAAAACTGGATTTTCGTTCAAACTTTGGTGACGCTCGATAATTTGAACATGTGAATTTTCGCCCACAATGATCAAATTTCTAGGCTGAACCAATAATGCAGCTTCGTTTCCAGTTGAAAAATACATGATTTCAATTGGTTTGTCAGCTACTTTCTTTTGCGGAATATTGATGAAAGCTCCTTCACTTGCAAAAGCAGTATTCAACGAAGTCAAACTTTCGTCTTTACTGGCGATTTGATTGAAGTATTTATCAATAATCATTTTATATTTTGGTTTGGTCAATGCCGATGACATCAAACAAACATCGATTCCATCGTGTGTTGTTGAAGACAAATGCGAACTAAAAACGCCATCTACAAACACTAATTTGTAAGTGTCAATCTCGTGTAAAAAGTATTTTTTTACCTGATTAAATTCGATTGCATTTTCTTCTTTTGGAAAAACGGTAAAGTCATTTTTTAAGATGGCGTTTAACGATGTATATTTCCAAGCTTCTTCTTTTTTGGTTGGGAAACCTTTATTTTCGAAGTTTTTTAAAGCATTTGTGCGAATGTCATGTAGATCTGAATGTACATCGACACGCTCTTCAAAAGCCATAAAAGACGATACTAATTTTTCTTTTAAATCCATTTCTTTAGTTATAAGTTATGAGTTATAAGTTATAAGTTTTGCAAACTGTAAACTGTAACTGTAAACTAGTTTTCTGCCTTGATCCAATCGTAGCCCTTTTCCTCTAGCTCATATGCTAGCTCTTTTCCTCCGGATTTTACAATTTTTCCGTTGTAAAGAACGTGAACGAAATCAGGAACGATATAGTCTAATAAACGTTGGTAGTGTGTGATAACGATAATTGCGTTTTTTTCACTTTTCAATTTGTTTACTCCGTTAGCAACAATTCTTAAAGCATCGATATCAAGACCAGAATCGGTTTCGTCAAGGATCGCTAATTTTGGCTCTAACATTGCCATCTGAAAAATCTCATTTCTTTTTTTCTCTCCTCCGGAAAAACCTTCGTTTAATGAACGAGATAAAAATTTACGATCAATTTCTAATAATTCAGATTTCTCACGAATTACTTTCAACATTTCGTTCGCAGGCATTTCGGCTTGACCGTTTGCTTTACGAGTTTCGTTGATGGCAGTTTTCATGAAGTTTGTTACACTTACTCCAGGAATTTCTACAGGATATTGAAAAGAAAGGAAAACTCCTTTGTGTGCTCTTTCTTCCGGAGCTAAATCAGCAAGATCTTCTCCGTCAAGAAAAACTTCTCCTTCAGTAACTTCGTAATTTTCGTTTCCGGCAATTACAGCCGAAAGTGTACTTTTTCCAGAACCGTTAGGTCCCATGATAGCGTGTACTTCGCCAGCTTTAACTTCTATATTAATTCCCTTAAGGATTTCTTTATCACCAATTGAGGCGTGAAGGTTTTTTATTGATAACATTGTTTTTTTTATTTTATATAAATGTCAATTCTATTTTTGTTGTTTGGTTTAGGATGTTGGCATTAAAATGCGCGTGTCCTAAATATTCCATGCCTAAATAATCGGCTGTTTTTTTGAACGGAATGTAAAAACTATCTTCAATTTCATTGTCATGTGAATTTGATATCACGCCAATTTTCTTTCCTCTAAGTTTTCTTCCGGTTTCTTTTTCAATTCGAATTAAATCCGAAATACGATCAAAGAAAACCTTCATTATTCCACTCATATTATACCAATATATTGGCGTTGCAAAAATTAAAGTGTCGTACTTTTCGATGATACCTTTTATTAAAGGAAAAAAATCATCATCTCTGTTTTTGCTTTCGTAATCATAATAAGAAATATTATAATCACTTAAATCAATTACGTCTATTCCGGTTTCTTTAGCAATTTCATCCACAATTCTGGTTGTATTTCCGTTTTTTCTGGATGAACCTAAAATGATTACTTTTCTACCTTCCATTTTGCAATTAACCTACAGATCCTTCTAAAGAAATCTCTAATAATTTTTGAGCTTCAACAGCAAATTCCATTGGTAGTTTGTTTAGGACATCTTTACTGAAACCGTTTACAATTAAGGCAATCGCTTTTTCAGTCGGGATACCTCTTTGGTTGCAATAAAAAACCTGATCTTCTCCAATTTTACTTGTCGTTGCTTCGTGCTCTATTTTAGCCGATGGATTTTTACTTTCGATATAAGGGAAAGTATGTGCTCCACAATTGTTTCCCATCAATAGAGAATCACATTGTGAAAAGTTTCTTGCGTTATCAGCTCTTGGGCTAATTTGCACTAATCCACGGTAACTATTTTGTGATTTACCAGCCGAGATACCTTTAGAAATAATAGTCGATTTAGTGTTTTTACCTAAATGGATCATTTTAGTTCCGGTGTCTGCTTGTTGGTAATTATTGGTAACTGCAATTGAATAAAATTCTCCTACCGAATTATCTCCTTTAAGTACACAAGAAGGATATTTCCATGTTACAGCAGAACCAGTTTCTACTTGCGTCCAAGAAATTTTAGCATTTGTTTCGCATAAACCTCTTTTAGTTACGAAATTATAAACTCCGCCTTTTCCTTCTTTGTTTCCAGGAAACCAGTTTTGAACAGTTGAGTATTTAATTTCTGCATCATCCATTGCGATTAACTCAACCACAGCAGCGTGTAATTGATTTTCGTCACGACTTGGAGCAGTACAGCCTTCTAAATAAGAAACGTAACTTCCTTCGTCAGCAATAACAAGAGTTCTTTCAAATTGTCCTGTTCCTGCCTGATTGATTCTAAAATAAGTTGAAAGTTCCATTGGGCAACGAACACCTTTTGGAATATAACAGAAACTTCCGTCAGAGAAAACTGCTGAGTTTAATGCTGCGTAAAAGTTGTCTTTTTGAGGTACAACAGTTCCTAAATATTTTTTTACTAATTCCGGATGCTCTTTGATTGCTTCTGAAATTGGGCAGAAAATAATTCCTTTTTCAGCCAATGTTTTTTTGAAAGTAGTTGCTACAGAAACAGAATCGACAACAATATCCATAGCGACATTGTTCATCATTTTTTGTTCATCTACAGAGATACCTAACTTTTTGTACATCTCTAAAAGTTCAGGATCTACATCGTCTAAAGTTTTGTTAGGATCAACTTGTTTTGGAGCTGAATAATAAGATATTGCCTGGAAATCCGGTTTTTGATAATGAACATTTGCCCATTCCGGTTCGATCATTTCTTTCCACGCACGAAAAGCCTCAATACGCCAATCGGTCATCCATTGAGGTTCTTCTTTTTTAAGAGAAATAGCTCTTACGATATCTTCGTTTAAACCAATAGGAAACGTTTCTGATTCAATATCAGTGTAAAATCCGTATTCGTATTCTTTTGTCTCGAGTTCGATTTTTAAATCGTCTTCTGTGTATTTGCTCATTGTTTTTTTATTGAAAGATTCAAAAATTGAAGAATTTAAATGAAATCACTTCTGTAATCTTTAAATCTTTAAATTTTGCAATCATTTAATTATTTTAAAGAGAGAATGATTCTCCACAACCACAAGTTCTGCTTGCATTTGGGTTATTAAAAACAAACCCCTTACCGTTTAATCCTCCAGAAAACTCAAGAATTGTTCCGGCTAAATAAAGGAATGATTTTTTTTCAACTGCAATTGTTATGTCATTGTCTATAAATATTTTATCGTCGTCGCCTTTCGTTTTGTCAAATTTTAAATCATAAGACAAACCAGAGCATCCGCCACTTTTCACGCCTACTCTTACGTAGTCGCTAGCAGCATCAAAACCATCATCTTTCATTAAGTCGATGATTTTCTTTTTGGCTGTATCAGAAACTTTTATCATTGTTTATGGTATTTGTTTTTTAGCTTTCATTTTGAATTTACTATTTAAAAAGTAATCATTGGATTACTTTTTAAAGTACTGTAGTTCAATGTTGAAATGAAATTATCTGCAAAGATACGACTTAAAAACCTTTTTCCATAACGGTTCACATTATTATAACAAATGTTAAAATAGATAGAACTTATTTTGATTGCTGAATTTACAAATTAGAGATAGTCGAATTTGTTAAACGCTCTTTTTTAGTAAAGCAGATTAAAAATTAAGAAAAATATTTTTTATCCCTTATAAAATAACAACAATGCTTTAAATATGTTAAAAAACCGTATTTGTACCTGTTTTAACTCGTGAAATAATGGTATTTTTGCGATAAATTGTAAGTAATTATGAAAAAACAATACAAAAGTAAGTGGGTGAAAGCACTTTTAGCCGTGTTTTTTGTTTTTGGAATAGGTGCTACAGTCTTTATTTTTAGTAGAGAGACAAATGAAAAGGATGAAAAAAATAAAGATGTAACAAAAGTTAAAACGATTGTCGAACCAAATCGGGAATCTCTTGCTCAAAAAAATATTTTAGATTCGTTAACAACTCTAAAACTGGCTTATGATGCGGCAATATTAGAAAAAACAGCATTGGCGCAACAGCTTGAAATCGAAAGGAAAAACATTGAAAATTTGATGGAAATCATTTCGGCTTCAAAAAATCCTTCAGTTGAACAGATTCAAGTTTATCGCAGACAGTTCTCAGATATGAAAGCTTCTTTAGCCTCTAAAGGTATTGAGGTTAGTAAATTAAAATCTCAGAATAAAAATTTACTGAATGAAATTGAAAATCAAAATGTTGTCATGTATAAGCAAAAAGCCGAAAATGACACTTTAATTTCAAAGCAAAAAAAATTAGAATCAACGCTTAAAGATGCTTCAAAATTAACGCTGAATAATTTTAAAGTAGTAGCGCTCCGAGAAAAAAAATCAGGAAAAGAGCTTGAAACTGACAAAGCCAAGAATGCAGAAAAATTTAAGATTAGTTTTTCTGTAAATGGGAATCCTGTAGCAAAAACGGGAAAGAAAGTGTATTATATTCAGGTTTTAGATCAAAAAAATACTGTTTTGGGCGAAAACAAATTGATCGAATTTGGTAATGACAAGGCTTTGGTTTACAGTTTTATTGTAGGCTTTGATTTTCAGGGAAAAGCGACTAATGTTTATGGGATATTAAATTCTGATGAAAATCCATTTCAAAAAGGAACCTATTTTGTCAATTTCTTCGATAAACAAGAAATAATGGGAAGCTCTACTATTACATTAGAATAATGAAGTTTTGAGTTTTTAAAGGAAAATTTTAGCATAAGGAAATCCAATTTCCTAGCTTTGTTTTCTTATTAGAAATACATTCTTATGAAACTTTACCCAATAGAATCCGGAAATTTTAAGCTAGATGGTGGCGCTATGTTTGGTGTTGTACCCAAAACAATTTGGAACAAAACCAATCCTGCCGATGCCAATAATTTAATTGATATTGCAGCGCGTTGTTTGCTTATTGAAGATCAAAATCGTCTGATTTTGATTGATACCGGAATGGGAGACAAACAATCTGATAAATTTTTTGGATATTATTCGCTTTGGGGATCACATTCAATCGACAAATCGTTGGCGAAATATGGTTTTCATCGAGATGATATTACCGATGTTTTTATGACGCACTTGCATTTTGATCATTGTGGTGGAAGTGTACAATGGAATTCAGATAAAACGGGATACGAACCTGCTTTTAAAAATGCCAAATATTGGAGCAACGAAAATCATTGGGAGTGGGCAACAAAACCTAATGCTCGCGAAAAAGCTTCTTTCCTTTCAGAGAATATTTTGCCGATGCAAGAAAGCGGACAGTTACATTTTATTGAAAGACCAGAAGCTGATTTTGGAATTTCTAAAGAAATGAATTTCGGAATTTATTATGTTGATGGTCACACCGAAAAACAAATGATTCCGCATATTCAATACAAAGATAAAACGATCGTTTTTTGTGCCGATTTGTTAGCGACCGCAGGACACATTCCGTTGCCATATGTTATGGGTTATGATACCCGACCTTTATTAACGATGCCTGAGAAGTCGAAGTTTCTAAACGCTGCTGCAGATCAGAATTATTATTTGTTTTTAGAACATGATGCGCACAATCAGATTATAACGGTTGAACATACAGAAAAAGGTGTTCGGTTAAAAGAGGTGTTTACCTGCGAAGAAATCCTTTAAAAAGGAACTTCTAAAAATAAAAAAATCCCATTTTCAGTATGTCGAAAATGGGATTTTTTGGTTAACTAATTGTAATTATTCTACTATCACTTTCTTAGCCGAAGCAGCATCTTCGTTAATTAAGTATACATAGTAAATTCCTTTTGGCAAGCCAGATAAATTGATCGTATTATTGGTATCACCTGAATTGAATACGAATGATTTTACCAATTGTCCCAGCGAATTATAAACGGTTGCTTTTTCTAATGAAATATTGTTAATGTTTACTTCACCTTTTGTTGGGTTTGGGTACATTACTACTTTATCGAAAACTGAATCTTCGATACCTAGTGAAGAACATGTTGCCGAATATGAAGCTGTAGCATCTTTAGAAAATACGCTACTTGTAGTCGCAAATGAAACATTGTCTACCTGAATACAACTTAAAGCGGGATTTTTAAACATAAATGCAGTTGTGAAATTGGTATTATTACCATTTTTAAGGTTTAATGTTTTTAAAGCATTTTCCGAAACATTTACATATACTAACTTATTGTTTTTAGAGATGTCTAAAGTAGTTAGTTTGTTTTTATTAACCTGCAAAGTTGTAAGAGCAGTATTTGCTGACACGTTTAATGTTGTCAAATCATTTCCGTGAGTATATAATTCAATTAATTTAGAATTTTTTGTTACGTTTAATGATGTTAAAAGGTTGAATTGACAGTTTAAAAATTCAAGAGATGCGAAGTCCTGAATTCCTGTTAAGTCTTTAATGTCGCTCAACTGTACATTTAAATCTTTTACACTTGAAATTGTAGATGTTAATACTTTTCCGTTTTTACCATCTTTATCAATTTGCAGCGCAATTAATTTGTCTTCAAAAAGAGCATCCGGGATCAAAGTGTAGTTGCTGCAATTTTCTGTAAAGAAAGCAGTTTTGTCCAGTTTTCCATTCCAGTTATCATTAGAATAAGTGGTGTTGTCAACTTCAATACAAGTTAAAGCAGCGTTTTTAGTAAAATTAACACTGAACCAATCCATGTTTGTATTAAAACCATTTTTTACATTTAAAGTAGTCAGGCTATTATTTGAAACATTTAATGCAGTCAGCGATTTATTTTTACTAACATCAATTACAGTTATTAAATTTGAAGAACAGTTTAATTCTGTTAGCAAAAGATTGCTTGCAGGTGTTAAAGATGTTAATTGATTTGTACTACAGTTTAATATTTTTAAAGAAGTAAAATCCTGAATTCCGGTAAGATCTTTAATAGAGCTTGAAGAGACATCTAACGAAGTAACAGAAGCAATACTTAAAGTAGCTACTTTTCCGTTTTTACCATCTTTATCAATTTGTAATGCAATTAATTTATCTTCAAAATTAGAATCTGGAATTAAAGTATAAGTCGTACAATCCAAATTGTATTTTGCATTTGTATCTTTATAAGTAGTCCAGTTCGTGTCAGAATAAGCAACATTGTCAACTTGTATACAAGTTAAGCCAGAGTTGCCTTTAAAATTAAGACTTGAGCCAAATAAATTGTTAGCGCCATTTTTTAAATTTAGACTTTTTAATAAATTATTAGAACAATTTAAACTAACTAATAAAGTATTGTTTGATATATCTAAATTGGTTATTTTACTGTTTTGGCAAGATATAGTAGTTAATTTTTTATTGCTTGAAACATCTAAACTTTCTAAACCAGTAAGAAATGCAGTTAACGTAATTAAATTAGTGTTTTTACTTAGATCAAGACTCTTTAAAGAGGTATTAGATATTACATTTAAAGAAGTAAGTGTTGTGTTACTTTGAAGATCTAAATTTGTTAATGTATTACTTCCAATATTTAAACTTTCCAGAGCCAAACTTTTAGAAACATTAATTGAGCTCAATTTATTGCTGCTGCAATCTACCGTAACTAGATTTATGTTGTTTGTCAGGTCTAATGTAGATAAATTTTCTCCACTACAATTTAGTGTTTTTAAGGCTGTATTTTTGGTAAGATTCAGTTTTCCTAATTTGGTACCAGGAGTAGTTAGTAATTCTAAAGCTGCGAAATCCTCAATTCCTGTTAAATCAGTAATTTTTTGATAATTTGAGTAACGATAGTCGATTTTTTTCTCAACGGCAATTCTAGCTGTTAAAACTTTCCCATCCTCAATATTATCTATTCCATTACTTATTAGTGCTTTTTCAAATTCTATATCTGGAATTAAAGTGTATTTTGGTGCCGAGCAAACTTTGGTATAAGTTGCCCAAAGGTCTTTCTGTGAAGCCCAATTTGCATTTGAGTAAGCCACGTCGTCAACTAAAATACAAGTTAATATTGTATTGTTTGTTAGGTTTAAGTTCGCAACTGTCATTAAACTGTTTTGTTGATTTTGTAAATTTAATTCAGTTAAATTTTTATTATTCTTAAGTTCTAAGCTTTTTAGAGCTGTGTTTTTAGACAAATCCAGAGAAGTTAGCAGCGAAGAATTAATGGTTAAACTTTTTAGGGCTTTATTATTACTTAGATTTAAAGTTTTAAAGCTTGAACCAGATAGCGGTGTAAGCAATGTTTCTAAAGAAGTGAAAGCTTCAATACCTGTCAAATCAGAAATTTTTGTGTATTGCTGTAAATCTAAAACTTTAATTTCAGCAGCTAAAGCAGTCGATATTTTTCCATCTAAAACTAAATCTATATTTCGTGCGATCAAAGCCTTTTCAAATTCGGCATCAGGAATTAAAGTGTATGCAGTTGCGCAAACGGTACCATATTTTGTCCAGTTTTCTTTGTCTTTCCAGTTGGTGTTTGAGTAGTTAGCGTCATCAACTAATACACAGTCCAGGTGTGTGTTACTTTTTAAATTTATTGTTGTGAAAGCAGTGTTGTTTCCATTTTTTAAATTAATATCTGTCAAGTTGTTATTATTTGATAGATACAAATATGTTAATGCTTTATTTTGCGATAAGTCCAGAGTTGAAATTTTTGATTGGTACAAGGTTATGTTTTTTAATGCAATATTACTTGTAAGATTTAATTCTGTGACTAAACTGTTAAAGCCTGAAATGTTTTTTAATGCAATGTTCTTAGAGAAATCAATAGAGGTAAGTGGGTTGGAGCCAAAACTTACAACTTCCAAGTTTGTATTACTTGAAAGATCTAAATTTGTTAAGTTATTTGATTCTGCTATGACATTAGTAAGTGCTTTATTGTTTGAAAGGTTTATTTGGGCAATACTATTTGAGCTAAAGTCAAGTTCTGTTAACAAAGTATGTGATGAAACATCTAAGGTTGTAAGTTTATTGTTGCCGCAAGATAAATAAGTTAAATTTTTATTGTTGCTAATATCAAGGCTTGATAAATTTTCGCCTCGACAGCTTAAATATTTTAAGGCAGTATTTTTAGAAACGTTTAGTTTTCCCATTTTAGTGCCAGGCGTTTCTAATTTTTCTAATGCTGAGAAATCTTCGATACCAGTTAAATCGGTAATTTCTTGGTAGTCGCCGCTGTAGTTTAATTTTAGTTCCTTGATTTCTGCTATTCTTGATGTTAGAACTTTTCCATCAGAAGGGCCATCGATACCTAATCTAATTAGAATTTTTTCAAATTTAGTATCTGGAATTATAGTGTACTTTGGAGTTTCGCAAACGAGAGAAAATTTTAGTGAACTATCTTTATTGGTTGACCAATTAGCTTCAGAATATGCAACATTGTCAACTAAAACACAAGATAAACTTGGAGACCTGTTTAAATATAATCTCGACGGGACTATTAATTCATTTTTTCCGTTTTTTAAATTTACTTCTTGTAGATAATTAGCATTAGTACAAGAAAAAGATTGTAAAGCAGTATTTTTTGAAAGATCAATTTTTGTCAGCGTAGCATCAGAAATTGATAGAGTTGTTAATTTGGTGTTTGCACTAAGATCAATAGTGCTTAGAAGTAATGCGTTGTTAATGCTTAAATTGGTTAAAGCTAAATTCTTAGAAAGATCCAGGGTTGTATATTTATTACCGCCGCAACTTAAAACTTCTAGTAATGGATTTGCACTAAAATTCAGAGTTGCTATCTTGTGATGCGAGCAATCAAGGACTTTTAGCTTAGGGTTATGAGAAACATCTAAGCTAGTTATAGCTCCGGATCCTTCTTGTCCAGAGGAGGATCCTCCTGTTGAGAAATTTAATTCTGTTAAATTGATATTTGCAGTTACATTAATACTTGTAAGAGGACAACGAACAAAGGTTGCTTTTTCTAAAGCTAAGTTACTGGAAAGATTTACAGAAGTCAATGTTTGGTTATCATTGCAATTTAATTCTTTTAAAGAAGTAAAAGATTGAATTCCAGTTAAGTTACTTATAGAGCTACTTGAAAGGTCTAATGTTAATACTCCTGAAATTTTAGAAGTAAGTACTTGTCCATCTGTAGGTCCTGAATCAATATTCAAAGCAATTAATTTCTTTTCAAAATTAAGATCCGGGATCGCGGTGTATTGTTGCGCGTAAATAGAAAAATTTGCTAATAATAGCAACAAGAGTAGTTTTGTTTTCATAGATTAGGTTTACGTATTAGGTCGCGCAATTGTACAAAACACAATTCATTTTTCCTTACGGGAAACCGTAAGGATGAATTTATTTTTTAGAATCTAATAAATGAAGTATTGATTTAGTAAATGATTTTTGAAAGTAAATAGTCTAAAAACCTTACGTTTATAAGGCTTTTTTAAGCTTTGTAATATTTTAAAATGTTAGAATAAAAATCATAACACAGTGTTAATCGTTAGTTTTATGTAACAAAAAATCATAATTTAGGCGCATAATTTAACTTTACAATTATTTACAGATACATGAGTCATATAAAACCCCTTAAATTATCTGCTTTTGCATTACTTGTTTTAGCAGGTTGCAGCGCAAGTTTACAAGCACAAAATTCAGTGCTTAGACAACCAATTGTTGCTCCTTTAGCCATTGTTAAAAAAGCGCCTGTTAGTGAAAATGAATTAAAAAGATGGAGTCATTTGGATTTAGTAAAAGACTCTATTCCAGGTATGAGTGTTGATAGGGCTTACGCTGAATTATTACAAGGAAAAACAGGTAAAAAAGTAATTGTAGGTATTGTAGATTCTGGTGTCGACATTGAGCATCCGGATTTGCAAGGAATGATCTGGACAAATCTGAAAGAAATTCCTGGTAACGGAATTGACGATGATAAAAATGGTTTTGTAGATGATATTCACGGATGGAATTTTCTTGGAAATGCTGTTCATGAAAACCTTGAATTGACTCGAATTGTTAAAAAAGGAGATGACGGTTCTGCAGAATATAAAGAAGCATTGGCACAGTATACAAAAAAGTACGATGAAGCTTTAAAAGATAAAGAACAAGTTGATTTTTTACTTGAAGTTCATAAGACAATAAAAAATGAGCTTAACAAGGCAAATTATAAAGTTGAAGATTTAGCTGCTATAACTTCAACAGATAAAAAAGTTGTGCAGAGTAAAGATATTATGATGCAAATCTTTACTAATGCAGGTTCAACTTTTGACCCTGAAGTTGATTTTGAAGAGTATAGAGAACAAGTTTACGATCAGTTAAACTACAACTTAAACAAAGAATACGACGGGCGAAAAATTGTAGGTGATAATCCGGAAGATATCAAAGACAATCACTACGGGAATAATATAGTTTTTGGACCAGATAAAGAAAAAGCACTTCACGGAACTCACGTTGCCGGAATCATTGGTCAAATTCGTGGTAATGATTTAGGCGGAGATGGTGTTACAAATAATGTCGAAATATTAACAGTAAGAGCTGTTCCTGACGGAGATGAATATGATAAAGATATTGCTTTGGCAATTCGATATGCTGTTGATAATGGAGCAAAAGTAATCAACGGAAGTTTTGGAAAAAGTTTTTCTCCACATAAAAAATGGGTTTACGATGCAATAAAATATGCAGCAAAAAAAGATGTTTTAATTGTTCATGCAGCAGGTAATGATGGTTATAATATTGACGAAACAAAAAACATTAATTACCCAAATGATTCTGAAGATAACATCAAAGAATTTGCTAATAATCTAATTACAATTGGAGCATTAAATAAGGAATATGGAGAAACTGTTGTTGCAGGATTTTCTAATTTCGGAAAAATAAACGTTGACGTTTTTGCTCCTGGTGAAGAAATTTACGCAACAGTTCCAAATAATAAATACAAATATTTGCAAGGAACTTCAATGGCATCTCCAAATGCGGCAGGAGTTGCAGCATTGATTCGTTCATATTATCCAAAATTAAAAGCAGCACAGGTAAAACAAATTTTAATGGATTCTGGAGTTGCACTTCCATCAAAAGTAATTTTAGGAGAAAATCCAAATCCGGACCAAAAGCCTGTAGCAGTTTCTTCTGCAGAGTCGTCAAGAACGGCAAAAATGGTAAATGCTTATAATGCTTTATTGATGGCAGAAAAAATGTCTAAAAAATAAAATAACACAAAATACTAACCAAATGGAAGAGTGGCAACTCTTCCATTTTTATTGAAAAATCAATGCGAAAAATTATACTACTTTCCTTTTTGAGTTTGGGTTTAAACTCAGCATTTGCACAAAGTGCTCCGTATTGGCAGCAACATGTAGATTACAAAATGGAAGTTTCCATGGATGTAAAAAATTATCTGTACAAAGGAAAACAAGAATTGGTCTACACCAATAATTCTCCTGACACATTACGAAAAGTATTCTATCATTTGTTTCCAAATGCTTTTCAGCCGGGAAGCGAAATGGATGCTCGTTTGCATAACATAAAAGATCCGGATGGAAGAATGGTTACCAAAGTAAAAGGTGCTGATGGAAAAGATGTAAAGCAAAGTAGGATTGAAACATTAAAGCCAAATGAAATAGGATTTTTAAAAATCACTAACTTAAAACAAGATGGTGTAACGGCTCAAACCAGAGTTTCGGGAACGATTTTAGAAGTAACTTTAGCTAAGCCAATTTTACCAAACTCAAAAACAACTTTCACCTTAGATTTTGATGGACAAGTTCCAGTTCAAATTCGTCGTTCAGGACGTAATAATTCTGAAGGAGTTGAGTTGTCAATGTCACAATGGTATCCAAAATTAGCCGAATTTGATTTTGAAGGTTGGCACGCAGATCCGTACATCGCGAGAGAATTTCACGGTGTTTGGGGTAATTTTGATGTAAAAATTACAATTGACAAAGACTACACAATTGGAGGTTCGGGCTACTTGCAAGATAAAAATGAAATTGGTCACGGTTATGAAGATGCAGGTGTAACGGTAGTTTATCCTAAAAAGACAAAAACGTTAACATGGCATTTTATTGCTCCAAATGTTCATGATTTTACGTGGGCAGCAGATAAAGAATATACACATGATATTGTAAAAGGACCAAATGATGTTGATTTACATTTCTTCTACAAAAACAATCCGAAAACAACTGCAAATTGGAAGCAATTAGAGCCTTTAATGGTAAAAGTAATGGATTACTACAATCATAGAGTTGGAAATTATCCGTACAAGCAATATTCATTTATTCAAGGTGGAGATGGAGGAATGGAGTATGCAATGTGTACTTTGATGCTAGGAAATGGAACACTGGAAGGAATTTTAGGAACTGCGACTCATGAATTAGGACATTCTTGGTTTCAACATATTTTAGCTTCAAATGAGTCAAAACACCCATGGATGGATGAAGGTTTTACGACTTACATCGAAGACAGTGCTTTGAATGAATTAAAAGGAGATAAAAAAGAAGTAAATCCGTTTAAAGGAAATTATGCAGCTTATTACAGTTTAGTTAATTCTGGTAAAGAGCAGCCACAAGGTACGCATGGTGATCGTTACGACGAAAACAGACCTTACAGTACTTCATCTTATGTAAAAGGAAGTATCTTTTTGTCGCAATTAGAATATGTAATTGGAAAAGACAATGTTGATGCTACTTTAAAAAGATATTTTAACGATTTCAAATTCAAACATCCAACTCCAAATGATATCAAAAGATCGGCAGAGAGAGTTTCAGGAGCTGAGTTAGATTGGTATTTAATAGATTGGACACAAACATTAAACACTATCGATTACGGAGTTAAGGACGTTGCAGATAATGCAGGAAAAACAACTGTAACTCTAGAAAGAATTGGAAGAATGCCAATGCCAATAGATTTAAAAGTAGATTATACAGACGGAACTTCTGAAACGTTTTATATTCCTTTAAGAATGATGAATTTCATAAAGCCAAATCCAACTCCAAATGTAAAAAGAACCGTTTTGGATGATTGGGCATGGGCACAGTCAAACTACAGTTTTACAATTGATAAAAACAAAACAGCCATTAAAAAAATCACTATTGATCCAAGCGGATTAATGGCCGATGTAAAAGCTGCAAATAATGTTTATGAAGTGAAGTAATCTTCATTTATAAAAACAAAAAATCCCGTTTATTAATTTAAACGGGATTTTTTATTTTCAGATTATAAAGTTTTAACTCAAATGCTCAATCATATCTTTTGTCATCGATTCCAGATCAAAAGTATGTTTCCAACCCCAATCTTTTCTCGCTTCTGTATCATCGATACTTGCTGGCCAGCTGTCCGCAATTTTCTGACGGAAATCAGGCTCGTAAGTAATTGTAAATTCAGGAATATGTTTTTTAATTTCAGTAGCAATTTCAGTTGGCGTAAAACTCATTGCGGCCAAATTGTATGAAGAATGTATTTTAATTTCCTCAACCGGTGCTTTCATAATATTAATGGTTGCATCAATAGCATCATCCATATACATCATAGGCATTTTTGTTTCAGATGATAAAAAGCATTCGTATTTTTTATCGGCAATAGCTTTGTAAAAAATATCAACTGCATAATCAGTTGTTCCACCGCCTGGAGGTGTAGACCAGCTAATTAAACCAGGATAACGTATGCTTCGAACATCAACTCCGTAAATATTATGGTAGTATTCGCACCATCTTTCTCCTGCTTGTTTACTAATTCCGTAAACAGTCGAAGGCTCCATTACAGTATATTGAGGTGTATTTTCTTTTGGCGTTGTTGGTCCAAAAACGGCAATGCTTGATGGCCAGAAAATCTTTTTTATTTTTTTTGCTTTCGCTAAATTTAAAACGTGAAATAATGAATTCATATTCAAATCCCAGGCAAAGGCAGGGTTTTTCTCGGCTGTAGCCGATAAAAGGGCCGCCATTAAATAAATATCGGTAATTTGATGTATTTCAACAAGATGCTCAATTTGATTAAAATCTAAAGCATTGACGACTTCGAACGGACCTGAATTTACAACGTCAGTATTTAATTTTCGAATATCAGAAGCAATTACATTTTCTGTTCCGTAAAGCTTACGCAGTTTTTGAGTCAGTTCTGTCCCAATTTGACCGCAAGCGCCAATGATCAATATTTTTGGAGTCATTTGTGTTGTTTTTTAGATACGCAAATATAACGTTTTCGCAAATATTTTTACTTTTTACGAGAACAAATTATAAATTTAACAATTAAAAAGTTTGTTTGTTGGATTATTCTCTTTTACAACGGTGTGCCTTTGTGCCTTGATATTTTTTTAAACAAAGCCCTTTTTTAATGCTACGATAGTCAAATAAAATCATTTTAATTCTATTAATCTCGGGCAAAAAAACAGTCATGATTTATAGAATCTTTAGCAAAAAACAGAATTCGTAATTGTAAATTTACTTTGTAACTTTGTAGCTTAATGTTTTACCAAATGAAATATAAAATATCTCTTTTTCTACTTTTTGTTTTTGTACTAAATTCATGTCAAAATGAAGATGAAAAACGCCGTGCTGAAAATGAAAAAGAAGCTAAAAAAAAGGAAGTTATTTTCAATAATATCAATAAATCCTGGGTGTTTATTGACGAACCCATCAATGAGGCTTCAGAACAAAAAGTAAGTTCCTGGACAGAATGGCGCGAATTCCTGGAAGAACTTGGAGATAAACCAAGAAAAACCATTGGTGCCTTCCAAAAAAAGTCAACTGCTATTTCAAAAAAAGCAATGGCTTTAAACAATAACATTCCTGCAGAATTTAATGTACCATCAATTAAAAGCCGAATCTCAATTTTGATTACTAAAATCATGATGATGGATCTGTTTATTCATTTGAATCAGATTCCGGACAAAAAAGTAACTTTTTTAATTGGAGAAATCAACAAAGAATTGGTTTCATTAGAAAGGCAAATGGACAATATTATTGTAAAAAGTAAAATTCCAAAAGAAGAAGGAGAGGAAGATTTCTTGAAGATGTTAGATACAACACGCGCGATACCAAATGCAAGTGTAAATACAAGTCCACTTCAGTTGAAAAATACAGATCAAAAATAGTCGAAAATTGAGTAAAAACGCCTTATATACAATGTATGATAATCTGCCAAAAAATCAGCAGATTGCCACACAATTACTAGAACAGAATCAAATAAAAATGCATCTTAACGGATTGTTAGGATCAGCAGTTTCATTTGTAATTCGTGCTGTTTTTAAAAAATCTGAGCTTCCTTTTTTGGTAGTTTTAGACAATAAAGAAGAAGCAGCTTATTATTTGAATGATCTTGAACAAATGATCGGTGAACAAGATGTTTTGTTTTATCCTGCATCATTTCGTCGTCCCTATCAAGTTGATGAAACGGATAATGCGAATGTTTTACTTCGTGCTGAGGTTTTAAACAGAATAAATTCTCGTAAAAAACCAGCCATAATTGTTACGTATCCTGAAGCTCTTTTTGAGAAAGTGGTTACGCGTCAGCAGTTAGATAAAAACACATTAAAAGTTGCATTAAACGATAAAATTTCAATAGATTTTATCAACGAAGTTTTGTTTGAATATGAGTTCAAAAGAGTCGATTTTATTACAGAACCGGGAGAATTTTCTGTTCGTGGAGGAATTGTCGATGTGTTTTCGTTCTCAAACGATCATCCTTACAGAATTGAATTTTTTGGAAACGAAGTAGACAGTATCAGAAGTTTTGATGTTGAAACGCAATTATCTGTCGAAACACATAAAAAAATCACGATTATACCAAATGTCGAAAACAAGATATTTCAGGAAAACCGTGAAAGTTTCTTAGATTATATTGCAGAGAAAACAGTTCTTTTTATCCAAAATACCGACGGACTTTTTAGTCAGTTAGACAAACAATTTGCAAGGGCAGAAGAAGCTTTTGAAAAATTATCCAAAGAAATAAAACATGCCGAACCTGAACAGTTATTCTTAAATCAGGCTTCGTTTATTAAAAGAGCATTAGATTTTTCGATTGTAGAGTTGGCTTCAAAACCAATCTTTAAAACAACTAAGAATTTCGATTTTCATATTCAGCCTCAACCCTCTTTCAATAAACAATTTGATTTATTGTTGAATAATCTGAGTGATAATCATTTTAACGGATATAAAAATTATCTGTTCTGTTCGAATGATGCTCAGGCAAAACGTTTTCACGATATTTTTGAAACTTTAGATGAAGCCAATTCAGAGAATATTCGTAAGCAATATCACACCGTTGTTTTGCCTTTGTACCAAGGTTTTATTGACGAAGAAAATCAGATTACGGCATATACAGATCATCAGATTTTTGAGCGTTATCACAAATTCAATATTAAAAACGGATATTCTAAAAAACAGAATATTACGCTTAAGGAATTGACCTCGCTTTCTGTTGGCGATTATGTTACACACATCGATCACGGAATTGGCAAGTTTGGCGGATTGCAGAAAATTCAGGTCGAAGGCAAAACGCAGGAAGCTATAAAATTGGTTTATGCTGATAATGATATCGTTTATGTAAGCATACATTCGCTTCACAAAATTTCAAAATACAATGGAAAAGACGGAACGCCGCCTAAGATTTATAAATTAGGATCGAACGCCTGGAAGATTTTAAAACAAAAAACCAAAGCGCGTGTCAAACATATTGCTTTCAACTTAATTCAGTTGTATGCAAAACGCCGTTTAGAAAAAGGTTTTCAGTTTGCTCCGGACAGTTATTTACAGAACGAATTAGAAAGTTCGTTTATTTATGAAGATACCCCGGATCAAACCAAATCAACGCAAGAAGTAAAAGCCGACATGGAAAGCGATCGCCCAATGGATCGTTTGGTTTGTGGTGATGTTGGTTTTGGAAAAACAGAGGTTGCAATTCGCGCGGCTTTTAAAGCTGTTGATAATAGTAAACAAGTTGCCGTTTTGGTTCCGACCACGATTTTGGCATACCAACATTATAGAACTTTTTCTGAGCGTTTGAAGGATATGCCGGTTTCAATAGGTTATTTAAACCGATTTAGAACCGCAAAACAAAAAGCACAGACATTAAAAGATTTAGCCGAAGGAAAACTTGATATTGTTATTGGGACACATCAATTGGTCAATAAAAATGTAGTTTTTAAAGATTTAGGATTATTGATTGTCGATGAGGAACAAAAGTTTGGAGTAAACGTAAAAGATAAACTAAAAACTATTGCGGCAAATGTTGATACGCTGACATTAACGGCGACGCCAATCCCAAGAACGCTTCAGTTTTCGTTAATGGCAGCTCGAGATTTATCGGTAATTACAACGCCTCCGCCAAATCGTTATCCGATCGAAACGAATGTGGTTGGTTTTAATGAAGAAGTAATTCGTGATGCAATTTCGTATGAAATTCAGCGAAACGGACAGGTTTTCTTTATCAATAATAGAATTGAGAATATAAAAGAAGTGGCAGGAATGATTCAGCGTTTGGTTCCAAATGCCAGAGTCGGAATTGGTCACGGACAAATGGAAGGTGCCAAACTCGAGGAATTGATGTTAGGTTTCATGAACGGAGATTTTGATGTTCTTGTAGCAACAACAATTATCGAAAGTGGTTTGGATGTACCAAATGCCAACACGATTTTTATCAACAATGCGAATAATTTCGGATTATCAGATTTGCACCAAATGCGTGGTCGAGTAGGGCGAAGCAATAAAAAAGCATTTTGTTATTTCATCTGTCCGCCATATTCATCTATGACCGAAGATGCCAGAAAACGTATTCAGGCTTTGGAACAATTTAGTGAACTTGGAAGCGGTTTCAACATTGCGATGAAAGATCTTGAAATTCGTGGTGCGGGAGATTTATTGGGTGGTGAACAAAGCGGTTTCATCAATGAAATTGGTTTTGATACCTACCAAAAAATCATGAACGAAGCCATCGAAGAATTAAAAGAAAACGAATTCAAAGATTTGTATCCTGAAGAGAACGATATTGAAACGAAAGAATACGTAAAAGATCTTCAAATCGACACTGATTTTGAGTTGTTATTTTCGGATGAATATATCAATAATGTTACAGAACGTTTGAGTTTATACAACGAATTGGGATCTGTGAAAAATGAAGAAGAATTGATTGTTTTCCAAAACAAATTAATTGACCGTTTTGGTCCAATGCCTCCACGTGCCAATGCATTAATGAATAGTATTCGTATTAAATGGATCGCAACAGCTGTTGGAATTGAGAAATTAGTAATGAAAAAAGGTAAAATGATTGGCTATTTCGTTTCTGATCAACAATCAGATTATTACCAATCGAAGCGTTTTCATAAAGTGATAAAATTTGTTCAGACGCACAGTAATCTTTGCACAATGAAAGAAAAGCAAACTCCAAATGGTTTACGTCTTTTACTGACTTTTGAGAATGTAAAATCTACGAAAAGAGCTTTGGAATTGATGGAGATGTTGGGGGAGTAACATTTCAAAAGAATATAAAAAAGGCGTACAGAATTTTCTATACGCCTTTTTTTATTTTAAAGAATTAATGCAATAATTAGTTTTTCAAGTCCTTAATTACTTTAAAAGCAACATCAACCTGATCTTCTCCAACTAAAATCGTGAATTCATTTGAAGTAGAAATTACCTCATTAATAATAATTCCTTCCCAAGCCAAACGCTGAAAAATGAAATAATAAATTCCTGGAACTACAATATTTTCTTTTGGTAATTTTACAGTGATAGAAGCTAAATTGTCTAATTTTTGAATTAGTTTTTCGCGAACAAAGTGTTTCTCAACTAAATGATTTACACTGCTGCTTACCACAATATTAGTTTCGTTTACACCACGAGACGAAGTATAAAAAATATCAGATAAGGCATTAATATCAGAAATTAAATCAGCTTGTTTGTTTAAAACTGTTTCTGAAGCAGCAAAAGTGTAATCTGTCAATTCTGAGCGAACTGTGATCTCGCCAATGTTTTTAATTACTTTATTAATTTTATGATTTAACTTAAAATCCAATTCTTCTGTGAGTCGTTTAAGTGACATTACTACAGCACCTTGTTTCACTTCTTTGCCAAATTCACTCTCTAATTCGGTCATAATATTCCGAGAAAGCGACGTCAGGTTGATGATTCCAAGCGATAGCGCATTTAATAAAAAAGGTTTTGTTTTGATGTAATTTTCGACGATTGAAGAAACGGTTTTCATAGTTTTTTTTCTTTTTTTTTTGTAACGTAATTGGTTTGCGTAGTTAATTTGATGTTATAAATCTTTGCAAATATAAATTAAAAAACAATTTGTTACAATTATAACAATAAAAAAATATGTTAAAAGTGATAAAAAGCATCCGTAAGATGTTCAATTGCAAATGTTTCACCGTTTTTATGAATAGCCATAATGTCAAATCGAATATTTAAGTCATTACCAAAATCCTTTTCCCTATCGTTTATGTAGGCATTTACTGCTTTTATCAAAAGCTGAATTTTTTTTGGCTTAACAAAATCCTGTGGAGAACCAAAATCTAAACTCGAGCGCGTTTTAACTTCAATTACGGCCAAAATGGATTCTTTTTGAGCAATAATATCTATTTCAGCCTTCTGAAAAGTCCAGTTTTGGTCTAAAATTTCATATCCATTTTCCTTAAGAAATTGTACTGCTAGTTCTTCTCCTTTTTTTCCGAGTTCGTTGTGTTCAGCCATTTTTTTAATTGTGAGTTATGAATTTTTCATGCTTTATCGAGCAATTTGCACGCAAAGACGCGAAGTCGCAAAGTTTGATTCCTTTCCTTGCGACTTCGCGTCTTTGCGAGATTATAATATGTGGTATTTAAAATTCCGTATTTTAAGGAACTCTGAGATAATTTTATTTTTGAAAAGTAACAGTACTTCCTGATGCATTTACATCAATAGAAATGGTATTTCCCATAATTAAAGCACGATTGTCCTGAATATGTCCTGCAGGAAAATTGAATATTACGGGGATATTATATTTTTTGGTTACATCATCTACAATTTCGACAGCATTTTTACCCCACGGAACTTCATTGTCTTTCATTTTGGTCATACCGCCAACTATGATTCCTTTTAAGTTTTCAATGCAGCCATTGCGTCTTAAATTGATCATCATGCGATCAATATGATATAAATATTCATCCAAATCTTCGATAAACAAAATTTTATCCTTGCAATCTATTGCAGATGGAGAACCTAACAAGCTGTATAAAATGGATAAATTCCCTCCAACCAATTCACCAGTAGCTTTTCCAAGACGATTCATTTTATCAGGAGCAATAGAATAAGATAATGGTTCTCCAAACAAACTCGATTTCATTGAACTAACGGCTGCAGGAGTAGCACGTGCAACAGTAACTGGCATAATACCGTGTATAGATTTATATCCCATTGTGTTTAAATGATTGTGCAAAACTGTAACATCACTAAAACCAATAATCCATTTTGGATGCTGCTTGAATTTAGTAAAATCAAGTAAATCAATCATTCTTACAGTTCCATAACCGCCGCGAACACACCAAATTGCTTTAATATTCGGATTGTCTAATTGGTGCTGAAAATCTGCGGCGCGTTGTTCATCAGTCCCGGCAAGTTGGTTATAGTCAAGTCCAATTGTAGTTCCAACAACAGCTTCTAATCCCCAACTGTGCAATAAATCTATTGTAGGTTTTAAGTTGTCATCGATATTTTTTCTGGCTGTTGCCAAAATGGCTACAGTATCTCCTTTTTGTAAATAAGGTGGTGTTATCATGTTTTGTTGAGATTGACAGGTGAATGATTGTAAGGCAAAAATAAGAAATACGAATTTACCAAAAGCAATGCGTTTCTTGAAGTGCTGAAAGTGTTTCGTGATCATAGTTTCTTTTTGCTTAAAATTATAAATTATTTTTTAGATGAGGTTTCGATTCAATTATTAACCGCCATATTTATTTTGTAAATTTTCCAGAATTAAAATTAATCCTTTATCGGCTTCTTCTGATTGTACATTAGCAAAAACAATAAAAGCTTTATTTATGGATTTACAAATATACACTTTGGTTAAAAAAGTTCCCGGATTTCCATTATGAAATGAATAAAGTAATTGATTTGATTCCTTAATTTCAGAATTCCATCCAAAAGAAAATTCAGGTAAACCAAAATGCATATAATTAAATTCCTCTTTGGTGAACAATTTTGATTTTCCTTCTAAACCTTGAAGCTGCATTTGCATAAATTTACAATAACCAGGCAAACTAATATTTATATTTCCTGCCGAAGAAAGCCAATTAAGTTTGTAATTTGAGGAAGGCTTTTCAGGTTTTAAATCTTCATCATGTCCCCAAGGCTGATACTGATCTTTGAAATTAGGCTGTCCAAATTCAAAATCGATGTTTAAACTCTTTCCTAATTCTTTTACCAAAGTTTCATAGCTTTTGCCGGATGCTTTTTCGAGCATAAGTCCCGCTGCAACATAACTCGGGTTGGACCAATATATAGGTTGTGTTTCTGTAACAGGATTTTGTTTTAGGAACCAGGAAATAAATTCGTAACGCTGTTGCTGATTATTACCTTTAATCTCCTTTTGAGTTGGAGTTTCATTTCCATAAGACCAAGTATCTATGTTGGCGCGAAAAGTTATAAAATCCTGTAATGTAAAATTGTAAGTTACAGGATTACTCTGTGCCTTTAATTCTGGATATAAATCGAAAAATTTGGTGCCCCATTTTATTTTTCCTTCTTTAACTAAAACCGCTGCAATATAACTTGTAATTGTTTTAGTTATTGATCCTAAGCGGAATTTATCATCAATTGTTGCTTTATATTTTGAGTCGATACGTTGATAACCCAATGCTTGAATTTCTAAAATAGAGTCTGCAGAAACTACAGCATAAGCCAGTTCGGGAATCTGATGTTTGATTCTGATGCTATCAGAAAATGAAATGTTTTTTTGCCCGTGAGAAATATTGAATAAAAAAGATAATACAAGAGCAAAACGTAGTTTTTTCATTTTTGATAAGTAATAAATTAAGAGAGCAAGTTACAAGAGATTTTAGGATAAACAAATAAACGGTATAAAATAAACATTAGATTTTTCTTACAATTTGATTATTTTGTATACATTGGATTCTTCAAAATATTAATTTATGAAATTGGTTCTTTTTCAATTCTATTTCGCAATTCTTTTTTCATTTTCGATTCAAGCGCAATCAAAAAAGTATATTATTCATACGGTTGCATTTTATAATTTCGAAAATCTTTTTGATACTACAAATGACATGAATACAAATGACGATGAATGGACACCAACCGGAGCCCAGCATTGGACAGAAGAGAAATACAGACAGAAATTAAAAAATCTTGCCCGGGTTATTTCTGAAATAGGAACACCCGAAAACTCAAACGCACCCACAATTATTGGAGGTTCTGAAGTTGAGAATCGTGGTGTTCTGGAAGATTTAATTAAAGAGCCACAATTAGTAAATCATGATTACGGAATTATACATTTTGATTCGCCGGATAAACGCGGAATTGATGTTGCTTTACTTTATCAGAAAAAATATTTTAGACCCACTTCTTTTTCTAATATTCCTTTGTTGATTTACAAAAATAAAGCTGTTACAAAACAAGATAATAAAGAAAATAATAAAGAAGAAATCGACGATGATAATGAAGGTAAAAGGGAACTGACAATAGACAGAAATCGAGTTTTTACAAGAGACCAGCTTTTAATCACAGGTTTTTTAGAAGATGAGGAAATCAGTATTATTGTGAATCACTGGCCGTCGCGATCAGGAGGCGAGAAGGCCAGTAGTCAATTCCGTGAAGCTGCAGGTCAATTAAATAGGAGAATTATTGATTCATTGCAGCAAATTAATCCAAATGCAAAAGTGTTTACAATGGGAGATTTTAATGACGGACCTTATAATAAAAGTATAAAAGTAGCATTAGGAGCAAAGGCAAAAAAAGCCGAAGTTCCAGAGTTTGGTATTTATAATCCTTTTGAAGAAATGATGAATAAAGGAATGGGAACAATTGCATTTCGTGATTCGTGGGATATTTTTGATCAAATTATAATAACAGAGTCTCTTATAAAACCCGATTATTCAAATTTTAAGTTTTGGAAAGCAGGAATTTTCAACAGACCGTATTTGGTGCAAACTTCAGGACAATATAAAGGATATCCGCTACGACATAGTCAAACCGAAGTAGGTTTTAGTGATCACTTTCCGGTTTATGTTTATCTGCTTAGAGAAATGAAATAGTTTTAAGTATTCAGTCACAGTTTTAAGTCTCATTTTTAAGTCTCAGTATTCAGTCTCAACTTCCTGAAAACTGCTACTGCGACTGAATACTAAGTTTTACGACTGAAAACTTTTCATTAACTTAGCTACTTACAAACTCAGTACTTTAAAAATGGCAATAGCAAAACCTTTCAACCTTACTAAATGGATCGACGAGAACCGTCACTTACTTAAACCACCAGTTGGAAACAAAAATCTTTATGTTGATTCTGGCGATTATATTGTAATGATTGTTGCGGGACCAAATGCTCGTAAAGATTATCATTATAATGAAACCGAAGAGTTATTTTATCAGCTTGAAGGCAGTATAAAAGTGATAATTCAAGAAGATGGCGAACGAAAAGAAATGGAGTTAAACGCCGGAGATATGTATCTTCATCCTGCAAAAATTCCACATTCTCCAGTTCGTTCTGCAGGTTCAATAGGATTGGTAATCGAACGCAAACGTGCAGGAAAAGGTTACAAGGACGGATTGCTTTGGCATTGCGATAATTGCAATCATAAATTGTACGAAGTATTTTTTGAACTTCATAATATCGAAAAAGACTTCCTGCCACATTTCGAACATTTTTACAATTCAGAGGAATTGAGAACTTGTGATAATTGCGGAACCGTAATGGAATCTGATCCTAGATTTGTGATGAAGAAATAGTTTAATTAGGAGCTATTTCCCGCTATACGTTTCAATCTTTTGTGCCGAACCCCGGCACAAAAGGATTTTCACTTCTATCAGGGCTAGGCAATCATTTTCATAAGAACAAAAACTATTTTTTTAATGCGAGATTTATGGATACATAAGAAAACCATTTTTGATGGTGAAAAATATGAAATAGATGGAATAAATATTTGGGATTTTAATTGGGAAAGGACAGATGAAAAAATAAAAATAAAAGATCCATTATATAGCCAAGATTTTATCTTTGAGGTATTCAAGATTCAGAAAGACAATTCTGATATTTTATTTGCTGCAGGAGAATTTTCTAATTGCGTTTGGGGAATTTATCAAAAAGAAAATATAGAGATCGAACAAGAAAATAGAGGTATTAAGAAATAGAAAATTTCAGATGTATGGAATAAACTTATTTCTAGTATTAAAACCTGTCGGGTTTCGCATTTGAAATCGTATAAATGCAGTTTAAAAAGCTACAACTCAAATCTCTTTCCCTGTTCAGGATAAATAATCTTCAAACTTAAATCATTTTGATTTTGTAATTGTTCTTTAAGTTTTAGAATGTTTTTTGTTGGTGGTTTTAAATGGGTAACAATAATATTGAAATCCTTTAAGGATCCTTTTCCTGCTAATTCTTCTAACGTATGAAGCTCTTTCATTAAATAATTCGGAGTTAAATGACCGAATAAAAATTGATCTGGCTGTTCATTTGGAAATGAAACTTCAATAAAGATTCCTTTTAATTGTTTGCTTTTAATAAGAGGAGCAACTGCAGTCCATAATTCATTTAATTTATTGCTTTTTTCTACCGTATCAGGGCCAGTATCTCCTAAATATAAAACATAAGAATCTCCATTTTTAATTAAAAACGCTGTGCTTTCAAACGGATTCACATGACTTAAAGGAAACGCTTTTACTGTCATTGTAGTATTGGTAATTGGAGTTTCTTGCGCGATATTTAAAGTTTGAAAATGATATTTATTTAATGGCTTTCCAGGCCCTTTATCACCAAAATTCGCCCAGGTTTGGTCATTGAAATAATGATTTTCCATCATTTCCATACATTTTTCAGTTGCATAAACTGTTTTTGAGGAATCAGCTGGCGAATTTATAATCAATCCCGAAACGTGATCTAAGTGCGCGTGCGAAATAAAATATCCTTTAATGTATTTTCGTAAAACTTCACTTGTCGAAACCTTAAAGACTTTATTCTCTATTGCTTTTTCTATTCCTGCATTTATTGTTCCGGCATCCATACAAATAAAATCATTTGTATTTGTTGGAGCTACCATATATGCCGAAAGATTTTTTTCGTCAATTCCGCCTTTTATCCCTAAAGGAACAACCTGAAAAGAAGCTTTTTGTACTTTTTGCGAAAAAGCATTAAAAGAAAGTAAAACGAAGCAAACTAAAAGACGATTGAAAAACGACATATTATATGATTTTGTAAATGCAAAGTTCCTGAATTGGCGTGAATAAATTGGTGTGTTTTTGAGAAATTCATATTAAATAACCCTAAATTTACTTTGTTTTTAATAACAAAAGACGATCTAAATTCAACTCGAAATAATATCTTTACATAAAAACACAACAATTTTAACTAAAAAAGTTACAATGACAACAATAGCATCGCAATTTGGAATGAATGAGGCTCTGGAAAAATTGGGCATCAAAACGATAAATGAAGGAACATCAACAGGTTTACAGAATTTTTCTTCTGGAGAAATTTTAGAAAGTTACTCACCAGTTGACGGAAAATTAATTGCTTCGGTTAAAATGTCAACGCCTCAGGATTATGAGAAAGTTATGCAAGCGGCAACAGAGGCTTTCAAAACATTTCGTTTAATTCCTGCGCCGCAACGTGGAGAAATCGTTCGTCAGTTTGGGCAAAAGTTGCGCGAAAATAAAGAAGCTCTTGGTAAACTGGTTTCTTATGAAATGGGGAAATCTTTGCAAGAAGGTTACGGTGAAGTTCAGGAAATGATCGATATCTGTGATTTTGCGGTTGGTTTATCTCGTCAATTGCATGGATTGACAATGCATTCTGAAAGACCTGGGCACCGTATGTATGAGCAATATCATTCATTGGGAGTTGTTGGAATCATTTCTGCATTTAACTTTCCGGTCGCTGTTTGGTCTTGGAACACAGCTTTAGCCTGGATCTCTGGAGACGTTTGCGTTTGGAAACCATCTGAAAAAACACCCCTATGCGGAATTGCATGTCAAAATATTATTGCACAAGTTATTAAAGAAAATAATTTACCCGAAGGTATTTCATGTCTAATTAATGGCGATTATAAAATAGGCGAATTAATGACAGCTGATACTCGAATTCCCTTAGTTTCAGCTACAGGTTCAACTCGAATGGGAAAAATTGTAGCTCAAACTGTTGCAGGACGTTTAGGGAAATCATTGTTAGAGTTAGGTGGAAATAATGCTATTATTGTGACTCCGGATGCTGATATTAAAATGACGGTTATTGGTGCTGTTTTTGGCGCTGTCGGAACTGCTGGACAGCGCTGTACATCAACTCGTCGTTTAATTATTCACGAAAGTATTTACGATAAAGTAAAAGATGCTTTGGTTGCGGCATACAAGCAATTGAGAATTGGAAATCCGCTTGACGAAAATAATCACGTTGGACCATTAATCGATACACATGCTGTAGAAATGTATGCAGTTGCTTTGAATAAAGTTGTTGCTGAAGGTGGAAAAATTTTGGTTGAAGGCGGAGTGCTTTCTGGAGATGGTTATGAGAGTGGCTGTTATGTTAAACCTGCAATTGCTGAAGCTCAAAATTCATTCGCCATTGTGCAGCATGAAACATTTGCTCCGGTTTTGTATCTAGTTAAATATTCGGGCGAAGTAGATAATGCAATCGAAATTCAAAATGGAGTAGGTCAAGGATTGTCATCAGCTATTATGACAAATAATTTACGCGAAGCCGAAAGATTTTTATCTGTAGTTGGTTCTGATTGCGGAATCGCAAATGTAAACATTGGAACTTCGGGTGCAGAAATTGGTGGTGCTTTTGGTGGAGAAAAAGAAACAGGTGGCGGAAGAGAATCTGGTTCTGATGCTTGGAAAATTTATATGCGCCGACAAACCAATACAATCAATTATACAACAAGTTTGCCTTTGGCACAAGGAATTAAGTTTGATTTATAGTTTTAAGGATTTAGGATAAAAAATAAAGGGCTTCCATTTTTAGAAGCCCTTTATTTTTGTTTTGGATTGTTATTTTTTTATTATTTTTTTTGTTACTGAACCTTGGTCAGTTGTTATTTTAACTAGATAATTACCAGTTGTTAGATTGGTTAAATCAATAGACTCAGTATCTTTTATTGCTGTTTTTACTAAAGAACCTAGCATATTATAGACTTCTATTTTTTGAATATTCTCAGCAGAGACAAACAATTGATTTGAAACTGGATTTGGGTAGATTGCTAAACTTCTTGCTGCAAATTTTGTATCTAAACCTAGATTACCACTGTAAACAGTTTTCATATAGAATAAATTTGCAGTATCTTTTTTTGCAATAGTATGATTGCCTGCGCCCAGAGTAACGGTAATAATTCCCGCAGTGGCAGTATAGTTTGTGCCGTCAATTTTTGCCGTACCGGCTGCTTCTGCAAATACAAGAGTTAGTGTGCTTGATTGAGTTGTTGTGTATGTCACAGTAGTAGCGGTTTCCATTTTTAGACATTGTGTTAATGTTAGATCATTATAAGTGACAGTCCCTTTGTTTGTGGCAAGATTTCCTGTAATGGTGTAAAAAGTATTGTCTTTTCCTGAGGCAGTAAAGTTGTGTATTTGATCACCAGGAGGAGTTGTTACAGCACCTTCAAGCGTTACGGTTCCTGTTGCAGTTGCAGGTGTTCCTGTGGCGCCACTTGTAGCAATCGAATAGGATACATTTGCGGTTGGGGTTCCTGAAATTGTAATTGTTTTGCTTGGTATATTTTTTGTAAAAATTATTCCGTTTGCTGGTAATCCTGTTACTGTTGCATCTGTTGCATCGCCACCCCATGTAAAAATCATAGGCTCTATTGCTGTATTAGTACTCACTGTCTGATTGTTGTCAGTGTCTGTAGAAAGTGTTTGACTGCTTACAACAACAGCAGTTTCGCCTTGCACAGCTACTAATGTAGAGGTGTAGTTAGTAAGTGCATTTTTTAGTGCTGTAATGACAAGTGCAGATGCATCGTCTACAGCGTTGTTAAATGTCCATTTTAAATCACCACCAGAAATACGACCGGCATATTGAATTACTTTAGCTTTAGCAGCTGCAGGTTGTTCAACGACTAAATTTTTCACATATAAAGATGCATTAGTATCGAAATTGTTGTAAGTGCTGGCTCCTGAAAATGATTTTACTGTTGCTGGGACCTGATCTCCACGATTTGTTACAACATATGCATCAAAATCTGTAGTTGAGTTAATTTTTCCCGATACATTGTATAATGGATTTGTATCGCCGTAAGCCACAAAACGCATGTTGTTTGTCGCGATATCAGCATCAAAAGTGTTGTTGAAGGCTTTAATAGATCCGCCGGCTTCACCTGAAAAAGTACCTAAAGTACCAGGATTGTTTTTCTGATTGGCCTCATCCCAAACATCTGTGCCTTGCAAAGAGATCATCATGGGATGTTTACTATTACGATAATAATTACTTTCTACAAATAATGATGATCCTAGAGTGGCTCCTGATCCATATTTTGAATTTCCATCAAAATAGTTGTTGTAAATATGAGCTGAATAAAAACGTACACGTGGATGACGAGAATCTGAGTGGTCAAACCAGTTATGGTGATAAGTTATGTATAAGCCTGTTGTAGTGTCCTCGCTCAATCCTAACAGACTTGATTTTCCGCTATCCCAAAAATGGTTATAGGAGAATGTTATATAAGTAGAACCTTTATTATCCATAGCTCCATCTCCTTTTATTTGATCTGCATCTGAACCTGCATTTCCGTAGAATAAATCGCAATTGTGAACCCAAACGTGATCATTTTTATCTTGTAAGCCTACATTGTCTCCCGCTGTACTATTGCAGTTCATAAATCCAAGATTGTTCACTTCAATATTAGATGCCGATTTAAGACGTATTCCCATACCATTTACAACGGCATCGTTACCAACACCTTCTATTGTTAGATAACTATTTGCATTATTGGCATTTTCAATTGTGATGTCGCCGCCCTCCATTACTGTCATGTCGGTAATATTCCCAATCAAGCGAATGATAAAAGGACGGGTGTCTTTTCCCTTTTTTATACCGTATAGAATGTTTTGTAAGCCAACACATGGATTTGCACTGGCTCCGGTGATATTCATCGAAATAGTGTTTTTCGTGTTTTGTGTGATATAGAGTATTACAGCTCCAGATTTTGGAGTTCCATCTGCATTATATGCCCCGGGTAAACGGCCTCCATCAAAAGCAAAACCAGTACGATCTTGAGCTAATACAGCTAGGTTTGAAGTTGTAGTTGCTGCGCCTTCTACTGATGCGGTAACGGGTTTGACAGTAATAGTATAGTTTCCGGCAGCAAGACCAGGAATATCAGCACGAAAATAGGAGCCATAGCTGCGTATAAGTTCATTGTCAATTTTTTTATTGGTTTGGCCTCCTCCAGTGTAGTAAACATTGTAGCTATTGGCTCCTACAAGAGGTGTCCATTTTACAAAAGCAGATTCAAGCCATCCTGAGGATTCGGTTATGGTCACTTGTTGGGCCGATAGGTGCACGGAGGCCAACAGTAAAATCAGATAAAGTAGTTTTGTTTTCATAAGTGGTGTTTTAAGGTTGTTTAGTTTGTGGTTTTTTGTGATCTCAATTTTAGTAGTGGTTATTTTAAAATTGTAATCGATTACACAAAAATATGCTTATTTTTTGAATTATTATTATTTTTGATATAAAAAATGTATCATGTAAAAAAAATAATAAATAATTAAGGAATATGTAATAAATTGCATAAAATGTAATTTATTACATATTCCTAGAATTAAGACTTAGCAGATTTTTTGATGGTTTTTATTTGTTTTTTTGTAAAATAAAACGACAATATATTTTAGTTTTATTACAGATGGAATTCGCTTTGTATTAAGAAAAGCATTGTTAATTACTAGTATAAAGTATACTGAAACTAATTTTTTTAGCTAAAAAAGTTATAGGAGATGCTCTTTTCGATATTAAATAATCGATTGGGAAGAAATTTTTGTAGAGTAATCAGGTTAATAGGAAAGCCCTTAAAATAGAGAATTAGTTTTTTATAAAAGAGTTTTACTTTGTTCCCGCTTAAAAAAATGTCAAAAAAAAAGCCTTTTTGAATTTCAAAAAGGCTTTCTGTATCTGTGTGCAAAAAATTATTTATTGTTTGCTAATTTTGATAATAATCTTATAAATTCAATGTACAGCCAAACTAATGTGATCATTAATCCCATTGCACCATACCATTCCATAAATTTTGGCATTCTTTCCTGAACACCTTTTTCAATTTGGTCGAAATCTAAAAATAAATTTAATGCAGCAATAATGATTACAAAAACGCTAATTCCTATACTCATCATTCCATTTCCATAATGTACCGGAGTAAAATTAAAAATTAATGATGCTAACCAAGAAAACAAATAGTAAGTAGCGACTGCTAAAGTAGCTGCAATAACTATAGATTTGAATTGCTCGGTAACTTTTACAATTTTAAATTTATATAAACCTAAACAAACTAAAAAAGTAACCAAAGTTGCACCAACCGCATTGATAACGATTCCGGGATACATAGCTTCAAAAATCGCAGAAATTCCTCCAATAAATAATCCTTCAAATAATGCATAACCTGGTGCTAAGTAAGGAGAGTATTGTGGTTTGAAAGCTGAAATTATAACTAAGATAAGCCCAACAATTGCACCACCCATTGCAGGTAAGATTGCATTCATTCCGTTAAATGCCATCCACCATGTTACCATTGCAGATCCACATAAAATTAAAAACAAAATTGCTGTTTTATTAATTGTACCCGACAATGTCATTTCTTGATTGTAATCAATAATTTGTGCGTGATGTACTTCTTCTGCTTTTGAAACAGCATTTGATGAAAAACGCTTGTTGCTTAAAAACGGATTTTTCGAATTAAAGTTCATAATGTAATAGGTTTTAAAACTCATCAAATATAATCGATATTTTGTTATATGTCTGTATTGCTAGGGAATTTTTAACAATTAAGACTAAATAGATTTAATGGTTTATTCTTACAAATAAAAAAGCCGTCAATTACTATTGACGGCTCAAAATTATATAGGATTTAAACTTTTAATTTAAAAGATCTAATACTAAAGAAGGGAACAAACCTAAAATAATATTTAATGAAATTGAAACAATAGCTACTGCATAAATAAGGAATGGTTTACCTGTACGCTCTTGATTTGGCTCTTTAGAATACATTGCTAAAATTAGTTTGAAATAATATCCAACACTTATGATAGAGTTAATTACAGCAACAATTACTAAAGCAATATATCCGGCCTGAATTGTTTGGTTGAATAAGAATAGCTTAGCAAAAAATCCTGAAAAAATTGGAATACCGGCCATAGATAATAATGAACCTGTAAGGATAGCAGCCAATAATGGATTTGTTTTTCCTAAACCGTGAAAGTTAGTAACATCTTCGTTATCCTGATTTTTACATACATATAAAATGACACTAAAAGCTGCGATTCCAGCCAATGCATATGCCGCTGTGTAATATAATAAAACGCCGGCTGAAGTTGCTACAGTTAGAAGAGTCATCAACATAAAACCTGCATGTGAGATTCCTGAGAATGCCAGCATACGTTTAACATTTACCTGACGCAATGCCATTATGTTTCCAACAGTCATAGAAGCTATTGAAATAATTACTACGATATTTTCAAAAGTTCCTAATAGATCTTGATTGTCTAGAGACGGAACTAAATTCAATGCATAAACTAATTTATAAAGCGTTGCAATTGCTACTACTTTAGCTAAAGTACTCATTAATGCAGTTGTAAGTGCAGGTGAACCTTCGTAAACATCCGGAGCCCAGAAATGAAAAGGAACTGCCGCGACTTTAAACAACATACCGATGATCATCAAAATCATTCCAATTGGAAACCAAACTGGTAATTCGGCAGATAAAGAAACTTCGTGAATTTCAGCTACGTCAAAAGTTCCCATTGCTCCGTAAATCAAACAAATTCCGAACAAGATAATTCCAGATGCGAAAGATCCCATCAAGAAGTATTTCATACCAGCCTCATTACTTTTTAAATTCAAACGATCACTTGCTGCAAGAACATATAATGCAATTGATAAAATTTCAATTCCTAAGAAAAACATTGCTAAGTTTCCAAAAGAAACCATTGCAACTCCCCCAGCTAATAAAAAAACTTTTATAGCGACAAAATCTGAAATTTTTGTTGGATGATTTTCGTAAAAATTATGACTTAATGCTACTAAGAAAATAGTTAGAATAATAAATAATGATGAAAACGTAGTAGAGAATTTACTCACCGTGATCATATTATTATAGTAACTTGCTGTTGATCCAAATTCGTAATAGTTAAGTGCCAAAACACCCAATAAACCAATGATGGTAATTGGAACAATGGCCTTTCTTAAATTAAGAATTTCAAACAATAGGCAAAAAACACCCAATCCTGTTATAGCTATTAATGTATTCATTTTTGTTTTTTTGATTTAGGAAATCTAAAACTAATGACGCCCTAATTTATTTTTATTTAAAATATTAATTTTTATTGATAACGTTTAGAATTGTTTCTAAACTTGGTGTAATCAAATCTGTAATTGGTTTTGGATAAAATCCGAAGAAAATTAAAACTGCAATAATTACTGCAAATGAAATTCCTTCATTAATAGTGACATCCGCAAAAGTTTTAGAATTTGTTTCTCCTAACATTACATTTTGAAACATTTTAAGCATATAATAAGCTCCTAAAATAATAGTTGTTCCACCTAAAACAGCAAACCAGATATTGATTTGAGAAAGGCTATATAAAACTGTAAACTCTCCTACGAAATTAAAAGTACCAGGTAAAGCTACAGAAGCCAATAGCAAAATCAAAAACATAGAAGTGAATTTTGGCGATTGTGTACGAATACCACCTAATTGAGAAATTTCTCTAGTTTCAAATCTTCTAAAAATAACTTCAGCAGCAAAGAACAATCCTACTACAACAAAACCGTGAGCGATCATTTGTAAAACAGCTCCACGTAAACCATCAATAGTTAACGTGTAAGTTCCTGCGGCAATTAATCCTACGTGTGCAAGAGATGAATAAGCCAATAATTTCTTTAAATCTTTTTGTCTTAAAGCTACGATTGATCCGTAAATTACACCAGCAATTCCTAAAGCAATAAAAATTGGCATGTATTCTTTTGCAGCCAGCGGTGCAATTGGCAATTGCCAACGAATAACACTATATAATCCCATCTTTAACATAATACCTGATAAAAGCATTGTTCCAACAGTTGGTGCTTTTTGGTACACATTTGCTTGCCATGTATGGAAAGGAATAATTGGAATTTTAATTGCATAAGCCAAGAAGAAAGCTAAGAAAATCCAAAGCTGCTCAGTTGCAGATAGGTTTAATTTGTATAAATCTTCGATTAAGAAACTGCCATTTGCTTTTTGAGATAAATAGATCAAAGCAACTAACATGAACAATGAACCTGCAAGAGTGTATATAAAGAATTTAACTACCGCTTTTCTGCGTTCTTCAGCATCACCATTACCCCAAATAAGTGCAATGAAGTAAATAGGAATAAGAGCCAATTCCCAAAAAATATAATATAATAGACCATCTGCTGCAAGGAAGGTTCCTGTCATAGCAAAAGCCATAAATAAAATTAAAGCATAAAATCCTTTAGCATTTTTATATTCATTTCCAAAAGAAGAGAATATAATAATTGGCGTCAAAGCTACAGTTAACAATAACATTGCCATACCTAAACCATCAGCATTCAGAGCAAATGAAATTTTAGGTTGTGTAATCCAAGCGTTGATTAAACTGATGTTTTCACCTGCATAAAAATGATTTAATAAAACAATTGAACAACCTAAAGCCGCCAAACTAAAGAACAAAGCTACTTTAGATGCTAGTTTGTCACCAACAAAATAAGTGGCAAATGCACCAATTAGAAGAATAATTAATATAAGAGAAACGTTCATAGTTGTAAAATTATTTAGCTAAAAATATATAGGAAACAATGGCACAAAGCCCCAAAACAAAAACAAAAAGATATAATCCGATACTTCCGTTTTGTAGTTTTTTACCTTGAAAAGCTATTTCATTGGTTACTTTTCCTAATCCAAAAACAAGAGCAGATAAACCTGTCTCAATATAGTCTCTGAAAAATCTTGATAATCCGTTAATAGAGCGAACAAATACAGCGTCGTAAGCTTCGTCTACATAATATTTGTTGTATAAAACTTTTGTCAAACCAGTAATGTTTTCATCTGATTCAGGAACATTATCTTGTTTGAAGTATTTAATGTAAGCAATTAAAATACCAATGATTCCGCCTAAGACTGCAACTCCCATTAAAGTATATTCGGTCGTACCTAAATGATGTTCTTCTCCAGCTACTTTTGTAAAAAGTGGCGCTAAATATTCATTTAACCAACTATTTCCAGGTAAACTAATTAATCCTCCAAAAGTTGCCAAGATTGCCAGAACAATTAAAGGAAAAGTAATTAATCCATCACTTTCATGTAAATGGTGCTTTTGCTCTTCAGTTCCTCTAAAATCTTTAAAGAAAGTTAAGAACATTAGTCTAAACATATAGAAAGCTGTCATGATTGAAGCAATAGATCCAATAACATAAAGCGGAATATTGTGGTGGAAAGCTGTCATCAAAATTTCATCTTTTGAGAAGAAACCTGAGAATAACGGAACTCCGGAAATGGCTAATGATGAAATTAACATGGTCCAGAAAGTGATTGGCATTGCTTTACGCAAACCACCCATTTTACGCATATCTTGTTCTCCGTGCAATCCGTGAATAACAGATCCTGAGCCTAAGAATAAACAAGCCTTGAAGAAAGCATGAGTGATTACGTGAAAAACAGCTACTTCATAAGCACCAAATCCTAATGCTAAAAACATTAAACCTAATTGCGAAACGGTAGAGTAGGCCAATACTTTTTTAATATCCGTTTGAACTAAACCAATTGTAGCAGCAACTAATGAAGTTATAGCTCCAATAACAGCAATAACATTTTGAACGTCCGGTGCTAAATCAAATACAAAGTTTAATCTTGTTACCATAAAGATACCAGCCGTAACCATTGTTGCAGCGTGAATCAATGCCGAAACTGGAGTTGGTCCAGCCATCGCATCAGGTAACCAAGTATATAATGGAATTTGTGCAGATTTACCACAAGCTCCAATAAATAAACATAATGCTGCTAATGAAAGCAACGGAATATTTAAGTTAGTAGCTCCGGCAATTGCAGTTTTTAAAGTTGCATAATCTAAAGTAGAGAACATTGAGCCAATAATGAACATTCCGATTAATAAACCTAAATCTCCAATTCTGTTCATAATGAAAGCCTTTTTCGCAGCATCATTATAATCCTGGTTTTTATGCCAAAATCCAATTAATAAGTACGAACAAAGTCCAACACCTTCCCAACCAATAAATAAAACTAATAAGTTACTTCCAATTACAAGAGTAATCATAAAGAAAACGAACAGATTCAAATAGGCAAAAAACTTATGCATATTCTCATCATCGTGCATATAACTAATAGAATATAAGTGAATCAATGATCCAATACCAGTTACGAAAAGCAACCAAAGTAAAGACAATTGATCTAATAAAAATCCAAGATTGATATGTAAATTACTAATTTGAATCCAGTCAAATAAAGTAATCTGAATGGCTTGTTTTGTTTGGCTAATTTGATTGAAAAAGAAAAGCGTAACAGCAAAAGAAACTACAACAGTAGCAGTCCCAATGAATCCTGAAACTGTTTTTCCTAAGCTTTTTCCAAAGAAAACATTGATTAAAAATCCTAAAAAAGGAGCTAATACTAAAACTAAAGCTAAATTGGTATCCATTTCCATTTATCCTTTTAAATTTTTTAAATTATCGATACTAATCGAACCTAAATTTCTAAAGATCGAAACTAAAATAGCCAATCCAACTGCAACTTCAGCCGCAGCAACTGCCATCGAGAAGAATACAAAAACTTGTCCTTGTGCATCTTGATGATAAGTTGAAAAAGCAACAAATAAAAGGTTAACAGCATTCAACATGATTTCGATAGACATGAAAACGATAATAGCATTTCGTCTGTACAATACACCAAAAATACCAATACAGAAAAGTACAACACTTAAAAAGATGTAATTTTCAATACCTATTTGATTTAATATATTACCCATTATTTATTTAATTTTTCTTTTTTAGACAATAGAACAGCACCAATCATAGCAACTAAAAGTAAGATTGAAGCAAATTCAAACGGAACCATATATTCGTTCAGTAGTATTTTACCCAAAACCTGAATAGATTGGAAATCTTCTCCAGTCGAATCGTATTCACCAACAATTGGTTTAGAATTGATGAAAATGGCAATCAATACAATACAAATCAAACAGAAAGATACAATAGCTCCCAGACGTGTAATTCTAGGTCGGTGTACTTCTCGCTGTTCATTCAAATTCATTAACATGATCGTAAACAGGAACAAAATCATAATCGCTCCCGAGTAGACTATAATATGTACAATAGCCAAAAACTGAGAGTTTAATAATAAATAGTGACCCGCAATAGAGAAAAAACAAATCACCAAATAAATGGCACTGTGAATTGGGTTTCTACTAAAAATAGTCAGGAAAGCAGTGATTACCGTAATAAACGCTAAGAAACAAAATATAATTTGTACAGTTGTTGCGTGTGCAAAATCAGGAATATGTATCATTTAGTTAGCATTATTAAGTTGAGCATTTTTCATAGCAATGTCTAAAGGCATCACTAATCTGTCTTTTCCAAAAATGAAATCTTCTCTTTCGTAGCTAGAAGGAACCAAAACTTTTGAAGTTGTCAGGTAAATTGCATCTTTCGGGCAAGCTTCTTCGCATAAACCACAGAAAATGCAACGCAACATATTGATTTCATATATTGAAGCGTATTTTTCTTCTCTGTACAAATGTTTTTCATCTGCTTTACGTTCGGCAGCTTTCATTGTAATTGCTTCAGCAGGACATGATAAAGCACATAATCCACAAGCAGTACAGTTTTCACGACCTTGCTCATCACGCTTTAATTGATGTTGACCACGGTAAACCGGACTCATTTCACGTACTTGTTCAGGATAGTGAATTGTCACTTTTTTTCTGAATAAGTGTTTAAGCGTAATACCTAATCCTTTCACAATCGCCACAAGATACAATCGCTCCCAAAAAGTCATCTCTTTGTTCGAGACCATCTTTTTTCTACCCGATAATGATATAGTTTCTATTGACATTTTTTAATGTATGATTTACGATTCACAATTTGATGGTAAAATCAAATCCAAAATCTATTTTATTTTTTATTTGTAGCTAATCCTGCTCTCCGCTGTATCTTTTATTTTTTTAAAGAAAAAAAATAAAAGGATGCCGCTTCTATCAGGGCTAGGGCATTACGGTTCTTAAAATCCTAAAGCTGCTGCGATATCGTGTCTTAAAATAACAGCACCCGTAATCATGATATTAATAATCGAAAGCGGAATCAAAATTCTCCATCCTAAGTTCATTAATTGGTCATATCTAAATCTTGGAATTGTCCAACGTACCCACATATAGAAAAATATGAAGAAACATATTTTGGCAAACAAAACTGCAATTCCTAATAGATTAGCTGTATTTACGCCTACATTTTCTACCATCCAACTCATTCCAGGATAATTGTATCCTCCAAAGAACAATACTGAAATAATCGTTGCAGAAATAAACATACTTGCATATTCAGCAAATAAATAGAATCCCATTTTCATTGATGAATATTCTGTATGGTAACCTCCAATTAATTCGTTTTCACATTCTGCTAAATCAAAAGGAGTTCTGTTGGTTTCTGCAAATGAACAAATTAAGAAAATCAAGAATGATAATGGCTGATAGAGTACATTCCAGTGCCATTCAGATTGTTGTAATGAAATTTCTTTTAAGCTTAAAGTTCCGGTCATCATCAATAAAGCAATCATTGATAATCCCATTGCAACCTCATAAGAAACCATTTGCGAAGCTGCACGAACAGCTCCCATCAATGAGAATTTATTGTTAGAAGCCCATCCACCAATCATGATGCCGTAAACTCCCACAGAAAGAACTCCAAAAATGTATAATATACCAATATTGATGTCAGTTGCTTGTAAAAGAACGTCACGACCAAAAATATGTAATCTGTCTCCCCAAGGAATAACGGCGCTTGTCATTAAAGCCGTACTCATTGCAATTGCAGGTCCTACAACAAATAAAAATTTATTAGGTGTATTTGGGAAAAATTCCTCTTTCGAGAATAATTTCATACCATCAGCAAGAGGTTGTAATAATCCTCCCCATCCTGCACGGTTTGGTCCTACACGATCTTGTAGATAAGCTGCAACTTTACGCTCAGCCCAAGTAGAATACATTGCCATAATCATTGTTATGGCAAAAACCACAACAATTACAACACTTTTTTCTATAATAAATGTTCCATCTACCATGGCTAAGAATTTTGGTTATTAGGGTTTAATGGAATTTCTGCCATACTAATTTTTTTACGATCAATATCTCTACCTAAAAGAATATTCTTTTCTGTGTCGATTTCAACTTTCTCTAATTTTTGAGTGTAGTTATTTTGGTTGATTACAGAATCTTTTTCAAATTCTCTCGGACCTTCAATTACCCAGTCACTAACGTTTTTATGATCAAAACGACAGCTGTTGCAAATGAATTCTTCAACTTCATGGTACTCGTCTTTACGACCAGTTACACGTTGAATTTCTCCTCCAAACATCCATACAGTTGTTTTTCCACAACATCCTGGAGTTGTACATTCTCTGTGAGCGTTGAAAGGTTTGTTGAACCAAACTCTGGATTTAAAACGGAAAGTTTTATCAGTTAAAGCTCCAACAGGACAAACGTCGATCATGTTTCCAGAAAACTCGTTGTCGATTGCTTTAGAAATTCCAGTTGAAATATTAGCGTGATCTCCACGGTCTAATACTCCGTGAACTCTGTTGTCTGTCAATTGATCTGCAACTTGTACACATCTTTGACATAAGATACAACGGTTCATATGTAGTTGAATATTTGGACCAATATCTTCCGGTTCAAATGTTCTTTTTTCTTCAATAAAACGTGATTTTGGATTTCCGTGCTCAAAACTTAAGTTTTGCAAATCACATTCTCCAGCCTGATCACAAATAGGGCAATCTAACGGGTGATTGATTAATAAAAATTCAGTTACAGATTTACGAGCTTCCGTAACTCTGTCTGAAGATTTACTATTTACTTCCATTCCGTCCATACATCCTGTTACACAAGATGCCATTAATTTTGGCATTGGTCTTGGGTCAGCTTCACTACCTTTTGCAACTTCAACTAAACAACAACGGCATTTTCCTCCGCTGCCTTTTAATTTTGAGTAATAGCACATGGCTGGCGGCACCAAATCTCCACCAATCATACGTGCAGCCTGCAGGATCGTTGTTCCTGGCTCTACGTCTATACTTTGACCGTCTATGGTTACTTTCATCTCTTAATTTTGTTTTTTTAGTTTCAGGTTTCACGTTTCATGTTTTCACTTGAAACTAAAAAAACTTGAAACTTTAAACTATTTTTAAACTGTTTGTCTGCCTACTAAATGCTTTACTTGCGAAAAAGGTTCAGCAACAAAGTGATCTCTATTCTTTATTTTTTCAGGGAAACGAACATGATATTCAAATTCATCTCTAAAGTGACGAATAGCTGCTGCTACTGGCCAAGAAGCTGCGTCACCAAGTGGACAAATTGTGTTTCCTTCAATTTTACTTTGAATGCTCCACAATAATTCGATATCCTCTTCACGGCCTTGGCCGTTTTCGATTCTCCATAATATTTTTTCTAACCATCCAGTTCCTTCACGGCATGGAGTACATTGTCCGCAAGATTCGTGGTGATAAAAACGAGCAAAATTCCAAGTGTTTCTTACTACGCAAGCAGTATCATTGTAAACTATAAATCCTCCAGAACCTAACATAGATCCGGTAGCAAAACCACCATCACTTAAAGATTCGTAAGTCATTAATCTGTCTTCACCATTTGCAGTTTTGAAAATTAATTCAGCTGGTAAAATTGGCACTGAAGATCCTCCGGGAACAAACGCTTTTAAAGGTCTGCTAGAAGACATTCCTCCTAAATACTCATCAGAATTCATGAATTCGTCAACACTTAAACCTAATTCAATTTCGTAAACGCCAGGATTTTTAACGTGTCCAGATGCTGAGATTAATTTAGTTCCTGTAGAACGACCAATTCCTATTTTTGCATAATCATCACCAGAGTTGTTGATGATCCATGGCACAGTTGCAATAGTTTCTACGTTATTTACCACAGTTGGGTTTGCCCAAAGTCCTGAAACCGCTGGGAAAGGTGGTTTGATACGAGGATTTCCTCTTTTACCTTCCAAAGACTCAATAAGTGCAGTTTCTTCTCCACAAATATAAGCTCCGGCTCCACAGTGAACGTGTAATTCTAAGTCGTAACCTGTACCTAATATATTTTTTCCTAACCAACCGGCAGCTTTAGCTTCGGCGATAGCTCTTTCTAATATTTTGAAAACCCACATATATTCTCCACGAATGTAGATATAAGATAAGTTAGCGCCTAAGGCAAAACTAGAAGTAATCATTCCTTCAATCAATAAGTGAGGAATAAATTCCATCAAATAACGATCTTTGAAAGTTCCTGGTTCAGACTCATCGGCATTGCAAACTAAATGTCTTGGTTTTCCTGATTTTTTATCAATAAAGCTCCATTTCATTCCGGCAGGAAATCCTGCACCACCACGACCACGAAGTCCTGATTTTTTTACTTCTTCAACAACTTCATCAGGTGTAAGTGTTTTCAAAGCTTTTTCTACAGATGCATAACCACCATTTTGGCGATATACTTCGTAGGTTTTTATTCCTGGAACATTGATTTTATCTAATAATATTTTCTGTGACATCTTATTTATCGTGTAATATTATTTTATTATCTCTACAATCAGCGATTAACTGATCGATTTTATCTTCTGTCAATTTTTCTTTGTAGAAATCGCCTAACTGCATCATTGGAGCGTATCCGCAAGCACCTAAACATTCTACTCCGGCAATGGTAAACATTCCGTCTGGAGTTGTTTCTCCCATTTTGATGCCTAATTTTTCAGAAGTGTAATCCATTAAATTTTCGGCACCATTTAAACAACAACAAGAAGTTTGGCAAAATTCGAACATATATTTTCCAATTGGTTTTTGGTTGTACATGGTATAAAAAGTAACCACTTCGTAAACCTCAATTGGTTTAATGTGCAAAATTTCAGCAACTTTATCCTGCAGCTCGATACTTAACCAGTTGTCATGCGCATCTTGCACTTCATGCAAAACAGGCAACAAAGCTGATTTTCTTTTGTCTTCAGGATAATGACTAATCAATTCATTGATGCGAGTCATCAATGCCTCAGTCATGTTTATTTCTTGTTTGTAATGTTTTCTTTCCATTCTTATTTTGGATTTTAGTCCCGATAGCTATCGGGATAGATTTTCGATTTTTCAATCTACAATCTGAAATCTACATTCTGCAATCTTTTTATGCGTCTAATTCTCCTGCAATAACATTTAAACTTGATAGAATAACAATTGCATCTGATAATAAAGCGCCTTTGATCATTTCTGGATATGCTTGGTAATAGATAAAGCAAGGTCTTCTGAAATGTAATCTATATGGAGTTCTACTTCCGTCTGTAACTAAATAGAATCCGATTTCTCCATTTCCTCCTTCAACCGGGTGATAAATTTCTGCAACTGGTACAGGAACTTCTCCCATTACGATCTTAAAGTGATAAATTAAAGATTCCATTGAAGTATAAACATCTTCTTTTGGAGGAAGGTAGTAATCAGGAACTTCTGCATGGTATTCGTTTCCGGCTGGCATTTTATCCAATGCTTGACGAATAATACTTAAACTTTCCCAAACTTCAGCATTACGAACACAGAAACGATCGTAAGTATCACCTGATTTTCCAACAGGAACAACAAAATCAAAATCTTCGTATGATGAATAAGGCTGTGCAACACGAACGTCGTAATCAACTCCGGCAGCACGTAAGTTTGGACCTGTGAATCCGTAAGCCATTGCTTGCTCTGCCGAGATTGCACCTACGTCTACAGTTCTGTCAAGGAAAATTCTGTTTCTTTCGAATAAGTTTACAAATTCTTGCCAAGCGACAGGAAAATCTTGTAAAAATACGTCTAGTTTGCGGAAAGCTTCTGGTGACCAATCTCTTTCGAAACCACCGATTCTTCCCATATTTGTTGTTAAACGAGCACCACAAATTTCTTCGTAGATCTCGTAAACTTTTTCTCTAAATTGAAAAACATATAAGAAACCGGTATAAGCACCAGTATCTACACCAAGAATCGAGTTACAAATTAAGTGATCTGTAATACGCGCCAATTCCATTACGATAACTCTTAAATATTGAGCTCTTTTTGGAACTTCAATATTTAATAATTTTTCTAAAGTCATCCACCATCCCATATTGTTAATAGGGGAAGAACAATAGTTCATACGGTCTGTAAGTGGAGTAATTTGATAAAAAGGACGATTTTCGGCGATTTTTTCGAAAGCTCTGTGAATGTAACCAATAGTTGGTTCAGCCTCAAGAATTCTTTCACCATCCATCAACAAGATATTTTGAAAAATACCGTGAGTGGCTGGATGCGTAGGACCTAAATTAAGTACTGAAAGTTCGCTTCCGTCTTCGTTTAGTCTATCTTTTACTATTTTAGCATATCGATGCTCTGGTGATAATAATAGTTCTGACATTTTATAATGTTGAATTATTTATTTTTAGCAATTTGTTGTTGTTCTTCCAAAGAATCTGTCGTCTTTATCAGTTCTTCCGCTGTCTTCCATTGGGAATTCTTTTCGCATTGGGAACGATATCATTTCGTCCATATTCAAAATACGTTTCAATTGTGGATGTCCGATAAAGTTAATCCCGAAGAAATCGTATGTTTCTCTTTCCATCCAATTTGAACTTAAGAAAATGTTTGAAATGGTTTTTATCTCTGGTTTTTCACCATTTATGAAAACTTTGATTCTAATACGTTTGTTTTCGTACCAGTTGTGTAAGTGGTAAACAATTGCAAACTGACGATCTGTTTCGTTGTCCGGATAATGAACGCCGCATAAGTCAGTTAAAAAGTGAAAACGTAAATCAGAATCGTTTTTCAAAAAAAGAATCAAAGCTGTGATTTTATCAGCAGTCGTTTCTAGTGAAAAAATATCTCTTTCTTGTTGAAAGTTAAAAACACTTGTGTCAAATGTTTCTGTAAGTTTATCTTGAATCAGGGTGTTTTCTAAAGCCATCTTATGAAATATTATATGAAGCTAGTAATTCTTGGTATTCTGGTGAGCTTCTGCGTCTAACAGATTCGCTTTTTACCAATTCTTGAAGTTTCATTACTCCATCAACAATTTGTTCTGGTCTTGGCGGGCATCCCGGAACGTAAACGTCAACCGGAATTACTTTGTCAATTCCTTGTAAAACTGAGTAAGTATCGAAGATTCCTCCTGATGAAGCACAAGCTCCAACTGCAATTACCCAGCGAGGTTCAGACATTTGTTCGTAAACTTGTCTTAAAATAGGCGCCATTTTTTTAGAAATAGTTCCCATTACTAATAACATATCTGCCTGACGAGGAGAAAAACTCACACGCTCAGAACCAAATCGTGCTAAATCGTAATGTGATGCCATTGTAGCCATGAATTCGATACCACAGCATGAAGTTGCAAAAGGCAATGGCCATAATGAATTGGCTCTTGCTAAACCTACAACATCATTAAGTTTTGTAGCGAAGAAACCTTCTCCTACAACCCCTTCGGGTGGCGCAACCATATTTACATTTGAATCGCTCATTTTTATTTTAGATTTTAGATTTCTGATTTTAGATTTTTGCAAATCGTCAAAATCGAAATCAATATTTTAAAAATCAATATTATATTTTGAGAAACTTATTTTCAAATCTAAAATTCTAAATCAGGTCAATCTAAAATCTATGATTTGAAATCTAAAATTTCTTATTCCCAGTCTAATGCTTTTTTCTTGATGATGTAGAAAAAGCCAACTAAAAGAAGTGACATAAACACGATCATCTTAAGCATTCCTTCAATTCCTAATTCTTTAAAGTTTACTGCCCATGGGTAAAGAAAAATAACCTCTACGTCAAACAATACAAATAAAATGGCAACTAGGAAATATTTTACTGAGAAAGGAATACGTGCGTTACCTACAGATTCGATACCACACTCAAAGTTTTTATCTTTTACTTCAGAGCTTCTTTTTGGTCCTAATTTTCCGGATATAATGATTGTTCCTACTACAAAACCAATAGCTAAAATGGCTTGCATTAAAATTGGAATGTAACTGTATTGATCAGATTGCATAAACTTAGCTTTTTTACTTAAAGAATAAGCCACAAAGATAACTTTCAACTCTGTAAATCACAAGCTAAAAAATGATTTAAGTGTATTGCAAAAGGGTGATTGTTTGTAATTTTTATTGATTATAAATAACAGGAGGCTTTTTTAAGATTTTTTTAAGATTTGAGCAAAAAAAAACGTTTCGAAATAAATCGAAACGTTTTAAAACCATTCAGAGGCAAAAAAAATAAATTGCTATATTTTTCTTAGATTACTGCTACTTTAGCAGCAACTTTCCCTTTTCTTCCTTCTTCTTCTTCATAGCTTACACGGTCACCTTCGCGTAATTCTTCCGCGTTAATTCCTGAAGCGTGAACGAAGATATCTTTTCCTGTTTCTTCGTCTGTAATGAATCCATAACCTTTAGATTCATTGAAAAATTTTACTGTACCTGTACGCATTGTAATTGTAATAATAATTTATAATGAAGCAAATGTAAGATATAAATTCATACAAAAGACAATAAGGTGTTAATTTTTTGTAAAAATTATTGATTCACAGTGTTTTCGCTATTTATATTGCATCAAATGTGGAATGCTACTACCTAAAATAACGAATCATTAATGATACTTCAAAACCGCAGATAACTGATCGTTTGTAGTAAATTGACTACTTGTAAGTTAATGTTGTTTTTTTGTTAATTTATGATAAGAAATAAAAAAAACTGCAATTTAGAAAATTGCAGCTTTTGTGTTTTTACTTTAAACGAAAAAGAAAATTAAATCGCGTCAAGTTTTATATGTAGTTCTTTTAATTGAGCATCATCAATTGCAGCAGGTGCATCGATCATTACATCACGTCCCGAATTGTTTTTTGGGAAAGCGATAAAATCTCTAATTGTTTCCTGACCACCCAAGATCGCCACTAAACGGTCTAAACCAAAAGCTAATCCTCCGTGTGGTGGTGCTCCAAATTGAAAAGCATCCATTAAGAAACCAAATTGAGCTTTTGCCTCCTCTTCGGTAAAACCTAAATATTTGAACATCAATTGTTGCGTTGCTTTATCGTGAATACGAATTGAACCTCCTCCAATTTCATTTCCGTTTAAAACCATGTCATAAGCATTAGCACGAACTTTTCCTGGTTCAGTTTCTAGCAAAGCCATGTCTTCTGGTTTTGGAGATGTAAACGGATGGTGCATTGCGTGATAACGACCGCTTTCTTCGTCTAATTCTAATAATGGGAAATCAATAACCCATAACGGCGCAAATACTTCCGGATTTCTCAATCCTAAACGCGTTGCTAATTCCATACGAAGTGCAGAAAGTTGAGCGCGTGTTTTGTTAGCTGGTCCTGAAAGTACAAAAATCATATCGCCAGGTTTTGCTCCTGTGATTTTTGCCCATTGTCCTAAATCGTCCTGATCGTAGAATTTGTCTACAGATGATTTAAAAGTTCCGTCGTCGTTACATTTTGCATAAACCATTCCTGATGCTCCAACTTGCGGACGTTTTACCCAGTCAATTAATCCGTCAATTTCTTTACGGGTATAATTTCCTGCTCCGGGAACAGCAATTCCCACAACTAATTCAGCAGCATTAAATACTGGGAAATCTTTGTGTTGTGCAAATTCGTTTAACTCGCCAAATTCCATTCCAAAACGAATGTCCGGTTTGTCATTTCCGTATGTTTTCATGGCATAGTCGTAAGTAATTCTTGGGAATTTATCTACTTCGATACCTTTAATTTCTTTTAATAAATGTCTTGTCAATCCTTCAAAAACATTCAAAATGTCTTCTTGTTCCACAAAAGCCATTTCGCAATCGATTTGTGTAAACTCAGGCTGACGGTCGGCACGCAAATCTTCATCACGGAAACATTTTACGATTTGAAAATATTTATCCATTCCACCTACCATCAAAAGTTGTTTGAAGGTTTGTGGAGATTGTGGTAAAGCATAAAATTGTCCTTCGTTCATACGGCTTGGTACAACGAAATCTCTTGCGCCTTCCGGAGTCGATTTGATTAAGTAAGGAGTTTCAACTTCGCAGAAATCTAAATCAGATAGATACTTACGAACTTCCATCGCTACTTTATGACGGAACAATAAACTATTTTTTACAGGATTTCTTCGAATATCTAAATAACGATATTTCATTCTGATATCTTCTCCGCCATCAGTCTCATCTTCAATTGTAAATGGAGGTGTTAAAGCAGCGTTTAAAATTGTCAATTCGGTAACTAAAATTTCGATTTCACCAGTCGGAATGTTTTTGTTTTTTGCTTCACGCTCAATTACAGTTCCTTTTACCTGAATAACAAATTCTCTTCCAAGAGTTTTAGCCAGTTCAAATACGGTTTTTTCAGAACGACTTTCGTCGAAAATAAGTTGTGTAATTCCGTAACGGTCGCGCAAATCAACCCAATTCATAAATCCTTTATCGCGTGATTTTTGAACCCAACCCGCTAGTGTAACTTCCGTATTAATATTTGAGGCGTTTAATTCACCACAATTATGACTTCTATACATGATCAAAATTTTAGACTGCAAAAGTAAACACAAAATTCAAATTATACCATTTAAAATTCAAATTAACTATAAAAGAAAAATAACATTTTATTGCATCAAATTCTGAGTTTAAATGAAGTACAGGCTGGAAAGTGATAATAAATTGTGTAACAAATTGAGAATTTTTTGTTAATTCTTAAATTTCTCAGCAGTAATTTCTTTAGATTTGGATCACTAAAAACTAATTTTAATTTATATGAACAAACTTTTTGTTACTGGTCTGTTGATTTTTAGCGCTTTGAATGTTATCGGTCAAACCAAAAATCAAATTAAATTTACGGCTAAAATTGCCAATAGAAATAGTGACACTCTTGTCATTAAAGGAAAAGATAACTTTACACAAGTTATCCCAATTAACAAAAAGGAAACTTTTGTTGCTTCTTTTGATGCACCAAAAGGATTTTATGTATTTTCTGACGGAACTGAATCTTCGAGGTTTTATCTGAAGCCAAATTCTGAGGTGAATTTAACGATGAATGCTAAAGAATTTGACGAATCTATTGTTTTCAGCGGTAAAGGTGTGGACGAGAGTAATTTTTTGGCACAACAAGCTTTAAGAAATGAAAAATTTGAAGAAGCTTTTGCTAAAGAACCTGCTGAATTTGCAACAGTATTAGAAGCTAAGAAAAAGGCAGATATTGAAAGTTTAGAGAAAGGAAATTTTGATCCGGAATTTATAACTGCAATGAAAAGTAATTTTGAGCGTTTTAATCAATTCTCAGTTGAAAATTATGAAAGAGTTGCAAAAGCAAATAAACTTAACGGAAAACCTTCTCCTGGTTTTGAATATGAGAATCATAAAGGTGGAAAAACAAAGTTATCTGATCTAAAAGGTAAGTATGTTTATATCGATCTTTGGGCTACATGGTGTGCGCCTTGTAGAGCTGAAATTCCTCATCTTCAAAAAATTGAAGAAAAATATCACGGAAAAAATATTGAGTTTGTGAGTGTTTCAATTGATAAATTGAAAGACAACGAAAAATGGAAGAAATTTGTCGTGGATAAAAAATTAGGAGGTATTCAATTATTTGCTGATAAAGATTGGGAATCTGAGTTTGTAACAAGTTACGGAGTTACAGGAATTCCAAGATTTATCCTGATTGATCCAAATGGAAATGTTTTAAAGGCTGATGCTGCAAGACCTTCTCAACCAGAGCTTCAAGCGCAGTTAGATTCATTATTGAAGTAATTTATTTATCAAATTTACAACGTTATCGTAAATTTGTGTTTTTTATAAAATCCCAGTAAAACCAATGCTTAAGCATTGGTTTTTTTATTTTTAGCATATTTCCAATGTTAAGCTTTTGTCCAATGTTACCAAATTGTTAAGTAAAAGTTTTTTTAATGTAAACAATTAATTATATTTGATAAAGATTTGATAACATTAATAACTAAAGATATGAAAAAGTGTGTGATTTTAGTTGCAATATTGTTCTCTGGAATTCTAGTTGCACAAGAGATAAATCCTGAATTAGAAGCTGTTGGAGACAAAGTAAAAGCTACTTACTATTATGAAAATGGAAATGTTCAACAAGAAGGCTTTTTTAAAGATGGTAAATTAGATGGTGTTTGGGTATCTTATGATGTAAAGGGGAAAAAAGTTGCTGTGGGAGAATACACAAACGGATTGAAAACTGGGAAATGGGTGTTTTTTAACGAAAAAAATCTTTGTGAGGTTGCTTATGAAAACAGCAAAATTAGCTCAGTTAAGAATTTACAAAAAAATGCTATAGCAAATAGAAATTAATAAAATTTCAAACAATTTAGAAAACCGCTTTGTGAAGCGGTTTTTTTATGCGCTTTATTTTTTAGATTTTTTTCGTCTTCCGTACCAAATAACGAAACCGGTTACTGGTAAAGCTGCTGCAATCAGACTTACGATAAAAGCGATAATTTTACCGGGTAAGTTTAAAATTTGGCCTGTGTGAATTCCGTAATTCATTTCGACTACTTGTAAGCCTAAACTCTTTTTGTGGTAAGGATCGCGTTGGATAAGTTTTCCGTCGCCTGGATGAAAGTAATAATTATTTTGATGGTCATATCTTAAGGTGTGCGGATATGCTCCTGTATTAATTAGATCGCTCTTTTGTTGAGGAAAGGTCACAAAAATCATTTCGGCTTTTGGCTGAAGTTTTTGGGTTGAGATAAAAGCGTGATCAACAGCAAAAAGTGTATTTGTTTTGAATTTCGTTGTGTCAATAATTGGAGCTTTGGTTTCAGTTTCTTTATCACCGCCAAAATTAAAAGTTTTGTAAATACCATCACCAACCCATTCGTAAGTAAAAGTTAATCCTGTAATGGCTATAACAACTGCAATTATCGAAATGTAAAAACCTGATGTATTGTGCCAGTCATAATTTACACGTCGCCATTTTGCTGACCATTTTACAGAAAAACTTCTTTTAATATCAGTTTTTCGTTTTGGCCACCACTGAATAATTCCGGAAATCAATAATAAGATAAAGATAATTGTGGCGCCGCCAATAATATGTTTGCCAATGTAATCCGGCAAGAGTAAATACAAATGGATTTTTTCGACGATGATAAAAAAATCAGTTTCAGGATTTTCTGTCTTTAGATATTTTCCTGTGTAAGGATTGAAATAGAGATATAAATTGTCGGTGTCAGAGTAGGTGTAGACTATTGCAGATCTATTTTTTCCGTAATAAGAAACCATACTCGATTTGTTATTCGGAGCAATTTTTTTAGCATTTTCCTGTAAAACGGAAGGTAAAATGAAAGGTTTATTTTGAGGTTCAACTAAACGCCATTCTTTTCTGGTGATGTCTTTTATTTCATCGTGAAAGCAAAAAATGCAGCCTGTAATGCTTATAATAAAAACAATAAGCCCGGAAATTAATCCGAGCCATTTATGTAGAAAACGCACTTGTTTTTTGAACCCCATTTTTTTGAATAAAGACGTAAAAGTATACGCTAAATCCGTAAGGGACAAGTAATTTTAGTTATATTTAAGATGCGACAACTTTTTTGGGTTTTAAAGTATATGCAACATAAAGTGTTATTGAAGCTAAAACGATCCAGAAAACATCTATAAAGAAAACCTGAATTTTATTCTCTAAAAAAGATGTCCAAAACCAATTTCCCGAAACTATTCCGTTTGTAATTGGAATTAAGAACCCTAAAATACTTCCTGAGATTAAACAGAACTTGTTGGTAAATGCATCATTTTTTTTCAGAATAAAAAATACGGTAAGAATTAACCATCCAACAAAATAAACCAGATACAGATTATCTTGAGTTAATGGGTAGAATATTTTGGTTACAATAAAAGAAAGCGCTGTAATAGGATACATACTCAGGCAAATTGCCAAATAGATACGAACAACAGCGGCATTAAAACGTCTTTTCTTTTCAGGTAAATTATTTTTTTGCCTCGCTACTAACCAAATCATCACGCCAGAAATAATAACAAAACAGGTGATAATACCTAAAACGAAACTGACGATTTTTAAAGCATATCCACCATAATCTCCAAAGTGAATTCGGTACAAAACATTTTTTACTACATCTAAATAGTTGTTTTGCGTAATTGGATTTTTCTTGGCAATTTCTTTCCCATCAGAAATACGGTAAATTACTTTTCCAATTCCGGTGAATTTTTTATGATTTTGCATTTCGCCTTCAACGATAACATGCATATTCGCATCGCCATAATTTTGAATAAAAACGCGCGTAATATCAAAGTCAGACCAATTGCTTTTTGCCTTCGCAACCAACTGATCGATGTTAAAAGGTGTTGCTAGTTTTTTATTATCAAATTTATAATCGGGATCATTGTATTCTAGTTCTTTGTATAATTTGTCCTGATCACCTTGGTATAAGGCCATTACCGCCGGTGCTACAATTAAGAGCTTAATCATGAAAAATGCTCCTGTTACAGCATAGACAAACTGAAATGGTAAGCCAATCATTCCTAGGGCTGTATGCGCATCTGTCCAAAGTATTTTTAATTTCTCTTTTGGGCGAAAAATATAGAAATTCGATACTATTTTTTTCCAATGTAACAGAAGTCCGGTTACAATTGCAAATAAAAAGAACAAAGCTGTAAAACCTGAAAGATAATAACCAACAGGATACGGAATTTGTGCTAAAAAGTGTAAACGATACAAAAATTCGCCTAATGAGTAAGATTCTACGTAAGTAAAAGTTTTAAAGTTTTGAGTGTCCAGATAGAAAAAAGAGCCTTCTTTTTGTTTTGCCGGAGCCAAAGTATCTTTTGTACCTTCCAGATAAATGGCAACTCTTCGTTCGTTACTCGGTTTTGAAATGGTGATATTTCGTCCGTGTAAAACATATTCTTTGTCAAGTTTGCCTAAAGCTTTATTGTAGTCTAATTGAATTTCTTTTGAAATAGGTGAAGATTCACTTCTTTCCCAATTGATAATTTCATCTCTGAAAAAAGAAAAAGATCCTGCAAAAAAAATCACAAATAGAACCACGCTGATAACAATTCCGCTAACAGTATGGGTATGAAAATAGATATTATAATTACGGTTATTCATAGGTTATTTTGCTATCGGATTATAGGTTTGACCTAAATAAATAAAAAGAGAAAAGAATAAGGTGAGGAGTATGTAGATTCCCCAAATTTTCCATCCGCTTTTTGCCAGAAAGGCAACTACCATTAATGCTACCCAAAGAATAAATCCTGTAAAAGCCATCGTCATTAGTATGTTTGCACGATTGAACCATGCTGCTAATGCCAAATGAAAACTAATTGAAACAAAATAGCCGCCAAGTATAGCCGCTGTAATCTTGGCAAATCGTTGCCACTTTGATTGGGTTAAATATTTTGGATTTGCTGGCATATTTTGGTTAGAAATAAGTTAGTTGTAGTAAAATTCTAGTAAAGCAACAATTACAAAAAGGCCAATAATCGCAAATCGGTTTATTTTTTTTAATGGAGCCAAAATGATAATCAAACTGCCAATAGTCATTAGTTGAATAAAAAACATTAAAGTTCCACAACATAAAGATTGTGTGAAAAGCCATAAAGAGTATGCTAATAAAAGAAGTGCTAAACCAGTTATTTTGGTTGGTTTAGGATTATTCTTCATCCATTTTTCAAAACCTAAATCATAAGATAAAGTAGCTCTTTTCGAAGTGTAATAAAGAGTGTAAAAAGCTAAAAAAACGATAAGACTAGCGATTGTTATCATGATTTTATAGATTTAAAAAGCACCTTTCTGGTTACACAGAAAGGTGCTTTGTTTTTTTATTAAAACTTATAAGTGAAACTTGCTGCAAAAGTTCTAGGATCTTTAGGATGAATTGTGGACCAACCATCATAAATTTCTTCGTTTGTAAGGTTGTTTACTTTTAGATTAATAGAGAATTTTTCAGTATTATAAAATAAAGATGTATTTAGTGCTGCGTATTCATGAATTGTAAATGTTCCGGCAGTGTTTCTATTCATGATTTTGTTATCACCTACATAATTACCACCAAAGCCTAAACCAAATCCTCTCAATAAACCATTGGTGAATTTATAGCTCGCCCATAGGTTTGCTAAGTTGCGAGGTCCTGAGCTTTCAGGTCTAAATCCTACGAAATCATGATCTCCGGCAGTTAATTTCGCATCGTTATAGCTGTATCCCAAAATGATGTTTAAACCGTTAACAGGATTTGAAACAATTTCAGCTTCGAAACCTTTATTATGTTGTGCTCCATTTTGATATGAAGTTTGGTTGGCAGGAATGTTAGCAGGATCTGAACTTGGAGTTTCTACAACATATACCTGATCAGCTACTTGTATGTCGTAGTAACTGAAAGTAGCATAAAGTTTGTCTTTAAAAATATTCAATTTTGTACCTGCTTCAAATTGATTAGCATGTTCTGGATTGAATGTTCTTGGAGTTGAAATTCCTTCAAAACGATCAGCTCCAGGAGCTACGTTTGCAAAACCATTCATATAATTTGCGAATAAAGAAACTTTGTCAATTATTGGTTGGTATACTAAACCAAATTTTGGTGAGAAAGCAGTCTGATTGTAGTTGTCTGCATCTGTAGAAACGTCGCCGCTATTAATAAAACGGTCAGCACGTAAACTTACCATTGCTGATAAAGCTGGCGTGATGTTGATTACATTTGAAAAATAAGCACTGTAAACTTCTTGCTTAGTTTTATTGTTATTTCTTGGACTCTCACCAACAATTGCATCAGATGCTGCTTTTGTTAATTTTCCTGTATCACCATTTGAAGGGCCGTAAATAGCATTGAAAGCAGCTAAATCGTTACCAATGTATACAGCACCATTTCCAAAATATCCAGAATTATGATCTACTGCTGTTCTATTAAAATAGTCAAAACCAACAACAAGCCTGTTTCTTAAATTTCCAATTTTAAAGTCACCGATAAAATTTTGTTGAATATCTATTGATGTATTTTTATTGTCCTGATAATTGAAAAATCTATTCAGTACAATTCCTTCAGTAATTTTTGGTACGTAAGCAGTTCCTTCATATAAATAAGCATAATTTCCGGTTGATTTTGCTGAACTAGAAGCAAAAGCTGTTTGCGATTTCCATTGATCAGAAATTTTGTAAAACATTTGCCCTTGAAGATTGTATGAAGGCGTTTTTAAGGTAAGTTCATTACTAGTGTATGAACGTTCGTTATCGTATTTTAAATCAGAAATATTATGAACTCTTAGAGGATTACTTCTATCTAAAAACAACATAGTTGGGTTTGTTGTTTCATTGCTCATAAATTCAGTGTTTATCAAAAATGATAATCTATCATTTACTTCATAAGATAAAGAAGGTGCGATAAAAAATGATTCTCTAAAACCTGCATCCTGAAAACTTTCTTGTTTGTTATATGCTGAGTTTACTCTGAAGTTTAAAGTTTTTTTGTCGTTTAGCGGCGTATTCAAATCTACAGTTACACGATTTAAACCATAACTACCGCCAGTGTAATTTACTTCTCCACCAAATGTTTTATAAGGTTTTTTAGTAGTTGTATTAATTAATCCTCCGTATGAGATTAAACTACTTCCAAATAAAGTTCCTGATGGTCCTTTGATGATTTCAATTCTGTCAACATTTGCAGGATCTAAGCTTCCGTTAGTTAAACCAGGTAAACCGTTAACCATAGTAGGTTGAACAGCGAAACCCCTAAGGGCGTAATAACCAGCACCATCTCCGCCACGACCAGTTGAAGCCCAAAGCTGTGTAATACCCGGTGCATTTTTTAATGCGTCGTCGAAAGTGGTTACAATTTGCTCTTTTAGAACTTCTCCTGTAATAGTTGAGTATACTTGTGGGTTTTCCAGATTCTTAAGTGGTAGTCTCGATACTTGTTGATTCTCTTTACGGGCAAAACGATTTTTTCTGCTATTTACCACAACTTCTGTAAGTTCTTCAGAATTTGAAATAAGTTTCAGGTTCTCAGTAAGTTCGTCGCCTTCTTTAAGTGTAATCTTTCTTTCAGTAGAAGTGTATCCAACAGCAGAAACCTTTAATGTATATGTTCCCGGCTTGATGTTTTTTATTTTATAATTACCATCCTGATCAGTAACTGTTCCAAATCTTGTTCCTTTTAAAGCCAAAGAAATACCCTCTGGAGATTCATTATCACTTAAAGATATTTTACCTTTTAATGTTGCTTTTTCTTGTGCTGAGATTGATGTGCTCGCTAGAAGAAAAAAACAAAAACTTAAAAAAGAAATTGCAATTTTATATTTCATCTTATTTAGAATTGATTTTAATAGTGCAAATTTAGTTGTTGAATACCAACTATACAAGTTGTTTTTATTTATTCTAAATAAATTATTTTTTTGAAGGTAAAATTTTTATTTGTTTAAAAAATTAACATCTTAAGCGAGATTTAAGACAGTTTTAAGCGAAAAAAAACCTGTTCAAGTAAATGAACAGGTTTAAAATTGAATTAAAATGATTCTAATTGCCCTACTAAAAGATGTTTAGAGCCATTATCAGTATAAAATAATTAAAGTTTTACCGATTTAGAATTGTCATTAATATCTACAATTGAGAAAATAGTGCTTCCCATTACACCATATGTGCCACTTTTATCAAGTACGATTTGGTCATAAATACAAGGGATAGTTTCTTTTTTGGTAAGTAGATTATAAATACCAACTTTTCCATTTAGTTTCACTAACAAATTGTTATTTGTTTCGCCCAAAATATCAGTGTATTTTGTTTCTAAAACTTCTTGTCCAAGCATATCCAAAAGACCATTTTTATTATTGTTTTGGTATGTTAAATAACTAAATCTCGCTTCAGATTCGTAGTATCCACTTGTGTTTATATATGGTACCGGAGAAATACGACTGAAAGAATTCTCAGTGATTTGCTGACCACTTTTGTCTAATAAAATATATTTCTTATTCTTTTGAGCGATGTAGATGTAGTTTTTAGAATAGTTTCCTTTGTTTAAAACTTTATTGATAGAGGAATATTCGCAAGGAGTAATCACTTTACCAAAAGAATCTAACATTCCAAACAGGTTGTTTTTTTTGACAATAAAAGTCTCATTGTCAATATCAATATTGTCATATTCACAAGTTACAATTTCATACGGCGATCCGCTATTTATTTGAATCAAACCACATTTGTTGTTTTTGATTGTTTTTAAATTATTTGAATAATTGTAATTAATCTGATCGTATTCAAACGGAAGTGAGATTTTACCGGTAATCAAAACACATCCATACTTTCCTTCTTTATTAACAGCCAGGAACGATCCGTCATTATAGGCAGATGAACTAATGCTTTTGTATTCAAGAGGTAGTATTATGTTTTCATTTTCATCGATAATTCCCATTTTATCATCTTTTTTGACAATAAAATTTTTGCTGTTATAAACCGTATTTAGTTCAGTATACCAGTTTTTGAATTTTGGTTTATTGTCAATTGTAACAATGTTATAACCTTTCTCATTGTTTACTTTATAATAATTACTGTTGTCTAAAGTTTCGATGTATTTATAATCACAAGGAATTACAAATTTTCCACTTATAAGATTATAAATTCCTTTTAAAGAGGTTTTTTTGTCTTGTAAGATGAAATAATTATCTGCTCCGTTTATAGTACTAATATCTCCCCATTCAAAAGGAATCAAGACTTTGTTTTCTCTGCTTAATAAACCATAGTCATTACTTTTTGTTCGCGCTAAGAATATATCATTTCCAATATGTCTTAATGAATAATACGTCATTGGGATTTCCCAAGTTTCTTTGTCAATATTATAAAGGCCATAATTATTTCCTATTCCTATCGGGAAAGAATTATTATCACTCACATTTGTGTAGTTGTTACGCTCGAATAACATTGGTAAAAGAACTTGGCCTTTCTTTTTTATTCCATATTTATATCCGCTGTTAGAGCTATATTTATCGTAAAACCAAACCGTTTGGTCATTGATTTTCTCAGTAGGGTAGCGGCTATAATTTCCATCTCCTTGAATAGATTGAGGAGGAGCTTCCATTATCATTGGCGGTTCTTCAGTAACATATACATTTGGTTCTCCCTGAACGATTATGTCTTCAGAAGGCTGAGATTTTTCTTTTTTTGGTTTGCTTTTAGTTTGTGTCTTTTTCTTTTGAGCAAAAGAAGCTTGAAAAGATAAAAAGAGTACTAAAAGGAGTAGGGTTTTGATTTGGTTTTTCATGGTAGGTTTTTTTAAAATAAAACCTGCTCTTATTCAGAGCAGGTTTTTGTATTTGTGAGAATTCTTTTGATTACAATTCTAAAGCACGTTTAGCATCACCATTCATTAATAATTCTAATGGATTTTCTAAAGCTTCTTTTACAGCAACTAAAAATCCAACTGACTCACGTCCGTCGATAATTCTGTGGTCGTAAGAAAGAGCTACGTACATCATTGGGTGAATTTCAACTTTACCGTTTACAGCAATTGGACGCTCAATAATGTTGTGCATTCCTAAAATTCCTGATTGTGGAGGATTGATAATTGGAGTACTTAACATACTTCCAAAAACACCACCATTAGTAATAGTGAAAGTTCCACCAGTCATATCGTCAACAGTAATTTGGCCATCACGAGCTCTAAGTGCTAATCTTTTGATTTCAGCTTCAATTCCGCGGAAACTTAAGTTTTCAGCATTACGAACTACAGGAACCATTAAACCTTTTGGTCCTGAAACCGCGATAGAGATATCAGCAAAATCGTAAGCTACTTTATAATCACCATCCATCATCGAGTTTACGTCTGGATATAATTCTAAAGCTCTTGTAACTGCTTTTGTAAAGAAAGACATGTATCCTAAACCAAGACCACCATGTTTTGCTTTGAAAGCATCTTTGTATTCGTTACGAATTAAGTTGATTGGAGTCATGTTAACCTCATTGAAAGTAGTTAACATTGCTGTTTCATTTTTAGCGGCTACTAATCTCTCTGCTACTTTACGACGTAACATTGATAATTTTGTACGCTCAGATCCACGGTTTCCTCCAGTTGGAGTTCCCATTGAAGGCACTGCATTTACAGCGTCATCTTTAGTGATTCTTCCGCCTTTACCAGTTCCTGAAACAGTTGCTGGTGCTATGTTTTTTTCGTCTAATATTTTTCTTGCTGCCGGAGATGGAGTTCCTGCTGCATAACTTGTTGCTGCTGGCGCTGCTGTTGGAGCAGGTGCTGCTTTTGGTGCCTCAGCTTTTGGAGCTTCTGCCTTTACTTCTGCTTTTGGAGCTTCAGCTGCTGCCGGAGCATCTCCTGCTGGTTTTACTCCATCAGTATCAATTAAACAAACTACAGCTCCTACTGCAACTGCATCACCTTCTTCTGCTTTTAGCGTAATAATTCCGCTCATTTCTGCCGGTAATTCAAGAGTTGCTTTGTCTGAATCAACTTCAGCAATAGCTTGATCTTTTTCTACATAATCTCCGTCTTTTACTAACCAAGTTGCAATTTCAACTTCTTTTATTGATTCCCCTGGTGATGGGACTTTCATTTCTAAAATCATCTTTGTTTTTGTTTAAGGTTTATATTGCTTAAGGCTTGAAGCGTTTGGTTGAGTTTCAGGCCTTAAACGTTAAACTAATTTTTTTATCTGAATAAATTTTTATCGAAAACCATTCTAATCGCATCTGCATGACGACGTTTTGCACGTGTGTAACTTCCTGATGCTGGTGCAGCGTAAGCTTTTAATGATGCTAATCTCCATTTTACAAGATCAAAGTTCATTAACATAAAGCTGTAAGCTCCCATGTTTTTAGGCTCTTCTTGTGCCCAAACATAATCGTCAGCATTTGGATATTGCGCGATAATTGCTTTTAATTGCTCTACAGGGAAAGGGAACAATTGCTCGATACGAACAACTGCAACATCATTTCTTCCGTTATTTTCTCTTTCAGCAACAATATCATAGTAGAATTTACCGGTAACAAAAACTAACGTTTTTACTCCTTTTTTATCTACTGCATTATCATCAATAGTTTCCTGGAAACTTCCGGTAGCTAATTCTTCAACTGTAGAAACACATCTTGGATCACGTAATAAACTTTTTGGAGAGAAAACTACCAAAGGTTTACGGAAATTTGTTTTCATTTGTCTTCTCAACAAGTGGAAGAAGTTGGCTGGTGTTGTACAATCTGCAACATACATATTTTGTCTTGCGCAAAGTTGTAAATAACGCTCCATTCTTGCAGATGAGTGTTCAGCTCCCTGACCTTCGTATCCGTGTGGTAATAATAAAACAATACCGTTTTGGTTGTTCCATTTATCTTCACCACATGAAATGTACTGGTCAATCATGATTTGGGCTCCATTAGAGAAATCTCCAAATTGTGCTTCCCAGATTGTTAAGGCTTTTGGATTAGCCAATGCATATCCATAATCAAAACCAAGAACACCATATTCAGATAAAAGTGAATTGAATACGCCGAATTTTCCTTTTTTGTTTTCGATACCATCAAGTAGAATTACTTCTTCTTCAGAATCTTCAACTTTAACTACAGCGTGACGATGAGAGAATGTACCACGCTCTACGTCCTGACCTGAAATACGAATATCAAATCCTTCCGTCAAAAGTGAGCCGTAAGCCAATGCTTCTGCAGTTCCCCAATCAATAGTGTTATTGTCGTATCCTGTTTTTCTATCAGTAACAATTTTAGTTATTTTACTGATGAATTTCTTATCTGATGGTAAAGTTGAGATTGTACTTATGATAGAATCCAATCCTTTTTTATCGAAAGTAGTATCAACTTTTTGAAGCATTTGCGTATCTGTTACCTGAACAAATCCGTCCCATTCATTTTTCATGAATGGTGTTATAATAGTCAAATCTTTTTTACGGGAAGCTTCTAAATTCTCCTCCATTCTAGATTTGTATTCTTTTTCTAAAGCATTTACATAAGTCGCAGTAATTACGCCGTCAGACAATAATTTCTCCGCATAGATATCTCTTGGATTTTTATGTTTTGCGATGATTTTATATAAAACCGGTTGTGTAAAACGAGGCTCATCACCTTCATTATGACCGTATTTTCTATAACCTAAAAGATCGATAAATACGTCACGACCAAATTTCATTCTGTAATCTAATGCAAAAGATACTGCATGTACAACAGCTTCAGCATCATCAGCATTTACGTGTAATACCGGTGAAAGTGTTACTTTGGCAACATCAGTACAGTAAGTAGACGAACGAGCATCTAAATAGTTAGTCGTAAAACCAACTTGGTTATTGATTACAATATGAATTGTTCCTCCAGTTTTGTAACCGTCAAGCAATGCCATTTGAATGATTTCATACAAAATACCTTGTCCTGCAATTGCAGCATCACCGTGAACGGCAATTGGCAATACTTTCGAAAAGTCATTTGGATAATATTTATCTTGCTTTGCTCTTGTGATTCCTTCAATTACAGCTCCAACCGTTTCTAAGTGAGAAGGGTTTGGTGCTAAATTGATATTGATATTTTTTCCTGTTCTAGTTTTTTTGTCAGCAGTAAGACCTAAGTGGTATTTTACATCACCATCAAAATATTCCTGATCGTAATCTTTACCGTCAAATTCACCAAAGATATCTTGAGTCGATTTTCCAAAAATGTTAGCCAAAACGTTCAAACGACCACGGTGAGCCATTCCCATTACGAATTGTTCAACACCTTTTTCAGCAGCTTGTTCTATCAAAGCATCTAAAGCGGGAATTATTGATTCTCCACCTTCTAATGAAAAACGCTTTTGTCCTACATATTTAGTATGCAAAAAGTTCTCGAAAGAAACCGCTTGATTTAATTTGTCTAAAATGATTTTCTTTTCTTCAGAAGAAAAATTAGGCTGATTGTCATTAATCCCTATTTTATCCTGAACCCATTTTACAACGCCAGGATTCCTGATATACATATATTCAATACCAATATGTTGGCAGTAAATAGATTGAAGGCGTTTTATGATGTCTTGTAATGTGCTTGGTGCTACTCCAATAGCTTGTGCAGCATCAAAAACTGTTGAAAGATCAGCAGTTGTTAATCCGAAATTTTCAATATCTAAAGTCGGAGACGATGTTCTACGATCACGAACAGGATTTGTTTTTGTAAACAAGTGCCCGCGTGTACGGTAACCATCGATTAACTTTAATACATTGAATTCTTTTTGTAATTTATCAGAAACTAAACTACAATCTGTGTTCTCGCTCGTCACATATTCAACAATTCGTTGAACTGGATTTTCGTCATTATATGTCGTTTGTCCAAAGTCAAAACCTTGAAAAAAACTTCTCCAGCTTGGCTCAACGCTATCTGGGTTTACTAAATATTGATCATATAATTGTGCGAAAAACTCTGTATGCGCTGCATTTAAAAATGAAAACCTATCCATAATATTAGTGAATATACTTTTTGTTAAATAGAAAGGCAAAAGTACAACAATCGCATTTATTTAAATCTTTTTTTTACGTACTTTTACGTAAAAATTTGTTAAAAATAGACTCAACTATGAATAAAATTCAAATTTCAATCGTTTTCAAAACTTTTTTTGTGATTTTGGCAGTGTTATTTTCCAATTTTGGAAATGCGCAGCAAAAGTATGTTATTGACAATAGTAATCATTTTTGGGAGAAAGTTCAATTTGGTGGAGGACTTGGTTTAGGAATTGGATCAGGATACACAGATATTTCTGTAATGCCAAGTGCTATTTACAATGTAAATGAGATTATAGCTGTTGGTGTTGGCTTGCAATTTGGTTATTTATCTTCTAAAAGTTATTATAGTTCTTTCGTTTATGGCGGTAGTTTGGTAGGACTTGTAAACCCAATTTCGGAAATTCAATTGTCTGCAGAATTAGAACAGGTTCGTGTCAATACAGATTATAATTCGACTCCTTACAGACCCAGTTATTCTGATAATTATTGGAATACTGCCTTGTATCTAGGTGCTGGTTATAGAACTGGAAGTGTGACCATTGGTGCGCGTTACGATGTTTTGTATAATGCACAAACCAGCCTTTATGGATCTGGATTTATGCCTTTTGTGAGGGTTTATTTTTAATTTAAGTTGCTAAGACTCTGAGTTGCTAAGTTTCTAAGATTTTTAAATCCAGTTAATGAAGAAATATATTTTTATACTTATTGTTGTTATTATTTCGAGTTGTAAAAATTCTAAGAAAGAGGAAGTTGCGGATAAAAAAGTTGTAAAGAAAGAATCAAGACCTTTTTTCGATTCAGATAAAATTGATCATTATTATTTGAATCCCACGGAAAGAAAATTTGAGCATTCATCTGACGATGATGCCGAGGAAATTGAAAAGAAAAAGGAATTTTCCAGTTTTTTTTATGGATATTACCCGGAGACTATTCCAAAGCAAGATTTTGAAAAACTTTTATTAAAATACAAGTACAAGAAATCAAACTTATCAATCAAACAAGAAAAACGGATTGAAAGTGTGTTTAGTGAAAAGGACTCATTGCAAACCACTTTCGCAGCTTGCATTGCAGAATATCGAGATATTTTTATTTTTAAGAAGAAAGAAAAAACAATAGGAATAGCAAAGATTTGTTTTAAATGTGGTCGTTTCCAGATTATCGGAAGTAAACTAGATACTAATGGATTTGGACTTTGGTCTGAATTAGATAGATTGAAAAATATTATCCGACCAAACGAAAAACCTTAGGAACTTAGTATCTCAGCAACTCAGAACCTTATTTGTAATAATTTCGAAACCACACTTTCTGCCATTCTCTTTTTAAAATCAAAAACGAAACCTGCTCAGCGAGAATCACTAAGTCAGAACCATCCAATTTTTTGATTTCATCTTCAGATACATCAATAATATAAAGCAGATTCAAATATTCAGCAAACTTGTACTGAATCATTCTGTAGATTTTTTCGTGAAGCTGGATTTTTAATTCTTCAGGAGAAACACTTAGTGGAAAATCGATGCCTTCGTTTGCTAAATTAAAATCTTTATTAATTTGTTCAATTAGGCTCAGATATAAGTTTTCTTTTTCGGCATCAGCCAATAAAAAATCGGTATTTTCAGGAATCGGAAACATTGATGCTTTTTAAAGATTGGCGCAAAGTTAAAACTAAAAAATCATTTTACTGTTGATTCCCTTTCAATGATTCTTGTAGGAAGTTCAATAATTTGATGTGTCACCGGTCGATGTTCTTTTATGTCTGCAATTTCATCAATTAAAATAGAAACAGCTTTGTGTCCCATTTCAAATCCGGGTTGATCAATTGTGGTTAATTTTGGCGAAATTACCGTACTCATAAACCAATTACTAAATCCAAATACAGCCACTTGTTCCGGTGTTTTGATTCCGGCTTCGTTAAAATATTTAATGATTCCGATGGCGACTAAATCTGTAATGGCAAAAATGGCATCGATATCAGGATTTTCAGTCATTATTTTTTGAGCATTTTCGTAACCATCTTCAAAATCGGTATTGTTATCACAAACGTAAACTAATTTCGAATCGTATTCGATTCCATGTGCTTCCAGAGCTCTTTTATAACCTAAGAAACGATCGATAGAATTTTGCGGAACATACGAACCTCTAAAATGTGCGATTCTTTTATAGCCTTTATTAATAAGGTACGAAACGGCATCAAAAGCCGCTTTTGCATCATTAATAACGACTTTAGAACAATCCACTCTTTTGGCAATTTTATCGAATAAAACTACAGGCGTATTTTTTCGGATCGCTTCATTAATGTGAGAGAAATCATCTGTTTCATTTGATAGCGATATTAAAACTCCATCAACACGCTTTTGAATCAATAAAGCAAGTTGCTTTTTCTCCAATTCATACTTTTCATTTGATTGTAATATAATGACGAGATAACCTCTTTTTTCAGCCTCTTCCAGAATACCATTCAGGACACTCGAAAAGAAGTGATGTACAGTAGCCGGAATAATAACACCAATAGTTTTGGTTTCATTGGTTCTCAAATTTACCGCAACAGAATTGGGTATGTAGTTCATCGTTTCTGCCATTTCAATAACTCTGGCTCGCGTCGATTTACTAATATCTGTATATCCCTTTAGTGCTTTTGAAACCGTAGTAACCGAAATTCCCAATGCCGAGGCTATATCTATTAATTTTGTGTCATTCATGAAATAAATGTACTAAAAATAAAACGGATTGATAAAAAATTAACTTCCGAAAACGTTTTAGGTCATTTCGAAAACGTTTTCGATTTTTAATTCCTATATTCCTTATAATTAGTTGCTAAGTTTGACAGTGATAACCATAATTACTAACTAACCAAACAAAAAAATGAAAAAGCTACACCAGTATTTAGGTACATTATTTTTAATGTTTTGCCTATTTTTTTTACCTAATAATATGTTCGCCCAAAATAGCAATACCGTTTCCGGAAAAGTACTCGACGATAGCGGCGTAACAGTTCCCGGTGCAAACGTATCGATTAAGGAAACAGGAAAAAGTACCGTAACAGATGAAAACGGAGGTTATTCATTCTCTAATGTCGAAGCAGGAACTTATACTATTATTGCAACAAATGTGGGGTATAAAACTTTCGAAAAAAAAATTGCGATAAAAGAAGGAGAATCACTAGAGGTAAATTTACTTCTTGAAGGAGAATCACAAAGTTTAAAAGAAGTTGTGGTGACAGGATCTTCAGCGCCGAGATCAAAATTAGAATCGAGCGTTGCGATCACCACAATGGGCGCAAAAGCAATCGAAGACAGAGCGCCGTCAAGTACAGCAGCATTGCTTCAAACAATTCCCGGATTTGTAGTTGAAGCATCAGGAGGAGAAATTGGAAACAACCTTTTCGCAAGAGGAATTCCATCTGCCGGAGCGTATGAATATGTACAGATTCAGGAAGACGGATTACCAGTTTTTGAAGATGGTGCATTGCAATTTGCAAACGCAGATACTTTTTACAGACTGGATGAAACGGTAAGTAAAATGGAAGCCGTTCGTGGAGGTTCAGCTTCAATTTTTGCAAACAATGCTCCGGGAGGAATCATCAATTTTATCTCAAAAACAGGTCAAAATGAGTTTAAAGGAAGAGCAAAATTTACAACTTCAGATTACGGAATGTTCAGAACAGATCTTAATTTATCTGGCGCTTTAATTCAGGATAAACTATTTTTTAATGTTGGAGGTTTTTACAGAGCCGATAATGGTGTAAGAAATACTGGTTTTACTGCGAACAAAGGAGGTCAGATAAAAGGAAATATCACATATAAATTTGATGATGACGATTATTTAAGAGTGAACTTTAAACATCTTGATGACAGAAATACATTCTATTTACCAATTCCTTTAAAAAGTAATAACGGAAAAGTGGAAGGAATGCCAGGTTTTAATCCAAATTACGGAACATTAACCTCAGTAAATTTCAGTCATTTAAATGTGCCTCAATATGGTGGAGGAACTTTTAGTGCAGATTTAGAAGATGGTTCTCACCCGATTATCAATTCAATTGGTGCTGAATTCAAGAAAAAAATATCTGATAAAGTAACATTCAAGAATTCTTTCAAAAACACGAATATTGACTTGAATTACAATGCGATTTTTCCAAATGGAGGTCCTTGGACACAAGACGGATATGCAACAAGTGTTCAAAACACAACGGCGAGTAATCTAACATATTCTTATGTAGATAACGGACAAAAATTAGATCCAAATGCTTTGATAATGAGAGCTGATCTTTGGCATATTGATAAAAAGATGAACAATTTTGCGAATAATTTCTCTTTTGCTTTTGATTTAGATCCTGTAAAATTGACTGCTGGTTACTATTATTCTAACTGGAAATCGAATCAATACTGGAACTGGAATTCTTATTTAGTTGGCGTTTCAGATAATCCTAGATTACTAAATGTAAAAGACAATACAACCGGAGTTGATCATACATGGAATGGTGTTGAAAGAATCACTTGGTTGGAAAGAGATGCACAAACGAAAGGACTTTTGAATGATATTTATGCTGATGCCGAAATTAAAGCGACTGATAAGTTGACCTTTAACGCAGGTTTAAGATACAACAAAGACAAATATTCAGGTTACCGAGATAACGCGAGATTTTTTGCTGAAAATTTGGGAATCTTAGACAACAATACAGCCGATGATGCGGTGACAACGGTAAAAGGAAATCCGTACACGTATTGGAGATATGATGTAAGCGAATGGTCGTATACAGCTGCAGGAAATTATAAATTCAACGATAATATGGCTTCGTACGTTCGTTATAGCCACGGATTTAGATCACCAATCGAAGAATCATTTTATGATAATGCGGCTGATTTAAGCAAATTAGAAAACACTGAAGTAAATCAATTTGAGCTGGGTTATAAATATTCTAATTCATTTTTCTCTGTGAATGCCAATTTGTTCCACATGGGCTTAAAAAATGTTGCTTTTACTGATATTTTATCTGACGGAAGTTCTGAGAATAAGTTTGCCGATGTAAACAATATTGGTCTTGAAGTTGAAACCAATGCGAGATACGAAATGGTGAAACTGAACTTTACATTCACAGTTCAAAAACCGGAATATGATAATTTTACAGGAACAAATGCTGACGGTTCGACTTTTGATTTTAACGGAAACACAGCGCGAAGAATCCCTAAGTTTTTCTGTAATTTAAGACCTGAAGTAGACATTACAAAAGATCTTACGGCTTATGTTCAGTTTTCTTATTACGATAAAAAATTCACGAATCAGGATAACAGACAGGTTTTGCCAGCGTACAAAGAAGTTGGAGCAGGTTTAAATTATACCTATAATAATCTTCGTTTTGCAGTCGATGCTTCGAATTTATTTAATGAAATTGGTTTGACAGAAGGAGATCCAAGACAAACAACATCTGCAGCAAGCGATGTGTTTATGGCAAGACCTATTTTAGGGCGCGCGTTTAGATTTTCGGTAGCGATTAATTTCTAAATTTATATAACCTTTAAAAAATATTAAACACATAGAAACATAGATTTTTATCGTTAAAAAAAGAACAAAAAAGAAACTAGTTTCCACACATAGTCCCGAAGTATCGGGATGAATTAATGCAAGTGAAACGCCTTTTTGAGTTCAATCTAAGCTATGTTTCTATGTGTTAAGTTTTTACTTAGAGGGATATCTACTATATAGTTACTGTATAGGCGCACAGCAGTGCATCTCCGCACAGTAACCACAAAGCAAAGACAAACAAATAAAAGATGAAAAACATAGGAATTAAAATCTCACTTTACCTTAATTATTTTGTCTTCGCTATTTTATTAAACAGTGTAGGCATTGTGATTCTAAAATCGCAAAGAAATTACGGAGTCGATGAAGTTCAGGCAAGTATTTTAGAAGCTTTCAAAGACATGCCAATTGCAATTGTCTCCTTTTTTATAGCTTCTTTTTTACCAAGAATTGGCTATAGAAAAGCGATGCTTACAGGTTTGGCTTTGGTTACTTTGGCTTGTATTTCTATGTATTTTGGAAATTCATTCGACAATGCTAAAATTCTTTTTGCAACCGTTGGAGTTTCATTTGCTTTGATAAAAGTTTCTGTTTATTCGTTGATCGGAACTGTTACTGAAACTAAAAAAGAGCATAATGCTTTAATGAGCAGTATTGAAGGTTTTTTTATGGTTGGTATTGCGTTGGCTTACTTTTTATTTCCTGCTTTTAATAATGAAGAAGATCCTAATTCCTGGCTGAATGTATATTGGTTATTGGCAACATTATCATTTTTGTCATTTCTGTTTTTACTTTTTATAAAATTTGAAGAGCCGGAAGTTGCAGCGGGAGCAAATCTCAAAGATGATTTCATGCAAATGTTCAAATTAATGGCAAAATTACTTACTGTAATTTTTGTAATTAGTGTGTTTTTGTTTGTAATGATCGAACAGGGAATTCTCTCGTGGTTGCCAACATTCAATACAAAAGTGCTTCATTTACCAGAGAATATCAGCATTATGATGGCTAGTATTTTGGCCATTTCATTAGCGATTGGTAGAATGATTGCGGGAATTGTGACAAAAAAAGTCAATTGGATCTGGGTTTTAAGTGTATGTATTATTTCGGCCATGTTGATTGTTGTTTTTGTACTTCCAAAAACGGTCGGACTAGAAGTAAAAAATATTAATACACTCTCAGATATTCCTTTAATTGGATTTGCATTTCCATTAATCGGATTATTTATCGCGCCTATTTATCCATTATTAAATTCGATTGTATTAAGCGCATTGCCTAAAAATCTACAAAGCTCAATGACGGGATTAATTGTAATTTTTTCGGCACTTGGCGGAACATTGGGTTCCAGAATAACGGGTTGGCTATTTAAAAATGAAGGACCGGAAAAAGCCTTTTATTTTACTTTAATTCCCATGTCTTTATTATTAATATCCTTTTTTATTCTTAAAAAAATAACTTCAAAAGATGAAATTTAAATTACATATAATCCAAACCATCGAAAAATTATTGGCTCAGGAAGATACTGATGGCGATAAAAAAATAACAATTGATGACAATGGACCAAAAAAGTTCTTGTTGCATGATGAAGATGGAAATTCTGCGGTAATTGAAGGAACATATCAGCTTTCGAATTTATTGCAGGAACTGGCGTTGGCTAAAAAAAACAATACTGAATTTGCCGAAATCAATCTGAATGAGATAACAGAAGATCCTGTAAAAAGGATTTCAAGAAAAATAAAAGATCTTTATTGGAAAGGTCTTACCCGAACAATAGATGCCGATGGCGTAAAGAAAATTCTGGAAGACAATAAGATCGAAAATGAATTGGCTTATTTGTATGTTCCTTTTGGCGATGAAATTGTTTTTGATTATTTCAAGAAATTAGAAGCTACAACTCCAAAGTTAAAAGTGGTACAAATGCCTAAAAACATTTCGCCTGAGTATGTTTTATCCTTGAATAAAAAACCCGGAATTTTGGCTTTGGCACTTCAAATAAAAAACAATGAAATATCGGGAGTTCCATTTGTCGTTCCAGGCGGAAGATTTAACGAAATGTACGGTTGGGACAGTTATTTTATTGCAAAAGGACTTTTGATTGATGGCAAAATTGATCTTGCTTTAGGGATTGCCGAAAACTTTAAATATCAAATTGATCACTACGGAAAAATACTGAATGCTAACCGAAGTTATTACTTGACCCGTACGCAACCACCGCTTTATACATCTTTAATTATGGATGTTTTAGAAAAGTCGAATCCGGATATTTTTTGGATTGAAAGACACTTAAAAACGGCCATAAAAGAATATCAAACCGTTTGGATGGAAGAAGGAAAACGTCTTACGGCAAATGGATTGAATCGCTATAAAGCTGAAGGAATCGGACTTCCGTTTGAAGTTGAAGAAGGGCATTTTGATGATATTCTGGAGCAATATGCGCCAAAGTATAATTTGTCTACGCGCGAATTCGAAAAGAAATATCTGGAAAGAGAAATTGTTGATGCTGAGCTTGATAAGTATTTTACACACGATCGAAGTATGCGCGAAAGCGGACATGATACAACAAACAGATTGGTTGGAATTTGTGCCAATTTAAATACAGTTGCTATTAATAGTTTGCTTTATAAATACGAAACAGATATTGCTTTTTTGATTCAGAAATATTTTAAAAATGAATTTCAGTATTTTGAAGATAAATCTTTTTCAAGTGATTACTGGCTTGCAAAAGCGGCTTCCAGAAAAGAAAAAATCAATACAATGTGTTGGGATTCAGAATCTGGATGTTATCTGGATTATGATTTTGTAAACGAAAAACAACATTTTTTTGAAGCTGCACCAACTTTTTATCCGCTTTGGGCAAAAATAAGCACGCCTGAACAAGCTGAAATTTTAGTTAAAAAGACTTTGCCGAGATTTAAAATGAAAGGCGGAATTGCTGGAGGAACTAAAGAATCAATTGCAGATCGTGATGAAAATGCACCAATACGACAATGGGACTATCCGTTTGGTTGGGCGCCGCATCAAATGCTTTTGTGGGAAGGTTTACTGAATTATAATTTTAATGAAGAAGCACAGGAAATGGTGTATCGCTGGCTTTGGCTGATTACCAGAAATGCGGTTGATTACAACGGAACTATTCCGGAAAAGTTTGATTTGTCAATAAGCTCACACAAAATTTTTGCAGAATATGGCAATGTCGGAACTGAGTTTGATTATATAACTGAAGAAGGTTTTGGATGGATGAACGCTTCGTACCAATTTGGATTAACAATTTTAGAAGACGATCTAAAACAAAAATTATCTGATTTGGTCGATCCTGATGAACTTTTTTAGGTAAACGAGCTTTCGACTTTGCTCAGGGTGACATTTAGTTTTATAATTCATCTGTCAGGCTGAGCGGAGTCGAAGCCCTTTTAGTTATTGAAAACGACAAACCCGACAGTCCCGAAGCCTCGAGATAAAACCTGTCGGGTTTACTATTTATAAATGTGAAAATTATTTGCCACAAATTACACAAATCTCCACGAATTCATCATAATTATATTTGATTCTGAATTTTATTGAAAACTGAGAACTGAGACTGAAAACTAAACCTTTCTTCCCATTAAATTCTCACCAAAAGTTCTAAGAATGTCTTTCTTTTCAGCGTTAATATCCATTTTTTCTAAAGTCTCAAACGCTTTAAAAGTGTACATTTCTATTGCATCCTGAGTAGCTTTTGAAGCTCCTGATTCGTTAAAAATGGTTTTTGCCGTTTCGATTTTTTCAGTATTATCATCTAGTTGTAAACTGAACAATTTTTCTAATTCCGCAGCTTTTTCAAGAGTAGAAAACTCTCTTGCTTTTAGGTACAAATAGGTTTTTTTATTTACCATAATATCTCCGCCAACTTGTTTTCCAAAAGTTTCCGGATCACCAAAAGCATCCAAATAATCGTCTTGGAGTTGGAAAGCTAATCCTAAATTTAATCCAAAATCATAAATCAAATCTCCTTCTTTTTCAGAAGTTTTGGCTACAATGGCGCCCATTTTCATGGCAGCAGCAACCAAAACGGCTGTTTTATATTCGATCATTTTTAGATATTGGGGAATTGTAACATCGTTTCTTTTTTCGAAATCGACATCCCATTGTTGTCCTTCGCAAACTTCAAGAGCCGTTTTGCTAAAAAGTTTTGCTAAGTCTCTAAAAACAGTTGGATCGTATTGTTCAAAATATTGATACGCTAAAATAAGCATTGCGTCTCCGGAAAGAATTCCAGTATTCAAATCCCATTTTTCATGTACAGTTTCCTGTCCTCTGCGCAAAGGCGCATCATCCATAATATCATCGTGAACCAATGAGAAATTATGAAAAACTTCAACAGCCATAGCTGCCGGAAGTGCCACTTTATAATCAGTATCAAAAACTTCAGAAGCCATTAAAGTTAGAACCGGACGCATACGTTTTCCGCCAAGACCTAAAATATATTCAATTGGTTCATAAAGGTTTTTAGGCTCTTTGTTGATGCTTTGGCTTTCTAAATAATTGATAAAAAATTCCTGGTACTGGCTAATATCGTGCATAATATATAATCTGAATTGCGAGCCTCAAAGATACGATTCATTATGAATTTTCCTTTCTTAAAATTTTAAATGATAATTATGAGGTCAAAACAGCCCTTAAAACGGCTAATAATTAAGAAGTTAAAATATTTTTTAAAAAAACTTGGAAACTTTCTTGGTGTTTAGAGTTTCCTGTTTATATTTGCAACTTCTAAGCGGAAACTTTAAACACTGTGAAAGTTTCCGTGTAGCATTTGAGTAATTTATAAACTCAATTAAATCAAATATTTATGAAAACAACATGGACCTTAGACTCTAGCCAATCAGATGTTTTGATTAAGATGAGACATTCGATAATTGCATACATGGGCGGAACTACAAATAAATTTGGTGGTTTTGTGGATATTGAAGATAATGAGATTGAAGACGCTTCAGTTGAATTTTCATTAGATATCAATAACAAGAATGATAGTTTTCAGCAAATTGATACGTATTTACAGCTTCAAGATCTTTTTGACGTAAATGAACATCCGATTATTAGTTTTAAATCGACTTCATTTCAAAAGGTGAATAATAATATCAATTTTTTTAAAGGTGATTTAACAATAAAAGATGTCACTAAAGTGGTTGAACTTGATGCAGAATTTATTGGTGTAAACACTTATAACGGACAGAGAAAGGTTGCTTTTGAAATTAAAGGTGATATCAAGCGTCAGGATTTTGGTTTAGATTATAATTCATACAATCATAACGGGGGCCTTGCTTTAGGAAAAGATATTAAGCTTATCGCGAATCTTGAATTTAGTATCTAAAATTTAGATAATGAATGGGTTAATGTAAAAATATTACAAATATAACGGTAGCTATTCTTCAGGTTTTAGTCTTGACGATATATTTGCAATACAATTTGAAAAATCAAAATGAAAGAGAAAATCATAGCAAAAGCGAGTGAGTTGTTTTTAAAACTCGGTTTTAAAAGTGTTACAATGGATGACATTGCCGGAGAAATGTGTATTTCGAAAAAAACGATTTACAAATACTTTTGTAATAAAGAAGTCCTGATCGAAGAAAGTACTTCGATGGTTCACAGTCAGGTGCATGAAATAATTGATACCATCGTGGCGAAAGATTATAATTCGATTCATGAAAATTTCGAAATCAGAGAAATGTTTCGAGATATGTTTAAGAACAATACAGATACTTCTCCTATATATCAATTGAAAAAACATTATCCGGAAATTTATCAAAATGTATTGTCACATGAAATTGATCAATGTACTCAATACTTTAGAGTAAATATTGAAAAAGGAATCAGTGAAGGCTTATATCGTCCTGATTTAAATATAGATATATATGTGAAATTTTATTACACTTTAATTTTTCACATTAATGAGACCACAGTCTCTGAAAGAGAGGCTCAAAAAATAGAATTAGAGGCGCTGGAGTATCACACCAGAGCTATGGCAACTGAAAAGGGAATACTGGAATTAGAAAAACAACTTAAAAAAATTACTATTTAATCATCAATCTATGAAAAGAATAATTCTTATATTTTTGTGTACAATTGGCTTGACTGCCAACGCACAAGTCAAAAATCTAACCCTAAAAGAGGCTGTTACATATGCGCTTGAAAATAAAGCTGATGCTAAAAAAGCCAAATTAGAGGTTGAAAATAGTGAGTACAAAATTCAAGAAGTGCGTTCAAGAGCTTTGCCTCAAATTTCTGCAAACGGAAACTTAACTTACAATCCTATAATTCAAACAACAGTTATTGACGGAGCAGGATTTGGTCAGCCGGGAACATCAATTCAGGCAGCATTTGGTCAAAAATGGACATCGACTGCCGGAATTTCTTTAACTCAGGCAATCTTTGATCAGGCAGTTTTTACAGGATTAAGAGCAGCAAGAACTACTCGTGAATTTTATCAAATAAACGATCAGTTAACTGAAGAACAAGTTATAGAAAGAGTGGCAAATAACTACTATTCTGTATATGTACAAAAAGAAAGATTGGTTTTGTTAGATAGTAATTACGTAAACACAACCAAAGTTCGTGATATCGTAAAAGGTCAATTTGATAATGGCTTGGCTAAAAAAATAGATCTTGATCGTATCATTGTAAAAATGTCAAACATTGATACCGAACGTCAACAGATTAAAAATCAAATTACTTTACAGGAAAATGCTTTGAAGTTTTATATGGGAATGCCTATTGAAACTCCAATTGATATGCCAAAAGAAGAATTTGAAGTTGTTCCTGCTGCATTAACAGAACAGCCAAATGTTGAAAACAGAACGGAATATTTGCTTTTGAAAAAACAAGAAGAGCTTTTGGTATACAATAAGAAAGCAGTTCAGGCAGAGTATTATCCAACACTTTCGTTAAGTGCAGGTTATAATTATATTGGTCAGGGACCTGAGTTTCCTTGGTTCGAAAAGCCGTCATCAGGAGTTTATTGGTCTGATTATTCTGGAATTGGTTTAAATTTAAAAGTGCCAATCTTTACAGGTTTTGGTACTCGTGCCAAAGTAAGACAAGCTGATGTACAAATTAGATCACTTCAGGAAGATATTAAGGATACTAAACTTTCTCTTGATTTAGATTACAGAAATGCAATGGCTCAAATTGATAATAACCTTGTTACGATCAATAATCAAAAAGAAAATATGCGCTTAGCAACTGAAATTTTAAGTAATACAAAAAACAATTACCTTCAGGGATTAGCATCATTAACAGACTTATTAGATGCAGAAAATGCATCTCTTGAAGCTCAAAATAATTATACCAGAGCAGTTTTAAATTATAAAATTGCCGAAATATCTCTAATCAAATCAAAAGGCGAACTTAAATCTCTTATTAAATAACTAAATAAAATGAAGAAAACTATTATAACTATCGTAATCATAATTGCAGCTTTAGCTCTGATTGGATTTGTCTTAAATAATAATAAGAAGGAGAATAAAGCGAAAACTGATATCGTAGCGGAGAAAAATGCTGCCATCTCAGTAAAAGTTTCTCCTGTAAAAACAGAAGAAATCTCATTGGATTTCGTTGCAAACGGAAACTTTCAACCAATTCAACAATTGACTTTTTCTGCTGAAAAATCTGGTAAAGTAATCAGTGTTTTAGCTAAAGAAGGAGATTACGTTAGAGTAGGTCAAACGTTATTGACAATGAGAGGTGATGTAATTAATGTAAGTGCACAACAAGCACAAGCAGTTTATCAAAACGCAAAATCAGATTACAGCAGATACGAAAATGCTTTTAAAACTGGTGGTGTTACAAAACAACAATTAGATCAGGCAAAATTAGCTTTAACAAATGCTGAGTCTAACTTAAAACAAGCTAACATTAATGTTGGAGATACAAAAGTAAAAGCTCCAATAAACGGATTCATCAATAAAAAATACATTGAACCGGGATCTATCTTAACAGGAATGCCTGCAACTGCATTGTTTGATATTGTAAATGTTTCTAAACTAAAATTAGTAGTTACTGTAAACGAAAACCAAGTTGCGAGTTTAAAAGTAGGAAACCAAATCAATGTAACAGCTAGTGTTTATCCTGATAAATCTTTTTCTGGAAAAATCACTTTTATTGCTGCAAAAGCTGATGAGTCTTTAAACTTTCCGGTTGAAATTGAAATCATAAACAATATAAACAACGACTTGAGAGCAGGTATGTACGGAACTGCAAACTTTGCATCAAACCAACAAAAACAACATATGATGGTTGTTCCAAGAAATGCATTTGTTGGAAGTGTGAGCAGCAACGAGATTTTTGTAGTTGAAAAAGGTATTGCAAAATTAAGAAAAGTAACTGCTGGAAGAATTTTAGGAGATAAAGTAGAAATTATCAATGGATTATCTGATGGAGAAACTGTAGTTGTTACAGGTCAAATCAACTTACAAGACGGTAATACAGTAGAAATTATTAAATAATTGTAGGCTATAAGCCGTAAGCTATAAGCTTTAAGCAGTTCAAGCCTAAAGCTATAGCGTACAGCCTAAAGCATAAAAAAACATATATGAAATTAGCCGAAATATCCATAAAACGTCCGTCGTTAGTAATTGTATTGTTTACAATTCTGACACTTGGTGGATTGTTCAGTTACAGCCAATTAGGTTATGAGCTGATCCCTAAATTTGAGCAAAACGTTATTACAATTTCTACAGTTTATCCAGGAGCTTCTCCAAGTGAGGTAGAAAACACAGTAACTAAGAAAATTGAAGATGCGATTGCATCCCTAGAGAATGTCAAGAAAATTGATTCAAAATCGTACGAAAGTTTATCTATTGTTTCGATTACATTAACATCGAATGCAAAAGTCGATTTCTCTTTGAATGATGCACAGCGAAAAATAAACGCGATTATTAGTGATTTGCCAGATGATGTAAAAACACCGGCACTAACTAAGTTCTCGTTGAGTGATTTACCAATTATGACGCTTGGTGCCAACGGAAAAATGGACGAAGCAGCATTTTATGACTTAATTGACAAAAAAATTGCTCCTATTTTATCTCGTGTACAAGGTGTTGCTCAGGTAAATATCATTGGTGGTTCTGAGCGTGAAATTCAGGTAAATCTTGATGCAGTAAAAATGCAAGGTTACAATTTATCTGTTCCTCAGGTGCAACAAATGATTTTGACTTCGAACTTAGATTTCCCAACAGGAAACATTCAAACTCGTAATCAAAAAATATTAATTCGTTTAGCGGGTAAATACAAAAGTGTTGAAGAACTAAGAAACTTAGTAGTTTCTTCTCAAAACGGAATTCAGGTTCGTTTAAGTGATATTGCAGATGTTCAGGATACTCAAAAAATTGCTGAAAAAATATCTCGTGTAGATCAAAAAAGCGCGATCGTTTTACAAATCGTAAAACAATCTGATGCAAATGCGGTTGCCGTAAGTGAGCATTTATTGAAAACTATTAAAACTCTTGAAAAAGATTATAAAGACAATGAATTAAAATTAGAAGTTGCAAAAGACAGTACAGTATTTACTCTTGAAGCTGCAGACTCTGTAGTTCACGATTTATTAATTGCAGTTGTTCTGGTAGCATTTGTAATGTTGTTCTTCTTGCACAGTATTAGAAACTCGTTGATCGTAATGGTGTCTATTCCGGCATCTTTGATTGCTACTTTTATTGGTATTTATTTTATGGGATACACATTAAACTTAATGAGTTTATTAGGATTATCTCTTGTTGTTGGTATTCTGGTCGATGATGCGATTGTAGTATTAGAAAATATCTACAGGCACATGGAAATGGGTAAAAACAGAATTCGTGCATCATATGATGGTACTGCAGAAATTGGTGGAACAGTAACTTCGATTACCTTAGTAATTGTGGTTGTATTCTTGCCAATCGCAATGAGTTCTGGTTTAGTTTCTAATATCATTACACAATTTTGTGTTACGGTAATTATCTCGACTTTACTATCACTTTTAGCATCGTTTACAATTATTCCTTGGTTATCATCTCGTTATGGTAAATTAGAGCATATTGAAGGAAAGAATTTATTTGGAAGAATCATTCTTGGTTTCGAAAGTTATTTGACACGTTTCACGGATTGGGTTTCTCATTTATTAACTTGGTGTTTAGATCACTATGTTAAAACACTTGTAGTAGTTCTTATATTATTCTTTGGATCTACAGTAGGATTAATGGGAGGTGGTTTCATTGGAGGAGAGTTTTTCGCATCATCTGATAGTGGGGAATTCTTAGTTCAAATCGAAATGCCAAAAGATGCTTCGTTAGAACAAACGAACTTCATGACTCAAAAAGCCGAAGCATTCCTTAAAGGAGAAGAATACGTTCACAGTCAAATTACAACTGTTGGACAAACTTCAGAAGGTTTTGGAGCATCACAAGCGACAGCTTACAAAGCAGAGATTGACGTAAAAATGATCGAACAAAAAGATCGTACGGACGATGCGAATGTTTACGCTGCAAAAATCAAACGTAAATTAGAAAAAGTATTAGTTGGAGCAAAAGTAAAAACAGTTCCAGTTGGTATTTTGGGTACTGCAGAAGATGCTACTTTAGGATTGATCGTAACAGGTCCATCAACAGAAGCTGCAATGGCATTTGCTAAATTAGCTGAAGCTGAATTGCGTAAAATTCCAGGTACAACAGAGATTAAATTAACAGTTGAAGACGGAAATCCTGAGATTAACGTTAAAGTGGACCGTGATAAAATGGCCGCTTTAGGATTAACACTTCAAACAGTTGGTTTAACTATGCAAACTGCTTTTAGCGGAAACACAGATGGTAAATACAGAGCTGGAGAATACGAGTATGATATCAATATTAGATACAACGCATTCGACAGAAAAAGTATTACAGATGTAAGCAACCTGATTTTTATAAATTCAGCAGGACAACAAATAAAATTGTCTCAATTTGCAGATATTACAGAAGGTTCCGGACCTAGCCAATTAGAGCGTAGAGACAAATCAGCTTCGGTAACTGTAAAAGGACAAAACGTTGGGGTTCCTTCAGGAACAATTGTTGGAATATGGCAGGAAAAATTAGATAAGTTGAAAAAACCAGCCGGAGTAAATTATATCTGGGGTGGAGACATGGAGAACCAGTCTGAAGGATTTGGTACTTTAGGAATCGCTTTACTTGCGGCTATTATCTTAGTTTACCTTGTAATGGTGAGTTTGTATGACAGTTTTGCACACCCGTTTGTGGTATTATTTGCTATTCCGCTTTCGTTTATTGGAGCGATGTTAGCTTTGGCTTTAACAAACAACTCATTGAACATTTTTACCATTTTAGGTATTATCATGTTGATTGGTCTGGTGTGTAAGAATGCGATCATGCTTGTCGATTACACGAACCAACGAAGAGCAGCAGGAGAATCAATTAGAACGGCATTAATTCAGGCGAATCACGCACGTTTACGTCCGATCTTGATGACAACAATTGCGATGGTATTTGGTATGTTCCCAATTGCATTGGCATCTGGAGCTGGAGCTGAATGGAAAAACGGATTGGCTTGGGTAATTATTGGAGGATTAATCTCTTCTTTATTCTTAACCTTGATCGTAGTTCCGGTTATATATAATATCATGGAGAAAATTATTCATAAATTCTCTAAAGGAGAAAAAATCGATTACGAAGCTGAAATGTTTGCAGATTATACGCCAACAGAAGTAAGCGAAGACGGTTTTAATCCTAAACATACCCATTAATTGTTGATTTAATTTTAGATTGAAAAAATCCCAAATTCCGAAAGGAGTTTGGGATTTTTTATTTGAAACCTGAAACCTGAAACCTGAAGTTTTTTACTGTAGATACAAATAATGATTAAAATAATCTATAATTGCTTTTCCTTCCAACAAAACATCGGCACCAATAATGCCGTGCACCGGTTTTGCTTTATAAGATTCTAAAGCTTCATTAACGTGCGAGAGATCAAAAATTACAATACCGAAATCTTGATTTTTCCAGCTTCCAAGTTGTAAATGATTGTGGGCAGAAATTTGTGTTTTCATTCCTGTTCCACCAGCACCGGATGCTTTGGTTTTAGATTTTTTTGCATTCAGTTCAAAACGTTCAATGCTTTCAAAACCTACGCAAGAGTTAGAAGCTCCGGTATCTAAAATGAAATTTCCGGAAACGCCGTTTATTTTGGCTTTTATTAAAAGATGTTGTGTTTTGGTAACCTTGAATTTTATTTTTTTGTATTTCTCTTTTTTGAGAACTTCGTGAAGATTTTCCATTTTCGATAATGATTGAATATCAAAAATAAACCAATTACAGCCAATAAACTAATGATGTAAAAGATATAATTCGTTGATTTTTCTTCTGGTGAAATCGAACCGTAATATACAAATGAACTCCAGTAATAAGGAGATTTCTTGGCGTTTGGAATCGATTTGTCTTTCAAAAAAGCAATTTTAGCGTTAGTATTGGCTTCAAAATACGAAACATTATTTTTTACGTTTTTATAAAAATCAGCCATAAAAACCGATGTTGTATAATCGTTTACTTTCCATAATGAAAACAGTAAATTTTGTGCACCGGCAAACTGAAAACCTCTTGCTACGCTCATAGCGCCCTCTGCCTTATAAAGTTTTCCAATTCCCGTTTCGCAGGCACTTAAAACCACTAAATCCGGATTGATGTTGAGGTTATACAATTCAGAATATAATATTTCCTGATCGTAAAACTTAATACTTGCGGGAGTTTCGATATCGCCGGATGAAGCGTGTGTACTTAAATGGAGAATTGAATATTGGTTTGCATTATTTTTAAAATTAGAAAAACTAGCTTCTGAATTCTCTAAATACTTTCCTTTAAAATTATTTCTGATAGATTCTAATTCTTTCTTAGAATAACTCAATTCAAAAGTGGTTTTTTCGAAAATTGGAAAAATCCCTAACACTGTTTTTTCTGATTTTGAAATAGGTTTTGAATTCAGGTAATTACTGGCTGAATTATTATAAGCAATTTTGAAATCATTCAATAAATAATGCATTTTTGCAAAATTTGTTGTAGAAGATTCTTGCGTAATTAAAGCGTCAAACGGAAGGAAATTTAAAATTCCGTCAGGAACAATGATGAGGTTTTTGTAGATTGCGTTTTGAGGCAATTTCAGCATATTATAAACAGAATTCCCAACGTGATTATATTCCAAAATGTTATTGGTAATGTTATTTGCATTGCTAAAATAATCTATAAATTGTACAATTTTTGGAATTGCAGTATCGGTAATATTAATATCATTTAAAGTAATTTGGCTATTTTGTAAAATGAAGTAATAAAGCTTTTCAGAACCCATAAAATAGTAAACCATCACCGCTTTATCTTTTTCTAGTTTTGATAACAGCGCTTTTATATCACAATTCTCAGGAATATAATTGGAATTTTTGGTTTGGATTTTCTTCAAATAAAGCATCAATTCGTTTTGCTTTTTTATGGCAGAATTAATATTCGAAATATTAGCTAAATCTCCTTTTTGCTGCTCTTTTATAATATTATTGTTTAAAGTTTGAAGTTGGTGTAAAAGCTGTTTTTCTTCTACGGAAGCATTTTTAATATTTGATCTATAACCTTTTAAAATTCCAGATTTTGTTCTTTCAGACAATTGAAAAGCTTCTTCCAGATATTGAATTTTGTTTTCTTTTTGATACAAACGATCATAAATAGAAATACATTTTTCAGTACGGTTTCTTGCCCTAATTTGTGTAATGATTTTTGAGTTTTCGTAAATCAAAACATTCATCAGTAAATCTTCAATGTCAAAAGAAAGTTTAAAAGAATCAAGCGCTTTTTTGGGTTTATTTTGTTTAGAAAAGATTTCTGCCTGTAAATCAAGAACATCAATCAAAACCGTTTCGGAATACAATTGATTTTGATTGGGAAGTATGTTTTTTGAATTGTAATTCGGAATCAGGATTTTAAAAATTGCCTGAATTTGTTTTGCACTTTCATCATATTTTTCTTCATCAAAAAGCAATAAAGCTTTTTCGTAATATAGTTTTGAGAGTTTTCTGGGTTGACGATTTGTGGTTGCTAAAAATAGCTTTTCGGCCTTTTGCATATAAGAATCAGCAATTTCAAATCGTTGCCATTGTCGATTCATCGAAGCTAAATTTCGATAAGAATTTGATAATGTTTCTAGCTGGTTTTTTTCGTTTTTTAAATATTGAATCGAAGATTCAAATGCTTTTTCGGCATTATCTGACGAATTTCTAATCAACACAATTTGTTTCGAGCCTAACCAATAACTATTTCCCAGATTATTCAATAAAATTCCTTTCTGTGAATCAGATAGTTTCTCGATTTTTAAAGTATTTTCTAATATTTCAATCGCCAAAGAAATCTTTCCGGAACTCTGATAAACATTTGATAAATTGAGAATTGCTGCAAATCTTTGTTTCTGCGCGTCGGGATAATTTTTAGAGGTATTTACAATGAAAAAGTATTGTTTTATCGTATTTTCAGCATTATCATAATCGCCCAAAACAGTATATAAATTACCCAAAGGTTTCAAACAATATTCGATTATATCATAATTACCGAGTTTGTTTTTCTCATAAATTTGCCAGGCTTTTTCGTAACTGGCAATCGCTTTTTCAGTTTGACCAAATTGATTTTCATAATACGCTTTATTGCAGTTTAAAACCACAATTGCCAATAATTCGTTTTTGGTTTTTGGTTTTGAATTTTTCCAGAAATCAGTTTCGATTTGGTTTAAATTTTCTATGGCTTTCGCCGAAGGTTTCGCAACAAAAACATCAACTGCATTGTATATTTTATCTTCTTCCGAAACAGATCGCTGCCCGAATGAAATTAGAGTTGAAAAGAATAAAATATAGCAATATAGTTTTATCATACAAGTTTTATTATTTCACGGAGTCACACAAAGCTTTCGCAAAGCTTCACAGAGAATAGAAAAAAGAATTTTACGAAAATTCTACGAATCTTTGTGGTATAACTCTTAAAACTTCCATATCCCATAAACCTGAAAATAATTAAAATTCTGTTCGAAATTAATCACATATCGTGCGCCTAAACTCGGTCCAATTCTCGCGAAACCCAATGTTAAATCAAGTAAAAACCCTGTTTTTAAATTGACAAATGAGTTTTTAACCGAATTTGATTCGGTTCTCGTATCTATTAAGAATTGATCTGTTGCCCCTTCAAAAGTTTCGATTTTTTTGATTTGATTCTGTTCAGATGAAACATCAAAATTAGCTTGAATACCTGCTCCAACTCCAATGTAATTATTAATATTATAACGAACTAAAACTGGAATTTCCCAGTTTACATTTTTGTTTTCGGTTGTCATTGTTGTGCGCTGAAATTGTTTTACACCATTTGGATTTACCACATTATCAGTAACCACGGTGGCACCGCTTTCGTATTTGTTCAACGCATTAATCCATTCGGCCTGCCAGTAAAAGCGATACGATTTAAAAGGCGAAATAGTTGCGCCCACAAAATAACTCGTCGATTTTTCTAAATCCGGATAAAGATTATAACCCGCTTTTGCACCAATCGAAATTCCGGGCAAGAATCGGGTAGTAGCATAATTGGTAATTATGGGTTCGTTTTTATCAAAGATTATTGCGGTTCGGCTTCGGGTTTTTACTTTATGAAAATCTTCAGCAAACTTCATCGAATATTTTACAAAACCTTTTGTGCTGTCTTTTTCGTGCACATTTTTTTGTTCACTTCCGGGTAAATAAATGTTTTTGAAAGTAAAGAATATTTGTTTTTGTTTGATGATCGTATCGAGACAGCTTATGGTAGGTTCTTCACCTTTTGGGCAAATGGGACATTTTGGATACATGTCTTCGATCTGAAATGTCTTTTTATCAAACATATCCGGAACATCCGTTTCTAAACGAATCATTCTTGCTGGGCCTTCGCCATTATTTTGAAAGCGGGTTTTAAAATTTACTCTTTTAAAACGCACTAATCTGTAATTCATAAAACTTCCGTTGGAGCCCATTTTATTGGGATCATGAGAAGTGACGATTTCCATTTCCAGATTTTTTATTTTGTGGTTTTTATAACTTCTGTTCGGAACAAAAATACCGCGCATTGTAACCGTTGCACTGGTGTCTTTGATCATTTCCGGAGTGGTTTTGAAAGTGTAAAAAACATTTCGGGTTTCACTCGGATTGGCATCATCAAATTCTAAGATCGAAACGTTGTGATAGGTTTTATTAGCATCTAATAACGAAGCGTCAAGATCTTCTTCAGTAGTTGTATTTCGGTATTTTTTAAGTTGCATTTGATTTTCGGCGGAAGCCAAATAATTTTTAGAATCATCGAGTTCATCAGCAAAAGCAACAGCATTATCTTTTACTTCGCGCTCGTTGGCATACGTTCTAGAATCGACCAATTCGAAATTATTACTTTTAAATTGTTTCTCATTATAGAATAAATACAGTTTTCCACTCGAAACATAATTCTCGAGATTTTGATAACTTACTACGACTACCATTTCCTGATCCGGAATTGGATCGCAGTTTTTAATAATTGTAAATCCGTTTTGATCAGCGATTGAAGCAATGTCTTTATAATTAGAATCTGTAATATCGTTTACAGCCACTTTTTTAGGGCGTGTTGCGGGAGGTTTTCCGTTGTCATAATTATTGGTTACCGCAAGTCTTGTGGTGTAAGTTCCTTTATTTTTATATACGTGTTTCGGTTCGGCTTCTTTGCTGTAATGTCCGTCGCCGAGTTCCCATAAATAAGAATAACTGGGTTTTGGTGCGCCCGCAATCGGAATTAAAGGCGGGGTTTCAGGTTTATAAGTGACAGCATTTCCGTTTTGGATAAAACTAATATTGGCTCGTCGGGTTATGGTGTCTTTTACCTTGGTTTGTGAGAAAGAGAATATAGATAAAAGAAGAAAGAGAATAGATGATAGTGGTTTCATAACTAGTGGTTTTTAGCCCTGATAGTAGTGGAAATCCTTTTTGTGGCTGCTGCCAGGCAGGAAAAGATTGTAACGAATAGCAGGATTAGCTTCTGAAAATCATCAGAATTAAATTTGAAAACTGGATTAAATGTAAAAAAAAGTGATGAGCAAATCACCACTTTTTCTTAAAAGTATTTTGTAAGTTACTGAATAGCATTGATTGCGGCTACCAGTTGAGCTTCGGTACCAACCGTAGTTTCGGCAAGAGTAAAGGTGTAAACATCGTTTGCAGCAACGGTTACTGCCTTGATTGCATAACGCCATTGACCATTATCTTCGGTTGCAAAAATCACATGGCATTTTAATCCAATCGGAATCTGTCCGTAGTGTTCGCTGAATAATCCTGCTGGTGTATAAGTGTCTAATTTAGCTAGCGCATTTGTACCTTCGCCATCGTACGACAGGTAAACCGCGCTATTATTGTTGTCATAGCCAGTAGGAGCGCCAACAAGAAGTGTAGTTTTTGGTCTTGGATCACTGTAAAAACGGTCTACGTTTGTCCATCCAAAGTTTCCAAAGGTTACGTAATAATTTGTTCCTTCTCCTTGTACACCGCCTTTTCCGCCAGTTCCGTCAGCATTTGGTTTAGGTTGTTCCCAGGCCAATTCGCCTCTTTCATCAATTTTACCAGTCCATAAAGTCATTGCATTGTCTACACCGTCAGTCAAAGCTGCAGGAACGATCATGTTCATGTAACAAGATGTTTTAAGTTCAACCCCGCCTTGTGTCGCTTTAATGAAGAATTCTCCACCAGAAATCAGCAAGTTTTTCTTTCCGTCAGGCATAACTCCCATTGTTGGTTTGTTGGTAATTAACATGTTTCCTTTGTCAAAAAGTTCGATGTATTCAATATCAACTGCTCCAGTTACCGCAACTCCATTTTTAGTCAAACAATCGCCGTTAATGCTCAGTTTAACTCCTTTTGCAGATGTTATGGTTACAACACCGGTTCCTGCAGTAATAGTAAAGTTTTGTGTGTTTTTTTTAACTCCTTTTTCGTTTATACTTTTAAAAGCGGCTGCAGTAGGAGGCAAAACAAGATTATTGTCGTCGCCGTCGCCATTGTCGCAACCGATGAAAATAATAACTAATAAAAATAAAACTCCGATTTTTTTAAAGTTTGTGTTCATGATTTCTAGTTTTTATAAATCTGTCTTGGTTATGTTCAAGTGGTTTTCAGATTTTGGTTGTTAATTATATTCTTATATCAATTTGGGTTTGATATTGTTACCCTTAATTTGTAAAATTTATTTTTACAACTTCTTTTATACGACTATATCAATTCGGTTATGAGATTGTTACCCTGTTTTTTGAGTTTTATTCTGAAAGGCATTTGTCTTCAAATACATTTCCATCTTCATCAACAGCGACCAGAATGTTTTTCTTCCGCGAAAGCGTAATAATTAAATAGATCCAGACCAATGACCAAAGTCCAAATGTGATGCAGGTAAGAAATAAATGCAGAGAATGATTAATGACTTTTTTTTCTTTAGTTAAAACCACATACGGTAGTTTTTCATTATGCTCTACGATTACAAAACCATTTCTTGTTCTGGCCAAAAGCATTTTATGAAATTGATCCAGGTTTTCTTCATTTACAAATTGATAAGTTTCCATTTCTCTTAATTTTTTTATCGTTTTAAAAGACTTCTGTTCTGTTATATCAACCTGATTTGTTAATTGTTACCCCTTTAAGTGAGATTTATTTACAATTGTTTTTTAAATTAGCTAACAAAAAGTTTTTTATGGGCCAAACTAAAATTCATCCTGATCAAATGTATATTGAAGGACTTGCTGCAAATGATTCGGCAATAATTCAAACCATTTATAAAAAGTTCGTTCCAAAAGTGGTAATGTTTGTGATGAACAATTCCGGAGATAAGGAACATGCACAGGATATAGTTCAGGAAGTCATGATTTTACTTTTTAATCAGTCCAAAGCCAATACTTTACAATTGACTTGTCCGTTTGATGCTTACTTTTTTTTACTGTGCAAAAGGAAATGGCTTAATGAATTGAAAAAAACATCGAACAAAGGGGTAACAATTAATGAAGATGCGGTATCTATAAATGAATCTGCATTAGAATTAATTGGACAAACTGAAGAGTTTGATGAAAAACAACAGCTTTTTGATACGATGTTTCAAAAATTAGGAGACAAATGTCAGGAGTTGTTAAAGCTGAGTTTTACCATAAAAACAATGGAAGAAGTTGCCGAGAAACTTAACGTAACTTACGGATATGTCCGCAAGAAAAAATCGTTGTGTGTTGGCCAGTTAACGCAGTGGATTCAGGAAGCCAAAAATTTTAAATCTCTAAAAAATAATTAGTCATGAACGAAGAACGTTACATATTATTCGATCAATATCTTCAGGGCGAAATGACTGTCGAGGAAAAAAACAGTTTTGAAAAACAATTATCTGAAGACCGCGAATTGGCTGCAGAATTTGAAACTTTTAAAGAATTACAGTTACAACTAAAAAATAAATTTGAAAATGAAGAAGAAAGAGAAGCTTTTAAAGCTAATTTGAGTTCAATATCAGATAAACATTTCAATTCCAGTAAACCAAAAGTAGTTTTAATGCGACCTTGGTATTTGGCTGTTGCTGCATCGATCATGATATTATGTGGTTTATTCTTTTTTGATTATAATAATCCTTCTTTTGAGGATTATAATCATCCGGAAACAGCTTCATTTGTAGAAAGAGGTGCAACCGATGAGATTTTAAAACAAGCAGAAACAGCATTTAATGAAAGAAAATATAAAGAAGCAATTCCGGTTTTTGAGGAGATTTTAAAAGAAAATAAAACACCCGAAATTCAATATTTTTATGGAGTTTCTTTATTAGAAGAAAGTAAATATCCGAAAGCCGAAATTGTTTTTAACGAATTGATATCAGGAACTTCAGTATACAAAGAGAAAGCAAAATGGAGTTTGGCCTTATCAAAACTAAAACAAAAAAAATACAAACAGTGTAAAGAAGTCTTGCAGACTATTTCGCAGGATTATGAAAATTATGATGATGTTCAGGACCTTTTGGATGAATTGGATTAGAATCGATTTATAAAAAAAGACGCTTTACGTAAAACTACAATCGAATTTGGAATTTTTATTCTAAATTCGATTTTATTTTTTAATAATTTAACCAAAAACCTATTAATATCTTAACCTTTTACTGAATGAAAAAAACTGCCCTCTTTTTTCTATTACTTCTTTCACAAATCACCTTTTGTAAAACCAAAATCACCGAAACCGAAAAACTTACAGCAACCTGCAAAGTTTGGGGATTCTTAAAATATTATCATCCATCTGTCGCAAGTGGCAAAACCAATTGGGATGAAAAGCTTTTTGAAGTTTTGCCAAAAATCCAAAATGCACAAACTAAAGAAGATTATTCGGCAGTCATAGAAAAATGGATAGATGATTTGGGAGTAGTATCTGTTAACAAACCTATTGCTGATGCTCCTAAAAAAGATTTTTTTAATGAAAATCTAAACTTAGATTGGACACAAAAGGACCAATTATTTTCTAAAAGCCTTTCTAAGAAATTGAAATTTATTACAGAGAATAGATTTCAGGGAGCAAATCATTATGTTAATCGTGATGGAGAGAAAGTTAATCTTCAGTTCGTTAACGAGCCGGAATATGCCGAATTTTTATGGACAAATAAAAATTTACGCCTTCTGGCATTATTCCGTTTTTGGAACTATACCGAGTATTTTTTTCCGTACAAATATAAAATGGATCAAAAATGGGATGACGCTTTGGTTGAAATTCTGCCTCATATTATAGCTCCGGCTTCTGAAAAAGAATTTTTATTGGCAATGCGTGAAATATCCATAAAACTTAATGACACTCATGCTGCGACTTTCAATACGCAAATGATGAAGTATTTAGGAGGGGAGAAATATACTGCTTTTGGAGCCAAATTTATAGATGATAAAGCTGTAATAACCTCTATTGCCAATGATTCTTTAGCACAAATTGACGATTTAAAAATAGGAGACATTATCACTAAAGTTGATGGTGAAACCGTTGCACAAAAATTAGATGAGACTTTAAAGTACGTACAAGGTTCTAATAAACCAGTGGCTATATTTAATGGAGGTTTTGTAATGTTTACAGGAAATACAGATGACTTAGAAATAGAGTTTATTCGAGATAATGTCACTTTGGTAAAAAAAATTCACCGTTATCCTAATGAAAAAATTAAAAGATCACCACCTAAAAAAAGTCCAAATTGGGAAATTCTGGAAGATAATATTGGCTATGTAAAAATGAGTAAAGTGCCAAAAGAGGAAATACCGAAAATGATGGAAAAATTAAAAACTACCCAAGCCATAATTTTCGATGTTAGAAACAGACCAGCATATACCGATTTTTTAGTTAGTGAGTATTTAAACCAGGAACCCAAACCTATTTTGAGATTACTTTATCAGGATTTGAGTTATCCTGGCCGTTATTATTTTAATGATAAGATGCAAGAATGTGGTAAAATCAATGTAGATTATTACAAAGGTAAAGTAATTGTTTTGGTAAATTCAGGAACGCATAGTTTTGGCGAGCAAACAGCAATGAGTTTGCAAACGGCGCCAAATGTAACTGTTATTGGTAGTCAAACTTCTGGTTCTGACGGACCAAATTACGAATTTAAAATTATCAAAGGTTTTGATTCATCTTTTACTTCGGCAGGAGTTTTTTATCCAAATAAAAAAGAAACACAGCGTATAGGCATTGTTCCGGATATTGAAGTTAAGCCAACTATTGTTGGTGCTCAGCAAGGAAAAGATGAAGTGTTGGATAGAGCTAAAATGTTTGCTAAAAAAGGAAAATAGATATTGAATTGTTTTTCCCTGCAAAGGAAGAAGAACAGGATTAGATTTAAACCCGACAGGTTTTATTTCGAGGCTTCGGGATCGGGATCGCTCAGTCTGAAAATATTGAGAATAAAAAAGATATGTTTTTAAGAAGTGAATCTGTCAAATCGACGTTCCATATATCCAATTGGGAAAGTTTTTAATATTGTCGTAATTTTGAACCTTTAAAAATTATACAATTGAATTCGACACCCATAATTACCGATACACACACACATTTATATTCTGAAGAATTTGATCAGGATCGTGACGAGATGATGCAAAGAGCAATTAATGCCGGAGTAACACGTTTTTTTATTCCTGCGATAGATGCAGCGGCAACACAATCGATGTATGATTTAGAGCAAAATTATCCGGATTATGTGTTTTTAATGATGGGTTTACATCCCACTTACGTGAAAGATAATTACGAGGAAGAATTGAAACATGTTGAAGCTGAATTGGCCAAACGAAAGTTCTACGCCGTTGGCGAAATCGGAATTGATTTATATTGGGATAAAACACATCTGAAAGAACAGCAGATTGCGTTTAAGAGACAGATTCAATTAGCAAAACAATACAAATTGCCTATTGTAATTCATTGTCGAGAGGCTTTTGATGAAATATTTGAAGTTCTGGAAGAAGAGAAATCAGATGAGTTATTTGGAATCTTTCATTGTTTTTCAGGGACACATGAACAAGCGCTTCAGGCGATTTCTTACAATATGAAGTTAGGAATTGGAGGAGTTGTAACGTTTAAAAACGGAAAAATCGATCAGTTTTTAAATCAGATAGATTTAAAGCATATCGTTTTAGAGACAGATTCGCCTTATTTGGCACCAATTCCGTACCGAGGAAAACGAAATGAAAGCAGCTATTTGGTAAATGTTATTAGCAAATTAGCAGATATATATGACGTTTCTGAAGAAGAAATAGCGAATAGAACTACTCAGAATTCTAAAGACGTTTTTGGGATTTAACCCATACCTTACAATACTTTGATTTTTTTTTTGTTCTTTTGCCCACTAAAATAGATATTTATAATGCAGAGATTTGATGCCATTCGACCTTTTTATGATTCCGAAATAAATGAAGCACTTCATGGTGTTGTCAATCATCCGATGATGAAAGCCATGATGAATTTTACTTTTCCAGAATTAGAAGATCAAGTTTGGAAAGATCAATTGAAGAAAACGCACTCTATTCGTGATTTTCAATGTAATTTCATTTATAATACTATTCAAAAAGTTTTAGAGAAAAGCTCTGAAGGGCTTACTACTTCTGGTTTCGAAAAATTGGAAAAAAATACCTCTTACTTATTTATTTCCAATCATAGAGATATTCTTCTGGATACAACCTTATTAAACGTTTGCTTGTTTGAGCATGGTTTAGTCATGACAGCATCAGCAATTGGAGACAATTTGGTAAAAAAAGCATTCTTAAGCACCTTGGCAAAACTAAACAGAAACTTTTTGGTTTTAAGAGGTTTGACGCCAAGAGAAATGTTGCAAAGCTCTAAACTATTGTCTGAATATATTGGACAATTGTTGCTTCGCGAGAATCGTTCGGTTTGGATCGCTCAAAGAGAAGGAAGAACAAAAGATGGAAATGACGAAACCAATCCGGGAGTTTTAAAAATGATAGGAATGGGTTCTGATGAAGCCAATTTGATGGATTACTTTAAGAAATTAAAAATAGTTCCGGTTTCCATTTCATACGAATATGATCCTACAGATGTTTTGAAAATGCCACAATTAATGGCTGAAGCAAACAACGAAGTTTATATTAAAGAGAAAAATGAAGATTTCATGACCATTTTAAGTGGTATCATGGGAACTAAAAAAAGAATACACATTTCTGTTGGAGATGTTCTGGATACTGAAATCGATCAGATTGCGGCTGAAAATGACAACGCAAACAAACAAATTCAGGCTCTGGCACAAGTAATTGATGATTCGGTTTTAAAAAATTATCATTTATGGCCAACTAATTTTATCGCTTACGACATTTTAAACGGAACAGATAGATTTGCTCATTTGTATAAAGAAAGTGAGAAATCACTTTTTGAGCGTCGTTTAGAAATGCGAATTGGAAGTACTGAAAATCCAGTGGCAAGACAAGGATTTTTGGCCATGTATGCAAATCCGGTTGTGAATAAATTAAAATACCAAGATGTCATCTAAACCTAAAATATTGCTAATTTATACTGGTGGAACTATCGGTATGAGCAAAGATTTTGAGACAGGTGCGCTCAAAGCGTTCAATTTTGGTAAACTGTTACAAAAAATACCTGAAATCAAACAATTAGATTGTGAGATTGAAACGGTTTCATTTGAAGATCCAATTGATTCATCGAACATGAATCCTGCAGAGTGGACGAAAATCGCTGAAATCATTGAAGAGAACTACATCGCTTTTGACGGATTTGTAGTTTTGCATGGTTCAGATACAATGTCATATTCTGCTTCGGCATTGAGTTTTATGTTAGAGAATTTGGCTAAACCAGTTGTATTTACCGGTTCTCAATTGCCAATTGGAGATTTGCGTACAGATGCAAAAGAAAACCTAATTACAGCAATTCAGATCGCTTCGCTTCAGGAAAATGGAAAGCCCGTTATCAATGAAGTTTGCTTGTATTTTGAATATAAATTATACAGAGGAAATAGAACCTCAAAAGTAAATGCAGAACATTTTAAGGCTTTTACAGCACCTAATTATCCTGAATTGGTAGAATCTGGTGTACACTTAAAATTAAACAGACATTTATTTCTTCCAATAAAAACCGATGCTAAACTGATTGTTCATAAAAACTTAGACAATCATGTTGCAATTATTAAGATGTTTCCCGGAATGAGCGAAATTGTTTTGTCTTCAATTTTGGCTATAAAAGACTTAAAAGGGATTGTTTTAGAAACGTATGGTTCAGGAAATGCCCCAACCGAAGATTGGTTTTTAAACTTAATCGAGAAAGCAATCAAATCTGGAATGTACATCGTTAATGTTACCCAATGTTCTGGCGGAAGTGTAAATATGGGACAATACGAAACCAGTACAGTATTAAAATCTTTAGGAGTTATTTCAGGAAAAGATATTACTACAGAAGCTGCAATTACAAAACTAATGTATTTGTTGGGCCACAATATTCCGCAATCTGAGTTTAAAAAGATTTTTGAAACTGCTTTGCGCGGAGAGATTTCGTTATAAATTTTTCCACTACTTTAGTGATATAATTCATTTAATTTAATCTGGTTTGTGATTTCTCCCTTCGGTCGAAATGACAAGTATGTGGATAGTTGGAATTTGGAATTTAATTTTTGGAATTTCTATATTGAACAGGACAAGTTTCTAAATCTTCTTCAGAGCTGCGGTTTTTATAATACACATAAACAATCACAGAAATAATACAGATTATTCCCTGAATGGCAACCGTATTTCTGGTACCAATGATATGTGAAACGTATCCGATAATCAAACTTCCAACAGGAATCATTCCCTGATAAGCCATTAAATAATAACTAATACTTCTTGAACGCATATTTACCGTGCTTTGAGTCTGAACATAAATATTGATTGATGAGGTTTGCGCCATCATGCCTACGCCGCTCAAAGCCATGCAAATAAGCGCCACAGTCAAACTATTTGAGTAGGCAAGTACAATAATGCTAAAACCTAATAATAAGCTGGCAGCGATCATTATTTTACCCATATTATCGGCTTTTTTAAGATTGGCCAAATAAATTGCAGATAAAATGGAACCAATTCCCGCAGCACTTTCAAACCAACTAAAAGTCTGAGCGTTTCCGCTAAAAATATCTTTGGCAAAAACAGGCATTAAAGTGTTGAAAGAAATGACGAATAAACTGCTGCACATTAACATTAAAAGCATTTTTGCCATTTCGGTTTCTTTTTTAACGTAATCGAAACCTTCAATAAAATCATCCAACATTTTCATTTTGTCAGTGGCTTTAATATGCGGAGTAATTTTCATCATTAATAAAGAAATCAAAACTGGAATATAACTCAAGAAATTTCCAATAAAACAGATGTCTTCGCCGTAGTTGTGTAGAATAATTCCGGCCAAGGCTGGGCCTGCAATTCGGGCGAAATTATTTAAAGTAGAATTTAAGGCAACGGCGTTTGGTAAATCATCTTTATTATCTACAATGTCAATCATCATAGTTTGACGACACGTCATATCAAAAGCGTTAATAATTCCCTGAAACAGACTTAAAGCAAGAATAAAGTTGATGTTGTATATTTTAAGATAAATTAAGAGAGCCAAAGCACCAGCCTGAAGCATTGCTAAAGATTGTAATAATATCATGGTTTTGTGTCTGTCATAACGCCCAATAATGCTTCCGGCTAAAGGAGCCAGAAATAAAGACGGAATCATACTTAAAAAAGTGGCTAATCCGAGTAAAAACACAGAGCCCGTAACGCTGTAAACCATCCAACTCACCGCTGTTTTTTGAAGCCAGGTTCCAATTACAGAAACAGATTGTCCGTAAAAGAATAATTTGAAGTTTTTTGATTTTAACGCCTTAAACATGATGCTTGATATTTTTTTACAAAGTTCGCGATTATGATTTCATTAGAAAAATTAATAATTTTACTGATAATAAGTAATAAAACTTATCGATATGGAAATTTATCAACTGCAATATTTTATTAAAACTGCTGAAGTACTTCATTTTACTAAAGCAGCCGAATTGTGTTTTGTAACGCAATCCGGATTATCGCAACAAATAAAAAAACTGGAAGAAGAACTAGGAATGCCTTTGTTTATAAGAATTGGAAAGAAAGTTCAGCTTACTGAAGCAGGATCTGTTTTCTTGATTCACGCCAAACAAGTTATCGAAAACGTTCAAAGTGGAAAACAAGCGATTGACGATTTGAACGAAATGATTGGCGGTGAATTACGAATTGGAGTAACTTATATTTTTGGACTTTTGGTTTTACCCATCGTCAATTTGTTTGCAAAAAAATATCCAAATCTAAAAATTGTTGTTGAATATGGCTCAACTGAACCTTTAGAGCAGAAATTATTGAATAACGAATTAGATTTGGTTTTGGTTATTTCCTCAAAAGAGATAAAAGAAACCATTCAGAAAATTCCGTTGTTCACTTCAAAATTAGTTGTGGCAGTTGCAAAGACACATCCTTTAGCTGTTTTAGATAAAATTTCTTTTAAAAAATTGGATGGTTTTCCACTTATTTTACCTGTTAGAGGTTTTAGTTCCAGAGAATTTTTAGATGAATTGTTTTTAAAAAATAATATGAAGCCCAAAGTTTCGATAGAATTAAATGCTGTTCACGCACTTTTGCAATTGGTAGAAGAAAGCGATTGGGTAACAATTGTTACTGAGAAAGCCTTAAAAGGCTGGGATAATTTAAAAGCAATTGCTATTACAGGTGTTCCCACGCAGAGAGATTCGTTTATGTTGACAATGGAAGGCGCGTATCAAAAAAAGGCTGTAAAATTATTTATGGAAGAATTTAGAAAAAGTATGTAAAGGAATGTCTGATTTTGTTTTTCTAACTCAGTTTTTTTTGTGTTATTTGCAAACCTAATTTAGAGAGGTGTCCGAGTGGTTGAAGGAGCTAGCCTGGAAAGCTAGTATATGGGTAACTGTATCGTGGGTTCGAATCCCATCCTCTCTGCAAATTAATACTGATTTTTAAGTATTTAAAAGTTAAAAACCAATTCTACGTCCAAATGTAGAATTGGTTTTTTTTATGGATTTATTTTTTATTGCAGAGAACACAAAGATTTTTGTCTAAACCTTTAATTAGAGAATTTCTTAGTGTTGACTTTCTTTTCTTTTACTTTTATAATAAATTCGGGTACGATTACTATTTCTCCCGCTTTTAGAGTTATGTCATGGCTTGCTACTTCGCAAAATGTATTTGCAGGAAGCGATTTTTCATCAATAGTGATAACATAATTACCAATTGGAAGAAACGATATGTACTTGCCGTCATCATCAGTGTATATTTTTTTGATTAACTGATTGTCCTTCATAATGCTAAAAGAGATACCGGAAGCGCGGTGCTGAAAATCAACCACAGTTGTTGTATTGTAGGTAAAGGAAACTCTTCCTTGCATTTTTCCACTTTGGTGAAGCGGAATCGAAAGGTTGTGCACATGTCGGTCAATCTCAAAAGTAGCATCGTCGTAATACCAGCCATCTTGTGTAAATTGCTTTAAATAATAGGTTCCGTACGGTACTCTTTTATAAGTTGCCATTCCATTGGTATTGGTTTGTAAGGCAATTTTATTGATATTAATCATATAATTTGCAGCGTATTTTTCACCAGCATCGTATTGATTATTATTGTTAGAATCATAATACACTAGTGCTTTGATGGTGCCTTTTTGATCTGGATTTAATGTGGTTTTTTGTAGATTTACTGTTACACCAACTTCAAAAGTCAGGGTGTTATTGCTAAGAGATCCTACAGAATAATTGTACCAGGAGGAGTTAAAAAAAGTACTAAATGCTTTTCCGTTATACCTGGCATTGATAAAGGCCGAGGGTGATTTTCCGTAAACAATATCCTTTATATAAGAAATTCCGGTGCTCAGGTTTACTTTGTCGTTTGCAAAGTTATTGTTGTAAAATAAAGACATTGTAAGCTTTTCGTAATTTACACCATTGCCGGCAATACTAGAAAAGGCATATTCAGATAAATAATAGCTGCCGGATTGAAAAGTCGAATTAATATTAAAATTTCGATAACTATAATTCGCATTTATTTTCATCTGAAACTGATTGTCAGTTTGCATTGGATACTTCACAACACCGGTTTCAAGTCCTAAAACGGCTGATTGTCGCGATGAATTACTAATCCATGAAAATTGCTCGACGATGCGGTTGGCGTACATTTTTTGGTTCGCATTTTTGTCTGAATTTCCAAAAAGCTGATTGTAACTATTAGAACTTTCGTCTTGATATTGATACCCTAGATTAAGGCTGAAATCTCTAAATTTAGGAAAACGGTTTCCTAATTCGATTCGATTGTTTGCCGATTTTTGCTGTGTTTCAAATGAATAGAATTTAGGCGAAAAATCAGAAAGAATTACATTTGCATATAGATTATGTTTTTTAATATTGGTCGAAATATTCTGCTGCAATAGCATACTTCCTCGTCTGTTTCCGGGATAATAATCAGAGCTGTAATAATAATTTCCGTTGATATTGAAGTTATTAATTTTTCCGCTATAATTTGTTTCTCCGGCAAAAGAAGGTTTAACGAAATCTTGTATTTCATAAACACTCATTGCACCGTTTACTTTTGCATTCAGTTTCCAATTTGGATTAAAATCATAATTAACTTCAGTTCCCAGAATACTATGTTTTGCTTTCTCGAATGGATCATAACGGTAGAGGTAACCTGCCGATGCATTTCGTGAGCTGTTATTAGAGTGAAGCATTCCTTTGGCATAAAAGCCGTAACCATTTTTTAGCCAACTATTTTCTTCTATTAAATTATAATTTTGATCAACAAAACCCACTTCAACTTTTTGATTTTTTTCGAAAGTATGGCTGTATTCAGCACCTCTACCAACTAGAGTCATTTCAAGGAGTTTATTAATATTACCAATGGTGTACTGATTTCGTTCCTGACGATAGGTTAAACTGGTGTTGGTTACTAAAGGAATTTCAAGCGTATTTGATAAAGCGATATTCCCTTGCATAAACAGATACCCCGACGGAATATTGACTCCGCCAGATCCTTTTACCTGATAAAAATCGAGTCCGCTGCCAAACCTTCTGTAACTAGTGGTAATTTGGTTTTGTGTTTCTTCCAAAAAATTAATAAATAAGTCGCCTTGATATTGTTGTACACTGGCAATATTTTGAACGTCTACGCTCGTATTACCAAAAATTTCTTTATTAGGATTTCTAAATCCTGATATGCGTATCGAATAGTTTGATTGTTTGGCCAGTTCTTTAGAAGGAAGATAGATGAAGGTAAAAATAGAATCTTTTTTTACAGCGATATCAGCATTCTGTTCCAGGAATAAATTGCCATTTGTTGGATCTGGAAATTTACAAACTAAAGTAATGTTTTGCCTGATATTCCCTTTATTACTAACCTTCACTTTTACTTTTACCGGTTCATTGTTTGATGATCGGTAAATCGAGGTTTCTAAGGGAGTAATAATTAGTGTATTGTTTATTTCGATTACTTGTTTGGTACTTTGCTCTGCAAGCAATTTTCCCGAAGGATCGATTAATTTACAGGTAATTAAGGAAGATCCGGCAACAGCCTCTTCTTCAATAATAAACTTAACCGGAATGTGGCGTGTTTCATCAGGGAGCATTTCAATTTCCAGACCTTGATATCCCAGGTTTCTAAAACCTTTAGGTAAAGTAAAATAGATCTTTCCATTTATCTTATCCGGTGTTGTATTTTTAACGACTATGACCAAACTCACTAAAGATTCTTTTTGAAAAGATGCATCCCGGTTTATCTCCATAGTAACCGCATTCTGAATCTGTTGTGCATTCAAGTGGTTTACGAGTATAAACAAAAAAAAGATTGATAAAAGTTTAAAGTTACAAGAACGCATCTTTTAAAAATTATTGTGGGGTAATCTCATATTGTAAAGTAGTCGAATAATCGTCTGATTTGGCATCGATCAAACGCACGTCCTGAGGTAGTGTAAAATACTTAATATCGTAACGGTAAGACATATTATTAGTGCTGTTATTGGTTTGTACCAAAGTTTGATTGGCAGCACTAAGAACAATTGGAAAAATACGCTGATTGGCGTTTGATGTTGCTGTTCCTAATGTTAAATTAATAACATCAACAGGAATTGAATTTCCGGCCGCAGATTGTAAGTTGCTTTGCAGAGATCGTACTTTAATCTGAAAGTTACTGCTGCTGTTTACCAAAAGCCCATCAGTATAAGTAACACTCGTTCCGTTACTGTAATCTTGCATCGTTTTAAATTCTAAAAGCCCATTGGCAGCATTCATATTTATTTTTAAAGAAAGTATATCTGCTGGTGGCGGTGCATCAGTAATATTTCCAATTTGGAATTGAAAATCATGACTCATCTTGCCAATTATAGCATTATTTTGGTCGTACGCCGTAAACTCAACAGACGCAGTAAATCTTGTCCATGCAGGAAAACTTCCTAAGTATGAACCGCCAAGAAGTGTTAGAGCATATTTTAACTGAAGGTTGTAATAACCATTTGGAGTCTGTGGATTGTTATATATTGGGGCATTAGAATTTGGAATCAAAAACGACTCACTATTCTCTTGTAAAAAAACATTTAATGGAGCGCCAATTTGCGAAATTGTCGGAACCGGATTTGGATATGCCTGACCATTTGTAGAAATGGGTTGAAAAGAAATCTTATTAGACGGAATCGTGAATTTACCATCGTTTGATACAATATTCTGTTTCAATCGTGCAGAAAGTTTCCAATTCGGAATATTCAAATTACCATTTCCGGCAAATGTTACTGTATAGGCATCAGGATTGGTATTCCCATTATACGAATTAATTTGTAAATAAGAGTTTACCCAAGATGTAAAAGATACTTGAGAAAAGCCCAAAAAAGGAATGCAAAAAAGTGTAATAAGAATATATTTATTCATAATTAAAATTTAATTCAGCCATTTCTAACAGAGACGAATCGCCATAATCAATAATGACAGATGCATTGTAAGATCCTTTCTCTAAAGCTTGCGTAACAGGAATACTTAATTTACGTAAATTACCTGGCAGTGTATAAAAAACGATATCATTCACCACCACTTTTTTTCCCGTTTTTATATTAATAATTTCGGTTGAAATTTTACCATCTACCCAAATTTCAGATTGATTTTTAAATTTTAAGTTTAGGTTATTCGTAGATTGATCAAATTTTAAATCTTCAATTTCAATTTTTTTGGTAAGACTATTTGAAAAGGTGTGAAAAATTTTTATTCCAGAACGAATACTCACTTTAATATTTGCTCCTTTGCTGTCAAAATCATCCACAGGATTCATTTGACTTACATATAAAACAGCAGTATGAGCAGGCAAACTATCATTGGCTGCCTTTACCGGTGTAATAGTTACCTCCAGATCTTTTCTTTCTCCGGGAGCTAGCGTAAAATAATTGTCATTGTTTTTAACAGAAATCCAGCTTGCACACGAATTTTTTAAAGTATTTGAAGGATACATCATGTTTTCGCCTTTTTCGTCATACTCCCAATCACCAAGACTCACGGCAAGATCCAAAGTATTCTTTAGGCTCACATTCGTAACCGTTATTTTTTGAGTACTACTCGTTCCGGGTTTCGACTCAAAATAAATTCTTGGAGGAGATACAGAAATACCGGTTTGTGCCTGCGCTTGAAAAATTAAAAAACAAAAAAGTAAAGCAAGTTTATTCATTTTAAGTAGTTTAAAGAAATCTGTTGGGAACATTAATTGAAGTAAAGCAAAGTTAGCTAAATAAAAAAGTGCCACAATTTCTTGTGACACTTTTTTATTTATTCTCACCTAGAGTTTTATTGACTTACAATAGTATATGTAAGTTCAGTAGTGTAAACCGTAGGGTTTTGACCCGGAACATAGTTGTCAATATAAGTATCAGCTCCTGCACCTTTATACTCAATACTAATCTTTTTGTCTACTCCACCTTTTGTAGAAGTTACTAAAGTAGTTTCGTTGTTAGACAATTGAACGTTTTGAGAATATTGAGCGCCATTTACAGCATTAGAACCAGCAGTTGCTTTAATTTGAATAGTGTTAGCATCTATAGTTTTAGCTCCGTTTTGCAATGTAGCATTTGCACTTTTTACTTTTACCTGAAAACCTCCAGTACTGTAAATGTTTAAGTGATCTGTATTTGTTGATGATACACCATTTTTGTAATCATCAGCAGTTGTATAAGTAAGATTTACAATCTTCTGTGCATTGTTAACCACTAAAGTTTGGATAGGTTTTAAATTTACATTTAATGTTACATTTTGAGCATTTACTGTAAAAAAGCCTAAGATAAATAAAGAGGCTAAAAGTAATTTTTTCATTGGGATTTTATTGAATCAAGTTTGTATTCTGTTAATTTTCAGTGCAAATGTATAATGCAATTTCAGATTAAAAATGCAATTTCAGAAGTTTTAGACAAGATGTAATTTTAATCGACGAAATGCATTTTAAAGGTTAGATGTTTGGTAATTAGTAATCCATAACTTACTTTAAAAAGCGACTTTTTGGAGTTTATGAGCGAAGAAAACGTGCTTTTTAACAGACATTTTGAGCGAAATCGTCGTCTAAAGTTGTGTTATCCAACAAAATCGGTCTGTTTTGTTTGATTTATTTGTTTGATTTTCCGCTTTTCAGAGCAAAATTCCTGTACGTTTTTTGTCGGAGATTTTAAATTTTCATTTCTTCAAATAAAAAACCCTTGTAAAATTGCTTTACAAGGGTTTTGTTTTTTAAGTAGAAATATGTTTTTCAAAGGATTTATTTCCCTTTTAATAATTTCTCCAAATATTCATTTTTATCCTTTTCAACCTGTATCAAACGTTCGTAAAGTTCGACAACTTTGTCTAAAGGATTAAAAGTACAATCATTATAATGCTTGTTAAAAGCTCCGTTATCGTAAATATTATTGAAATAATTGATTACAGCTTCTTCAGAAAAGTTTTTAATGGCTTCAACAGTCATTCCAAGTGCTTTTGCTACTTCTTTAAGTTTTTCTTCGTCTATGTTTTCACTGTTTTCCATAGCCGAGATTGCTTGCTGATTTGTTCCCAAAGCTTGTGCAAGTGCTTCTTGTTTCATGTCTTTAAGTTCACGAATACGGCTTATTTTTCGCCCTATATGATATGGTTTTGTTGCTGTGCTCATAAATCAAAGGTATTTAAAATTTTTAAAGAAAAATACTTTTTAGTAAAAAACAGGCTTTTTTTGTAAGATACCGGCTTCATTTTATGCTACAGGAATATAAATGTCAAATTTAGCACCGTGATTAAGTTTTCCTGTTGCAGTAATAATTCCGTTATGGTTTTCTACAATTTTTTTAGCAATGGCAAGACCAATTCCGGTTCCTTTATAATCAGTTTTATTATTAAGTTGCTGGAACATTTCGAAAACACGGCTTTCAAACTGAGGATCAAATCCAATACCATTATCTTTTATAATAATATGACAGTAATTAACAGCCAATTTGTTTTTCTTTGTTTTGGGTTTTGTATATACACTTTCTATAGTAATATGCAATGGTTTATCATTCGCTGAAAATTTGAGAGAATTATTTATCAAATTGCATATTAATTGATGAAATTGTGACGGAATTATATTAGCGGTACAATTTCCTGTTATTTCGATAATGGCTTTTTTTGATGTAATTTCTTTTTCTAAATCTTCAAGCACCCTATTGATAACGTCATTAAGATTAACGTTTTCGAATTTCTTTTCGGTTACACTTGTTCTAGAATACGTTAGTAAATCGTTTATAAGTGCTTGCATATGAAAAGCAGCAACTTCAATACGTTCAAAATAATACTTCCCTTTTTCGGTTAAATTTTGGTTTTCATCAGTTGTAATTCGATCTGAAAAAACTTGTATTTTTCGTAAAGGTTCTTGTAAATGATGACTTGATATATACGTAAAAGCTTCAAGTTCATTGTTTGCCAAGATTAATTCGGCAGCACGTTTTTCTTTTTCATTGTTCTGAAACGTAAGTTCTTCATTGGCTATAAGCAGCTCGGCAGCGCGTTTTTCTTTTTCCTCGTTTTGATAAGCAAGTTCTGCGTTGGCAATAACAAGTTCTGCGGCGCGCTTTTCTTTTTCATTATTCTGGAAGGTTAATTCTTTATTTGCAATAACAAGTTCTGCAGCGCGCTTTTCTTTTTCCTTATTTTGGAAAGCAAGTTCGGTATTTGCAATCACCAGTTCGGCAGCGCGCTTTTCTTTTTCTTTGTTTTGAAAAGTAAGTTCTTCATTAGCTATAAGAAGTTCAGCAGCTCGTTTTTCTTTTTCCTGGTTTTGATAAGCAAGTTCTGCGTTGGCAATAACAAGTTCAGCAGCGCGTTTTTCTTTTTCTTTGTTCTGAAATATAAGTTCAGAATTGGCAATACTTAGTTCATCAGCACGTTTTTGCTTTTCATTGTTTTGATAAGCCAATTCTTTATTTGCAATCACAAGTTCTGCGGCACGATTTTCTTTTTCCTGATTTTGATAAGCAAGTTCTGTATTCGCGATCACCAATTCGGCAGCACGTTTTTCTTTTTCTTCGTTTTGATAAGCGAGTTCTTTATTAGCAATAATTAGCTCGGCTGCACGTTTTTTACGTTCTTCTATTTGTTGGGCAAGTCTTTTGTTAACAAGCAATAATTCATCATTATGACTTGTTTTATTACGTTCCGGAAAAATTGTATTCTCAGGCAGATTAATCTTTTTTTTGGTCATGATTTCTCACTCATTTATCCAAATGTAATCTAACTGAATTTAATGTCTTTGATTTAAATATAATAAGTAAAATTTTAATCGATAAATAGCGATAATACCCAAAAGCAAGAAGTTTTATTTTAAGTTTTTTCTTATGTTTTAAGAATTAAAAAACCCTTGAGAATTAATTTCGCAAGGGTTTTATTTTTTTGAAGATGTCTAAAGTTTAATCTCAAACAAGCTAAAAGAACCTTCTTTATAATGTTCAGGCAATTCACTTGTCCATTCGATCGTGCTGATTCCTTTGTAGTCAAAACCGCAACTTGTATAATATTTGTTTATTCTTTCGTTTCCGCTGTGCGTGTCAAGCCGAATGTATTCTTTATTGTTTTCTTTGGCATATACTTTTACCCATTCGATGATTTTTTTGACATATGATTGTCCTCTAAATTTTGGATTTGTCGCAATGCGATGAAGATATACAGCCGGATCTTGCGCGGCTTCTTTCCAGATAATTAAATCATTAAAAGTAAGTACAAATGTACAAGCAACTTCGTTCGCTTCTTTGATTACAAAATGACGATTTTCGGCAATTTCCTTTTCTATAAGAGTTCTTTCAAAACCTCTCCAACTTTTATTGTTGACTGTTTTTTGATAAGATGTAGCTTCGTTATAAATATCGAAAACAGCATCGATATCTTCATTAGTAGTTTTAAAAAATTCCATTATTGTGGTTTATTCTGTAGATTAATGAATCTTCAAAGATAAATCTTTCAATTGCTTTGCGTGGGCGAAAACCTTAATTTATGTTTTTTTTATCAGAATTCAGCCAAACCACATTTTGCTCCGATTCGTGGTTTTGACCAATAATATCTCGGTACAAATCTGGTCTTCTCGCTTTTATGTAGCGATTTCCTCCAGCCTGAATGCATTTTTCAGGAGTAATTATCGCTGTTGCAAAAGAGTCATCAAAAGAGCGGCATTCAGCTAAAATATCTCCAAACGGATCAATAATCATCGAACATCCATTTTTTAATTGATCATCGTCCATACCAATTGGGTTCGAAAAAACGGCATAAATCGCATTGTCGTAAGCTCTGGCGGGAAGCCATTTCATTAACCAATCTCTTCCTTTCATTCCGTCAAATTCCAGTCGTAAAGAAGTTGGGTCAGCTTCACGGTTTTCCCAAAGCTGAGGTGCAACAAATCCAGCGCCAGGTCGGGTAGAAGGTGTGCACATTGTTACGTGAGGCATGAAAACAATATCTGCGCCTAAAAGCTTTGTAGCCCGAACATTTTCGATAATATTGTTGTCGTAGCAAATTAAAATTCCACATTTCCAGCCTTTAATTTCAAAAATACAATAACGATCTCCGGGCGTTAAATATGGATTTATAAACGGATGTAATTTTCTGTATTTTGCGACCAAACCATTTTTGTCAACACAAACATAAGTCTTGAAAAGATTGTCGTTTTCATCTTTTTCAAAAAGTCCGGCAAGAATTACAATATCATTCTTTTGTGCAATTTCAGTAAGTTTTAAAATGCTTTCTCCAGTTGGGATAATTTCTGCCAAATCCAACATTTGATCTTTCGATAAATGTCGTGCAAAAGTATATCCCGTAATAGAACATTCATGAAACGAAATGACATCGCAACCTTCATTGGCTGCTTGCTGCGAAAGTTTTTCGATTACAGATAAATTATAGTTTTTGTCACCACTTTTATTCTCAAACTGAGCCGTTGCTATTTTTAGATTTTCCATTATTTAAGCTATTAATTTGAATCAAAAATAGCAATCATGTAATTCTATAAATTGTATAAAACCGACATTTTAGAGTGAAGTTGCAGGAAAGGTTTTAATAAGATTGTTGGCTAATTTTCCGCTGCTGTATAAATACGCTGTAGGAGATATTCCGGTATGTTTTTTAAACTCTTTTATCAAATGCGATTGATCTGCGAATCCTGCTTCATAGCAAATAGCCGTTAGATTGGTATCGTCAGTTTTATTTTTCAGTAATTTTAAAAAATGATGTAGTCTTACAACGTTGCCAAATTTTTTCGGGTTCAACCCAATAGATTCTTGAAACTTTCTTTCAAGATGTCTTTCGCTATAACCAGTATATTTGACTAAATCTGCAACAGCAAAATATCCTTTATTTGAAATTATAAAATCCAATGAATTGTTTATAATCAATTGGTTTGATGCTGATTTTTTAGAAATTAGATTGCTGAAAAAAACGTTCAAAAGTTCAACTCTGGAATTATTATTACCTTGTTCAGATAATTGCTCTTCGAGAATCATTCCGTTTTTACCAAAAACAGTATCAATAGCAATAATAGCATCCAGAAATTCATTAGCCGGAATTCCTAATAATTGATGAATTCCGTTGGGTTGAAAAACGACAATTATCAAAGTTATTGCATCATTAGAATAAATGTCTTTGAAGCCATTAAGCTGCCCGTATAAAAAAGAATTGGGTAAATAATCTGTTACACCCAAATTGTCAATGCGAGAGATTAGTTTACTTTTTAGAGAAAAAACAACACCAGTATTACCATCAGAAAACATTCGAAGTTTTTGTATATCAGTAGCAGCATTATCTAAAAAAAGATAATGTTTAATGTAAGGTGATAGCTCTTTTGATGGAGAAACTTGCATAAAGATATTTTTTAATAATCTCAAAAAATAGTGATGCAAATTTAGAGATATTAATCCTGCAAAGCTATTTTTACATCAGGTAAAATACGGCCAACAAACAGTTTATAAGCCAATTCAGAAGGATGTAACCCATCTGAAGCTACTAAACTACTATTGCTAAGACCTTGACGAGTAATATCTGTAATCGAAATAAAAACTACGCCTTTGCTTATACATGTATTCTCAGCAAAAGTGTTGTATTGATTTAGTTCGTTAGAAATTTTCATGCGGTTTGCCTCAGCGTAATTTGCAGCAAATGGAGTGTAAGCATAATCAGGAATCGAAAGTACGATTACATTTTTCTTATCTCCTTTGGCTAAGGATATTGCTTTGGTAAGCAGTTCAGGAAATTCCTTTTGATAAACTGAAAAATCCACATGTTGATATTGATTGTTAACACCTATTAAAAGTGTAATTAAATCATAATCAGAATCCGGATTTTGTGTGTTTATTGCCGAAATTAAGTTTGAAGTAGTCCAGCCAATTGTCGCAATTATTTTTAACGAAAAATCGGTTTGAGGATAAATTGCTTTTAGACTTGCTTTTAGTTGTTCGGGATATCTGCAAGTTTCGCAAACACTTTGACCAATAGTATAACTGTCGCCTAATGCCAGATATTTAATAGAATTGGCAATTGGAGTAGTAGGAATTTGTGTTGCCGGAGGAGTAACAGGTAATGTTGGAGTAACAGGAGTTTTTGAAGCTGAATCATCAGAACTACAGCTTAAAAGAAATATAGAAAGGATAACAATAACTATTTGTTTGAAATGCGGTTTCATAATTTAGATAAATTAATTTTCGGATCATTCTAAACAAATAGTTACGTTGTATAACTTATTTTGGTTTTACACCATTTCTGCTTTCATCACGATTTCTTCTTCAATGGCGTTCCAAAGACCGATTCGTTTTTCTAATGCCAGAATTGAAATTTCTTCTACTTCTTTCCATTTTTGAGCATCATCTTCGCATAAATCTGTGATCATTTGCATTGCCATTGGGCCGTGTTCATCGGCATCAAGTTCAATATGTCTTTCAAAATAGTAAAGCAATTTGCTTAGATCCGTTTCCGGAAGATTTTTTTGAAAGTTTTTTAATATTGCTGTAAACATACTCGGAATCAAATCTTCTCTTCCAAAAGTAAACGCAGCGGCAATTTCATGCGGTTTTCCTTGCTCAATTACTCTAAAAGTAAAATCTAAAAAAGCCTTTACATCTGGATGTAAGGAACTTTGTTTAATGGCAACAAAAATGTTATGAAGTGAAGTAACTTCAGATAGAAAATTGTTGATTCCGTTGGTATTAGCACCACAATCTTCCATAGCCTCGATATACATTTCGTAATGGCTTTGTCTTCTTCCGTCAATACTTAAATCAGTTTCTTCTGCAAGAACGATTTCATTGATCAGGTATCTTGTCTCAGGATTTTTTGTAGCGAACCAAGGTGTTGTAGTACAAGTAAGTTTTGCTTGTAACGCCTTTAATAATGACATAAAATCCCAAACTGCAAAAATATGAGTCTCTAAGAAAATATGTAAATCATCAATATTCTGAATCTTATTATATAAAGAATGTTTTAAAAGTTGATCTTTTTGTAGTTGAATGCTATTGTTGATAGTTTCAATATTCATTTTTGTAAATTTTGTGCAAAGATAAAAAGCTTCTCGGGAAAGAGAAGCTTTTCATATTGTTTTTGTATATATTTTAATAGTTGTTTATTATTTAAATGCTGGAATTCCAGTTACATCCATTCCTGTTATTAATAAATGTATATCATGAGTTCCTTCGTAAGTAATTACACTTTCAAGGTTCATCATATGTCTCATAATCGAATATTCTCCCGTAATTCCCATTCCGCCTAACATTTGTCTGGCTTCACGCGCAATATGAATTGCCATATCAACATTATTACGTTTTGCCATCGAGATTTGAGCTGTTGTAGCTTTTCCTTCGTTTCTCAAAACACCCAAACGCCAGGTTAATAATTGTGCTTTTGTGATTTCAGTAATCATTTCAGCCAGTTTTTTCTGTTGTAATTGAGTTCCTGCAATAGGTTTTCCAAACTGGATTCTTTCTTTAGCATAACGCAAAGCAGTATCGTAACAGTCCATTGCTGCCCCAATTGCTCCCCAGGCAATTCCGTAACGAGCAGAATCTAAGCAGCCTAGTGGTGCGCCCAATCCGGATTTATTTGGTAGAAGATTCTCTTTTGGAACTTTTACATTGTCAAAAATTAATTCTCCTGTTGATGATGCACGTAACGACCATTTATTATGAGTTTCAGGAGTTGTAAAACCTTTCATTCCGCGTTCTACAATTAATCCGTGAATTCTTCCCGTTTCATCTTTTGCCCAAACAACGGCAATGTCAGCAAAAGGAGCATTCGAAATCCACATTTTGGCGCCATTTAAAAGATAATGATCTCCCATGTCTTTAAAATTCGTAATCATACTTCCGGGATCAGAACCATGATCCGGTTCAGTCAAACCAAAACAGCCAATAAATTCTCCTGTTGCAAGTTTTGGCAAGTATTTCATTCGTTGTTCTTCATTTCCATACTTCCATATAGGATACATTACTAATGAAGATTGTACAGATGAAGTCGATCTTACGCCAGAATCTCCGCGTTCAATTTCCTGCATTATTAAACCGTAAGAAATCTGGTCTAAGCCAGCACCTCCATATTCTACTGGAATGTAAGGTCCGAAACCACCAATTTCGCCAAGTCCTTTAATAATTTGTTTTGGAAATTCTGCTTTTTGAGCATATTCTTCAATAATAGGAGAAACTTCTCTTTTAACCCAAGCACGAGCAGACTCACGAACTAATTTGTGTTCATCTGTCAATAAATCGTCAAGGTTGTAATAATCCGGGGCTTGAAATAAATCTGGTTTCATTTTTTGATAGTTTTACAAAAACAAATTTACGCAATAAAAATATAACAAAAACATATAAAATTGTTATATTTCTACGCTTTATAAAGAAGAAAAATAGTATAAATAGAAATAAATTTTAGTTTATTGAAAATTTAAAAGCTATTTTTGAGATTCCAAAAACAAAATGAATGAGGCTGATCATCTCTTTTTTACTCTTCTTTGTTCTGAATAATGTAGTTTCTCAAGAGAAGAAAGCATTAACGGAACAAGAGTATTTAGTATTGCAGGATAAAATTCGACTTAATATTAATGTAAATGTCGACAGTGCTGTTGTATATGCCAATAAAATGGCTAGATCTAACAATTATAAGCATCTTGCTTTTGCTAATGGAGCATTATCTTACCTCGATCAATTAAAAGGAAATGCGGCAAAATCTAAAGAAAGTTATCAGCTGGCATTTAAGTATTTGAATAAAATGCCTGATTCGCGAGAAAAAACAGAGCTTAAATCTTACTTATATAATTATGGTGGATTGGCTGAGTGGAAAAGAGCGAATTTTAGTAAAGCATTAGAAAATTACCAGGAAGGAATGAAACTTTCTATGGAAATAAGAGATATTATTCAAATTGTAAAATTTAAAACCAACATCTCTTCTATAAATAATTCGGTTGGGAACTATAGGTTGGCGATTAAAAACTTAAGACAACTAGATGAGTTTGTAGATAAGAATGAAAGTGTTTATACTAAAGACCAATTCTTAAATACCAAAAGTAATATTAACCTCAGTTTGGCTGGCGCGTATGAGAATAATTATGTAAAAAACCTGAAGGAGAAATTTTTACTGGATTCATCTGAATATTTTTATAAGAGAACAGTTAGTTATTCTAAAAACTTTGCAGATAATAAAATTGTTGCAAAGTTAAGTTTGGGTAATATTTACAGCTGGAAAAAAGATTATGTAAATGCGGAGAAAACCTATTATGATATTATATTTTTAGCCGATCAAAATAAGATGCTGGATATGTTATGCTCGGCAAATTATAATTTAGGAGATATCTATTTTACAACAAAAAAATACGATAAAGCGTTAGTTTTTTTTAAAAAATCAGATTCAATTGGTGCTATAACAAAAAGTAATGAAGTCGATTATTTAAAATCAAATTATTATCAGGCAAAAATTTATAGTATTCGCAAAGAACCTGAATTGGCTTATAAACACTCTAAAATTTATTTGGATAATTATGAAAAATCTGAAACAAAATTAAGTGAGCAAGTTTTAGAGGTAAATTATAAACTTGGTGTTGGAGGTTTAACTGATGAAATGATTTCTATTCAGGAAAAATATAAGTATGATGTTTTTTTGAATAAAGCTTTAAAAGTTTTTTATGTCGTTTTATTTGTTGCAATTGTATTTTTATTGATTAAAAATATTAGGGATAAAAATAAAGCACATAAAAAAATGAACGCCTTAATTGAAGAATTCAAGGCCAATTTAGAAAAGAAAAATCAAGCCGAACCGGAAGTACAAGAAGAAGTTGTTTTTGAACCAGAAGAAATTCAGCTTAAGAAAGAAAATGTCAATTTAAGTATTGATGAAGCAAAAGAGAACAAAATAGTAGAAAAACTATTGGCTCTCGAAAGCAAACACGAATATCTAAATGCCGATTTTACGCTGCCTTATGTCGCAAAAAAAATAAAAACGAATACAACCTATTTGTCGTATGTCGTTAATAAAAGATTTGGTAAATCTTTTGGAGAATACTCTAACGAACTTAAAATTAACTACGTAATCAATGAAATGATTACCAATCATATGTACCGAAAATATTCAACTCAGGCAATAGCAGAAAGTGTTGGGTTTAAAAATGCAGTTTCTTTTGCCAAATCATTTCGCAAAAGAACTGGAGTATCTCCAGCTCAATTTGCGAATAATATTTAATTAAAAAAATATAAGATTATTTAGATAAAGTTAAGTTGTGGTACTTCTCTTGTTTGTTAGGATTATCGATTTATGAATAGATTATATCATAATTTTTGTTGATTTCCAGATAGTTATTCTATTTCGAAAGCTTCAAGATTGGCCTATGATATTTAATCTTTTCTTGAATCAACCCATTCCTTTTCCTTGACCAATAGTTGGATCTGTTGGTGCTGTTTCTAGTAATATTTTAGCTGCTTCTTGTGCTGCTTCTTGCGCTGCAGTTAGTATTGGTGAATCGCCTCCGCGAACTGATTTTTGCTGATTTTTGGATAGTTGTTCAGTTTCAAAATCTGCGAAATTTAGTTTCTGATTTCCCATGTCTGTTAGTATTAAATTATTAATTTTTAATATGATTTTTTTAAAATTTTAGCTTCTGATTTTAGCTTTATGGCTTACCTGCTCCTTTACCTTGACCTATGGTTGGATCAGTTAAATCTTCTCCTCCGTGAACAGTTTTTTGCTCTTTTCTTGATAATTTTTCGTTCTCAAAATCTTCGAATTTTAATGCTTGATTTGTCATGTCTTTGTGTATTAGGGTTTATGATTTATCAAAACTAGACAAAAAGGAAAACGCTTAGTCGAGATTACGGTTTTGAGGGTTTTGTTAGAAATTTATCAGTCGTAAGTAATTGTAGTACAGATTATTGAGTAATGAATTCAACATGCTATAATTTATAAATTGTATGTAGTATAATTGATAAAATGTGTGCCATCGTCGTTTTATTTACAATAAAAACAGCAATATTTGTATTGTAATTATGATTTAAAACGATCGAAAAAGATGTTAAAACTTGTCCAAAAATTTCTCCAAATAAATAGATACTCGGAAATTAAAAATGAGTTTAAAGATTTGTTTCTTTCTCATCCAAATTACCCTAGTTTATTTGCGATAACAGATTCTCTGGATTTACTATCTGTAGAGAATGCTGCAGTAAGAGTTTCGAAAGAACAAATAGTAGACTTACCATCAAATTTTTTAGCTTATTTTAAAGAAGAACTTATATTGGTAGAAAAGGCTAAAAATTTCGTACGTATAAATACTATCAAAAAAGGAAGCCAAAAATTGCCTTATGAAAAATTCCTTTTAGATTGGAATGGAGTAGTTGTTGCAATTGAACCTAATAATGTAGTTGCAAGAGAAAATTTAAAAGTAGAATTCAGTTGGTTAAAATATGGTTTACCATTATTATTAATTGTTGGTTTGTCTTTTTTCTACAATACATATAATTTATTCAGTCTTATTTTTTTAACTACATCTATATTAGGATTTATAGTTAGTGTATTTATAGTTCAGGAAAAATTAGGTTTCAAAAATAGTATCATCTCAAGAATTTGTAATCTTAGCACAACTTCTTCATGTAATGCAGTTATTAACAGTAAAGATGGAAATGAGAATAAATGGATTAGTTTTCCTGATCTGCCATTGATTTTTTTTAGTGCCAGTTTGATTTCTATTTTAATTCGTCCTTTAGATTCAGCAATTTTTATTGGCTTTTTAAGCTTGCTGGCAATACCTATTATAGTGTCTTCAATTTGGATTCAAAAATTTGAAATTCAAAAATGGTGCGTAATGTGTTTAATGGTGTCATTTTTGATTTTTGTGCAAAGTATTATATGGTTTGCATCAGATTTGTTCACATTGAGTTTTAGTTTCGAGAATGTCTTTCCATTTTTATTCTCAGTAGTTCTTCTGGTTCCTATTTGGTTTGTTTTAAAATCAATGATAAAAAATATCCTAAGTAGCGAAAACTCACTTAAGGAAATGAAAAAGTTTAAAAGAAATTATTCTTTATTGAATTTTTTGTCCAGAAAAGTTCCTTATACAAAAGGATTTGAGGATTTAAGAGGTTTGAATTTTGGAAATAGAAATGCAGCAGTTAAGCTTTCTATTATAATAAGCCCAAGTTGCGAACATTGTCATAATACATTTCATGAAGCTTTTGATTTGGTAATGAGATTTCCGGACAAGATCTTTTTGAATGTGTTGTTCAATATTAATCCTGAAAACACTGAAAATCCGTATAAAGTTGTTGTCGAAAGGCTTTTAACAATAAACAGATCAACACCAGGAAAAACGGTCGAAGCGATATCAGATTGGCATATTAAGAAGATTGGACTAAAAAAATGGTTAAAAAAATGGCATGTTGACTCTGTTAGTATGATGATTAATCAGGAAATACAAAAGCAATATGAGTGGTGTTCGAAAAATAATTTTAACTACACTCCTATAAAAATAGTTAATGAGAGACTGTTTCCTAACGAATATGAATTAAGTGAGTTGAAATATTTCTTGAATGATTTTGTAGAAGAGATTGAGATTTTAGAAAAAACCGCTTAATTTTTTAAAAATAGATTGAAAAGAAGTTTTTAAATATTTGTAATGAAGTTGAAAAATTAACCCTAAAAAGAAAAAGCGATGTTAGAAAAAATTTTAAAAATAGAAGGAATTGAAAAATTATCAGAACAGGAACAAAAAAGCATGCTTGCTAATTTGAATCAGCTGAAAAACGGTAAAAAGAAGTTCGATACTTCTGTTATGACTAAATAAAAATATATATGTTAAAAAATATTTTGAATTTAGAAAATGTTCAGCATATAACTAAGAGTGAGCAAAAAAAGATAAAAGGAGGGATTCCTGAATGTTGGGTTTATGCAATCGAAGCAGGTTGTGTTTTAATACCCGTAGGCGGCACTTGTCCGGTAAATACTATGCCAGGTATTTGCGATACAAGCCGACTTTGTTGTTAATTTTTAACCTTTTTAAGAGTAATACGATATAGCCTTTTTTAGAATTTAGTCATGTTTTTTTTAATTTGTAGGCGCTCGATCGTGGAACATTGAGCAAATTCCCCACATTGATGATTGGTGTTGGGATTCTTTAGGAAATTGGTCACTGAGTTGATTTTATTTGGTTAGGGTTAACCGGTGCCATGTCCTACAGAAATTGTATTTCGAATAATAAAGCTTTTAAATAGTAAACAGAGAGGAATTTTTCCTCTCTGTTTTTTTTTGTAGCAATATCAGAATTATAATATTAAATTGCACTTGAATTAAATTTTGTAAATTGAAAAAATTCACCAATTATAAGCAAGCTGATTACAAAGATTGTGGGCCAACGTGTTTAAAGATAGTAGCTAAACATTACGGAAAAACAATCAACATTCAGGAGTTGAGAGACATTAGTGAAACAACTCGTGAAGGAAGTAATTTGCTGTTTTTGAGTGATGCAGCAGAAAAAGTTGGGTTTAGAACCTTAGGGGTAAAACTAAGTATAACGAGGTTAGAAGAAGCGCCGTTGCCATGTATTCTGCATTGGAATAAAAACCATTATGTAGTGCTCTACAAAATTAAAAAAAACACCTATTATATTTCAGATCCGGCTTTTGGTTTAATTGAATATAATAAACAAGATTTTCTTAAATTTTGGATTGGAAACAATGCAGATGACTCTACTCAGGAAGGAGTCGCATTGTTGATGGAAGCTTCTCCAAAGTTTTTTCAATCTGAATTTGATAAAGAAGAAAATAAAGGATTAGGTTTTCGATTGTTGTCACAATACGTATTGCGATATAAATCATTTTTGATCCAGCTTAGCATTGGTTTATTAGCGAGTAGTTTGTTACAGCTAATTTTTCCGTTTTTAACCCAAAGTATTGTCGATGTCGGTATTCAGAATCAGAATATTCATTTTATTTATCTGATTCTTTTTGCACAATTATTTCTTTTCGCAGGAAAAACCGGTTTAGAACTTATCAGAAGTTGGATTTTACTTCATCTTTCAACCAGAATCAATATATCGCTTATCTCAGATTTCTTTATTAAATTAATGAATTTGCCTATCTCATTTTTTGATGTCCGAATGACCGGAGATATAATGCAGCGTATAAATGATCATCGAAGAATAGAAAAAATTCTGACCACATCATCATTAAATGTCTTATTTTCTGTAATCAATATGTTTGTTTTAGGCGGAGTATTGGCGTACTTTAATCTTAAGATCTTCTTTGTGTTTTTTGCCGGAAGTATTCTTTATTTTGGATGGATAACGTTATTCTTAAAACGTAGAGAAGTATTAGATTATAAACGCTTTGCTGAGGTTTCTCAAGAACAAAGTAAAGTAATGGAGCTTATCAACGGAATGCAGGAAATTAAACTCCACAATGCCGAAAAGCAAAAACGTTGGGGTTGGGAGTATGTACAAGCGAGACTTTTTAGAGTTTCGATAAAAGGGCTAATTTTAGAACAAACACAAACAATCGGTTCTTCTGTAATCAATGAATTGAAGAATATCTTTATTATTTTTCTTTCTGCAAAACTGGTAATCGACGGTTCTATTACTCTTGGTATGATGTTGGCGATAAGTTCGATTGTGGGAAGTTTGAATGGGCCAATTACACAACTTATAGAATTTGTTCGAGAACTTCAGGATGCTAAAATTTCGTTGGCAAGATTATCTGAAATTCACGAAAAAGAAGATGAAACACAGCAAGAAGAGCATCAAACAAGTGATGTTCCTTATGATTCGGATATTGATATAAAAGATGTTTCTTATCGCTATCTTGGATCAGATATTCTTGTTTTAGACAATTTAACTTTAAAAATCCCGGCCAATAAAGTAACGGCAATAGTTGGAGTTAGCGGAAGCGGAAAAACTACTTTGATGAAACTGCTTCTTAAGTTTTATGAGCCTGAAAAAGGTGAAGTTCATATTGGTAATACACAACTTAAAAATATTTCGCAAAAAGGCTGGAGATCTCATATTGGAGCCGTAATGCAGGAAGGCTTTATCTTTAGTGATACAATCGCTAATAATATTGCTTTTGGTGTTGATATAATTAATAAAGAACGATTGGTTTATGCCGCCGATGTTGCCAATATAAAAGAATACATTAGTGGTTTACCGCTTGGTTATAATACGAAAATTGGTGCCGAAGGAGTTGGAATGAGTACGGGACAAAAACAACGTTTGCTCATTGCACGCGCTGTTTATAAAAATCCCGAGATATTGTTTTTTGATGAAGCAACCTCGGCTTTAGACGCCAATAATGAAAAAGAAATTATGCAAAAGTTGGATACTTTCTTTAAAGACAAAACAGTAGTTGTTATTGCTCATCGATTAAGTACCGTTATGAATGCTGATCAAATTGTGGTTTTAGATAAAGGAAAAATCATCGAAATTGGCAACCATTCTAGTTTAGTCGAGCAAAAAGGGAGTTATTTTGAACTGGTGAAAAATCAATTACAATTAGGAAATTAAATCATGGCTGAAGATAATACTGCATTTGAACTAAGAAGTGAAGAAGTTCAGGACATTCTTACCAAAGTGCCCCACTGGATGATACGTTGGGGGACCATTTTAATATTTGTAATTATTTGTATGTTGTTTTTTGTGTCTTGGTTTATTAAATATCCGGATGTTGTAACGACCGAAATTGTGATAACAACCAATATTCCGCCAGAGAAAATAGTTTCTAAATCATCAGGCCGTATTGAAGCCATTTTGGTAAAAGATAAATCGATAGTTTCAGAAAATAGTACGCTTGCAATTATCGAAAATACAGCCAATTACAAAGATGTTTTTTTATTAAAAAAAATAGTAGACGAATATAATATCAATAATCTCAATAAAGCTTTTCCTTTTGAATTGCTAAAAAATGCACAATTAGGAGAAATTGAAAGTGCTTTTGCTGTTTTTCAAAAAGATTACCAGGCAGAGCAGTTGAATAAAAATCTGCAGCCCTTTGAGGTTGAAAACCGTGCACAGATTTCTGAAAAAGTTCAGATTAAAGAAAGGCTGGAAATTCTGCAACAGCAAAAAGTAATCAACGAAAGTGAATTACAACTTCAAAAAAATGAAATTTCTCGTTTCGAAACGTTATTCAATAAAGGAATTATTTCGGCACAGGAAATGGAAGCTAAGAAACTAAGTTATCTTCAGGCTCAAAAGAATTATAAGAGCCTCTTAACGTCTATTTCGCAGTTGAGATCCTCTTTGATTGATAATTCGAAATTGAGTCAGAATTCGCAAATAAGCGGCACGAAAGAAGAAGTTACTTTAGGGCGTAACATGGCGCAATCTTTTTATCAGTTAAAAAAAGTAATTAAAGATTGGGAGTTGGCTTATACACTAAAATCATCCGTAAGTGGTGTGGTGACTTTTTTGCAGGTTTGGACAGAAAATCAAACTATAAATATTGGTGATAATGTTTTTTCGATTATTCCGAACACTAAAAATGGTTTCGTTGGGAAAGCAAAAGCGCCAGCTTTAAATTCTGGAAAAATAAAAGTTGGGCAAGTTGTCAATATCAGATTAGCCAATTTTCCTGACAGGGAATTTGGCGTATTAAAAGGTAAAATAAAAAACATATCCCTTGTTCCGGACAAAGACGGCAATTTGTTGCTAGATGTTGCGCTTCCAAACGGGCTGCAAACTTCGTATAAAAAACAAATTGTATTTCAGCAGGAAATGAAAGGAAGTGCTGAAATTGTTACTGAAGATTTACGATTAATTGAGCGGATTTTATATCAATTTAAAAGTATTTTCGAACAAGTTTAAAATAAATCAAAACTAACCCAAATTAACCCAAATTAACCTTTACAAATGAAAAAAACTTTACTCGTCGTTCTTGTTTTGCTATTTCAATTCTCTTTTTCAAAACCAATAACCGAAGTTCAAAAGCTGAGCGCTACCTGTAAGGTTTGGGGATTTTTAAAATATTATCATCCAAATGTTGCGGATGGAAGCAAGAATTGGGACGAGCAATTGTTTCAAATTTTGCCAAAAGTTGAAGAAGCGCAAACTGCAGAAGCGTTTTCTTTAGTAATTGAAAATTGGATTACTTCATTAGGAGAATTAAAAACGTACGAGGCAGTAAATTCAAAGAAAGAGTATTTCGACAAAAATTTCGATTTGTCTTGGATCAATAAAAATGATTTATTTTCTAAAACACTTTCAAAAAAACTGAAATTTATTGAAGAAAACAGAATTCAGGGAAAACAGTATTATGTTAATTATGAACTTGGCAGTGGTGATGTTCCATTGCAATTTAAGAACGAAGTAAAATATGCAGATTTTAAATGGACAGATAAAAATCTTCGTCTTTTAGCCTTATTTAGATATTGGAATTACATCGAATATTTTTTTCCATATAAATACCAAATGGACCAAAATTGGGATAAATCATTAAATGAATTTCTTCCGCGAATCATTACGCCAGAATCAGAAAAAGATTTTGTTTTAGCAATGCGCGAAATTTCGATTAAAATAAACGATACGCATGCTTCTACTCAAATGTCTCAGCTGTTTGACTATTTTGGAGATAAATTTATTCCTGTTGATGTTAAAATTATTGATCAAAAGGCTGTTGTTATAGGTTTGAAAAATGATTCTCTGGCAAAGATTAGTGATCTTAAAATTGGAGATGTAATCACCAAAGTAGAAGGAAAAACGATTGCCCAGATTCTAAAAGAAAATTCAAAATACGTTGAAGGATCAAATGAGCCTTCCGTTTTAAAAAATGCTTATTGGACGATCTTTAATGGAAAAACACCAACTGTTGAAATTGAATTTATCAGAGATGGAAAATCCGCAATTAAAACAATAAATCGATATAAATATCAAGATTTAAAAATTCAATTTCCTGATGAGGAAAAGTGGAAAGTTCTGGATGGGAACATTGGTTATGTAAATTTTGATGCATTAGAAGGAAATGATATTCCAGCTTTAATAACGGCACTAAATAATACAAATGCTATTATTTTTGACGATAGAAAACGTCCCCATGATGTAATGTTTACGCTTTTAGAATGGCTTAATCCTGAACCAAAAGAATATGCAAAATATATTGATCCGGACATTAGTTTTCCAGGAAGATATATTTGGAGATTTGGAGTTGAAAAATGTGGTAAAGTGAATTCTGATTATTTCAAAGGAAAGGTTATTGTTTTAATTGACGAGAATGCTGTTAGTCATGCTGAACATACAGCTATGGCGCTGCAAACGGCTCCCAAAGTTACCATAATTGGAAGTCAGACCGGAGGCGCTGATGGTGCAAGTTATAGATTTGGCATTATAAAAGGATTTTCTTCGTCGTTTACTTGTTACGGCGTTTTTTATCCAAACAAAAAAGAAATTCAACGTATTGGGATCGTTCCGGATATTGAAGTAAAACCAACTATTTTAGGTATTCAGCAAGGAAAAGATGAGATTTTAGATCGTGCGATTCTTTTTGCTAAAAATGGAAAATAATGAATTCTGACATAATAATTAAACAATTGATTGTAGCAATATTTCTATTGTTACAATCTGTTTTGTATTCTCAAAAATCGAAAAATTCATACGATTCGTTTAGTGTTTTCGGAACTGTTAAAGATTCAGAATCAGATGCGACAATTGTAAATGCTGATCTTTATCTTCTTAATTGTAACAAAAGTGTGGTTTCAAATTCAGAAGGAAGTTTTCAATTCAATATTTCTAAAGGGAGCTTTAATGATCAATTGATTGTTTCAGCTTTAGGGTATTTTTCAGATACAATTGCTGTTTCTAAGCTTGAAAAGCTGCGAAGTGAATCACTGGATATTAAATTAAAGAAAGAAACGAATGCTGAGATTTCATTAAAAGAAACGGTTGTTACTTCTTCTAAAAAGAAATCTAAAACTTTATCTGCTATAGCGATTTTAAAAAAAGCAAAAGAGAATATTGAGAGTAACTACTATCAAAAACCATTCAATCAGAAATTCTTTTTTAGAGCTCAAACCAATAAAGACAGTATTTTTATAATAAACGAAGAAGCTTCAATTAATACTTACAGTCCAAATGGAATAAAAGTTTCGGATGATGCGGTTGCCAATTATTTTGGAGAAGTATTGCAATTACGAAAAAAAGTGAGTCCAGAGACAATTGAAAATTGGAAAGGAATAGGATATTTTGGAGTGGTTATTTTTAGAAATATAATGCTAAGCAATCAGAATTTGCTTTACGAAACAAAAGACTTTGAATTAAAGAAAGAAGGAACGACAACATACGGAGGTAAAAATGTGTATGTAATAAGTTTTACAAATCTGAATCCAACTATTTTTTCTACCGGTTTTGGAAATCCTGCGCCCAAATCGGCAATAGGTTTTATCTACATCGAGACAGATTCTTTTGCAATTGTGAAATTTGAGCAGTACGTAGTTTTAAAGAGAGACAGATCGAACGATAATGACGATATTGTAGTAGAGTCATCATTGAAGATTACTCAAACCTATAAAAATGTTAATGGACGCTATTTTATTAACTATTGTAATGAAAAGGTAGAAAGCAGTTACTTTTCGTTGGGGAATAAAGAGCAAATTAGTATCGTAAATTCTAATTACGATTTAATGTCTGAAGATATTATTACAGAAAATGTATCAGTTGTAAAACGTCCGATTGATCGTTTAAAACTAGATATAAAAGTTGTTGAAGATTTGGAATATTGGAAAAACAATAACTTTATTATTGAGAATAAAAAAATGGAGTTTTGAATTACATCTTTAAATAAAAATCTTTTGTCAGCTCAATATATTCAGGAGTATAAATATGTCTGTCGATTTCGATTGTCAATTCATCTATTTCAATTTCAGAAATTTCATTTCGGCTAAAAGCCAATAAGCTGCGTTTGATTTCAGATTTTGGAGTTCCTTTTACGCGCGTAATTTTTATCGGATATAATTCTGATTCTTTGGCTAAAGCGATAAATTTTTCTTCTTCCTTGAATGGTAAAATTAAAGCAAATATTCCATTTTCAGAGAGTAATAAATCGGCAGCTTCAACTAATTCTTCAAAAGGCATTGCGTCTTGAAAACGGGCCAGATCACGCTGTTCGTTTTCGGTTTTGTAATCTTCAGCATAAAAAGGCGGATTTGAAACAATCAAATCGTATTCGTCTTCCGGTTCATCTATAAATTCATCCAAACCTGCATGAAAACAAAATAAACGGTCTCCCCAAGGAGAGTTTTCAAAATTTCCAACCGCTTGTTCGTAAGCGTCTTCGTCAATTTCTAGAGCATCAATTTGTTCTGCGTGAGTTCGCTGCGCAAGCATCAAAGCAATAATTCCGGTTCCTGCACCAATATCTAAAACACTATGCGTATTATGATTTACCGGAGCCCAAGCGCCAAGTAAAACACCGTCAGTACCAACTTTCATAGCGGTTTTGTCTTGTTGAACAGAGAATTGCTTGAAAGTGAATTTAGACATTGCTGAAAAATTAAAAATTTAAGAATCAGAATAACTGAAAACTGTAACTGAATACTTTTACAAGTACATCTCTACTAACCCTTCCGGCAGATTCATGATCACTTTTTTGTTCTCGCGGTCAATTTTCACTAGAAAATGGTCGATCATCGGAATTAACATTTCGACTTCGCCATTCAAAACTTCAAAAAGTGGTTGTGCAGTACTATCGTTAACGGCAGCAATTTTACCGAAAACACCTAAGCGTTGGTCTTCGATTTCGAAACCGATAACTTCATGGAAGTAAAATTTGTTGCCAGAAAGTTTTGGCAACATACTTAAAGGAAGATAGATTGCATTACCCATAATGGCATCAGCATCTTCTTCAGTATTCATGTCTTCAAAACGAATTCTAAGAAAATCGTTTTTGTGTAAAGAGCTTTTCTCAATAAAAAAAGGAACCAAGTGTTTGTTGCATTCAACAAACACTGATTCCAAATTTTCGTATAACTCAGGTTCGTCCGTGTCTAGATAAGCCAGGACTTCACCTTTGAAACTAAATTTTTTAGCGATTTTACCTAAATAAAAACATTCTTCTTTACGCATTCTCGCTAAATATAATTATGCTTCAGTTGTTTCGTTATTTTCTTCAGCAGCAGGAGCTTCTTCAGTAGATTCTTCTACTTCAGCAACTTCTTCAACTGCAGGAGTTGCAGCAGCGATAGCGTCAGCTTCAGCTTGAGCTGCAGCAGCTAAACGTTTAGCATTAACTTCTTGTTCTGCTTTAAAAGCTTTAGCTTTAGCATCAGCTTGCGCTTTTGTTAAACCGTCTTTTTTAGCATCAACTTTTCCAGCTTTAGCCTCTAACCAAGCAGCTAATTTAGCATCAGCTTGTTCTTGAGTTAAAGCTCCTTTACGGATACCTCCATCAAGGTGGTGTTTCAATAAAGCACCTTTGTAAGAAAGGATTGCTCTAGCTGTGTCGGTAGGTTGAGCACCATTGTGCAACCATTTTACAGCGCTATCAAGGTTTAATTCGATAGTTGCAGGGTTTGTGTTTGGATTGTAAGTACCGATTTTCTCTAAGTATTTACCATCTCTTTTTGAGCGTGCATCTGCAGCTACAACCCAGTAAAAAGGTTTTTGTTTTTTACCGTGTCTTTGTAATCTAATTTTTACTGACATAATCGTATGATTAAATTTTGAGGTACTCGACCTCTGTTAATTAAGGGCGCAAAGATATAATTTTTTTATGAATAATACGATTCATAAGGGATTAAAAATATTTCAGAAGAATTTGTATCTTCTTTTTAATGCTTTTTGACTTTTATGTTTTAGATATTTATACTAAATGTGGTACTTTTACGGCAAATCCCCTAGAAATGAAAAAAATCTTTCAATTAGTATTACTTCTTATTGTTGTTTCGTCTTGCACTGAGGATGTTAAATTTAATAATCCTGCATTTCAAGCCTTAAAAGATAATGTTTTTTGGAGAGCTACATCTTTTAAAGCTTATACAAATTCAAACGGAAGTCTCGCTATAGAAGGAGATTTAGGGTTTGAAAAAGTTACTTTAAGAACTCCGTCTTCTGTAGCACAAATTTATATTCTTGGAATCGATGATAATTCAACGGTTTCATATTCAAATACGCTTCCGTCACAAGTGGAGGATTTTTATACAGGTACTAATGTTGGCAGCGGTCAAATTGAAATTACGGAACTGAATCTCGAAAATATGACGATTTCAGGAACTTTCAGGTTTAGTGCAATGAATGAAGACGAAACGAATACAGACAAACCAAAGGTGAACTTTAAAGAGGGAGTTTTTTATAAAATTCCGATTGTATTAACAAATAACTTTTAGAATTTTGATTTAGAACCATTTGGTTTTATTGATTTGTTCTTTTTTAAATCAAAATAAAAACATAAATAAACTAATATATAGTAGATTACAGAAAAATAAGACTACATTTGCTACATTATTATAAATAAGTACATATGAACATTTTTGTTGGAAGCCTTCCATTCAGTATTGAGGAAGCAGATTTAAGAGAGTCTTTCGAGGCTTACGGAGCAGTAGATTCAGTTAAAATCATTACTGATAAATTTACAGGAAGAAGCAAAGGTTTTGGTTTCGTAGAGATGCCAAACGATGCAGAAGCTCAAAAAGCAATTGATGAATTGAACGGAGCTACTGTTCAAGGTCGTGCAATTGTAGTTAATAAATCTGAACCGAAACCTGAAGGTGAAAGAAGAAGCTTCAACAATAACAGCCGTGGTGGAGATTCACGCGGAGGTTATGGTGGAGGAAACAGCCGTGGTGGAAATGACCGTGGTGGTAACAGAGGAGGATATTAATATTTTTTTCTAAATATATAAAAGGGATCAATTTACATTGATCCCTTTTTTTTGTTTAAAATTGTTTCAAGTTTCAAGTTTATTTTGTTTCACGTTCCAACAAACCTTAAACTTGAAACAAAATAAACCTGAAACAAATAAAACTATAGGTTTGCTACAAGCCAGTCTCCAACTTCACTGGTTTTGTATGCTTTTGTTTCTTTTGCAGCTAAATCTTCAGTAACAATTCCTTGTTCTAATGATTTGTTTACAACAGCTCTAATCGCTTCGGCTTCGGCTTTTAGTCCAAATGCATCTTCGAACATCATTGCTGCAGATAAAATAGTAGCTAATGGATTAGCGATATTTAATCCAGTTGCCTGTGGATAAGATCCGTGAATTGGTTCGTATAATGAAGTGTGCTCTCCAACAGAAGCAGAAGGCATTAATCCCATTGAACCTGAAATTACAGAAGCTTCATCAGTTAAAATATCTCCAAATAAATTTTCAGTAATTAATACATCATAAGAGTTTGGCCATTGAACCAAACGCATTGCAACTGCATCAACAAATTCATAAGAAACAGTAACTTCTGGATAATCTTTTTCCATTGCCTGAACTGTTTCTCTCCATAAACGTGAAGTTTCCAAAACGTTTGCTTTGTCAACACAACATAATTTCTTGCTGCGTGTCATGGCTAATTCGAAACCTTTTTTAGCTAAACGCTGAACTTCAGCTCTTGTGTAAACGCAATTATCGAAAGCAGTTTCTCCGCCGTCTCTTCTTCCTTTTTCTCCAAAGTAAATTCCGCCAGTTAATTCTCTTAGGAAAACTAAATCTGTTCCTTCGATTCTTTCTCTTTTTAAAGGAGAATTATCGATTAAAGAAGGAAAAGTAAAAGTTGGACGTACGTTAGCAAACAATCCTAATTTTTTACGCATCAATAATAATCCTTGCTCCGGGCGAACTGGCGCACTTGGATCGTTATCATATTTTGGGTGTCCAATTGCTCCAAATAAAACAGCGTCAGCTTTCATACAAACTTCGTGTGTTTCATCAGGATAAGGAACTCCAACTGCGTCAATTGCACAGGCTCCGGTAAGAGCCGGTGTCCAGGTTATTTCGTGATTGAATTTTTTTGCAATAGCATCAGATACTTTTACTGCTTCATTTATTACTTCTGGTCCGATTCCGTCTCCGGCTAAAAGGGCTATGTTAAATTTCATTTTTTAAGTATTTATTATTTTAAGGTTCATAGTGGCAAAGGTTCAAAGGTTTAAAGGTTTCAAATGGCAAAGATTAAAAACCTTTGTTGCTCTGTGACTTTGAACCTTTGTACCTCTATTAAGCAATTACATTCAGCATCTTTTGAGTTGCGATAATTGCTGCAACCGTTTGATCTGAATCTAATCCTCTTGTTTTAAATTCTTTTCCGTTGTTTACCCAGGTAATGATCGTTTCGCACAAGGCGTCAGAACTACTTCCCGGAGGAATTCTTACTGCGTAATCAATCAATTTTGGAAGCGTTAATTTCTTGCTTTTATAAATTTTAGATAAAGCATTCATAAAAGCGTCAAACTGACCGTCGCCCTGAGCATTTTCTTCGATGATTTCACCATCAATTTTTAAAAGCAAAGTGGTTGACGGACGCATTCCTTTTGAATGCATTAATACATAAGATTCTATTGTGATTTTTTCTTCGTAAGTATGACTGTCCAGAACATCTGAAATAATGTACGGAAGATCTTCCTTAGTAACAGTTTCTTTTTTATCACCCAATTCAATGATTCTCTGCGTAACCAATTTCAAATCTTCCTGATTTAATTTCAAACCCAATTCCTGAAGATTTTTTTCGATATTGGCTTTTCCGGAAGTTTTTCCTAAAGCATATTTTCGTTTTCTTCCGAAACGTTCCGGAAGCAAATCGTTAAAATATAGATTGTTTTTATTGTCACCGTCAGCGTGGATTCCGGCAGTTTGGGTAAATACATTGTCACCAACAATTGGTTTGTTGGCAGGAATTCTATATCCTGTAAAAGTCTCCACTAATTTACTTACAGTGTATAAGGAGGTTTCTTTTATGTTGATGCTAACTTCTGGAAGATAATCATTTATAACGGCAACGGTACTTTCAAGAGGTGCATTTCCGGCGCGTTCCCCCATTCCGTTTACGGTAACATGAAGTCCGTTTATGCCTGCTTTTACAGCTTCCATGACATTGGCAACGCTTAAATCGTAATCGTTATGAGCATGGAAATCAAAATGAATCTGCGGATATTTTATTCTTATTTTAGAAATAAATTCGAAAGCTTGCGATGGAATTAAAACCCCTAATGTATCAGGAAGTAAAATTCTTTTTACGGGTTGAGTGGCTAAGAAATCTAAGAATTGAAAAACATATTCAGGAGAATTTCGCATTCCGTTGCTCCAATCTTCTAAGTAAACATTGGTTTCGATATTATTTTCTTTCGCTAAAGAAATGATTTTTGCAATTTCAGAAAAGTGTTGTTCTGGAGTTTTTTTTAATTGATGCGTCAGGTGATTCATTGATCCTTTGGTCAATAAATTCTGTACTTTGGCGCCTGCTTTTTTCATCCATTCAATTGAAATCCCTCCGTCTACAAACGAAAGTACTTCAATTCTATTAATGTATCCTTTTTCTTCGGCCCAGGAAGTGATGCCTTTTACGGCTTGAAATTCTCCTTCGCTCACGCGTGCCGAAGCAATTTCGATTCTATCAATATTTAATTCCTCTAACAATAATTGTGCAATGGTTAGTTTTTCTGCAGCAGAAAAAGATACTCCGGAGGTTTGTTCACCATCACGAAGTGTCGTATCCATTATTTCAATTTTTCTTTTTTCCATATTGATTTTCTATATTTCTTTAAAAATGAATTATAGTTGTTTTTATATTTTTCCCCTTACTTCGTTTAGTTTCATAGTCATTGAAAGGGCTGAATTTTCTATCCAATTATTGTATTCTTCGATTGCCTTTAATCTTAATTTGTCTTCTAAATAACCTTCATCAACCATTTGACTGGAGCCGGCAACTTTAGACCAAATCCCTATTTTTGATTTAGAATCAGGATCTTCCTGGTTGTATATTTCGTCTGAATTTATCTTTTCAATAGAGTGAAAACCTGCATCAATTAATAATTGAGGTAAATCTTCGGCAATTTTGTTATTCATTCCTGCATCCGATCGCCATTTCAAAAAAGTTTTATAGAACTCTTGCATGCTTTCCGGAGGTAACGGATTCCAAATTAAATTGGTATGATCATAATCCAGAATTGATATTTGACCGTTTGGCTTTAATAATGATTTCATTTTAATTAAAGCTTCTTTCGGATTGCTAAGCCATTGTAATGTTCTGGCAGAAACAATTAAATCAAATTTTAAATCAGGATTGTATTCAAATAAATCAACAGCAATTAATTCTAAATTAGAAATAGATTGATAAGATTCCTGACCGCTTTTTATAAAATTCTCTGTATTGTCAATTCCAATAACTTTTCCATTAGCACCAATGCTATTTGCAATGTCTTTTGAAATAGAGCCCGTTCCGCAACCAATATCTAAAATGGTCATTCCGGGTTTTAAAATCTGAATCAGATTTTTATAATCTTTGGCTAAACTTCTATTGTCGAATGTTTTTGCTGCATTTTCGTCTCTTTCAATATATTTATTGGCTTTCATTTACAAATAGGATTGTTTTAAAACTTATTTCTTTGACGGACTATTTTCTGAAGCATTGCTTCGATCAATTTAATTTAGAAAAACCCGACAGATTTCAAAAACCTGTCGGGTCTATATAGATTGAACAAGATTTTTTTAATAAGGAAGCTTATCGGCGAAAGTCACAATATCTTCTTTAATATTTTGTAAATAATCAATGTCATCAAATCCATTGATCATATTGTTCTTTTTGTATCCGTTAATAGCAAAAGACTCTTGCTGACCAGTTGATAATAAAGTAATGGTTTGGTTTGGTAAGTTGATTTCTAATTCAGTTTTAGGATCAGCTTCGATTGCTTTGAAAATAGTTTCGGCAAATTCCGGGCTAATTTGAACTGGTAAAACACCAATATTCAAACAGTTTCCTTTGAAGATATCTGCGAAGAAACTTGAAACTACAGCTCTAAATCCGTAATCATAAACTGCCCACGCTGCGTGCTCTCTTGAAGATCCTGAACCGAAGTTTTTTCCTCCAACCAAGATTTTTCCGCTATAAGTTGAGTCGTTTAAAACGAAATCAGCTTTTGGAGAATCGTCTCCGTTATATCGCCAGTCTCTAAAAAGATTGTCTCCAAAACCTTCACGTTTTGTAGCTTTTAAGAAACGAGCCGGTATAATTTGATCAGTATCTACGTTCTCAATTGGCAGTGGCACTGCACTGCTGGTAAGTATATTAAATTTATCGTATGCCATTTTTTGTTTTTGCTTTAGGCTGTTTTTTTGCTTTAGGCTATAAGCTATAGGCTTTAAGCTTTTTGCACAGCGTTTATTGTTTATTTGCTTTAGGCTGTAAGCTGTACGCTATAAGCCTTTTTTCAGAATCGGTTAAAGCTTAAAGCCTATAGCTTACAGCTTATAGCGGAATTAAAATAATTCCCTCGGGTCTGTTAGTTTTCCTGTAACAGCAGCAGCAGCAGCCATAATCGGGCTCGCTAATAATGTTCTTGAACCAGGACCTTGACGACCTTCAAAGTTTCTGTTTGAAGTACTTACTGCATATTTTCCTGCAGGAACTTTGTCATCGTTCATTGCTAAACACGCTGAACATCCAGGTTGACGTAATACAAAACCAGCTTCAGTAAGAATATCTAAAATGCCTTCTTCTTTAATTTGAGCTTCAACAACGTGAGAACCCGGAACTAACCAAGCGGTAACATTATCTGCTTTTTTTCTTCCTTTTACAATTTCGGCGAAAGCCCTAAAATCTTCAATACGTCCGTTTGTACAACTTCCTAAGAAAACATAATCAATTGGTTTTCCAATCATAACGTCATCTTCCTGGAAGCCCATATAAGCTAACGATTTTTTGTAAGTTTCCTCTCCGCCTTCAACTTGATTAGCGTTCGGAATATGTTTTGAGATACCAATTCCCATTCCAGGGTTAGTACCATAAGTAATCATTGGTTCAATATCTGAAGCATTGATGTTTAATTCAGCATCAAAAATTGCATCAGCATCTGTTTTTAAAGTTTTCCAGTAAGCAACTGCATTGTCCCAAGTTTCACCTTTAGGAGCAAATAATCTTCCTTCAAGGAAATCAAAAGTTTTTTGGTCAGGAGCGATCATTCCACCACGAGCACCCATTTCGATACTTAAGTTACAAACAGTCATACGGCCTTCCATAGTCATGTTTTCGAAAACATCACCGGCATATTCAACAAAATATCCAGTTCCTCCAGAAGTAGTCAATTGTGCAATAATATAAAGAGCAACATCTTTTGGACCAACCCCCTTGCTTAATTCACCATTTACGTTGATACGCATTTTCTTTGGTTTTGGCTGCATAATACATTGTGTAGAAAGCACCATTTCAACCTCAGAAGTTCCGATACCAAAAGCAATAGCTCCAAAAGCACCGTGAGTAGACGTGTGAGAATCTCCACAAACAATAGTAGCACCTGGCAAAGTAATTCCGTTTTCAGGACCAACTACGTGTACAATTCCATTTTTAATGTGACCTAATCCCCAGTGAGAAATTCCGTATTCGGCAGCATTATCTTCAAGCGCTTTAAGCTGATTTGCAGATAGTGCATCTTCAACTGGTAAATGTTGGTTTATGGTTGGTGTATTGTGATCTGCAGTTGCAAAAGTACGTTCCGGGTATAAAACCTTAACGCCTCTGGCTTTTAATCCTAGAAAAGCAACAGGACTCGTAACTTCATGAATGAAATGGCGGTCAATAAAAAACACATCTGGTCCATCTTCAATTTTACGCACTACATGTGAATCCCATACTTTGTCAAATAATGTCTTACTCATTTTTTATTTTTTTTAATTGTAATTCTATAACCACAGCAATTCCTGCTTATTATAATAGGAAAACAAAATTAGAAAAAGATATAAGGTCGTCAATTTCAATATTTCATTATATACGATACCCAAACTAAAATACAAATTGCGATTGGCTTTTTTGCAATCAAATTTGATTGTAGAATGAATATAAATTGATTTTGCTTTTCTTTTTTAGGTTAATTTTATTTGCTGATTTTAATTTTTAATAGTTGGCAAATTTATCTCAAAATCACTATAGAATACGGGTTTTAATTCAAAAAAATCTAACAAATTGGATAAAAAACGTAATAATTCTTATTTTTAAAATCTTTTTAGAAATATTTAAAACCATCATCTGTTGCTTTTATTGATGTATAGCAAATCAATTTTCAGATGATTTTTTCTCTACTTTTTTTGATCCAAATACTACGACATCCAAGAAATGTATTTTTATGAAATTTTATGTATTTTAAGAGAAAATTTGATTAGTTGATAAGAATCATTTTTTAAAGATTTAACCGTTTTCTATCTCCAAAAAAAGCGTAAATTTGAACTTCTTCCATATTTTATTTATCGTTTTTTAGAGTTCATATAATCAGGGATTTACAATGATAAGAATTGGAATTTGGAATTTAATTTTTGCTATTTAAACCTATGTATTTAATATTCGATACTGAAACTACTGGATTACCAAAACGTTGGGACGCTCCAATAACCGATTCTGATAACTGGCCTCGCTGTATTCAGATCGCATGGCAATTGCATGACGAAATGGGAACGCTTGTTGAACATCAGGATTATTTGGTGAAACCTGACGGATTTAATATTCCTTATGATGCGGAACGTATTCACGGAATTTCGACCGAATTGGCTGAAGCCGATGGAATTTCACTTGCTGAAGTTTTAGAAAAATTCAATATCGCTTTGAGCAAAACCAAATTTATTGTTGGTCAGAATTTAGGTTTCGACGTTAACATTATGGGAGCCGAATTCCATAGAATGGGCGTTGATTCTCCAATGGCTTCAATGCCGGTTTTGGACACTTGTACTGAAGTTACGGCTTCGTTATTACAACTTCCCGGAGGTCGTGGTGGTAGGTTTAAATTGCCAACCTTAACAGAGTTACATAGTTATCTTTTTAATAAACCTTTCGCAGAAGCGCACAACGCAACTGCCGATGTTGAGGCAACTACGCGTTGTTTCTTAGAATTAATTAGAAGAGAAGTTTTTACTAAAGAAGAATTGGATGTTCCTAAAGAATATTTCAAGGAATTTCAAGATAGAAATCCTCAGGAATTTCCTTTAATTGGTTTAAAACATATCAATTTAAAAGCGGCATCTGATAAAATCAGAGAGCAATTAAAAGCTTTAGAATCTGTTGGTAAAGAACCTTCAGTTTCGCATTCTGACAGAGAAGATTTTAAAGCTGCAAAATATGCGCATTTACACAATCATACGCAGTTTTCGGTTTTACAATCGACTATAGGTATCGGAAATATTGTCGCGGCTACAGCCAAAAATGGAATGCCGGCCGTTGCCATGACAGATACCGGAAACATGATGGGGGCTTTTCACTTTGTGAGCGCCGTTATGAATCACAATAAAGCCGCTTCCGGAAAAAATAAAGCATTGGTTGAAGCTGGTGAAGAACCAACAGAAACGGAGATGAAACCTATTGTGGGTTGCGAATTTAATGTTTGCGACAACCACTTGGATAAAAGCAAAAAAGACAACGGAAATCAGGTTGTATTACTTGCCAAGAATAAAAATGGTTACCACAATTTGGCTAAAATGTCATCCATCGCTTTTACGAATGGATTTTATTATGTTCCGAGAATTGATCGTAAGATTATCGAACAATATAAGGAAGATATTATGGTTTTGTCCGGGAATTTATACGGAGAGATTCCGAGTAAAATTCTGAACATTGGTGAAAACCAAGCCGAAGAAGCCTTGATTTGGTGGAAAGAACAATTTGGCGATGACTTTTATCTCGAGATTATGCGACATAATCAGGAAGATGAAAATCGTGTTAACAAAACCCTGATTGAGTTTTCTCAAAAGCATAATGTCAAATTAATTGCGACAAACAATACCTATTATTTAAATAAAGAAGATGCTAATGCACACGACATTTTATTGTGTGTAAAAGATGGTGAAAAACAAGCTACGCCAATTGGTCGTGGTCGAGGATATCGTTACGGATTACCCAATCAGGAATACTATTATAAGTCAGGAGAAGAGATGAAAAAACTCTTTGCTGATTTACCTGATTCGATTATCAATATTCAGGAAATAGTAGATAAGGTCGAAATTTATTCACTTTATCGTGATGTATTACTTCCTAAATTTGATATTCCCGAAGAGTTTGTAGTTGTTGAAGATGAAGCTGATGGCGGAGTTAGAGGAGAAAATAAATATTTGCGTCACCTTACAATGGTGGGTGCAAAAAAGCGATATGGAGAGATTACAGAATCGATTCAGGAACGTTTGGATTTTGAGTTATTGACGATTTCGAATTCCGGATATCCAGGGTATTTCCTGATTGTTCAGGATTTCATCGCCGAAGCTCGAAATATGGACGTTTCCGTAGGTCCCGGTCGTGGATCTGCGGCGGGTTCTGCGGTGGCATATTGTTTAGGTATTACCAATATTGACCCGATTAAGTACGATTTGCTTTTTGAGCGTTTCCTGAATCCTGACCGTGTATCCATGCCCGATATTGATATCGACTTTGATGATGAGGGTCGTGGTCGTGTAATGGAATACGTAATCAATAAATACGGTCAGAATCAGGTAGCACAAATTATCACATACGGTAAAATGGCAACCAAATCAGCGATTCGTGATACGGCTCGTGTACTGGATTTGCCATTGTTTGAAGCCGATAGAATTGCAAAACTGATTCCGGCAATGATGCCGTCAAAATGGAATTTGGCGCGTTTTATTTCTGAAAGCGAAGAGGAAGTTAAAAAAGCACTTCGATCTGATGAATATGATAATGTAAAAGAATTAATCGCCATTGCCAATGAAGATGATTTGGCAGGAGAAACAATTCAACAGGCAAAAATCCTTGAAGGATCGATGCGAAATACCGGAATTCACGCCTGTGGTGTAATCATTACGCCATCGGATATTACGAATTTCGTTCCCGTTACCACCGCCAAAGATTCGGATTTATATGTAACGCAGTTTGATAACTCAGTTGCAGAAAGTGCAGGATTGCTGAAGATGGACTTCTTGGGTCTGAAGACCCTTACCTTGATTAAAGATACCGTTAAACTGGTAAAATATAGAAACGGAATTGATTTGGATCCGGACACTTTTCCGATTGATGATGTTGAAACTTATGCACTTTTCCAGAGAGGAGAAACGGTTGGAATCTTTCAGTACGAGTCACCCGGAATGCAGAAATACATGAAGGATCTGAAACCAACGGTTTTTGGAGATTTAATTGCCATGAACGCCTTATATCGTCCGGGACCTTTGGAGTATATTCCGTCTTTCGTTCGAAGAAAAAATGGTGAAGAGGAAATCAAATACGATTTAGATGCCTGTGAGGAATATTTGGGAGAGACTTACGGAATTACCGTTTACCAAGAGCAGGTAATGCTTTTGTCGCAATCGCTGGCTGACTTTACAAAAGGTGAGGCCGACGTTTTACGTAAGGCGATGGGTAAGAAACAAAAAGATGTACTGGATAAAATGAAACCGAAGTTCGTAGAACAAGCGGCAAAAAAAGGTCATGACGCAAAGGTTCTGGAGAAAATCTGGAAAGACTGGGAAGCATTTGCGAGTTATGCCTTTAATAAATCGCACTCGACTTGTTATGCTTGGATTGCTTATCAAACAGCCTACTTAAAAGCACATTATCCTGCGGAATATATGGCAGCGGTTCTTTCGAATAATATGAATGATATTAAACAGGTATCATTTTTTATGGAAGAATGCAAACGAATGGGATTACAGGTTTTAGGACCAGATGTAAATGAGTCATTCTATAAGTTTACTGTAAATGATGAATATGCTGTACGTTTTGGAATGGGAGCTATCAAAGGAGTTGGTTCCGGAGCTGTAGCAACCATTGTAGAAAGTAGAAAAGACGGTAAGTATAAATCGATTTTTGATTTGGCGAAGCGAATAGATTTGCGTGCTGCTAATAAAAAAGCGATCGAAAATCTAGCTTTGGCCGGTGGTTTTGATTCGTTTGAAGGAACGACAAGAGCCCAATATTTTCATGATGATGGAGACGGAATTACGTTTTACGAAAAAGCAATTCGTTACGGATCTAAGTTTCAGGAAAATGAAAACTCATCGCAGGTGAGTTTGTTTGGAGAAGCAAGTGAAGTTCAGATTGATGAGCCTGTTGTGCCTCCGTGTGAAGATTGGAGCACAATGGAGAAGTTGGCCAAAGAAAAAGAGGTGGTTGGAATTTATATTTCCGGACATCCTCTCGACGATTTTAGATTTGAAATGAAATACTTCTGTAATTCCCGATTAGAATCACTTAAGAGTATGAATGAATTCGTGGGTAAAAATTTAAATTTTGCCGGAATCATTAATAACGTACAACATCGTGTGGCGAAAAATGGAAAAGGTTGGGCTGTATTTAATTTAGAAGGTTATGATGAAAGTTATGAGTTTAAGATTTTTGGCGAAGAATACTTAAAATTCCGCCATTTCCTGATTCAAAATAATTTTGCTTTCATAAAAATATTAATAAAAGACGGTTGGGTAAATCATGATACCGGTAAAAAATCTGATCCAAGAATGCAGTTTGTTGAGATCCGACAATTGCAGGATATTTTGGAAGCTTTTGCTAAAAAACTGATTTTATTATTGAATATTAAAGATTTACAAGAAGAATTTATTCATAAGTTAAGTCATTTATTCAGTGAGAATAAAGGAGATAATTCTGTGACTTTTGAAATTATGGAGTTGGAAAAAATAAAGCGTTTGGTTGAGGTAGAAACTCCTACTGATTTTGAAGAAACTGAAGATGCTGTTTTTGTAGACGAGAATGAAGATGCAGAAGGATCAATCGAAGAAACAAAAATTCAAGAAGTAAATGAAGTTGAAGAAATAAAAGTAGTGACCAAATTATCGATGCCAAGTCGTAGGTTGAAAATTAAAATTTCAACGGAGTTATTGATAGAATTAGAGAAAATGCAGGTGAATTTTAAGCTGAACTAAATTTTAACAGTTAAAATTTAGAATTATGCATTTTTTTTAAGTTAAAAATATGCATGCATAATAGTTTTTTAGTAATATTGTCAAAAATTACAACGATTTCGTTCCAAGTCTAACAATGCAAATTATAAGATTATGTTAAAATAATCTATGTTTGTATAAATTAATTAAATCAGAATTATGAAAAAGAACCTATTTTTACTAGGATTATTAGTTTGCTCTATGGCCACAGTGGCGCAAACACAAAAAGCAGATAAACCAGAAAGTTGGTATTTTAAATTAGGAGGATCATATTTCAATCAAACTGCTTCTACAGAATTTCCTGTTGTTGGTGGTCAATTGCCAAACAGAGATGTTTATGCAGGTACATTAGCAAATAATAAATTAGTGTCAAGAGAAGGTATTACAGGTTCTTTTGGACAAGGTTTTAGAAGCGGAATTACTGCAGGTTATCGTTTTTCTCCACGTTTAGGAGTTGAGATGGCTGCAAATTACTACGTTAGTAATACTAAAACAATGGCACAAACGACTGATAGATTAGTTTCTTATAATCCAGCTACAAGTCCAGCAGCTACTTACTTGAGTTTTACTGCAGAGGGAGAAATTAAAGCTTTTGATTTGGCACCGGCACTTGTAATGTTTTTAGGTGAAGCTCATGGTTTTGAGCCATATACTAAAGTTGGAATCATTGTTCCAGTTCATGGTACATTAGATATTAAAACGGATAGACAATACAATACATTTGTAGGGGCTAACCAAGTTGCTTCAACAAATGCTTATTCAAAAGATGTTGTAAAACCTAATCCTTCACTTGGTTTTATGGCTTCTATAGGTACTTCTTATAAATTAGGAAAACATATTTCAGCTTTTGCTGAATTGGAATACCGTAACTTTACTGTACACGGAAAAACTAAAGAAACTGAAATCTATACTGAAAATGGTGTTAATAAATTAGACGTACCTACTACTTTTCGTCCTGATGCATCATATTCAGCGAAACATACTAAATACGTAGAGCAAGTTAACTCTACTTCAAATAGCAAATTAACTAATGCAGCTGGTTTTGATAATACAAAACCTACTGAAGATATTAGTACTTATGTTGGAATTTCAGGTTTAGGTTTGACTTTAGGTCTTAAATACAGCCTATAATTTTAAGAAATTATATTGCAAAACAAAAGAGGACATTCAATGAATGTCCTCTTTTGTTTTTGTACAATTTTGTGATTTCTCCCTTCGCTCGAAATGACAAAACTTTAGGTAGAATAATTATTTCGAATTTCTAAACTCCTTCAAAACTTCATCAATAACCCAGGTTGTTCTTGCAGCCGAAGTTCCTTTTGATGGATTTATACCTTCTTTGCCCAGAATTTCTGCAACAACAGTTTCTACAAGTGGTTGTTGAATATGTAATGGATTTTCGATCGTGATACTTTCTTTTTCTCCATTTACATATTGAATGTGTATTGGGTCATTTCCAAAAGTAGAGAAAGAAATTTTTCCTTTATCACCTACAATATCGGTATTATCGTAACGCTCAAAACTGGCAAAATTCCATAAACCCGTTCCGTGAATTCCGTTTTCGAATAAAAAAGACATCGAAACAGAATCTTCAGCAGGATATGCTTTAAGTTGAGAACTTGCATGACCACGAACCGATTTTATTGGACCAAATACAAAATCCAGAAAATCTAAAGTATGGCAAGCCAAATCGACAAATATTCCGCCACCCGAAATGTGTGGTAAAACCGTCCAGGGTAAATTTATTTCGTCATCATAACGTTGTTCAAACGGATGATATAAAACGCAGTTTACGTGTCTTACAGTTCCAATTTTATTTTGATCGATTAGTTCTTTTATTTTTAAAAAGCGAGGCAAACTTCTTCTATAATAAGCAACAAAGAGCGGCACATTGTGTTCTTTGCAAATGCTGATCATTTCGTTACATTCTTCGAAATTTAAAGCCATTGGTTTTTCAACGTAAACCGGCTTTCCGGCTTTGGCGCATAAAATAGTATATTCTTTATGAGATGATGGAGGAGTGGCAATATATACAGCATCAACTTCCGGATCATTTATTAGGTCAACAGCATTTGAATACCATTTAGGAACATTGTGACGTTTGGCATAATCTTCAGCAAGAGCTGCGTCTCTTCGCATTACAGCGACTAATGCTGAGTTGGGCGCTTTTTGAAAAGCAGGTCCACTTTTTACTTCGGTTACATTACCGCAACCTATAATTCCCCATTTTACAATTTTCATCGTTTGATTTTTTGGTTTCTCAAATTTAGTATAAAAGGGCTAGTTAAAAAAAATTAGCCACGAATTCACGAATTTTTTTCACGCAGATTTCAAAAGATTTGAGCAGATGTGCACAGATTCCTTTAATTAAATCGGGTTAGATCTGTCTAAATCTGTAGAATCTGCGTGAAACAAATATTAAGCAGGCTCTAAAAAAAAGCCACAAACTCACAAAAATAATTCGTGAATTCGTGGCTAATAAAAATTAAAGTTTAAAGTTTTTACTTTTTAGGTAAAGCTTTAAATCCCATATTATAAAGTGTGAATGCCTGAATGTCTACATTCTCCTGAATTGTTGCAGCAACAGATTTTCCTGCTCCGTGACCCGCTTTAACATCAATACGAATTAAAACCGGATTAGGACCAGTTTGTTTGTCTTGCAATTCAGCAGCAAATTTAAAACTATGTGCAGGAACAACGCGATCGTCATGATCACCAGTTGTTACCATTGTAGCAGGATATTGAACACCTTTTTTAACGTTCTGAACTGGAGAATATCCTTTAAGATATTCAAACATTTCTTTGTTATCCTGAGCAGTTCCGTAATCGTAAGCCCAACCTGCACCTGCAGTAAAAGTATGGTAACGTAACATGTCCATTACACCAACTGCCGGAAGCGCGACTTTCATTAAATCAGGACGCTGTGTCATTACGGCTCCAACTAATAAACCTCCGTTAGAACCTCCGCGAATTGCTAAGAATTCTGATGAGGTATATTTTTGAGCAATTAAATATTCACCAGCCGCAATAAAATCATCAAATACATTTTGTTTTTGCAGTTTAGTTCCGGCATCATGCCATTTTTTACCGTATTCACCACCACCTCTTAAATTGGCGACAGCGTAAACTCCTCCGTTTTCCATCCAAACAGCATTTGCAATGCTGAAACTCGGTGTTAAACTCACGTTGAATCCACCGTAACCATAAAGAATAGTTGGGTTCTTACCGTTTAATTTCAATCCTTTTTTATACGTGATAATCATCGGGATTTTAGTTCCGTCTTTCGAAGTATAAAATACTTGTTTCGATTCGTACTCTTCACTTTTAAAATCAACTTTAGGTTTTTGGTATACTTCAGATTTACCAGATTTTGGCTCAAAAGAGTAGATTGTTCCCGGAGTTGTATAATTTGTGAAGCTATAGTACAATGTCTTGTCGTGTTTTTTTCCTCCAAAACCACCAGCAGTTCCTACAGCAGGAAGTTTGATTTCGCGAACTAGTTTTCCGCTATAATCATATTGTTGTACAAATGATACTGCGTCTTTTGTATAATTCGCAAAAAAGAATCCGCTGCCGGTTGAAGGCGATAAAATATCTTGTGTTTCTTTAATGAAATCTTTCCAATTTTCAGGTTTTGGGTTGCTAAAGTCTACAGTAACAACACGTTTGTTAGGAGCTTTAAAATCGGTTTCGATAAATAATTTGCTTCCTTCGTTTTCAATAATCTGATTGTCGCTATTAAAATTGTCTACAATTGTAATAATTGGACTATTTGCAACGGTCAGGTCTTTAATGTATAACTCGTTTCCGTAAGTAGAATTGGCTGCTGAGATTACCAAATAACGATCGTCTTCGGTAACATAACCGCCAACATATCTGCGTTTTTGATCTGCGCCAAAAACAACTTTATCTTCTTTTTGAGAAGTTCCAAGTTTGTGAAAGTATAATTTGTGTTGATCTGTTTTTGCAGATAATTCGCTTCCTTTTGGTTTTTCGTAACTAGAGTAATAAAACCCTTCGTTACCATGCCAAGAAATTCCGCTAAATTTTACATCAACCAAAGTGTCTTCTAAAACTTTCTTAGATAAAGCATCGATAATAATCACTTTTCTCCAATCGCTTCCTCCTTCAGAAATGGCATAAGCAGCTTTGTTTCCGTCCTTAGAAAAATCTAAACCACCAAGAGATGTTGTTCCGTCTTTAGAGAATGTGTTTGGATCTAAAAAAACTTCTTCTTTACCATCTTGTCCTTTTCTATAAACAACAGATTGATTTTGAAGTCCGTTATTTTTAGAATAATAAGTAAATTTTCCTTCTACATATGGAGCGCTGATTTTTTCATAGTTCCATAATTTTTCCATGCGTTTTTTAAGTTCGTCACGGAAAGGAATTTTATCTAGATAACCGTAAGTAACTTCGTTTTGAGCTTTTACCCAAGCTCCGGTTTCAGCAGATTTATCGTCTTCAAGCCAACGATAAGGATCACTAACTTTAGTGTCAAAATAGACGTCAACTGTTTCGCCTTTTTTGGTTTGTGGATATTGAATTTTATTTTGTCCAAATGAGATTCCTGCAGTTGTAATTGCCATCAGAAGAAATGTTTTTTTCATAGTTTGTGTTTAACAGTTGTAACAAAAATAGTGCTTTTTGTGAGATGGGTAAATATTATTTAACCGCAAAGTGCGCAAAGATTTTATTTAATTGGGATAGTTAGAAATCGCAAAGTCCGCAAAGCTTTATGTGGACAAAAGGATTTGTGAATATTTTAACCGCAAAGTTCGCAAAGATTTTATTTAATTGGGATCTTTAGAAACCGCAAAGTTCGCAAAGCTTTGCGGTTAAATCAAAATCTTACAGATTAAAGTTTACTCCCAAAACAATATTTCGTCCAATATTTGGAATACCGTCTGTTTTTAATCTCGAAAGGTGAGCAATATATTTTTTGTCGAATAAATTGTTTCCGTTCAAATTAACATCAAAAGCATGTTTGCCTAGTTTTACCGTTCCTCCAAAACCTAAGTTCACCAAAGTATATCCGTTTGAAGCCGTTTCGAAACCACTCACATTACTTTGATTAAAAGTAGAAGAAACGTTTAGAGAAGCATATCCTTCTTCGAACCAATTTTTAATTTTAAATTCAGTTCTTAAAGTGTTGTTCCAATTGTTTGCCGGAATTAAAGGCAAATAATCACCATTTTGTTTTTTACCCGTTACAGTTTCAAAACTGGTTTCAAAATGCAACCAATCTAATGGATGTGGATGAAAGTGCAAACCAACTTCACCACCGTACAATTTTGCATTGTTCTGGATGTAAGCAAAAACATCGTTGTCATCGCGAACCTCTCCGGTTGGCGAAGTATAGATATAATTGTTAACATGATTATAAAAACCATTAATGAAGAATTCGAAATGCGTGTTTTTATATTCTAAATTCAAATCAGTTTGAACATTTTGCTCTGTTTTTAATTCCGCATTTCCAATTTCATATCTATTAGTTCCTTCGTGAACTCCGTTTGAAGTTAACTCCGCTAAATTTGGTGCTCTAAATCCGCTTGCGACATTCAATCGAAGTGTTAAAGGTTCAGCAAGTTTAGTTTTATATCCCAAAGAAGCATTAAAACTATCAAATGATCTGTCTAAAGGTAGAAAGTAACCTTCTTCACCTTCAATTCCGTGAGCTTCTGAAGTAATATTTCGGTTGTCAAAACGTAATCCCGCCTGTACGACACTATTTTTCCATTCGTAGTTTGCAGTTCCAAAAACGCCAATATCGTTTGTAGTGGCATCTGGAATTAAATATTCTTCTCCAAAATTTGCATTCGTTTGATGCATTCCCTGTACACCCAAAATCGTTTCAATTTTTCCTAGTTTCGGAAAATGATACTTGGCATTGTAATTAAAAGTGTTCAATTTCATATGAAGAGAAGCATTGTTGCTGTCTTCAAATTCACTTCTGTCATTGGCTATATATCCTAAATCAAGATCAAGTTTTGAGTTTTCAAAAAAGATAACATTGTTTAAACTCAATAAGTGATTAAAAATTCCTTGTCTCGGGAACATCGTGTTTTTGCTTGACGATTGTGCTCCAATTCCATCTTCAGGCATTCCAAGGTCTAGTTTATTGTAATTGTATCTTAAAACACTGGAGAAGCTCGAGTTGCTGTATCCAATTCCGGTTTTAAAATCGGTTTCATTGTAACGAGTATTCGTTACGCGATCTCCATCGGCAATTTTATAATCAGAATGTGTGTTGAAACTTCCGCGAACCAAAAATTTCCAATTATCAGTAGATGTTTTTAATCCAATAGAAGAATTGCTTCCTTGCGTATTGGTAAAATATTTTTGACTGAAATTAGCTTTGAAAGTATTGGCATCAGCAAATTTTTCAGGATTAAAATATAAAACCCCACCCAAAGCATCAGATCCATATAATAAGGAAGCAGGCCCTTTAATAACTTCAACGCTTTCGATTCCGGCATCATTTAAACCTAAACCATGCTCGTCTCCAAATTGTTGATTTTCGATACGAACACCTTGAGAATACACTAAAACACGATTTCCGCTAAGGCCTCGAATTACAGGTTTTCCGATAGAAGTTCCAGTAGAAATTTGTGAAACTCCGGGAATTGTTGCCAAACCTTCAATCAAAGTCGAAGTTCCTTTTTGTTGTAAAGTTTTGATACTTTCATGTTCCACTTTCATAACGTTTTGCGATTGCAATTTGTTAAAAGGTGTTGAAACAACTACTTCATCCATTTCAAAAATAGATTCAGTAAGTGTAATGTCTAAAGTGTTTTCTTTTAATAGTTTATTGAATGTTTTGCTTTGAGTAGTATATCCAACAAAAGTAAAAGTAAGTCTGAAACTACCGTTTGGAAGATTTTTAAAATCGTATTTTCCGTTTTCATCGGTTGTGGTTCCTTTGTGTAATTCAGGAGCATAAACAGATACGTTTGACAAAGGTTTGTTTTCAAGATTTGTTATTGTTCCTGAAACCGAATTTTGAGCTGACAAAAAGCTCGTAAACCCTAAAATTAGGGCTATAATTAGTTTTTTCATTTGAAAATGATGCTATAGTTAATTGATTTTGATTCTTTAAAATATAAACGAAAAAGAATAGTAAGCTTTTCCAAATCTGAGAGTTTCAGAATGGAGAAAGTCGCTAATTTTTTTGAATTAGATTATAAAGATTTTGAGCTTACTTCGAATGTTTTCGAAATTAAGAAACTAGAGCAGAGGGCGGACCGCGTAATAAATAAACACTTTCTGAAAGTGAAAATACTTTTTCTGAAAGAGAGAAAAAATAAGGAATTTCGTTGCTGAAAGTATGAAATTCAAAAGTAAATTGTTCAGGAACAATATAACTTCCAAAAGCAAAATGACAAACAAAACATACATCGTAATCATGATGTTGGTGTGTTATCTCGCCATTAGGATCATTATAATTATGATGACATTGTTTTTCTGAAAGTTGCTTTACAATATGCTCGTAACTGTGTATAGACTGAAACAATATTGAAAACAATACCGTTAGAGCCAAAGAAACACTTAATATGAGCTGCTTTCTTTTCATGCATGACAAAGGTATAAAAGATCTGAAGAAAATAGATTCATTTTTTGGATTCTGTTGCAGATTCATTGAAAAAAGTTCAGCAAAAGCTTTTATTCTTAATCAAAAAGAGAATAATTGCTTTCTAATCGTCTCCTGAACTAGCATTATATTATATTTGTAAGTGAAATAAATAACCTCTAAAAAACGTTTACTTGAAAACCTCTTTAAAACCAAAATACAATATGCGATTACTTTTTAGTTGTTTGTTTTTAGTGTCGTTTTTCAATGCTTTTTCGCAAGATGTAAAGCCGGAAGTAAAACCTGTGGTTAAAATCGATTCTTTGTATCGAGAAGATCAGTTTTATTTTTCGGTTACTTACAATCTGTTAGTGCAAGGACCAACAGGTTTAAAGCAAGATAAGTTCTCAGCAGGGCTTTCAGCAGGTTTTTTGCGCGATATGCCTATTAACAAAACAAGAACAATTGCAATTGCAGCTGGTTTAGGGTTGAGTTACCAGAATTTTTATCAAAACCTTACGATTTCAAAAGGACCCGATGGAGCACAGGTTTACGGAGTAAATGATAGTGGCGAATTTGTTTCGAATAGATACAAACAATATTCAGTAGACGTTCCAATTGAGTTTAGATGGAGAAATTCAACTTATGAAAGTTATAAATTCTGGAGAGTTTATAGCGGAGTAAAAATGAGTTATATTTTCTCAGATAAGTCGATCTTAAAAGATGGAGAAACGACTTATAAAATCTCGAATAATAAAGATGTCAATCAATTTCAATACGGAGTTTACGTTTCAGCAGGTTATAATACCTGGAATGTATACTGCTATTATGGTTTAAATGGTTTGTTCGATAAATCGATTAAAACGGTTTCAGGCGAAAGTATCGATATGCACGCGATGAATATTGGTTTGATTTTCTACATTTTATAACCACAAAAATAAAAACAGCAATTGCGGAAAAATGCCAATTAATACGCCTATAATTAGTTCTTTAGGTGTGTGGGCATCCATTTCTAAGCGCGAAGATGCTACCACTCCCGTCATTAAAATAAGGAAAGCTGCCCAGTACGGGTTTTGCATTTGAAGATGAATATTCAATCCTATTGCAAAAATGGTGAATCCGCTAATTGCCAGCATATGCAAACTGGCTCTTATTTTAAACAATGAGCAAATTAATGCGGTTATTGTACTAAATAAAGCACCCAAAAAGAAAAAATGAAGTTCGGGATATCGAGTAATTATAATACTTCTTTTTACCAATAAAATATACAAAAAGCATTGTAGGATTAAAGGGATTCTGCGTTGCGAAGTCTGTGGTAACATAATCGAGTCTGCATTTCCGGTTGAGCGAAGCAACAAGAAAAATAAAACAGGAACCAAAATCGTAATGATTAGAATCTGAAATAAAACATAATATTTTTCCTGATTAGTAAAAATATCGTTTTTGCAAAAAAGATAAAATAATGTGGCATACATCGAGATAAAAATCGGATGTAAGATATAGGAGAATAGCGGTAATAATCTTTTCAAAATGCGGTATTTAGTGGTGCTCAACAAATATAATGAAATAATGTTTTTTGACTTATTCTTTTGCCACAGATTAATAAGATTAAAATGATTTCTATTCTGTGTGTTTTTTTTGCCATGATTTTTACAAATTTAATTAGTAAAAATTCATGACAAAGAATTAGTGAAAATTTGTGAAATTCGTGGCAATCCTTTTTTTAAATTTGACAAAAAGAAATTCTAAATGAGCATAAATTTAAAAAACCTTATCTCGGTTCTCGACGCCGAATGGATTGGTTCTGACAATGATATTTTTGTTGATCATATTTCGATTGACAGCCGTTCGTTACAAAACGGATCAAAAACTTTGTTTATTGCCTTGTCAGGTGTTAATAATGATGCTCATTTATATATCGCCGAACTTATCGAGAAAGGTGTTCAGAATTTCGTCGTGCAATTTATTCCTGAAAATGTCAGTGGTAAAGCCAATTTTTTGGTAGTCAAAAACACCTTAAAGGCGTTACAGCAATTTGCCGTTTATTATCGGGATTTGTTCGATTTTCCTATTATTGGATTAACCGGAAGTAACGGAAAAACGATTGTAAAAGAATGGCTCAATTTTTTGTTGAGTCCGGATTATAATATTATTCGAAGTCCAAAGAGTTACAATTCTCAGGTTGGAGTTCCGCTGTCAGTAATTGCAATTAACGAGAAACATAACTTAGGTATTTTTGAAGCCGGAATTTCGACAGTTGACGAAATGATCAAGCTTGAAAAAATCATTAAACCTAGTATTGGTGTTTTGACCAATATTGGCTCAGCTCACGATGAAGGATTTGAAAATCTGGAACAGAAAATAAACGAGAAATTATTGCTTTTCAAAAATGCGGCAGTAATTATTTATCAAAAAAATCAGCTTGTTGATCAATGTTTAAAAGTATTTTGCGAACGTTATCCTGTAAAAGAGAGAGTACTTTTTTCTTGGAGTTTTACAGATAATACTGCAGATGTATTTATTCTGGAAAGAGAAAATAAAAACGAAACAACAACAATTCAATATCAATATCAGAGCGAATTTTTTGATTTAAGAATTCCATTTAGTGATTCGGCATCAATAGAAAATGCAATCTCGTGTTTGTTAGTTTTACTGCATTTTAAATATGACTTTGCTACGATTCAAAATCGTGTTCAAATGCTCTATCCTGTTCAAATGCGTTTGGAGGTAAAAAACGGAATAAACAATTGCAGTATAATCGATGACAGTTACAGCTCAGATTTTCAATCGTTAAAAATTGCTTTAGATTTTCTGGAAAGTCAGCAAAAAAAGAATGCTACAAAAACAGTTATTCTATCTGATATTTTTCAAAGCGGATTTTCAAATGAGGAATTGTATTCGAAAGTAGCACAATTGGTTTCAGACAATAAAGTAAATCGTGTTATTGGTATCGGTGCCACTATTTCTTCTTTTGCAGGCAAGTTTTCAAATTGTATAACGTTTCAAAATACAGCCGAGTTTATTGCGCAATTTGATAGTTTGAATTTTAATAGCGAAACGATATTAATAAAAGGAGCAAGATCATTTCAATTTGAAGAAATTGTTGCTTTGCTCGAAGAGAAAACACATGAAACGGTTCTTGAAATCAATCTGGATTCTATAAGTCACAATTTAAACTATTACAAATCAAAACTTGCCGATGATGTAAAAATCATGGTTATGGTTAAGGCATTTGGATACGGAAATGGCGGTTTGGAAATTGCAAAATTACTCGAACATCATAAAGTTGATTATTTAGGTGTGGCTTTCGCCGATGAAGGAATTTCATTGAAAAATGGTGGAATAAAATTGCCAATCATGGTTTTGAATCCAGAATCGACCAGTTTTCCTTCGATAATTCAATATCAGTTAGAACCTGAAATTTATAGTATTAAAGGTTTAAAAGCATTTTTGAAAATTGCAGAAGATAAGCATTTAAAAAACTTTCCAATTCATATAAAATTAGATACAGGAATGCATCGTTTGGGTTTTGAAGAAAATACACTGGAAGAATTGATTCAAACTTTAAAGGGGAATTCAGCTGTAAAAGTAAAAAGCGTTTTATCGCATTTGGCGACAAGTGATGATTTGAATCACTATGATTTTGTGATTTCTCAGATTAATTTATTCGAAAAATTATCTTTTAAATTAATATCAGAACTAAATATTAACCCAATTCGACATATTCTAAATACGTCCGGAATTAGTAATTTTCCAAAAGCACAGTATAATATGGTGCGTTTAGGAATTGGTTTGTACGGAGTTTCTAATGATCCTGCAGAACAAAAATATTTAGAAAATGTGGGAACATTAAAGTCAATTATTTCACAAGTTCGCACAATTCCAAGCGGAGACAGTGTTGGTTACGGACGTCGATTCATGGCTGAAAAAGAAACCAAAATCGCAACAATTCCGATTGGTTATGCCGACGGAATTTCGAGATTATGGGGCAATCAGGTTGGTTATGTTGTAATTAAGAATCAAAAAGCCTTCATTTTAGGAAGTGTTTGCATGGATATGCTAATGGTCGATGTTAGTAATATTGATTGTAAAGAAGGTGACTCAGTCATTATTTTTGGCGAAAGCCCAACAGTGATGGAGATGGCAGCTGCGCTAAAAACAATTCCCTACGAAATAATGACGAGTATTTCTCAAAGAGTAAAAAGAGTGTTTTTTAGATAATTTTAACAAACTTTGGAGAAAATTATGTATTTTCGATGATCAATTAATTATAAATTTAAAACAAATCAATTATGGGATTTATTTCTGAGTTTAAAGCATTTGCAATGAAAGGCAACGTAGTTGATCTTGCTGTCGGTGTAATCATTGGAGCTGCTTTTGGTAAAATTGTTAGTTCATTTATTGAAGATGTGATTACTCCGTTAGTATTAAAGCCGGCGTTAGATGCAGCTCATTTGTCTAAAATTGAAGATTTGGTTGCATTTGGAGGAGTTAAGTACGGATTATTTCTGTCGGCAGTAATTAATTTTGTAATTGTTGCTCTTGTATTGTTTATCATTATCAAGGCAATTAATCATGCTAAAAAGAAAGAAGAAGTTGTTGTTCCGCCAGCAGGTCCAACTCAAGAAGAGCTATTGACGCAAATTAGAGATTTGCTTAAAAAATAATACCGCTACACTAAGTCTAACTAAACCGTTCCTTAATTGGGACGGTTTTTTTTATAAATGTTTGTTTTGTAACATTTTGTTATTTTTTGTGAACTACCTTGTTTTAATTTTTATTATGTATACTTTTGCAGAGTAAATTAGATTAATTCATACTAAAAATATTAAAATGAGAATAGCGGTTGTAGGTGCCACTGGTATGGTTGGCGAGATAATGCTTAAAGTTTTGGCAGAAAGAAATTTCCCGGTTACAGAGTTAATTCCTGTTGCTTCAGAAAGATCAGTAGGAAAAGAAATTGAATATAAGGGGACAAAATATAAAGTTGTAGGAATGCAAACAGCAGTTGATATGAAAGCTGATATTGCTTTATTTTCTGCAGGAGGAGATACATCATTAGAGTGGGCTCCAAAATTTGCTGCTGCCGGAACAACAGTTATCGACAACTCATCTGCTTGGAGAATGGATCCGACTAAAAAATTAGTAGTTCCGGAAATCAACGCTACATCATTAACAAAAGAAGATAAAATTATTGCAAACCCAAACTGCTCAACTATTCAAATGGTTTTGACTTTGGCGCCATTGCACAGAAAATACAACATCAAAAGAATTATCGTTTCTACTTATCAATCGATCACCGGAACTGGTGTGAAAGCAGTAAGACAATTAGAAAATGAGTACGCCGGAGTTCAGGGAGAAATGGCTTATAAATATCCAATTCACAGAAATGCGATTCCACACTGCGATAGTTTTGAAGAAAACGGATATACTAAAGAAGAAATGAAATTAGTGCGCGAAACTCAAAAAATTCTTGGTGATAATACCATTAGAGTTACAGCTACAGCTGTTCGTGTACCGGTTGTTGGCGGACATAGCGAAGCTGTAAATGTTGAGTTTACAAATGATTTTGATATAAATGAAGTTCGTGAAATTTTGCACCATACTGATGGAGTAGTAGTTCAGGATAATTTAGACACATTTACATATCCAATGCCATTATATGCTGAAGGTAAAAATGATGTTTTTGTTGGAAGAATTCGTCGTGACGAAAGCCAGGAAAATACATTAAACATGTGGATTGTGGCTGATAACTTGAGAAAAGGAGCTGCAACAAACACCATTCAAATTGCTGAATATTTAATTCAGGCAGGTTTGGTATAATTAGAGATTAAAGAAAATTGTTATAAAGAAAAGACCGTAATTGCTACATGTGATTGCGGTTTTTTTGTGTCTAATAAATTTATATTCTGTTGTAAAAGCTTTAATTTAGCTATTATAAATACAAATAAGATGAATTTTGATGGCTACTCAGTAATTCCGAATTACAAGACGAATAAAACAGATTTATTCTTGGCAGAAAATGAAGAAATTCTGGCTTGCGAAAAGACTCTGAATCTTTTTTTTGATGAAGATTATAAAGAATATGTTTTGAATTACGGAAGTGGTATTCTTGGCGGAACCTATGTGCGAATATATCTTCCGGAAACCATTATTTTGACTTTGGCAGAATGGAAAAACCGTATAACCGAATATTGGTTTTGGGATGAAGGAAAGAATGTTTTGACAAAAGACGAGGTTTTAGATTCAGTTAGAATTGGAGATACCTACGATGGAGATGAAATTATACTTCTTAAAAACGAATATTTTATTTTGCCAAGACATAGCGAAATGATCTATAAGGCAGGAAATAATCTAGAAGAAACTATAAATTGGTTGTGCTCATCAGGAATTCTTACCGAAGCATTTACTGAAAGAGAATTCGAGCCTTTTGATCCCAGTGATTTGGTAAATAATTGATTTTGATATTAATTTAATGTCAAAAAAAAGCGAGAACATTAGTTCTCGCTTTTTTTTGTATTTTAATATTCTGGAGCTAATTCTAATTCCAAACCTTCTAATTCTGTAGTAATTGGAATCTGACAGCCTAAACGACTATTAGACTTAACATAAAATGCTTCTGATAGCATAGCTTCTTCGTCGTCTCCCATTTCAGGTAATGCAACGTCATTAAGAACATAGCACTGACAAGAAGCACACATGGCCATTCCGCCACAAGTTCCTTCAACAGGAAGTTCGTATGCTTTGCATAACTCCATTATGTTCATTGCCATATCAGTTGGAGCTTGTAACTCATGTATAACTCCTTCTCGATCTTTAATCTTTATTAATACATCCATTTTAATTATTGGAATTTTACTGTTTAGGATTTAATAACGTGAAAAAATCCTTCATTATGTTAACTGGTTTTTATACTAAATGCGTATTCTTTTTTATTGCTTTCTTTGAGATGCATCTTTAATCCAAGAACATTCCCGCTTTTTTGTAATATTGTAACTATTGCAATTACAGAGTAATAATCTTTATCTGTCTGAAAAATCAATGTTCCTTCGTAGGTTGAATTTACCACTCCTTGTTTATCTGTTGTAACAGATACTTTTCTCGGATGTGCAAATTCTGCTGCGCTATAAGTTGCCTTGTTTGAGAATTTAGCTTTTCCGTCACATAAATCGTATAAGAAATCATAATTACCAATTCTGAGGCTGCCTTCTTCTTCATTTGCATTGGTCGAAAATATAATTTGACCTTTATAATCAAAATCTGACCATTCTTCAGACTCGTTTAACCAAGCTTTGTCAACAACTAGAGTCTGAGTAGTTTGTTGCGCATAATTTACTGAAACATAGAAAAAAAGTAAAAAAACAATGTAATAATTCTTCATAAGTTTAAGATTTAAGGATATGTCTCAAATTTAAGTTAAATTCGTGTTAATTCCTTAAATAAAACTCTTAAATTTTTGCGTTGTTTTTTATTAAATCCACAATTAGGGGCTTTATTTCTAATATTCTTTAATAATTATGAAGCAAAATTGCTTAAAGCGCTATTATTCCTGTTAATTATTAAGAATCTGAAAAACAAGAAAAATGGCTGTTTTTATTACATGATATTTACCACAGTTTCAATTTGTGGTGCATATTTTTTTATAGTTGTTTCAACTCCTGCTTTTAGAGTCATTTGATTTACACTACAGCTAATGCATGCTCCTTCAAGACGAACTTTAACATGTTTGTCATCGTCTATAGAAATGAGCGTAATGTCTCCTCCATCAGAATTTAAAAAAGGTCTGATTTCATCAAGAGCCAATAATACGTTGCTTGTTAATTCTTCTGTTGTCATAATATTTTATCAATTAGAAAATTAGTCAATTAGAAAATTAGAAAACTCACTTTGAAGTAAAATCATCTAATTTTCTAATTTTTAAATTATCTCATTAGTCTTATCTAATTATTTTTTTACTGCTGAACAACCCGCCATAGTTGTAATTTTAATGGCTTCTGTCGCAGGTAAGCTATCGTTTCTGTTTACTACTTCTTGTACCACATTTCGAGTTATTTCTTCAAAAACGGTTTCAATTGGCGAAGCAGTTTGCAAAGCAGCCGGACGGCCATAATCTCCAGCTTCACGAATAGATTGTACAATTGGAACTTCTCCTAAAAATGGAACATCTAAATCTTCCGCCAGGTTTTTTGCACCTTCTTGGCCAAAGATATAATATTTATTGTCAGGTAATTCTTCTGGTGTAAAGTACGCCATATTTTCGATAATTCCCAAAACAGGAACATTGATGTTGTCTTGCATGAACATTGCAACTCCTTTTTTAGCATCGGCAAGAGCCACAGCCTGAGGAGTACTAACTACTACTGCTCCGGTAATTGGCAATGATTGCATGATCGAAAGGTGAATGTCTCCAGTTCCAGGAGGTAAATCAATTAACATGAAATCCAATTCTCCCCAATCAGCATCAAAAATCATTTGATTTAAAGCTTTTGCTGCCATTGGACCTCTCCATATTACAGCTTGACTTGGTGCAGTAAAGAAACCAATAGAAAGTATTTTAATTCCGTAACTTTCAATAGGTTTCATTTTTGATTTTCCGTCAACGGTAATTGAAACTGGTTTTTCATTTTCAACATCAAACATAATTGGCATCGAAGGTCCGTAGATATCTGCATCAAGAACTCCAACTGCAAATCCCATTTTAGCCAACGTTACGGCAAGATTTGCTGTAACTGTCGATTTTCCAACTCCACCTTTACCAGATGCAACGGCAATAATATTTTTGATGCCGGGAATTGCTTTTCCTTTTATTTCATTCGGATTTTCCTTGGCTTCAACTTTAATGTTTACTTTAACTTTAGCTTCCGGAGATACCAATTCAAGAATTGTTTTTTTGATATCGTCTTCGGCTCTTTTTTTTATGTGCATTGCTGGTGTGTGTAAAACTAAATCTACTACAACTTCATCTCCAAAAGTGATTACATTGGCAACAGCTCCGCTTTCAACCATATTTTTTCCTTCTCCAGCTATAGTAATTGTTTCTAGAGCTTTAAGAATTTCTTTTCTATCTAATTTCATTTTAATGTACTATTTTCTATTGATTGAAATCGATTTAACGCATTGTGTTTATTTAAACTGATTTCAGACTACAAAGATAACAGATTATGTTCGGATTCAAACCCTTTTAAATTGTATTTATTGATATTGAGATTGCTCAAAATGATTCTGATTGTTTGTGTTTGAATGCTTGAATTTATAAAAAACCAAGTAATCTTTTATTTGTGACGATCTGATTCAACTGCTTTTCGAAGTAAATTATACGAATTTTAATATAAATTTAGTCTGTTTTTGCTATTAGTGTCAATAATCTTGGCTATATTTGAGTACCCTAAATCAAAGTATTTTTAGCAATTCGAAAAATGTGAAAACTTGTTTTTTTTAGGACTTCTTATGAGTTTTCGATATTTCTTAAAACTAATTTTTGTAAAAATTTAAACTTTAAAAATATGCGGAATTTTACTTTTTTATCTGTAGTTATTGGACTTTGTTTTTTAATGGTTTCGTTTGACTCTGTGGACACTAAGAGTAAATTGAAAAATAAAGAGACAGTAATTGAAAACGTTTTTAGAACAAATAAGAATGTTGCATTGGCTGTAATTGATGCTGAATTAATCAATAGTTTTTATAAAAAATATCCCAAATTAAAAAAATACCAAAAGGAGGTTGAAGATCTTTATAAAAAAAGAGCATACAGCCTAATTTGGCATGATGATAAGAGTGTCAGCGAATTTGGAGCATTATTGTATCAAAAAGTAAATCAGTTAAGTGAGCAAGGAGTAAAGGCCGAAATGCCTTATATGGACTTGATAGATGATGTTTTTAATGAAAATGTATCCAATAAACTTCCTCAAACAGATACAGAATTGCTGCTTTCGAATATGTATGTGTTTTATGCGAGTAATGTTTATTCTGGCGTTGATCCGGCAACCTTAAAAAAAATTGGGTGGTATCTTCCGGCAAAAACTATTTCATATGCCAGAATATTAGATTCTCTAATGAGCAATCCTGAGCGTTTAGACAAAGACGAGAATCTGTTGTTTAGTCAATATTATAAACTTCAGACAGTTTTACAAAAATACCGTACAATAGAAAAGAATGGTCAGTGGAAGAAAATACAAATTGACAGTGCTACTTATAAAGATTTAAGACCTTTTGATAGTGGTGTCGCCGTAAAACAAATTAGAGAACGTTTGTTTGTGATTGGAGATTTAGCGCAAGATTCTAAAAGCCATGTTTATGATGAAGAAATGATGGCAGGTATTTTAAAGTATAAAAAGAGATACGGTCTTAAATTAAATTATGCACTTACTTTAGATCATATCAAACAAATGAATGAGCCTATTGGTAATAGAATTAAAACGATTATGCTTAACATGGAACGTTGCCGTTGGATACCTGCAAAACTAGCTAAGGCAAGTGAGTATGTTATGGTTAATATTCCTTCGTTCCGATTGATTTATGTGAAAGATGGAAAATACGATTTGGTTTCAGATGTTTTTGTGGGAACGCGAATGACCGAAACTGTAATTTTTAACGGTATGATGGACAGGATCGTCTTTAGTCCCTATTGGTACGTTCCGCAGAGTATTATTAAAAATGAATTGAAACTAAAAATTGCCGAAGATAAAAACTATCTGGCAGATCATAATATGGAATGGAACGGAGGAAACGTGAGACAAAAACCCGGTCCTAAAAACTCTCTGGGATTAGTTAAATTTATGTTCCCGAATCCTAACGATATTTATTTGCATGATACGCCGGCAAAAAGTTTATTTGAATTTGAGAAACGTATTTTTAGCCATGGTTGTATTAATGTAAAAGAGGCTAAAGGACTTGCATTGGCAATCTTAAAAGATGATCCGGATTGGCCTGTTGATAAAATTGACAAAGCAATGAGTGGAGAAAAAGAAACAACTTGTATGTTAAAAACTAAAATTCCAATCTATATTGGTTATTTCACCGCTTGGGTAAATGATGATGGTGAAATTGGTTTTTATCCGGATGTGTACGATAGAGATCAACGTTTGGATAAGTTGTTGTATTCAGATTCGGTAGCTTTAAAATAAAGAAATTAGATCTCAAAAAAATGCCCGCCAGATTCTTGAAATTTGGCGGGTATTTTATAAAAAAAAATGGTCTACAAGCTTATTCGTATTTTAAATATTTTAAGATATCTATTTTGGTAACTTGATAGGCTTTGGTTAAAACAATAAATAAGGTTAGAGTCAATAAAGAAACCAATGCAATACCAAATGGAACGGTTGAAATTCCGGTTCTGAAAGCGAAATTTTCTAACCATTTTTGCAATAAGATGTAAGCAGGAATAATACCAATTACAAATCCTATTAGACAGAAAATGATATATTGTTTTGATAAATCTTTTAATAAAACATCAGTTTCTGCGCCAAGTGTTTTTCTGATCGCGATTTCTTTCAGTCGTCTCTCCATCGAAAAAGAAGCCAAGGCAAATAATCCAAAAATGGCAATAATGATTACAACAATATTTAGAATGAAAAACAAATCTTTTTGTTTTACTTGTTCTTCATAAGTTTTAGCAAATCCTTTATTGACAAATTCATAATCAAAAGGATAATCAGGATTTATATTTTTCTCCCAATAGGTTTTTAATTTTGCTAAAGTTTCAGCTAGATTATTAGGGGAAACTTTTATATAGATGTTCTCAAAATTATTCCATTTTAAAGTTTTCATCGTGACAAAGATCATTGGAGGAACTTTACTTTGAAGTCCGCTAATATGAAAGTCTTTCACAACACCAACAATTTTAAATTTCATATTTCCTTTTTCATCTCCCCAGCCAGAAGTTAGTATAGTATTTATAGGGTTTTTAAGACCAAGTCTTTTAACAAGAGTCTCATTTACCAACCAATTACTAACAGTGTCTGAAGCAAATTTTGGAGATAAATCGCGGCCTTGAACAATTTTGATTTTCATCATTTCTAAAAAGCCAAAATCCATTTCTACATTTCGAGGCTGAACAAAAATACCATTATGAGTAAAACCTGAACTTGAGTTGGTGCTGCCTCCAAAAGAGCCTGCAAAAGTCGAGACATCTTCAACTCCTGACAGTTTAAGAATCTCTTGTTTTGTAGTAAAGTATTTTTCTGTTTTTTTAGTTCTGTCAGTAAATTTAAACGGAACACTAATTACCTGATTGCCATTAAAACCAAGATCTTTATTCATCATGTAAGAAACCTGCGAGTTTACAATTAAAGCACCGATGATAAAAAAAGCAGCAATACCAAACTGAAAAATCAACATTGAATTTCGAACCCAGATTCCGCTTTTACTTCTTGAGAAATTACCTTTTAAAACTTTCAATGTTTCAAAATTTGATATATATATGGCTGGGAAAATACCTGCAAGAATGATTACTAATCCAAATATAAAAATAAGCTGCAGGTAAAATTCGCCACCATTCATTGTCAAAGATTTCTTCAAAAAGTTATTGTAGTAAGGCAGCGAAAGTTCTACGATTGCCAGCGCAAAAAGAATCGCCAAAACAACAATAATAGCAGTCTCAAATATAAACTGAGCAATGATTTGTCTTTTGCTGGCACCAACAATTTTGCGAACGCCTACTTCTTTAGCACGTTTTATTGCCGAGGCAGTTGCAAGATTGATATAGTTTACCAAAGACAAAGTAAGAATCAAAATAGACAGACCTACCATGATATAAAGAAGCTGTAAATTACCTTTTCCTTCAGGAAAATTAGAGCCAGCAGGAGTTTTTGTACCGTGTAAGCGCGCAGTTGCTAATTGATCAAGAATAACCTCGATTTCGCCATTTTCTTTTACGTATTGTTCAACTGTTTGGCCACTTTCTTTAGCATCTTTTAAAGTACGATTTACAAAATTTACATTTTGCATCTTCTTTAAAACAGCATTCGCATCGGCTCCTTTTTTGGTTTTAATCATTAAACTATAGTTGAAGTTTCCCCAACTGTTTATGTCGTTCTCTTGTAGTAAACCTCCAAAAACATAATTGGGTTCAATAGAAGAGGGGCTAATGATTTTGTAAACTGATTTTATAACATATGGTTTGTTATCATTTATGAGGATTTTACCAATAGGATCTTCGTTCTTAAAAATTCGTTTTGCTTCATTTTCAGAAATCGCAACACTATTTTTTTCTTTTAAAATATCTTTTTTTGCACCTTTTACAATCGGAAAAGGGAAAATATCAAAAAAGTTATAATCTGCGACTATGATTTTTTTACCCATCCATTTTTGATTTTGATGTTTTATTACATCTTCGTAATACCAGCCATCAAAAAAGCATATAGATTCAATTTCAGGTATAGTTGCTTTGCAGGTCAATGCAAACGGAATACTACTCGCAGCCCAAATATCACCTGTTGCGCCAATTTTGTTTAGCACCTGATAGGTGTTTTCTTTCTCTGGATTCCATTGGTCGTATGAGTTTTCATTATTCCAATACAAAATGGCAAAAATGACACCTGCAACTCCAATGCTTAATCCTAAAACATTTAAAAACGAAAACAATTTGTTTTGCCTTAAATGATATATAAATATTTTAAACCAGTTAAAAATCATGCTTTGTGTTTTTAAGTTGTTACACTTGTTTTTTTTACTTACCTAACAGTTTATATACTGTTTAGGTTTTAAATCATTGCCAATACTTTGCAAACAAATCCTACCAGGATTGCAATTGCAGCTATTATAAAATTGATCATTTTTGTATTATTTAACGTCCATAAAAACATCAACATTTCTCTGATTTAATCTTTCAGAAAATATAACACCATCTTTCATATGAATCGTTTTTTGCGAAAACGAAGCATCATAATCAGAGTGTGTAACCATCAAAATTGTGGCGCCTTTGGCATGCAAATCAGTCAAAAGTTCCATAACCTCATTACCGTTTTTACTGTCTAAGTTTCCGGTTGGCTCATCGGCCAGAATAATTTTAGGATCGTTTACTAAAGCTCTTGCCACAGCAACTCTTTGTTGTTGTCCTCCTGATAGTTGTTGCGGAAAATGTTTCAATCTGTGTGAGATATTTAATTTCTCGGCAATAGCTTCAATTTTTTGTTTTCGGTCTGATGCTTTTACGTTGTTATAAAGCAAAGGCAATTCGATATTATCATAAACAGAAAGCTCGTCGATTAAGTTGAAGTTTTGGAAAATAAATCCAATATTTTCTTTTCGAACCTGAGCTCTTCCTTTTTCCTTTAAACCAATCATTTCCTGGTCTAATAATTTATAGCTTCCGTCTGTAGCTCCGTCTAAAAGGCCAATAATATTCAACAAAGTTGATTTTCCACATCCCGAAGGTCCCATGATAGTTAAAAAATCTCCTTTTTTAATTTCTAAAGAAATCCCGCTTAATGCTGATGTTTCTACTTCTTCAGTTCTAAATACTTTGGTTAAATTTTGAATCGTTATCATATTTTTTTTGGTTTTAATTGTTGTTGATTGTGATTGTGATTTTTGATTGATGATTGAAACGCTGCTAATTATAAATTGTTAATTGTGAACTGAGACTGAAAACTGAGACTAAAGACTGTTACTGAGTATTAATCGACAATTCTTCAATATCCTTATAATCTGTATACGATGAGGTAATCACAGATTCTCCTTCTTTTAAGCCTTCCAAAACTTCATAATACGAAGGGTTTTCTCGACCTAGTTTTATATTTCTTCTTTCGGCTTTATTTCCTTTTACAACGAAAATCCATTTTCCTGCAGTTTCCTGGTTAAAGCTGCCTTTTTGAAGTACAAGCGTTTTATTTTTTTCAGATAAAATCAGTTTCACACCAAAACTTAATCCGTCTTGTAAAACAATATTTTCTTTAGAAGTAAAAGCCAATTCAACAATAAAATGACCGCCTTTTACTTCCGGAATTACTTTAGTAACCAAAACTTCAAGAGTTTTTCCGTTAAATTCTACCTGACCTTTTAATCCTTCTCGCACTTTCTCCAGATAAAATTCGTCAACATCAGCAGTAAGTTTATAACCTTGTTTCGAATCTATTTTTCCGATGCTTTCGCCAGCTTGAAAAGTTTTTCCTAAAACAGGTTGAAAAGAAGTTAATCGACCAGATTCCGGAGCTGTAATCAGGAAATTCTTTTTGTTGTTTCTCAAAATATCCAAACTTTTTTCCATAGTCTGAATCGAGTTATTGATTTGCGAAATCTGAATTTGATTCGTTTGTTTTTCTTTTTGAATACTTTGTTGAATCGTTCTTTTTCGTTCTTCCTGAAAACGCAGACTTTCTTTAAATGTATTCCAGTCATTTTTCGAAATCACATCTTTATCAAATAACTTCGAGTTCATGTCGTACAGTCTTTTCGCGTCATTATAATCGTGTTCGATTAAAACCAAATCTTTGTTTAAATTCAGTTCCTGATTTCTAATGTTCAGTTTACCTGTATTCAAATTGTTAATTTGCTCAATAATTGCCGTTTCCTGAGTCAGATAATTTAACTCGGTATTCGGGTTGTACAAACGTGCCAGCGGTTGACCTTTGGTAACCATTGCACCATTTTCGACAAAAATCTCTTTTACAGAGCCGCCTTCAGTAACATTCACAAGCATTACATTTAGAGGTTCAACTTTGGCCTGAAAAACGACAAAATCCTCAAAAAAGGCTTTTTCGACTTTCTGAACCGTTATTTCATCAGCTTTTACATTTAAACTTCTTTTAGTGTTAAATGAAAAGAAGATAATTGCACCCAATACTAAAAAAACAGCAATTGCTATTGTGAGATACCTAAATTTTCTATTTTTACGAGGAATTACCTTGTCCATTTTTTAAATAATTTACTGATAATCAATAGGTAAATATTGTGCCACAAAATTTATTATCTGTAAAGCATTGATTTTAAAGAAGCTTTAAAAACCGCTCTCAAAAAAGAGTGTTCGATAATGAACAGTTGACCGTTCAAAATCGGACAAAAATACTAACCATGCGAAAAAAACAAGCTCAAATATTAGTCGTTGACGATCAGGAAGAAATTCTTTTTTCGGCAAAAATGATTCTTAAAAAGTATTTTGAAACCATTTTTACGACAAATAGTCCAAAAAAAATCATTTCCATTTTAAATGAAAATGAAATAAATGTGGTTTTGTTAGATATGAATTACCGTATTGGTTTTGAAGATGGACGTGAAGGAATTCACTGGCTCAAAGAAATTAAAACACTTTCGCCTCAAACGATTGTGATTTTAATGACCGCTTTTGGTAAAATTGAAACCGCTGTTGAAGGAATAAAAATTGGTGCTTTTGATTATGTTTTGAAACCTTGGCACAACGAAAAATTACTAGAAACAATTGAAAAAGCAGTTGTCGAAAGTAGAAAAAACGCTAAAAAAGTTGTAGTCGAAAAAACAGAAAAAAAGTATTTTGTTGGTACTTCACAAAAGATAAAACAAGCCTATTCTATTGCCGAAAAAGTGGCCAAAACCGACGCCAATGTTTTGGTTTTAGGTGAAAACGGAACAGGGAAATATGTTTTTGCCGAGTTTATTCATCAAAATTCAGAAAGAAAAAAACAGCCTTTTATTCATGTCGATCTCGGATCGTTAAGCGATAATTTATTCGAAAGTGAACTTTTTGGATATGCTAAAGGTGCTTTTACAGATGCGAAATTAGATACACCAGGTAGATTCGAAATGGCTTCAAACGGAACTATTTTTCTTGATGAAATCGGAAATATTCCGCTTCATTTGCAAGCAAAATTGTTGCACGTTTTACAAACCAAAACTGTTACACGCTTAGGCGAAAGCAAACCGAGGCCTTTAAATGTTCGTATTATTGCTGCCACAAACAGTGATATTAAAGCTGAGGTGAAAAATAAAACCTTCCGCGAAGATTTATTGTACCGTATTAATACCATGGAGATTCATTTGCCCTCCTTGCGCGAACGAAAAGATGATATTGTTCCGATGGCTCATTTTATCCTCGATCAAATTGCAGAAAAATACAATCATGGTCCCGAAGCTTCGGGATGGAAATTTGAAGACAATGCGGCGTCCTATTTAGAAAAATATCCTTGGAAAGGAAATGTCAGAGAAATGGAAAACAAAATCGAACGAGCCCTGATTTTGGCCGATAATCATACCATTTCTGTGCAGGATCTGGATATTTTAGATTTTGAAGATATTCTTGAAAATGATGAAAACCCGTTGTCTGAAATGGAGAAAAATGCGATCGAAAAAGCTTTGTTTAAACATAACGGAAATATCAGTAAAACTGCCGAAGAATTAGGTTTGTCAAGAGCTGCTTTGTACAGAAGAATTGAAAAATATGATTTAAAAAACTCATAAATTCAAAATTATATTTAAAATAATTTTTGCCACAGATTACATAGATTAAAATGATATTAAAATTTGTTTCACGCAGATTCTGCAGATCTAGCAGATAGAATGATCTTAATTTTATTAATCCGCCAAATCTGCATAATCTGCGAGAGAATTATATCAGGAAAAAATCTTTTAGATGCCTTAATCTGTAGCAATAAAAAATAAAATAAATGAAAAACTGGAAGTTTTATAATGCTTTGTTTGTGAGGGTTTTGTTTGTTATGATCCTCTTTTTATTTTGCGTTTTTTTGATCTACAAAATGTTTTATTACAATGCACTTTTGGTTGGTTTTTTTGTTGTTGTGATGTTGTTTGAAATGTATTTTTATGTCAAAAACAGATTGTTGTTTTATGATAGAACATTGCTTTCGATGCTGCAAAAAGACTTTTCGACCAATTTTCCTGAGGAGAATAAAAAAGGGAATTTTCAAACTTTATATCTTTTGTATGATGCTTTAAAAGCGCAACAGCAAGATCAGACTTCAAAAGAAATTGTGTATCAGTCTATTTTAAACAGTATCGATACCGCAGCTTTAATTTTGGAAAAAGAAGATGAAGAATGGAATATTTTTTTAATGAACGATTGTTTTTCTAGTCTCTTTAAAGTTCCGAAAATAAGCCACTGGAAATACCTCAAAAACTATTTGCCTTCACTTTGTTCTGAAATTGAAAATGTTGGTTTCTCAGATTTAAAATCGGCAATTTCGATCAAAATCGAAGAGCAGGATTTGCAAACTTTCATACTGCAAACCTCGCGTACAAAAACATACAATAAAGAGTATTTTATTATTTTATTAGATAGTATTCAGCGCGTTATTGAGAAGAAAGAAAAAGAGGCGTGGATTAATTTGATGAAAATTATTTCGCACGAATTAATGAATTCTTTAACGCCAATTCGAGCACTTTCGCAAAATTTACTTCAGATTGTCGATCAGGAAAAACTCGAAGATGACGACTTTGATGACATTAAAAGTAGTATTTCGACAATTATTAATCGAAGTGATCATTTACAGGTTTTTGTTGAGAACTATCGAAGATTAGCCATGCTTCCGACACCAACTAAAGTAATGACGCCAATAAATTCGCTTTTCGAAGATTGTATGCGAATTATGTCGCCAATTTTAAAAGCAGAGAATATTGAGCTGATAAACGAAATAAATAGTTCACGTTCTATTTTTATTGATAAAAACCAAATGGAACAAGTGATTATCAATCTGATTACGAATAGTATTCATTCCTTAAAAGAAAAAGCCGAAAAGAAAATATTTTTGTCAAGTTATACAGAGAACAACCGTTTTTTTATAACCATTTCGGATAACGGAAAAGGAATTGATCCTGAAATTAGAGATAAAGTATTTTTGCCATTTTTCACTACCCGAAAAGATGGAGCAGGAATTGGATTAACACTTTCTAAAAACATTATCGAAGCCCATGGCGGTTATTTAAGTTACCAAACCGATGAAGATAAAACGAGTTTTGTGATTTGCTTGATTTAGGTTTTTTGGATCTCATAGGTGAATTTACATCACTTATATGGCGGAAATTTCCGGTGTCCAAAAATGTTTTTCTAGATCTATAATCTGATTGTCTACAACTTCAATACCTTCGTTTTCTAAAAGCTGCTGCATTAAATTCGTTCCGTCAAAATGATGTTTTCCTGTCAAAAGTCCTTTTCGATTTACGACTCTGTGTGCTGGAACATCATCCATATTATGGCAGGCATTCATTGCCCAGCCCACCATTCGTGCAGAACGTGCAGTTCCTAGGGCTTTTGCAATAGCGCCATAAGAAGTCACTTTTCCGTACGGAATTTGTCTGGCGATTGTATAAACTCTTTCAAAAAAATTATCTTCAGCCATATTTTTACTTTTTTGCCACAGATTTAAAGGATTAAAATGATTTTATTTTATCTGCTTAAATCTGTAAAATCTGCGTGAAACCAAGTTAAAGTAATTTAAATCTGTGGTTTATATCTTCTAACCGAAATAGTAGCTTAAAATATTAAAAAGTGTTGCCACAGAAATTAAACCTGTGATGCTTCCAATAATAGTATTCATGTTGCGCATCAAATAGTCGGTTTTCTTTTCGATTCTGCCAAAGAAACCAATATAGCTGTATAAAGCAGCAAACGATCCTAATACAGATCCGAATACAAAAGTGAAAATAATATTGTTTTCAAATACAAAAAGATGATAAGAAGCCAAAGTAACACTCACTACAACATAATAAGGAATCGGGAAGAAGTTCAATCCCGATAATAACATTCCTAAAAAGAAACGACTTTTTTTGCTGCTCTTTTTAATCTTCGATTTTTTAGCTTTTGGTTCTTTAGCAATAAACAAAAAGTAAATCGTTAAAATAGAAAAAATCACAAAACCAACTTCACGTAATAAAGTTACCACGTCTGGTCGATTGTCAATTACCTGAGCAAATAAAACAGCTAAGGAAACCTGAAAAAAGATTACTAATATTGCTCCGGCAACAAACCATAATGCATTCTTTTTTCCTTCTTTCAGATTTACTTTAGCCGCCGTCATGTTGATTAAACCTGGCGGAATAATCCCAATGAAAGCTGCAATAAAACCTGAAATTAAAGGAGTAAGTAATACCATTCGGTTATTTAATGGGTTGAAAAAGCTATTTTTAAAATTAAATTAGTCTTTAATTTTAAAACGAATATACGTAATTGCCTTGTTAATTTCTAAATATTGTTTCTCGTAAAAAGTCTGAAAAGCAGTAACTTCTTCAGGACTTCCTTCATTTGTGTAGACATTATGATTTGCGTATAAAACCTCATGTCCTTCACCGTGAAGCAATCCTAAAGTGTAACCATGCATGAATTCGCTGTCGGTTTTAAGGTTTACAACGCCATCTTTTTTAAGGATTTTTTTGTACAATTTTAAAAACTCCGAATTTGTCATACGGTGTTTTGTTCTTTTGTATTTGATTTGCGGATCCGGAAAAGTAATCCAGATTTCATCCACTTCATTCTCATTAAAAATATGGTTGATCAATTCGATTTGAGTACGAATAAAAGCAACGTTATGTAAGCCAGTTTCTACGGCAGTTTTTGCACCTCTCCAGAAACGAGCACCTTTAATATCAATTCCGATAAAATTTTTGTTTGGATATCTTTCTGCCAATCCAACAGAATATTCTCCCTTTCCACATCCTAATTCTAAAACTAATGGATTATCATTTTTAAAGAAATCAGAATTCCATTTCCCTTTCAGAGGCATTAAATCGCCTACAACTTCTTCTCTTGTTGGTTGAAAAACGTTTTGAAATGTTTCGTTTTCTCTGAATCTTTTTAGTTTATTTTTACTTCCCACTTTTACAAAAATTTTCAGCAAAATTAAGGAATATAAACGAATGAAAATAGCGCAATTACGTTTAAAGTTTTTCGTTGTGAATTTTCGTTACTGATATTTTCTTTTTGCCACAGATTTCACAGATTAGCACAGATTAAAAAATTAAATTATTTTAAAAAAAAATCATTTTAATCCGTGTAATCTGTGGCATATTATTTTTACCCATAATGAGCCTCAGTAATTGCTTTTGAATTTGGATCAAGCGTTTCGTCATGTTGCGATAAATCCAATCCTATGTGTTCGTTTTCCTCAGAAACACGAAGCGGAATAATGAAATTCGTCACTTTAAATAAGAAATAAGCTCCGAAGAAAGTAAAGATAGAAACTAAAACCAATGCCATCATATGATGAGCGAATACGTTCCAGCCTCCGTGTAGTAAACTTGCATTTTCGCCATGAGCAAATATTGCAGTTAAGATCATTCCCATAATTCCGCCAACACCGTGACAAGCGAAGACATCTAAAGTGTCATCAAATCTTTTTGAGAAACGGCAATTTACAGCCGAATTTGAAACTAAAGCCGTAATGAATCCGAAAAACATACTTTCAGGAACCGATACAAATCCTGCGGCAGGTGTGATCGCAACAAGACCAACTACAGCTCCAATACAAGCGCCTAAGGCAGAAACTTTTCTTCCGTTCATTCGATCAAAGAAAATCCAGGTTAACATGGCTGCCGCCGATGATGTTGTGGTAGTTGCAAAAGCCATTGCAGCAGTTCCGTTGGCAGCAAGCGCAGAACCAGCGTTGAATCCGAACCATCCAAACCATAACATTCCAGTTCCTAATAACACAAACGGAATATTGGTTGGTATATGTTGACTGTTTTTTCTTTTTCCTAAAACTAGAACGCCTGCTAAAGCGGCAAATCCGGAACTCATATGAACAACAGTTCCTCCGGCGAAATCTTTAACACCAAAATAAGTACCTAAAATACCGGTTGGATACCAAACCGAATGACACAAAGGCGCATAAATAAAAATGGTAAATAAGCTGATGAACAATAAATACGATATAAAACGAACGCGCTCTGCAAACGAACCTGTAATAATTGCCGGAGCAATAATGGCAAATTTCATTTGAAACAAGGCGAAAAGCATAAACGGAATCGTGCTTGCTAATTTTTTATGAGGCAAAACACCCACATAATCCATAAAGGCAAAAGTGGTCGGGTTTCCGAAGAAGCTATAAAAATGATCACCAGAGCCAAAACCAACCGGATCTCCAAAAGCCAGACTAAAACCAACAACAACCCATAAAAGTGTTACAACGCCCAAACAGATGAAACTTTGCAACATAGTCGAAATAACATTTTTTCGACCAACCATTCCGCCATAAAAAAAGGATAATCCAGGCGTCATGATTAAAACCAAACAACATGAAGTTAACATCCAGGCAACATCTGCAGGAACAATATGTTCTGTAGTGCCAAATTCAGATAATACGTAACTATTTTCAGTAACAGTTGGCCAAAATGCGCCAGTAATACAAACAACACTTATAATAATAAAGGAAATGATCCAGCGTTTTTCTATATTCATTTTTCAGATACTTTATTTAACCCTATTTTTTTTGGGGTCAAAGTTAAAAAAAAATAAAGATTTTGATTTTAAGGGCTGTTAAAATAGAGGCTGTTGTTTTATTTTAGTAAATATTGTAAAATTCGATCTGTTTTTTTGTGACTATCTTATTTTGCACTTCTAATTTACGGATAATATTGTCAATTGTATTATAATTAAATTGCCAATTGACTTTGTAAAGCGCTATAAAAGTTAGGATTATAAGAAGAAAGTTCGAAAATGTTTATTTTTTCTGAAGCTTCGCAATCAAAACGTCTTCGATTGGCGCTTTTATTTTAATAGCAGCGTCAACTTCGTCATTTGGAACCGTCATTGATAAAACATAATGCTGAATTTTCCATTCTTTCCCTACTTTTACCAAAACACCAGAACTGCGGCAAATTTTCATTTGCGTATTCAGTAATTCATCAAACCAAGCTATTTTACCCGTTTTGTCAAAAAATATATGACGTTCAAGAGCCTTAAAGTTCCACGTTTTTCCTTTGTCGAAAAAGGGTTTCGCCCAAACTTTAAAATCTTTTTTATTCCAGTTTTCGGTAGCATCAGTTCCAATAAAAATTGCATCGTCGGCCATTAAATTAAAATATGTATCAAATTTTGCATCGGCAGCAGCCTTATGCCAAGCATCGATAGTTTGACTGACTTTGTCTTTTTCAGAGGTTTGTGCATTTGCAAAAGAAGCCACAAATAATAAAAGTAAAATTGATTTTTTCATGATAGATTTAGTTTTGGATTTAAAGTTAAGAAATATTCTTTTAAAGGCGCAAAGGTTCATAGGTACAAAGGTGCAGAGTTTTTTGTTGGGTTAATTTAATCACGGAAAGGCGCAAAGTTTATTTTAAAATAATGATTAAACATGCTGTCTGTCATTTCGATCCCGAAGCTTCGGGATCGAAATGACATGAAATGAGAAAAGAGAATCAACGCCTTTTCAAGATTATATTACAACCCTAAAACTTAAATTAACTTATATCATTTATATGGTACAATATGATTTAGTATATTTGAGAGCTCTAAAAATCACACATTATGAATCCAAAAATACTTATCACCTCAATATTTGTTGCTTCCTTAGTTTTTGTTTCGTGCAAGAAAGAACTGGAACCACAAGCAAGTACACCAGCATCAGAATTGGTTAAATTAGGATTAGCAAAAGATACAGCAAAAACACAATCAGTGGTGCAACAGGCATCGCCAACGAATCCAAATACAGTCTTGAGCGACAACAAAGGATTAAATCCTGCACACGGACAACCCGGCCATCGTTGTGATCTTGCCGTTGGTGCGCCGTTAAATTCGGCTCCAACGCAAGGGCAAGCAACAACTGCACAAACGACACAACATGTACAAGTAAACGCGGGCCAGCAAAATGTAGTAACAACGACTACAACGCCTGTAAAAGTTGCAAAAGGAATGAATCCTGCGCACGGACAACCCGGCCATAGATGTGATATCGCGGTTGGAGCGCCTTTAAATTCGCCAGTTGCGGCAAAAGCAGTTGCTAATACAGCGCAAAGCGGAACCACATCGCAAAGTTTTACCGTTACGCCGCCTCCGGCAAATAATGCTGTTCCGGCTTTATTAAGTACCGAAGCACCGGTTGCGACGGCAGAAGGAATGAATCCGCCGCATGGACAAACAGGACATCGCTGCGATATTGCAGTGGGAGCTCCGTTGCCAAAATCATAAACAAACAGAATACAATTTCGATAATAATAATCTGGGCGTGCCACCAATATAAAAAGGGGCCAACTATGCAAATCGCTTAGTTGGCCCCTTTTTATATTGCTGTCGGGCTATCCGCGCTACTTTGGTAGCTAGCTTCTATCCCTCACGCGAAAACAAGATTGTGTTATAAAATGCGTATAATTCCTTTGCGATTTTAAAGCAAAGCGTTAATCACAAAACTTTGTGACCTTTGCGTAATTCTTTGCGAACTTTGCGGTAAAATCTTCTTTTATTCAATTTCAAAAATCGCCTGAATTTCAACAGCCGAATTTATTGGTAACGAAACCGCGCCAATTGTTGCTCTGGCGTGTTTTCCTTTTTCTCCAAAAACCAAAGCCGTCAAATTCGAAGCCGAATTCATAAGTCCTGCATGTTGTGTATATTCCGGAGTAGTATTAAAATATCCTGTCAACTGTACACATTGTTTTACTTTATTTAGATCACCTCCGCAAGCTTCTTTTAAAACTGCAATAACATTTAGCATTGTTTGATACGTTGCATCTTTAGCTTGATCTTCAGTAACTGTTGCGCCAACTTTACCTGGATTTAAAATCTTCCCGTCTTTCAAAGCCACTTGATTAATGTATACTTTATGATCAGAAATCGTAAACGGAACATAGTTTCCAACCGGTTTAGGCGCTTCAGGAAGTACAATATTATTGTCTTTTAAAGTTTTATTGATATCGATTTTTGGTTCAACCGAAGTTGTTTTTACGCTTTTAATATTTTCTGTATTTTTCAATCCAGATGCTACTCTTGCCAAAGCTTTTCCTTGCTCTTTGGCCAAATTCAATTCGCTTTGCGACGGACGAGTTCCTGTAGATCCTGCCAGTGAAGTTGCGCCAAAAGGAGTATTTCCTTGCGGAACCGTTTTGTCTAAAGTTGCCGTTCCCATAATTCCAGTTGGAACAATTACCATTCCATGTGAAGCAAGGATATTCCAGAAAGATAAAATCGCCGCTTCTTTTCCTGCTCCCGATCCTGCAGACATGAATACAGTTGTTGGTTTTCCTTCTAAAGTTCTCGATGTCCAAAGCGGAATACTCTGGCTGAAAAAGTAATTCATATCGGCACTGATATTCGCAAAATGCACGGGACTTCCAAATGCGATTCCGTCATAATTAGCCAATTCTTCGATTGTAGCAATTGGTAATTTCTCAACATCAGGATTTAATTTTTCTTTCGGATTAATAGAAGGAACACGTTTTATAATCGCTTTTGTATTTGGATATTCCTGAATTCCTTCGGCAATAGATTTTGCCATTTTATAAGTTCCGCCGTTTTGAGAATAGATCAAAACCAGCACATTTGTATCAGATGATTTTGTTTGCGCATTTGCACCAAAACCTATAAAAATTGCGATTAATAATACGAGTAGTTGCTTTTTCATGAATGTAATTTTTAATAATTTATTGTAAATAATCCCAATCAAAATGCTTGTAATCTTTCTGTAACAAGTTTCGTTTTTGGGACTGCAAAATTACTTCTTACAATATCAAAAAGCGTTATTATTATCTTAATTAAGATTTTTGGGTATAATTTATTTTGAATCCCAATCAGGACGAAAATATTTATAAAAAGCATAAAACAATATGCAGAGCTCCAGCGGAGCGATACATTTATAGAAAATTAAAAATACACACCAACAGAGCCCCATCGGGGTGAAATATCGAATCGTGCTAAAAATCATATGTCGCTCCGCTGGAGCTATATATAATGCATACAAAATGGGCTATAAATATGTCGCTCCGCTGGAGCTTTAAATTAAAAAAGGAGTAGAAAAAAATCTGCTTTATCTGCAAAATCTGCAAGAAAAATAGTTAACACATAGAAATAGATTAAAAGTTATAGTATTCGTGGCAGAATTTTTTCTTCACTAACTATGTCTAAATGATGTGTCATTTATTTTTGCCTTTTCTAAAGAAATAAAATCTATGTTCCTATGTGTTTAAACAACCCATTTAAAAAGTTAACTATTAATTTTCTAACTTCGAAGAAACAAATCGACTTATTATGAAAAAAGCAATTGTGTACGGAGCAAGCGGATTAGTAGGATCGTATATTCTTGAAAATTTACTGACGAATATTAATTACGAACAGATAATAGCTGTTGTCAGGAAAGATTTAAACATTCAGCATCCAAAACTAAAAACCTTGATTGGTGATTTTAACTCATTGCCAGAAGTTGTAAAAGACATTCAAGTAGATGAAGTTTTTATCGCTCTTGGAACAACGCAAAAGAAAACACCGGATAAAAAACTGTATTCTCAAATTGATCACGATTATCCTGTTCTGGCAGCAAAATTGGCTAAAGAGAATGGTGCGAAAGCTGTTTTTCTGGTTTCGGCGATTGGAGCAAATGCAAATTCTTCGATATTTTATACTAAAATGAAAGGCGAAACAGAGCAAGATATTATCAGTCTGAATTTAGATTATACCTATATTTTTAGACCATCAATGATTTTAGGAAATAGAAAAGAAAGCCGACCTCTTGAAAAAGTTTTTATCGGAATCTTTAAATTTATCAATCCGTTATTTGTGGGAAGTTTAAGTAAGTATAAAGGAATAGAGGCGAGCGATATTGCAAAATCGATGATTAGCAGTGCAAACCATCTCAACGAGAAAGTCAAAATATTGCATTGGGAAGAAATGACTGCTTTGCTAAAATAAAAAATGGCATTATCCTGATTTCAGATAATGCCATTTTTGCATTTGATGTTATGTAAATTAATACGCTTTCATTTTTTCGAAAGTCGTAGTAAGTGATTTTTTTGCTTTTGCAAGAGCACCGCTAAAAGCTTTTTCAAGCGTATCAGAGTGTTCTGTAACGGTTACGGGTTGTAGTTTTGCTGTACGAACTTCGATTACACATTTTTTATCGTTTACGCTGAATTTTTCTCCGTTCTCATCTCCAAAGTGAACTTCGATGCGGGTTATTTTTTCCTCAAAACGAGCTAAACCTTTTTCTAATTCGCCAGAGAAATAAGCTTCTAATCTTTCGTGTCCTTCGATGTTCTTGTCGGTATTGATTTGAATTTTCATATCGGTTTATATTTAATGATCGTTTCTCAAAGCTATCTTTTTTAAAACAAAAACACAAGTGAGTTAATAAAACATTAAGAAAATAATTACGCTTTTTTTTAGGCCGAGTTTATCATTTCATAACGAAGAAATCTTGTAGAGTTTGTCATTTCGATCGAAGGGAGAAATCACACAAGAAACTCCGTCACGTTTTCATTCCAATTGTTAGACTAAGCGAAGTCAAAGTCCCACAACAACAAACAAACTAAAAATTCACGACTTTTTAAATCAGCAAAGAAAACCCGCACAAATCAAAGTGTTTTTTGGTATCTTCGCAGTCCTAAAACTTTCAGATTATGAACTTGACTAAACTTTTGCCCGTGTGGTACGCTGGCGGTATTGGAAACAACTGCAACGCTCTGAAAGGCGTAGGACAGCTAACCCATTCGGGTTTTATATCCCTTAAACTTTCAGATTATGAGTACAAACACCCTTTCAAAAGAAACCGAATTGCGGTTAACTGATTTCTTCAGCAATTCGATTGATCCTAAATTAATGGCAAAAACCATTAGAAAATTAAATTATATCCTCGCCTTAAGCATAATGCGAGATTGCGAAACTCTCGAAACCGAAAAAACAAACCTCGAACAAGGTTTTTATTGGTTAAACGAACTAGCCGAAATTCTAAATCCTTATCTGGATGTTGAATAAGTAAGAATGCGAAAAGCCACTGTGAAGTGGCTTTTTTTTATGGCTTTTTTGTCATTTCGATCCCGAAACTTCGGGAGATAAATTACACTAGAAACTCCGTTGCAATTGTCGAATAAGCAATATTTTTCAGATTCTTTTAATTTTTAATTTAATTATGTGATCGCATCCATCACATTTGAGAAAACTATTGTCATCTACAAACATGTCTATTTCAATTTCGTAATCACAAACAGGACAATTGTAAATGATATCTATAAGTTCTATAGGTGGATTAAGTACAGTTGGGATTTCTAAGATTGAATGTTCTATCATTTTTTTTTAATTAACCTATCGACATTTTTGCAGACTCTTTCCAAAGATAATTTGGCATTGGTTCGTTTAACTCCCATTTTATATTCATAGGTTTTGAACCTTCAGTTTCTTTAAAAATACCTTCGCCAATAAAAACATATCCGAGTGTATTTCCATTTTCATCTTTTCCTTTTTCTCTAATAAAAAGTAATATTTTTTTATTGCTTTCAATATGTTTTATGTATGAAACTCCTTTGCTTGTTTCTGGTCCATAAGCGTTATGTGATTGCCAATGAAATAATGTTTCGCTTATGGCATAATCCTCATACATAGTTGTAGGCGAAAAATTTTCTTCAGATTTAATTAAATTAATAAAAAGTATTTCTGTATTTAAGCTTTTGTTTTCTGCTGCGCCTTCTCGATTAGATGATTTTTTATCAAATGTACTTAAACGGAAAGCTGCTAATATTTGATCTCGAGTATATCTAGCATGTAATTTTAATGGTTGTTCATAAGGTAATTGAATATCAATTTCTTTAAAACCAATTTTATCAATTAATATTTCTAAAACTTCGATAATTTCATTAACAAGAGTTTTATTTTTTCCTATTTGAATTATACTTTTCTCTAAAGAATCAAATCCTCCAGCATTTTGCCATACATCATAATGTAGCATTAACAACATGGTTTTTTGATTTTCATCGAAATCATCAATTCTAATATTAAAGCCTTGTTTTGCGATCGTTAAAATGAAATTAAAATAACTTGTTGAGTTGGTAGAAAGCCATTTGTTGCTAATTGCAGAATAAATTTGTTTTTCATTTATATTTTCAAAGTCATCAGTTATTCCTGCTCGTTGACATAATCTTGACCAGCTATCTTTTTTGTAAATCGTTTCTATAGGAATATGATACAATTCAATGAAATTATTTAAAGTTAACGGTAAATTGGTTTGATGTTGAAAATTTATAATTTTAGTAATTAATTGATTTACATTTAAGGATGTGGCTTTTTTAATATTTTCAAGAATTGTTTCTTTTGTTTTTTTCTCTAAAATAATTGAACAACCTAAAGGCAAATGAGGAAAATCATCTTCAATTTCTTTTTGAACGGAAGTTGTTGTTTTACCAATTAATGCTCTGAATTTACTTTCGAAATCATATTCTGGTCTTGAGTTTCCAACAAAATCTAAAACAGTTAAACAATCTTTCCCTTCTGCTAAACGCAAACCGCGACCTAATTGCTGAAGAAAAACGGTTAAACTTTCTGTTGGTCTTAAAAACAAAACGGTATCAATTTCAGGAATATCAACACCTTCATTGAAAATGTCTACTACAAATAAATAATTGAATCCTTTTTTCTTGAATTCTTCTCTAATTCTGTCTCTTTCGCTTGTATTTTTAGATGTTAAGTAGTTTGCTTTTAATCCTGCCAAATTAAATTTTTCAGTCATAAAAATAGCATGTTCAACAGTTACACAAAAGCCGATTGCTCGGATATCATTTATATCATTAAGATATTTATTAAGATTTGTAATTATCTCCCCAACACGAATATTGTTTTTAGTATATAAAGCTGTTAATTCACTTGCAACATATTTACCCTTTTCCCACTTTACATTTGTCAAATCAATACTATCAGTAATTCCAAAATATTGAAAAGGACTTAACAGTTTTTTGTTTAATGCTTCAGGAAGTCTGATTTCTGCTGCAATACGATTACAGAAATCTTCTAGGATATTTTCATTATCCATTCTTTCTGGAGTTGCCGTTAACCCCAATAAAACTTTAGGTTTAAAATAATTTAGAAAAGGTCTATAACTTGAAGCCGATCCGTGGTGTGCTTCATCGAGAATAATGAAGTCGTAATATTCTGGCGAAAGGCTTAAATCTTTTAATCTATTATTTAAAGTTTGTACTGAGACAAACAGATATTCATTAGAATTGGGCTCAATTCCATCAACCCATAAATCACCGAAATTATTATCTTTTAAAACTCCTTGAAAAGTTGCTTTTGCTTGTTGTAGAATTTCCTTTCTATGTGCTACGAAAAGCAATTTAGAGGATTTGTTATTGGTCTTAAAATTCTTGTAATCAAATGCAGATATTACAGTTTTCCCTGTTCCAGTAGCAGCTACTAAAAGGTTTCTATATCTATTATGAACCGTTCTTTCAACTTCTAGTTTTTCAAGAATTTCCTTTTGATAAGGAAAAGGTTTAATATCAAAATAAGCTGTAGTAAAAGTATATTCTTTTGAAAATCGACCTTGTTTAAGAGCATCAACTAATTTTTCAGAATGAATACTTTCATCGTATAATTCAAAGTCTGCATTTTGCCAATACGCTTCGAATGTTTTTTTAAATTTATCAATGATATGTCCAACTTCTTTAGTCGTAATTTTTAGATTCCATTCTAGTCCATCAGTTAAAGCTGAACGAGAAAAATTTGAAGAACCAATATAACCAGTATGAAATCCTGTATTTCTTTGAAATAAATAAGCTTTTGCATGTAAACGCTCATTTCCTGTATTGTATGAAACCTTTACTTCTGTATTTTCTAATGACGCCAAGAATTCGACTGCTTTCGAATCTGTTGCGCCAATATATGTCGTTGTAATTACTCTTAATTTTCCTCCTCTTTCTGTAAATTCTCTTAATTCACGTTCAAGAATTCGAATACCTTTCCATTTAATAAACGAAACTAATAAATCAATTTTATCCGAGGATAATATTTCTTTTCGTAATTCGCTTTCTAAAGTTGTTCCTGCATTTCCTCCAGTAAAAAGCTCGCTATGAATTAGTCTAGTGTAAGGTGTAATTTCTTTTAAATGTAGATCTAAGTCTTTAAAATGAGCATCGACTTTTGTAAAAACAGCATTCAATATTTTACCTTCTGTTTCAATTAAATCACCTTCGAACTCTTCATTTTTTAATTCATCTCTTAAAAGTTGAATTATTTTATTTGAAATTTTTATTTGATTGTCTATTAAATCAATTTCTTTTTGTTTAGGTAAATTTTCTAACGCCTATTTGATGACTTTGCCAATATGTTGTGATAATAATTGAGATGCTTCGGCTTTGTCTATTGATGTTTTTTTTATTTGAAATGTATCTTTATCTAATTCGTTTATTTTGTAGTTTATCAGTTTGGTAACTAATTCTTCATATAATCCTTGGTTCATATTTCAAGTTTTAAAAATTCTTCAACGATTGGCAAATCTGCTTCTGCCCAGTCAAGGTTTAATAATTCAGATCGATTTAGTAATCTATAATCTTTATGTTCTGCTAGTTTGATTTCACCCGAAATATACTCAACGAAAAAAGGGATTAAATTGATTTTAAAAGTATCATAATCATGAGTGTTATTTGATAATTTTTGCAATACTTCAACGTTGATATTTATTTCTTCTTTGATTTCTCTTTTGATACAATCTATTTCACTTTCGTTGAATTCTAATTTTCCGCCGGGAAACTCCCATTTTAAAGGTAACTTCATCTTTTCACTTCTTTGCGCAACGAGAATTTTTTCATCCTTTAAAATAATTGCGCAAGTAACATTTATGATTTTAGACATTTTTAATAATGCAATAAATGATTTATAAATACTAATTTGATAACGAAGTTTAATATTAGTGAAATATAATCATATTAACTATTCTTATTAATTTTTATGGGTTAAGATTTTCTGGATAAATAATATTGAAATAGTTCTCAAAAGCCTTACAAAGTAATTCTTTATCTACTTCAAACAATTCCTTTCTAACATCCCAATCTTTGATATATTCTTCATCGCTTTCGCTAATTTCTTCTCCATAAAGTTTTCGAGTTAAAATGTCGCTTAATAGAATGCTGTTACAATGATAATACTTTGGATAATATTTTTCAATAAATGACCAATAATCAAATTTATCGTCATCTTCTTTTTCTTCTTTGTTGTCTTTCTCTTCAAATTCTTTAATTACTTGGAATTCTAACCAAGCCATTGCTTCGCCTATTCCTTTGTAAAATGCATTTCTTTCTCCCCAAGTTTCAAAAGTGTACTTTTTTAAGTTGATTATTTTTTCATAATCATTTAAAGTTTCATTATTATGATACTTCCTTATTTGATCTTTTCCGAAAATTATTTCTGCTAAATATTTCATTTTTTGATAACGGATTTTATTATTAATCTAAATCATAATTTCAAATGTAGTTTTTAGACGATAATTGACCCGCGTACAATTGACCTCATTAAATAATAGTTTTCAACGGGATATTAACTATAGAGTTTGATTTTTTCCATAAAAAAAACGCCAATCATTTCTGACCGGCGTTAATTAATATTTCTAAACTTTCTGATGAAACCAAAAACCCTAGCCCTGATGGGAACGGCATCCTTTTGTTGCTTTCTTTAAGCAATAAAAGATACAGTGGACAGCAGGAAATAGCTACTTCAAATTGAAATTACAATATTTTTAAATTATAAATTCCAAGTTGAAAAAGCTTTTCGATTTCGCTCAGAGTGATAAATCTTTGGCGAGTTTCTGTTGTGATTTCTCCCTTCGATCGAAATGACAAGATTACGTAGAGAGTATGCGATACAAAACTACTTATCCTTCTTCCCCCATTTAATTTTCATTTTTCCGGCATCGTCCAGTGCAATTAAATGCAAAACAATTCCGCGTTCGCGAACGGCGTCACGTTCGGCTTTGGTGGCGAGTTTGATGTCGTTTTTGGAGTTTCGGAGTGGGATTGTGAGGGCGATATTGGTGCCGCGTCCAAAGGAATAAATACCTTCGGCGTCGAGGTTTAGAACGCTGGAACTTATGGTTAAATTATGAACATCGACTTGCTCGCCTCGCAGTTTAAAATTCCCCGACAAATCGCTAAATGTAATATTCTTAACATCGCGGAAAGGGAATGCAAATTTTCCGATTTTTACAATGGGCTGAAAGTCTAATAAAGCGCCTTGATTGACATTGAAAGTCAGGTTTCCGTGAACTGAATTCGTGATCAATTCGCCGTTGCTATTAATGAAACCGGTAACATTGGCCTGGCTGGTCAATTTTCCTTTAATATTGTTGGGACTAAAAGACTGGATTCCGAAGTTGTTGAACGATTTTAAAAAACTCGCAATATCAACCTTGTTTACCTGCGCATTCGAACTAAAAGCAAAGTTTTTTCCGCTAGGATTTACTTCACTGTTAAATGTGATATTTCCGCCCGAAGTTTGCAGCGAACCGTTTTTTATTAGCAGTTTAGAATCGATCATCTGGATCGTTGCCTTGGTATTTGTCGCCGTTAATTTATTGTAGTTTATTTTGTCGGCTTTAATATCGATTACAACAGCACATTTTTCGATTGCGGTTCTTATTTGGTTCGACATTGTGGGTTTTTTATTGGTTTTTGCAACGGCTTTACTTTTTTGAGAAGTGGCGAGAACGCCCAAAAATTGTTTCAAATCGATATTTGGGCAGTAAATATTCCAGTTTACCACCATTTTTTCGGGAGCGTCGTAATATAGATTCAGGAAATTATTGATTTTACCTTCAATAAAAATTGTGTTTTTCTTGTGTTTGTAGGTGATTTTTTTAATCAGCAAAGCTTGTTCGGTAAAGTCAAGCTGAACGTTTACTTTTTCGGCATGAACGTTTTTTGGGATAAAATGGAAAGAGGTATTCGTGACATTTACATTACCAATAAATTTGGGCTTATTGATGTATAAATCGACAATATCAAACTGAAATTGCAGATTGGCAGTTGCATGACCTTCAGTAAACTGAATCCATTTGTCGTTACTTATTTGGTTTAATCTGTTAACATCAAAATCAGAATTTACGGTTCCGGTTGCGAGTGGTTTTTCGAGATTATTAATGGACAGTTGCGGGATTTTAAGCGGAATATTTTCATATTCGCCTCCAAAACCAGTTAAGATCACAGCCGAATTGGCATCATTAAATCCGTCTTTTGGTTTGAAATTATTGGTAAAAATTCCTTTAAAATGACAGTTTTTAATCAGTCCGTCCGGAATACTCAATTCGTTGTCTTTGATAATGGCCTGAACTACAATTCTAGGATCGCCCTCGGCATTAAAATCGCCTTTAATGTCGCAATTTACATCAATAGGTTTGTTTAGATTAAAGCGGTTTAGTTTAGAACTGATATTTCCGGATAATAAATTCGAAGCATTTTGCCATAAAATAGTAGTTCCAATATTGATTCCGAAAAGTGCATTGCCTTTTGCCAAATTAAAAAATGCCGTAATATCAAAAGAGTCCGTTCCAATTTTTAAACCTTTGGTCACGACATCAATTTTTTCTTTTTGAGCGGAATACGAAACATTAAAAGTTCCTGTAAGTTGTTTTTCTTTGGCAAAACTTCCGTGTACGGTATTAAAAGCTAAACTTTTGATTTGTGTGTCCAGAAAAACATCGGTTTGCCAGTTATCGCCATTGTAATTTACTTTCGATTTTAAACTTTCGACATCAAAATCAAATAATTTATGGCCAACATGATTGTCTAAAATAAAATGAACGTCGTTAAGGTCGACCTGATCGATTGTCGTTTCAGTTTCAGACTTGTTTTCGGGTGTTTTTTTCTTTTTCGGTTTAAAGATATTGGCGTTCGAGTAGCCGTTTTCGGCTTTATAAACATAAATATCGGCACCGTTTATCAGGATTTTATGAATGTTGATTTCGTGATGTAATAAGCTCCAAATATTTAAACGTGCTTCAATTTCTTTGGCTTTTAATAAAGTGTGTTTGTGAGTATTCCATTGATTGTCTTTGAGCTCTACATCTTTTAAAGCCAATGTAAAATTGGGGAAACCCGTTAGGAATTTATATTGAAAATCGCCAATATGAAACTTTCCGTTGATGTTTTCATTGATTTTGGTATTAATCTTGGCAATGATTTCGGTTTTGTTTTGATTGAAATAAAAGGATAATCCACCACAAGCAAGTAGAAGCAGTAAGATGCATCCTAAAATAAAATACCCAAAGCGTTTTGCGTATTTTTTAAAACTAACGGATTGAAAAAAGTTCTTGATTTGATGTAGAATTGCTGCCATTTGGACGAAATTTCTTAAACATAAAGGTAAGACAAAAAACTGAATTTCAATTTAATGTAAGTTAAAGCTTTCAATTATTGCGTTTAATGCCAGTATAATTATTGACAATACATTTATAATGAAAACTAATTTGGTAATGGTGTTTCATTTGTATTTAATTTTTAAATTTGTACTCTAGTTTGAAACGAAACAATTCAGACAATAATTTTAAAAGACAAAAAATTATGGCATTAGCAATAACAGATGCTACTTTTGATGAAGTAGTTTTAAAATCAGATAAACCAGTAATGGTAGATTTTTGGGCAGCATGGTGTGGTCCTTGTAGAATGGTTGGTCCAATCATTGACCAAATTAGCGAGGAGTACGCAGGAAAAGTAGTTGTTGGTAAAGTAGATGTAGATGCAAACCAAGAATTCGCTGCAAAATATGGTGTGCGTAACATACCAACCGTTTTGGTTTTTCATAACGGTGAAGTAGTAGGAAAACAAGTAGGAGTTGCTCCGAAACAAACCTACGCAGATAGTTTAGACGCTTTGTTGTAATCGTAAGATTATGATTTATATAAAGAAGGTTTGACGAAAGTCAAGCCTTTTTTATTTATAATGGTTTTTTACCGCAAATTAAAAGGTTTCTTTGCCGCGAATTTCACGAATTAGCACGAATTATTTATTTTGGATAATGCTTAAAAGGTTGCCACAGATTAAAAGATTTTCACAGATTATAAAAATCATTTTAATCTTTAAAATCTGTGGCAAAAAAACTGAGTTTTAATTCGTGCTAATTCGTGAAATTTGTGGCAAACTTTAGAGTAAAAGTAGTTCGTGAATCAGGTTTTGAATTGACTTCGATTTTACAATTTATGGCTGTGGCTAAATCTCTGATTAAATGTAATCCTAATCCTGATTTAATTCCGATGACTTCAGAGTCGTCATAAAGGGCTTTAAATTGTTCCTGTGTTCCGCCATGACCGTTATCTGTAATCGAAAGATGAATTTGATTGTTTTCTTGAAAAGCCTTCCATGTGATTTTTCCGTTTTTATGTTTCTCAAGCGCTTTTATGGCATTTCCGGTAAGATTTCGCATAATGGTTTTAAGGTAATTCTCATCGGTATTTAAGGAAAGATGTTCCGGATCTTCAAATGAAATGTCGATGTTTTCAACACTTGAAAAATGTTTCTGAATTTCTTCAAACAAATCGGCAACAGTAAATTTACGAGGATGAGGTTTAAAATTGTCCATTTGACCTTTGCTCCATAAAAGAATATCTTCCATAGATGACAATAAATTCTCAGCTCCCGTAATTACTTTTGTCTGCATGCGTTGCGCGGTGGCTTCGTCAATCAATTCCGGATTTTCTTTTTGAAGATGCAAAAAGTGAATTAAATTAGAGACCGGACTTCGTAAATCATGATTTAAAATACTAAAAAATCTAGCCTTTATTTTATTGGCTTCGTCTAATTCCTGATTTAAAACCTGTAATTTTTGATTGGTTTTCTTTCTATTCCGGTTTTGTTTGAACAGTAATAATCCGATAATAGCAACAAGCGCCAATCCTGAAATTAAATACAGTCGTTGTTTTTTTGCCTCGGCAATCTGAATGTTTTTGATCGTATTTTGAGCCGAAAGATTCTTTATTTTTTGTTGTTTGGTTTTGTTCTGATAACGAGCTTCGGCATTTGCAATACTCTGTTTGGCCGATTCCTGCATCATTTCGTCATTGTATTTGGTGTAGATTTCGTTATAATGATATGCTTCTTTCCAGGATCCTAACGCAGAATAACTTTGCGATAGTTCTTTATTAATGGTTACAAACGATTCTTTGTCATAGTTTAAAGCATTAATTGATGCCTTTTTTAAGGTTTCGATGGCTTTTTTGTATTCGCCTTTTTCATATAAAACTCTTCCTAATGCGGTATTAGCTTCCATCAAAATTTCTTCATCGTTTGATTTTTCTCCAAACAAAACAGCTTTTTTAGCATAATTGTAAGCCGTATTTGGTTTTCCTTCGTTGATGTAATGATCAGACATACTTCGGTTAGCAAAACTCAAATTTAGAAACAATGAATCTTTAGCAGTTGGATAGGTGTAGATGAGGTTGTAATATTTTTGAATACTATCGGTTTTCTTCAATGCAACAAAACTTTGCAAATAATAATTGCATAAAAAAGCACTTACATACGGAGAATTTTTAACGTAAGGTTTTGCTTCGTTCAAATATTCAATTGCTTTGCTATATTGTTTCATTCTGGTGTATGAACTTCCAATTTGCAAATAAGATATTCCGATATTCTCTTGATTAACTTTGTCTTTTTTAAGAAGTTTTTTAAAAGTTATCGCCTTTAACTGATATCCAATAAAGGTTTCATATTCAGAGTTATTCTGGTAATATTCGGCCAAGCTTCCGTTTAAAACGGCTTTTGTATAATTACTTTTTGTAGTGTCGAGAACTTGCTTGATATAATTGGTTAAGGCTTTTCCTTTGACGGTATCGCGAACAGAATAATAAATATAATTAAGGCGCATTAAAGCCGAGGTTTCATTTTTTAAATGATGCGCTTGTTGCGCATATTTCAATGATTTCTCATAATTGATTAATGCTTTTTCATATTGGTTGTTGCTAAATTCATAGGCGGTTCCTGCATAAAGATAAAATCGACTCTTATAAGCGAGATGATTTTCAGAAAGAGAAATTCCTTTTTGAGCAGCAGTTATAAGTTTTAAATAATCTTCTTTATCTAGGAGAGCATTGGTATATTTTAGCCATACGTTTAGTTTTTCGGTTGTAGTTTTATATTTCGCCAAATTCGGTTCTTGTTGTGCAAAAACAGAAAAGGTGATAAAAAACAGCAACAAAAAATAGGCTTTTTTCATCTAAATCAGATTTAGGTTTTCTTTATAGCTTCTTCCAATCGGAATTGAGATATTGTTGTTTAAAATAATTTCGGTCGAATTTATTTTCTGGATAAACTGTTTCTGAACAGCATAACTTCTATGGATTCTAATAAACGACTGAAAATGATCTTCTTTCAAAAGATTGCCAATACTCGACAAAACACAATGTCTTTTTTTATCGGTAATAATTAAAGTATAATCTTTTAAGGCTTCGAGATATAAAATTTCGTGCAGTTTTACTTTTGTCTGTTCATGACCTTCTTTAATATAAATAGTATCACCGCCAATACTGGCCTCAAAAAGAGATGCTTTAAGTCTTACTTCCATAAACTCTTCAATACGGCTTACAGTTTGCGCAAAGCGATCCAGCTTTAAGGGCTTTACAATAAAATCTAAAGTTTCTATTTGAAAACTTTCAACCGCATGTTCAGGATGCGCAGTTATAAAAATGCAAATCGGAATTTCTAAAGTTTGTTTTCTAAAATCAATTCCGTTTAAACCCGGCATATCAATATCCAGAAACAAAATATCGACTTTTTCTTTTCCGATAAACTGAAGCGCATCTTCCGCCGATTCAAAAACACCCAGAATATCCAGAACAGCAAATTTTTTGGCAAACGATAATACTGTAAGTCTGTCTATTTCGTCGTCGTCAATAATAACACAACTGTATTTTTTAGCCATTAGATTCGGTTTTATGTCGTCTGTCTATTTAAAATGTTGTTTGTCTATTGGTTGTTTTTCGACCCATTTTAATCCTGCAAATTTGTCTTGTAATTCAATCATCAAATAAAGTAAACGTTTTTTTTACTATCAGTTAACTTTTGCAAAAATAATGTTATTGAATTTAAAAAGAGTCATTTAGCCAGATTTAAAACCAAATTATTATGAAAGCTATAAAAAACATTTTAGTCCTTTTATTCATTAGTATTTCGGCCGTTTCGTGTAGCGGCGATGATGGTAAAGATGGAATCGACGGAGTAACCGGAACAGCAAATGTTATTTATAGTGCATGGTTAACAGCGCCAACTGCGGCTGCAGAAACCATTGATGGAACTTTTGGAATGTCTACGACTATTAATGCTCCTGAACTATCAGAGGATATTTTGGCAAAAGGATCCATATTATTATACGTGTCTTTTGGTCCGGATGTTCACACAATACCTTACACATCGACAGCTGGTGGCGCAGTCAATACAATTACAGCAATTGCAAGTACAAAAAAAATCAAACTATTCAGATTTAGACATACCGGCGAAGGCACAATAAATCTCCCAACAACGCTTAAGTGGCGCTATATTTTGATTCCGGGAGGTATCGCTGCAAGTACGGGAAAAGCAGCAAAAGTGAATTATTCTTATATGAATTATCAAGAAGTTTGTGCGCATTTTAATATTGCCCAGTAATTTTTTAAAACTAATGCGAAGTAAAAATAAATTGAATCTATTAAACTTAAATATAACCAGTTAAAACCAAATTATTATGAAAATTTTAAAAACCATTTTTGCCATTTTATTAATTAGTATTTCTGCTGTTTCTTGCAGCAGTGATGACAAAGACAACACGCCAAAGTTTAACGTTGAAAATCCTTTAGCAACCTATTATACTCAAACTGGATTTTCGACAGTAACTAATTTTTTAAACTCAGGAGATTATGAATTCGGGCTGGTATTTACGCCAACTGTAAAAGGTAATATAAAAGCAATTACCTTAAAATTGCCGGCAACAAATCCTACTGTTCGTGTCACGATCTGGGATTACGCATCGAAAACAGTTTTACGTTCAGAAACTTTGAATGTTGCAACGGCAGACGTTCAGGTTACGAAGGAAATTAGTGTTTTGGCTCTTGTTAAAGACAAAAAATACATGATTACAATGAATTCAAATGACTGGTACACAAGGAGCAAAGCTGATAAAAGCAATGCGGTATATCCTATTGTAGCAGGAAATATAACAATCAATGAATACAGATGGTTGGCAGGAACTACACAAACATTTCCAACTACTGTTTCTGCAGATTATAATGCAGGAGATTTAAGTTTTGATTTTCAACAAACTGAATAATTTTATTTTTTGGATAGCGTGAATTAGTAAGTTTGGAAAAGGTTTGGCAATTGTCAAGCCTTTTTTTTATTTTTAACGAATCTTATATTCCTTTAAAATGAAAATTTTCTACAGCTTTCTTTGTGTTATTGCATTTACTACAATTGGTTTTTCTCAATCGAAACAAGCGCAGGTTTCTCTTTTAGAAGATGGTGTTTCTGAGCAGTTAGCTATTTTTCGTAAAAATCAGATTTCAAATGTTTCTTATGGATTGTCATTTGAAATTCCGAATCAAAAGGATCAGGAAATTAAATCGCATTTGAATTTAGATTTGACTTTGTCTAATTTGACAGAGCCTGTATATCTCGATTTTAAAGAGAAATCAGATAAGATAAAAGCAATAGATGTCAATGGTAAAAAGGTTTCGATTGTTCATAAAAAAGGCCATATAATCCTTGCAGGTAAAGACTTAATTTTAGGAAAAAATACAATTGCGATTTCATTTATTGCAGGCGATTTATCATTAAACCGAAATGATGATTTCTTATATACTTTATTAGTTCCGGATCGCGCGAGTACATTATTTCCGTGTTTTGATCAGCCGGACATTAAAGCAACTTATAAATTGGGGTTGATTGTTCCTAAAGATTGGTCGGTTTTGGCTGGTGCCGATGTAAAAGAAAAAGTAGAAAAGGGGGATTTTACGGCCTACACTTTTGGAGAATCAGATAAAATGAGTACTTATCTGTTTTCATTTGTTGCAGGAAAATTTAAAAATGTAACGCAGCAACCTGGAAAATTAGAAATGACGATGCTGTATCGCGAAAATAATCCGGAAAAATTCCGCGTAAGCGCTGATACCATTTTCAAATTACACGAACAATCATTAGAATTCTTAGAAAAATATACCAATTATAAATTTCCGTTCCAAAAGTTAGATTTTGCTTCTATTCCGGTTTTTCAATATGGCGGAATGGAACATGTTGGTGCAATTCAATACAGAGAATCGACTTTGTTTTTAGATAATAGTGCAACAGATAGCGAAAAGTTGGATCGTGCAAAATTGATCGCACATGAAACTTCGCATATGTGGTTTGGCGATTTGGTTACGATGAAATGGTTTGACGACGTTTGGATGAAAGAAGTGTTTGCCAACTTTATGGCAGATAAAATTATGAACCCAATTTTCCCGAACATCAATCATAATTTACAGTTTTTTGCAGCACATTATGCAAACGCTTACGCAGAAGATCGTTCGTTGGGAACGCATCCGATAAAACAAAAGTTAGCCAATCTTAAAGATGCGGGTTCACTTTATGGAGCTATTATTTACAACAAAGCACCAATAATGATGCGCCAATTAGAGGCTTCGATGGGAAAAGAAGCTTTTCGGAAAGGAATTGAAAAATACATTAAAAAATATGCCAACGACAATGCAGATTGGAATAATTTGGTAGAAATTCTGGATGCCGAAACGCCGCTCGACATGAAAAAGTGGAGTGAAGTCTGGGTGAATAAATCCGGAAGAGCCATTTTTACAGATAAAATAGAATACGACGCTCAAAACCGAATTAAGGCATTTGAGATTCAGCAAAAGGCAGAAGATAAATCGGGAAATATCTGGCCACAGATTTTTCAGATTGGTTTAGTTTATCAAAATGATGTCAAAGTTTTAAGTGCTAATATTAAAGATAAAACACTTCTTTTAAAGGAAGCCGTTGGACTTGAAAAACCGCTTTCGATTGTTTACAATTACAATGGTTTTGGATATGGCGTTTTTCCGCTTGACGGGAATAATTTAAATTATATTTCAACGTTGAAAGATGAGGTTGCAAGAGCTTCTGCTTACAGTAATCTGTATGAAAATATGTTGATTGGAAATGTTTCGCCAGACGAAGCTTATGCATGTTATTATAAAGGAATTCAGGCAGAAGAAAATGAACTGGTTTTGAAAATTGTATCGAATAATTTAAATGCGATTTATTGGAAATTTTTGACAGAAAAACAACAGACCAAATTTCAAAAATTACTTAGTTACACTTTGTATATGCGTTTGCAGACCAGTTTACCTGCAAATATTAAAAAGACGTTGTTTAACTTATTCAGCTCAATCGCATATTCGGACTCAGCAAAAGTCTGGTTGTATAAAATTTGGAACAAAGAAATAGTGATTCAGGGCTTAAAATTAAACGAAGACGATTATACCAATATGGCAATGAATCTGGCGATATTCGAACATGAAAAAGCCGATGAAATTTTGAATAAAACCAGAACAGCTATTGCAAATCCTGACAAACAGAAGCGATTTGAGTTTTTGCTTCCATCCTTATCAAAAGACGAATCAGTTCGAAATGCTTTTATGGAATCTTTGAAAGACGACAAAAACAGAGAAAAAGAATCGTGGGTTTCTGTAGGTTTAGCTAATTTTAATCATCCGTTGCGTCAGGAAAGCGCTCAAGAGTATATCAGATTTTCATTAGATTTGGTCGAAGAAATTCAGCGTACCGGAGATATTTTCTTTCCAAAGGATTGGCTGACCAATACAGTTGGGAAATATTCATCGAAATATGCTTTTGATGAAGTACAGCGATTCTTAAAAGAAAATCCTAATTTTAGTCCAATATTAAAACGAAAATTATTGCAAGCGACAGACGGTTTGTACCGCGCCCAAATTATTAAAAAAGAAACCGAATGAAAATCGAATCGGAAATAGAGAAAGTCTCCAGTTTTCAGCATCTCGAAATGTTGGCAAATCAGGTTGTAGAAGGTTTTATATCCGGAATGCACAAGAGTCCGTTTCATGGATTTTCGGCAGAGTTTGCGGAGCATAAAGTCTACAATGCAGGAGAAAGCACAAAACATATCGATTGGAAGCTATTTGCCAAAACAGATCGTTTGTATACGAAACGCTTTGAGGAAGAAACCAATATGCGTTGTCATCTTATTGTCGATAATTCGTCGTCGATGCATTATCCTGAACTAAAATCGAATCAGCCATTTTACGAAAAGAAGATTGGTTTTGCAGTTTTAGCTTCGGCAGTTTTAATGAATATTTTGAAGAAACAACGCGATGCAGTTGGTCTAAGCGTTTTCTCAGATAGTTATGAATATTATGCTCCAGAAAAAGGAAGCGATCGCCACCATAGAATGCTGCTGAACAAATTAGAGCAATTATTAGAACAGCCAAAAGTCAAAAAAAGCACAGACACGATTACGTATCTACATCAAATTGCAGAGAAGATGCACCGCCGTTCGATGATTATTTTGTTTACAGATATGTTTCAGTCAGAAGATGATGAAAAGCTGTTTAATGCTTTGCAGCACCTTAAACACAACAAACATAAAGTAGTCTTGTTTCATGTAGTTGATGATAAAACAGAGCTTAAATTTGATTTTGATAATACTCCAAGAAAGTTTATAGACCTGGAATCAGGCGAAGAAGTGTCAATTTTTGCCGATAATGTAAAAGTAGAATATGAAAAAAGGGCAGAAGAATACTTTAAAAAGTTAGCTTTAACCTGTGCAAAGAATCAAATTAAGTACGTTCCGGTAAATGTTGGTGATAATTTTGAAAAAATATTGACTACATATTTAGTTGAAAAACAAAACTTTGGCTAAATATTTAAAAATATATTTAATTTTTTTTAGCAAAACACTTGCAGAAACGAAATTCTGTACTATCTTTGCAACCGCAATAACGCAGAGGTTTGGTAGTTCAGTTGGTTAGAATACATGCCTGTCACGCATGGGGTCGCGGGTTCGAGTCCCGTCCAGACCGCAATATTGGGGAAAGCCTTTCTTAACAGAAAGGCTTTTTTGCCCAAATACGGTATCTAAGATTAGTTGTGTTGTTTGCTACGACTTTGTAACTCGTAGCTGGTTTAGTAGTTAGACCAATGAAAAGCTTTCCACTTTTGTGGATGGCTTTTTTGATTTAAGACATTTCTGTTTTGGACCATATAAGTAATATGAGTTCATTTAAAGGAAAAAGTTTAACCGCAAAGAGCGCTAAGATTTACGTAAAGTCCGCAAAGTTTTTTTAAGCTTTGCGGATTTTGTGTTTTTTATTTGTTTGGTTCAGCTGTCAAGAATGATTTGATTTAGGGAAAGGGTGTGACGTTTAATTAAGTTTTGCGGCCTTTGCGATTTTAACTTTGCGCTCTTTGCAGTTAAAAAGAAAGATAATTCTGTTTTTTTAGTTTGAAATTGAATTTTAGAGTATTTGAATTTATCTATAAATCAAGAGGTTAAAAATTTCTCAAATTTTATTCGTAAAAACCCTTGTATAATCAAAGTTCTGTTGTATTTTTGCACTCACAATAACGCAGTTGGTTTGGTAGTTCAGTTGGTTAGAATACATGCCTGTCACGCATGGGGTCGCGGGTTCGAGTCCCGTCCAGACCGCAATATTGGAAGAAGCCTTTCTTAACGGAAAGGCTTTTTTATTTTGATGATTTAACCGCAAAGTTCGCTAAGATTTACTCAAGGTTCGCAAAGTTTTAATTAAGCTTTGCGAACTTTGCGTTTTTACCTTGCGCTCTTTGCGGTTAAACCATCACAATTTATATTATTCTTACTATATTTAATATCGCAAAAACCGTCGTATTAAACTTCAATGGAACAATCAGATCATAAAGTAGACAAGTATTACATTAAAAAAGTAGATGCCGATAAAAAAAGTATTTACTGTTATCATGATGTAATGGGCGAATTGCTTATTCCGACGCACAAGCACAATAAAGCACAAATGCTGTATGCAGAAGGTGATGTTGTTTTTGTAACCACTGAAACTAAAACTTATTTTTTACCCGCCAGACATTTTATTTGGATTCCGAGTGGAGTGGAGCACAGCATCCAGCCTAAATCTGAAAACGTGATGATGCGTAATCTCTATTTTCCGGTAGAGAAAAACGAAGATGAGTTCTATCAAAGTGAAGGGATTTATCCGGTGAATAATTTACTGCTTCAAATGATGCTTTTTACGAATCAATGGAATGGAGATCTTAAAAAAGGAAGTCCTAACTTTGCGATCGCGAAAGCTATTAAAGCCATATTACCTCAAATTTGCTTAACGAATCTTCCTTTAGAACTTCCTTTGCCAAAAGATGCGCGATTGGGGAAAATTCTGCGCTATATCGAGAATAATCTTGGAGAAACAATTCTGTTTTCTGAGGTTGCACATCAATTTGGATACAGTGAACGCTCTTTGTATCGTTTGTTTCAGAAAGATCTCAATATGTCATTTATTCAATATTATACTATAAGGAGGATTTTAAAAGCAATTGAACTTTTGCTTGACAGAAAACTTTCGGTAAAAGAGGTAGCCCAAGAAGTTGGTTACAATAGTGTGCCTACTTTTAGTAATACTTTCTTTAAGATTTTAGGGCAAAGACCTTCTGATTACTTAAATGGTCAAGATATCTTGTACGGCAAGTGATTTTATTTCGCGCAGATTTAAAAGGATTTAGCAGATAATTTTTAACACATAGAAACATAGATTTTACTGTTGTTAAAAAAAGGCGTTTCACTTTGCATTAACACACAGAGAGCTATGTGTAAATGATGTGTCATTTATTTTAATCTTTATTCAATAAAAATAAATCTATGTTTCTATGTGTTAAATAATTATTTAGTTTTTCAGGTTCCAAAAATAAAAATCTGAGTTCGTCTGCCTAAATCTTTTTAAATCTGCGTGAAACCTTTAAATTGCACATTGTTTTTTAACTCTCTATTATTCAATATTTTAATATATCGTTTTCGGGAAATAATATTTTAACATTTGTCCGAAATGAATATGTTGTTGGCTTTTTAGAATTATCAGTCACCAGAAAAATGCAGGAACTTTGCATCATAAAATTATTTATATATTCATGTTCCTTAAAACAACAAATTCTACAGAAGATTGTTTTCTCAAAAGCTTGTTAGTATTTTTAATCGTATTAACATTTAATGGTTTACAAGCTCAGGAAATTCATTCGGTTTCGTTAAATGAAGCGGTGAAACTGGCTAAAGAAAACAATAAAAAAATCCTTAGATCTCAATTAGAGACAACGCTCTCAGAGCAAAACATCAAAGAACGAAAAGAACTCCGTTTGCCGGATATCGAATTAAACGGTGTGTATTCCAGAATTACCAATATTACTGAGTTTAAAGGCAGTGGTTTTTTAAATGGTAAAGAGGTGACAAAGGCAATTCCTGAAATTTATGAGGTGAATTCGACTTTTAAAATGCCAATTTATGCTGGTAACAAAATAAATAACGCCATTAAAATTGCCAATCAGGAAAATGAAATTGCCAAAATAAAAACCGAAAAGACTCAAAATGATATCGAACTTGAAGTTGTGGCGAATTATCTGGCGATTTATAAAATGATGGAACTTCAAAAGATATTTGAAGAAAATATTAAAGAAGAAAAAAGCCGATTAAAAGAAGTTCAGTCATTGCAAAAACACGGAACGGTTACAAAAAACGAAGTGATTAGAGCCGAGTTACAGCTTTCTGATCGTGAATTGAGCGCATTGACGAATTCTAAAAATATAAAGATCGCACTTCATGATTTGCAGACTCTGATTCAGATTCCTGAAAACGAAGAAGTGGCGATTGATACTACGGCCAATATTGATAAAATGAATGGTCTGGATCCGTATAATTTTTATTTGGAAAAAGCTTTCCAGAACGAAGAAATGCGAATTGCCAGTCAGGAATTGAATATCAAAAAAACAGAACTGAAGTTGGTTAAAGGAAATTATTTGCCAACGGTAAACTTCTTTGGTAATTATGGTTTTTATTACCCGAACTATAAATTCTTTCCGCCAAATCCATACTTATATACTTTAGGGCAAATTGGTATCGAAGCGCATTTTGATCTTTCGGCTTTGTATAAAAATAAAACCAAGGTACAGCAGGCCACGACAAAAATTGAATGGCAAAAAATGCAGTCTGAAATTATAAAAGATGAAATTCAGGATCAGCTTTTTAAAGAACATACTCAATATCAGGAAATCCTTGAAAAATTTGTGGTTGTAGATAAAGCTTTGGATTTGGCCAATGAAAATTACCGAATCGTAAAATTGAAATACTTAAATCAATTGGTTTTAATAACCGAAATGGTCGACGCTGATAATGCTTTGCTTCAGGCAAAATACAATAAGATTTCTACCCGATTGGATGCGATTCTAAAACATTATGAATTGCTGCATACTGCGGGAATAATGCCGGATCAGATTTAGAAGTCTAGAAGCAAGAGAATAGAGGCAAGAAGCGAGAAGCAAGAGAATAGATTTTAGAAAATAGAATAAAGAAAATAGATATAAAGTATATGGTTAAGATAAAAAATGAAACTAGAAGAAACAAAACGTTTCATATATTAATAACAATTATTGCTTGCATATTGGTTGTAAGCGGAGTGGTTTTGGGGATTTGGTTTTACGTATTCAACAGAAATCACGAAGAAACCAATGATGCTCAGGTGGAGCAATACGTGACGCCAATTATGTCAAGAATTACCGGATATGTTCAGGAAGTTCGTTTTGATGAAAATCAGTTTGTGCATAAAGGAGATACTTTGGTGGTGATCGATAACAGAGAATACAAATCGAAACTGAATGTAGCTCTTGCCGATGTTCAAAGTGCGAAACAAAGCAGCATTGTGGCCGAGAAAAATGTGGCGACAACTGCGAGTACAACTACAATTGGCGAATCGCAATTGGCTGCAGCCAAAACGAATCTTTGGAAAACAAAACTGGAATACGACAGATACAAAGCTTTGGTAAAAGACGAAGCGGCGACATCGCAACAATTAGAAAAAGTAAAAGCCGATTACGAATCAGCCCAAGCACATTTTCAGGAAATGCGAGATAGAATTCAATCGGCAAATTTAAGCACCTCGCAAGCGGCTGCAAACGTTCCTACAACGCAAACCAATATTGCTTCAAAACAAGCTGTGGCTGACAATGCTGCATTGTTTCTTTCGTACACCATAATCACCGCGCCTTATGACGGTTGGGTTGGAAAAAGAACTTTACAACCTGGACAAATGGTAAAAGAAGGACAATCATTGCTTTCGATTGTGAGTAAAGAAAAATGGATTACAGCCAATTTTAAAGAAACGCAATTGCAATATTTAACCGTTGGTCAGGAAGTTAGAATTAAGGCTGACGCTATTGATGGAAAAGAATTTACAGGAGTTGTAACATCATTATCTCCTGCAAGTGGCGCGCGTTTTTCGTTATTGCCTCCGGATAATGCTACAGGAAACTTCGTGAAAATCGAACAAAGAATTCCGGTTCGTATTCAGTTAAAAGATGCCAATAAACAAGCCGACTTTTTAAGAGCCGGAATGAATATTACCGTTATTGCCGAACACCATTAAAATGGAAGATAAAAGTATTTTTAAATCCTGGGTTCCCAAATGGGCAATCATTATTATTTTGTTTGTCTGTTTGCTGCATTCCATGATTTTATTGGGAGTTTATACTTCAAACGTAACTTATGCAGCAAGTTTTCTGGACATTGAGCCAGAAGATTTGCAGTTTGCAATGTGCGTTACTTACGGAACTTTGCTGGCAACGATTTTGATCGAAAGTAGATTTTCGAGTTTTTTTCCGGCAAAAAATTATCTTATGGCGGTGTACTCCATAATTGGAATCACGATTATTTCATCGGCTTATATTACTAATTTTTATCTTTTTTTATTGCTGAGAGTTGCTGAGGGAATTCTGATGGCGCTTCCGGTAATCACGATCAGACAATTATTGATCGAGCAGTTTAATTCTAAAAATGCCATTATAATTGGCTTTTCATTTTATTACGGTTCGCTGTTATTGTCAACGCCGTTTATTATGAATATTGCGGTTTGGTTTCTGGATAATTACGATTGGAAGTACATGTTGTACGTTTCAGGCGGATTGCAGGTTTTAAATGTCTTTTTGATCTTGGTGACTTTTCGCGGACACAGAATCACAAAGAAAATTCCGTTGTATCAAATCGACTGGATCAGTTATATTTTGGTTTTAACAGCCATTCTTTGCGGAGCATACTTTTTTGTCTATGCCGAAAAGAAATACTGGTTTGAGTCGTCTCAAATGGTTTTAATGCTAATGATTGCTCTTATTACAGGAGGGTTATTCATCTTTAAAGAACTTTTGGTAAAAAGACCCACTTTTAATTTTGAAGTCTTTAAATATGCCAATTTACGTATTGGGTTTTTATTGTTTTTTCTTTTCTATATCAGCAGAGCAACGTTGAGTCTTTGTCATTCGGCAATGTTTTCGATTTGGAATTGGGATCCGTCGCGTGTTGCGGGCGTGCAATACATTAACGGATTAGGAAACGTTATTGGATTGATTTTGGCTGCTTTCTTCCTGATGAAATCCGTTTCGACCAAAGTGATTTTTATCGTTGGTTTTTCGCTCATTGCAGTATTCCATTTTTGGTTTACATTTCTTTTTGTGCCAGATGTGGCTTTATCAGATATTATCATTCCGTATATCTTGCAAGGTATTGGAGTTGGGTTTTTATTTGTTCCGTTAATCTTGTTTACAACATCATCAGTTCCGGCAAAAATGGCAGTTTCTTCAGGAATTGTTGGGGTTTCAGGACGTTTTTGGGGAAGCACAATTGGTTTTTGTGTGATGCAGAATGCAGTTGTATTTTTAAATAAAAAACACTTTCTAAAACTAAGTCAATTCGTAACCGGTGATAATCCCGAAGCGCAGCAAACAATCGCTACAACAGCACAAAGTTTTATGGCAAAAGGATATTCGGCAGATAATGCGAATACTTTGGCCTTGAAAAAAGTTTTTGGAACCGTTGTCAAACAAGCCACTTTATTGGCCGATATGGAAATTTATACCATTGTAGGTTATGGTCTTGTGGTTTTGATTATTCTTATTGCATGCAATCAGCATTTAAGACAAACGATGACTTTGGTTAAAAGTAAAATTTGGATTGGGTAAGTTTTTGTTTCAGGTTTCAAGTTTCAGGTTAATCGCGTAGAGTTTTTGCTGTCAATCTTTGTCGGTTTTAATCTCGCAAAGGCGCAGAGTCGCAAAGTTTTTTATTTTAAAGCCACAGATTAATAAGATTTTAAAGTTTTTTTTCACGCAGATTCCGCAGATTTTAGCAGATTTAATTTTAATAATTATCTGCGTTTGTCTGCTTATATCTTTTTTAAATCTGCGTGAAACTAAATCTTTGCGACTCTGCGCCTTTTCGAGATTAAATAAATCTCTGCGAAAAACCTCCATGCAAATCTGAGGAAAAACTTATCTTGCAATCGTTAAAACAAAATACAATGAAGCAGCAATGTGTAATTTTTGATATGGATGGCGTGATTTCTTACACCAATCCGCATCATGTAAAGGCTTTCGAGGCGTTTTTCGATAAATATCAAGTTCCGTATACCAACGAAGAGTTTGAAGAACATATGTACGGAAAACACAATAGTTATATCATGTCGCATTTTTTTAAGCGTCCAATTGCGGGAGAAGAATTGATAAAGCTCGAAGACGAAAAAGAAGGAATGTTTCGTGAGATTTACAAAGACAAAGTTGATACCATTCCGCATTATCTGGACTTTTTAAGCGAGTTGAAATCTCGAGGTTTCAAAACTGCTGTTGCGACATCGGCGCCACGTGCCAATCTTGATTTGATTATAAATACCTTAAAGATCGCGGACAAAATGGATTCTATGATGTCAAGCGAAGATGTTACGCATCATAAACCAAATCCCGAAGTATATTTAGAATCAGCAAAACGTGTTGGAGTTTCTCCGTCTGATTGTGTGGTTTTCGAAGATTCATTTTCTGGTATTACAGCCGGGTTAAATGCAGGAATGAAAGTTGTAGGCGTTTTGAGTACGCATACAAAAGAAGAACTTCCGCCATGTAGCTTTTATATCAATGATTATAGCGAAATAAATGTCGATAAAGTTTTGGAGTTATTAAACAGCTAGAATTTTATAACCAGATAAGTGATATAAGTTCATTTAAATAAAGGAACTAATTTGAAGAGCCTTCAGTTTTAACTGGAGGTTTTTTTATGGTTGAAAGGGAAAGCTTTAGTCTAAAATTGATTTTTTATAAGAAAATAATAATTAGAGTTGAAGGCATATATGAGTTTAAATGAAAATAAGTTCTAAGGATTTTTGCAATAATTTAAATTTAAAAATTATGGGCAAAAAGCATTTTTCAAAAGAAGTTGAAATTAGACTAATAGATTTTTTTATAAATACAATTGATTCTGATGAAATGGCAAGAGCTATACGGCAAGTAAATTATATTCTTTCTTTAGCTGTAATGAGAGAATGCGAAACAGTAGAATCTGAAATAAAAAATATAGAAGATAATTTTTATTGGCTCAATAAATTAGCCGAAGCTTTAGATCCTTATTTAGATGTTGAATAATAAAGTTTTTTTACGCCTGGTTTGTCATTTCGACCGAAGGGAGAAATCACACACGAAACTCCGCACAGAATGTCGCCAATTTTTGTCGAATTACTTTTGTGATTTCTCCCTTCGGTCGAAATGACAATATTGGGGTTACGTCGCGCTACAAGGGATTAAAATCCCTAGCTACAAAATGAATCATTCCTCCGGAATTTTATAAAGCATTCCGCTGGAACAAAATATATTGTAGGGATGGATTTTAATCCATTCTACGCATTTGGGAATGGTCATATTGTGGTTGCTTTGTTTTTTAATGGATATTCCGTCCCGAAGCTTGGGCGTCGGAATTAATACATTTTTCGTTTAGATGATTTGTTTATTTTTCACCATAAATTACAAGCGCATCTCCATCTATTATTACATTTCCTTCAGGATATCTTTCATCGATCAAGTTGTAAACTTCGTGTTTTATTTTTTCTTTCATGGCATCATCAGCATTGCTGAGAGCGGCAACAAAAGGCGCTGCAATTTCGGTCATCATGTTCCAGTAAACATCGGTTGTTCCGCAGTTTAATTTACCAATTACTTCTTTTTCAGAAATGTGTTTAAAACCAGCCTGACTAAAAATGTCCATCATTAAACCAGGTCTTGAACATCGAAACATTCCCGGAGCTTCGGGAGCGGGTGGGGGTAATTGCATATTTCTGTTAATGGTTCCGCCAATTGCAGTTACCCAGAAATTTTTCTCAGGTACACTCCAAACTGCAATTGCAATTTTACCGCCGGGTTTTAAAACCCGAAACATTTCCTTAGCGGCCAAAAGCATATCGGGAAAAAACATAAAACCCATTCGGCAACTAATGGCGTCGAATGTGTTGTCAGGAAAAGGAAGCTCGCTTACATCGCAAGCATGAAATTCAACATTTGATATTTCTTTTTTAATCGCATTTTCACGAGCTATTGTAAGCATATCGTGTGCAAGGTCCGTAATAACTACTTTTCCGCCCGAAAGCATCGATGCAATACTCAAGCCGGGTTCGCCGGTTCCTGCGGCAACATCCAGAATTACCTCTGAACCTTTAGGATTTATGAGAGCAATAATTTCATCGGCAAAAGGTTGCATAAAGTTTAGAATTTCAAAATCCCATTTTTTCCAACCAGGCGAGAATTTATTCCAGGCCGCTTTTTGCTGCTCACGAATTTCTTGAAGTTGTGGTTCCATTTTGTTTGTTTTTTAAATGAAAGATTTAATTTTCATAACCGAAACAAAATTTTAGAAATCTGTCTCCTTGTAGGTGAATAGACTAATTTATTGTAGAGTTTTAAGCTTATCAAAGATAAGGAGGAATTCTTTAAAACGGTAATGGTTTTTGCTCTATTTATTTGAATGTTAGATTATTGAATGTTTTTTTTGATATGAGAAAAGCTAAAAATGCAATAAAACAAAAAAGCTTCTGATTTCTCAGAAGCTTTTTTCGTGCGGATGATAATATCTTTAATGTCTTGAATAGTCGACATGGAAAACTTTTTTATTTTGTTGTCACGTACTTTCCTTTAATAACTGAGTCGACAAATAATTCTAAGTTGCTTTGCATCATTGAATTTGTTAAGATCATAGTTAATTTATTCTTGGGGTCTTTGTTTAATATAATTATTGCTTCGAGTATTTTTTTTAATTGGTCGGAAGAATAGAATGCATAAGAATTATAAATTGTGTAATTGTAGTATTTAAAATTTATGCTTTCTAAAATTTGCTCTTTCTTTTCAGATGTCCAATTGTTTTCTGTTGCGTAGTTCTTTATTTTTTTTGTACAATAATCTATGAAATATTTTTCATGTTCTGTTGCTGAAACTATTTTATCAATTAACATTTTATTGTTTTCTTTCGGCATTCCCATTGGAGGAGGATTTGTCTGCCCGATTACAGTTAAACAAGAAAATAAAAGACTGAATATTAGAAAGATGTTGATTTTTGCTTTCATGATTTGAAAATTAGGATAGTTGATAAAAGTGTTTTAAAGGAGGTACAAAATACAATTTATCTTAAAAACAAAAAAGCTTCTGATTTCTCAGAAGCTTTTTTTTAGTGCGGATAATAGGACTCGAACCTACACGCCTTGCGGCACCAGATCCTAAGTCTGGCATGTCTACCAATTTCACCATATCCGCTCAATTGTGGGTGCAAAGATAATCATAACTTCTATATTTCAAAGCTTTTTTGAAAAAAAATATTAATTCTATTTTTCGTATTTTTGAAATTCTATAAAATTAATTTAAATGGAAGATATTAAAGCTTACGTTCAACAACATAAAGATCGCTTTATCAATGAGTTGATCGAATTATTGAAAATTCCGTCTGTAAGTGCCGACACTGCATACTCGCAAGATGTTATCGATACTGCCGAAGCAGTTAAAGAAAGTTTATCAAAAGCAGGCTGCGATTTTGTCGAAATTTGCGATACTCCGGGTTATCCAATTATATATGGAGAGAAAATAATCGACCCAAATTTACCAACAGTTCTAGTTTACGGACATTATGATGTTCAACCACCAGATCCTATCGAATTATGGACATCACCACCATTTGAACCTGTAATCAAAAAAACAGAAATTCACCCTGAAGGAGCAATCTTCGCGCGTGGAGCTTGCGATGACAAAGGACAAATGTACATGCACGTAAAAGCGCTTGAATATATGGTGCAAACCAATAATTTGCCTTGTAACGTAAAATTCATGATCGAAGGCGAAGAAGAAGTAGGTTCAGCAAGTTTGGCTTGGTTCGTAGAGCGCAATCAGGAAAAATTGAAAAACGACGTAATCCTAATTTCAGATACAGGAATGATCTCCAATCAACAACCGTCGATCACGACAGGTTTACGTGGTTTGAGTTATGTTGAGGTCGAAGTAACAGGTCCAAATCGTGATTTACATTCAGGATTATACGGTGGAGCAGTAGCGAACCCAATTAATGTTTTGGCAAAAATGATCGCTTCACTTCACGACGAAGACAATCATATTACCATTCCAGGTTTCTACGATAAAGTTCAGGAATTATCTACTGAAGAAAGAGCCGAAATGGCAAAAGCGCCTTTCAGTTTAGAAAAATATAAAAAAGCCTTAGACCTAAACGATGTTTACGGCGAAAAAGGATATGTTACCAACGAACGCAACTCGATTCGTCCAACATTAGACGTAAACGGAATTTGGGGCGGATATCAAGGTGAAGGAGCAAAAACCGTTATTGCGAGCAAAGCTTTTGCTAAAATCTCGATGCGTTTGGTTCCAAACCAAGATTGGCATGAAATTACAGAACTTTTTACCAAACATTTCACAAATATTGCGCCAGCGGGAGTTACCGTAAAAGTAACGCCACATCACGGTGGACAAGGTTATGTTACGCCAATTGACAGCATTGGATATCAGGCCGCAAACAAAGCGTATACCGAAACTTTTGGAGTTCCTGCAATTCCGGTTCGTTCAGGAGGAAGTATTCCAATTGTGGCTTTGTTCGAAAAAGAACTTAAAAGCAAAACCATTTTAATGGGCTTTGGTTTAGATAGTGATGCAATTCACTCGCCAAACGAACATTTCGGAATTTTCAATTACTTAAAAGGAATCGAAACTATTCCGTTGTTTTACAAATATTTTGTAGAGTTTTCGAAGTAAATTCTCGTATCCTAACAGGTTTTTAAAACTTGTTAGATATAAAATACAATCCGTTTATTCTTTTTAGAGTAAACGGATTTTTTTATGGGCGTTCCCTTCGGTCGGGCTTTCGGCTCTATCTTTTATTCCGTTTCACTTCATAAAAGGATACCGCCTCTATCCCTAACGCTTTTTTTGAGGTTCTATCCCGAAGCCTCGGGACTGAGATACTAAGTTGCAAAGGTTTAAAGGAACAAAGTTGCAAAGGTTCAGAGAGACAAAGTTTTTTAGTATCTAAATTGAATAACCTCCAGATTTAGTTGGAGTTTTATTTAAGCGTAAAGAATTGGCTTTAGCCGAAATATTAATGCGCCTAAGAATTTATTAGGTTAAAGCCATTTCATCTGCATTTATTATGAACCTCGGCTAAATCTGAGGACTATTCAAAAACCTCTGCCAGTTGATACATTCTGCCAAACCTCTGAACCTTTGTCTCTTTGAATCTTAAAAAAAGAAACTTTGCAACTTTTTTCTTGCATATTAAAAATTAATCTCTACATTTGTAGAGCAACATCTATAAGTGTAGAGTTAATTTAGAAATATGAAAAACTTTTTTTTACTTTTTTTTTGCGGTATGATGCTTTTAAGTTGTAAAAGCAAACCAATCAATCAGAAAATAGACAAGAAAAAAGAGGGCGTTTGGATAGATGATTATACTCAAGACAATATAAGTTACAAATCATTTGAATATTACAAACATAATGAACCTGTAAAAAAGTGGAAATCCTATATTGGCGGAAAAATCTACAAAACAGAGAAGTACAAGAGCGAATTTTGTATCGTTAAGTTTTATTATGAAAACGGAAAATTACAATCTAAAGGAAAAACAAAAACAGAAGGAGATTCAAAAGAGATGCATTGGTTTTATGTTGGATATTGGAAGTTTTATTCAGATAAAGGAAAGTTAGTTGAAATTAAAAATTACGGAGACGGGAAGTTGATTTCTGTAAAAAAAATAGAATAATCATACATAACATTAAATCTATGAAAAAACTAAGTGTTATCTTTTTTATCTTGGGTTGCTTTTCAATACAAGCTCAAAGCTATAAAAATTTTGTTCAAAAGGCCGATTCCTGTTACCGAGCTAAAGATTTTAAATCATCTGTTTGGTATTACGAAAAAGCATTTAAAATTGAGCACAAATCATCTTCAAATTTGTACAACGCTGCTTGTTCGGCCGCTTTAAACAGTGACAATAAGAAGGCTTTTACGTGGTTAGACTTAGCAATTGATAACGGATATGAAAATATCGCACATATAAAAATAGATAGTGATTTAAAGCCTTTACATGAGAAGAAAGAATGGGAGAAAACAATTGATAAATTGCAAAAGAAACTAGAGATTCTCGGAGCAAATTATGATAAGGTTTTAGAAAAAGAACTTTTGCAGATTTATACCGAAGATCAGGAAATTAGAGGAGAATTTATGAATGTTTATAAAGCTCCTAAACCGGATAAGAAGAAAATTGACAGCATTGGTAAAATAATGAATAAAAAAGACAGTATTAACCTCATTAAGGTGATGAAAATACTGGACGAAAGAGGCTGGGTAGGAAAAAACGTTGTTGGCACACAGGGAAATCAGACTTTGTTTTTGGTTATTCAGCACTCCGATTTGAAATACCAACAAAAATACTTGCCAATGATGAAAGATGCGGTTAAAAAGGGAAATGCAAACCCGGGTAATTTAGCATATCTAGAAGACAGAGTATCTTTAAGAGAAGGAAAACGACAAATTTATGGAAGTCAATCTGCAAAGAATAAGGCGACTAATAAATGGTATATATCGCCCATGATAGATCCGGATAATGTAGATAAGAGACGTGCTGAGGTTGGACTTGGTCCAATCGCTGAATATGCTGCAAAAATGAATATTGAATGGAATTTAGAGAATTACAAAAAGGAACTACCAGAATTGGAAAAACTTGAAAATATTAAATAATGACACAATTATCAAACTCAGAAGAACAATTAATGGAACATCTTTGGAAGCTTGAAAAAGCTTTTATGAAAGATTTGCTCGAGGCATATCCAGAGCCTAAACCCGCAACAACAACTGTTGCTACGCTTTTGAAACGAATGATCGATAAGAAATTTGTTGCTTACAACGAATTTGGAAATTCTCGCGAATATTATCCGTTGGTTAAAAAAACGGCTTATTTCTCGAAACACGTAAACGGATTAATTAGTAGTTTTTTTAATAATTCGGCATCACAATTTGCTTCTTTTTTTACCACCGAAACCAATTTGTCAACTTCGGAATTAGAAGAACTCAAGAAAATTATTGATTCAGAAATTCAAAAAAAGAAAAAATGACAGACTTTCTTATAAAATCGACCATGGCTTTGAGTGTACTTTTAGGTACATACTATCTGCTTTTAGAAAAAGAAAAATTTCATCAATTTAATAGGTTTTTCTTATTAGCAAGTCTTGTAATTTCGTTTGTAATTCCATTTGTCACGATCGAAATTATACAAGAAGTGGCAAGTGCGGCAAATAATAATAGTGTAGTTCCTGAGCAAATTACGACAAATATTGTTGAGCAAAAAACCTCAGTCTATTTGATTTTTGCCTGGATTTTTTACGGAATTGTGACTGCGGTTTTGTTTTTTAGATTTGGAAGAAATCTGTATAAATTGATTAAAAAAACAAAGTCAGGAATTAAAAGACCCTATCAAAATGTAACATTGGTTTTACTGAAAGAACAAACGCTGCCTTATACTTTTTTGAATACTATTTTCATAAATGAAGAAGAATATCAAAAAAACAAAATAGAAACAGAATTATTTACGCACGAATTAATTCATGTTAATCAAAAGCATTCTTTAGATATTCTATTGATTGAAATAATCAAAACCATTTTTTGGTTCAATCCAATTTTTATTTTTTATAAAAAAGCAATACAGCTCAATCACGAATTTCTTGCCGATGAAAAAGTTGTAAAATCACATAACAATGTTTCGTTTTACCAGAATTTATTACTGTCAAAAGCGAATCAAAGTCCAGTATATTACTTGGCCAGTAATTTGAACTATTCTATAACCAAAAAAAGATTAATTATGATGACAACCACAACATCTCCTTCGAGGGGATTCTTTAAAAAGACAATTCTTTTGCCATTATTAACTGGACTTGTATATTTTTTGTGCACAAAGACAGTTGCTCAGGAAACAAAAACTAAAGCAACAGTAAATAAAGAGACTACTAAAAAGCAGAGCAAATATGATTCTTATTATGATAAGACAACTTTTAAAATCAAGGATGATAAAGGAACTGTAGTTGCTGAGAAGAAATACAAAGATCTTACTCCGGCTGAACAAAAAGCAGTACCAAATGTTTTTGAGGGAGTGAAGTTTCCGGCAACTAAAGAAGATGTTGATGCAAAACTCGAAAAAGGAGGTCCGGATACTATAGAAATCGATTTATATGACCCAAAGAATCAAAAAGTAAAAGGACCGGAGGGTACGATTTATAAAACAGCAAATTTAACTGAAAATCCTAGTTATCCAGAAGGAATTGAGCAATTCTATAAGTTTGTTGGTCAAAATTTTAAAGTGCCAGTAACTCCGGCAGGTGTAAAATTGAAAGGGAGAGTTTATATTACTTTTATGATAGAAAAAGACGGTGCTTTGACCGATTTTAAAATGCTAAGAGATATTGGTTACGGAACAGGTGACGAGGCAATTAGAGTTTTAAAACTTTGTCAAAACTGGATACCCGGTAAAATTAATGGAGAGCCGGTTGCTACAATGTACAGCTTACCAATTACAATTCAGTCACCTGATTAAAATAAAAAAATCCGCTTCTAGATTCTAGAAGCGGATAAATTAAAAACTAAAAAAAAAAATTCTAAAAAACTAACTAACCAGCTGACTCTAGAACAAGTCAGGATTATATCCAAAATAAGGCATGGTTTGTTCATTAAAAACAACACCATATTCTTCTAACTCCTTTAAAATTGGTAAATACACTTCTTTTTTTATCGGAAGTTGCACACCGGGAGTTGTAATTTTTCCATTCAAAATCAGCAAAGTCGCCATAGCAACAGGTAATCCAACCGTTTTTGCCATAGCAGTATAAGTTTGGTCTTCTCCAATGCAAACCATTTTTGAGTCGATTTGCTTTTTCTCGCCATTCAATTTAAAACCAAATTTATGATACATGACAATCATATCTTTGTCGTTGGGTTCTAATGACCAACTGTCTGAAAGTATTTTTTCTAAAATTTGTGCCGGAGTAGCATTAGGCAGGTTTACTTTCTTGTCCGGATTAAACAAATCCAATTCTAAAAGTTTGTCCCACATAATATCGTCCTGATCAATTTTTAAGATCAAGCGTGTTTTAATTTCTACAGAATCAGTTGGATGATACGGTAAAAATGAATTTACAAATTGGCGGTAACTCATATTCTCGGAGTCTTCCATGATGTAACTGTCGTCCGTCATTCCAAGTTGTACAAACATATTCCAGGCTTTAGAAAAACCAACTCTTCTAATTGTTCCTCTATATAAAGTTAGAATATCATCTAAACCATAAATCGAGCGATATTTCAGAGAATCTCGGTTCGAGTATGCTTCGAATTTCCCGTAATCTTCCACTTCAAGAAATTCAGTTCTGCGAAATAAAGTTCCGTACGGTATATATTTATAAGCGCCTTCCTGAATGAATTTTGCAGCTCCGCCTTGCCCGGCCAAAACTACATTTCTAGGTGCCCACGTAAATTTGTAATTCCATAAGTTATTGTCAGATTCCGGAGCAACCAGGCCACCGCAGAAAGATTCAAAAAGCAACATTTTACCACCTTTATCTCTGATCTCGTCAATAACTTTCATGGCACTCATGTGATCGATTCCCGGATCAAGACCCACTTCGTTCATGAAAATCAAATTGCTGTTTTTGACTTCCTCGTTCAATGCCTGCATAGCATCACTTATATAAGATGCTGTTACAAGATTTTTTTTGAATTGAAGGCAGTCTTTGGCAATTTCGATATGCAAGTGTGCCGGTAACATCGAGATTACGATAGAAGCTTTTTTGATTGCCGATTGTCTTTCTTCGGTATCAAAAATATTTAAAGCAATTGGAGTAGCGTTCGGGTGTTTTTGCGTCTTTTTTTCGGCCAATGCCAAAGAGAGGTCGGCTACAATAAGATGTAGATTTTCGGTCTCTGATTTTGATAGTAAATAGCGTATCAATGATGATGCAGATCTTCCGGCTCCAATTATTAAAATGCTTCTCATATTTTATATTTATAACACAAATATATTAAAATGTTATATATGTAACAATTTTAATTTGCTAAAAATACATTATTTTTTATTTTGATGCTAAAATATAGCGGATTTCCTTTTGCGAAAATATTTTTGACAACTAAAAAGCTTTTTAATTTACATTGAAGTATTTTTGTGTAAAATTTAAAGCATAGAAAATATGAAAAGAAGAATTGTTTTGACAGGAGCTTTTATCGGAATGTTGGCTATTATTTTAGGCGCTTTTGGAGCCCATTTGTTGAAGAAATACTTATCTGTAGACGAATTGAATACTTTTGAAGTTGGAGTTCGTTATCAAATGTATCATGCTTTCTTTTTATTTTTTCTTTCTACAAGAAAAGACATTGCCGAAAAAACCTTAAAAACGATCTATAATTTAGTTGTAGCCGGAGTCATTCTTTTTAGTGGTTCAATCTATTTATTAGCTACAAAAAGTATGACAGTATTTGATTTTAAAATTATTGTATTCGCAACTCCTTTGGGTGGTTTTTTATTAATTATTGCTTGGGCGGTATTATTTCTTACGATTTTGAAACGAAAATCATAAAATCCCGAATAAAAAATTCTATCTAAAAATTAATCTTTAATTTTGTCTCATAAATAACATATAATTGTATTTATGTGAGTTTCTTTTGTTTTTTACTTTAATGAGTAAATAATATAACAAATTCATTTATTGGATTATAGAAAAACAAATTAGAAGCGGTTATTTTTTTGTTTTATTGATTTTGAGGGTTAAAAATTACTTTATTGATATAAATAAAAGTGAAATTTAATTTTTTTTAAAGGATTAATAATAAATTCTATAATTTTGCTTTCTATTAAATATCACACACAACTTAAAATTTATGGACACTAACACACTTTTCTCGCAATCGATTTCGTTGAAAGAGCTAGGAATTGAAAATGCAAAAGTTCGCTACCAATTATCGGCAGATGAATTGCATGCGATCACTTTGCAATTAGGCCAAGGTGTTGAGAACTCGACGGGAGCATTAGCAATCAATACGGGTGAATTTACAGGACGTTCTCCTCAAGATCGTTTTATTGTTAGAGACAGTATTACTGAGGATCAAGTTTGGTGGGGAAATGTGAACATTCCATTTTCATCTGAAGCTTTCGAAAAATTATATAATAAGGTAACTCAGTTTTTATCAAATAAAGAAGTTTTTGTTCGTGATTCTTATGTTTGTTCTGATCCAAATTATAGACTAAATGTACGTGTTGTAACTGAAACTGCCTGGTCAAATTTGTTTTGTTACAATATGTTTTTAAGACCTGAAGAATCTGAATTGGCAAATTTTTCACCAGAATGGACTGTGGTTTGTGCGCCAAGTTTTATGGCAGATCCTGCTGTAGACGGAACGCGTCAGTCTAATTTTGCGATTTTAGATTTTACTAAAAAAGTTGCTCTTATTGGAGGAACAGGTTATACCGGAGAAATGAAAAAAGGAATTTTCTCTGCATTAAATTTCATTTTACCGGTTTTTAAAAATGCTTTACCAATGCATTGTAGTGCAAATGTTGGTGAAGAGGGAGACACAGCAATTTTCTTTGGATTATCAGGAACAGGAAAAACAACTTTATCAGCAGATCCGGAACGTAAGCTAATTGGAGACGATGAACACGGTTGGACTGCAGAAAATACCGTTTTTAACTTTGAAGGTGGTTGTTATGCAAAAGTAATTAACCTAACAGAAGAAAATGAACCGGACATTTTTAGAGCAATCAAAAAAGGAGCGCTTTTAGAAAATGTGGTTTTTAAACCGGGAACAAACGAAGTTGATTATGATGATGTTTCAATCACGCAAAATACACGTGTAAGTTATCCAATAACACATATTGATAATATTCAACCAGGATCTATTGGACATAATCCTAAAAATATATTCTTCTTAACGGCAGATTCTTTCGGAATTTTGCCTCCAATCTCAAAACTGACTCCGGGACAGGCCGCTTACTATTTTATTTCAGGATATACAGCAAAAGTAGCAGGAACTGAAGCAGGAATTACAGAACCACAGCCTAATTTTTCGGCTTGTTTTGGAGCGCCATTTATGCCATTGCACCCAACACGTTACGCAGAAATGCTAACTCAAAAAATGGAAGATGCCGGTGTAAAAGTTTGGTTAATCAACACAGGTTGGACAGGTGGTCCTTACGGAACAGGAAGTCGTATGAAGTTGAAATATACTCGTGCAATGATTACTGCAGCACTAAAAGGAGAATTGGATAATGTTGAGTTTAAAAATCATAAAGTATTTGGAATTGCACAACCTGAAAGTTGTCCAAATGTTCCAAGTGAAATTCTAGACCCGAGAAATACTTGGGAAGATGCTGAATTATACGATAAAAAAGCAATTGAATTGGCTCAGAAATTCAAAGCTAATTTTGCCAAATTTGAAGAGTTTGCAAATGCCGAAATTTTGGCTGGAGCACCAATTACAGAATAAGGAAAGTTACTAATTCAAATTAAAAAAGCTGTTCAGTGATGAACAGCTTTTTTTGTTTAGTTCTCAGTTTTCAGTCTCAGTATTTAGTCAGTTTGGAAACCGCGACTGAGACTGAAAACTTATTTCTTCGCTTCGTCAATACGTTTCTGCATCAAGTCCCAGGCGTAGTAATGAAAAGTCATTCCGTTGCTCATAGCTACAAAAAGTCCGTTTTTGAAACTTCCTCCTAAATTAACATTTGTAACATCGGCACCATCACACTCAATTGTCGATGTTGGAATTTCGGCCAGCAAAGGATAATTGTTTGGGTTTCCGTTGGCACCTTCTCTTGGGTAAACCATAAAAGTATTTGCTTGTTGATTGGATACTAAAATGTAGCCAGTAGAATCTGTTTTTTTGTAAATCGCAATTCCTTCGTTATCTGCTTTGAAACCAGTTTTCCCAAAAAGAGCTAATTCTTTGTTGTCATTTAAAGCAGGGTCAGCTTTGTATTTTCTAATTCCGAATTGTTCGTCACAATACAAAATAGTTCCTAATTCATTGTCAACAGCAATGGCTTCAATTTCTTTTTTTCCGCTATAAGCACCAAATTTTCGAACCACTTTTGCAGTGGCGAATTTTCCGTTTCCAGAAAGTTCATATTGCCATAAATAACTTCCAGAAGGACCAGATTTTCTTCCTACAATTGCAAAAATCTTTTTATCACTTGGGCGTGTATACAAAGCAATTCCCATTGGGTCGCGTAATTCTTCTCCTTCAAAAACTGGAATCCCGCCATTATCAATTGCTTTTAAATCAGGTAAGCTAAAGATTCTTATTTTGTTAGATTCACGTTCTGTAGTCACAGCAACGTCTACTTTTTTTCCGTCGATTATTAGGCCATAAGCGATATCAACATTATTAGGGCGCTTTAAAACCTCTGATTTTTTAATGATTTTTCCTTTCAAGTCAAAAGTATACAAACCGCCGTCCGTATCTTTATCAGTTCCAACAATAATACTTTTTGAAGGATCTGTTGGATGAATCCAAATCGAAGGATCATCTGTGTCGTGAGGTAAAGTTTCTGTTACAATGGTTGGTTTTACTGCGTTTGCAGCAACGGGTGCTAATTTATCATCTTTACAAGCGATGAATAAAGTACTTAAAAGTAGAAATGCGATTATCGATTTATTTTTCATTATGATTTCATTTTAATACATTAGACAGAACCGCAAAGTTCTGTCTAATGTAAGAATTTTAAATATTAGTTATTACAAGTCAAGTTTCAAACCTAAATTATATCGAGCCTGATAGTACTCTGCTTGTTTAGTATGCGCTTCAACTCCTTGGTAATAACGTAATGGCTGATTTGTTAAGTTATTAGCTTCAGCAAAAACGCGAAGTTGTTTTGTAATTTTGAAAGAAGCATTTGCGTCTAAGAAAAATTGTTTGTCATAATAACTGTCTTTGTAAGACTCTGAACCTAATTCGTCTAAATAATCTGAAGTGAAATTAGTTGAAATTCTGGCAGAGAAACGTTTGTTTTCCCAAGACAATGATCCATTAAACATATGTGGCGTTGTTCCCGGAAGACTAATGTTGTTTCTTTCGTTTCCATCTTCATCAGCAATTCCTTTTGCTTTCGATTTTGTGTAAGTGTAGTTCAAATAGATACCGAATCCTTTTAAGAATTTTCCAGGAAGGAAATCTAACTGACGTTGAAAAGCAACTTCAAAACCATAAACATCAACAGTGTCTCCGTTTCTTGATTGTAAAAATGACCAATTTTCGCCTACCGGAATTGGGTTTGTCTGATTTGGGAAATCAGTTGCAAATTTTGCAGCATCGTATTGATTGTCGCTGTAATTGTAGATGAAATCATTTAATCTTTTATAGAAAACACCTCCTGAAATTAAACCAACTGATTTAAAATAATTCTCAGCCATGAAATCATAGTTGTATGAATAAGTAGCATTAAGATCCGGATTTCCAGCTGTGATTTCTTTATCAGCAGCGATATTATTCACATAAGGAGCTAACGCATAATAGTCTGGTCTTGCTAAAGCTGTTGTAACAGCAGCTCTTAAAACTAAATCTTTAGTAGCATTGTATTGCAATGAAATACTTGGCAATAAGTTAGTGTACGAATTGGTAGTATTGATTTTACTTTCTAATTCTTCTTCATCTAAAACGCGATTTCCAGTATAATCAATATGAGTATTCTCAACACGGAAACCTAAAACCATTGATAGTTTATCGTTAAAATCCTGATCCCATCTTACATATGCCGCATAAATATTTTCTTTAGCATTGTAGTTTACTGCTAGAAATTCAGCCGGATCTGATGATTTATTAAATAATGTGGCATTGTTTAAATCTAAACTTCCAAGAAAATTAGCCGATGCAAAACTTCCTGGGACATATTTACTTCCCGGATTAAAATTTTGTCCATCATAATAACTTGTTGGAACTTGTGATAATAACGCCATATCGTTATTGATTGGTTCGTAAGCATAGAAATTGTTATTTCTTTCTTTTTCTTTCAATCGAAGTCTAAGACCAGTTCTCAATCTTCCTTTTTCAGAAGGAATAACTGTGAAAGGAAAACGAATATTGATTTTTGCACCAAATTCACTTTCGCTGGTTTCATCAGTATTTTCAGTAACCGTTTGAAATTTGAATTTATCTAATGATTCTCCGGTTGTTGTCATTAAAGGAAATCTCGGGTCAGATAAATCTTCAGTCATTTGAAGACCTTTTTGGCGATATTCAATATAACGCTCTCCAGGACGATATTCACGTGCTTTTGCATAATTTGCAGACCAATCTAAATCTAATTTAGAGTTGATTAAATGTTCTCCGCGAATCGAATAATTCTGAACACGCTGATCTTCCAATCTTCTGTTTTTATCGCGATTATTGTCAACTCCACCTTTTGTCTGGCGTTTTACACGACCTTTAAAACCTGTGATTTCTTCACCATTATAAATAGGTTCGATATCATCATAAGTAGTTCTGAAACGGTTTTCTCTATCGTCTCTCCAGTTGTAAATTGCGTTGGCGAAAATCGTATTGTTTTCGTCAAATTTATAATCTAATGCAACAGAACCACTACGACGAATACGCTGTACGTCGTATTTTCTAATCTCTGAAGCTTGTAGATATTCATTTCCGAATTCATCTTTTACCCATTCGTTTTCGATGTTATCAGATCCGTAATCTACATTATTGTATGATCCACTGAAAACTGCTCCAAGTTTATTGTCTAAAAAACGGTTTCCGTAAACTAATCCCGCTGTGTAGGAGGCGTGTTCGCGAATTGGCAAATAACCACCTGCAAGCGTTGCAGAAATTCTCTCGCCATTTGGAGTTGCTCTTGTGATTAAATTTACTGAACCTCCAATCGCGTCAGCATCCATATCCGGAGTTAAAGTTTTGTTGACTTCGATCGTAGAAATCATATCAGACGGAATTAAATCCATTTGTACGTTTCTATTATCACCTTCGGCAGATGGAATTCTGTCACCATTTAAAGTCACAGAGTTCAATGACGGAGCCAAACCACGAATAATAATGTTACGCGCTTCGCCCTGATCATTTTGCATCGTGATACCTGGAACACGTTTTAAAGCATCTCCAACATTGGCGTCCGGAAAGCGACCCATTTGATCTGAGGAAATTACGTTTCCGATATTTTTATTGTTTTTTTGTTGATTTAATGCTTTGGCCTGACCTTTTAAAATGTCTCCAACCACAACTTCATTAAGTTCAGTTCCTGAAGTTTTTAATGCAAAATCGACTACGTTGTTTTTTCCTTGTTCAACGGTAATTTCTTTATTTATAGCATTGTATCCAATATATTTTACCTGAACCTGATAAGTTCCGGCATTAATGTTAAGTAATTCAAAGCGCCCATTATAATCTGAAACTGTGTATTTGTTTTCGCCAACAATTTGAATCATTGCTCCCGGCAAAGGAAGTTTATCATCGATATCTAATACTTTTCCTGAGATTATCGCTTTTTGAGCATAACCCGAAAAGGCCAATAGCAAGAATGTTACTAATAAATAAATTTTTTTCATGGTTCTTTAGTTTGATTTGGTTGCGAAACTAGAACCTTAATGTTATTAAAGAAGTCGAAAAAAATTACTATAGTGTTATGATTTTGGCCAACATTAGAAATAGATTAATGTTAAAATAACATTTAATAAAAGCTAATTTTTTATGGACGCAAGTAAAAACAAATCAACTATTTAACTCAGAATTAAATATTTGGCGCTAAATTTGCCGTATCAATCACAATCAAAAATCATCAATCATGTTAAAACAATTTTTTATCCTATGTTCTGGTGCAGATCGAGACTTACTCGAAGGCTGTTCAGAAGGCGAACAAACCAAATATGTTGGTATTGGAGCCACTGTTTTTTTTACTGCAGTTATGGCTTTCTTGGCCAGTGCTTATGCACTTTTCACTGTTTTTGACTCTATTTATCCGGCCTTAATTTTTGGATTTGTTTGGAGTTTACTTATTTTCAACTTAGACCGATTTATCGTTTCTACCATTAAAAAAAGAGATCGTTTTTTTGATGAGTTTCTGCAAGCTACACCACGAATTATGTTGGCAGTTATTATTGCAATCGTAATTTCGAAACCTTTGGAGATTAAAATTTTCGAAAAAGAAATCAATACCGTTTTATTAAAAGAGAAAAATGAAATGGAATTGGCGAATAAAAAACAAATTGGCACCTATTTCAAAACAGATTTAGATAAAAATAAAGCAGACATCGCAGCTTTAAAGGCTGATATTGTAAAGAAAGAAAAAGAAGTAAACGATTTATATTCTACTTACATTACAGAAGCTGAAGGAACTACCGGAACTAAAAAACTAGGAAAAGGTCCTGTTTATAAAGAAAAACGTGAGAAACACGATGCATCTCTAAAAGAATTTGAAACGCTGAAAGCAGCAAACGAAGCTAAAATTGCCGACAAGGAAAAAGCTGGTAAACAACTACAGGTCGATTTAGATAAAAAAGTATCTCAAACACAACCTATTATTGAAGGTTTTGACGGATTAATGGCGCGTATTAATGCCTTGGATAAATTGCCTTGGTTGCCATCATTTTTTATAATGTTGTTGTTTCTTGCTATTGAAACTTCTCCAATTATTGCCAAATTACTAGCTCCAAAAGGCGAATTCGATTTTAAACAAGAAGAAGCCGAAACTGCGATGAAAGCTACTTTGGCACAAAATAAATACCAACGCGAATTATTAGTAAAAACCAGCGCACAGATGCATGACAAGGTTTATGCAGATATTGCCGAAGATAAAAGTTTATACGACTTGCAACGCAAAAACGCAACAGAGTTATTAGAATTGCAATCGAATAGTTTCGTAGAAAAGCAGAAAGCGACTTTGTAGAAGGTTTAACCGCAAAGAGCGCAAAGCAATACGCAAAGTTCGCCAAGTTTATAAAAAGAAAAACCATCAGCACATGCTGATGGTTTTTTCTTTGTGAACTTTGCGTAAAATCCGTGTGAACTCTGCGGTTAGACTTACATATAGCTTAAGATTTCTTTTTTGTAAGCGTCGTATTCACCTTGCATGATTAATCCGTTATCAAGCAGTTTTTTATAATTCTGTAATTTGTCGAAAAGTTCTTCTTTAGACAAATCACTTAATTTACGATCTCCTGTTGAAGCTTGAGTGGGCTGAATTGGTTCAAAAGTTTCAGTATAAGATGGAGTCGTTGCCGGCATAATTTCAGCAAAATTAGTTACCTCCTCAGTTTCAACTTCTTCTACGTCATCTTCAAGATCATCTTCTTCTTCAATAGCTTGTGCAGTTTCTACAATTGGTGTTTCAGCGACAATAGGATTTTTTATTAAATCTAATTGTTCTTTAGCGTATGTATATATTTTTCGAGCTTGAGTTTTCGGGATATAATCGATAGAGATAGTTAAGTCAGTATTAGTTCCAAATGAAAATTCAGAACCCAAAATATTTTCTTTTACAAAAGTACTTGTAATATCATCCCAAGTATAATCAGTAAAATCCATTGAAAGACCTAAATTTTTAGGTTTACAAATAATGATACGTTTGTTGGTTAAGATTATGCTATCTGGAAAAACAGTAATTGCTGGTTTTTTTTGAACCGCGATATAGCCAATTTCTTCGTTTTTCATCAATAAATCATTGAGTTTCGAAGTGATTTTTTCAATCGCTTTTGGATCTTGTTCTTCGTTCAGAAATTTTTTAAATTGTTCTTTCATGTTGTATAAGTTGCTAATTTACAATCCCGATATTATCAAGATTGAGTTGCTAAGTTTTTTATCTTACGCTACAAATGTAATGCCTAATTTTCTAATTGCTCCGCCAGTTCGGTAAAAAAATTACCTCGGGTCGATAATTTCATTCTGAATTTTCTTAGTCAAACTTTTGAAAACCAACTCATACGAATGGTCAATTAATTCTTTGACAAAAGCAGTAGATAAATTCCCGTTTAGTGCTACAGTATTCCAATGTACCTTGCTCATATGAAACCCTGGCTTTATTTCGTCATATTCAGCTCTGAGTTCTTGTGCGCGTTCAGGATCGCATTTTAAATTGACAGATGGTTCGTTTTTTTCCCATTGCGATAAGGAAGATAAAGCAAACATTTTTCCGCCCACTTTAAAAACTAAAGTATCTTCATCAAAAGGAAAATGTTCGCTGACACCTTTTTTTGAAAGACAATATTCATAATACGTTTCTAGATTCATATCATTTTTTATTTACCAATTTCACCTAAATGGGTGTATTTAAACCCCTTTTCATATTTTAAACCATATCCAAAAAATCGATCCATTGCAGCATGCGAAAACAAAATAATACCAATAAGCTGCAAGAGTTCAATATTAAAGTAAGACCCCAAAAGATATAGTAAAACAGCAATTCCTCTATGATGAAAAACATTGTAGAAAAATGCTCCGCTTTTATTTCCAAATATATAACCAAGCATTGAAAAATCAGGTGATAAGATTAAAATTAAAAACCACCACCATTCAAAACTCAAAAGACTAAATAAATAGATTCCGAGAATAAATAAGCCTAATTCTTCGAGTTTAAGTATTGTTTTCATAGTTTTTTTTCCATCATTTTTTCAGGATGTTCCAAAGCTGTAAAACCGAATTTCTCGTACAAAAAGTGAGCATCAGTTGTGGCTAATCTCCAAATTTTAATGCCTTTAAGAATTGGTTCGTTCATCATAGTTTCAATTAAAATTGATGAATATCCTTTTCCGCGATGTTCCTCAGTAATAAAAACGTCCATTACATAACCAAAAACAACATAGTCAGTAATTACTCTTGCAAAACCAATTTGTTTGTCATTCAAGTAAATTCCAAAACAAACCGAAGCATCGATTGTAGTTTGCACTTCTTCAATTGTTCTTCCCGCAGCCCAATAAATATCTTTTAAGAAATTTTGGATGAAAGGAATGTCAAGTTTAGTTTTATCTGTTGAAACGGTTATCATAGTATTCAGTCTCAGTTTTAAGTATTCAGGAAATCTACCCTCTAAAATCTACAATTTTATATAAAATTGGCTTACTTGGGCTTGCGTCATTTTCAAACGAAGCAATTTGAAGATTTAGTATATATGCTCCATCTTCAATTTCATCAGGAACAAAAATCATTTCAGTAATTGTCGCATTTAATCGGGCATCAGAATTTAAGTTTAAAGTATCTTTTACATTCCAAAATGCTTTGTGTGCTAATAATTTTCCTTCATCATGTTCCTTATCCACACTTGGTAAATCAATTAATAAATGCTGGATTCCGCTTTCGCGGATAAAAATTGCAGCTTCTTCAGACAAATAAGGCGGATTGGTGTTAGAGTATTTTCTTGATTTTTTGTCTTTTTGATTTGGTAGTGTTCTGATAATAATAGCTTCCGGTTTTGTTTCGCTTAAAGAAGCAACAATTTGATTTTTCGTAATAACAAAATCATCTCCAATTTTCTCAGGTTCAACGGTAATCAATTTTGCAAAAAAGAAAAACTGTTTCAAACATTGATTGATACTATAAAAATCATTCGTAATATGTCCTAAACATTCCGTGTGCGTCCCGTGCCCATGCGGATTAAAAAAGATATTATTGAAATTCGTTGAAGATTTTCCTTCAGAAACTTTCCCAATCCAATCGCCAAAAACGACAGGTTCGATAACTGGTTTTTCGATGTACCAAGCGATCGGGTTTTCGTCTGTATTGGTTAACGGAATAGATATATCAATGGGTTTTGATAAGTCTATTTCGAAGTTGTTGATTTTAGCAATCATAATTAAATAATGAGTTTATTCTTGATTAAAGATTATACTAGTGCTTCTGGATTTGCAATATTTGTTGGATTGTTATTGATGTAATTAATCACATTTTCAAAAGCCTTTTCAAAATAGAGTTCGTAACTATTTTTTTCTACATAACCTAAATGAGGTGTACAAACCACATTTGGCATTTTTAATAATTCATAATTCAAATCATAAACAGGCTCTTCATCATAAACATCTAAACCTGCAAATCCTGGTCTGCCATTTTTTAAACATTTAAGCAATGCTCTTTTTTCAATTAATTCGGCGCGTGCTGTATTTATTAAAATTGCATCTGGTTTCATTAAAATTAAATCGGCTTCTTTTACAATTTCAAAAGTAGTTTCGTTGAGTCTTAGATGCAATGTAAGAATGTCGCTTTGTGAGAAAAAATCTTCCTTTGAATCTGCTTTCAGAAACCCGTCTAAAAGTGCTTGATTTCTGGAAGATTCACTTCCCCAAATTAAGACATTGGCACCAAATACATTTGCATATTTTGCAATTTGCTGGCCAATTTTTCCGTAACCCCAAATTCCTATTGTTTTACCACGAATAGTAGAACCAATGTTGGTTTGCCACTTTCCATCTTTCATTGCCTGAATTGCTTGTGGTATTTGGCGAACCGTATTCATTATTAATGCCCAGGCAAGTTCAGATGGTGCAATAGGAGAACCAACCCCTTCTGCTACAGCAACTTTATGTTTTGTGCAGGCATCCATATCAAGATGATTTGATTTTTTACCTGTCTGACTTATTAATTTTAGTTTTGGTAATCTGGAAAGTAGATCTTCTGTAATTTCTGTTCTCTCTCGAATTAAAACTATGATATCAGAGTCTTTTAATAGAACAGCTAATTTTGAATTATCTTTTTCAGTATCGTTTAGAATATCAACATCTAGTCCTTTTAGAATTTTGAATGATTCAAGTTTTTCAACAGCATTTTGATAGTCATCTAAGATTGTAATTTTCATAAAGAAAGTTTTTTATTACAAATTTAAGTAAAACAGATCGCTTGCAATTCCATCTGTCAAAAATTTTCCTTTTGCAGTTGGTTTTAAGATATTATTTTCAATAAAAACCAATTCATCGTTTAAGAATTTGTGACTTTGTTTTTTTAGATAGTTTAGATATTCAAGACCAAATTCTTTTTCAATTCTTTCTAACGAAACGCCCCAAATGGTTCTTAATCCCGTCATAATATATTCGTTATAACGATCTGAAATAGTCAGGATTTCAGTTTCAATAGGAAGTTTGTTTTCTTGAATTGATTTTAGATAAAGTGAATTATTAGCAATATTCCAGCCTCTTTTTTCTCCATCGTAACTGTGTGCCGAAGGACCAATTCCGAGATATTTTTTACCCAGCCAATAAGCCGAATTGTTTTTAGAAAAGTAACCCTCTTTTCCAAAATTGGATAATTCGTAATGAATAAAATCATTTTTTTCAAGCATATCAACCAAAATCATAAAATGATTAGAAGCTACTTCGTCTTGTGGTTCAGTAATTTTTCCAGTATCAATTAGTTTTCTTAAAGCTGTTTTTGGTTCAACAGTTAAGGCGTAACTTGAAATATGTGGAATACCAAAACTCAAAGCAGTTTCAATATTTTTTTTCCACATTTCATCCGTCAATCCCGGGATTCCGTAAATTAAATCGAGTGATATATTATCAAAATATTTAGTCGCTTCTGTCAAACAATTTATGGCTTCTGCCGAATTATGAGCACGATTCATCATCTTCAAATCATCTTCATAAAAAGACTGAATTCCAATACTTAAACGGTTTATTGGACTTTTAGACAGTTCTATAATTCTTTCCGTTGATAAATCATCAGGATTGGCTTCAAGCGTAATTTCTGGATTTTCTGCAACATTATAATTGTCATAAACGGTATTTATTAGACTATTGATTTCGTCAGTAGACAAAACCGAAGGTGTTCCGCCGCCAAAATATATGGTTTCTACAACATCATTTTGGAACTCATCTTTGCGTATGACAATTTCTTTGGCTAAAGCCAAAACCATTTCATCTTTTTTCTTCATCGAAGTAGAAAAATGAAAGTCGCAATAATTACAAGCCTGCTTGCAGAATGGTATATGAATGTATATTCCTGACATTTTTAATTAGATAATTAGTCAATTAGGAAATTAGATAATGTGCCAATGAGATAATGTTAATGAAGTAATTAGAAAATTATATAATTTCAGAATGCAAAGAATTATCTAATTTTCTAATTGACAAATTGCCACATTAAAAGCTCATTTTTTAACTCGTTCTTCGTTTTGTTTTACAAAAGCATCCCAACCGGTATAACTTTTTCCGGCAACAATTTTTCCTGAATTAAAGAAATGGCAAACGGCTGCTGCCAAACCATCTGTAGAATCGAGGTTTTTAGGCAATTCTTTTAATCCCAAAAGTTGTTGAAGCATTTTTGCAACTTGTTCTTTGCTCGCATTTCCGTTTCCGGTAATGGCCATCTTTATTTTTTTAGGCTCATATTCGGTGATAGGAATATCTCTCGAAAGTCCTGCGGCCATTGCAACGCCTTGTGCGCGACCAAGCTTTAACATCGATTGCACATTTTTACCAAAGAAAGGTGCTTCAATAGCAATTTCGTCCGGATGATGTGTTTCGATTAACTCAATCGTACGCTCAAAAATGATTTTTAGTTTTTGATAATGATTATCGTATTTGGACAATTGCAGCTCATTAAGTTGCAAAAACTCCATTTTTTTATTGATAACTTTTATCAATCCAAAACCCATAATCGTTGTTCCTGGGTCGATACCTAATATGATGCGTTCTTTTGTCAATTTTTTTGTTTCAGGTTTGATGTTTCAAGTTTCAGTTTTTTTGAAAATCAAAAGGATTCATTTACTCATTTTCAAATTGGCATATTTTCATTGCCACATTTTCAAATTGATTACTTTTGCGGCATGATTTCAATTCCTCACAAAGCTAAACAATTCCTAGTTCTTCTAGTCAAACTTTTGATTGTAGGTGGCGCATTTTATTTTATTTATGATCAATTGGCGAACAACGACAAACTCGATTGGCAAAAGTTCATCACTTTGTTTCGTAAAAACCAATCGGTTTTAGGAATTGGATTTATATTACTTTTAAGTGTTTTGAATAGGTATTTCGAGATTTTGAAATGGCAGAATCTTGCGAAAGTTATTCAGGAGATCTCGGTTTTAGAATCTACAAAACAAGTTTTAGCGGCATTAACTGCTGGGATTTTTACACCAAATGGAGTAGGAGAGTATGCAGGAAAAGCGTTGTTTTATCCTAAATCTGAAGCCAAAAAAGTAGTTTTCTTAAACTTGATTTGTAATGGAATCCAAATGATTTTGACGATCATTTTTGGAATCTTTGGATTAATGTATTTCAATGCCAATTATAATGTGATTACGACCAAAACTGTTGCGATTTTATTTGGTGGATTTGTATTGGTTTTGATTGTTTTATTTTCATTAAAAAAAATCAAAATTAAAGGGTATTCGATTGAAAAATTGGTGCATAAGATTAATGAGATTCCAAAGTCAATTCATCGTAAAAATATTCTTTTCGGAGTTTTACGTTATTTGGTTTTCTCGCATCAATATTACTTTTTGTTTTTGGCTTTTGATGTTGAGCTGCCGTACTTTATTTTAATGGCAACCATTGCATCGGTTTATTTTTTAGCTTCGTCATTGCCAACTTTTCAGTTTTTGGATTTTGCTGTAAAAGGAAGCGTTGCTATTTATTTCTTCGGAATTCTTGGTGTAAACGAATGGATCGTGGTTTTTATAAGTACTTTAATGTGGTTTTTAAACGTGGTTTTGCCAGTTGTTTTAGGAAGTTATTTTGTACTGAATTTTAAAACGAAAATAGTAGAATGATTTGGATTCTATTTTTCATATTGATAATTTATAGTATTAGTATTGGATTACTAATTTATGGCTTCACCAAAGTAAAAAAATATCAGAAAGCAGATTTAAAACCTCAAACCAATTTTACAATTATAGTTCCGTTTAGAAATGAGGCAGAGAATTTACCCACTCTTTTATACAGTTTCTCACAGCTGAATTATCCAACGGATTTATTCGAAGTAATTTTAGTGGATGATAGTTCTAAAGAGAAATTTCAAGTTTCAAGTTTCAGGTTTCAGGTTTCGGTTGTCGATAATGTTCGGGTTTCGAATTCTCCTAAAAAAGATGCGATTACAACGGCAATGCAGCACGTAAAAACCAATTGGGTTATTACTACCGATGCTGATTGTTTGGTTCCTGAAAACTGGCTTTTAACATTTGACAATTACATTCAACAATATAATGTTTCGATGCTTGCAGGTGCGGTTACGTACGAATATGAAAACTCATTTTTAGATCATTTTCAGCAGTTAGATTTAACAAGTTTACAAGGTGCAACAATTGGTAGTTTTGGGCTAAAGAAAGCTTTTATGTGCAATGGAGCCAATTTTGCTTATACAAAGTCATTATTCGAAAAATTAAATGGATTTGATGGGAATAATAAAATTGCCAGCGGCGATGATGTTTTTTTATTGCAAAAAGCAGCCGGTTTATTCCCAGACGAAGTTCATTATTTAAAAGCTGAAGAAGCTATTGTAATTACAAAACCAACTGAAAATTGGAAAGCCTTATTTCATCAAAGAGTGCGTTGGGCTGCTAAAACGGGTTCGTATGAAAGTAATTTTGGAAAAACTTTAGGATTAATTGTTTTCTTCGGAAATCTGAGTTTTGTTTTTGGCTTTTTCTTTTTTGTTTTCGGAATGTTAGCTTATCAGATTTTAGTTGTTTTCGCTTTTTTTAAATTTGCAATTGATTTTGTACTGCTTTATGAAACCAACAAGTCCTTAACGAAAACAAGAATTAAGAGTTTATTCTTGAGCAGTTTACTATATCCTTTTTTTAGTTCGTCCGTAGCTTTGTACAGCTTATTTGGTTCTTATGAATGGAAAGAACGAAAGTTTAGAATTTAGAATAAAAGGAAAATTACTTCTTTTCTTTTTCTTTAAGAATTACAGGAAGAATAAACTGTGTTTTTACCGGAAGTCCTCGTTTTAGAGCAGGATTTATTTTTGGAAAATCGACTAAACGAGCATGCAAAATACTATCAATTTTGATCGTATCGTAAGCAACAGAATCTTTAGGGAACTGCGGCTCAAATTTCATGGTAGAATTTGGAAATACTGTGACTTTTACTTCGATTGTATCTAATTCAGGATACATTATAGAAAGTGTATCAATATCTAATTTTTCCTGAATAAGTTGTGCCATTACTTCAAAGAAGCATTGTTGGCGCAATTTCTTGTCTGCAATTTTATCACAATTTGATACTGACGGATATTCGTCAACCTCTTTCCAATTAATTGATTTTAATTCTTTTTGTAGTAACTCTTTTTCAGACGGAACCTGCTTCTCAAAATATTGACAAGAATTAAAAAGTAAGATAATTAAAAAAAGGAAAAACTGCTTCAAGATTTTGATGTTGAATTGAATGAACAAATTATGGTATAAAAATACGATTATTTTTTTTGAGAAGCTTTGTATTGCAAATAATCTTCATAGCTTTCTGAAAGCCATTTCTCTTTATTTTGAGCTGCAACTTCCTTTTGGTCAGGATACAAAGATGCTAATCTATCAGAAAAAGTGGCAATTCGAACGGTATAATTATAAAACTCAATTTTACTCAGAATAATATTCGGATCGTTTTTTCGATTGAAATATTCAAAAAAAAGACTGTCAAAATCTTTCATCGAAAAATTTAATACTTTTTTCTTAGTACTTTTATAAATGCTGTCTTGTACCAATTGATCGTTTACAGAGATTTTTTTAGTTTGGGCATGCATATTGCTATTGATCAGCAAGATCAATGAAAAGCATAATATGAATTGCAAAAACTGACGCATTGATTGCTTTGATTAATAAGTTTGTAGGCGCAAAATTACAAAAAAATATATGGATTTACTATTGCTGCTAGTTGGTTTTATATGTATGATTATTGGTGTTTTTGGTAGTTTTTTTCCAATTTTACCTGGATTGTCAAGTTGTTGGGTTGGTTTGTTATTGTTGTATTTAACAAAAGCTGTCGAAAACAATTACTGGGTATTAGGAATCACACTTTTGTTAACAATTGTTATTACAATTCTGGATTATGTTATTCCGGCAAAAGGAACTAAAAAATTTGGTGGTAGCTCATACGGAGTCTGGGGAACTAATATTGGACTAATTATTGGTATTTTGGCTCCTATACCTTTTGGAGTGATTATTGGGCCTTTTGTAGGGGCTTTTGTAGGTGAATTAATTTATGATTCTAAAAATCATCAGCGCGCATTAAAAGCTGCAACAGGTTCATTACTAGGTTTTCTGGCTTCTAGTTTTGTGAATTTTTTATTCTGTATTATCTTTCTGGGTATTTTTCTCAGTATCGCTTGGCAAAACCGCGCGGGATTATTTTGAATTAAGCAATTATCTTTAAGTGTTTTCTTATTTTTTTGATTTTTTTTAAAATTTGATTAATTTTTTTTAAAAAGAATTTTTCTTTATTTTGATAACTAAGATGTTATGTTTACTGGCGGTTTGAGATTTTTGCCTTCAACAATTGTTAAATTTAAAATTCACTATTTAACTTATTTTTTGGAAATGTTAAAATATTTTATATTTTTATCCTGATAAACGATAAAAAGCCTCACTTTATCGGTTATTTTGAATGGATTTAAATAATTTTTAAACAATTTAAGTATGACCCCAAACCTACAAATTGAACTTAGACGTTTTATTTCTTCTAACGTTGTATCAAAGTTGAACAAGTTTTATTTTGAAAACGATGCACTTTTAATTAAAGGAATTGATGTTTCGATAGGTACAGTTTTAATGGGTTTGTATAATAGGGCCGAAGAATCAGATTTTTATAAAGGCATTGTTACCTTAATACAAGATGATTCTACCTTTTATCAGGAAGTCGATTTTACCTCAGGTCGGATTTTATCTGTAGATGATTGTTACCGCATAGAAGGAAATTCTATAGTTAAAGAAATTTTTACCAGCAAAAAGGGAAGAATTTCAGAAATGATTTCTAATGAAGTCGGAATCAAAAGCGAGACAGCAAGAGAGATTCTTAATTTTTCAGCCTTATTAGTCGTCTCATATCTTAAGAATAACAGCCAATTACTAGAAAGTTTAAAACTACTTTTAGACGATCAAAAAAGAGACATCTTAAACAGTATTCCGCCCGGAATCAAAATTATGCTCGGATTTTCAAACTACGAAACTGTTGAAGAAAAAAACCAATCAATAGGAAGATCCATTTTCACACTTTTCGGTCATAACTTTTTTAGCTTCTAAAAATAAAAAATCCCATCTTACCAGAGTAAAATAGGATTTATATATTAAATCAATTTTGAATCGTTTCTTAAACGTTTTTCAAGTTGATAATTTCTTGATCAGTCAAAAAGCGCCAGTTACCTCTTGGTAAATTCTTTTTTGTCAAACCAGCAAATGATACACGATCAATACGTAATACATCATAGTCAAAGTGTTCAAAAATAGCACGAACTACTTTTACATTCGATGAACGTAATTTAATACCTACTTCACTTTTTGCTTCCTTTTCAATATAGCTAATTTCTTCGACAAATACTCTGTGTCCGTCAAGAACCAAACCTTTGCTTATTTTTTCTAAATCTTCAAATTTCAAGTTTTTATCCAAAGAAACCTGATAGATTTTAGATGATTTCTGACTCGGTAAAGTAAATTTACGAATCATATCAGTATCATTAGTAAACAACAACAAACCAGTTGTGTTCTTGTCCATTCTTCCAATTGGAGCAATTTTTGATGTTGTTGAACCACGAACAAGTTCCAGAACGTTACGGTATTCCTGACCTTCGTCAAGAGCAGTTGTAAAGTTTTTAGGTTTGTTCAACAAGATGTACTCTTTCTTTTCAGGAGTCAAAGTAACACCGTCAAAGTTTATAACATCATTAATTTTTACTAAATAACCCATTTCAGTTACCGGTACGCCATTAACTTTAACGTTTCCAGACTGAATGTATATATCAGCATCACGACGTGAACAAACACCAGAATTAGAGATGTATTTGTTCAAACGAATTTCGTCTGCAGCTTTTTGTCTTTTTGGAGCCTGATTCTGTTTTTTGATTTTTTCAGCCTTTTCTTCTTCGGCAGCCTTAACAGCAGGTTTCACTTTTTTTGGCCCTTGAGCGCGCTTCGCCATAGGAGGTTTTGGCTTGTTAGAGTTTGGTCTAGAGCCACTTGGTCTAGATCCGCCTCTTTTATTATTGCCTTCCTTATTGTTCATAAATTCTGTAATTTGTGCAAAGATAGTTTATTCTTGCTAAATAATCCTAAGTTCATTGTTCTTAGATTAATAGCTATGATTTTTTGTAGTTCTAGAAGCATCATAATTGGCTTTTTTTAAACATGATTTCCCGCTTTCGGCTTTATCTTGTTCTTCCCGATAACATCGGGACAACAAGGATATCACCTCTATCGGGGCTAGTTTCAAACAATTGGCTTCTTTTACATATTTTGTTGGAAGTCGTTTTACAGAGATAAGTAAAGTTTAGACAAAGATGAACAAAGTAAAAATTGGCTGTTCAAATTTGCTTAAATCCGTATAATCGACGGGCCATTTTTAAAACTTTAATAGCAAATTCTTCCCGTGCCATAAAACGCTTGGGTTAATGAGAACAATGCAGAATACTCCTGAAACAATCAAGAACTTAAGTACATTGTGTAATAGTAAAAATTGCTCTTTTGAGTTTGCTTTCCATAAATAAATCAGGAAAAATAGTAGTACCACAAAACAAACATAAAAGTAAATATCCATATAGCCCACATCATAAATATTGATTAAGACATAAACAGGAAATACTGTCGATATAGTCAGAGCCGTGATAATTTGTTTTGAAACGGTTTCGTTGTAAAGTATCGGAATCGTTCTGTAATTGTTAGCCAAATCACCTTTTAAATTCTCCAAATCTTTAATCATTTCTCTGATAAGCAATAATAAAAATAAGAAAACAGCATGTGCCGAAATGACCATAAAATGACTCATATGATTCTCGATTTCTTCAAAAGAAATTTTGTTATAGAAGTACAACAGAATCGCAAAAAATGGGACAACAGCCATAAGAGCTGCAGTTAAATTGCCAACGATAGGATATTTTTTTATTTTATGTGAGTAAAACCAAATCAGGAAAATATAAGCCGAAAAGAATAAGAAAGCGCGCCAGGAAACAATTAATGCCATTAAAGCTGCAATGAAATTAAGCGTAAAATAAACTGAAAGTTTTGTTTTTTGACTAACCAATCGGTCCAACATAGATTTATTGGGTCTATTAATTAAATCTTTTTGACTGTCGTAAAAATTATTGATAATATATCCTGATGCAATTGTAATGGCCGACGCAAAGACAATTAGAAATAAATTGAAATCGAGTAAAATATCAAGAGCTCTTTTTTCGGGAGCTAAAATAAAAATCGCAGATAAATATTGCGCCAAAACAATAATCGGAATGTTGTAGCCTCTTACGACAGAGAACAAACTAACAATTTTCATTACTAAAAGTTTGTGCTGTCTGCTTAACATTTTTTAATTTAAGATTTGGGATTGGAGCGTAATTTAAGATTTTTTGCTGAAGGAAGTAGAATGATTAAAGTTTATTTTTAAACAATTCTTTTGAGCCAAAGCCTAGTTTTCGAATGCAAGCTAAAGCTTCTTTTTGAGTAATCTCAACATTTTTAATGTCTTTTTTTTCTACAAAACAAACAGAACCGCTCCAAGGATTTGGAGCTGCAGGAATAAAAACTGAAAAGTTATTTTCGTCTATTTGTTCTATCAAAAATGCAAATTGCCAACCTGCATCTGTAGGAACGAGAACAACTTTTAATTCCTGATTAGATTCGATCCCCATGATGTTTTCATTCATGCCTTTTATGAAAGAATATCCGGGAACGAAGCTTAAGATGCCATCTTCAAGCTTTCGTATTAGTTTTTGCGCATACGCCGTTCGGGCAATTAAACCAGCTGTAAAACAAATAAAAGCGATGATAACTATCGCAACAACTTCTTCAATGGCCAATCCTAAAATTTTTACTTTTGGGAATTGATTGATAATAGGAAGTGTGATTTTTTGAATAATATGAAACCCTTTCTCTAAAATAACAATCAATAAAATTAATGGTGCTAAAAAAAGAATTCCTCCTAATAAAGTTGATTTGATAATCTGTAAAATACTTTTCATAGACAATAACTTTTTAGGATTAAGATTTCAGAAAAATGTATTCAAATAATAAAAAGTTTTTAAGGGGTTTAAATTTAAAACTGATAAACTACTTCTAATTTATAGTCCTTCAAAGAAGCCTTAGCGCGTTCTAAATCTTCGGTAAAACCTAGGATGTAACCGCCGCCTCCAGAACCGCAAAGTTTTAAATAGTAATCGTTTGTATCAATTCCGTTTTGCCATATTCCATGAAATTGTTCCGGAATCATTGGTTTAAAGTTATTTAAAACGACTTTTGATAGTTTTTTAGTATTCGTGAATAACGATTTCATGTCGCCATGTAAAAAGTTTTCTACACAAGCATCAGTGTATTTTACAAATTGGTTTTTAAGCATTGCACGGAACCCTTTGTCTTTTAGGTTTTCCATGAAAATGTTTACCATTGGAGCAGTTTCTCCAACAATTCCTGAATCTAATAAAAACACAGCGCCTTTTCCGTCAAAACTTTGAGTCGGAATACCAGTTGCTTCGATATTATCTTTAGAATTGATTAAGATAGGAATGCTTAAATAACTGTTTAAAGGATCTAAACCAGAACTTTTTCCGTGGAAAAAACTCTCCATTTGAGCAAATATATTTTTTAATTGTAATAGTTTTTCGCGCGTTAAATTCTCTAAAACGGTGATTTTGTTAGTAGCATATTTGTCATAAATTGCAGCAACTAATGCACCACTACTACCAACTCCATATCCTTGTGGGATACTTGAGTCAAAATACATTCCGGTTTCAACGTCATTTCTTAAAGTTGCCAAATCAAAACTTACTAAATCTGGTTGTTCAGTTTGTAAAGTTTCAAGATAGGTTACATAACGTTTTAAACTTGCGTTTGATGCCAAAGCTTCTGCCGATGGTTCTTCGGTTTTCTTCAATGCACCATTATAAAAATTATAAGGAATAGAAAGTCCCTTAGAGTCACGGATGATTCCGTATTCTCCAAAGAGTAATATTTTTGAGTAAAATAATGGTCCTTTCATGTTTATTTAATGTCTTTCTTTATTTTGTTTGGGTCTTGTCGTGTGTCGAAAAAGTAGAATTGATTTTCCTCATTTATATCTGAGTATTTCTTTATAAAAGATTCATAATCTAAATTTTAATTAAAGATACGAAAATTATCTCTTCATTGAGCCTTCTCCAATTTGGTCGCAAATGTACTGACGATTCTGACAAAATACAACTAATTCGTCCTGAATAAATTGCAAGACTTTGTCGCTAACGTTTTCGGGATATAAAACATGGACATTTGCCCCTGCATCAAGCGTAAAACAAACCGGGATTTGAGTTTCATTTCTAAATTTCCAAATTGCATTAATGATTTGCAATGTGTTTGGTTTCATTAAAATAAAATACGGCATCGAAGTCATCATCATAGCGTGTAATGTCAAGGCTTCGCTCTCTACAACTTTAATGAATTCGTCTATATTTCCGTTTTCAAAAATGGCAATCAATTGATCCAAATTTTCGTGAGCCTGAGCAAAACGTCTTTCGGCATACGGATGATTGTGCATTAAATCGTGTCCAACGGTACTAGAAACTTGTTTTTCGCCTTTGTCTACCAATAAAATGGTATCTTGATAATTCTTGAAATTTTCATGGATTGTGTATGGAAACTCAATTCCATATAAATCGGAGCTTCCTTCAATGTTGGTCTGATTTCCCCAAACGACAACATTTCCTTTTACACTTCTGCAGGCACTTCCAGAACCTAAACGGGCTAAAAATGATGCTTTCTGATAAAAATAATCATCTGTCATTTCAGGATTTAGGATTCTTTCTAAACTCATAAAATTCATTGCCAAAGCTGCCATTCCTGATGCTGAAGAAGCGATTCCGGAACTGTGCGGAAATGTATTTTGAGTGTCAATCGTAAAATGATAGTCTTTTAGAAAAGGTAAGTAAATCTCAATTCGTTCTAAAAACTTCTGAATTTTCGGCTTGAAATCTTCTTTTGGCTTTCCTTCAAATAATAAATCAAAAGAAAAAGAGTTTTGTTTTTCTCTTTTCTCAAAACCTAATTTCGTAATCGTTTTGCAATTATTTAAAGTAAAACTTACCGAAGGATTTGCCGGAATTTGATTGTCTTTTTTTCCCCAATATTTTACTAAAGCAATATTGCTGGGAGCGCTCCACTCAAAATTTCCATTTTCTATTGTCGAAGTATATTTTTTAGGAATGAAATCAGTTGTTGTGAACATGAATTATAAAATTTTGGCAAAGATAGTTTTTATACTATTTCACCATATAAGATATATAAGAAAATGTATGCCAAACTTAAACTAAAGCGAACTTCTATGAGTTCTATGGTTTAAACTTTCTTTTTAACTATTTTTGACTAAAAATTTGAATAAAATGAATAAGATAACCAAAATCGCAATTGCTCTAATAGTTTGTTTGGCTGTAGGATATTCAGCAAGTACTGTAACAAGACCAAGTGTAGAAACTTGGTATCCAACTCTTGTAAAGCCTAGTTTTAACCCGCCTAACTGGATTTTTATGCCGGTTTGGACATTGCTCTATATTTTTATGGCTGTGGCAGCTGGATTAGTTTGGGATAAAATAAAGGAACAAAACGAAGAGGTGAAAAAAGCGTTGGGTTTCTTTTTAATTCAATTGACATTAAATGCAATCTGGTCTTATTTATTTTTCGGATTAAAAAACCCTTTGTTGGCTTTTGTCGAAATTGCACTTTTATGGCTATTCATTTATGAAACGTATTTAAAATTTGTCAAAATCAATAAAATCGCTGGATATTTGCTGATTCCTTATATGGTTTGGGTTGTTTTTGCAGCAGTTTTGAATGCGAGTATTTGGTGGTTAAACAAATAATTAGTTTCAGTTTTTTAAATCAGCTTTCAACTTTTTAAATTCCTCATTTTTTGCATATAAAAAATCCATTGTAGTTAGGATATTACTATGATTTAAAAGGTTTGCTGATCTTGGATCGGCATCGCAGAAATCAAGAAATAATTCTTTTTCATCTACTTTTAATTTCAAATCTGTTGTAAAAAAATTATCTGGAATTGATGATGATATAAGTTTTCTGAAGTCTATTGTGGGAGTTTTCTTTTTAGGTTCATTGTCCTCTTTCTTAAATAAATTGATTAAGCCGGAACCAAGTCTCATAAAATCTATACCATTTGTAATAGTTCCGTTGTAAACGCCCGTATATTTTTGCAAAGACGTGACGTCTTTTGCAAATTTTATGTCATCTATATCTTGTTGAGAAGTGTGTACCGGAGCTAATTTTATATTGTTAATAACCACTTCATCTAGTTCTTCAGGTTTTAAAGCCATATTAATAACCATATTGTTTTGGTCAATATTTTCCTGGGTTAGTTTTATTCTGGTAAAAAAGTAATCTTTAGAGAAAAACAGCAAACTATCTCGGCTTTTTACTGAAATCGAAAATTCGCCCAAATCATTTGTAGTTGTATTCGTTTGGGCCGTTTTATTAATAACCTCGACTTTTTTTAGCGGATTATTATTAGAAACAACCTTTCCGTGAAGTAGTTTTTCTGTTTGGGAAATAGAAATTTGGTAGGTAAGAAAAGAAATTGTGGTAAGTAATTTTACTTTCATCTATTGGTATTTAGTTGATAGTAAAATTATTAGAATACTCTTAATGAAAACTTACAGAATCTGTAAATTCTTGTTAATTCGGATTTTGTGTAATTCACAGTTTTCAGTTCGTCAGATTTTGACTGAAAACTGCGATTGTGTACTTTTATAATATCTCAGTTAATTCTGAAGCATTGTTCAGGACCACTTTTGCGCCGCTTGTTATCAGTTCGTCTTCGGTTCTGTAACCCCAAGAAACTCCAACGGGAAACATATTGGCATTTTTTGCAGTCAGCATATCAATGTCAGAATCTCCAACAAAGAGAATCTCTTCTGGGCTTAAATTCCAACTTTTGCTTATTTCGATTGCTTCAAACGGATTGGGTTTTTTAAGTGCTTCAGTACTCAAACCAACCGCAGTATCAAAATAATCGGGGAATATTTCGGTGGCTATTTTTTTTGTAAGTTCATCGGCTTTATTGGAGAAAACGGCTAATTTGATATTTTGTGAAACCAATGTATCTAATAATTCAACAATGCCTTTGTACGGTTTTGTTTTAAGAGTGCAAATTTCCCTATATTCAGTAATCATGTTTTGAAAACAGGTTTCAATTTGGTCTTCAGAATTATTTGTTGCAGGCAAAGCTTTGCTTACTAAATTTCTCAAACCGCTTCCGATAAAATACTGATAAGTGTCGTACGTATGAGTTGGGTAATTTAAATTGGTAAGTACTGTATTCATCGCATCTGAGATGTCTTCTAATGAATTTACTAGTGTTCCGTCTAAATCAAAAATGATTCCTTTATATTTCATTCTATTAAATGTTATTGGCTAAAATAAATCCGCTTGTCCAGGCATTCTGAAAGTTGAAACCTCCTGTAATAGCGTCAATGTTTACAATTTCACCGGCAAAATAAAGGTTTTGATGTAATTTGCTTTCCATGGTTTTAAAATTGATTTCCTTTAAATCAATTCCGCCTGCGGTTACAAATTCTTCTTTAAAAGTACTTTTTCCGTTTACCTGAAACGTTGCTTTTGTCAATTGAGAAGCTAAATTTTGTAATTGAATTTTAGACAAATCGGCCCATTTAGTTTCTACTTCAATTCCCGAAGCCAAGACCAAACTTTCCCACAAACGATTCGGGAAGTCGAAAGGAGACTTTTTCGAAACGGCTTTCTTGGCATGTTCTTGTTTTAAATCTTTTAGGATTTTTTCAGCATCTTCAGTATCAACATCATTTAACCAATTCACGAAAATGGTAAACTGATAATTTTTATCATGTAAAATACGTGCGCCCCAAGCCGAAAGTTTTAAGATAGCTGGTCCGCTCATTCCCCAGTGTGTGATTAATAAAGGGCCAGTCGATTCAAGTTTAGTGTCTTTTACATTAACCGTAACTTGTGCCGCAACGCCGGGCAATTCTTTAATTCTGGGATCTTTGATATTGAAAGTAAATAGGGAAGGGACAGGGCTCACAATGGCGTGACCTTGCGTTTGCAGCATTTCCCAAATTTTAGGATTGCTTCCGGTTGCCAGAACTAATTTTTCTGCTGCGTAATTTTCATCTTGAGTGTCAATTTTCCAATGATTTTCGGCTTTGAAAATTGATTGTACGCTTTGACCCGTTAAAACTTTTATACCTAATTTTCCGGTTGCTTCTAAGAAACAATCGATTATAGTTTGAGAAGAATTTGAAACGGGAAACATTCTGCCGTCATCTTCAATTTTAAGTTCAACGCCATGTTTCTCAAACCATTCAATCGTATCTCCGGAACAAAACTGATGAAAAGGTCCACGAAGCTCTTTTTCTCCTCGGGGATAAAATTTAACTAATTCGTTCGGTTCAAAACAAGCGTGCGTAACGTTGCATCTTCCGCCACCAGAAACGCGAACTTTAGAAAGTACTTCTTTCCCTCTTTCCAGAATAGCAATTTTTAGTTTCGGATTTTTCTCGGCAATATTAATTGCTGTAAAAAAACCCGCAGCGCCTCCGCCAACAATGATTATGTCGAAATTTTTGATCATATTATTTTATTTGCCACCGATTAAAAAGATTAGCACAGATTTTTAAAAATCATTTTTAATGCTGTAATATGTGGCTATTTTTTTAGTATTACAATTTATCAGGAAAATCAGAGATGATTCCGTCTACGTTATAGCTTTTTATTTTTTGAATGTCTTCTTTATCGTTTACTGTCCAAGGTAAAACTAAGAATCCTTTTTCTTGAATCTCTTTTACATTGTTTGCATTTAATAACTGAAAATCAGGATTAATGGCTTTTGCTTTGATTTTTTCGGCGAAAGCCAAAGCTTTATCCAAATCATCTTCTGTTAAAACTCCAATTGCAATATTTAAATTTGATGTTTCTTGTAACATATTCCAATCGAAACTTGAAACTATAAAATGATTGTAATTCCAGTTTTTTTCTGAGATATATTCTTCTATAAGAGATACAACTTTACTTGCAGTTCCTAGACCTTTTAGTTCGATATTGATCAGGCATTTTTTATCGACCAAATCAAAAACGTCTTTTAAAGTTGGGATTTGATATTGATCATCGATCAAAAACGATTTCAATTCAGACAAAGAAAATGTGTTTACAAGACCTTTTCCTTTAGTCGTTCTGTCGATAGTTTCATCGTGAATTACAATTAGATATCCGTCTGCGCTAAGATGAACATCGAGTTCGATTCCGTCTGCATTTAGGTCTAATGCTTTTTGGAATGCTTTTAAAGTGTTTTCGGGTTCGTATCCGGCACCGCGATGTCCTATTTTGAGCATGTTGAAGATTTTAACCGCAAAGGTCGCAAAGTTTTACGCAAGGGGCACAAGTTTTTTTATTTAATTAAAAAGGTTCGCAAAGATTTTATAAACCTTTGCGAACCTTGCGTATGTCTTAGCGACCTTTGCGGTTAAGCCTTTTCTAATAAAACAATATCAAAATCACTCTCAATAATTACTTTTCCGTCAATTACTTCGACATTTTGATTGGAATAAGTATCTTTTAATTTGGCTCCGTTTGGGAATACTTCGCCAACAGGAAGTTCTTTTCTGCCTTTTGGCAAATCTACTCCCATAACTACTTTGTCTGTATAAACTCCTTTGGTAAAAATTCTAGAGAAAGTATATGGATACGGATTAATCAGTTTGTGAACGCCCGCTCCAACGGCAGGATGATTTCTTCTGAATTGCCCTAATTTCTGCCAGTGCAAAAGTGTTTTTTGTATTTCAGGATTGTTCTGAATCTCCTCCCAATTCATATTCGATCGTAAAGTAGCATCGCCTTGAGTACCTTCAATCACTAATGAACGATTTGACTCATCGCCATAATATACTTGCGACATTCCCGGCGAAAGTAATAATTTGGTTCCGGCTTCGATACCTTTTACTCTGTTTGCATCAAAAGGCTGTCCATCGTCGTGCGATGACATATAGTTTAAAACAGAATATCCTTTTAGTTCATTATTTAAAGCATTCGAATATTTAGAAAACAAACCCTCATAATTGTTTTGAGCTGCATTCCATTTGAACTCAAAATTGATCATGCTGTTAAAACCATTTTGGAAATAATTTACTTTTCGATCTCCAAAATCATAATCTTGTCCGCCACTAATTCCGTAGCCGTAAACCTCGGCAATGGTGTAAAAAGGGTTTTGATCTAATATTTCTGATGGATGGTTTTTCTTCCAGGTTTCAAAAGCATATTCACATTCTTTTTTAAAATCTGCCCATACATTTTCATCAGTATGTTTTACGGTATCGCCTCTGTAACCATCAACTCCAAATTCGAGAACATAGTCGGTAAGCCATTTTGTGATATAATATTTTGGAGTTCTTGGATAACCGGTTCTTTTAAAAAACTCGTTTAATGAAGTTATTTCTTTATCGTAACGACCTTCTTTTTTCCATTTTTCGATTAAAAAAGGAGGTAACTCAACTTCCTGAGTACTTTCAGTTTTTACGTCCGGAAGGTTTTCTACCAAAGTACACATTGTAGTATTTTCGAACGATTTGTAATCACAAACAACTCCGGTTCTCACCCAGTCTGAAGGCCAAACAGGATCCATGGGAGTTACGGGACCGGTATGATTAATTACTCCGTCGAGAATTATTCTGATGCCTTTTGCATGTGCTTTTTTTACCAAATTTGCCAGATCTTCTTTTGTTCCAAAATTTGGATCTAAAGCAGTCCAGTCCTTTGCCCAATAGCCATGGTAACCATAACTAAGTCCGGTTCCTTCATCGACGCCATCGTGAATTTGCTCTACAATCGGCGTAAGCCAAATGGCATTTATTCCTAATTTTTCGAAATATCCGTCGTCTATTTTCTTGGTAATTCCGATGATGTCGCCACCTTCAAATCCGCGTAATTTTCCGGGAGTTTTAGTTCTGCTAAAATTGACATCGTTCGAAGTTTCTCCGTTGTAAAAACGATCTGTAAGTAAAAAATAAACATTTGCTCCTTCCCAAACGAAAGGTATTTTTGAAGTATTGTCGTTATTCATTGAAACTGATTTTGAGCCAGAACAACTCATGATTAAGAATACTAAAGGTAAAAAAAGGAAAGTGTATTTTTTCATTATTTAGGAACTTTTTAGACATGAATAATGTTGAAAAAAAATAGCAACAGATTAAAAGATTAAAATGATTTTTTGAATCTGGGATAATCTGTTAATCTGTGGCAATAAAATTTTAAACACATAGAGACATAGCTTTTCTTTGTTTTAAAAAGATTTAAATAAATGACTCGTCATTTACACATAGCTGTGCGTATTTACTATAGCTATGTTTATTTAAACAAGTGAAATGTCTTTTATCGACCTAAAAAATCTATGTCTCTATGTGTTTAAATGAAATATTTATTCCAATTCTAAAACCAAAGCTGATTTTGGTTCTAAAGTAATTTCAGAAGACAAATCGAATGTTTTTCCAGTCAAAACATCTTTTCCAGATTTAAAGTTTTTAATGTTTTCTTTAAAACGATTTGTTTTCACAACTTGCTCTTTTGCATTGTTATTAAAAACTACCATAACAGTTTTAGCATCAGTATATCTGAAATAAACATACGTATTGTTCTCTGGAATATAGTGTGTCATTTTTCCGAAATGAACAGCTTCATTTGATTTTCTCCAGTTGAATAATTTCGACGTAAAATCGAAATATTTTGCTTGTTCAGCTGTTCTTACTGCAGTTGTAAAAGCGTTATTTTTATCGCCTGCCCATCCACCAGGAAAATCTTGACGAATATCAGCATCGCCTTTGCTTTTGTCTCCGCCCATTCCAATTTCTGAACCGTAATATACTTGGGGAATTCCGCGGATTGTTGCCAATAAAGTCATTGCCAGTTTGTATTTTGGTAAATCATATTTAAAGTTATGATTCATACGGTCTGTGTCATGATTTTCGGCAAAAACTAAAATATTATCCGTATTTGGATATAAAAAATCCATTGCAAAATTATTGTAGAATTTAATCAATCCGTTGTCCCAAGTTGGATTATCTTCATTGAAAGCAGAAGTAATCTGACTTTGAAGTGTAAAATCCATTACGCTTGGTAAATTTGAATTGTAATTTTCGATCGCACCAATTTTACTGTCTTTTTGCCAATAGGCTAAACTCGCCTGATTGTGCATCCAAATTTCTCCAACAATATTAAAATTTGGATATTCATTGGTAATTGATTTTGCCCAATTAGCCATTGCTGTTGGGTCAGAATAATTATAAGTATCTACTCTAAATCCATCAAGATTGGCAAATTCAATCCACCAGATGGCATTTTGAGTAAGGTATTTTGCTACTAAAGGATTTCTCAAATTCAAATCGGGCATTGAAGGTACAAACCAACCATCAATACAAACTTCCTGATCTAATTTTGAAGCGTGAATATCTGTAATTACTTCTCTGCGGTGGTGTGTTTGTGTGAAGGTTTCGAATTGATTGAACCATGTTTTGGTTGGCATATCTTTTATCATCCAGTGCGTAATTCCCCAGTGATTGGTCACATAATCCATAACCAATTTCATGTCTTTCTTGTGCATTTCTGCAGATAAACGAGCGTAATCGTCATTGGTTCCGTAGCGCGGATCTATTTTATAAACGTCCGATTGTCCGTAAGTATGATACGAATGTTGCTTGTCATTGTCTTCGCATAAAGGCGTGCTCCAAATTGTTGTAGCGCCAAGAGATGAGATATAATCTAAGTTTTTAATAATTCCTTCAATATCACCACCATGACGACCGCTTGGATCTTGACGGTTTCCTTTTTCAGTTAAAGAAGCATCACTGTCGTTTTTCGTATTTCCGTTTGCAAAACGATCCGGCATGATTAAGTAAATCATATCCGATGCATCGTAACTTTTTCTGTTTGCCGAATTTGCTCTTCTTTCTTTAAGCGAATATTTCTGCGTAAAAGCAACTTTGTTTTTGGTTTTGAAAGAGAAAACCAATTCAGATGCTTTTAGATTTTGTGTGTCAATTGTAACAAAAAGGTAATTTGGGTTTTCCGTTTTTTCTACATTTTTAATCACCACATTATTCGAAACCGAAGCTTCGTATTGCGCAATGTTTTTTCCGTAGAACATAATTTGCAACTCAGAATTTTTCATTCCAGCGTACCAAAACGGCGGTTCTACTTTCTGGATTTGCGCTTTCGCAGAAGCGGAAAACAAGAGAACTAATAATATTAATTTATAGAATGTTGAGTTGATATTGGGTGTTGTTTTTTTTGTATTCATAATCTTGTGTATTTAGATACGTAACAGGTTTAAAAAACCTGTTAAGATATTGTAAGGTTTCCTAACAGGTTTAAAAAACTTGTTAGGTATTATTTAAAGATTAAAAAAAAGACAAGTAATCTTGGGGAAAATCACTTGTCTTTGAAAAAATTATTTAGTTTCAATTATGCTAATTGCATAACCTCCGCCTGGAGCAGATAACTGCGATAATTTTGATTTGTTTGTTACAACAATTTTTTTGATTGTGTAAGCTTGCGGATTAGTTTTGTAATGCGCATCTTTTGCATCAGCATAAATTGTTGCGGTGTATTTTTTGCCTTTTTCAAGGAAACTGAAATCAATGTTTGATGTGCGAGGCGTTTCTCCGTTTACATTTCCTACGAACCAATTGTTTGTTCCTTTTGCTTTACGGGCAACAGTAATAAAATCTCCTGGTTCAGCCTCAATATATTTACTCTCTGACCAATCTACAGCCACATCTTTAATGAATTGAAATGCATCTGGAAAACGGTTGTAGTTCTCTGGAGTATCAGCAGCCATTTGCAATGGGCTGTACATTGTAACGTATAATGCCAATTGATTTGCAATTGTACTGTTTACATGAGATTTGTTCTCTGGATTCATTTTACTGATATCCATTTCGAAGATTCCGGGAGTATAATCCATTGGACCTCCAATTAAACGTGTAAATGGTAAAACAGTAACGTGATTTGGTTTAGAACCTCCAAAAGCTTGGTATTCTGTTCCTCTTGCAGCTTCGTTTCCAATTAAGTTCGGGTACGTTCTTGCAATTCCTGTTGGGCGAACCGCTTCGTGAGCGTTCACCATAATTTTATAATCAGCTGCTTTTTCAATTGCATATTGATAATGGTTTACAATCCATTGATCGTAATGATTTTCACCACGAGGTAAAATATCTCCAACATAACCGCTTTTTACAGCATCGTACCCGTTGTCTTTCATGAATTGGTATGCTTTATCCATGTGACGCTCGTAGTTACGAACTGAACCTGAAGTTTCATGGTGCATGATAATTTTTACACCTTTAGATTTTGCGTATTCGTGCAAACCTTTTACATCAAAATCAGGGTAAGGCGTTACAAAATCAAAAACATAATCTTTTGAGTGTCCAAACCAGTCTTCCCAACCTTCGTTCCAACCTTCAACTAAAACAGCGTCGAAGCCATTTGCAGCAGCAAAATCAATGTATTTTTTTACGTTAGCATTATTCGCTCCGTGAGTTCCGTTTGGTTTTGCTTTTGAGAAATCAGAAACACCCAATTGTACCGTTGGAAAATCATTTGTATATGACCAAGAGCTTTTTCCTGTAATCATTTCCCACCAAACACCAATGTATTTTACTGGTTTAATCCAAGAAGTATTATCAATTTTTGATGGATCATTTAAGTTATAAGTCATTTTTGAAGCTAAGATTTCTCTCGCATCATCGCTTACCATTATTGTTCTCCAAGGTGAGTGGCTTGGTGCTTGCATATAACCTTTATCACCTTTTGCATCTGGAGTTAACCACGATTCGAAAATCATGTTTTTGTCATCAAGATTCAAATGCATACAAGAATAGTTGATCAAAGCTGCTTCGTGTAAGTTGATGTATAAACCATCATTTGTTTTTAACATCAAAGAAGTCTGTACTCCTGTTGGTGAAAAGTTTTTTTGCGAAACATTCGCCGTATATGCTTTTTCAGATAAACCTCTAATTTCAGATAATTTCGATTTTGTATAATCGTATTCCTGAGTATCGTAATCTCCAGGAATCCAGAAAGCAGTGTGGTCGCCCGCCATCGCAAACTGAGTTCTTTCTTCTTTAATTACGAAATAAGTAAGGTTCTTTTGAGTTGGAAATTCATATCTAAATCCAAGGCCGTCATCAAACAAACGGAAACGAATTACGATTTGTCTGTCCGTTCCATTTTGATTTAAAGTAACAGCCAATTCATTATAATGATTTCTAATATTGTCTACTTCGCCCCAAACCGGTTTCCAAGTTTCATCAAAAGTTGAAGTCTTAGTATCAACAACTGTAAAATCATTCAATAAAGATTTTTTATCATCTTTAAGTTCAAGACCTAATTTACTGTTTTTTACAACTTCTTTGTTTTTGTATTTTAAATTGTAAGTTGGAGTTCCGTCGTTTTGAAGCGAAAATTCCATTACGAACTTGCCTTCGGGTGATTTTAATTGTTGTGCTTTTGCAATCGAGCTAAAAGCAAACAAGATTAAACTTGCGAAAAATAAGTTTTTCATGTTTTTTAGATTTTAGAGTATTGTAATTTAATTAATTTGTACAAATTTACTTGCAGTTACAGGATTTCCGTTTACTACAATTGTTAAATCTTGATCACCATCTACGGTAAAAGTAGTTTTGTCATGATTTACAGATACTTTTAGAATTTGATTTCTAAAGTTTATTTTGAAAGAGTAACCTTTCCATTCTTTTGGGATTTTCGGAGAAAAATGCAATTGGTCATTTTTAACACGCATTCCTCCAAAACCTTCTACAATACTCATCCAGGTTCCTGCCATAGATGTGATGTGACAACCTTCCTCAACTTCTTTGTTGTAATCATCAAGATCTAAACGGGATGTTCTTAAGTAAAATGTATATGCCATATCCATTTTATCTAAAGCTGCTGCCTGAATCGAGTGTACGCAAGGTGAAAGTGAACTTTCGTGAACGGTAAAGGATTCGTAAAATTCAAAATTGCGTTTTAATTCTTCTTTAGAGAAATGATCTTCGAAGAAATAAAAACATTGTAAAACGTCGGCTTGTTTGATGTAAGGCGAACGTAAAACACGATCCCAAGACCATTTTTGGTTGATTGGGCGTTGCGATTTGTCTAAGTCTTTTACAGAAACTAAGTCTTTGTCTAAGAAACCGTCTTGTTGTAAATAAATATCTAAATCTTTTGAAAATGGAAAATACATATCATTGGCTACTTTTTTCCATGCCTGAATTTCAGTTGCCGACAGATTTACTTTTTCTAAAATGCGTTTGTGATCTGCAGGATATTCTACAGCTACTTTTTTAATTTGTTCTTCGGCATAGTCAATACACCATTTTGCAATATAGTTGGTGTAGAAATTATTGTTGATATTGTTTTCGTATTCGTTTGGACCTGTAACTCCAAGAATAACATATTGATTTTTGTCTTTAGAGAAAGAAGCTCTTTGGTGCCAAAAACGTGCAATTCCGATTAAAACTTCCAGACCTTTTTCAGGAATATAAGAGTAATCTCCGGTGAAACGGTGATAATTATAAATTGCAAAAGCAATTGCACCATTTCTGTGAATTTCCTCGTGTGTGATTTCCCATTCATTGTGGCATTCTTCTCCGTTCATGGTAACCATTGGATACAATGCTGCACCATCTTTGAAACCTAAATTGTCTTTGGCATTTTCAATTGCTTTATCCAATTGATTGAAACGATATGTCAACAGGTTTCTTGCAACTTGCTGATCTTTTGTTGCCATATAAAACGGAATACAATATGCCTCAGTGTCCCAATATGTTGATCCGCCGTATTTTTCTCCGGTAAAACCTTTTGGTCCAATATTTAATCGGCTGTCTTTTCCTAAATAGGTTTGGTTTAATTGAAAGATGTTGAAGCGAATTCCTTGTTGCGCTTTTACATCTCCATCAATGGTAATATCTGACATTTCCCAGATTTTACTCCAGGCATCAATTTGATTTTGAAGTAAAGTATCGTAACCTAAATTAACAGCAGTTTTTATTGTTTTTTCTGCTGCAGTCAAAGTGTTTTCGTGATTTAAAGAAACAGTATATCCACCAATTTTCTGAATTGATGAGGTTTGTCCTTTTGCGATAATCGTGCCGTAAGTAAATTGAACTTTATCAGTAGTTGAATCGATTGTTGAAGGTGAAATGTTTACGTTTTCTCCGTTTGCAAAAATCGTATTGTGCATGAAAGTCGTAACTTTAAAGTGCGTTTTGAAAGTCTGCGCGGTTACAAAAGCTTCATTTGTTCCTTTTTTTACTTCAAGAGGTTCCCAGAATTTTTCTTCCCAGTTTGCATCTTCATTGGTTACACCAGCGTCGATATAAGGTTTGTAAACAATTTTTGCGTCTTTGTTTAAAGGCGTAATTTCGTATTTAATGATTCCTGTTTCATCCAAATCTAAAGAAAGAAAACGACGAACATTTACGGCAATTTCGGTTCCGTTTTTCAGTGTAGCTTCAAAAGAACGATTGTACCAACCTTCTTTCATATTCAATTCTCTGCGGAAGTTTTTAACCTCAGAACAATTGTTTAAGTCTAAGTTTTCTTCGTTGATTTCAACGTCAATTCCAATCCAGTTTGGAGCATTTAATACTTTCGCAAAATATTTTGGATATCCGTTTTTCCACCAACCCACTTTAGTTTTGTCAGGATAATAAATTCCTGCGATGTAACTTCCCTGAAATGTTTCAGCAGAATAGGTTTCTTCAAAATTGGCACGTTGTCCCATAGCCCCGTTTCCGATACTAAAAAGACTTTCAGACGATTTCACTCTTTCTGCATCAAATCCTTCTTCTATGATGGACCAATTGTCTGGTTTTATATAATCTTGATTCATTATTTTTTAATTTGATAATTCGGCAATTCTTCAATTAGATAATGTGTCAATTAGAAAATGAGATAATTATTTTCTTTTAGTGATCTTTAATCTGATTAATTGCTTGTTGTTTTACTATTTTACTTTTTTAATTAGATGATTTATATTTTTAAAACATCGAATGGTTTACTGAAACGTGGTAATAAGACATTTTCTAATTATCAAATTGACACATTGACACATTCTTCACTAACCGATTAGTTTCTCGATAAACTCTGGGGTTATTTCTGTGAAATCTTTAAAAATATAATCAGCTTCATGTAAAATTGTTTTCTCACCAATTCCTACACTTACCATTTCGCCAATATTTGCTGCCTGGATTCCGGCAACAGAATCTTCAAATACAATTGAATTTTTTGGATCAATGTTTAATAATTGAGCCGCTTTCAGGAAAACTTCCGGATCTGGTTTTGCATTGGTAACGTCATTTCCGTCAACAATAACATCGAAGTAAGACAGAATCCCTGTTTTTTCCAGAATTGGTCTTGCATTTTTGCTGGCAGAACCCAATGCAATTCCTTGATTTTTATCTTTTAATAGTTTTAGAATTTTTAAAACTCCTGGAAGAATCTCGCTTTCGTCCATGTCAACTAAATAAGATAAATAATCTTCATTTTTTTGAATTAACCATTTGTCTTTGTCTTCCTGCGAAGCCTGAACATTTCCTAATCCAAGTATAATATCCAACGAACGAACACGGCTTACACCTTTTAGTAATTCGTTATCTTCGTGTGTAAAATTTATATTTAAGGCCTGCGCGATTTTTTGCCAAGCTAAAAAATGGTATTTAGCGGTATCAACGATTACGCCGTCAAGGTCGAATATGAATGCTTTTTTGTTATTCATGAATTTCAATTTTAGTTTTGCTATTTACTCTAAGTGTAAGTAATCCGGCAAATATCATAGATACACCTCCGATAATTAAGGCGTAAATAGGTTCGTTTTGAAAGAATTGTTTAATTACAAATCCTAGTATTGTGGCTGCTACAATTTGTGGAATTACTACAAAAAAGTTAAAAACTCCCATGTAATAACCCATTTTTGCAGCTGGCAAAGCACCTGATAACATGGCATATGGCATAGATAAAATACTTGCCCATGCAATTCCAACTCCTATCATTGGAATAATTAGCAGATCTTTGTTAGGAATAAAATAAAAGGAGATTAGACCAACGCCTCCAACACATAATGCTAGTAAATGTGTTACTCTAAGACCTATTTTCTTCGCAATGACTGGCAATAGAAATGCTACAGCAGCAGCTACTCCATTGTAAACTGTAAATAAGACTGTAATCCAAAGAGCAGCGTCGTTGTATATTTGAGATTTTGTATCTGTTGTGTGAAAAAGGTGTGTAGTAACAGCTTGTGTCGTATAAATCCACATCGAAAAAAGCGCAAACCAGGAGAAAAACTGAACCCAAGCCAATTTTTGCATTGTTCTTGGCATATTCAATAAATCGGTCATGATTATGGTAAAACCATTCTGAACTTTTTTAGTTCGTAATTGTGATGCAATTATGAATAAAACACCCATGAAAATCAATCCGACAAACAAAATGTATAATTCTTTTGCAAGGCTGTTTTCGAAAATTAAAAATGAAATTAATCCTCCAATACCAGTAAATAATAAACCTAAAAGCAATTGTTTTTTTGTAGAAACTCCAGATTCTGTTTCAGAATTAGATAAGCCTTCTGTGTTTTTTTTGCTATTTGCTTCGAATGCTTGAAGTTCTTCGGGAGTATATTCTGTTGTTTTAAAAACAGTCCATAGAACAGAAAGTAAAAAAACAATTCCGCCAATATAAAAAGACCATTTTACAGCATCCGGAATAATTCCTTTTGGTGCAACATTGCTGACATCAAATACATTTGCGAAAAGGTAAGGTAAAATAGAACCTACAACAGCTCCGGTTCCAATAAAGAAACTCTGCATTACAAAACCTAATGCGCGTTGCTCGTCTGGCAAATTATCGCCAACAAAAGCGCGGAAAGGTTCCATTGAAACATTTATTGACGCATCCATGATCCATAAAGTTCCAGCCGCAATCCATAAAGTTGGAGAATTCGGCATTACAAATAACGCAATTGAAGACAAAATGGCTCCAATTAAAAAATAGGGGCGTCGTCTTCCCAAACGAGTCCAGGTTCTATCGCTAAAGTAACCAATAACGGGTTGAATTATTAAACCTGAAACAGGAGCTGCAATCCATAAAATAGGGATTTTGTCTATCTCTGCACCAAGGGTTTCAAAAATTCTTGAAGTATTTGCGTTTTGCAGTGCAAAACCAAATTGTATTCCCAAGAAACCGAAACTCATGTTCCAAATTTCCCAGAAACTTAATTTACGCTTTTCCATTATCGTAATTAAAAAATTAATTAGACGATAAGCGCTTTGCTTATCAAAACTTACTGTTTTTTCGAAGTAAAAGTAAAAGCTTTGACGGCCGTAAAAGTATAAATTAATTTTAGATATATACTAACAAAAAAGCCATAAATATTATTTATGGCTTTAGAATATGTTGATTTTAAGAAATTTAGTCAGTAGATTCTCTTTTTATTAAATGTGTTTCGATAACTTCAGTGGTATAATTTTCGTTTTCTTCTTCGTCATCAACGTGCTCGGCTTCGAGTCTTTCGATCAGCATTTTAGCTGCTTTATTTCCCATTTTTTCACCACTTTGACTTACAGTTGTAATACTTGGTGTAGAGTATTTAGAGATAATTCCGTCAGTAAAAGCGATTACAGCTAAATCTTCGGGAACTTTTAGTCCCATTTTACTTGCAGTTTTAATAATTGTTACTGCAAAAAGTTCGTTTACAGCAAAAACAGCATCAAAAGCGCGATCGTGCAAAAGCTGACTTATGGTAATTTCGCAAGTATCTACATCTTCAATTTTAATGATTAAATCTTCATTGAATGGTAATCCGTTGTCCAGAAGTGCTTTTTCGTAACCATCAGTTCTGAGTTTTCCAACGCTTACATAATCGACAGTTGTAACAAGAGCAATCTTTTTTCTGCCGTTGTCAATTAAACTTTGAACCGCTTCATAAGCGGCAGCTTTATCATCAATAATTACTTTATCGCATAAAATATCATTGGTTACCCGGTCGAACATTACAACTGGCATTCCTTGATTGATAACTTCTGTAATGTGGTGGAAATCACCTTTGTATTGGGTTTCTTTAGAAAGAGACATGATAAATCCGTCGATGCTTCCGTTGGCCAACATCTCCATATTTAGGACTTCTTTATCAAAAGAATCGTCAGACAAACAAATGACAACACTATAACCATTTTCGTTAGCAACTTGTTCAATTCCGTTGATTACAGTAGAGAAAAAATAATGTACAATTTCCGGAATGATAATACCGATACTTTTGGTTTTTCGATTTTTTAGACTAAGGGCAATATTGTTAGGCTTGTAATTGTAAAACTTTGCAAAAGCTTGCACTTTTAAACGTGTTTCTTCTCCTATTTCCAGACTGTTTCTTAGTGATTTTGAGACAGTTGAAATGGACACGTCAAGTTCCTTTGCAATCTGTTTTAGGGTTATTTTGCGTTTCATAATGGTTATTTGAAAAAAATCTAATTGTTAATAAAGGTATCTTATATTTTTATAATTGACAATTTTTGACTTAAAAGATTACAAAAAATAGAAAGTTTTCAACACTACCACGTTTTCGTAAACCAATAAAAATTGCCTGCGGTCGAGCGTGTTAATAAATTCCTAATTTTGAAATTCGAAGTAAAATTAAAAACTTAACTAACAATCAAAAACTCAAACTAATTTAAACAAAAAGTATGAAAACAATTTACAAAAAGTTGTTATTTTTATTCCTGCTGTTGCCGTTTACTGTGCTCGCTCAAAGCACTTTAAAAGGAACGGTTGCCGATTTGGCAACGGGACAACCAATCCCGGGAGTAAATGTAAATGTACAAGGTGCTCCAGGTGGCACATCAACAGATTTTGACGGTAAATTTCAGTTATCTAATTTAAAAAATGGAGACAAAATTAATGTTTCATTTATTGGATACAAAACGTCAACTGTAACTTATAATGGACAACAATCATTAACTGTTTCTTTAGAAGAAGATAACAATCAACTTAAAGAGGTTGTAGTACAAGTAGGTTATGGTACTGTTAAGAAAAAAGACGCTACAGGATCTGTTTCTCAAATTTCTGCAAAAGAATTTAATAAAGGAATCAACGTAACTCCAGAAAGTTTAATTAGCGGTCGTATTGCTGGTGTAAACGTTGTTGGTGGAGGTGCACCAGGAGCTAAAGCAGATATTAGAATTCGTGGAGGATCGTCGCTAAGTGCTTCTAATGAGCCATTAATTGTAATTGATGGACTTCCTATGAGTAATGCGGTTCCTAACGGATCTACAAGTATTTTGTCTACTATTGATCCTAATGATATTGAGTCATTCACAGTATTGAAAGATGCTTCTGCAGCTGCAATTTACGGTTCCAGAGCAGCAAATGGTGTAATTGTTATTACGACTAAAAAAGGAACTAAAGGCGGTGTAAAAGTTAACTTCAATTCTCAGGTAGGAATTAATACAGTTGCTAATACAGTAGATGTTTTAAGTGCTGATCAATTCCGTGCTTTAGTAAACGAAAAAGGTAATGCAGCTCAAAAAGCTTTATTGGGTACAGCAAATACAAATTGGCAAGATGAAATTTTTCATACTGCTTTAACAACAAACAACAATATCTCTGTAAGTGGTGCTTTGTTCAACAAATTACCTGTACGTTTATCTGTTGGAAATGTTGATAATCCTGGAATCTTAAGAAACACTTCTTTTGAAAGAACTACGACATCGTTATCGTTAAACCCGGTTTTATTTGATAATCATTTAAAAATTGATATTAGTGGAAATTTAGCATTTGGAAAAAATCAATTTCAAGATGAAGGTCCGGTAATTAGTAGTGCAATTTCATTCGATCCAACGCAATCTGTTTATCAAGCGGGTTCTCGCTATGCAGGTTATTTTGAATGGTTGGAGCCAAGTGGAAACGTACCATTATTGCCTGCAAGAAATCCAGTGGCAAGATTAAATCAAGATGATCGTAGATCAACTTCTACGAGAAAATGGGGAAATATTAGATTAGACTATAAACTACATTTTTTCGAAGATTTAAGAGTAGTTGTAGAAGGAGGAATTGATAAATTTAATAGTGATGGTTATACAAGAGTAAGTAACCAAAGTATTTTAGGATATCAGCCAGAAGTATTTACAAGTGGTAAATGGGTTAATTTAGGAGGAGATATTCATTATACAGATAGTCGTCAGAATAAAAACTTAAATACTTATTTTAATTATACTAAAGATTTAGGGAAATTTAAAATTGATGCAACAGCAGGATATAACTACCAGTTGTTTCAAAGAGTTGGATATGATTCAGGTCAAACTAAAGAACCAAATCCAAAAGAAGATGTTACTACGGATCCGGATATTAACTTACAATCGTATTTTGGTCGTTTGACTTTAAATTATGATAGTAGATATTTGTTGACTTTAAATTACAGAAGAGACGGAACTTCACGTTTTGCTAAAGAAAACAGATGGGGTAATTTTGGAGGAGCTGCTTTTGCATGGAATGTTGCTCAGGAAGAATTTTTAAAAGATAATGAGACATTGTCAAGTTTAAAATTAAGAGTTGGATACGGAACTACAGGTCAACAAGATATCGTACCTCAGTATGATTACTTAAGAAGAGTAACTTTAGGAACGATCAATACACAATATCTTTTTAATGGAGTTATTTATAAAGCTGCAAGACCTGAAGGTTATAACCCAAACATTAAATGGGAAGATTTGGCAGAGATGAACGTAGGGGTAGATTTTGGATTCTTTAAAGACAGAATAACCGGTACGATTAATTATTTTGATAAAAAATCAAGTGACCTTTTGGCTGAAATTGCATATCCTGATGGAGCAAATATTAGAAACCAAGGATATAGTAATATTGGTAGCGTAAGAACAAAAGGGGTTGAGTTTAATCTTCAATCTGACATTGTTAAAAATGATAATTTAACATGGAATCTTGCTGTTAATGCAACTTATATCGATCAAAAAATCACTGATTTAGGAACTACTGTTCCAGGATTTCAAGGATATATTACTGGAGATGTTATTGCGGGTGGTACAGGAAACCAAGTATTGATTCATTCTGCAGGATTTGCTCCAAATTCATTCTTTGTTTTTGAGCAATTATATGATGCAAACAAAAGACCAATTCAAGGTGCTTATGCAGACAGAAATGGTGATGGTGCGATAACAGATGCAGATCGTTATAAATTTCATAAACCAACAGCAGACTATACTTTCGGATTGTACTCTACTTTGAATTATAAAAAATTCGATTTTACAATGAACTGGAGAGCTAGTTTAGGAAACTATATTTATGATAACGTAAGTTCTGATAAAGGATATTTACAAGCAGGTTTAAGAAGAGATTCTGATTTGTCTAATATTAGTACTGATTATTACAATACTGGTTTTACTACTGAAAGTAACTCTAATGGAACACAGCGTAACTACTCTAATTATTTCGTAAAAGATGCATCTTTTATCAAATTAGATAATATAGTGCTTGGATACACTTTTGATAAAACATTATTAAAAGCTGCTTCGTTAAGATTTACAGCAGGAGTTCAAAATGTTTTTGTTCTTACAAAATACAATGGTTTAGATCCTGAGAAATTCAACGGAATAGACAATAATGTTTATCCAAGAGCCAGAACATTCTTGTTTGGAGTAAATGCAAATTTTTAGTAGTAGATTGAAAAACAAAATTTTAAAAATAAACAAAATGAAAATATCATTTAAATATATATCTTATTTTCTCCTATTCATTTTAGGATTGAATATGACGCTTACTTCGTGTACGAGCGACTTAGATGTGACGCCAAAGGATGATGATGAGTTTCTTTCTGATACCTTTTTTCAAGATCCGGCATCATACAAACAAGTTTTAGCAAAATTATATGCAGGTTTGTATGTAGGAGGAAATGACGGAGATGGTTCTCCTGATATTTTTGGTCTTGGAGGTGATTTTAGCAGTTACTTGCGATTATTATTTGTTTCACAAGAATTTCCTACGGATGAGTCTATTATTGCATGGGCAGATGATGGTTTGCCGGCAATAAATGGTCAACAATGGAGTCCTAGTAATCAGTTTTTGTACGGAATTTTCTCAAGAGCTTTTTACGAAATTAGTGTTGCTAATGAGTTTTTAAGACAAACTACAGACGAAAAACTTACAGAAAGAGGTGTTGATGCTTCTTTAAAAGCTGAAATCGTTAAGTTTAGAGCAGAAGCTCGTTTTTTAAGAGCTTTCTCATATGTTAATCTAATGGATTTGTTTGGTAATGTGCCAATTACTACAGAAAAAGATCCAGTTGGTTTCTATTATCCAGAGCAAAAAACAAGAGCAGAAGTTTTTGCTTTTATAGAGTCAGAATTAAAAGATATGGATAATACATTAGTTGCTTCTAAAGCTAATGAATACGGTAGAGTAGATAAAACTGCGGCTAAATTTTTATTAGCGCAAATTTATTTAAATGCTAAAGTATACACTGGAACAGAAAGAAATAATGATGCCGCTATAGTTTGTAATGATATCATAACAGGTTCTGGATATACTTTTATGGATAAGCCTTACCGTTTTTTATTCTCTGCTGATAATAATAGAAATGGAGCACAAAATGAAGTTATCTTCCCAATTGTTGGAGATGGTAATGCAATTAGAGCTACTGGGGGTGGAATGAGTTTTATTCTGCACGCATCTATTGGTGGAAGTATGAACGCTGCTGATCAAGGAATGAATGGTGGTTGGTCAGGAATACGAGCAAGACCAGAGTTTGTTCAGTTGTTTCCAGATGCAACAGCTACTTCAGACAAAAGAGGAACTTTTTATACTAACGGACAAACTTTAGATATTGCAGATTATGGAGTTTTTACTAATGGTTATGCGGTTAGAAAATTTACTAATGTAAACTCTGACGGCAGTGCTGCTCAAAGAAACGATATTCCTGATACAGATTTCCCGATGTACAGATTGTCTGATGTGTATTTAATGTATGCAGAAGCAACTTTAAGAGGAGCATCATCTGGTAATATAGCAACAGCTTTAGGATATGTAAATAAAATTAGAGCAAGAGCTAGTGCTGGTGCTATTACAACTTCAGATCTAACATTAGACTTTCTTTTAGATGAAAGAGGGAGAGAATTGTTTTGGGAGTGTCACAGAAGAACAGATTTGATTCGTTTTGGTAAATTCACCGGAGGATCTAAAATCTGGCAATGGAAAGGTGGTGTTAAAAATGGTAGTGGTACAGAAGAATTCAGAAATTTAATGCCAATTCCTTCAAAAACTATTCAGGCTAACCCAACTTTAAAACAAAATCCAGGATACTAACTAACCTTATAAAAAATAATAAAATGAAAAATATATATAAAATTTTAATCGCATTCATTGGTGTTTTAGCAGTATCATGTAATGCAGATGATGTAGAAAACAGACCAGTAATACAGCCAGTTACAGCTCCGGTTTTACTTAGCCCAAAAAACGATTTCAATATTGTTCTTACAAAAGATAAAGAAAAAGAAATTGCTACAACAGTAATTTGGGATGATGCGAAGTACGACGGTACTCAAACTGTAGTAAACTATACAATTGAAATTGCAAAAGCGGGAACTAAATTTGCTGCTCCTGTTGCTGTAACTACAACTACTGCTCGTTTTAGAGCTTTAACAGTTGCGGAATTAAATGCGGCTCTAGTTAATGGTGGTTTTATTGAGAAACAAGAAAACAGTGTTGACATTCGTATTAAAGCGACTGTTGGAATTGGTGCAGAAGCACAATACTCAAATTTTTATACTTTTAAAGCAACTCCTTATCACACACCATTAGCAACTTCACACTGGTTAGTTGGTGCTGCTACACCTGGAGGATGGACTTGGGATGGAGATGCTGAAACTGAATTTCCTTTAGTTGTTGGGCAAACAAACATTTACCAAGTAACTGTTGTTCTTAAAAGCGGAGAAGCTTTTAGAGAGTTCTTAGGAAACAACTTTACAAGTAATGGTAACTGGGATGCAAGTCATAACTATACTTACTATTCAGGTTTAGGTTATACTATCGATTCAGAATTAGTAAATGCTGGTGATGGTGACAGTAACTTTAAATACACTGGACCAACAGGATCAAGAGTTTTAAAAATTGACAACGTTGCAAAAACTATTACAGTAGATTAATTTTTATTGTAAATTAATATAAGGGCTATCTATAAGGTAGCCCTTTTTTAATCTAACTAACCAATTAACCACATCATGAAAAAAACTTTACTCTTACTATTTCTTTTGTTGTCGGCAGTTACATTTGCACAGCAACAAACAGCGATTTATTCTGTAAGTCCTGCAGTTTTTGAAGAAACTACTTCTATTACCATTACAATAAACGGAAGCAGTATAAACGAAACGACCTGGGGAATTGCAGATAATTCACTTTATTTATGGGCTTGGGCTTTTGATACAAACGATACTACACAAAAAGGAACACCCAATAATGGTGCTTGGGAGGCTTCAAGCGACGCGAGTAAATTCACTTATAATGCCGCTTCAGATACTTATACGAAAACCATTACACCAACAACGTATTATAATATTACAGGAATTGGTAAAATTGGTTTTTTAGTTAAAGCAAAAAACGGAACTGGAGATAAAAAATCTCAGGATATTTTGGTAGAGGTTGGTTCTTTTCAAGTGAATCTGACTGCCCCTGTTGAAAATAGTGCTACAATTTTAGCTTCAGGTTCAACTTTTAATATAACTGCGACAAATACGAACGGTTTGGCAAGTTATTCGTTGAAAGCAAACGGAATTGTGATCAATGCAATTGCAAGTGCATCGAGTTATTCTTATTCGCATACAAGTATTACAGGTAACCAAACGTATGAACTGGCCGTAACTCAAGGAACTACTACGATTGTCAAAAAGTTTTCTGCAGTTGTAAATCCAAATACAGTTTCAGAGGCAATGCCGGCAGGATTAGTTGATGGAATTAATTACAATAAGACAGATTTTACAAAAGCTACTTTGGTTCTGGATGCACCTTTAAAAGATTTTGTTTACGTAGCTGGTAGTTTTAATAACTGGCAGCCTACTTCGGCGTATGCCATGAAAAAAGATCCAACTTCAGGGAAATTCTGGTTAGAGTTAACCGGATTAGTTTCGGGAGTAAGTAATACCTATCAATATTGGGTGGTGAAAACCGCGCCAATTGCCAATTCTCCTTCATTAGTCAAAACAGCAGATCCATATTCAACATTAGTTTTGTCACCTTATGATGATGCTGCAATTCCTGTCGCTTCATATCCAAATATGCCAGTTTATCCAGCAGGACAAAATTTTGAAGTTACAGTTTTAAAAACAGGACAAACGCCATACAATTGGCAAGTAGCTAATTTTACAAAACCTGAAAAAGATAAGTTAGTAGTGTATGAGGTTCTTGTACGTGATTTTGATGCCGCTCGAAGTTATCAAAGTTTAATTGACAGAATCAATTATTTTAAAAATCTTAAAATAAATGCAATCGAATTAATGCCGGTAATGGAATTTGAAGGCAATGAAAGTTGGGGGTACAATACGTCATTTCATATGGCTTTAGACAAATTTTATGGAACTTCAGATAAGTTAAAAGAACTGATCGATTTGTGTCATCAAAACGGAATTGCCGTTATTTTAGATGTTGCTTTAAATCACGCTTTTGGAAGAAACCCAATGGTGAGAATGTGGATGAACGATCCTGACGGAGACGGTTTTGGGTCTCCAACTGCCGAAAATCCTTATTTTAATACCGTAGCAAAACACAGTTACAGTGTTGGAGAAGATTTTAACCATCAGTCATTAAAAACTCAAAATTATGTAGACCGTGTAATTAAACAATGGATTGAAGAATATAAAATCGATGGTTTTCGTTGGGATTTAACAAAAGGATTTACTCAGGCTTGTACTGCGGCTGATCAAAATTGTACCAACGCTTATCAACAAGACAGAGTTGATGTTTTGAAAAAATATGCTGATTATTCATGGAGTTTAGATCCGACGCATTACACCATTTTTGAGCATTTAGGAACCGATGCCGAAGAGAAAGAATGGGCAAATTATCGCGTTAGTGACCCAATAAGTAAAGGAATAATGATGTGGGGAAAAATGACAGATCAATACAGTCAACTAGCAATGGGATATGCCACAAATACTGATATTTCGAGAATGGCAAGTTCTAGTCATGGTTTTGTCGCAAATCGTTTAATGGGTTATGCCGAAAGTCATGACGAAGAAAGAGTAATGTATAAAAGCGTACAATTTGGAGCTTCAAACGGCTCATACGACGTGAAAAATTTAAATACAGCATTGTCGAGAATGCCGGCACTTGGAGCAGTTTCATTATTGGTACCAGGCCCTAAAATGATTTGGCATTTTGGAGATTTAGGTTGGGAGAGTTCTATTTTTACTTGTAATAATAATACCGTAAATACAGATGTTGACGCTACATCCGGAGATTGTAAATTAGATACCAAACCACAGCCTCAATGGGTAAATAATTGGTTAGGAAATTCAAATCGAGGTAAAATTTATAACGATTGGGCAAAAATGATTACACTTAAAACAACAGAACCTGTTTTTTTAGGAACTCCAACAATCGCAAGTGCCAGTTCACTATCAGTGAATATAAAAATAACGAATGCTAATTTATCTTCCGCACAATTAAAAGATGTTTTAATCGTGGCGAATTTTGATACAACAGCGAAAAATGTTCCAACAGGTTTTCAATACACAGGAACATGGTATAATTTAATGGACAATAGTACTATTAATGTGACTGATGTAAATGCGACTATAAATATACCAGCTGGTGAGTATCGAATTTACGGTAATAAAGTAGCCAATTTAGCAATAGAAGATTTTGAAAAAGGTAATACTATCAGTTTGTATCCAAATCCGGTTTCAAATTATTTTACGCTGAACATTACAACAAATAAAGTTCAGATTTATGCAGTTTCAGGTCAGTTGGTAAAGAGTTTCAGCACAAACGGAAATGCAGATTTTCAGTTTAATGTAAGTGATCTAAAAACAGGCTTATACCTTGTAAAAGCTCTTGATGAAAATGGAAAAAATCAAGTAATGAAACTTATTAAAAAATAAAATTTATAGGTATTCTGTAGATTAAAAATTAGGTTTGGTTAGTAATGCAAAAGGGCTGCTCTATGAAGATAGACAGCCCTTTTCTATTTCTTTACTCCTGAGCGTTTATTATTTCTTCTCGTTGTATTCTCCAATTACAGCAAAATAACCAAAAGTTCCAAGTCCTAAAACAATTAGAGGAGTAAGAATAAAAAGGATAATTATGCCAAAGACTAAATCATCTTGTTTGTCTGAAAGTAGTTTTGGTAAGCCAAATTCAAACACGCAAAAATAAGCCGCTGCAACTGCCAGAATAATCCATAAAACACCCAAAATTTGTTTGATCGCATTCATAGTTAGTAGTATTAAAGGTGGTTAGTTTTATTTTTATTGTCAATATAAATCATTCCAATTACAAAGCAAACAGAGGCAATAATAATAGGGTACCAAAGTCCGTCAAGGTAAAAATCAGGTTTTCCTGAATCCTTGGCATGCGTTACAAAATAAGTTGAAATGGCAGGAAGTAAGCCACCAAAAATGCCATTACCAACGTGATACGGGAGAGACATTGAAGTGTATCTAATTTTCGTTGGAAACATTTCTACTAAAAAAGCAGCAATTGGACCGTATACCATAGTTACAAATAGAACCTGAATAAAAACCAGGAAAATCAATGTCCACTCATCGCTGGAATTAATGGTAATGGAAATATGACTTTGAGGTTCCTTTTTATCGTTAAAAGTTGTTTTCTTCTCCACGTACGAAGTTTCGTCAGTATAGGTTTTTGAAATTGTGGTAATTAAATCATTATTTTTAGTAGTTTCAGTATTTTGAAGTCTTTTTTCTACAATTTCAGTCTTATAGTTTACATCAGTAGTCGTGTACATCATTTTATAAATAGGTCTATAAAATAAAATAGCAAGAAGCATTCCGCCCATCATAATGTATTTTCGGCCTACTTTATCACTTAGCCATCCAAAGAAAATAAAAAACGGAGTACCCAATAATAAAGCAATTCCCAATAAACTATCAACCTGTGAAGAATCAATATTCATCACCGTTTTCATGAAACTCATGGCGTAAAACTGGCCAGTATACCAAACAACACCTTGTCCCATTGTTGCTCCAAATAAAGCAAGTAGAACAAATTTTAAGTTATATCTGTTTCCAAAGCTTTCTTTTAGCGGGTTTGTACTCGTAGTTCCTTCCTTTTTGGCCTTGGCAAATTCAGGAGATTCATCCATGTTTTTACGTATCAAATACGAAACACCAACCATTACAATAGACACCCAAAACGGAACACGCCATCCCCAAGTATCAAAATCTTCTGCAGAGAGTACATTTTTTGTGGCTAGGATCACCATTAATGAAATGAAAAGGCCGACCGTTGCAGTAGTCTGAATCCAGGATGTCCAATATCCTTTTTGTCCCGCGGGAGCGTGTTCAGCAACATAAGTGGCCGCTCCGCCATATTCTCCTCCAAGAGCAAGCCCTTGTAATAAACGTAAAATTAGAACCAATAAAGGAGCTAAAAAACCAATAGTCTCATAACTCGGAATACAGCCAATTAAAAAAGTAGAACCTCCCATTAATAATAAAGTAGCCATAAAAGTATATTTACGACCAATAATATCGCCAAGTCTCCCAAAGAATAGCGCTCCAAAAGGGCGAACTACAAATCCTGCCGCAAAAGTGGCTAAAGTCGATAAAAATGCTGCCGTTGGATTATCGCTTGGAAAGAATTTAGTTGAAATTACAACAGCTAAACTTCCAAAAATATAGAAATCATACCATTCAATCATTGTCCCCATTGATGAGGCCGAAATTACTTTCCAAATGCCTTTTGTAGAAGTTTTGCTCATAAAGCGCTATGTGTTTTTGATAATAAATAAAATTATTAATTATGATTTTACGAATATAGAAGATATTTTTTTATTTAGTTAATACTTTTTTAACAAAAAGAACTTATTTATTGACATCTTTTTAATGTAAAAAGAAGCATCGAAATAATTCAAATTAATACATAAAAAGTGATGGAATAATGAGGCTTGATAATTAGTAAGAGCTCATTTATTTTCTTTAAAAAGAAAACTGTAGATTTGCGCCTCGAATTTAAATCGGAAAATGGTTGTCATATTGATAAGATATTGACATTAAAAGGGAATTTGGTGTAACTCCAAAACTGTCCCGCAGCTGTAAGCTCATTAACTGAAACCCTTTAATACGTCACTTTTCATTTTGAAAGGGAAGGCTGGGTGTAGGGAGCAAGTCAGAAGACCTGCCATTTTTATAGTAATAATATAGCTTTCGGGGATTGAAGCTTGAATTAAGAATAATACTAATCGCTTTCCGTGATTATGTATTGTTTGGTTATTCTATTCTCGTAAGTCAAAACTGAATTTATGAGAATCTTTTTTCCTCAAATATTATATCGTAAAAGTAATTTCCTTTCAGAAGTTTTTCTGTTCGATACCTTCATTTTTTCCAAAAAAAATCATTAAAACTTATCGATTTGCAAGATGTTTTGCTTTTAACGAAAGCAGGCAAGCTGCTTTGTAAAACTTTTTTGTTACAGTCGATTTAAAAAATTAAGTACTATAATTTTAAATATTTAACAATGAAAAACCATTTTTTTTCCAGACCATTAATCGCAATTGCTTCTTTGATGTTGCTAACAGTTTCATGTAATAGTGATGACGATTTTACGGCGCCTCCGGTAATAAAAGGAGAGCAGCAATTAAAAGATACTTTGACGATTGGAAAAACAGTACAATTAAGTTCAAAATTAGCAGACAGAAAAAATGTTGTTTTTGAATGGGCAGTTAACGGAAGTGTTGTAGGATCTGATTCTACTTATACTTTTAAGCCAGAAACGAGAGGCGATTTTAAAATAACAATGACAGCCAAAAACGATGGAGGAAAGGTTTCTCTAACATATGATATCCACACTTTAGGAGCTTATGAAAATGGTTTCTTTATGATCAATGAAGGATGGTTTGGACACGGAACAGGAACAGTTGGATTCTACAGATATGATACAAAAGCAATAGAAGACAGCGTTTTTGTAAAAGTAAATCCCGATAAAAATTTAAAACCGGAATCATCTACATTAGAGTTTGGAACAATTTTTAATAAAAAACTATTTTTAGTTTCTAAAGTTGGCGGACCTGTTGTGGTGGCAGATGCTTATTCACTTAAAGAAGAAAAAAGAATTCCTGCTCAAGGCGGAAACGACTGGCGTGCAGTAGTGGGTATTGATGAGAATCAGGCATTATTAACTTCGGGAAAAGGAATTTTTAAGCTTAACCTTAACACAATGGAATTGAATGGACAAATTGAAGGTGTTACAGGTCAGGTTGGAGATATTGTAAAAGCTAATGGTTACATTTTCGCGTTGTCTTCTTCAAAAGGTGTTATTGTTATTAATGCTTCAACGTTGGTGGTTGAAAAAACTATTCCAAGTATGGTTTTAGGATTTGCTGTAACCGATGATAAAAAAGTGTGGGCAGCAGGAGGTAAAAAACTGATAAGCATAGATTCAAATACACTTGAAGTAAAAGAAATTGCAATAGCATTTCAAGCCTATGGAAGTTGGGGAGCTTGGCATCCAGGGTCTATTGTAGCGGCCAAAAACAATGTTTTTATTGCTAAAAATGGAAGTTTTAGCGGTGGTAAAGAAATTTATAAATACAATGGAGATGTAGCTTCATTGGCAACACCTTTTGTTACATTAACACAATCCAATATATTATACGGTGCAGGAATTGGTTACGATCGAAAGAAAAATTCTTTGGTGGTAAATACAGTTAATGAGGGATTTGGAACAAATTTCGCAATCAATAATCTTTATTTGTTTAATGCTGACTCAGGTGTTAAGAAGGAAACAGTAAGTTATTCTGGATATTATTTCCCTGCAGTTTCTGTATTTCATCAATAGCTTATTTTAACCGAAAAGGACGCTAAGATTTACGCAAAGGTTCGCAAAGTTTAATTTAAAGCTTTGCGAACCTTTTTGATTATGTTGTAAATGTTTTTAGTATTTTAAATCATTGAAGTGCAATTTATTGTCAAGCATCCAAGTGTTTCATGCTTAAAATCGCGAGCTATAATTTGAAGATAGCTAAATATATAAAAATTGAAACTTGTGAACCTTTGCGTAAATCTTAGCGCTCTTTGCGGTTAAATTTTCACGAAAATATTAAAAACAAAAAACCCGAATATTTCTATTCGGGTTTTAACGGTGGTGCCTCCAGTCCCGAGGCTTCGGGAGAACCAGGAACACATTTGGATTTTCGTTTAGACAGAATATCTTTTAGTATTGATGGATCTGCGATTATTTTGTTGTTGAAAATTTTACTTTTCATTCTTTTAATGAAACTTTCAAGGTATATAGCTTCATCTTTATCCTGACAACTAAAAGTTAGTACCACTTCCCAATCATTGGCTATTTTTGTAAAAGAATTGGAATAGAAATGATTTTGATGTTTTGAAATTCTTTGATCTATATTGCTTGTTTCTCCAATATAGAATTTTTTAGTTGAACTCGAATAAAGTATATATAAGTAATGCATTTTAAAGAGAAATGTTAAAAACAAAAAACCCGAATATTTCTATTCGGGTTTTAACGGTGGTGCCTCCAGGGATCGAACCAGGGACACATGGATTTTCAGTCCATTGCTCTACCATCTGAGCTAAGGCACCGTGCTGATTGCGGGTGCAAATATAGGATCATTTTTCATTTATCCAAAACATTTTTTTAAAAAAATCAATTCGTATCTTCGCAAATGTAAAAAACAAACTATGATTTTAACGGTTGATGTTGGTAATACTCGAATTAAAGCTGCTGTTTTTGAGGGGAGTACTATTCTTGAAAAGTTTATTTTTGAGAAAAATGATCTCGAAAAAAAAATTAAAAAAATTTTAGAAAAGTTTCAAAGTTGTTCTGATTTGGTCGTGGCATCGGTAGGAAATATTGAAAAACAATCTTTTTTAGATTTCGAAAATCAACTTAAAGTCCATTTTTTGACACATGAAGATGCTTTCCCCTTTATAAATAAATATGCGACTCCAAAAACTTTAGGAATTGACAGAATGGTTTTGGCGGCAGGAGCTACGCTGCAATTTCCAAAACAAAACAGATTAGTGATTGATGCCGGAACTTGTATAACCTACGATTTTATCGACGAAAATGATAATTATTTGGGCGGAGCAATTTCTCCGGGACTCAGATTGCGATATGAAGCTTTACATAACTACACGGCCAAGTTGCCTTTACTGACATTCGAAGAACCGGAATTATATATAGGAAACTCAACAAAACAGGCGATTCATTCTGGAGTTGTTAATGGGTTCGTCTATGAGATTGACGGTTTTATCGATGAATATCGGAGAAACTTTTCAAATTTTATAATAATTTTAACGGGTGGAGATGCAGATTTTTTGGCTAAACGATTAAAAAATACCATATTTGCCAATTCAAATTTCCTTTTGGAGAGTTTGAGCCAAACATTTCAATATAAAATCGACAATGATTAAAAAAATTATAGTAAGCGCTTGTTTGCTTATCTCGTTCGTTTCATTCGCTCAGCAAGGTACCGCTTCGCCTTATTCTTTTTTTGGAATTGGTGATGTGAGATTTAAAGGAACTCTTGAAAACAGGTCTATGGCCGGAGTTTCAGTTGAGCAGGATAGTATTCACTTGAATATTGAAAATCCATCAAGTTATGCTAGTTTGAGACAAACAACTTTTACTGTTGGAGGATCTTTTGGTTCATCTAAATTTAAAACAGATACTCAGACTGAAAAAGCCCAACGTGCTACTTTCGATTATTTGGCATTAGGAATTCCGATGGGAAAATTTGGTGCAGCGTTTGGTTTAGTTCCGGTAACTTCAGTTGGATACAAAATTCGAAATGATAATACAGCTACCGAAGGTGCAACAAGCTCACAGCTTGAAGGAAAAGGTGGTGTGAATAAAGTGTTTTTTGGTTTAGGATATAAAATTAGACCAAATTGGAATATTGGTGCAGACGCACAATATAATTTTGGGAAAATTACAACAACAAGTTTAGAGCTTGTTTCAGGAGTTCAAAATGCAACAACAGAAACAAATACTTCAGAGTTGTCAGGAGTTAGTTTTAATATTGGTACAATGTATCAAACAAAAATTGATAAGAAGTTGACATTGTTTACTAGTTTGAATTATACATTTGCTAGTACATTAAGTTCACACAACTCAAGAGTTATTGCAGTTACTACAGATCCGGACCCTTATGTAGTTCCTTCAACAGATTCAGATTTAAAATTACCAAACAAAGTTACATTTGGTGCAGGTATTGGTCAGCCAAGAAAATGGTTAGTTGGTACTACGATGTCATTTCAAGGTAATGGACAACTTGCAAATTACTACAATTCAGCAGATAATGTTCGTTACGAAAAATATCAAAAATATGCAGTAGGAGGATATTATGTTCCAAATTATGCATCTTTCACAAGTTATTTAAGTAGAATCACTTATAGAGCCGGTTTGAAATATGAGAAAATAGGATTGGTAGTTAATAACGAGGCAATCAATGATATAGGTATGAACCTTGGAGCAGGAATTCCGCTTGGAAATGGATCTTGGTCAAATGTAAACGTTGGTTTAGAATTTGGTAAAAGAGGTACAATGTCGGCAAATTTAGTTCAGGAAAACTATTTCAATTTTAGCTTAAGTTTCTCTTTTAACGACAGATGGTTCGTGAAAAGCAAATTCAATTAAGCATAAGCCTTTATGTTTTTTTAAGCTCATTACAATTTACTACATTTGGCAAATGAATTTACCAAAGAGATATATAATAGCGGTTGTCACAGTTTTTACTGTGACACTGTTTTTTGGATGCGAAAGTAATTTTAAAGAAGTTCAGAAAATTAACTTCTCAGAGTTCGTTCCAGGAAGTGATGCTGATACTGTTAATATCAAATACACAGATTCCGGACAAATAACAGGTATTCTTAAGAGTCCGAAAATGTTAGATTATTCTAATCTTGATTTTCCATTTACAGAATTTCCAAAAGGAATAGATGTGGTGTTATATGATAAAAAACAAAAGCGTACTTTTATAACAGCAAATTATTCAATTTCATACAAGCCAACAAGTATAATAGATTTGCAGGGAAAGGTTAAAATTACATCAGAAACAGGGCAGATGCTGGAGACTGAACAATTGTATTTTGATCAGAAAAATGAATGGTTTTATACCGAAAGAAAATTTAAACTTACAGATGCGAAAGGAGTTTCGTACGGACAAGGAATAGATTTTAGTAAAGATTTTAAAGTGATTAATTCGCAACGTGTAAGTGGCGAAATAGAATCAAACGAATAAAAAAATACAGATTATGGGTTACATGAAATACACACAATATGTTTACGTAGTATTTGCTCTCTACTTCATATATAGCGGATTTACAAAGTTAAATGATGGAAGTGATACTGCAGTTTTGCATTTTTTAATTGCAGGTATGGCAATCTTTATGTTTTTCTTTAGAAGAAAATTTGTCAAGAAATTTGACGATCGTAATAAAAAACAGTAAAAATGGAAATTAGTATTATAATACTATGTTTAATACTATCAGCCTTTTTTTCGGGAATGGAAATAGCTTTTATTTCTTCGAATAAAATTTATCTTGAGATCGAAAAGAAACAGGATAACTTTACTTCACAAATTCTAACAAAGCTTACAGAGAATCCTTCAAAGTTTATTGCCGCAATGCTCATTGGTAACAATGTAGCTTTAGTAGTATATGGTTTCTATATGGGAGATTTGATTTTGAAATGGATTATTAATCTTGGATTTCATTTTTCAGATCTGTCCAGTTTGTTGCTTCAGACCATATTATCGACTTTTTTGGTTTTAATAACAGCTGAGTTTTTTCCTAAAGTCTTTTTTCAGATCTATGCCAATTCATTAATTAAGTTTTTTGCAATTCCGGCATATCTATTTTACCGATTGTTTTATTATATCTCGACCTTTTTTATCTGGATCTCGGATTTTGTGTTAAGAAAGTTTTTCAAGACAGAAGGAGATCAGGTTCAGTTGTATTTTAGTAAAATAGAACTCGGGAATTATATTACAGAGCAAATGAATTCCGTTGAAGATGATGAGGAAGTAGATTCTGAAATTCAGATTTTTCAGAATGCATTGGAGTTTTCGGGCGTGAAAGCACGTGACATTATGACGCCTCGAACAGAAATAGTTGATATTGATTTGTTTGATAGCGTCGCTGATCTTAAAGCGTTATTTATTGAAACAGGGTATTCAAAAATAGTTGTAAGTCAAAACTCTCTTGATGATATTGTGGGTTATGTGCATTCATTTGATTTGTTTAAAAAGCCAAAAACAATAAAATCAGTTTTGATGACCGTTGAATTTGTTCCTGAAACGATTTTGATAAAAGATGCGTTGGATTTATTGATCAAAAAGCGAAAAAATGTTGCCGTTGTTTTAGATGAATATGGCGGAACTGCAGGAATAATAACAATAGAAGACATTGTTGAGGAGCTTTTTGGAGAGATCGAAGATGAGCATGATTTAGATGAAGAATTAATCGAGCAGGAGTTGAGTGAAGGTAAGTATTTGTTTTCGACTCGTTTAGATGTTGAGTATTTGAATGAGACTTATAAATTGATGATTCCGGAAGAGGATTCGTACGGAACTCTTGGCGGATTTATTGTTAATCATACAAAAGAAATCCCGCAAAAAGGAGAAGAAATAGTGATTGATAACTATCATTTTGTTATTGAAGAAGCGACAAATAAGAAAATCGAATTGGTCAAATTGACAATAAAAGAGTGATTTTTTAAATTAATAAAAAAAATTGTGTAAAATAAAACGCTAGTTGTATTGTTATTAACTAGATAATTGTATTTTCGCAAACTGAATATAAAATTAACGATAATAAAAATGGCAGTTTTAGCAAAAATTAGACAGCGTTCCGCTTTATTGATAGGTGTTATTGCACTTGCATTATTTGCATTTATAATAGAAGGTATTTTTACTTCTAAAGGTGGTGGAGCTAGTGCCAAAGATGTGGGAAGCATCGATGGAAAAGATATCGCATTTGAGGACTTTAGAGTTAAAGTTAGTAATGTTGAAAAAAGTGGTCAAGGAATTACTTCCACTGAAGCTGCAAACAGAGTTTGGGATCAAGAGGTTTCAATTGCATTATTATCTGCTCAGTTTGATAAGTTAGGATTAAGAGTTGGTGAAAAACACTTACTTGAAGTTTTAAAAGCAGATCCGAATATTGGAAAAAACCCAATGTTTTTAAATTCAGCAGGAATGTTTGATGTAGTTAAGTTTAAAGAATACTTTAAAAGTAATCCTGAAGCTGCACAATATATTTCTGAAAAAGAAAAAGATGCTGAATTAAACGCAAAATTTCAAATCTACAATACATTAGTAAAAGCCGGACTTTACACAACTGCTAGTGAAGGAAAGTTGAAATATGAAATGGAAGCGAACAAAGTAAACTTTGCTTACGCTGCTGCATTATATTCTTCTATTAAAGATAGTGAAGTAAAAATTTCTGATTCAGAAATTGTAGATTATATGAAGAAAAACGAGAAAAAATTCAAAGCGGATGCAACTCGTGAAATTCAATACGTTTTAGTAGAAGATAAAGCTTCAAAAGAAGACGAAGCTGAAATTAAAGCTAAAATCACTGCGTTATTAAACGGAAGAGTAGAGTACAATGCTAAAACAGGTAAAAACGATACTTTACCAGGTTTTAAAAATGCTACAAACATTGCTGAATTTGTAAATTCAAATTCTGATGTTCCTTACGATTCTACCTATGTCCCTAAAAATGCTTTGCCAGCAGTAGATGCTGATAAATTATTCAGTTTGCCTGCAGGAGCAATTTATGGACCGTACGTTTACGGAAGATATTATGCTATTTCTAAATCTTTAGGATTTAAAGCTGGAGTAAATGCAAAAGCAAGTCATATCTTAATTGGTTATGAGGGATCACAAACTCCAAATGCAAAAGAAAAAAGAACCAAAGAAGAAGCTAAAGCTAAAGCAGAAGAAATTCTAGCTCAAGTTCAGGCAAATCCTGATAGTTTCATGATGTTGGCTTTTACAAGCTCTGATGATTCATCTGCACAACAAGGTGGTGATTTAGGATATTTTGGTCCTAACCAAATGGTAAAACCATTCAATGATTTTGTATTCAATAACGGAATTGGTAAAGTTGGTTTAGTTGAAACTCCTTTCGGATTTCACATAATCAAAATTACAGATAAGCAAGACGGAATTCGTTTAGCTACAATTGCTCAAAAAATTGAGCCATCTGAAGCTACTTCTGATAAAGTATTTACATTAGCGACTAAATTTGAAATGGATGCTGCTAATAAAGATTTTGCTGCAACAGCAAAAGAATTAGGTTTAAAAGTTGCTGCTCCGGTAACTGCAAAAGCTATGGATGAGCAATTTGGTCCTTTAGGAAACCAACGTAACATCATCAGATGGGCGTTTGATAAAGAAACTAGTGTTGGAGATGTAAAACGTTTTGAATTGGCTAATATCGGTCACGTAATTGCACAATACAAAAGCGAAAACAAATCAGGGTTAGTATCTGTAACATTGGCAAGACCTTATGTTGAGTCAATCTTGAAAAACAAGAAAAAAGCTGAAATGCTAAAAGCTAAAATGACAGGTTCTACGATTGAAGCAGTAGCGAAAAGCGCTGGTGTAGCTGTTCAACAAGCAACTGATGTAACAATGGATAATCCGGTTTTACCTGGTGGAGTTGGACAAGAGCCTAAAGTTGTTGGTAACGCATTTGCATTAGCTGCAAATAAAGTTTCTGCGCCAATTGAAGGAAATACAGGAGTTTATGTTGTTAAAAACATTAAGACTGTAAAAGCGCCTGCAATCGCTAATCACGCTGAGTATGTAGCTAAATTAAAAGCTCAAAGCGCATCTGATGCAAATAGAATTTTACCAGCGTTAAAAAACAATGCTAAAATTGAAGATAACAGATTACAATTTAACTACTAGTTTTTAGTAAGTAAATAAAAAATATAAAACCCGAAACGTTCATTTGAATGTTTCGGGTTTTTTTATGCAATTAAATTTTGAGCGAAATCTTGGTTAAAGTTTTATATTCTGATAAAGATTATGGCTCTAAGATAAAATCATTTCATTATATGAGAGTATCGTTTCATATCCTTTTGAAGCAAAATATACAGCAGGGTTTTCTTTTGAAACTGCCATCACAAAATCGCCGCCCCAGGCTCCCAAACTTTTTACAACACCATTGAAATCTGGAAAAGCAATTTCTTGTATGGTTTGAAGTTCTAAAATATTGCTCAAATGAATTTCGTGTTTTTCTAAAGCTATCGCAAATTCCTTAATTGTTTTTGCATTTAGAACAGCATTGGTAATTTTGTTACTGTCAGTAATATTTTGTGTTAGGTTTTGATTTTTATTGTTGTAATACGCTTTAATCGCTGCTTTGCTGTTTTGCTTTTTATTAAGATAAACAAAATGTATGTTTTGTGCGAAATCAGGATTAAAGTCTACAGCCTCAACCAATGGTAAATTCTGTTCTAATTGATAAATAATAGGAGTGTCATTTTGTGCACACGCAATGTCGTAGCCACTTCCTCCAAAGCTGTTTTTAAGGAGAGTAAAAGCATCAATTTTAGTCCATTGAGCAATATTGTTTAACAAAGTAGAAGATGTTCCAAGTCCCCAGTTTTTTGGAAATGTGAGTTGCGTGCTAATTTTGTAGCCTTCGGAAGTATTTATAAAATCTGGATTTAATAAATAAGCTTCATGTAAAATTTGAATTAATGTCGTTTTTACGGTTTCGATTTCAGATGCTGGACTATTGATTATCTCAGAAAAAGTGATAACATCTTCAAACCAAAGATGTTTGTCAAAGTCATAACTTTTCCATTGAATTTCTTGGTTTGAACCATTTTCTACAATTAGATTTTGTCCAAATTTTGTTGGTAACGCAAGAGCTTTAGCGCCATCTAGAACTAAATATTCGCCAGTAATTAAAAGTTTTCCGTTACTATAAAAGGTTGTTTTCATGCTGTAATTTAAAATAAATTCCAATCCCGAAACGTTGGGATTTTATTCGAAGGCTGTGATATTTTGAATTTTTATTTATTTTGCTTTCTTAGATTTTCAATAAATTCAACTACTCCACTATGTGAAACTGCATTTTTCTTAAAGTGAGTTTTGATTAAATGACGTTCATCCTCAGTTGCTTCAAATTGATTGATAATGTTGTTTAAGTGCATTTTCATGTGTCCTTCCTGAATTCCGGTGGTTGTCAATGAACGTAATGCAGCAAAGTTTTGTGCTAAACCTGCAACTGCTACAATTTCCATTAATTCTTTTGCTGACGGTTTTTCAAGTATTTCAAAACACAATTTCACCAATGGATGTAATGAGGTTAATCCGCCAACAGTTCCTAAAGCTAAAGGAATTTCAAGCCAAAAAGAGAAAATTCCGTTTTCGATTTTTGCGTGAGACAAGCTTGAGTATTGATCATTTTTTGAAGCATATGCGTGAACGCCGGCTTCAACAGCTCTAAAGTCATTTCCTGTTGCAAGAATTACGGCGTCAACACCATTCATGATTCCTTTATTATGAGTTACTGCTCTAAAAGGTTCGACTTCGGCAATTTGAACAGCTTGAACAAAACGCTCTGCAAATTCTTGAGGATTCGGTATGTGTTTTTCGGTCAGATCTTCAATCGGGCAAGAAACTTCGGCTCTTACAACACAATTTGGGACGTAATTAGATAAAATGCTCATAATAACTTTTACAGTTTCATCATCTGAGAATAAATCAGAATTATGAGCTTCTTCTTTTAAAGTCGTTGCAAATTGCTCTAAACAAGAGTTAATGAAGTTTGCACCCATGCTGTCTTTGGTTTCAAACGTAGCATGAAGTTGAAAATAGTTTTCTAATAAACCTCTCTTGTCTTTAAGTTTAATATCTAAAATACCGCCGCCACGTTGTTGCATGTTTTTGGTAATGCTTTGCGTGTCAGAGAAAAATTTAGGTTTAATTTGATTAAAGAAAGATTGCAGTTTTTCCGCATCTCCGTTGAATGTAAAATGAACTTGCCCTATTTTTTCGGTAGCAATTACAGTAGCTTTAAATCCGCCTCTTGTAGACCAATATTTTGCAGCTTTCGATGCCGCTGCAACCACTGAGCTTTCTTCAATAGCCATCGGAATGGTTTTGTATTTTCCGTTGATGAGGAAGTTAGGAGCAACTCCGAGTGGGATATAGAGGTTTGTAATCGTGTTTTCGATAAATTCATCATGCAATTGTTGAAGCTTTTCGTCTGAATTCCAGTAATTTCTTATAATATTCAGCGCTTCTTCAGGCTTTGAAAAGTAGGTATTGGCGATCCAGTTTATTTTTTCTTTTTTGGATAATTTAGAAAATCCGGCAACAGCGTTGTTCATTCTCAGTATTTTAAATAATAAAGTTGCGGCAAAGATACCATTTTAAGAGTTTTATCTGCAATCTATTTGAAATTTGGAATTTACGCAAACGTTATTTTTTTTAACATTTAACACATGAAATGTGTATTATGTTCATTTTTTTTACTAAAATTGGGCTCTTTTTTATATTTAAAATAATTCTAATGAATACAAGTAAAATTACTGTTATTTTTTTGTTTTTAGTTGCAACCGTTTTTGGTCAACAAAAAATTACTGTTGAGAATATTTATAGCGGCGCATTTCGTGCAAAAGGAATGACTGAATTGCAATCATTAAAAAATACTGATCAATATACTGTTTTGAATGTTGATCAGGCAAGCAGGACGATGCAAATCGATTTGTATGATTTTGCAACTCTAAAAAAAGTTTCTAACTTGATTGATACTAAGAATCATAGAGAGCTTGCTGGCGGAATCGATAGTTATACTTTTGATGCTTCAGAGAAAAAGATTTTAATTGCGTGCAATACCAAGCATATCTTTCGTCACTCGTTTACAGCAGATTATTTTTTATATGACATCGCTGCAAAATCGCTAACTAAACTTTTTGATTTTCAGGTTCAAGAGCCAACTTTCTCGCCTGATGGAACTAAAATCGCTTATGCTAAAGAAAATAATCTTTATGTATATGATTTAGCTTCTAAAAAATCGACAGCAGTAACTACTGATGGAAAGAAGAATGCAATCATTAATGGTATTACGGATTGGGTTTATGAAGAAGAATTTGCTTTTGTGAGAGCTTTTGATTGGAGCAAAGACAGCAAAAAACTAGCTTATATTCGTTTTGACGAAAGTGCTGTTCCGGAATTTTCAATGTCAATATTTCAAAAAGATTTATATCCAACAATTGAAACTTTTAAATATCCTAAAGCAGGAGAAAAGAATTCGGTAGTTTCATTACATATATATGATGCGACTGCAAATGCAACTAAAAAAGTTGATTTAGGAAACTACAATGACTTCTATATTGCGAGATTAGAATGGACGAATGATAATAATACATTATCAGCTCAGGTTTTAAATCGCCACCAGGATAATCTTGATTTGTTGTTTGTTGACGGAACAACTGCTGCTGCAAAAGTAGTTTTAAATGAAAAAGACAAAGCTTATATTGACGTTACAGACAATTTAACTTTCTTAAAAGATAATAGCTTTATCTGGACAAGTGAAAAAGATGGTTTTAATCATATTTATGTTTATGATAAATCAGGAAAGCTTAAAAATCAGGTTACAAAAGGAAACTGGGAAGTAACTTCATACTATGGTTTCGACGAAAAAACAAAAACTGTTTTCTACCAATCTACAGAAAATGGTTCTATCAACAGAGATATTTATAGAATAGGTTTAGACGGAAAAAACAAAGTACGTTTGTCTAAAAATACAGGAACTAACGCGGCAACTTTTAGCCCGAATTTCCAATTTTTTATTAATACATTCTCAAGTGCTTCTCAGCCTACGACTTATACTTTAAATGAGTCTAAAACGGGGAAAGAAATTCAGGTTATCGAAAATAATGAGGCTCTTGCGGCTAAATTGAAAGCGTATAACTTACCAACAAAAGAGTTTTTTGTTTTAAAAACGGCTAAAGGAAACGAACTTAACGCATGGATTTTAAAACCAAAAGATTTTGATCCTTCTAAAAAATATCCTGTTTTCATGTACCAATATTCTGGTCCGGGATCTCAACAAGTAAACAACGATTGGAATAATACTGATGATTATTGGTTTGCTTCTTTAACACAACAAGGTTATATCGTTGCTTGTGTTGATGGAAGAGGAACTGGTTTTAAAGGTGCTGATTTCAAAAAAGTTACTCAAAAAGAATTAGGGAAATACGAAGTTGAAGATCAAATTGATGCTGCAAAAGTAATTGGGGCTTATCCTTATGTTGATGCTTCAAGAATTGGAATCTTCGGATGGAGTTATGGTGGATTTATGGCTTCAAACTGTATTTTTCAAGGAAATGATATTTTCAAAATGGCAATTGCTGTTGCTCCGGTAACAAACTGGAGATTTTATGATAGTGTTTACACAGAAAGATACATGCAGACTCCACAAGAAAATGCAAGCGGATACGATCAAAACTCTCCAATAAATCACGTTGATAAATTAAAAGGTAAGTTTTTATTGATTCACGGATCTGCTGATGACAACGTTCACGTACAGAACTCTATGCAAATGATGGAAGCTTTGATTCAGGCAAATAAACAATTTGATTCTCAAATATATCCAGATAAAAATCACGGTATTTACGGCGGTAAAACGAGAATTCAGCTTTATAATAAAATGACTAACTTTATCAAAGAAAATTTATAAATAAAACTTTAAACCTTAAAATAAATAATGAATAATATGGGAGAAACTCAAGTAAGAACTGCGCATCCAAAAGGACTTTGGGTATTGTTTGGAACGGAGATGTGGGAGCGATTCAATTTCTATGGAATGCGAGCTTTATTAACTTTATTTCTTGTAAACTCATTATTAATGAAAGAAGAAGAAGCTTCTCTTATTTATGGAGGTTTCCTTGGGCTTTGTTACTTAACGCCAATGTTGGGAGGTTTTATTGCCGATCGTTTTTTCGGAAATAGAAACTGTATTTTATTAGGAGGATTAATGATGGCTGCAGGACAGTTGTTATTGTTTACCAGCGGAACTATTTTTGATGCTAATTTGCCTTTGGCTAAGACTATTATGTATTGTGGTTTGGGAGTTATCGTTTTTGGTAACGGATTCTTTAAACCAAATATTTCTAGTATGGTGGGGAGTTTGTATCCAAAACAAGAAAAAACAAAACTAGATACAGCTTTTACCATTTTCTATATGGGGATTAACTTAGGAGCTTTCTTAGGTCAATATATTTGCCCAATGTTAGGAGATGTAAAAGATTCTGGCGGAATTAGAGATATTCATGCTTTTAAATGGGGTTTCTTAGCGGCTTCGATCGCAATGCTTTTAGGAACAACTCTTTTTTACTTTTTGAAAAATAAATATGTAGTGTCGCCGGAAGGAAGACCATTAGGAGGTTTGCCATCTAAAAATGAAGCTGCTGATTTTGAAGAAGGAGAAGCGCAAACAGCTAATTTCTCGAATAGAGCTTTGACTTTGGCAGGACTTGCATTTATTGGTTTAGGATTTATTTTCCATTACGGAGTAGGTCAAAACTTAATTTATACTTTAATTTATTCAAGTGGTATCGCTTTAGCAGGATTAATTATTTCTGATTCTTCTTTAACTAAAATCGAAAGAGATAGAATCATTGTAATTTATATTGTTTCGTTCTTTATTATTTTCTTCTGGGCTGCTTTTGAGCAAGCTGGATCTTCATTAACATTTATTGCAGACAATCAAACAGATAGAAATTTCTTTGGTTTTCAAATGCCTGCTTCAATGGTGCAAATTTTCAACGGTTTATTCGTTGTGGCATTAGCAGTTCCGTTTAGTGTTCTTTGGGACACATTAAGAGCAACAGGAAAAGAGCCAATTTCTCCTGTGAAATTGGCAATAGGATTAGTAGTGATTTCAATCAGTTTCTTTATGATCGCTACTCAGGTTTCATATATTGGAACTTCAGGTTTATTAGCTATTAAATGGCTTATCTTATTATACTTCTTAAACACATGTGCAGAGTTATGTTTGTCTCCTATTGGTTTATCATTAGTAGGTAAATTATCTCCAAAACGTTTTGCTTCATTATTGTACGGAGTATTCTTCTTGTCAAATGCATCAGGTTATGCTTTAGGAGGAACTTTAGGATCTATCTTGCCGGCTACAGGAGATAAATTTGTAAAAGCAAAAGAATTAGGAATTGATCTTCAGGCGATTTTAGATAAAACCGTAACGCCTACTGCTGAGCAATTAGCGTTATTAGATAAACATCAAATTAGTGCTACGAATCACTTTTTTGCAGGATTCGAAATCCATAACTTATATGAATTCTTTATGGTGTTTGTGGTTCTTACAGGAATTGCGGCAATTGTATTATTTATTTTGACTCCATTCTTGAAAAAGATGATGCACGGTGTTCGATAAATATTGATAATAATATATGAAAATTACCTACAGGTTTAGACTTGTAGGTATTTTTAATTTTAAAGAGATTATAATTATGTGGAACAAGCACCCAAAAGCGTTACCTTTTTTGTTTTTATCTGAAATGTGGGAACGTTTTGGTTACTATTTAATGATCGGAATTTTTACTTTATATCTAAAAGATGTAAAGGCCGGTTTTGCTATGACCGAGAAAGAATCTTCTGATTTATACGGAACTTTTATTGCATTGGTTTTTTTAACTCCTTTTATTGGCGGACTTATTGCTGATCGATATTTGGGATATAAAAAATCGATTGTTTTCGGAGGAATTTTAATGGGCATTGGTTACTTCTTAATGGGAGTGCACGACATAACGGTACTTTATATTGCCATGACTTTTGTGATTGTTGGAAATGGTTTTTTTAAACCGAATATTTCTACATTATTAGGGAGTTTTTACAATAATGAAAAGTATAAAGATAAAAAGGACGAGGGCTACAATATTTTCTATATGGGGATCAATGTGGGCGGTTTTATCTGTAATTTCTTTGGTGCAGTCTTGCAAAACCTTTTAGGTTGGCATTGGGCTTTTATGGCTGCCGGAGTTGGTATGTTTATTGGCGTAATAGTATTTTTATTAGGTACTAAGCATTATGTTGGACACGATCAGAAAAAAGGCGTGCAGGAAGGTGATATGCCGTTTTATAAAATTATCCTTTATATTTTATTACCGTCATTTATTTTTGGGGCAATTGGCTGGTTGATAAAAGGAGTTGCGTCAGAAACTAATTTGAATAGCTCGATCTTTGGTTCAGATAGTACAGATGCGTTTATTTTTGCTTGTATCCCGATAGTTTTCTTTTACGGAACAATTTACTTTAAAGCAAAAGCCGAGGATAAACGATCGATAGGAGCTCTTTTGGCGATTTTTGGCGTAGTGATTTTGTTTTGGGGAGTGTTTAAACTTAATGGTTCTGCGCTTACTACCTGGGCAGATCGTTATACAGATAGAGAAGTAACGGGAACTGCTGGTCAATTAATTGGTAAACTAAAATTGGCAAAAGAAGTCGAGTATAAAAAAGAGCCAACAGAGCTTTATGACGATCAGTTTCGTTTGCAAAAAGTAAATGGAGTTGTTCAGAAAGAAGTTAATTATCCTTTATATTTTAGAAATGTAGCTCCGGAAAAGTTACCTGCCGAAGGAGCTAAAGTACATCTTTGGGCGACAAATTTAAGTCAGTCCATTAATCCGGGTTGGGTAATCATACTAACACCTTTGGTTGTGGCATTTTTCTCTTTTTTGCGTATTAGAAAAAAAGAGCCGTCAACACCAACGAAAATTGCTTTCGGTTTGTTAATTTCGGCCCTGTCAGTTTTAGTTATGATTGCAGCTGTAAAAATTGGTCATAACGGAGCAGAAAAAGTCAGCGCTTGGTGGTTAGTAGCAAATTACGGAATCATAACAATAGGAGAATTGTTTTTAAGTCCTATGGGATTATCGGTAGTTTCTAAATTAAGTCCTAGTAATATTACTTCCTTAATGATGGGAGGTTGGTTTTTGTCTAGCTCGATCGGGAATAAGCTAAGTGGAGTTTTGGCGAGTATGTGGGATACGTACGATGATAAAGCCAATTTTTTTTGGGTGAATTTCGCACTGCTAATGTTTGCAACTGTACTAATGTTTGGTTTAGTAAAGCAACTTAACAAGGTGATGAAAGAAAAAGGAATCAATTAATTATTTATATATAAATGGAGCAGAAGATCACATTAGAGGAAATTCAGAATTTTAAAGGCACTTACCCAAAACAGTTGTGGTATTTGTTTTTTGTTGAAATGTGGGAGCGGTTTTGTTTTTACGGAATGCGCGGTGTGCTTACGTTTTTTATGGTAGATCAACTTTTATTGAAAGATGAACATGCCAATTTACAATACGGAGCTATTCAGGCTTTTGTTTATGCTTTTACTTTTATTGGGGGTATTTTTGCCGATAAAGTATTAGGGTTTAAAAAGTCATTATTTTTTGGAGGAATTGTAATGATTCTGGGTAATCTTTTGATTGCTTTTTCTCCTCAGGAAATGTTTTACTACGGAATTGCTTTCTCTATTATTGGGACAGGTTTTTTTAAGCCAAATGTATCCTCAATGGTTGGAGAATTGTATCATGAAGACGATGGCAGAAGAGATGCAGGTTACGGAATGTTTTATGCAGGGATAAATGTAGGAGGACTTCTTGGAGGTGCGTTATGTATTTATTTAGGTAAATACTATTCTTGGCAATTATGTTTCTTGTCTGCAGCTATAGTAATGTTTTTAGGTTTAGTTACCTTTTTGTTTACTAAAAAATATTTAGGACCAATTGGAGATTCTCCTTTATTGAATTTGGAACCAAGTAAAAGAAGAATTCGTGAAATAGCAGTATATGCAGCATCAATTTTGAGTTTGCCGTTTATTTTTATAATGGTTAAAAACACAGATTATACAGATTATTTCATGTACACGATCGGAATAGTTGCCGTTCTATATTTTACATACGAATTGATTAAGTTAGGAGATGTAAAAATGCAAAAAAAGTTATTTGCAGCTTTTCTATTTGTATTCTTTTATTTGCTGTTTAATGCTATTTACGAGCAAAGCGGTGGCTCATTATCGCTTTTTGCAAAAGATAATTTGAGTAATAAACTGTTGTTTTTTACAATCGATCCCAATGTAGTTAATAATAGTTCGAATACATTCTTTGTTGTAGTTTTAAGCCCGCTTATTGGTTTGCTGTGGATTTGGCTGGGTAAAAGAAAAATTGAGCCAAATACCTTGATTAAATTCGGAATTGGATTTTTATTCTTAGGAGCATCATTCTACATTTTCTATCTTACCAGATTCTTTGCCAATTCTGAAGGTATTGCATCACTGAATGTTTTTACTTTTGCTTATTTGGTTACAACAATTGGAGAGCTTTGTTTGGGGCCAATCGGGATGTCGATTATTACTAAATTATCTCCAAAAAGATTGTTTGGTATGATGATGGGATTGTGGTTTTTGGCAAGTGCTTTTGGGCAGTTGTTTGCAGGGAAATTAGGTGCCGAAATATCAAGATCAAATACAGGAGATACTTTGCTTTCTAAGCTTCAGTCTTATACAGAAGGATACTACCAATTAGCAATTTATTCGATTGTTGCAGGAGTTATTTTAATTGCGATTTCTCCGTTTATTAAAAAATTAATGCAAGAAGTAAAATAGACTTATTTAGCAATTCTTTTTTTGTTTAAATTTGCAGAAAATAAAAGGAAATGAAAAAAATATTTTTAATAACATTATTTTTAGTTGGTGCATTTGTAACACAAGCGCAAGAATTAAAATGGTATACTGATGTAAGAGAGGCTATTGCTGTAAGTAATAAAGAAAAGAAACCAATGCTGATGTTTTTTACAGGAAGTGATTGGTGCGGATGGTGTATTCGTTTGCAAAATGAAGTTTTGAAAACACCGGAATTCAAAAAATGGGCTACCGATAATGTTGTTTTGGTTGAATTGGATTATCCTAGAAGAACACCACAGACACCAGAGCTTAAAAATCAAAATAATGAGTTACAGCAAGCTTTTGGAATTCAGGGATTCCCTACTGTTTATTTTACAAGCGCAGAAGCTGTTGATGGTAAGGTAAATTTTAAAGGGCTTGGCCAGACAGGTTATGTTGCGGGCGGTCCATCTGCTTGGTTAACAGTTGCTGAAGGAATTGTTCATCCAAAGAAGTCTTAAAAAAAGAAATAAAACACTATAATATTTAAAAAAACTCCCTACAGTTATGTAGGGAGTTTTTTTGTTTAGTAAGAAAAATGATCTGGTAATTGAGTATTTATTATTTTATTATAAATAAAAAAACATATAATGTATTTTTTGTATTAATAAAAATTGGAAAATTAAAATATAATGTTAATTTCGTCATGCTATTCTAACCAAAACCAATTTAATATGGCAAAAAAACTACTTATCCTACTATTTTTTTTAGGTTCATTTTTTATGCATGCACAAAATTTAGTTTGGAGAACTAATATGACTGATGCTATTGCAATTAGCAATGAACTTAGAAAACCAATGTTAATCTTATTCACTGCCTCAGGTGTACCGGAAAATCTCCAAAACGAAATATTTAAAACTCCAGATTTTGCAGTATGGTCTCGCGACAATGTTGTTCTCGTAAAGCTTGATTTATCTGATCCTAATGCAGATGCTAGTGATAAGGAGACAAATGTGAAATTAAAGAATGCTTTTGGTGTTCAGGATCTTCCAGAAGTTTGTTTTGCAAGCGCTTCTATTCGAAAAAACAAAACCACTTTTAGCGCCTTAGGTAAAATTGCGTATAAGCCAGGTGGTGCGAAGGCTTGGATAGCTGAATCAAATGCTATTTTGCATCCAAGCGAATAATTAAATTTAAATTAAGTTTCTTAGTTTAATTTGTAGATTCCCTTTTCGACTTCGGTATGAAAAGGGATATTTTTTTTAAAACAAGTGTGTTATTTCAGTAGTTTTAGTTGTTTTTCGGGGCTAAATTTTTATTTTGTTTAAAATTTAACGTTTAAACAGTAAAATTCATTATAATGTAACTTTTTTTAAGTATTTATGCCGGAAGTGTTTGTTAACTTGTCGTTTTTGTGTTAATTTGAACTTTATAACCCCAATGAAAAACCAATAAATTTATGACCCGAAAACTACTTACTGTACTATTTTTTTTAGGTTCATTTTTCCTGCATTCTCAAAACTTAGTTTGGAATACTGATTTGAGTGATGCGTTTATAATGAGTGATGCACAAAAGAAACCATTGTTAATATTTATTACTGCAGCTAATGCTGGACAGAAAATCCAGAATGAGGTTTTTAATACACCAGACTTTGCAGTATGGTCCCGTGACAATGTAATTTTATTAAAACTTGATTTGTCTGATGCTTCATTGACTGATGAGGCAAAAGGAAAAAATGTTATGATGAAGAATGCTTTAGGTGTCGAAGAGTTACCTCAAGTTTGTCTCGTGATGATCACAATCAGGAAAAATAAACCAACGATCAATAAACTTGGAGTACTTGGCTATAAACTTGGTGGAGCAAAGAAATGGATCGCCGATTCAAATGTAATTTTGCATCCAAGTAATGATTAAAAATATTTTTTAGTTTAATTGATAATATCCCTTTTCGCTTGTGGAGTGAAAAGGGATATTTTTTTTATAACAAGTTATTTTCCAGATTTTTTGAATTGAGTTGGAGTTTGAAGCGTCGGCAATTACTATTTTTGGGTGAATGTCTTGTAAAAGGCGATCCAGATTTATTTTTGGAGATTGTGTTAATAATATAATATCCGGCTGAATTTTATTTTTATAAACCCCAGAACTATCTACGATGAAGATTTTCTGTCCATTAATAAATAAGGTGTTTTTGACTTTATTAATTGAATTTAATTTGCTGAAGTTACCAACTAAGTAAGAACTAAAAACGTTTGTTTTTGTTGTCTTTTCAAAAAGAGTGTCGCTTGAATAAAGCACAATGTTTTTTCCTTTTCTTTCAGAAATCAGGGTGTTTTTTTTGCTATTATAAATGATCATTTCATTTTGGCTTTCTATTTCTTTTTTAGTGTATATAAAGGAGGTTTGAACCAAAATAATTGTAGTTAAAAAAAATGTTAGTTTGGTAAAATCCGGTTTTTTAAAGTAAATAGTCGCTGAAATAATTAAACAATAAAAAGTTAAAGTATAATAAGAATTAAAGCTGATATCTCGAATTACAAATGATTCAAATGAAGCTACAAAATGAATCATTTGGTTTAATATATAAATGCTTTTCTCAAATATTTCTATTAATACAATAGGAGGAGGGTAAAAAACAGCGAATAACATTACTATAATTCCGGCAATCATTATAAAGGACAAAACCGGTATAATAATGATATTTGTTACAAAGAACAGTCCTGGAAACTGATGAAAATAATACAAGCATAACGGGAACGCGCCTATTTGGGCTGCAAATGAAACTGTTAATGCGTTCCAGAGATAGTTTAAGATTTTGTGTTTAGGAGTATAAATGTTTTTTAGTAGCGGCTGTAACCAAAGAATAAAAAATAGGGCAATATAACTTAACTGAAAGCCTACATCAAACAAGAAATAAGGTTCAAAAAGCAAAATTAACAACATTGAAACGAGTAGCGTATGATAAATATTGCCACTTCGGCGGAGATGATTGCCAACGGCCAGAAAGGAAAACATTACAACAGAACGCAAAACAGACGGTGATAATCCTGATATTATGGCAAAAATGATTAAGGATATCAAAACGGAAAATAATTTTATAAAAGAACCTTTTCGGGTGTTAGGAATTGGTTTTAGAACAAAATTTATAAATAACATAATAAAACCTACGTGCAATCCAGATACTGACAAAATATGTGTTGCTCCTGAGTACTGATAATCTTGAATGATATCTGACGAAATTTCTTGTTGCTGTCCTAAGATAAGTGCTAAGGCAACATTCATTTCGTCTCTGTTAAAGTTGGACTTTTCTAGATTTCGGACTATCCTTGAATGCAAACGGCCAGAATAATACCATATATCTTTTTTGATGTTTGAGTTAACAGTGATTTCAGATTTATTGAGATGTAACTGTGCATAAATTTGTTTATCTGCAAGATATTTACCGTAATCAAACTGATTTGGATTTTTGTTTGTAGCGTTGTGTTGCAGAGTGGTTTTTACTTTAATTATGTTTCCAATGATTAAAGAGTGTTTGGAGCTGTCTTTTTGAATGTTGACAATAATTTTACCGGAGTAATTTTTATTGTCAATCTTATTTATTAAAGCAATGTATCGATCATTATAAGTATTGCTTTTCAGCTTTTCATGCAAAGTAAATATTATCGTTTGAGAGGTTTCAAAAGCCTTTTTGCAATGCGTGTAATGTGATTTATGAAGTGACTCAGTATGAAAAAGTAAAGTTGTTAAACCAATAAAAAATGAAATACAATAAGTATATATTCCGAACGATACTATGTGTTTTTTTCTTTTTTTAGCTATAAAATACGAAAGTGAAAATACAATCGAAACTATAGTAAATACAGGAAGAATTAGCGAAATTTCAGATTTGCAGTAATAAGAAACCAAAATGCCAAGAAGGAACCAAATTGTAATTTTCGTTAACGGATAATCTAATACTTTCATGGTATAAAAGTATCAAATATTTGTAAGAAAAAGAATATGTTTAAGTGATTTTATTCAACTATTCTATTGATCTGCACAAAAGAATTTTGATAATAAGTTTCTTTTGTAGAAGAAATGATAACCCCTTTTGAGGTTGAAGAATGTACAAATTTGATTTCATTTGAATTCACTTCTACAATGAGTCCAACATGATTAATCTGTTTGCTTCTATTGGTTTTAAAGAAAATTAAATCACCTTTTTGAGCGTCATTAAATTTAATTATTTTCCCAACCTGAGCTTGTTCGTACGAACTTCTGGGGATTTTAATGTGCTCCGACTCAAAAGTTGTAAATACTAATCCAGAACAATCATAACCGCTTTTTGTTGTGCCTCCGGCTTTGTATCGAACGCCAATATTATCTGTCGCGTGCTCAATTAAATTAGTAACAACGTATCTATTTTCTTTTTTCGTTTCTTTTTTACTAACCGCACTCGAAGTCGATTTACAAGAAGTGAAAACTACTGATAGAAGAAGTATTAAAAGGGATATTTTTTTCAAAACTAAAAATCTTTAAACTTGTTTTAAATCAGCCACAATTAGTTTAGCAGTTTTTTTACTTGCTCCAACTCCCCCTAATTTTTGCTCCAGAATATCATAATTCTTAAGCAGTTTTTCGCGGTAGTTTGGTTCTAATAATTTTTGTAACTCTTCTTTGATACGCTTAGTATTACATTCACTTTGAATTAATTCAGTAACAACTTCCTGATCCATTATAAGATTGACAAGCGAAATGTATTTTAGTGTAATAATACGCTTGGCAATTTGATACGAAATCGAACTTCCTTTATAGCAAACTACTTCGGGAACTTTAAAAAGAGCAGTTTCTAAAGTTGCAGTTCCTGAAGTTACCAATGCAGCAGTCGAGGAGCGAAGTAAGTCGTAGGTTTTGTTAGAAACAAATGCAATATTTTTGTTTTTTATAAACTGTTGATAAAATTCGTAATCCTGACTAGGAGCACCGGCAATTACAAATTCATAATCCTGAAAATCATCAACAACACTCAGCATTACGCTTAGCATTTTTGTGATTTCCTGTTTGCGGCTTCCTGGTAAAACAGCAATAATTGGTTTTTCGCCCAACTGATTTTCATTTCTAAATGTTGCTTCGTCAAAAGCAGGCTGATTCTGGATCGCATCAATTAATGGATGTCCAACAAAATCTACAGGAAAGTGGTGTTTGTCTTCGTAAAAGCTTTTTTCAAATGGCAGAATGACAAACATCTTATCGATATCTTGTTTAATAGCTTTAATTCGACTCTCTTTCCATGCCCAAATCTGAGGCGAGATATAATAATGAGTTTTGTAGTTTAATGCTTTTGCCCATTTTGCAATACGCATATTGAAACCTGGATAATCAATAAAAATCAGTACATCTGGTTTAAATTCTAAGATGTCCTTTTTGCATATTTTGATATTGTTTAAAATGGTTTTTAGATTGAAAATAACTTCAACAAACCCCATAAAAGCCAATTCTTTATAATGTTTTACTAGAGTTCCGCCAGCCTTTTGCATTAAATCGCCGCCCCAAAATCTAATTTCGGCTTGAGGATCTTCCTCGTAAAGTGCTTTCATTAAATTTGAACCATGTAGATCTCCAGACGCTTCGCCAGCTATTATGTAATACTTCATATTGATTTTTTTGAAAAGAATGATTCAATTGCTAAATGACAAAAGAATTTTGCAAGACAAAGATAAGATTTAAATAAATAATGTTGAAATCGCCAGAACAATCACTGCGAGAACGACACCTCTAGCCATAAGTTCCTGATTTCGTTTTAAAAGAATTCCAAAAACAGCAAGATCTAACATTGTACCAATAGTAATTACCTTTCCTAAATAACCGTATTGTTTTATAGTTTGAATACCGGTTGAAATATCGAATTTGGTAAAAAATGTAATAAATAAATAACTGCCAAGTAATGCGGTGAAAATCCCGATTATAAAACCTATAAGTAAGTCTTTTTTATTCATTTAATTTCCAGGTATTAAGTTGTTGCATAGAATGATGCGCTGTTAAATCAAATTGTACAGGAACTACCGAAATGTATCCGTTTTCTAATGCCCATTCATCCGTGTCTTCGCCTTTATCTTCGTTTACAAATTTTCCCGTAAGCCAGTAATAATCTTTCCCGAAAGGAGTTTGTCGTTTGTCAAATTTCTGTGCGTAATATGCTTTCGCCTGACGGCAAACTTTGATTCCTTTTATTTCATGTTCCTTTAGTTTCGGAAAATTAACATTTAAAACCACACCTGCAGGAAGTTTATTTGCAAGCGTTTCTAAAGTAATTTTTTTAACAAACGATTTTATTTGCTCGAAATCAGCATTCCAGTCAAAATCCAATAATGAGAATCCGATTGCCTGAATACCTTCAATTCCTGCTTCAACAGCTGCGCTCATTGTACCGGAGTAAATTACATTTATCGAAGAGTTTGTTCCGTGGTTAATTCCTGAAACACATAAATCGGGCTTTCTTTTTAGAATTTCATTAACCGCCAGTTTTACACAATCAACAGGAGTTCCTGAGCAGCTATATTCGGTTATTGCATCATCTTCTTTTGAAATTTTATCTAGAAATAAAGTATTATTTATGGTAATTGCATGTCCCATTGCACTTTGTGGTTTGTCCGGTGCTACAACTACCACTTCGCCTATTGTTTCCATTACACTTATTAGAGCTCTAATTCCGGGAGCAAGAATGCCATCGTCGTTAGTAACTAATATTAAAGGTTTTTCATTTTTCATGGTAAAATTGTAGTTTTATTATGGGAATATTTAGGATTTTAAAACAAATGTAGTGACAGATTTTGGTAGAATTCCAACAAATAAAATAAAATTTGTCAACTAATTTCAAGAAGATTATAGCACGTCAAACATTTTTATATCTTTAACAAAAAATTATAGTGAACTTGGCTTTGTTGGCACAGTTTTTACCGTAACTTAGATTAAAAAATTTGATGAATGCTATTATTAAGTTTATGAAAAGAAATTATAAAATACTTATAGCCGTACTATGCTTGTCATTAACCTTATTTGCTTTTAAAATAAATGCAGATAAGTCTATAGATCCGGACCCGAATAGAGATAAAACACTTTTAGAATTATTAGCATTTGTTATTGAAAAAGGACATTATAGTCCCGCAGAAATAAATGACGAATTTTCAAAAGGTATTTTTAAAGATTATATCGATGCATTAGATCCTTCTAAGAGATTTTTCCTGCAATCTGATATTGATGAATTTAAGCAATATGAGTTGCAACTGGATGATCAGTTCTTGAATAAAGATTTGACGTTTTTTAATCTTACTTATACAAGATTGATGAAACGTATGGAAGAAAGCAAAAAGAGATATAAAACTATTTTAGCTCAGCCTTTTAACTATGATGTTGATGAAACTTTTAATGCGGATTATGAGAAGTTGCCGTATGCAAAAAATACAACAGAAATCAATGAAAGATGGAGGAAACAAATTAAATTATCGACACTTTCGTCTATTGTTACCAAGCAAAAAATAGAAGAAGATAAAAAGAAAAAAGATCCTGCATACAAAGAAAAATCATTTGAGGCTCTTGAAAAAGAAACGCGTGAGAGTTCTCTAAAAACCTTAGATGATAATTTTGGTACAATTAAAGATCTGAATAAAGAAGATTGGTTTTCTATATATGTAAACTCGATCATGACTCGTTTTGATCCACATACAAGTTATTTTGCTCCTGAAGAAAAAGATCGTTTTGATGTTAATATTAGTGGAAAATTAGAAGGTATTGGTGCGAGATTAACTAAGAAAAATGATTTTACTCAAATTGATGAATTAATTTCTGGTGGACCAGCTTGGAAAGGAAAACAACTTGAGGCTGGAGATTTAATTTTGAAAGTAGCACAAGGAAACGAAGAGCCTGTTGATGTTGTAGGAATGCGTTTGGATGATGTTGTGAAAAAAATTAAAGGACACAAAGGAACTGAAGTAAAACTTACCGTTAAAAAAGTTGACGGGACTATTAAAGTAATTTCTATCGTTAGAGATGTCGTTGAAATTGAAGAAACATATGCTAAATCTAGTGTTGTAGAAAAAAACGGATTGAAATACGGGGTTATTTATTTGCCTAAATTTTATATCGATTTTGAAAATAAAGATGGACGCGATGCCGGAAAAGATATTGCTCTTGAAGTTGAAAGACTGAAAAAAGAAGATATTAGCGGAATTGTTCTTGACGTACGTGATGATGGAGGTGGATCTTTATCTACTGTTGTAGATATCGCAGGTTTATTTATAGAAGAAGGACCAATTGTTCAGGTTAAATCAGCAGGAAAAAAGAAAGAAGTTTTATACGATAAAGATAAAAAAATCGAATGGGACGGGCCATTAGTAATTATGGTAAATAGTTTTTCAGCTTCGGCTTCAGAGATCTTGGCTGCTGCAATTCAGGATTACAAACGTGGTGTAATCATTGGAAGTAAACAAACTTACGGAAAAGGAACTGTACAAAATGTATTAGATTTAAACCAGTTTGTTCGTAATGCAAATTATGGCGATTTAGGAGCTTTGAAAATTACAGGACAAAAATTTTATAGAATTAACGGAGGTTCAACTCAGTTAGAAGGCGTTCATAGTGATGTTGTTATGCCGGATCGTTATGCTTATTTAAAAATGGGCGAACGTGATATTGATAACGCAATGCCATGGGATAAAATTGACCCGGCAGATTATAGCACTTGGAAGTCAAATGAAAATTTCACTAAAGCAATTCAAGAAAGTAAAAGTAGAATAGCTCAAAATGCTCAGTTTAAATTAATTGAGGAAAACGCAAAATGGATTGATGTTAAAAATAAAGAGAATACTTATAGCTTAAACATTAATAGTTTTAAAGCTACTCAGGAACAAGTTGAGAATGAGGGTAAAAAATACAAACCAATTTCAGATTACAAAAATAATTTGGTTTTTAAATCTTTGCCATACGAAGAACTTGAAATGAATAGTGATGCATCATTAAAAGAAAAAAGAGAAGCTTGGCATCAATCATTATCTAAAGATGTTTATGTTGAAGAAGCTCTTAATGTACTAGATGATTTGCAATCTAAAAGCGTTGCAAAAAATAATAATTCTGGAAAAATTAAAAGAGATAAATTAGTAAAATCTTAGTTCTTTATAGAGTTAATTTGTTATTAAACGCTCCAAAAAAAAACTTTTTTTTGGAGCGTTTTTTTGTAAGTTTATAACTGATTTAATTAATTGTTTTCTGGAAACGGAATATTTAACATAAGAGTAAAAATAAAAGTAAGTGAAGATGAAAAATTATATTGTCCTTGGTTTGATAAGTTTTACGTTGCTGTCTTGTAAAAAAGAGAATGATATTAAAACAGATTTACCAAAAGACGAGCAAACTACATTTGTTTCGAATCAAACGGGAGGAGATTCTTTATATTCAGTGGCTTATTTACCAACTTCTACAACAGATCAAATTGTAAAGCATAAGTATTATACGCTTTCGTACAATGAGAATTTTGAGCAAGCTGAATGGGTTGCTTATGAATTAAAGAAAGAATATTTAAAAGATGCAAATTACAAGCGTCCTTATTTTATTGAAGACCCAAAAGTAACAACTGGTTCTGCTGATTGGCGAAACTACAAAAAATCAGGTTACGATAAAGGTCATCTTTGTCCTGCCGGTGACATGGAATTTAACGAAAGTGCTTATAACGACACGTTTTATACGTCAAATATTTCACCGCAAGATCATGATTTCAACAGCGGAATATGGAATAGATTGGAACAAAAAACACGCTATTGGGCAAGTAAATACAATGATGTTTATGTCGTAACCGGAGGAATTTTGAAAGATTCAGATAAAAAAATAGGAACAGAAAAAGTTTCTGTTCCTAAATATTTTTACAAAATTATTTTAGCTAAATCCGGAAAAGAACATAAAGCAATTGCTTTTTTGGTTCCAAATGAAGATAGCAACAAGTCAATTTATGATTTTGTTGTTCCTATTGAAACTTTAGAAAAAATGACTGGAATTGATTTCTTTCCGAATTTGAAAAATTTAAAAAGCAGCAAGGATTTTTAAGTAAGGAAATCTAAAATTCACAAGTTTTATTTTGCGTTTTTCTAGGGTTGAATATTATAAAACTCATAAGAGCTAAAATCCAGACACCGAAACCTCCATAAAATAATACCATCTCAAAACCATGAGCGAGTGCTGCATGTACGATTGACTTAGATGGATCTAATGTTGTTAATAATGGAAAATCCTGATGAAGAGATGTAAAGTTTCCAGCTGCTATTTTTTCTGAAATGAAATGTAATATTGTTTTATCTTCAGGTCCGGAAAAAGCAGTATTTAAATAAGAGAAAATTCCCTCTACAAGAATAAAACCCATTAAAGCAATATTGATAGACAAAGTAATTAATCGAGCACTCATGTCTATTCCTGATGCCATACCCGAGCGGTTTGAAGAAACTGAACCGGTAGTTGTGTTGGTTACTGGAGTATTAGTCAATCCTAAACCAATTCCTGCTAGTAATGATCCTGGAAGCATTGTTAACCAACTCGGATTCTCTGCAATAATACCGTATCTCATAACTATAAAACCAAGCCCAATTACAAATAATCCTAGTGGTATTACAATTCCTGCGCGATATCGGACAGAAAGATATTCGGCAAAAGGAGGGATAACTAGAGTAGGAAGGGTATAAGCAAGTAAAGAAAGGCCAACAGTTACAACATCGTAACCAAGACAACTTTGGAAATAAATTGGTAAATAAATTATAAATGGCCAAAAGCTAAAATTCATACCAACAGAACCTAAAATGGCACCTGAAAAATTGCGAATTTTGAAGACCGAGAAATCAAACATCGGGTAAGGATTTGTTTTTTCAATCCATATAAATACAATAAAACTTATTACCGCAATCAAAATAACTGATAAAGCTGTAGAACTTGTAAATCCAAGATCAGGCCCTTGTGTGATAAAATAAGTTAGAGCAAAGACAGCTGCAGATAATGTAATCATACCCCAGATATCTATTTTTTTGACCTCAGAATCTTTTGATTCGTCTACAAATCCATAAACAAGAATCGCTGCAAAAATCGCTATAGGAACATGTATTAGAAAAACCCATTTCCATGATAATACCGCTATGATTGATCCGCCTATAATTGGACCAAAACCTAATCCGACGCCAAGAATGATTCCCCAGATGCTAAAAGCCCTACTGCGTTCTTTTCCTTCTTGGAATTGATGCGATAAAGTAGCGACTTGACAAATTAGCATAGCACCACCGCTTATTCCCTGAAAGAAACGGCTTATTATTAATACGGTTATGTTTTCGGACAAACCGCAAATTAAAGATGAGATTCCAAATAAAATTAAAGTAATGATCAGAATACGTTTTCTGCCGTATCGATCGGCTAAAGTTCCTGCGGCCATTAAAACAGTGGTGCAGCCTATAGTGTAAATATTCATAATCCACTGCATGTCTCGAAGGTTGGCGTTCAATACTTTTTCGAGTGTTGGGAGTATTACAGGTACGCTTGAGATTTCTAGAGAAAACATTAATGTTGCCAGGCAAATTGCTATTAAAGCGATATTGTTTTTGGCAGAGTAGAATTTTTGCTTCATTTTTTATTATATTTTTAGCAAAAATAAACCGATTGTATTTGTTTTTTCAGTACAATTAAATGATAAAGAAGTACTTTTGGGGTATGAGAAAAGAAAATATGCATCAGGCTGTCGAGGTGAGTTACAAAAAGGTTGATGAGTGCCCGATTGTAAATTCGCAGTTTAGCTTTTTTCAAATGGTTTATGTTATTTCAGGAAAAGGGTTTCTTCATATTAATGGAAATGCGATATCTTATCAAGCGGGTAATCTGATGTTACTTACGCCAAACGATTATCATAATTTTGATATTGTAACGACGACAGAGTTTTTATTGGTGAAGATTAATAGTGAGTACGTGAAAGATTATAAGTCAAAAAGTATTGATCATATTGAGTGCTTATTACATTATGCTTCACATTTATCGGGATGTATTTTAAAAAGAAAAGAAGATGAGTTTCTTGTTAAATCGATATCAGAATCATTGAGACATGCTATAGATAATAAAGATATTTATGATGAGGATTTAATAACGCATTATGTAAATGCTCTTATTGTTATCGCTGCCCGAAATATTGCCAAAATAAAGCCGACTGGTGTAAAAGAAAGTGCAGACAAGAGGGTTTTGGAAATTATTAATTATATTCAGGCTAATATTTTCTTTCCTCAAAAAATAAAAGTTTACGCAATAGCAGAGAAATTTGACATATCAGATACTTATCTGGGGAGCTATTTTAAGAATCATTGTGGAGAGACGATTCAGTCCTTTATTTCAAATTATAAGATACGATTGATTGAACACAGGCTAATTTTTAGCGACATGAGAATTAATGAAATTGTTGATGAATTTGGTTTTTCCGATGAAAGTCATCTAAATAAATTTTTTAAGAAACATCGAAATGTTAGTTTGACAGGTTATAGAAAAGCTAAGGTATTATTGAGTTGATTTCTTTTAATAGAGTTAAATTTTACATTTAGAATTTATATAAAAAAATGAAAGCCGAAGTTAATCTTCGGCTTTCATTTTTTTATTTCTTTTAAAACTTAAAAAGCAGTCAGAGTTTTTAATTCTGCAATAGTTTGAGTTGGATTTTCGGCTTTAAAAACAAAGCTTCCTGCAACTAAAACGTCAGCTCCGGCTTCTACTAATTGTTTGGCATTTTTACTTGTTACACCACCGTCAATTTCAATTAAAGTTGAAGCATTTTTGCGGGTAATTAAAGCTTTTAATTTTTCAACTTTAGTATAAGTGTTTTCGATGAATGACTGTCCTCCAAAACCTGGATTCACACTCATGATGCAAACCAAATCGATATCATTGATAACATCTTCTAATAAGTCAATATTAGTATGTGGGTTAATAGCAACTCCGGCTTTCATTCCTTCGGCTTTAATCGCTTGTAAGGTTCTATGTAAATGCGTACATGCTTCATAGTGTACGCTTAAAATATTTGCGCCTAAATCTGCAAAAGTTTTAATATAACGATCCGGATCAACAATCATTAAATGTACATCGATTGTTTTTTTAGCATGTCTTGAAATAGCTTCTAAAACCGGCATTCCAAAAGAAATATTCGGAACAAAAACACCGTCCATAATATCGATATGAAACCAGTCAGCCTGACTGTTATTGATCATTTCGATATCACGTTGTAAATTGGCAAAATCAGCTGCAAGAACAGAAGGAGCAATAAGTGTATTCTTCATTGTGTAGTTATGTGTTGTGTTGTTTTTTGCAAAGATAGATTTTTTATGATTTGCATTGAAATTTAACCGCAAAGTCCGCAAAGCATTTTTATTTTTTGCAATGTATAAAAACGCAGAGTTCGCAAGGCTTTGTGTAGTTGGCATTTCTAAAAAAAAACTTATACAAAGCCTTACGAACTTTGCGTAAATCTTTGTGAACTTTGCGGTTAAATAAAACTTTGCGGTAAAAAAAACGCTAGTTCAGGCCAATAAAAAACTCCGGTAATCAGCCGGAGTTTCAATCATCAATCAAAAAACGAACAGTCAATCAAACTGTTGTTTGCGTTAAATAAGTTTCAAGTTTAAGGTTTCAAGTTGTTTTTAACGAACCTGAAACTTTAAACCTGAAACAAATATATGTTATCCTAAGTAAGTTTTAAGAATTTTACTTCTAGAAGTGTGTTTTAATCTACGGATTGCTTTTTCTTTAATCTGACGAACACGCTCACGAGTTAAGTCGAAAGTTTCTCCAATTTCTTCTAAAGTCATTGGGTGTTGATCGCCAAGACCAAAATACAAACGAACTACATCTGCCTCTCTTGGAGTTAATGTTTCTAATGAACGTTCGATTTCGGTACGTAATGATTCGTGAATTAACTCTCTGTCCGGGTTTGGAGATTCTCCAGAACGTAAAACGTCATAAAGGTTAGAATCTTCACCTTCAACAAGAGGTGCATCCATAGATAAGTGACGACCAGAGTTTTTCATAGACTCTTTTACGTCATTTACAGTCATATCAAGTTCTTTTGCAATTTCCTCAGCAGATGGTGGACGCTCGTTAGATTGCTCTAATAAAGCATACATTTTGTTGATTTTATTGATAGAACCAATTTTGTTTAATGGTAAACGAACAATACGAGATTGTTCTGCCAAAGCCTGAAGAATCGATTGACGAATCCACCATACGGCATAAGAGATGAATTTGAAACCACGAGTTTCATCAAAACGTTGAGCCGCTTTAATTAAACCTAAGTTTCCTTCATTAATTAAATCTGGAAGAGTTAATCCTTGATTTTGATATTGTTTAGCAACCGATACAACGAAACGTAGGTTGGCTTTTGTTAATTTTTCTAATGCTCTTTGATCACCGGCTTTTATTCTTTGTGCTAATTCTACCTCTTCATCAGCGGTAATTAGGTCAACTTTTCCAATTTCTTGTAGGTACTTGTCTAACGATGCAGTTTCACGATTGGTTACCTGCTTGGTGATTTTAAGTTGTCTCATGTTTTTGTCTCCTCAATTTTTAAGTGTACAAATAGTTATACGTATGAAGTTACGAAAAGGTTACAAAATAAATAATAATATTTTTTTGAAACAGTTATTTATCTTTAAAAGTGTCTTTTAAAAGATGAAGGAATACTTTTTTTCGGTAAAGCCTTCTAAACTTTTTTTCATATATTCCCTAAACATCTAAGGTGAAAAAAAAGATAGAACTGTCACTGTTGCTTAATGTTACTGCAGAATTTGAGAAAAGTTAACTTTTGAAATTATGCCCTTTAGTTATAAAGCTTATTATATTATTAAAATTTTTATGAGTGAATGTTAAGTTTAATTTGTTTACTTGCAAGAATATGCTAAAGTATTTTATAGACAATTTCTCATAAAATACTTTAGCAATAATTAAATATAACTTAATTAGAAGTTGAATTTTTTACCTCAATAAGATCTTTTATATATACAGGTGCGCCCTTTCCTGAGAAACCTTCTAAGATTATCTCAAATTTACCTGATACGTCAGATGTGTAGAATTTAATAGCTGCATTTGCATCACTTAAATCTGCGTTTGGCAACCATAAAAGTTGATGTCTATAGTCTGGAATTCTGGTGTTTTTAGTTATAGAATAATCAGGCTGGAAGTATTCTTTTTTACTTACAGGTCGCAATAATTCCGGTTTTAATAGAAAACTGCCTTTTAGTTTACTTTCATAATCGCCATTTTTTGTTGTAAAACTAACTAAGCCATTGAATGATTTTGATCCATAAAAATAAATACCATATACGACATTTGCTTTGTATAGATTTTTAGGGTTATAAGTAAAAAACTCATTTAAATCCTCTAGTATCAATCCATCAACGACCACTAAGGGAGGTAATGTTGAGATAGCGTTTTTATCTAAATCATAAATTTCTATGGAGTATTTTTTATTCTCTTTTTTGAAAAGCACACCAGTTAAAATTTCGGTAATAGTTTCTTCCATTGTTCGAAATCTGGTGTAATCATCAAATTTGAACTCTTTAGAATTGCTTCCAAAAAATGGAACATATTTATCTGATATAATTACGCTGTCTTTTTTAACATTGTAATAGGCATTTTCTACCTGACTTGAAATCAATCTTTCAGTAATGTTTTTGTTTGATTCTGGATGGAATCTAATGTTAGGGAAAGTAAGATTAGAGTAGTCTGTTTTGCTTGTTTTGTCTACTTCAATATTGTAGTTCTCTTTGCCGTCTTCCAGTACCTGAATTATGATATTTGGATTCGTCTCTGCTCTTTCTAAATTGAAGAAAAAGCGTCCTTGGTCGTCTGTTTTTGCCAGTTTTAGATCGGAGTTTTTCCCTGTCAGAGAAAGCGCTACTTTTTTATTTTTAACTTGTCCTGCATCAGATTTTAATCTTCCGCTAATGATTTCTCCTCGCAATTCCGGAAGAACCAAATTTGAATTATTTTCTATTTCTTTAGAAGTTTTATTCGCATTCGTTGTTTGATAATCTGTAAAAAGTAATTTTTTATCTGCAGAATATGAATCTACTTTTCTAACCGAAATCATATAATTTCCTTTTTGATAATCGTCAGATAAGGTTTTGATTTTGAGTTCGACCGGAACTCGGTTATCAAACACTTTATTTTTAATTTCAAAAGAAATATTACTATTTACTATTGGTTCAGAAAATGATACAGCATCTTTTGTATTATTGACTACCGGCTGTACTGTATAAGGATTTATAATATAAATATCGGAAGTAAAGTAAGCATCGCTTGTTTTATTCAACATCCATTTAGTGTATCCAATAACTTTATAAACTCCAGTTTCAAGAGTGGTTGGGATGAAAAAATCACCATTTCCTGTTCCGTTTTCCAGAAATAGTTTTTGGGTACAAACTATTTTTTTGTTATTGTCGACAATGTCAAAATAGGCAACTTTGCTATATTTTGATGGCATATTGGTTGTTTTGTCGATACAAAATATCTTATACAATAATGTTTCTCCTGTTAAATACGAATTTGTATTTGTACTGATAAAAATTGTTTCATTTAGATTTTTATCAATTTCATTCCATTCTTTATTGGAACTAGAGTTCTGAGCAAAGATGTTTTGCTGGCAGCATAATAATAAAATTACGAGCGAGAAATGTTTTAATCTATCCAAAATAAAGGTTTTATATTTGATGAAAAAGAAGTGCAATCTCCACAATATGCAGGGTATAATAGGTATGGCGGTGTTGAACTTGGATAATAGACCCTTGCGTTCGTTCTAATAAGATCCAGGATTTCATCACCTTGGCATGAGCCATTATCTGCGAAACAATAATTGTAAAAATAACTCGGGGCTACTGATGCTGGAATTTCGAGTTCATCAGGACATTCATATTGAAAGTCCGGTATTCTTTGTGTTGGGAAAATTTCTTTAAAATTAAAAAACATGCTTTTTTCAGAATAAGAACTTACATCAAAAAAGCCTATTACCTTTTCGCTAGGATTGTCAACAGACATGATATTGCCGGAAAAAAAACCGGGTTGTGTTTGTGATAAAAGACTACCGTTGCTGGAAATCTTTTTTAATGTTTCGTAATAAGTATAAGATGCAAGACTTTGAACGTACTGTTTTACCAATATTCCATATCTGTTTCGAATAAAATTATCTGTGCTGGCAATAAAGCGTACAGGGAAATTAACAACCTTATCAGAAGATAAAGTGTTAGTACTTGTTAAGAGTATGTCATTTGATTTTTGACTTTTATAACAATTTTGAGTTTCTACTGTTCTCTGTTTAAAAATTATTTCTCCCTTTGGCTTGCTTCCTGGTGGAAACATATTGGCGACAGCTTGCATTGAATACCATTTTGGAACAATAATTTTTGATGTTTCTTCGTACTCATATCTGTAATATTTTGATGTATTGGTAACGTCTGTTGTGTTTACTGTTATTTCTACTCCCAGAACACCATTTTTTGTCATGGTTGATGTTTGAACACTTTCGATAGGTGTTTGAGTAGTTAATTTTTCTGCTTTAGAAAGATATGATTTTCCATTTTTAGTAAGAACATGTAATTGATAAAGCCTGTCAGGTTGGGCCTGAAATTGTGCGGTAGAAATATAGGTTTTATCTCCTTCTTCAAAATCAAATTTATTGCCGGCATCATCCGTTATGTAAACAACGGCTTCGGTTTCAAATTTAGGACTGCTTTCTTCAAGAGTGTATGTTCTGGAAACTTTTATTTCCTGAAATTTATATTGGTTGGTAATGCTTGCTTGTATAACAATGACATCCTCAAAGCCTCTGGCCTGATAGTTATATGGAGTCGTACATCCAATCAGAGATACGAGAAAGATCGCCGTAAGAAATCTATATAGGGAGATTTTTTTCATAATCTTTAAAATTTAAAATTGTAAGTAATGGTTGGTATTGGAACTGCGAAAATTGAGGTCTTATAAGCTTTTATCTGTCCGTCTTTTGTTACAAAAAAGATAGAATACGGATTGTTTCTGCCCAATACATTATAAATTGAAATGTTCCAGAAACTATGAGCTAATTTTTTTATTTTATGATTTCCTTCAATATTTAAACCAATATCTAATCTGAAATAATCAGGTATTCTGTACTTGTTTCGATCACTATAGAGTGTAAATTCGGCACCGTTAAGATAGTATTTTCCAATAGGATAAGTTACCGGTCTTCCAGTCTGATAGATAAAATTTGAGGAGAAACTATAGCGATGTGTGAATTTGTAATTCATTACAATGCTCAAGTCGTGCGGCTTGTCAAAATTTGTTGGAAAATAGTCGCCGTTATTTACTTTCTCATCATTAAATTTACTGTCAAGTTGGATAAAAGATCTCGAATAGGTGTAACCAATCCATCCATTAAGTCGGCCTTCTGTTTTCTTCAATAAAAACTCCACTCCGTAAGCTTTTCCATTGCCTTGAAGCAATTCAGTTTCTAAGTCCTGATTTAGTAAAATTTGTGCGCCTACTTTATAATCTAAAATATTTTTAGAGGTTTTGTAATAACCTTCCAGACTTAATTCAATGTCTTTGTCTTCCAGTTTTTTGAAAACACCTAGAGAATATTGTAATCCGCTTTCTGGTTTTACATTCAAATCAGATAATTTCCAGGTATCTGTTGGAGCTTGTGTGGAATTGTTGGATAGTAAATGAATATATTGAAAGTTTTTGTCAAAACCGGCTTTTATAAAAAATGTCGGATCAATAATATAACGTAATCCAATTCTTGGTTCAAAACCTCCCGAAGTATTTATAACTTCATTGTTTGTGTAGTTTTTTTCTTCAATTACAGTAGCGGAAGTTTTTGGAACATTTTCGTCATAAATTTTTTGATTAGATGGACCTAAAGCAGCATATAGAGAATATCTGGCGCCGATGTCGAGCAATAATTTTTCGGTAATTTGAAATTTATCAGAAAAAAACACAGCAGATTCTAACCCTTTTTCGCTATCTATCTTTGTTGGAATTACTAACGAAGATGATCCACTTGGAGTCATTTCTCCTGGATTAACCTTGTATAGTTTACTTTGAAGTCCGTAAGTAAATTTATGTTTTGCGTTGAAAGCGGTATTGAATTTTGCTGAAAATTGTGTTTCATCTATTTTGTATTTAAAAATAAATGAACCAGGATTATTGGGGCTATAGTTTATATTGAATTTATATTCACTGTTTGAAAGATTAATTTCACTATTAGTTTTTTCGCTAAAATTATGTTTCCATTTTAGAGAAATAAGTCTGTTGCTATACTTATATAAAGAATCCGGAGTTATGCTATAGGCATCTTTGCTGTAGTAACCAGTACCTTCAATAGTGTTATTTTTATTTATTTTGTGATTGTATTTTGCAAACAAATCATAAAAAGAAGCCTGACTATTTTTTAGATTTTCGTCGTCCAATTGTTTTAAGATCCAATCAGAATAAGTTGCTCTTCCTCCAACTAATAAGCTGGCCTTATCTTTAACTACCGGAAGCGAAACTGTTAGATTGCTGGTTACTGGGCCAATACCACCTTCTCCGGAAATTTTTTCAGTATTTCCGTTTTTAGAATTTATATCAAAAACAGAAGATAGTCTTCCTCCAAATTCTGATGGAATTCCACCTTTGTAAATATCAACTTTGTTTATTGTATAAGGGTTCACAGATGAGAAAAAGCCAAAAAGATGCGTAGGATTGTAAAGCGTTGCATTATCTAATAAAACCAGATTTTGATCTTCTTTTCCACCACGTACACTAAATCCTGAAGATCCTTCTCCAGCCGTTTTTATTCCCGGAATTGTCAATGCTACTTTTAGAATATCTCGTTCTCCAAGTACAAGAGGAATGTTTTTCATCCCTTCAGCCTCGATTGTTGTTACACCTGTTATAGCTGTTCTGATATTTTGGCTTGTTTTTCCTTTAACAACAACTTCATCTAACTGATTTATTTTTTCGGCTACAGAAAAATCTAAAGTTCCGTTGCTGTAAATCATTATTTTTCTAGAAGTATTTCTATAGATTAACGATTCAACTTCAATGGTACTTATTCCTGTAGGAAGTTTTAAAGTATAAAAACCAGCTGCATCGGTTATTGTACTGCTTGTTGTGTTTTTTGCTTTAACAGTTACATCTGCCAACGGTTTTCCGTCTTTCATGTCTGTAATATGACCAGAAATAGTATAAAAATCGATTTTAGAATCTTCCTCTTGTTCTTCTTTACCAATTAAAGCAATTGGAGCAACAGTCGCACCGGGTTTAATCGAGTCGTATTGTTGAAAGAAGATTGGAGATTTATTGTTTTTAGAATCTGCTGCATTTTTGACAGGATATTTGCTGTAAATAATACTGTTTTTGGTCAAGATGATTCTATTTTTATCAAAGAAAAAGTTAAGATCGGTTTTGTCTAAAACTTTTGATAATACCTCGTTGATAGTTTTGTTTGAATAATCACCAGAAATTAATAGTGTATTATCAAACCATTCTTCTTGAAAGTAGAATTTATAATTTGTTGAAGATTCAATTTTTTTTAAGACTTCTATTTGATTAATGTTGCTAAATTTAATATTTATAGCAGCGTTTTGTTCTTGCGCGTACAGGAACTGATTTAAACCAAAAAACAGTAAAATAATAGTAGTAATTCTCATGTAAGGATCTCTATAAATTAAAATTGTTGATGTATTTCATTAGCTTTTTCATAAAAAATGCAGGGTCATCCTTTCTTAATTTTTTATCCATAGAGTAGAAATCATTTATTTTTCTTTTTTGATCGGGATATGATTTTATAATTTCATTTTTATCGTTTATTAAAGTAAACTTGTTATCCTTAAATAATACAAAATCATACATTTGGTTGTATTCTAGTAGGAAGAAATTATCTTTAACAATTTCTTTTTTCTCCTTGTAATATTTTATATAAAGAGCAGAGTTGTTTCCAAGTATGATTTCTTCGTAGTAGCCGCCTTTAAAATTTTTAGGAATTTGTTTTAGATTCGCAAATTTTTGATCTTCAATTTTAAAAGAAACAATTTTCTCTTTAAGAAGGTTGACCTGTAAATAAGCGGTTTCTGTAAATGGTCTCAGAACTAATTCATCAAAGTAGATGTCGTACTTTAGTTCTAGATTATAGTAATCTTGATTGTTTAAATTGACACTTCCTTTGCTGAATTTGTCAGTTTTGTAATATCGATTTTGATCTTTTTCTGTCTTGTCATAGTTGGAATGACCTATTCCATTAATAAGTTCTAAAGATTCTATTCCAAGGTTTTTGTCAAACCAATTATAGACTTGAATTTCGTTATTGTTCTGACAATAAGAGATTTGGATGGAAAATAATAATCCAAATAAAATATAGGAGTAGTTTTTTTTCAATGAATTATTGGTTTTGTTTGTTTTTGGTTATCAAAAATAGGAAAAAAACTTAAAAATGTCATAAAAATGTTATAAAAATGCAAATAAACTATTTAAATGCATGTTTAATTAACGAGAATACTCTCGAAGTCCCATTTTTGCTGGTAAAATTGTTTCTTACGAATTAAATTAATAAGTTAAAAACAAATCAATCTGAGTGTTTATTTTTTCCAAATAGTAATCTATTTAGTGAATTTTGCAATTGGAAAACAGGTTTTCTTCTTTGATGACCGGTTATTCCAAAGGTTTTGAATTGGTAAGTTTTTGCTTAAAAAATGGACACGCATTTTTACAACAATGATCATTTTTAGTAATAAAATAGTAGAATGTCTTTTGCTGAATAGTTCAGGGTCGTATTTGGATTTTGGGTAGGTATTGTTATTTGCTTTGTCGATGCTTTGAAATAGTGTAGTTTTAGGATTTATTATAAAAGCAAAGAATTACACTGTCGTTATCAATTGTTGTCTTACGACTTGTTTAATAATTAAATTGAAATGAATATTGGTATGCAGAGTTTGATGTTTGAAATAGTTTGCCGACAATAATCGAAAAACGAAAAACCCCAATTCAACTAAATGAATTGGGGTTTTCTATGAATAAACCTTTAGTAAACTAAGATCTGATTACTCTTTTTTCTCCTCACGTGGAGGTCTTGGAAGAAGTGCTTTTCTTGACACTTTTTCTTTTCTGGTTTTAGGATCAAGTCCTAAGTATTTAACCTGAAAAACATCTCCCATGTTTACTACATCAGTAACGTTTTCAGTACGTTCCCATGCTAGCTCAGATACGTGAAGTAAAACTTCATTTCCTGGTGCAGCAGTATATTCTACTACAGCTCCAAAATCAAGCATTTTAATTACTTTAACTTCATAAGCTTCGCCCATTTGAGGTTTGAAAGTAATAGATTGAATTTTAGCTAAAACAGCTTCAATTCCTGCAGGATCTGTACCTAAGATTTCGATAACACCTTGCTCATCAACTTCGTTGATTACAATAGTTGTTCCAGTAGCTTTTTGTAATTCTTGAATTACTTTTCCACCAGGTCCAATTAATGCTCCAATAAAGTTTCCAGGAATAGTTCTGGTAATGATTTTTGGTGCGTGTGCTTTTACGTCAGCTCTTGGCGCAGCAATAGTCTCAGTTAATTTTCCTAAAATGTGTAAACGTCCTTCACGTGCTTGCCCTAAAGCTTGTTCCATGATATCATAACGTAGACCATCAATTTTAATGTCCATTTGACAAGCTGTAATACCGTCAGCAGTTCCGGTTACTTTAAAGTCCATATCTCCTAAGTGATCTTCATCACCTAAAATATCAGACAATACAGCAAATTTTTCACCGTCAGTAATTAATCCCATAGCAATTCCAGAAACTGGTTTTACCATTTGAACTCCAGCATCCATCAAAGCCATTGTTCCGGCACAAACTGTTGCCATAGAAGAAGAACCGTTAGATTCTAAAACTTCAGAAACAATACGAATTGTGTAAGGACAATCAGCAGGAATCATGTTTTTTAAAGCTCTTTGAGCTAAGTTACCGTGACCAACTTCTCTTCTTGAAGTTCCTCTTAGAGGTTTAGCTTCTCCAGTTGAGAAAGGAGGGAAGTTATAGTGTAAGTAGAATTTCTCTTCACCTTGTTCAGATGGAGAATCGATTTGGTTAGCTTCTCTAGACGTTCCTAAAGTTACTGTAGCCAAAGCTTGAGTTTCTCCACGAGTAAATAAAGACGAACCGTGAACTCTTGGTAAATAATCAGTTTCGCACCAGATTGGTCTGATGTCTGTAGTTTTTCTACCGTCTAAACGAACGCCTAATTCTAATACTACATTACGAACAGCTTCTTTGTTTGTTTTGTAGAAATATTTAGAAACTAAATCTCCGTCAGCAGCTAATTCTTCTTCAGTAAATAAAGCTTTTACTTCTTCTTTTACTTCAGCAAATGCAGCAGTTCTTTCGTGTTTAGCCGAACCAACTTTTGCAATAGCATATATTTTATCGTATGCAGCAGCTTTTACTTTTTTGTAAATTTCTTCGTTTTCTTTCTCACCTTCATAAGTACGAATTTCTTTTTTACCAAAAGCAGCTTGCAAACGTAGTTGTGCCTGAATTTGAACTTTGATGGCTTCGTGAGCAAATTTAATTGCTTCAACCATTTCAGCTTCTGAAATTTCTTTCATCTCTCCTTCAACCATTGCAACAGAATCCATAGAAGCTCCTATCATCATGTCGATGTCAGATTTGTCTAAATCTTCTCTACTTGGGTTGATTACAAATTTTCCGTCAATACGTGCAACACGTACTTCAGAAATTAAATTGTAAAAAGGAATGTCTGAAACTGCTAATGCAGCAGATGCAGCTAAACCAGCTAATGCATCAGGCATAACTTCTTCGTCATGAGACATTAATTGAATCATAACTTGAGTTTCAGCATGGTAATCGTCTGGGAAAAGCGGACGTAAAACACGGTCTACTAATCTCATTGTTAATACTTCACTGTCGCTTGGGCGAGCTTCTCTCTTGAAGAAACCACCTGGAAAACGACCAGCTGCTGCAAATTTTTCGCGATAATCTACCGTTAATGGTAAAAAATCAACATTTGGGTTAGCACTACGAGCTGAAACTGCTGTCGCAAGTATCATCGTGTCGCCCATTCTTACTACTACAGAACCATCAGCTTGTTTAGCTAAGCGTCCTGTCTCGATTGTGATGCTTCTGCCATCACCTAAATCGATCTTTTCTACAAATAATTGTGGAATCATAATTTTTCCTTATTGGTTATACAATGGGTTTTAGTTGTGTTGTAGTTGTTGTGTGTGTAGTTGTTGTTAATCTAAAACCCAATGAAAAACCAAACTTTTTTTCTTATAAAATGCTTGTAATGTAAAAACAAAAAGAGGCACTCTCGCACCTCTTTTCTATATTGATTATTTTCTGATATTCAATACTTTGATAATCTCACGATATCTGTTGATCTCTTTCTTTTTCAAGTAATCAAGCAACGATCTTCTTTTACCTACTAATAGTACTAATGAACGCTCAGTATTATAATCATGACGATTTTTTTTCAAGTGCTCAGTTAAGTGACTAATTCTGTAAGTAAACAATGCGATTTGAGCTTCAGCTTTTCCAGTGTTTGTTGCTTCACCGTGTTGTGCGAAAATCTCTTCTTTTTTCTCTTTAGTTAAATACATTCCAATATTATTTAATGATTTTTATGTAGTCGTACATCTTTTGTAAGACGGTGCAAAATTAGTTCTTTTTTTTACAAAAACGAATTTTATGGGTTATTTTTTGCAATTGTAATAGGTAACGTATAATTTACCCGTATAGGTATTCCTCTTTTTATTCCTGGATTCCAGTTTTTAGCAAATGTAATTACATTAATAGCGCTTTCATCTAATCCATGACCAATTCCTTTTAGAATAGTTGGTTCGACCAATTTGCCATTCTTATCGATTATAAAAGACAGGTATATCTTTCCGGTGACTTTGTTTCTGGCTTCTTGAGGGATGTGAAAGTTTAGCCCAATAAATTTATAAAAAGAATTCATGCCTTTTTTTGGAGCTGGAGCTTGAAATACGATATCGTAAGGATGTTCTATATTAAAAGAATCTGTAGATATTCCGGAGGTTAATTTACCGTTTTTATAATTTTCAACAAAAGTATACTTCTGTTTTATACTTTTTCCTTTCCAAGTGCCATCAGGAACTCCATTTTTTACTGCGCCACCTTCTTCATAACCGTCTTCGTCTATATCTTGGTAGTCTCCATTTCCGTCGGCTACCATTCGTTCTTTTTGAAGATTCCAATAATTGTTGATCTTAAAAATTTCTTTTTTGTCTTTGCTTTCGAAATATTCAATTTCGGATTTTAAATTTCCATTATCGTACCAGTTGTATTCTTTTCCAATTTTTTTTCCATTCGAATAAAAAACAGATGATTCTTTATTTCCGCTTTCATAATAGGAAATAGTTTGTCCTTCTTTGCGTATAATGTCTTTATCTGATGTAGAACTAATCGTTTTTAAAGCCTTAGATTTGTAAAAATCTTTAAATATATAAGTCTTTTTTTCTGAGTAGTATTCTAGAATCAACCTTGTGTATTGATGTTTTTCCTCAGTAGTTTCTGCCCACATAGAATCTAAGTAAACTACTTTGCTTACTGCTACTGGAGTTTGAGAAAACAGTTTTGCTGAAATGAAGAAGAAAAAGAAAACGCGTAAAATTAGTTTCATAAAATAGATAAAAATAAAGTTACGCGAATGTATTATTTTTAGTACAATTTTGCAACCTCTTGATTTACAAATTCTAAAAATCTTTCATCTGCTTCTGTAAAAGGATCAATCACATGGCTGTCAATGTCAATTTGACCAATATTTTGTCCATTTACAAATAATGGAACTACGATTTCAGATTTTACAGTAAAACTACATGCGATATAATTGTCTTGCGCAGCGACATCTGGCACTACAAAATTAGCATTACTTTCTGCAACCTGACCACAAATACCTTTTCCAAAAGGAATAACGGTATGATCAGTTTCGGCACCAACATATGGGCCCAAATGCAAGGTCTTGTTCTCGTGATTGGCAAAATAAAAACCTACCCAGTTGTAGTATTCTATATTTTCGTTTAGTAATTGACAAATTGCTAATAATTTTTCGTCTCTAACTAATTTTGTATCAGCAACAATAGTGCTTATTTTTGGTTGTAATTCTTGAAATGTCATGATGTAGAAATTTTATACAAAAGTATTTAAAGCTAAACTCAAAAAATACATAAATTTGAAAAAAAATTCCGTTGAAAAACTACTTAACCCAATTTAAGCCATTCTTGATTTTTATTTGCACTTTTTTTGCGGCTTATATTGGACTTACCTTGCTTTATAAATTTTATCTCAACAGTTTTGGCCCCAATGATGTTGACGGAATAACAGTTACCGTTGGAAAGAATGTAGAACAATTAATGCAGATGTTTAATTGTGATATTAAGGTTCATAAAAACAGAGTTGATTCGTGGTTAGAGGTCTGGTATAATGGTAAATATTACGTCCGAATTGTTGAAGGATGTAATGCCGTTAGTGTAATTGTTTTGTTTGTCTCCTTTGTACTTGCCTTTTCTGGAAAATTTAAAACCACATTGTCTTTTATCTTATCGGGAGTGCTGTTAATTTATATATTGAATGTTGTTCGTATCGCTTTGTTAATTGTTTTATTGTTCAATTTTCCTGAGTACAAACACTTTTTGCATGGTACTTTGTTTCCTTTGATTATTTATGGATTGGTTTTTCTTTTGTGGATTTTTTGGGTAAACAAATTTTCGAAATATGCTAAATAAAATCCTTCAGCATAAATTGAAAGTGGTAATAACAATTTTAATCGTATTGTGCTTTGCTATTATCAGGAATTTTGAAAGTCAATTGTTTTACGATCCTTTTTTAAATTACTTCAAATTCGATTTTAAGAATTTGCCGTTTCCAGAAGTAGATTATGTTAAGCTTTTTTGTGGACTTTTGGTTCGATATTTATTAAACAGTTCTTTATCACTACTATTGATTTATGCTTTGTTTCAGGATAAGGATATACTCAGGTTTAGTGCATTTTTATACGGATTCTTTATAATAATCTTGTTGGTATTATTTTTTGTAATTATTGAGTTCTTTCCTCAGTGGAACTGGCTTCTTTTTTATGTTAGACGATTTATTATCCAGCCCATATTTGTAATATTATTTATTCCGGCATTTTACTATCAGCAACTAAATTTGAAAAAATAATTTTTTAGTACAGTTTTTTAAAGTCTTTTGGATAATTTTGCAATATGAAATTAAAGAAATGCACAGGATTATTTTTAGCGTTCCTATTGTTGGTTTCCAACATTGGGTTTGCTTTTGATGTGCATTATTGTGGAGGTGAAATAGCTTCGGTTTCATTAAAAACAGCAACTTCAGCCTCTCCTGAGAAAAAGTGCTGTGGTTCATCTGAAAAAAAATCATCTTGTTGTAAAGACAAAGTAGTTCATTTTGAGAAAAAATCTGATAATGCGACTTTTAAGATTTTCTTTTTTCAATTAGCTTTTCCTCTAGTAATTGAGGAATATCAACCAATTGCTTTTTTGTCGATTCCAAATTTTAAAAGCAATCAGATCATTTCGTATTATTCTGATGCGAATGCTCCGCCTTTATTTAAACTATATCACCAATATATTTTTTATTCCTGATTTTAATGTTTAGAATCAAACTATAACATAGTTTGTGTAATGCTTTGTTGGGTACTTTTTATTTTAGAAGTTTCCAAAAAAAAGTAAATCTAATTCAACATTAAAATAATTTTTTATGCAAAAAAATATAATGCTTTTTGTTATGTTTTTACTTTCTGTTTCAGCGTTTTCACAAGAAGATCTGAAGGAAGTGAAAATTACAAAGAAGCAAAAGGGAATTAAAAAATCCTATACACTTACCGGTAATACAACTGTTATTACTAGCAAAGAACTGCTTAAGGCAGCTTGTTGCAATCTGGCTGAAAGTTTCGAGACAAATCCTTCAATCGACGTGAATTTTTCTGATGCTTTAACAGGAACGAAACAAATTAAAATGCTCGGGCTAACAAGTCCGTATTTGTTAATTGCCGAAGAGAATATTCCTTCAGTTCGAGGAGCTTCACAAGCTTATGGATTGTCATTTACTCCCGGGACATGGATAGAAAGTGTTCAAATCACAAAAGGAGCAGGGAGTGTTATCAATGGTTACGAGAGTATTTCAGGACAGATAAATACAGAGCTTTTAAAACCTTTAAGTGACATTCCGTTTTTTTTAAATGTGTATGGTTCTACTGATGCTCGTTTTGAAGTGAATACTCATTTTAATAAAAAACTTTCTGATAAATGGGCAACGAGTTTGTTTGTACACGGAAATGCCCGTGTGGCAAAAAACGATATGAATGATGACGGATTTTTAGATAATCCGTTAGGAAAACAAATCAATGTATTGAATCGATATCAATATTATAATCCAGAAAGTGGCCTGGTGAGTTTTATCAATTTCAGATATATGAATGATAAAAAACAAACAGGAGAAGTTGATTTTGATAAAGATACAGATCGCGGAACCAAAAATCATTGGGGATCAGAGATAAATACAGAACGTTTTGATGTTTCGACAAAGATTGGTTATGTATTTAAAGATATGCCGTATCAAAGTATTGGTTTTCAAAATGCTTTTAACAGTCATAATCAAAACTCTTATTTTGGTTTAAATATTTATGACATTAGACAGAATAGTTTTTATTCCAACTTAATGTTCAATTCTATTATTAATAACACAAAACATAAATTCACTACTGGTCTGAATTTTACATACGATCAATATCAGGAATTTGTGAATGTAAACGATTATAGTAGAATTGATAATTCCGTTGGTGCATTTTTTGAGTACACTTACGACAATACAGGTAACTTTAGTTTGATCTTAGGTGGACGAGTTGATAATCATAATAGATTAGGCTTTTTTGTAACGCCTCGTCTACATATGAGATACAATCCATGGAAAAATGGAGTTATTCGGTTTTCTGCCGGAAGAGGAAAACGTTCGGCTAATATTTTTGCAGAAAATCAACAGCTTTTTGCGAGTTCCAGAACTTTTTCGATTCTGGACAATAGTGGAAAAATTTATGGTTTGAATCCTGAAATTGCTTGGAATTATGGCGTGAGTTTTTCTCAAAAATTCCATCTTCTTAACAAAAATGCAGAAATTGGGTTTGATTTCTATCGCACCGATTTTAAAAATCAAGCAGTTGTCGATTTGATGCAAAGTCCTCAAGAGGTGTTATTCTATGATTTAAAAGGAAGTTCATTTGCAAATAGTTTTCAGGCCGAGTTTAATTATGAGTTGATTCATAATCTAAATTTAAGAACAGCTTATAAGTATTACGATATTCAGACAGATTATTTAAGAGGAACATTTCAGCGTCCTCTGCAGGCAAAACACCGTTTTTTAGGGAATTTAGAATATGAAACAGCTTTAAATGACGATAAACAATGGAAATTCGATTATACCTTTAACTGGTCTGGAAAACAGCAATTGCCTTATACTGCATCAAACCCTGCTGCAGATCAGTTTCCTGATTTTTCGCCTTCTTATGCTGTTATGAATATTCAGGTAACAAGAGTTTTTTCTTCTGTTTTAGAAGTGTATGTGGGAGGAGAAAATATTGGGAATTACAAACAAGAAAAAGCGATTTTGGGAGCTGCAGATCCATTTGGCCCTAACTTTGATGCTTCTGTTGCATATGCTCCAATTTTTGGGCAAATGTATTACGCAGGATTACGATTTAAAATAAAATAATAAATTTATAAACTTTAATATTAAACAAAATGAACAAAATAGTTTTAATTGCTCTAGTGACTTTTTTAGGATTTTCAGCACAAGCTCAAACTAAAAAAAATAAAAATTTAAAATATACCACTGAAGTAAATGGCAATTGTGAGCAATGTAAAAAGCGTATTGAAAAAGCTGCTTTTGGTGTTCCGGGTGTTAAAACTGCAAGTTGGGATATTAGCTCTCATCAGTTGACTGTAATTTTAAATGAAGAAAAAGCTTCAACTACAGATTTAAATAATGCGATTGCAAAAGTAGGGCATGATACAAAAGAGGCAAAAGCTACGCAAACAGATTATGATAATTTACATTCTTGTTGCAAGTACGTAAGAGAATAAAAAAAATATAAGAACCCAAGTCTAAACTTGGGTTCTTAATAGTTAATTTATCTTTAAAATATGGCATTTTATTGTGGTTGAAACAAATTATTGTTAATTTCACCAACTTATAAATATAACCAAACGCATTTATGAATAATTTTGATTGGACTCAATTAATTAACCCTGAATTTTATATTACACTAAGTATTGGCGGTTTTCAAATTGGTTTATTTATTGTTTTGTTTATCGTTTTTGCAGAAACAGGTCTTTTTGCAGGCTTTTTTCTACCGGGCGATAGCTTGCTTTTTTTAGCAGGTATCTATAGTCGTGATTTAATGTTGAACGTTGTTGATATTCCTTCTGATTTTTTAAACGTATTTATACTTTCTACTCTGGTTGCAATAATGGGAGTTTTAGGTAATATGACCGGATATTGGTTTGGGCACAAAAGCGGATATTATTTATTTAAGAAAGAAGATTCTTTTTGGTTTAAGAAAAAGTACTTGTTGCAATCTAAAGATTTCTTTGAAAAGTATGGTGGGAAAGCTATAATTTACGCACGTTTTCTTCCAATATTCAGAACCTTTGCGCCAATTATTGCAGGTATAGTTTCTATGGATAAAAAGAAATTCATGTTCTATAATGTTTTAAGTTCATTTTTATGGTCTTTTATATTAATCTTCGCAGGGCATTATTTATATGGAGTGTTCTTGAAGCAAGGAATAGATTTAAAGCATCATATTGAATATATCATTATTATAATTGTTATCATATCTACATTCCCGGTTTTGGTAAAACTATTGAAAAAGAGACCAAGCGAAAAAATATAATTAATATAGTATATAATACAAAAAAGTCCGAAGTTTTAAACTTCGGACTTTTTTTATATATGAATGTGTATGATTTGTTTTAATTACCGTTAAAGGCTATTTATCGAGTAATGTTGTTGGATCTATTGAGACGCTTAGAAAGACCTTATTTTAGTTTATTAAGATCTCTACATGATAATCTTTGTTTGGGAATTAGATTTTCTTATTGGATAAATTTACCTCGAAAAACTACCACTCATTTACTTTGTTGGCATCCATTTTTAAGAAAATAAACAACAAAATAGTGAATCCCCAAAGTCCGGAACCTCCATATGAAAAGAATGGTAACGGAACTCCAATTGTTGGGAAAATACCAATAACCATGGCAATGTTTACGAAGAAGTGAGTAAATAAAATACCCGCAACACAATAACCGTAAACTCTACTGAATTTTGTTTTTTGTCTTTCGGCCAGATAAATAACTCTTAGAAAAAGTCCGGCAAAAAGAGCAATTACCACTAATGATCCAACAAAACCCCATTCTTCACCAACAGTTGTAAAAATGTAATCTGTATGTTGTTCTGGTACGAATCCGCCTTTCGTTTGAGTTCCTTCTAAGAAACCTTTTCCTATCCATCCTCCAGATCCAATTGCGATTTCTGATTGGTTTGTATTGTATCCAATACCTTTCATGTCTACACTCTTTCCTAACAAAATATTGAAACGGTCACGGTGGTGTTGCTTGAAAATGTGATCAAACACATAATCGACTGATAAGACAAAAGCTGAAATAATAGCTAGTAATATTGCACTTAGTATTATGTTTCGATCAACGACTCTTCCTTTAAAATGTAAAATGATTAAAACTCCGAGCGCTATTAAAATAACGGCATAGGGTTCTAAAACAAGTGTTAGGACAAAAAGTAAAATAGTAATAAAACCAGTCCAAACATACCAAGAAGGAAGTCCTTCGCGATATAAAACAACTATAAAAATACTGTAAATTAAGGCGCTTCCCGGATCGGGTTGAGGTAAAATCAATAATACAGGTAAAAACACAATTGCTAATGCTTGTACTTGTCTATTTACATCTTTTAGATTGATTTGTGTATCACTTAGATATTTTGCTAATGCCAATGATGTAGCAGCTTTTGCAAACTCAGAAGGTTGTAAAGTAAAACTTCCTATCGCATACCAACATCTTTGACCTGCTATAGTTTTTCCAAAAACAAATAAACCCAAAAGCGATAATAGTGAGACTCCAAAAATAATACTTGCGTATTTTTCGTAAAACTTTCCGTCAACAAAAAGTACGACAAAAATCAATGGAATTGTACAGCCAATAAAAATTAGTTGTTTTTGATAAGTCCCTTCAGTTGATAGTAGTGATGAGGAATAGATATTTAGCCACCCTAATACCACTAACGAAATGTAGATAAAAACGCTTATCCAGTCAATGTTATTTTGTACACTTTGATTTTTCATTTGAAATAATCTTTATTAGTTGTCTTTAGTGGTGTCTAAAGGTGTCTTTTTAATTTCTACTTGTGGTTTGATCATTTTGGCTTTCATAAGTGAATCTTTTGGAGTAGATTCAATCGCACTCGCTTCATTCATTCCTCCTAATTTTGCGTATTGACCTGCCAGGCTCTTATTTAAAACCCGAATTTCTAAATCATTTCGGGTAATTTTCTTCTTTAAATATTTTTCGATCATCAAACTTGCGATTGGACCTGCAATTGAAGCTCCAAAACCACCATTCTCGATCATAATTGCTATAGCAATTTTCGGGTTGTCCTTTGGGGCAAAAGCCACAAATATAGAGTGATCTTCAAGTTTTACTCTTTTTCCTCCAATTTTAGCATAGTTTTCTGCAGTTCCTGTTTTTCCACAAATATCAATTCCTTCGACTCTAAGTCTACTTGCTGTTCCTAAATTATAAACGTCAAACAAACCGCTTATAACAGGAGGGAAATACTTCTTGTCAATTGTAGTCTCGTGTTTAGTCGTAAATTTAGGATCTATTTTTTTACCTTCAATCTTTTTAATGATGTGAGGAGTATAATAATAACCTTGATTGGCTACTGTTGCCATCATATTCGCTAGCTGAATTGGAGTCATTAAAACCTCTCCCTGACCAATTGAGTTCGACACAATTGTTGTGCTTCGCCAGCCTCCGTTAGGATAGATTTTTTTATAGGTTTTAGAGGTTGGAATGTTTCCTTTCTTTCCAGTAGGTAAATCATAGCCCATAAACTGGCCTAATCCAAAGCTTTTTACGTGGTCACTCCACACATCAACGGCTTTACCAGGATTTGCATATTTGTTAATAGTCAACATGTAGGCCTGTGCAAAATAGGTGTTACAAGAATTATAAATTCCGTTGTGTAATTGGTGTGGACCAAAACCATGGCATTTCATAAAACGACCTCTACCATAGCTAAATCCATGGTGACACATAAAGGTGGTTTGTTCATTAATCACGCCTTCCTGAAGTGCTACTAAACCAGTTAAGATTTTAAAAGGAGAACCAGGAGGATATTCAGCTAAAAGGCCTCTGTCGTACAGTGGTTTTGCTATAGAATCGTGATATAAAAGTGTATAATTTTTGGATCTTTGTCTTCCAACTAAAATACCGGGGTCGTAAGATGGTGCAGTAACTAGAGCTAAAATCTCGCCAGATTTTGGTTCGATAGCTACAATTCCACCTCTTTTATTAATCATTAATTCCTCGCCGTATTTTTGAAGTTCGGCGTCGATTGTTAAATTAATATCTTCTCCGGCAACGGCAATAGTATCATATTTACCTTCTTTATATGAGCCAATTTCTCTATTGTATTTGTCTTTTTGAATGTATTTCACCCCTTTTATTCCGCGTAAAACTTCTTCGTAACTTTCTTCAACTCCTTGTTTTCCAATTAAATCGCCACTATTGTAGTAAGGGTTCTTAGCAATTAATTTTTCGTTTACCTGAGTAATGAATCCAAAAATATTTGCGCCATAGTCTACTTCATAATCACGAAGCGATCTTTTTTGAAAATAAAAGCCTTCAAATTTTCTTATTTTTTCCTGAAAAGCAGCAAATTCACTTTTGTTTAACTGAGGTAGAAATACGGAAGGTAGCCTGGGGCTATAAACCTTGGCTTTTGCAATTTTTTTTTCGTAATCTTCTTTTGTAATATTTAATAAAGTACAAAGTTCAGTGACATTAAGATCTTCTTTAATGTCTCTTGGGATGACCATAATATCGTAAGATGCCTGATTAGCAACTAATAATTTTCCATTTCTATCATAAATATAGCCTCTTTCAGGATAGTCATATACTTTTTTTATCGCGTTACTTTCTGATTTTAATTTGAATGAATCATCAATAATTTGAAGATAAAATATCCTCATCACTAGCAAAGATGCTGCAATAATAATTAAAGAGGGCAGCAGAACTTTTCTCATCTTTTATTGGGCTTAATAAGATAAATTATAATGATTGAGGTAATTATTGTAAATATTGTGCTGAATAGTGTTCGCAGTAAAATGTCCAGAATAAACTTAAACTGAAAAGCTTCCAGTGTAAAAAGTACAATGTGATGGATTAAAACAGATACTAGAATAAATGAAAATCGCTCAGGTGTTAATGATTCGTTTAATCTAATGGTTTGATATTCATAGCTTAATCCGAAAGAGAACTTAAAGATGTAAGGCCTGTAATAGGCTAGTATGACACAAGCTGTAGCGTGAATACCTCCGGAATTGCAAAACATATCCATTATTAAACCAAGTAAAAAACTAGAGACAATTAAACCTGTTCTATTGCTGTTTACCGGATACAAAATGATGTATAGCAGGTATGGGAAGGGACTTATATACCCTAAAAAATTCATATTATTGAAAATAACAATCTGAATTGCTAGTAACATAATAAAACGAAAAATATTGACTAACAAAGCGCTATTCATCTTTTCCTTTTTTTTCTAAATTAATAAGTTCTTCTCTGTCCTTACTTTTGATAATATAAACGTGGCCTAAGTTCGTCATATCGTTAAATAGTTTAACGTTTATGAAGTAATAGCTGGTGTTTTCTTTTGTTTGTATTTTATCAACCGTACCAATATTTATTCCTTCTGGGAAAATTACAGACTGTCCTCCAGTAACAACGGTATCACCTTTTCTTATCGAAGCTAAACGAGGCACATCTTCCAATTGAACAAAACCTGTGCTTTTTCCGTTCCAGGTGAGTGAGCCAAAGTGATTTGATTTTTTCAATTTAGCATTAATCTGTGACTTCATATTCAAGATACTAATAACTGTTGAATATCTTGGAGAAGTATTGTCGATAACACCAACAATTCCTAAACTGTTTATAACGCCCATGTCTGGTTTAATACCATCATTTGCTCCCGAATTTAAGGTAAGGTAGTTTTCGTGCGTATTGTATGAATTGTGAATTACTTTTGAAACAATAATATCTGCAGGTTTTACTCCTTTAATACTGTCAGGCAAAGGTAGTTTTGTAGTGTCTTCTTTATTGAATAATAGACTTTTTAATCTTGCGTTTTCAAGTACAAGTTCGTCATTTTGGGTTCTTAAATTCAAATATTCATCAATACGATTAATTCTTTCATAAACACCTCCGCTTAAAAAATTAGCAGAACTGATTACTTTGCTTCTATGATATGAATGTGATTGAATTGTGAGCGCCAACGAAATACCTAAAAGCAGCAAAAACAGCAATCGATTACTGTTTCTTATAAGAAAATTAAAAATTTGCTGCATTTCTTGTTCGGTTATTTTGTTTCAGGATATGCTTAATGTTTCAAGTTTTATAAGAGTCAAATTTTATTAATTTGACTCTTATAAAAGTATATTGATTGTTATTACGAATCTTATTTAATTAAGATACTTTTAAATTTTGAAATGTTTTTAAGTGCCATTCCAGTTCCACGAACAACAGCTCTTAAAGGATCTTCAGCAATATAAACAGGTAAATCTGTTTTTTGTGAAATACGTTTGTCAAGACCTCTAAGCATAGATCCACCACCCGCTAAATAGATACCAGTATTATAGATATCTGCTGCTAACTCTGGAGGAGTTTGAGATAACGTTTCCATTACAGCATCTTCAATTCGTTGAATAGATTTGTCCAATGCTTTAGCAATTTCACGGTAAGAAACATCAACTTGTTTTGGTTTACCCGTAAGTAAATCTCTACCTTGAACAGACATATCTTCTGGTGGGCTCTCTAAATCTTCGATCGCGGCACCAATTTGAATTTTTATTTTTTCAGCAGTACTTTCTCCAACAAAAAGGTTGTGTTGTGTACGCATATAATAAACGATATCATTTGTAAAAACGTCACCTGCAATTTTTACAGATTTGTCACATACAATACCACCTAATGCAATAACAGCAATTTCGGTTGTACCACCTCCAATATCAACAATCATGTTTCCTTTTGGTTGCATAATGTCAATACCAATACCAATCGCTGCTGCCATAGGCTCATGAATTAAGTAAACTTCTTTGCCGTTTACTCTTTCGCATGATTCTTTTACAGCTCTCATTTCAACCTCAGTAATACCAGACGGAATACAAACTACCATGCGCAAAGCAGGAGTGAACATTCTTTTTTTCAATGCAGGAATACTTTTAATGAACATGTTGATCATTTTTTCTGAAGCATCAAAATCGGCAATTACACCATCCTTCAAAGGCCTTATGGTCTTGATGTTTTCATGCGTTTTACCTTGCATCATATTGGCTTCCTTACCAACAGCAATGATTTTGCCTGATATTCTATCACGTGCAACGATCGACGGACTATCAATAACAACTTTATCATTATGTATGATTAAAGTGTTTGCGGTACCAAGGTCTATCGCAATATCCTCGGTCATGAAATCAAAAAATCCCATAAGTTTTTTAGGGGTTTAAAATGTTATAAATTATTTTGAACAAAGTTAAACAAATTAATGTTTAAAATGACGAGTTCCAGTAAATACCATTGCAAGATTATTTTCATTGCAATAATTTATGCTTAATTCGTCTTTTATTGAGCCTCCTGGCTGAATTACAGCAGTTATTCCTGCTTTTTTGGCTAATTCTACACAATCCGGAAACGGAAAAAATGCATCGCTTGCCATTGAAGCGCCGGTTAAATCAAATCCAAAAGCTTTTGCTTTGTCAACTGCTTGTACTAATGCATCTACTCTTGAAGTCTGACCTGTTCCTGACGAAATTAATGTTCCGTTTTTTGCAAAAACAATCGTATTTGATTTTGTGTTTTTACAAATTTTTGAAGCAAATATTAAATCTTCTATTTCAGAAGCAGTAGGTTCTGTAGTAGTAACGGTTTTTAAATGCTCTTTAGTATCTGTAATATTATTTCTGTCCTGAATTAACAAACCATTAAGACAAGTTCGTACTTGTCGTGAAGGTAATTCTACTTCATTTTGAATTAATATAATTCTGTTTTTCTTTTCTTGTAAAACTGCAATTGCATCATCATCATAACTTGGAGCAATCACTACTTCACAAAACAATTTGTTGATTTCCTGAGCTGTAGCCAAATCAATTTTTGTATTTGCAATCAAAACTCCACCAAATGCTGAAGTTGGATCGCAAGCTAAAGCTGCTAAATAAGCCTCGCTAATAGTTTTTCTGGAAGCTAAACCACAAGCATTGTTATGTTTTAAAATTGCAAACGTCGGTCCGTCAGTTTTAAACTCATTTATTAAGTTTACTGCTGCATCAACATCTAATAAATTATTGTAAGATAATTCTTTTCCGTGAACTTTCTTGAACATTGCATCAAAATCTCCAAAAAAGAAACCTTTTTGGTGGGGATTTTCTCCATATCTTAAAATCTGACCATTGTCGATACTTTCTTTATAGATCGTTTCGTCAGTATTGAAGTAGTTAAAAATAGCACCATCATAGTGAGATGAAACGTGAAATGCTTTTGTTGCAAGCAATCTTCTGTTTTCTAAAGTTGTAGCTCCGTTTTGCTCTGTAATTAAATCTAAAAGTAAGCTATACTCATTTACTGAAGCAACAATTACAGTGTCTTTGAAGTTTTTTGCACCTGCGCGAATTAGTGAAATTCCGCCAATGTCAATTTTTTCGATGATATCTTGTTCACTGGCACCTGAAGCAACAGTTTTTTCAAACGGATACAAATCAACAATTACCAAATCGATTTGAGGAATATCAAACTCCTTCATTTGTTGAACATCACTTTCATTGTCCTGGCGGTTCAAGATTCCTCCAAAAATTTTTGGGTGTAAAGTTTTTACTCTTCCTCCAAGAATCTCAGGGAAAGAAGTAATGTCTTCAACAGGAACTACTGGGATTCCAAGGTTTTTGATGAAGTCTTCAGTTCCTCCAGTCGAATAAAGAGTTACATTTTGTTCGTGTAATTTTCTAACGATTGGCTCTAGTCCATCCTTCGAAAAAACTGAAATTAATGCTGATTGTATTGTTTTAGTTGTGCTCATTGTGTAGTTATGATTTTTCAGACTGCAAAAGTAGTTTTTTTAAATATTATTTTAAAGAAAAATACTGTAACATTATGCTAAAAAAATCTACTGATGAGTTAGTTAACTTTTATTAGGTTTTTGTTTTTAATTTATTGAATTTTACTTTAATGAAAAATACACATACATGCTGGTTTATCTAAGGTTATTAAAAGAAAGTTTTCGCTTTGCTATAAATGCTTTGCGAAATAATAAATTACGTACGTTGTTGTCGTTGTTGGGTGTTACGATTGGTATTTTTTCAATCATTGCTGTTCTGGCAGCGGTAGATTCTTTAGATAGAAAAATTTCAAAAGATTTGAGTAGCTTAGATAAAAATACAATTTATTTAATGAAGTTTTGTTTTGGTCCGTCAGAAATTCCGCAATGGAAAAGAGAACAGTTTCCAAATGTAAAATATGACGAATATATTGCTTTGAAAAATTCCCTTAATAATACAGAGCAAGTCGCCTATCAGCTTTTTGTAAACCATGAAAGTTTAAAGTACGATTCAAAAACGGTAAGTGATGTAAATATTATTCCTTCGTCAAACGAAATGGTCGATATTGACGGATTAAGTTTTGATAAAGGAAGATTTTATAATGAGTCTGAATCAAATTCAGGAACTGCCGTAATTGTTTTAGGATATGATATTGCCGAAGGACTTTTTGGAACAAGTGATCCTATCGGGAAAAATATTCGATTGTACGGTCAGCGCTTCACGGTAATTGGAGTAATTGCAAAACAAGGTGCTGGATTTTTTGGAGATAGTAATGATACATCAGTTTATTTACCGGCTAATTTTTTGCGTAAAATGTATGGTGACAGTGATGCAATGACGCCAGTAATTGTAATAAAACCTGAAAAAGGGGTGGATATGGATGCTTATAAAGCACAAGTGGCCCAGAAATTAAGAGCAGTGCGCGGAATGAAAGCCGGAGAAATGGATAATTTCTTTGTTAACGTGCTTTCTGGTTTTACTGATTTTATTGATGGTATTTTAGGAAGTTTAAGAGTCGGCGGAATTGGGATAAGCTTTTTCTCTTTCTTGGTTGGAGGTTTTGGAGTGGCCAATATTATGTTTGTTTCTGTAAAAGAACGTACCAATTTAATTGGTATTCAAAAATCTCTGGGAGCGAAAAATCGATTCATACTCTTTCAATTTTTGTTCGAAGCTATAATACTTTGTTTGATTGGCGGGATAATTGGTTTAGTTATCGTTTGGCTTTTGTCAATTCTATTGACCAATTTATTAGATTTTGAATTTGTCTTAAGTATTTGGAATGTAATTATTGGAGGCGGATTGTCAATTTTTGTTGGATTAATTTCAGGAATCTTGCCTGCAATTTCAGCTGCAAAATTAGATCCGGTTGAAGCCATAAGAACCGGGATGTAAAAATCAAATTCTAAAATTTATATTTTAATAGCCTTAACTTTCTGTTTCTTGTAGAATTTTGTCGTAATTTTAATACCCTAATTAAAAAAATGATAATATGATACCAGTAAAAGCTTATGCGGCATATGATGCCGTAAATCCGTTAAAACCCTATACGTTTGAAAGAAAAGAAGTTGGTGCTCATCAGGTTCAGATAGAAATTTTATACAGTGGCGTTTGCCATTCAGATATTCATACAGCAAAAGGCGATTGGGGTCCGGTAGATTATCCTTTAGTTCCAGGACATGAAATTGTTGGCCGAATTGTAAAGGTTGGGAGTGAAGTTTCTAAATTTAAAGTGGGGGAATTAGCCGGAGTTGGTTGCTTTGTCGATTCGTGTAGAGTTTGCCCGAGTTGTAAGTCAGGCGAGGAACAGTTTTGCGATGAAGGAATGACAGGTACTTATAACAGTGTAGAGAGAGGAACTAATATTCCGACCCGAGGCGGATATTCAACAAGTATTATTGTTGACGAAAGTTATACACTTCACGTTTCTGAAAAATTAGATATAAAAGGAGTTGCTCCGTTATTATGTGCAGGAATTACAACATATTCTCCATTGCGTTATTTAAAAGTAGGTAAAGGTCATAAAGTTGGAGTTTTAGGTCTAGGGGGATTGGGGCATATGGCGGTGAAATTTGCCGTTTCTTTTGGTGCCGAAGTTACAATGTTGAGCCATTCTCCATCTAAAGAAGCTGATGCGAAAAAATTAGGAGCGCATAAATTTGCCTTAACTTCAGATCCTGCAACAATGGAATCTCTAGCCAATAGTTTTGATTTTATACTGAATACTGTTTCTGCAAAACACGACCATAATGCTTATTTGAATTTATTAACGACTAACGGAACGATGATTGTTGTTGGAGCACCTCCGGCACCGGCTGAAATCCCTGTTTTTACTTTAATTATGAAAAGAAGAAGCATTATTGGAAGTTTGATTGGTGGAATTAAAGAAACTCAGGAAATGTTAGATTACTGCGCTGAACATAATATTACTTCAGATGTTGAAATTATCGATATGTCGTACATTAATGAAGCTTACGATCGTATGAATAAAAGTGATGTAAAGTATCGTTTCGTAATTGATATGGCGTCTTTAAAATAGGTTCAAAGTTGTAGAGTAGCAAAGGTTCAAAGGTTTCTTTTATTGAGTTAATACTTTGTGTCTTTAAAGAAACGTAAAACAAAAAACCGAAGAATATTTCTTCGGTTTTTTTTATGATCTGGAATTTTGTCTACATAGTAGTTAATGATGAAGTTATTACAATTGCAAAACAATGCAATTGTAATATTTTACTGTAAATTTTGTAAGCTGGAAATAATTGGATAAATTTGGTAATAGACAATTTAAATTACTGATTAAATGAGCTTTATACTTAAACCTGTTGATGTTGTTGAGTCTATTTCTAGAAAAGATTTTAAAAAGAACTATTTAGATAAAAGAAAGCCTTTGATTATAAAAGGGTTGTCAAAAGATTGGCCTGCGCGTGAAAAATGGTCAACAGATTATTTTAAGCAAATTGCAGGAGATATTGAGGTAAAGCTTGTTGATAATTCTAAAGCAGATCCAAGAAAAGTAATTAATGCCTCAATTGCTACTATGAAATTTGGTGATTATCTGGATTTGATAAAAAGAGAGCCAACAGAATTGCGTATATTTTTCTTTAATCTTTTTAAACACGCGCCGGAATTGGTTCACGATGTGAAAGTTCCCAAAGAGTTAATGGGCGGTTTTATAGAAAGCATGCCGGCAATGTTTTTTGGAGGATCGAGTGCGATAACCTTTTTGCATTATGATATCGATTTGCCGCATCTTTTTCATACCCATTTTGGAGGAAGAAAACACATTATATTATTTGATAATAAGTGGAAGAAAAGACTTTACTGCGTTCCAAATACTACCTATGCCTTAGAAGACTATGATGTTGCCAACCCTGATTTCGAAAAATTTCCAGCTTTAAAAGGTGTTGAAGGTTATGAAGTTTTTCTGGAACATGGTGACACATTATTCATGCCAACCGGAATGTGGCATTGGATGCGTTACATCGATGGCTCTTTCTCTCTTACTCTTCGTGCATGGGATCAGTCTATAGTTAGAAAAATGGCTAGTGTTTGGAGTTTATTTATGCATGGCGCAGTAGATAGTACCATAAAAATAGTTTTTAGAGAGCGTTATGCGATATGGCGTGAGAAACTTGCTTTTAAAATTGCCGAAAGAGAATTGAGAAATGACAGGCCAAGAAATATTCGGTAGGAATTAAATATTGGTAGCAACGGAATTTTTCCGTTGTGAGATAAGGTGATACGTTAAAAAGTTCCGTAGAAACGATATATTAATGATCCAATATTAGTTCTTATTTGGGAACTTAATTTTAGTTCGGTCCCATTTTATAGAGTCAGAATAATAGTAGTCATTATTATTGGTTTTGTATTTTAAAACAGTATCTTCTTCTTGAGTTGTTCTTCTTATCGCATAAGCTTGCAGTTTATTTTTATTTATAAAATTGAAAAAAGAAGTATTTTTTATAGTGTCATTTTGAGAGGCAACAATTAATATTCGTCTGTTTTTCTCTTTGTTTAGAATGTTTTCTGATAAAAAATCATCTAAGCTTGTTTCGGGGATTTTGACAATGTCTTTCGGTTGTAGATCAAGAAAATGTGGAAGTGTATCTTTTTCACTACCATAACTACAAAATTCAAGGAAGTATCTTTTTTGATAAAAATATAAATTCCCTTTTTTGTCAATTATTAATTGGCTTTCTCCATAGAAACCTTTTGGAGGAAGAGGAATATTTCCTTTTTTTAAATTTTGCAAAAATTTCCGATTTTCAGATGAAATAACGTAAGACTTATTTTTCTCAACAATCTTTTCTTCTTTCTTGCTACAATTGAAGAGAAAAAGACAAATCATAAAAACAATAAAAAGTCTTGTCATAATTTAAGATTTAAAATAAAGATATAAAAAAATCCCATTTGCCGAGGCGAATGGGATTTTATATGTTAAGAAGTTCGAGAACTATCTAATGTCATTATTTTGAATCAAATCGATATACAAGTTAATTTTGTCTTTCAATTCTTTTCTAGGCGTGATAAAGTCTAAGAAACCGTGCTCTAAAAGAAACTCAGCAGTCTGGAAGCCTTCCGGTAAATCTTTTCCTGTAGTATCACGAACAACACGAGGACCAGCAAAACCAATCAAAGCACCCGGCTCAGAGATATTAATGTCTCCTAACATTGCGTATGATGCAGTTGTTCCTCCAGTAGTTGGGTCAGTACAAAGAGAGATATAAGGTAATTTAGCTTCGGCTAGTTGAGCCAATTTTACAGATGTTTTTGCTAATTGCATTAATGAATAAGCAGCTTCCATCATACGAGCTCCACCAGATTTAGAAATCATTACAAAAGGCAATTTGTTTTTGATCGCGTGATCAATACCTCTGGCAATTTTTTCTCCAACAACAGCTCCCATAGATCCACCAATAAAGGCAAAATCCATAGCACAAATTACAAGTTCTTTTCCTTTAGATTTACCCACTCCAGTACGCACAGCGTCTTTAAGGTGAGTTTTCTCCATTACATCTTTCAATCGTTCTGCATATTTTTTTGTATCCACAAAATGCAAAGGATCTTTAGAGGTCATGTTTTTGTCTAATTCAACAAATTCATTATTGTCGAATAAGATTTCAAAATAGGTTGCGCTTCCAATTCTAACGTGAAAATCATCTTCAGGACTCACAAATAAGTTTCTCGCTAATTCGTCAGCATCAATAATTTTTCCGGTAGGAGATTTGTACCACAATCCTTTCGGAACGTCCATTTTATCTTCAGTCGCAGTCGTAATCCCTTTTTCCTGTCTTTTAAACCAAGCCATATTGAATGTTTTTTTTGTTTCAGGTTTAAAGCTTAAAGTTGTGAAACATTAAACCTGAAACTTTAAACTTTTATATTATAGTGTATTCACATTATTTAAATCTGCAAAAGCTTGCTCAAGTCTTGTGTTGAATGTCACTTCGCTTTCACGAACCCATCTTCTTGGGTCATAGTATTTTTTGTTAGGAACATCAGCACCTTCTGGGTTACCAATTTGAGTTTTTAAATAGTCAATGTTTTTAACCATATAATCACGAATTCCTTCCGTATATGCAAATTGTAAATCTGTATCAATGTTCATTTTGATAACTCCGTATCCAATAGCTTCTCTAATTTCTTCAATTGTAGAACCTGAACCTCCGTGGAAGACGAAATCTACTGGGTTAGCACCAGTTTTGAATTTGTCTTGAACGAAATCCTGAGAGTTTTTTAAGATTTTTGGAGTTAATTTTACGTTTCCTGGTTTGTAAACACCGTGAACGTTACCAAAAGCTGCTGCAATTGTAAATTTAGGGCTTATTTTAGAAAGCTCTTCGTAAGCATAAGCTACTTCTTCTGGTTGAGTGTATAATTTTGAGCTATCAACATCAGAGTTGTCAACACCATCTTCTTCACCACCTGTAATACCAAGTTCGATTTCTAATGTCATACCCATTTTGCTCATTCTAGCTAAATATTCTTTACAGATCTCAATATTTTCTTCGATTGGCTCCTCAGACAAATCGATCATATGAGAACTGAATAATGGTTTTCCTGTTTCTGCAAAATGTTTTTCAGAAGCATCTAATAAACCATCAATCCAAGGTAATAATTTTTTTGCACAGTGGTCAGTATGTAAAATTACAGTTGCACCGTAAGCTTCTGCCAATGTATGAATGTGTTTTGCTCCGGCGATTCCTCCAGCGATTGCTGATTTTTCACCTGCGTTAGATAATCCTTTTCCAGCGTTAAATTGTGCTCCTCCGTTAGAAAATTGAATGATAACTGGCGCGTTTAGTTTTGCTGCAGTTTCAAGTACTCCATTGATTGTGCTAGACCCTGTAACGTTTACAGCTGGTAAAGCAAAACCTTTTTCTTTTGCATAATTAAAAATTTCCTGAACCTGATCTCCTGTAGCTACTCCCGGTTTAATATTGTGTGCCATTGTAATTTTTTTTAGTTGTTTTTAGTTTTTAGGTTGCAAAAATAAGAATTAATTAGCATTAGAACGGATAATTTATTCCAAAATTTAAAACCGAGTGCCCAAAATTGTATTCTTTAAACCAACGATCTCCTTTGTCATGTGCTGGATTATAGGTCTTAAAGCCTAAATCTAGACGAATAACAAAAAAGCTTAAATCGTAACGTAAACCAAATCCTGAACCCAAAGCAATTTCAGCTAAATCGTTTACGCTGTCAAATTTTGCCTTTTCGTCAACGACATTATCGAGTACATTCCAGATATTTCCGGCATCTGCAAAGATGGCTCCTTTGACATCTCCAAACACTTTAAAACGAAATTCAGCACTAAAAGCGATTTTCATATTTGCCTCGTTAAAATCTCGTACTGCATTTGTGCTTCCGGGACCAAGAGAGTACGGCTGCCAGGCTCGATTATCATTTGAACCTCCTGAATAATAACTTCGTGAAAACGGAATATAATCTGAATTGCCAAAAGGAATTGCGATTCCAAAAAAGCTTCGTACAGCTAATACTTTTTCTTTTCCAAAATCCCAGTGCTTAATATAATCAAATTCTGTTTTTATATATTCTGAGTATTCTAAATTGAAAATTTCATAATTGCCTCTTGCATTCTTGGGTAAATTTCCAAGACTCGAAATCGCTGACAATAAAGTTCCTGCTGATTCTACTTTAGTTTTAAATTGGTAAAACGTGTTGTCGGCAAGATCTTTTTTAGTTGTTTTAGTAAATGTATAACTGGTGGCAAGAATAAAATCATTCTCAGTTAATCTTCTTCTTCTTTCTTCAATGCTTTCTACGTCTTTATATTCAGCCATTCCTGGCTTTAAAGCTGTTTTATCAGTTAGTACATCAGTAGTGAAGCCTGTAGTTCCTTTAGGAATGGTTAGATTTTTTTGAAGTTGTTGAGCAGGATCATCTCCCCAGTTACTGAGTGTTTCATTGTAATCTTTACCAATATTATTTAATTCGTCGTAAGAAGATGTATAAACATTAAAGTAATTGTCCGGATTTAAATTACGGACAAATTGGGCGTTTAACAATTCAAGTTTTGCGGTATTGTTTCTTTTTGGAGACCAATTGTAAGCCAATCCACCAGTAAAGTTTTCTTTGTCAAGACCTATGTTTCTTTGTTTTGAGAAACCAGCTGAAATACTGGTAGAAGGGATCATTCTTTTTGGAATAATTTTCTCTGTTCCAAAAGGCATTAAAATTCTTGGAAAATTTAATTTTAAATCAACACCATATTCTGAAACATTGAAAAAGTTGTTATTGGGGTTTGCCATGTCTTTTGAAGAACCCAAATTTAAACGCGTAGAAATTTCCAGAGTTTCAGCCCTGTTAAAAACGTTTCTAATTGTTTCAGAGATACTGGCGCCAATACCAAAATCCTGAATATTAGAGTGTGTCACGTCAAAAGTCGCACCAAAACTATATTTCTTTCTTGGTGTCAAGTAAACTTTTGCAATTAAAGACTGTGCCGTTGAGTCGCGTTTATCAACTTCATATTGAATCGAAGGATAATTAAAGATTTTTAAGTTGTTTAAATATCTTGAAGAAAGTGTTGTTCTGGTGTCAGAAAAAGTACTTCCTTTATTAATAAAAACAGCGTCTGTAATGGCGCGAGGTTTATATTTTAACTTTTTGTAGCTGTATAAATTAAAGTTGTTGTACGTTGTGCTGTCAGTGATTTTGGTTTTTGCATTTGCCGCCGAATAATCGGTAAAAATGTTTACATCACTTATTTTATACAATTTAAAAGGTTCGGTTCTGCTTGAATCTTTTTCCTGGATATTATTATTGTTAATAATTAAAGTCACATTTGCTTTGTTCTTCTTGCCAATTGTGTCAATGTCGAAAGTTATGTAAGTTGGCTGAAAAAAGTAAGCACCGTGATTTCTAAAATAAGTGGTAAGACGATTTTTTTCTTCTTCAAAATCAGAGGTTTTGTATTGGTTTCCTGATTTTAAAAATGAAGGTTCAGTATTGTTTCTGTATAATGAATCTAATGCAGGAGTCATTATATTGGTTTTAATAGTATCTAAAGTATATGCCGGTCCGGTTGTAATATTGTAATTTATTTTGGCTTTTTTCTTTGCGATACTATCAATGGTGTAATCTGTTGTAACATTAAAATAACCACTATTGAAGTAGTAAAACTTCAAACGTAAAAGAGATTTTTTTGTTTTTGCTGTATCAATAATTACAGGAGCTTCTCCAGTGTTTTTTAGAAACTCATTAAGGCCTTTATTCAAGAAAGATTGTCCGAGACGATCTACTTGTTTTGCTGATAAAAGTTTTGCCTGACGCTCATATAAGCCCGGATGTTTTTTAAATTTTGCCTGATAAGTTGAGTCTGGGTTTAAGTTGGCCAAATTGTATAAGTTCAAACGTAAGCGATACCCCAACAAAGTACCATTTGGTTTTTGATACATTTGGTTAGAAGCAGTTTCGTCACTGGTAGCCTTGCCATTTACAAGGATATTATTTTTAACAAGAAGGTTTTTTCCATCAGGAACTCTTTTTACAGCATTACAAGCACAAATAAATGTTGCTATTAGAATAAATGCTATTATTTTTGTGGAATTCTTTTTCAAGTGTTCTTAAATATTTAATTCAAAAGTACATTATTTTATGGTTAGTAAAAACCAAATAAAACTTATCTCAAGTTTACATCAAAAAAAGCAACGTTTTGCAAATCAATTATTTTTCGCCGAAGGAGTAAAAGTAATTCAAGAATTGTTGCAATCCAATTTTGAATTAGAGCATTTATACACGACTCTAAATGATTTTGAAGCAGTTCAATCTTCAAAACGCACTTTAATTAACGCACAAGAACTTAAAAAAATAAGTGCTTTGGCTACTCCAAATACTTGTTTAGCGGTGTTCAAAATGCCTGTCGAAAATAAAATTATCAATTCAGGTTTAATCTTGGCTTTAGACGACATTCGTGATCCAGGAAATTTGGGCACTATTTTACGTCTTTGCGACTGGTTTGGTATCAAACAAATTATCTGCTCAAAAGAGACTGTCGATATTTACAATCCAAAAGTTGTGCAAGCAACAATGGGGTCAATTACCAGAGTAAACGTAAATTATGTTGATTTAAAAACTTTTATAAGCCAAACAAAGCTATCTGTTTTTGGAACCTTTATGGACGGCGAAAATATTTATCAATCAAGTTTGCCAAAAGAGGGAATCATTATTATGGGTAATGAAGCCAACGGTATTTCGGCTGAGATTGAAGAAATGGTTACAAGCCGTCTTACAATTCCTAGATTTGGAGAGTTACAAAAAACAGAAAGTTTAAATGTAGCTACAGCAACCGCAATTATTCTTAGTGAATTTAAACGAAATAGTTAAGGATTTGTTTTAATGAAAGGTGAAATTTATTAAAATCGCTCTCGATTTCATAGAATCAATATTATCTGTCCATTGGCTAGGTCCGTTTGCGGGATTGTCACGAATTAATTCGTCAGTAATACCAAACATACCTCTAATTGAAGGAGAGAAAATAAAATACTCTGAAAAGATATCTATTCCAAAACCTAGTTCATAGGCAGCAGTCCATGGTTTAACCCTGAATTTCCCTTCAAAGTTATCATCTTTTGATTTCGAATTACTGGATAGATTTAATGTTGTCGACATTCCTCCAACTAAATACGGACGGATATTTCCTGTACGCAAAGCAGAGAATTTTAATAATAAAGGGAAGTGAATGTATGTACTGTTCACTTCTCTTAAATACTCTTTTTCTAAAGGAATTTCAGGAAAATATAGATCACGTTTTGTGTAATATAAACCCGGTTCAAAACGCAAGTTAATATATTCTTGCAATCGTAAATCAGCAACTACGCCCACGTTAAAACCAGTAGTTTTTTTTACCTGAATATCCGGACCGGGAGTTTTGTAGTCGAATTTAAAATCAAAACTGTTGAATCCTAAGTAATATCCAAAATAAAGACGCTGTTTTTGCCAGTTTTCAAGATTGATAATAGGATCCTTGCTAAACATACTTTTAGCAAATTGAGAATATCCCTTTGTCGTTAAGACTAATAAAATTAAGACTACAATTTTTTTCATACTATTTTTTAGATGCAGAATAAATAGTTGCAACGCCAAAAGTTTGAGGCATAGCTACAACATCTATAAACCCAATTTTTCTTAAAATATTGTTCAGTGCTTCTCCATACGGAAAAGCTGCAGCAGATTCAGACAAATAACCATACGCTGAATTGTCTTTAGAGAATAATTTGCCAATAAGAGGCAGGATATTTTTGCTGTAAAAATTATAACCTTGTTTGTAAGGTGTTTTATCAGGAACCGAAGTTTCTAAAATTACAAATACACCATTTGGCTTTAAAACTCTCAAAATTTCTGCGAAACCTTTTTCAAGATTTTCAAAATTTCGAACACCAAAACCAACTGTGATAGCGTCAAAATAATTATCGTCAAAGGGAATTTTTTCTGAATCTCCTAAAACCAAATCTATAACATTTGATAAACCTTTTGCTTCAACTTTCTTTTTACCTACTTCAAGCATACCTGCAGAGATATCTAAGCCAATAATTTTTTCTGCTTTAGTTTGTGTCATTAAAATAGCCAAATCACCAGTTCCGGTTGCAATATCAAGAATGTTTTTTGGTTTAGTGTCTGAAACTATTTTTAATACTTTTTTACGCCATTTTGTGTCAATTCCAAATGAAATTACACGATTTAAATTATCATAGTTGCCAGAGATGTTATCAAACATTTGGGCAACTTGCTCTTTTTTACCTAAAGAAGAGTCTTTATATGGGGTTATTTTTTCAGACATTTTTTTTATTTACGCAAATATAAACAATCTAGTTTAACTGTAATTGTGTTTTTTTAATTGTAATTCAAATGTATGTAGAAAGAGATTTTTAATTACCGTTTAATTGATAATTGTTGCGCATCACCAAAAGTAGGTATTTTGAAAAAATCACTAAAAGTGGGTATTGCACGAAGCTAATTTTATGATCACTTTTGTCAAAGTAAAAATGATAAATTAACGATTGATAATACAATGACTTAAATCAAATGAGTGTTTTTTGCGCTAATACTTTGTTTGTTCTTGTAGGTAGTTTTGAAAGTATTGTTCTTGGGGGTCAATACTGTTTTTAGAGTGCAAAATACGTTCTTAGGATTAAATTTGTTTTTGGAAATTTTAATTTTCTTGCCTTTAATATCTTAGTGGTATTTGTTGTTAAAGGCTTTTTTTGAGATTCGTTCTCAATTAACATTTAATGTTATTCAGTTATTTCAAATGTCTCTTTGATATTTGTTATTTTTTTTTACCAAAACTATTTCTCGAAAGAGTCATATTTAAAAATCAATCTTTTTTTTAAGAACATCCTCCCTAAAGAGGATGTTTTTTATTTTCTAATGTAAGTTTCGTAAGTGTAATCGTAAAGGTGTTTTTCGTCTTTAAAGTTTTCTTCTGATTCTACCAGTTGCCATTCGCTTTCTTTTATTTTAGGAAAAAATGCATCAGCATCAAAAGTATGATGAACTTTGGTTACTTCTATAATATCAGTATATGGTAAGCCCAGATTATAAATTTCGCCTCCACCAATGATATATGAATCTTCATTTTCAGGACATGCGGCAATTGCGTTTTCTATACTGTCAACAACAACGCAACCTTCCGGATGATAATCCTTTTGGCGTGTTATTACAACATGAACTCTGTTGGGTAATGGTTTTGGAAAACTTTCAAAAGTTTTTCTTCCCATAATAATATGGTGATTCGTGGTAAGCGATTTGAATCTTTTGAAATCATTTGGTAAATGCCAAACTAATTCATTGTTTTTTCCAAGGGCATTATTTTCGGCTACCGCCGCTATCATTATAATCATGGCATTCTAAAGCTAAATTTTACTTTCGGTATCTTCATTTACTCGAGATTCTAATTGGCTGATTCTTTTTTGCTGTAACGCAACAAGTCTGTCAATTTGTTCTCTTTCCCATTTTTTATTCATAAAACGATCAGTAATATAGACTTTTATAAAGTGCAGAATAAAAATAAAGAACCAGATAGTTATGCCCCAAATACACCAATTTTGGCCTGTTGCAGTACCAAAGCCAAAAAATCTATTGGCAATAAATAAAAACAAGCTTCCTAAGAGAAAAAGTACAAAATGAAAATATAGGATTTTCTTTTGTCTAAGTCTTCTTCTGGCATATTCGTACTGTTCGTGCACTTCTTTTTCCATAAAGTATAAATGAGATCATAAAGTTAAAATTTATTTTGAAAACACAATATTTTGACTGCATAATATTTGTTTTAAAATGAGTTATGAATTTGAATTACAAAATTAATCGTGCTTAAAATTACGGATACGATTAAAATGTCATTCCGTTTTTGCTATTATCACAAATCGATCAGAGGAATGTTGAATGTTCAGGCGATTTTGTTTAATTTAGATATATAAATCTAAAAACTAAATAGTTATGTCTTTAAAGAAGCAATTTATTAAAACAAAACCAGTATGTAAAGTTACATTTTCTGTAGAAGCTAAAGATGCAAGTTCAGCAGCTGTAGTAGGAGATTTTAACAATTGGAATGTAGAAGAAGGAACTTTGAGTAAATTAAAAAACGGAACTTTTAAGGCAACTTACGATCTAGTGAAAGATGCAATTTATGAGTTTAAGTACGTAATCGATGGTATTTATATTAATGATCCTGAAGCCGATTCGTATAAGTGGAATGACTTTGCAGGAAGCGAAAATGGCGTTTTAGTAGTATAAAAAAATCCGCTTAAATTTTAAGCGGATTTTTTTTTGTATTTATACAGCAACACTTCCTTTTATTCCGGCATGCGGCTCATAATCCAGAAGTGTGAAATCATTATAATCAAAATCAAAAATGTTTTTAATCTCAGGATTTAAAATCATTTTTGGTAATGGTTTTGGTTCACGTGTCAATTGTAATTCTAATTGTTCAAAGTGATTGTTGTAAATGTGTGCATCTCCAAATGTATGAATGAATTCACCATATTCTAAATCGCAAACCTGAGCAATCATCATTGTTAATAGTGCATAAGAAGCAATATTAAAAGGAACTCCTAAAAATATATCAGCGCTTCGTTGGTACAATTGACAAGAAAGTTTTCCTTTTGTTTCACCTTTTTCAGGATCAGGACTTGCAACATAAAACTGAAAAAAAGCATGACAAGGAGGTAATGCCGCTTTATTGTTGGCTACATTTTCTTCAAATGACTTTTTAGTATCAGGTAAGACCGATGGATTCCATGCTGAAACTAACATTCTTCGGCTATTTGGATTTGTTTTTAATTCTGTAATTAATTCAGAGATCTGATCAATTTCTTCACTATTCCAATTGCGCCATTGATGACCATAAACAGGACCTAAATCACCATTAGAATCTGCCCAGGCATCCCAAATTTTTACTCCGTTTTCCTGAAGATATTTAATGTTGGTATCGCCTTTTAAAAACCAAAGCAGTTCATAAATGATAGATTTTAAGTGTAACTTTTTAGTAGTAACCATTGGGAAACCTTCACTTAAATCAAAACGCATTTGGTAGCCAAAAACACTTTTGGTTCCCGTTCCTGTTCTATCTCCTTTTTGACAACCGTTTTCTAAAACGTGTTTTACTAAATCTAAGTATTGCTTCATGATGCTTTAAGCTTTAAGCTTTAAGCTTTAGGCTTTTCCCAATGCTTAAATCTTGTTTTTTTATATTTTGTGCTTTGGCTTATAGCCTAAAGCTTATGGCTTATTGCCTTAAAATTATCTTTTTGAGATTTCGTCTCTAATCTTGGCTGCTTTTTCATAATCTTCCTGAGAAACTGCCTGATCTAAAAGTTCATTTAGTTCTTGCAGACTATGTTTTGCATATACATCTCCAGATTGATTACTTTCTTCTTCGTGACCAAAAGTTTCAGGATTCGAAAGGACATCGTCAATTTCCTGAGAGCCTTGATCAGTTTCGGCAGTATTTGATTTTAAATAAATACCAGCTTTATCCAAGATGTTTTTATAAGTAAAAATAGGTGCATTAAAACGTAATGCTAGTGCAATTGCATCAGATGTTCTGGCGTCTATAATTTCTTCGATTTTGTCTCTTTCGCAAATCAAACTAGAGTAAAATACGCCATCAACAAGTTTGTGAATAATTACCTGTTTTACGACAATATCAAATCTTTCGGCGAAGTTTTTGAATAAATCGTGTGTTAATGGGCGAGGAGGTTTGATTTCTTTTTCTAAGGCAATAGCAATTGATTGTGCTTCAAAAGCACCAATAACTATAGGTAATTTTCGTTCGCCATCAACTTCATTCAAAATTAAGGCATAGGCGCCATTTTGAGTTTGACTGTATGAAATTCCTTTTATTGATAATTTAACTAGACTCATATATATGGGTAAAAAAGGGCAATTAATGCCTCATTTTAATACTTTTTTTGATTGAAAAATAAAGGTGCAATTTTAATCAAAAAATATGGAACAAAAAAGCCACCTAAAGCAAAGATACGATTATCTTATTTTTAGGCAGCTATATTTTTATAGAGAATTTTTAAATTAAGAATGTTGAGCTTTAAAAGCTTTTAGTTTCTCAATTAATTGTGGTACAATTTCAAATGCATCTCCAACAACGCCATAATCAGCAACTTTAAAGAAAGGAGCTTCAGGATCATTATTGATAACTACTTTTACTTTTGATGAGTTGATTCCTGCAATATGCTGAATTGCTCCAGAAATTCCGATGGCAATATATAAATTAGTTGCTACTGGTTTTCCTGTTTGTCCAACGTGCTCGCTGTGAGGTCTCCATCCTAAGTCAGAAACGGGTTTAGAACATGCAGTTGCAGCACCTAGTACCGCAGCCAAATCTTCGATTAATCCCCAGTTTTCAGGTCCTTTTAATCCACGACCTCCAGAAACTACGATATCAGCATCGGCGATAGAAACTTTTCCGGAAACTTTTTCTACAGATTCTACTTTTACACCAAAGTCATTGTCTCCAATTGATGGGTTAAAATCTTCTTCAGTTGCAGATCCTGCACTTTCAAAAATTCCGTAAGAGTTTTTAGCAAGACCAAGAACTTTAACATCTGTGCTAATTTCTGTGATATTGAAAGCTTTGTTAGAGAAAGCGTTTCTTTTTACCTGAAAAGGTGAAGTGCTTATTGGTAATCCAACAACGTTAGAAGCAAAACCAGCATTTAAAGCCACTGCGACTAATGATGAAAGATAAATACTGTCTGTTGTAGAAGAAAGTAAAACTACTTTTGTACCTTCTTTTTCAGCAGCTTGTTTGATCACATCGGCATAAGCTTTAGCTGTAAAACCGGCTAATTTATCGTTTGTTACTTTTAATACTTTATCAACTCCGTATTTAGATAATTCGCTTACATCGCTTATGTTTACGGTTAAAGCAGTAACTGTTGTTCCAAGTGATTCTGCTACTTTTTTAGCGTACGAAGCTAATTCAAAAGCAACTTTTTTAAATTTTCCTTCTGCAGATTCTGCATATATTAATATTGACATGATTTTTTGTTTAGAAGTTATGAGTTTCAGGTTTCAGGTTTCAAGTTTGTAAACTGTTAACTGAGACTGAAAACTAAATACTGATTACTAGATTACTTTTGCTTCGTTGTGTAATAAATTGATTAACTCATCTAAATTATCAGGAGAAACTAATTTCACTGCTGATTTTGGAGCTGGTTTTTCAAATTTCACCGCTTTTGTATTTACAGGAGCGTCAACTGGCTCAAGAATAGTAAGTGCTTTTGTTCTAGCAGTCATAATACCTCTCATGTTCGGAATACGCAAGTCTTTTTCTTCAACAAGACCTTTTTGACCACCAATGATTAAAGGCAAAGTAGTACTTACAGTTTCTTTTCCACCATCAATTTCGCGAACTGCTTTAACATTGTTTCCGTCAACTGTAATAGCTGTACAAGAGTTTAAAAAGTTAGAACCTGTAATTCCTGCAATCATTCCAGGAACCATTCCTCCGTTATAATCTAACGATTCTTTACCTGCAATTACTAAATCATAACCACCATTTTTAATTACTTCAGCTAATTGTTTAGCTACGAAAAAACCATCAGTTGGATTAGCATTTACACGAATAGCTTCGTTTGCACCAATTGCCAATGCTTTACGCAAAGTTGGCTCTGTGTCAGGACCACCAACATTTACTACAGTAACAGTTGCGCCTTGTTGTTCTTGAAACCAAATAGCACGAGTTAAACCAAACTCATCATTAGGATTAATTACATATTGTACACCATTGGTATCGAATTCTGAATCACCGTTGGAAAAGTTGATTTTTGAAGTAGTATCAGGCACGTGGCTGATGCAAACTAATATTTTCATAGGTATATATTTTATATTTCTAAAAATTCATTATCACAAATTTAGAATATTATTTGGAATAATTATACTATGCATGCATAATATTTTTAAAAACTATTACGATTTCGAAGATTGTTGAGTTTGTTGATGATTTATTGCTTTTAAAATTAAAATCCTTCTAATTATTTTAATTTTGCTTGGTATTCTTCAAAACTTAATTCATTTGCACTGTTATTTGGTATTTCGATTTCAGTACTTTCACTTTTAAAAGCTAATTCTTGAAATACTAAAATGGAATTATCGTCAATTTCTAATTGAATAATAAAACCAGGTAACCCACTATAAAACATTGGTCCATCTTTTATCGGAATTTCTTCGGTATACCAAGCTGTAATATTTTGTTTGGTAATAAATGCGGTATTTTTTGTTGTAGCTTTTTTACAAGAAAAGCCATTAATAATTTTAGTTTCTGATAAAAGTTCCCATGTATGTGTTGGAAGTTTTGTTTTTACATTTGAATCAATCCCGTCATTGGTCATAAGGACTTTGTATATTTTGGAGTCAAAATCCTTATAATTAATTACTTCTGTGGATCGACGAATAGTACGGCTTGCAAAAATTTTGCCCGCTGTATTTTCAATTACAGTATTGTCAGTAGTTGTTTTTTGAATAGTAGTTAGCTTTTGTATCGACTTGTTTTTAGAATAGGTATAGCTAAATACTTCAGGCGTTTTAGCTTTTTCTAGAATTCTGCCTTCCTTAGTTTTTAGCTGTTGTCTAGTGTAGGTCCCAACGAGGCTCTGAGAGTTTACTTCAATTGAAAATAGTAAAATAAAAAAAAATAATATAGTTATTTTCATGGTTTAAATTTTAAGATTATGCTTACGAAGTAAAGGATAATTAATTTAGCAGCAAAGAGAAAAGAAACTCAATTTTATAAACGAATATGTTTATTAAAATAATTTTAGATTTCAATCGTTTATGTAAAAGAGTTTACTAAATAGGAATCAAACAAATAAAGTTGAGTTTGTCTAAAAAATGTTTTTTCAGATAGAAATATGCTTAATAATATCGATTTCGTAAATATCACAATAAAGCTTAAAAAGTTAAAACCTGTATAGAGAAAGAAGTTCATGCGATTTTAAATTTAATTTATGCTTTTAAGTGATTTAAAATATTTATTTTTGCTCTTCAGAAAATTCAACATACAATATAAATATGAGAACAATACAATTTAGAGAGGCCATTTGCGAAGCGATGAGCGAAGAGATGCGTCACGATGAATCCATATATTTAATGGGCGAAGAAGTTGCAGAATATAATGGAGCATACAAAGCTTCAAAAGGAATGCTTGCTGAGTTTGGCGAAAAAAGAGTAATTGATACTCCAATTGCAGAGCTTGGTTTTACAGGAATTGCAGTAGGATCAGCTATGAATGGTTGTCGTCCTATTGTTGAATATATGACTTTCAACTTCTGTTTAGTAGGTATTGATCAAATTATAAATAATGCTGCTAAAATGCGTCAAATGACAGGAGGACAATTTAATGTGCCTATCGTTTTTCGTGGACCAACTGCTTCTGCAGGGCAATTAGGAGCTACTCACTCTCAGGCTTTAGAGAACTGGTTTGCAAATACTCCGGGTCTTAAAGTTGTTGTGCCTTCAACTCCTTACGATGCAAAAGGACTTTTAAAAGCTGCAATTCGTGATAATGATCCTGTGATTTTCATGGAATCTGAGCAAATGTACGGTGATAAAGGTGAAGTGCCAGATGGAGAATATACAATTCCGTTAGGAGTTGCTGATGTTAAACGTGAAGGAACAGATGTAACAATCGTGTCTTTTGGTAAAATTATCAAAGAAGCTTTTATCGCTGCTGATGAATTAGCTAAAGAAGGAATTTCTTGCGAAATTATCGACTTAAGAACAGTTCGTCCAATGGATAAAGATGCTATTCTTGCTTCAGTTAAGAAAACAAATCGTTTAGTTATTTTAGAAGAAGCTTGGCCATTTGCAAGTATTTCATCTGAGATCACTTATATCGTACAAGAACAAGCTTTTGATTTTCTTGATGCGCCAATTCAACGTATTACAACAGCTGATACTCCTGCGCCTTACTCTCCTGTTTTACTAAAAGACTGGTTGCCAAATGCAGCTGATGTAGTAAAAGCAGTAAAAAAAGTAATGTACAAATAGTCAAATAAACAATACTCTTAAAACTTCATCAGTCATAATTAATTGATGAAGTTTTTTTTTGCCAGATTATGAAAAAATTAATTTTACTCAGCCTGTTTTTTGTACTTGTATTCGCGAGTATCGCTACTGCACAAACTAAAGTGAGCGGAATTGTTTTAGATAAATCAAATCAGCCTGTACCTTTTGCAAATGTTGTTTTTAAAGGATCAAATACAGGAATAGTTTCTAATGAAGATGGGCGTTTTTATCTGGAATCACCAAATACTTATAATGCTTTATTAGTCAGTTCAGCTGGATTTTCAGATAGGGAAGTTCCTTTAGAAAAAGCAGTAAATTATGATTTTAAAATTGTTTTAAGCGAAGCCGAAGTACTAAATGAGGTTGTAATTTATACTGGAAAAACATCTAAAAAGAACAATCCGGCACTTGATATTTTGAGAAAAATATGGGAGAGAAAGCGTAAAAACGGACTTTATCAGTTCAATCAATATCAAATGCAAAAGTACGAGAAGGTCGAGTTTGATATGAACACGATTGATAGTGCGTTTATGAAAAACAAACTCTTTAAAGGAATGGAGTTTGTGTTCAAACATGTTGATACTTCTGATGTTACAGGAAAAACATATCTTCCAATCTTTATTAATGAATCTGTTTACGATGTTTACGGAGATAATAAATTAAAGAAGGTAAAAGAAAATATTACCGGAAATAAAATGTCTGGTTTTAACGGAAATCAGCAGATTTTATCTTTCGTAAAAGACCTTTATTCAGATTATAATATTTACGACAATCATCTTAAGTTTTTTGATAAAAGTTTTACAAGTCCACTTTCGAGAACAGGAATCGACGTGTATAATTATGTCCTGAAAGACAGTGCTTATATTGATAAAAAGTGGTGTTACAATATTGTTTTTTATCCAAGACGTAAAAATGAATTAACCTTTAAAGGAGATTTTTGGGTTAATGATACCACTTTTGCGATCAAAAAAATTAATATGGGCGTGACTAAAAGTGCTAATATTAACTGGGTAAAAGATATTTATATTGAACAGGAATTTGATGTAGAGAACGATTCAACTTTTTTGTTGACGAGGGATTACATGATGTCTGATTTTGCTTTGAATAAAAAAGAAAAATCAAAAGGAGTTTATGGTAAAAGAACAACATTATACCGAAACCATAAATTCAATCTTCAAAAACCGGAGAAATTTTATAAAGAAGAAGTCAATTATATAGACAATGCTGTATATGATCGACCGCCTGAATTTTGGGATGAAAATCGTTTTGAAAAATTAAACAAAGATGAAGCAGGTATTTATAAAATGCTTGATACTTTGCAAACGGTCAAAAGATTCAAGCAGTTGTATAGTCTCGTTTCTATTTTAGGAAGTGGTTATGTAGAGTTTAAAAACTTTGATTTTGGGCCAATATTTTCAACATTTGGTTACAATGAAGTCGAAGGTTTAAGGATTCGCGCCGGAGGAAGAACCTATTTTGGACCAAACGATCCATGGCGTATACAAGCTTATACAGCTTATGGATTTGATGATAATAAATTCAAATATGGAGCTTCAGGTAAATGGATGATTGACAAGAAAAACCGAATCATTATTTCTGGAGGAAACAGGCGTGACATCGAACAAATTGGTGCCAGTTTAACCACTACAAATGATGTTTTAGGACGAAGTTTTGCATCCTCAGCTTTATTTACAACAGGTAGTAACGGAAAATTGACCAACATTAATTTGAGTAATGTTTCAGTCGAAATGGAGCCAATAAAGAATTTTGTTGTTCAGGCAGGACTTTCGTACAGAACATTAGAATCCGCTTCAAGTACATTTAGTTTAGATTATTATACTACTTTACCTTCAGCAACAAATCCTGCGGGAGTGATCGAAAGTAAAGTAACACAATCAGAAGCGAATATTCAGTTCGAGTTTATGCCAAACCGTAAAACAATTGGCTTTGGAGTAGAACGAAGTCTTGTTGATAGCCCGTTTAGTCATTTCTTTGTTAACTTTAGTTATGGTTTAAAAGGAGTTTTGAATAGTGATTTTGCTTATGAAAAAATTCAGCTGTATTATAAACAGCCTATAATTATTGGACCATTAGGAAGATCGAATATTATTCTTGAAACCGGAAAAACATTTGGTACAATACCGTTAGGATTAATGAGTGTAATCCCTGGTAATCAGACTTATTTTACAATAGAGAATACGTTTAGTAACTTAAATTTCTATGAGTTTGTAACAGATCAGTATACTACTTTGCAATGGAATCATGATTTTGGAGGAAGATTATTTGCCAGAATCCCATTTATGAGAAAATTAAACTGGAGAGAATTTGTTGGTGTAAAAGGAGTTTACGGAACGATTTCAGATGCTAACAGAGCGATAAATGCTTCCGGGCTTCCATACAATGCACCTGAAAATGTGTATTGGGAATACAATGCAGGAATAGGGAATATCTTTAAAGTGTTTCGCATTGATTTCTCTTGGAGAGGTAGTTATTTAAACGATCCCGGAGCCAATAAATTTGCAGTAAAAGGATCTTTCGGATTCTATTTCTAATTATATAAGATGCAAAGCATCAAAGTTACAAAGTCGCAAAGGTTTAAATTCTTTGCGGCTTTTTTTGTAGAATAGTATTTGTTTCACGCAGATTCTGCATATTTAGCGGATAAATAAATGTTTAAAAATACAAATCTGCTAAATCTGCAGAATCTGCGTGAAAAAAAACTTAGTGACTTGGCGCCTTTGAGAGATTCTTTTTTGTTTAATTTTGAGTAGACTTATAATAAGATAATGCAAGAAGCAATCGATTTTCTATCAACCAAGAATCCCGTATTTCAGGAAATTATCGAGAAATACGGATTGCCGCCAATCCCAAAACGCCCTCAGGGTTTTGAAACTTTAGTATTGCTGATTCTTGAGCAGCAGGTTTCTATAGATTCGGCGAAAGCCACATTTTTAAAAATCAAAGCTTTTACGATTTGCAATCCTGAGAAAATGTCGGTTTTATCAGATGAAGATTTTCGGGCTTTAGGCGTAAGCCGTCAAAAAACAAAATATATTAAAGTTTTAGCAGAAGCCGTTTTGAGTAAAGAACTGGATATTGAAAGTTTGGCTTTAAAATCGGCAATACAAGTTCGGGAAGAACTCATAAAACTAAAAGGAATCGGAAATTGGACTATTGATATTTACCTGATGTTTTGTCTTCAGGAGCCGGATTTAATTCCATTAGGAGATATTGCAGTCGTAAATACAATCAAAGAATTACTAGATATTCATGACAAACAAGAGATGGAAATTCATACGCAGCAATGGAGTCCGTATCGATCTTATGCAACATATTTGCTTTGGCATTATTACTTAAATAAGCGAAATCGAAAAATTACATATTAACTGTCTGTTATTTAAAAGAAAAGTAAGTAGATTAATGTAGTTTTTCATTGTAAAAAAGGATTCTTTAGTTACTTTTGCAATCGAAATTATAGAAAAAATAAAAAACGAAAATGACCGCAGACAAACTAACGACTTTCGATGTATTAATCGAAATACCAAGAGGAAGCAGAAATAAATATGAGTACGATTTTGATATCAAAAGAATGCGTTTCGACAGAATGTTATTCTCTTCAATGATGTACCCTGCTGATTACGGATTTATTCCTGAAACTTTAGCTCTTGATGGTGATCCACTTGATGTATTGGTTTTAGTAAACGAACCAACTTTTCCTGGATGTGTTATGGAAGTAAAACCAATTGGTGTTTTCCATATGGCAGATGATAAAGGACCAGATGAAAAAATTATTTGTGTACCAGTTTCAGATCCAATTTGGAATTCTTTGACTGATCTTTCAGATATGAACCCACACTTAGTAAAAGAAATCGAACATTTCTTTCAGGTTTACAAAGATCTTGAAAACAAAAAAGTAGATGTAGAAGGATGGGGAGACGTAAACGAAGCTTTTGCAATTATTGCTGAGTGTACTAAGCGTTTTGATGATATCGAAAACAAACCAGAAGGATTATTTAGTATTAAATAATTTTTAGATTCATATTTTATAAAAAAAGCAATATTCCGTTAGGAGTATTGCTTTTTTGTTTAAATTCGTTTTAGTTAGTTTATTGACTATTAACCAAAACCATTAAAATATTATGAATGCATTTATGATTTACTTGCCAATTGTTATGGCAATTATAGGATTACTTTTCATGGGAATAAAAAGGACTTGGGTTTTAAAACAAGATGCTGGCGATGGCAAAATGAAGGAAATCTCAGATCACATTTATGAAGGTGCACTTGCCTTTTTAAAAGCAGAATATAAATTATTGACAATCTTCGTAATTATTGCAAGTGTTGCTTTGGCGGGAATTACTTTTATTCCTGGAGTTAAAACGCATTTATTAATAGTTGTTGCATTTATTTTTGGAGCATTTTTTTCGGCTTTGGCTGGAAATATGGGAATGAAAATTGCAACCAAAACAAATGTTAGAACCACTCAGGCAGCACGAACAAGTTTGCCGCAAGCTTTAAAAGTTTCTTTTGGAGGTGGAACTGTAATGGGGCTTGGAGTTGCAGGTTTAGCAGTTTTAGGTTTAACTTCTTTTTTTATAATTTTCTTTAATTTATTGTCTGGCGGAGTTTGGAAAGATACAGAGACTATGACAGTAGTTCTGGAGACTCTGGCAGGATTTTCGTTGGGAGCAGAGTCAATTGCTTTGTTTGCTAGAGTTGGTGGCGGAATCTACACAAAAGCGGCAGATGTTGGTGCTGATTTAGTTGGTAAAGTTGAAGCTGGAATTCCGGAAGATGATCCTCGTAATCCTGCTACGATTGCTGATAATGTTGGAGATAATGTTGGAGACGTTGCAGGTATGGGAGCCGATTTATTTGGTTCGTATGTAGCAACTGTTTTGGCAGCGATGGTTTTAGGGAATTACGTGATCAAAGATATGGGCGGTAATATTCAAGATGCCTTTGGCGGAATTGGTCCAATTTTACTACCAATGGCAATTGCCGGTTTCGGAATTTTATTTTCGATTATTGGAACGATGTTGGTGAAAATTTCTGATGATAATGCAAAAGAAGCACAAGTACAGAAAGCATTAAATATAGGAAACTGGGTTTCGATTGTTTTAACAGCAATTGCTTGTTTCTTCTTAGTACAACATATGTTGCCGGAAACCATGCAAATGAGCTTTTTTGGAGAAGGTTCTAAAGACATCTCATCAATGCGTGTTTTCTATGCCACTTTAGTTGGATTAGTTGTTGGTGGAGCTATTTCATCAGTAACAGAATATTATACAGGATTAGGTACAAAACCCGTTATGGCAATTGTGCAAAAATCATCTACAGGTGCCGGAACAAACGTTATTGCCGGTTTGGCAACGGGAATGATTTCTACTTTTCCAACCGTATTATTGTTTGCAGCGGCAATTTGGGTTTCGTATGCTTTAGCAGGATTTTATGGAGTGGCGCTTGCAGCTTCAGCAATGATGGCAACAACAGCAATGCAATTAGCGATTGATGCTTTCGGACCAATTTCAGACAACGCTGGAGGAATTGCTGAAATGAGCGAATTGCCAAAAGAAGTTCGTACAAGAACCGATATTTTAGATTCAGTAGGAAATACAACGGCAGCAACCGGAAAAGGATTTGCAATTGCTTCGGCAGCATTGACTTCATTGGCTTTATTTGCAGCATATGTAACTTTTACAGGAATTGACGGAATTAATATTTTTAAAGCACCTGTTTTAGCCATGTTATTTGTTGGCGGAATGATTCCGGTAGTTTTCTCGGCATTAGCGATGAATTCTGTTGGAAAAGCTGCAATGGATATGGTGTATGAAGTTCGTCGTCAGTTTAAGGAAATTCCGGGAATTATGGAAGGAACCGGAAAACCTGAATACGGAAAATGTGTTGAAATTTCGACCAAAGCCGCTTTACGCGAAATGATGTTGCCAGGAATCCTAACGATTGGTTTTCCAATTGCAATTGTACTTTTAGGAAAATTAGTTTACGCAGACAACAATCAGTTAATTGCTGAAATGTTAGGCGGATATATGGCAGGAGTTACCGTATCTGGGGTTCTTTGGGCAGTTTTTCAAAACAATGCCGGAGGTGCTTGGGATAATGCTAAAAAATCTTTTGAAGCTGGCGTTATGATCAATGGCGAAATGACTTATAAAGGTTCTGATGCGCACAAAGCAGCAGTGACTGGAGATACAGTTGGAGATCCGTTTAAAGATACTTCTGGACCATCGATGAACATTTTAATTAAATTGACTTGTTTGATTGGTCTTGTAATTGCTCCAATTTTAGGAGAAGGACATTCTGCTTCGGCAATGACAGAAAAAGGTTCTTGTTGTGCAAAAACAGAAATGCATGCCGGAGGACATTCGTCTAAATGTGATATGTCAAAAATGGCAACAATGACTAAGGAAGAATGTGCCCAAATGTGCAAAGAAAAAGGATGTACAGCTGAGGAAACTGCAAAATGTTTGGCTAATTATGATGCTAATGGAAAATACATGTACCAAAAAACAGATTGTTTCGATACAAGTAAATACAGTAAAAACAGATTAGAAGTAAATTTGTCTACCGTTAATGGGGTTACAGTTGGAACGGTAACGAAAACAGCTAATGGAAAAACAACTACTGAAGTTTATGAAGGAACGGAAGCTGAGGTAAAAGCTAAAATTGAAGCTGCGAAATAAAATAACTTTGACAAAGTTTCTTAAAAACTAAAAAAGCCTCTAAATATTTAGAGGCTTTTTTTTATTTGTATAAATTGATGTAATTGGCGTTCTAAAATAAACCGTTCAATTCAGCATCAATTCTATTAATGATGTTTCCTAGATCTTCAGGATTATCAACGAAGTTAATATTGTCAACATCGATAATTAATAATTTTCCTTTAGTGTAAGTCTGAACCCAAGCTTCATATCTTTCGTTCAAACGGCTTAAATAATCAATAGAAATTGAATTTTCGTAATCACGTCCGCGTTTGTGAATTTGTCCCACTAAATTTGGAATAGAACTTCTTAAATAAATCAATAAATCAGGAGCTTTTACCAATGATTCCATCAACTCAAAAAGAGAAGTGTAATTTTCGAAATCACGACTAGTCATTAATCCCATCGAATATAAGTTGGGAGCAAAGATGTAAGCATCCTCATAAATCGTTCTGTCCTGAATGATTTTTTTTCCGCTTTCTCTAATTTGCAGTACCTGACGGAAGCGGCTATTCAAGAAATAAATTTGCAAATTAAATGACCAACGTTCCATTTGATGGTAAAAATCATCTAAATAAGGATTGTCAACTACATCTTCATAATGTGGTTCCCATTTAAAATGTTTCGCCAATAATTTAGTTAAAGTTGTTTTTCCTGCCCCTATGTTTCCTGCTATCGCTATGTGCATTACGGTGTTACGATTTTATAATTTGTTATTTCTTTAACTGTAAAAATAGATAAAATTTGGTCTTTGTAGCAGAATTTGTCAAACGATTTTTCTAAAATTTCAATTTCAGAAAAAGCATTTGAATTTGTACCTGTGATGTCTTTAAAATACAACAAATTAGCTTTGCTAAAAAGATATTGATGATTGTTAATTATTTCGATCGAATCAAAATCAGGAAGTTTTCCTAAAGAAGTTACTTTTCCGAAAATATCACACGAAAACCAGTTGTTTTTTTTATCAATCCAATAAAAAGTATTGAAATCGGTTTGATAATATTTAATGGTTTCTGTAAACGGAGTCGAAACCGTTTTGTATTCATTTTTTAAATAATCGAAAAGTCCAATTTGTTGGTTTAGTGTATTGTAAATCCAGAGTTGATTCTGGGTTGACATTCCAATTGCCGAAACAACAATTGGGGTATTATTTAAAGAAAAATTAATCTCAGTAATTTTATTCAGTTGATTGTCTAATAAAACTGTCGTATTGAAATCTTCGTAGAACAAGACTATTTTAAGCGGGTTTTGTAAATCGACTTTTGTAATTTTTCCTAACGAGATATTTTTGTATTCAAACAACTCTTTGCCTTTGATTTTACTGAAAACATTGTTTTTTATTTGATAATAAAATCCAAAAGAATCATAGCCTAAAAATTCATCAGAATCATTTGCAAAATGAGAGATCGAAGCTGCTTTTATTTCTGAGTTTTGCGAAAAAAGAGCTGAAAAAGAGCTGACGATAAATAAAAAACATAAAAATGTATGTGTCGTTTTGCTCATGAGATTTGGTTTCTAAACAGCCAAATTACAAAAAACAACAGAACAAATTGTCTAAATCATTCGAGATTTAATTTTAAAACCTTATTAAATCGTAATGGTCTAACTAATAGTAGGTTTTGTCTATATCTTACAGGTATTGATATATTTAACGTTCAATAATTTAAAAATAAATAATACATTTGAGTGTAAGTTTTAAGGGCTTACTCAATTTTAAAGAAAACGAAATGAAAAAAGGGGTTTATTATATTTTCTTGATGCTCGCGTTTACTCAAATGCAAGCGCAAAAAGATTTTCAGGGAATGGCGGTTTATGAATCAAAAACGCAAGCACCCAAATTTGATGGTATACGAAGTAACCGAGATATCACGCCCGAGATGCAAAAGAACATGGAAGAGCGAATGAAAAAAATGTTAGAAAAAACCTTTATTCTAAATTTTGATAAATCGGCGTCAATTTATAAAGAAGAAGAAAAACTTGAAGCTCCGGGACAGCAAGGAGGCGGAATGCGCATTATGATGAATTCATTTATGGGCGGAGGAGGAACTTTTTACAAAGATGTAAAAACGAAGTCGTATACAGTAGATAAAGAATTTATGGGAAAAGAATTTCTAGTAGTAGATTCTTTGCCAAAACTAAACTGGAAATTAGAACAAGAAACCAAACAAATTGGCGGTTATACCTGCTATAAAGCAACTACAGTAAAAGTAGCGAGTAAAACTGATTTTAGAAATTTCAGACCTAAAAATAACGACGATAAAAAACCTGAAGAGAAAAAGGACGATACGAAAAAAACTTCGGGGGAAACGAAAACTAATTTTGAAGATAATTTTGAAATGCCTAAAGAAATTATCGTTACAGCGTGGTATTCACCAGAAATTCCGGTAAATCAAGGTCCTGAAAACTATTGGGGTTTACCAGGTTTAATTTTAGAAGTAAACGATGGAAAAACTACTATTTTATGTTCTAAAATTGTTTTGAATGCGAAAGATAAAGTAGAAATAAAACCATCTAAAAAAGGAAAGGTTATTTCTCAGAAAGATTATGATGAAACTGTACTTAAAAAAATGAAAGAGTTTAGGGAAATGAATGGTGGACGTCCGGGTGGGCCACCTCCTATGATGGGAAGATAAGAACTTCTGATTCTGAAATTTATTTATACTAAACCTTTTTTAATGAACAAGATACTTTGTTTCTTCGCTATTTTATGCACTTGTGTTTCCTTTTCACAAAGTGTACGTTTTGATGGTTTTATTCAGGACGAACAAAAAAATCCGTTAGAAATGGCCAATATTATGGCGATAAACATTGGCACAAAAGCAATGGATTCATACGGAATTACCAATGATAAAGGGAAGTTTCAATTGACCTTAAAGCCCAATACTTCTTATTCTGTGAAGGTGAGTTATCTTGGCATGAAATCTAAAGAAATTACAATTGCAACAAAAACTGAAAACATCGTTCAGAATATTGTTATGGATGATGCCGGAATCGAATTGGAAGGTGTTGAAATTGTACGTGAGATGCCTGTTTCAATAAAAGGGGATACCATTGTATATAATGCTGATTCTTTTAAATCAGGAACAGAAAAGAAACTTGAAGATGTCTTAAAAAAACTTCCCGGAGTTGAGGTAAATGCCGATGGCGAAATTGAAGTTGAAGGAAAAAAAGTCAGTAAATTAATGGTTGAAGGAAAAGATTTTTTTGACGGAGATACAAAACTTGGCGTTAAAAATATTCCTGCAGATGCTATTGATAAAATTCAGGTCCTTAGAAATTACAACGAAGTTGGCGCATTAAAAGGTTTAGAAAATGATCAGGATAATGTGGCCATGAATATTAAACTGAAAGAAGGTAAAAAGAATTTTTGGTTTGGAGACGTGACTGCCGGAATTGGAGTTGCAGAGCTGGATAGCCGTTATATCATTAATCCAAAACTATTTTATTACAGTCCAAAATACAGTATTAATTTAATTACCAATTTTAATAATATTGGCGAATTGCCGCTTACGGCTCAGGATTATTTTAAGTTTACAGGCGGATTTAAAAATATGATGAAAAAGGGTGGAAGCAATTTTAATGTTTCCTCTAATGATTTAGGGATTTCGATTTTGAGAAATAACCGTGCAAAAGAAATTGAAACCAAATTTGGAGCAACAAATTTTGCTTATTCCGTTACAAAAGCTTGGAATATAAGCGGATTCGGAATTCTTTCTGCATCAAAAACAGATCTTGAAACCAAATCTCAAACTACGATTTTAGATTCTGGAGATCAGCAAAAACGTGATGAATTAACGCATCAAAAGAATAATTTGGGTCTTTTTAAGCTGAGTTCAACTTATAAACCAAACGATAAGTTTCAGTTTGATTATGATATCTTAACCAAGATATCCAAACAAAATGAAAATACAGATTTATTACGCGAATCGGTTGTAAGCAATGTATCAACAACAGAAACTATTTTTACCAATAAAAAACAAGATCCAACATCTATAAATCAAAATTTGAGTTTGTATTATACGCAGAGCCCAAAGAATATTTTTGCTTTTGAAATGCAACATTTATATCAAGACGAAAATCCTTTTTATAATGCCAATTTACGTACACAACCTTTTGATTTATCGGGATATACTTCAGGTCAGCAAAGAAACGACCTGAATCAGAATCGCTTTGTAAAAACCAATAAACTAGATGCCAAATTGGATTATTATTATATGGTAACGCCAAAAAGTAATATCAATATCACACTTGGAAACACGTTCTCGTATCAGGATTTTAATTCGCATATTTTTCAAATGTTAGATAACGGAGATCGAAATGATTTAAATGATCCTGAAAACAATAATCAGGTAAAATATAATTTCAATGATACTTTTTTAGGATTTCATTATAAAATTCTAAGTGGGAAATTCACCTTAACTCCAGGTGTCAGCGTGCATTCGTACACCATGAAAAACACGCAATTAGGAACAGATTATTCGGAAAATTTCACGAAAGTGCTGCCTGATTTTTTTGCTTTATATCAAATCAAAAAATCAGAAACTTTGACCTATAATTTTTCTCTAACAAATGATTTTACAGATATTAATCAATTGGCAGCGGGTTATGTTTTGTCAGATTATAGTAGTTTGTTTAGAGGAAATCGCTATCTCGAAAATGCGACTTCGCAGGTGCATTCGTTGCGTTACTTCAAGTACAATATGTTCAACTTTGAGAATATTTTTGCTAATGCGACTTACACGAAAAAAGTTGATGCTATTAAAACCAAAGTTGATTTTACAGGAATTAATCAATCGTCATCGCCATATAATTCTAATTTGGCAGATGAAACTTTCTCCGGAATGGGAAATTATGGACGATCATTTTTAAAGAATTATAAAGCCTCTGTCAATGCAAGTTTCAATTGGTCAAAATTCAATAATATTCAAAACAACGAATTGGCTACTACCGAAAGTTTTGTACAGAGCTATACAGTAAGAGCTTCAACAAATTATAAAAATGCTCCGAATATCGAATTTGGTTACAATGCGTTAATCAACAAATACAGTGGATCAACATATTATACAGATAAGCCTTTTGCAAGATTAGATTATTATTTTCTGAATAGTTTTTCGTTTGTTTCAGAGTATGAGTTCTATCATTATTATAATGGAAATAAAACAGTCGATAATGAATATGATTTTTTAAGTGCGAGCTTGATTTATCAAAAAAAGAACAGTAAATGGGAATATAAAGTTTCGGCAACTAACTTGTTAAATACGACTTATCTAAACGATGACAGCTTCTCGCAATTCTCAACGAGAGTTTCTCAGTACACGGTGCAGCCGCGTTATATTATCTTTTCGATGAAATATAATTTATAGTATTTTAATTACATAATTTTCTGTTTTTGAGAGTTTATTTCAACTAGAATCAAATATCTTTGCGCGAGATATTAACAATCAAATTTTAAGTCATGCGCAATTTTATATGGAGTTTTTCAATATTTTTCTGTTTAATATTTACTTCTTTTTCTCAGACAAAAGGCATTGAAAAAGGCACTTATATATCTACCAACAAAGGTCAAAAAATCAAATTAAATTTATTAGACAATAATAAATATGAATTGGTTTTTTATTCTGGCGATTATAAAATCAAAGGAGATTCGTTGTTGTTTTTCCAAACTGAGAAAACAGAGAATTCTTTTAATCTGACTTTTAAGAATGACAAGAAAGCTAAAAAAGTTAAAATTAAATTTTTAGATCCGTCTTATTATTCATTTTATATAGGGACGCAGAGCGGTTCTGAGCCTGTTCAATATCAAAAAATATCAGATATTAAAGCAAAGGTTGATCCTGATTGGGCAACTGTAGATGTCGATTTCGAAATTGATCGTCCGGATTATTTGTATTTAATAGATGAAGGGTTTGAAAAGGAAAGCAAAATTTTTAAATATGCTTTGCCAAAAGATGTTTCAGAAGTGACTATCAAATACGAGCTTGATGCATTGGGAGATTTAAATATTTCTGGCTTTTTTGACAAGAAAACAAACGAACTAATGATCACAGAGCAAACTGGGAAAAATCCGATCGCTTTTTTGAATGAAAAAGACACTCCGCCAGCTGCTGCTGTAAAAGTTAAGCCAATTGAGAGTCAAAATGTTTTAAACTGGACGTATCCAGGAAAAGAAGCTGTAGCTAAAGATAATTATGAAGTAGCTGCTGATAGCACTGTTGTTGTAGATAGTGCTGCTTATGCTGTAAAAGGATTTGATTTTAAATTTAAAATCGAGGATAATCTAAAAAGTGCTATTGCATCAAATAAAAATGATAAAACCAAATTTTTAGTAGTATCGGTTGATAGTAAAAATGTTTCTGCTCAATCTGATTTTGATACATTTATTAAAGATCATGAATCTCAAATGGGTGATACAATGTATGATGTTTATCATCCAGAATACGATTTGTTTAATTATTATCTGGCTACAGCCGATGATAAAAAGTGGTTGAAAACAAATAAAATTACTGATAGTCCGGTTTTACTTGTTTTAAATAACAATGGTAGTATTTTGGCCACTGCGAAATCTAATTTACTAGATAAACGTTATCAGTTTTACTATTATGATGAGTTGTATAAAAAGCTGCAGAGAACTGACGGATTGATTTCTTTTAATAAAACCTTGAAAAATAAAAAAGCGACAGATACCGATTTAATCTTAGCTTTTAATAAGGTTGCACTTCTTGAAATACCATATGACTACGATACAACCGATGAAAATGATGCCGAATTTAAGTTTGTAAATACTGCAGTCGATAAAAAAGAGGTTGCTCAAATTTGGAAAAAGCTAATTGAGGCACATCAAAAAGATAAAACACCCAATATGTATTTGGTTGAAACTATCTTGAGAGAAATTAAAAATCAAGGATTCTCAAAGCAATTTTTAAAAGATGACAGAGTTCTAAACGACACTGATTTTCTTTCTATAGATTATTTGATAAAACATTATGACGCGATTGATGCGGGACGTCAGGCTTTTACCTCGATCGAAAGTGAAACACATTCGGTTGGAGCTTTGAATACTGAAATTGCCAATGCATTGCAACAAAACAGATATATTTCAGAAAATGAAGTTTCAGGAGAATCTAATCAAAGTAAGGTGATTTCAGTTTATAAAAAATTAATTGCAGCAGGAAAAGGAAGCTTTGAATGTTATCAAAATTATTTTACTTATTTGGCTGAAGCCGAAGATAAAGATGGTTCAAATACAAGTTACCTGAAAGAATTTAGTATTTATTTTAATGCAAATTTAGTAACAGATAATGAAAGTCCAATTGAACGACTAGACAATATGTTTACTTCTTTAGATTCAAGTTCTACGTACTCTTATGATGGATGGAGTTCTTTTAAAGAGTATCATTCTAACTTATGTAATTCGGCAGCGTGGACAGTGGTTTTAAAACCCGCAAATTCAAGTTTTATAAAATCAGCGATTATTTGGTCTGAGTATAGTTTGGCAGTTACCAAAAACAATCCATATTATTTAGATACGTTGGCGCAATTGTATTACAAAGACGGACAAAAGGAAAAAGCGATTGCTACTCAAACATTAGCGGTTAAATATTTAACTTCGGATGTTGAAGAAGAAACAGCAATTGAAATTAGAGAGACTTTGTCCAAAATGCAAAACGGAACGTATTAAAAGAGATTAAAAAAGATAAAGGGATGGCTGTCAATTTTGGCAGTCATTCTTGTTTAAAATCGGTTTATTTTTGATTTTTTGCCGTTTTAGAAGTAAATGTTTTGAAATTGAAGGTCAGATTTCTTCACAAATTATTAAGTTTGGATAACTAAACTTAAACATATGAAAAAGAAAATGATCTTAGGTTTGATTATTTGTGGAGGACTTGCTTTCTCGCAAAATATCAAAAAACCTTTAGTTACAGCAATCACTGAAAAAGATCTTAGAACTGATATGTACCAGATGGCTGGTGATCATTTTAATGGTCGTGAAGCCGGAACTTTAGATGAATTAAAAGTGTCGATGTGGTTGGCAAATAAAGCCAAAGAAGCAGGAATGTTACCTGCGGGGGATGATGGAACTTACTTTCAGTTTTTTGATTTGTACAGACATCAGGTGACTCCAAATACAAAATTTAAAATCGGGCAAAAAGAATATAAATTATGGAAAGATGTTCTCGTAGCCGAAACCACAAATATCAAAGTCGATGCGCCATTAGTATATTTGGGAGCGGCAACAAAAGCAGAAATCGAGAAAGCTGATGTAAAAGGTAAGGCAGTTGTTTTATTGGCTTCAAAAGAAGGAATTGCAGATGATATTTCGTTATTTGACAGGCGTTATCCAGGTCTTGTTCGAAATAAATATTATGATCTTGTTGTAAAAAAAGGAGCAGTAGCACTTATCATGGTGGCAGATCAATTAGCAGAAGAAAGCTGGTCTCAGGTAGAGCCACAAATGACAAGAGGTATTTATGGAATCGAAGGTTTTCGTGATAAAATTGGCGCAACAATGCCAGTTTTTTGGGTACACAACAATCAACTGGATTATCTGAAAACGACTAAAGATCTTTTGTCTACAGAAGTAATTTCTGAAACGTATAAATATCCTTCAGTAAACGTAGTTGGAAAAATCGAAGGAACAGATCCTAAATTAAAGAATGAATACGTTCTTTTTAGCGGACACCAAGATCATGATGGAGTAAGACAAAAATATGGTCAGGATTCCATATATAATGGAGCCGATGATAATGCCAGTACTTGTGTGGCAATGTTAGCAATTGCAAGAGCGTATAAAAAACAACCGGCAAAAAGAACTGCTTTATTTGTATTTCACGGTTCAGAAGAGCGTGGCTTATTAGGATCAAGATGGTACGCATCGCATCCAACGGTTCCTGAAAAGGATATTATTGCAGTTTTGAACGGAGATATGATTGGCAGAAATAATGTAAATCAGGCAGCTCTTTTAGGTTCATCTTCTCCTCATGAAAATTCTTCAGATTTAGTTGCTATTGCTAAAAGAGCAAATGACGAAGGACCAAAATTTGATTTGGATAAACTTTGGGACAGACCAGAACATCCTGAATATTTTTATTTCCGTTCAGATCATTTACCGTATGCAAAAAAAGGAATTCCATCTGTTTTCTACACTAGTGTTTTGCACAGTCAATACCACACGCCGATGGATGAGTCTGAAAATATTGATTTTGTGAAATTGCATAAAATGACCGAATGGATTTACCGTACAGGTTGGATTTTATCAAATGATACAAATCGCCCTAAAACATTACCCAATGTACAATTGGAGCGATAAAAGGTATTTTTTGCTAAAATAAAAAAGCCGATTTCTAATTTTAGAAATCGGCTTTTTTTTATGTTTAACGAACTAAGTTGTCTAGCAATCTAAGTAAGTCTGATAATCTGAATTTACAATCCAAATTCAGCTTTTACTTTGTCTACGAAATCAAGTTTTTCCCATGTAAACAATTCAACAGTAACTGTTTTCTCATTTCCTCCTGGAGCAGAAAAAGTTTTAGTTACAGTTTCTGGCGTACGTCCCATGTGTCCGTAAGCAGCAGTTTCACTATAAATAGGGTTTCTTAATTTCAAACGTTGCTCGATAAAGTAAGGACGCATATCAAAGATAGCTTCTACTTTTTTAGCAATTTCACCGTTAGTTAATTTCACTTTTGAAGTTCCGTAAGTATCAATGAAGATTCCCATTGGTTCAGCAACCCCAATTGCGTAAGAAACTTGAACTAAAATCTCATCAGCAACACCAGCTGCAACTAAGTTTTTAGCGATATGACGTGTAGCGTAAGCAGCACTTCTATCAACTTTACTTGGATCTTTTCCTGAGAATGCACCACCACCGTGAGCACCTTTTCCACCGTAAGTATCAACAATGATTTTTCTTCCTGTTAAACCAGTATCTCCGTGAGGTCCTCCGATAACGAATTTTCCTGTTGGGTTAATGTGGTAATTGATTTTATCATTGAATAAATGAGCGTGAGCTGGATTTTTAGCAATGATTCTTGGAATCAAGATTTCGATAATATCTTTTTTGATTTTAGCCAACATCGTAGCTTCTTCATCAAAATCATCGTGTTGAGTCGAAATTACAATCGCATCAATACGAGTTGGTTTATTATCGTCACTGTATTCTAAAGTAACTTGAGATTTAGCATCAGGGCGTAAATAAGTGATTTCCTTATTTTCACGTCTTAAAATCGCTAATTCTTGTAATAATTTATGAGATAAATCTAGTGCCAAAGGCATATAGTTTTCAGTTTCGTTCGTTGCATAACCAAACATCATTCCTTGGTCACCTGCACCTTGCTCTTCTGGCTTAGCTCTGTCAACACCTTGATTGATATCTGCTGATTGCTCATGAATCGCCGAAAGAATTCCACAAGAATTTGCCTCAAACATATATTCGCTTTTAGTATATCCAATTTTACGGATTACTTCGCGAGCAATTTGCTGCACATCAAGATAGGTATTCGATTTTACTTCACCAGCTAAAATTACCTGACCAGTTGTAACAAGAGTTTCACAAGCTACTTTTGAGTCAGCATCAAATGCCAAAAAGTTATCAATTAATGCATCCGAAATTTGATCTGCAACTTTGTCTGGATGCCCTTCACTAACAGATTCTGACGTAAATAAATAAGCCATAATAATTTTTTAAATTAAAATTAAGTGAGAAAAAATAATTGCTAAAAAAGGCTAAAGGAGAGTTTCTGCTTTAGCATTTTTTACTACTGAAATCAATTTTCCAGTATTCATAACGAACCATTTCATTATGAAGAGGTTGCAATCAGTTCAAATTTTTCCTCTGTATTCGGGTGCAAAGGTATAAAACCATTTTGATTTGCAAATCAAAGTTCAACTTTTTTTACTTTTTTAGGTAGAAATTTAACATAAACATACTAGATTGATAGGGTAATGGAAATTATTTATGTTTTTGTTTGGTCGATTAAAAAATAGTTCGCAAATTTGCCTCATCAAAATAATAGAAAAAATGAAATTAACAGTTTGCAATAAGCCATGTATGATGCCGGAGCCTTCCGCAGAGATGCTATTGTAGTTTTTTTTCAGGAAAAATATAAATAGAACCTCTGCAAATTGCAGGGGTTTTTTTGTTTCAAAAAGAAACTAAACCGTAAAAAAACAATTTAAACCAAAACATTAATTAATCAGAAAAAAGTAATGAAAAAAAATGTACTACTTGCATTAGGTCTTTTAACATTTTCCGGTATTTATGCTCAGGATAATAAAAAAGAACAAGACAGTTTAAAGAATAACGAATTGTCAGAAGTTACAATAGTGGGATCTAGAAGTAAGAACAGAGTAAAAACAGATGTGCCGGTTCCGGTTGATGTTTTTAATATTTCTGAGATAACAAAAGGATCTCCACAAACCAGTGTCACTCAAATATTAAATTATGTTGCACCATCATTTACCAGTAATGCAACTTCAACTGCTGATGCTACAGATCACGTTGATCCGGCACAATTGAGAGGTTTAGGCCCGGATCAGGTTTTGATTTTGGTAAACGGTAAACGTAGACATACAAGTGCATTGGTAAATATTAATGGTTCTCCTGGTAGAGGATCTGTTGGAACAGATTTAAATGCGATTCCGTCATTTGCAATCGAAAGAATTGAAGTTCTTAGAGATGGAGCTGCGGCACAATACGGTTCAGATGCAATTGCGGGTGTTATTAATATTGTATTGAAAAAGAATGCTAATTTTATTTCAGGAGGTATTCAATACGGTACAAATTTATCTTCAGGATCTAATAATTTTAAAGGAGGTGCCGATGGTCAAACCTTGCAATTAGACCTAAACTACGGAACTTCTCTGGGCAAAGCAGGAAGTTTTCTGAATATTACAGGTAGTGCAGTTACCAGACAAGCAACAAGTAGAGCCGGAATTAGAAACAATGGTATTTTTAATGCTTATAATGCTGTCGAAAATAGAGCTGCTCAAAATGGTGTTGCTATTAACTCCTTATTTAGCAATATTAATAATACACCAAATACCGCGCAAATTCTGAGTTCGTTAAAGCAATATGCACCGCAGGTTGGCTATTTTACACCGGCACAGCAAACTGCAATTTCATCAGCAACAACACTTGCTCAAATGCAGACAGCCTTAAATTTTGATACCACAAACAATGAACTTGCTTATAGAGGTCAGCAGAGAAGCGACTATAATATGAGTGTTGGTCAGTCAGAATTGGCATCAGGACAAGCTTATTATAATTTAAAATATCCTTTAACAGAAATTACATCTTTATATTCATTTGGAGGAGTATCCTACAGAAACGGAGATTCTTATGCATTTAACAGATTGCCAAATGGCTCGGGAACATTCACACAAGTGTATCAAAACGGATTTTTGCCTCAAATAGAATCAAAAATTTTAGATGCTTCATCGGCAGTAGGACTTACAACACAATTGTTTGGTTTTGATACTGATATTAGCACAAACCTTGGAACGAACTCTTTTAGATATGATGTGAACAATACTATTAATGCAACTTTAGGAACCAATTCGGCCACAAGTTTTGATGCCGGTAAAGTTTCGTTTTTACAAAGTACAACCAATTTAGATTTAACTAAAAAATACGATGTTTTACAAGGATTAAACGTTGCGTTTGGTGGAGAATTTAGATATGAAAACTATCAGATAAAATCTGGAGAAGAAGCTTCTTATGGATTGTATGATATAAATGGAAATTTGGTTTCTGGAATTTTGCCAAGCAATTCACCGTTAATTGTTACTGATTTTTTTGGTAATAAACGTGGAGCAGGAGCACAAGGTTTCTCCGGATTTCAACCTTCAGATGCTAAAACAAAAGACAGAAAAAGTGGCGCGGCATATGTTGATTTAGAATTGAATGCTACTGAAAATTGGCTTTTAAACGGAGCAGTTCGTTACGAGAATTATTCTGATTTTGGAAGTACAGTAATCTTTAAATTAGCATCTCTTTTAAAATTGAATGACAACATCAATTGGAGAATTTCTGGGCAAACAGGTTTTAGAGCGCCATCGCTACAACAAAAATATTTTGAAGCGAGTTCAACACAGTTTATAAATGGTTCGCCATATCAAGTAGGATATTTTACAAACGATTCGCAAGCAGCAAAAAGTATTGGTGTTGAAAATTTAAAACCTGAAAAATCTAAAAGTATCAGCACAGGATTTACATTCAAAATTCCTGAAGCAAACATTACAATTGCAACAGACGCCTATTTTACAAGAATCGACGACAGAGTAGTGTTAACAGGTCAATATGCAAGACCAACAGATGCGCAAATAAATGCCGCAACATCACCGGAACAAAAAGATGCCTTGACATTGTTTCAACAGGCATTTGACCTAAAAGGAGTAGAAAGAGCTTCATTCTGGACAAACGGAATCAACTCTGAAACCAAAGGTGTTGATGTAGTAATTTCTCAAAAATACAATGTCATTCCAGATTTTACTATCAGAAATGATTTTGCTTTAAGTTATAATGAAACAAAAAGAGTAGGAGATTTAAATGTTCCACAATCTATTATTAATGCTGGTGGAGAACCTTATAAATATTCATTTTTCCCGGAATCAAGCAGAATTTATTTAGAAGAAGCAATTCCGAAATTGAAAGCGAATTTAATGACAACCTTCAGTATTAAAAAACTGGATATTTATTTGAGAAATAGTTATTTCGGAAAAGTGACTGATCCAGGCGCAACAGATGTAAATTTAGACGGATCATCTTCAGTTTACGAACACCCGGAGTACAGTTCAAAAATAGTTACTGATTTGTCTCTTGGATATCAAATCAACGACAAGTTTAGATTCACAGTTGGATTTAATAATATAGGAGATGTTTATCCGGATAGAAATAATCCCGCAACTCCGGCATTTACAAATACAACGCCAACATTGACGCCTGCGCCGAGCACAGATTTAACAAATGCAAATCAGTTTGCTTATTCAAGAGCAGTTTCGCAATTTGGATTAAACGGAAGATTTGGATTTGCCAGATTAAGTTTTAAATTCTAAACAATTAAAAAGAGTGAGCCACAGATTAAGCGGATTCAATGGATTAAAACAGATTTCAATCATTATAATCCTTTAATCTGTGGTTTATTTTAAAGTAGTAAAGCAAATAATTCTAGTCGTTATAAGGCTTTAAAAGAAATTTATGTTAAATGTTATTTTTTGATTTGGTAGTTCTAAAAATAGTTTATATATTTACTCTATCAAATTAGTCGAGTTTAAAAAAAGAGAATTAATTTAAATAAAATGAAAATGAAAACAATAGCGAATAATATGATGATATGTTGTGAGATGATGCAAATGTGCATCCCAAATCGCTGTTGCTAAAAGTGAAAGAGTAAATCTTTGTTATAGTTAGAACTATAAGCCCTTTTGGTAGCCATCCGAAAGGGCTTTTTTTTATTTAAACATTTTAAATTTTAAACCATGAACACATTAGATATAAATACAATCGCATTTCATTATTTATTGAGAACAGATTCTCAAAAGAATAACAATAAAACTGAAGAGTTAAAAACGGAAACTTTAAAGTACAATCCAGAGCAATATATAAAGGAGCAAAAATCTTTATTAGCTCAGTTGTACAATCTGGAAGAAGAAGATCTTTTTATATAAAACAATTTCAATAACAATATATAGTATTAATAATACCTAAAAAACTAAGAAATCATGAGCACACAAAAATTTGCAACAAACGCACTACACGCAGGACACGATGTTACTAAAAATGCAGGAACAAGAGCAGTGCCAATTTATCAAACTTCATCATATGTATTTAATGATTCAGATCATGCCGCCAATTTATTTGGTCTTGCAGAATCTGGATTCATTTACACTCGATTAAATAATCCAACAAACGATGTTTTGGAACAACGGCTTGCAGCGCTTGAAGGCGGGATTGCGGCTGTTGTTACAGCATCTGGAGCATCGGCAATTTCGACAGCTTTATTGACTTTACTAAAAGCAGGAGATCATATTGTGGCATCAAACAGTTTGTATGGAGGAACATATAATTTACTCAATGTAACTTTACCACGTTTAGGAATCACGACTACTTTTGTAGATCCATCAAAACCGGAAAACTTCACAAAAGCCGCTAAAGAAAATACAAGAGCTTTTTTTGTAGAATCTTTAGGAAATCCAAAATTAGATGTTTTGGATTTGAAAGGGATTTCGGCGGAAGCCAAAAACTTTAAAGTGCCTTTCATTGTTGATAATACTGTTGCTACTCCTTATTTGTTGAGACCAATTGAGCATGGCGCCAATATTGTAATTCATTCTTTAACCAAATATATTTCAGGAAATGGAACTTCATTAGGAGGCGCAATTATCGATGCCGGAACTTTTGACTGGTCTAACGGAAAATTCCCTGAATTTACAGAGCCTTCAGCCGGATACCACGGATTGGTGTATCACGAAGCTTTAGGAAATGCAGCTTTTATTGCAAAAGCAAGAATTGAAGGTTTGCGTGATTTTGGTGCGGCTTTAAGTCCGTTTAATGCTTTTCAAATTATTCAGGGATTAGAGACATTGCCAATTCGAATTCAAAAGCACAGCGAAAATGCTTTGGCTTTGGCATCTTGGTTAGAAAAACAAGATGAGGTAGTTTGGGTGAATTATCCAGGTTTAAAAACCAATAAATACTACGATTTAGCACAGCAATATTTGCCAAAAGGACAAAGCGGTGTCATCACATTTGGACTAAAAGGTGGTTTTGAAGCAGCTAAAAAAGTAGTAGATCAAACAAAACTATTCTCACTTTTGGCCAATATTGGTGATACAAAATCATTAATTATTCATCCGGCAAGTACAACACACCAACAATTGTCTGATGCGGATCAATTAGAAACAGGAGTTTCAAAAGATTTAGTTCGACTTTCTGTTGGAATAGAAGATATCGAAGATTTAATAGCTGATTTGCAAGCTGCGTTCGCAAGCGTTACACAAGCTCAATACAGCATTAATAAAAATTAGGTTTTTTTGTTTTTTGTTTGAAAAATTGCCTTTAGTAGCGTGAGTTCTACTAGAGGTGATTTTTTATAATAAAGGAAATTCAGTATAAAAATTTCACCATATAGGTAGAGACGCGCAGCAGTTCGTCTAATTTATATAAGTTGATAATATTAAATGAACTTATATCACTCATATGGTTTAATTAACCCCCAATTAAATTAAAAAATTATGTCAAAGCTTAAAATAAATATCATCCTTTTCGGAATTGGAAATATCGGAAGTACTTTGATCAATCAGATTATCGAAAGCCAGGAGTTTTTTCTAGAAAGTAAAAATATAGATTTTCATTTTCCGATAATCACCAATTCGACAGTTGCTTTTTTTGAAAAAGAAGGTGTTGGATATTCTTGGGAAACCAATTTTCTGGAATTAGCAGTTCCGTTTAAAGTAGAAGATATTATTGAATTTGCAAAAGAAAACGAATTTGAAAATCTAATTGCTGTTGATGCAACTGCCAGTGATGAATTGATTCGTCACTATAATACGTTAATAGAAAACGGGTTTAATATTGTAGCAGTAAATAAAAAAGCAAATACACTGCCGCTGGATTTGTATAAAGAGATTAGAACGAATCTTAAAAAATATGATAAGGAATTTTTATATGAAACTTCAGTAGATACAGGCTTTCCGGTTTTGCAAACACTAAGAGATTTGTATTATTCAGGAGAAAAAATCACCAAAATCAGAGGCGTTTTTTCAGATAATCTGAGTTATGTCTTTAATCGATTTGCAAATGAAGAAGCAACTTTTTCTTCACTTTTAAAAGATGCCAGTTTACTCGGATTAATGCGTTCGACTTTTAAAGAAGATTTATCCGGAAATGATACAGCCAGAAAGCTATTGATATTGACAAGAGAAATTGGAAAAGATTTTGAACTTTCAGATATAAAAATCAACTCTCTCATTAAAGACGAATTTTTAGAGCAAAATGGTATTCTGAATAAAGAAGCAATTGATAAATCGTTTAAAATTGCCAAAATCACCCAAGCTGACAATCATGTGTTGAGATACGTTGGAGAATTTGATGTTGAGAAAAATAAGCTTGAAGTTAAACTAGTTTCAGAACCTATTTCGTCAGCCATTGGGCAATTGAAAGGATCAGATACCATTTTTGAGATCTATACGCAGTCTTATGCAGATGTTCCGATTGTGATTCAAAGTGCATCAGCATGTAAACAAGCAATTTCAAGAGGGGTAATAACTGACATTTTGAAAGTGGCTGAAAAAATTAAAAACAAGGAGGCAGTTTGGTTGTAAGTGGTTTTTAATGTTCGTTAGTTGTTCTTTGACAGATTGAAACAGGAAAGTTTATATGTTGATTTTTTGTAGGTTTTTATATATGTTTTTTGAAAAGCCAATTTTGTAAGATGTTTTTTAACGATAAAAAGGTGTTTTTTAACGTTTTTTAAGATTAATTTGCTGATTCTCACTTGGATTATTGAAAAAATATTCGCACATTTGTAAGGCCTAGAAATTATAAGAAGGCCATTAGTATTTTGATCCCTAAATGGGAAATGAATAAAAGTGTTTCAGTAATTTCAGGAAGCTTATTAAAATAAAACAAATGCAAGAATTTTTTAAAATAGCAAGTAAATCAAAGATGAATAAATCCCTACAGATGAACAAGATGTTTAATGTCGCACGTATTTGTGTACGCGTCTGTTGATACTAAAAGTATATATAAGTTTTAAAAAACTTAAACCCTTTTGGTATTAAAAACCCAAAAGGGTTTTTTTATTCCATTTAGTAAGCATAACATAAAAATAAAGAATTAATAAAGATTATAAAACGCAACGAACTTAAACTTAAATATCATGAGCACATTAAACTACTTAACAAAGACTTTTTCAACATTGAAAAACATAAGGGCTAAAAGAAACAATCCGCCACCGACAAAAAATGAATTAGTACATCCTAGATTCGGTATTACTGAGGCAGATAAAGTAGCGGAGAAAAAAGAACCGAACTCATTATTATTTTTGATGTATTCAAAAGAGAATGAAACGCTTTTTATCTAAATCAAAAAGTATCATAAAATAGGGGTATACCTGCTTAATTTTACTGGGCTAATTGTTCGGTAATTTTTTGCGTACAATAGTTTCTGTTTGAATTATCTTTATGAAATTGCAGAATCAGTTTCGATAAAATTTGTTAGTTTAAGAAATAAGTAGTTAATTTGCACCTTTAAGTTCAAAAACGTATTGAAATGTTATAAAGAAAGGACGAGGGATTAGACCCGATGAATCCTTAGCAACCCTTCGTTAATTCGAAGAAGGTGCTGCATTCTACCACGCCCAAACGTGGAAAGATAACAACAAGAATTTTCTAGTTTCACTCTAGTACTTTCTTTCTAATATTTCCACATACAAATCAATTAATAAAAAGATTTGAAATTGGAAAATATACCAAGTCCCATTATAATTCAAGATTTCATCACAGAAAGTGGTGCATCATATTCATCATTGCCATTAAGTTTTACGCTTTCCGGTTTACCACTGCATAGCGCGCCTATTGTTTTGGTCAATCATGCTTTAACAGGAAATGCACAAGTTACTGGTGAAAATGGCTGGTGGAATGATTTAATTGGCGACGAAAAAACAATAGATACCCACAGATATACCGTATTAGCATTCGATGTTCCCGGAAATGGGAACAATTCGTTTTTAATTGATAATTATCTGGATTTTACCACAAGAGATATTGCCCGAATTTTTATAAAAGGTTTGCGGGCTTTAAATATTACTCAATTACATACCATTATCGGAGGTTCTGTTGGTGGCGGAATTGCGTGGGAAATACTCGCGTTAGAACCAAATATCACTCAAAATCTAATTCCAATTGCAACCGACTGGAAATCGACCGACTGGATGATCGCGAATTGCTACTTACAAGAGCAAATCCTGAACAATTCTTCAAAACCCATAGAAGATGCCAGAATTCATGCAATGTTGTGTTACAGATCTCCTGAATCATTCAAAGAAAAATTTCAACGAACAGTCAACAACGAGCTGCTGATTTTTAATATAGAAAGCTGGTTGGCGCACCACGGAAAGAAATTGCAAAAAAGATATCAATTGTCATCTTATAAATTGATGAATCAATTGCTTAAAACCATAGATATTACCAGAAATAGTGAGGATTTCGAGACGCTATTGTCAAGAACAACTGCCGCGATTCATATTATCGGAATCAACTCAGATTTGTTTTTTACACCAAAAGAAAATCGTGAAACTTATAATGAGTTAAAAAAGTTCAAAGAGAATGTCTTTTACAGCGAAATAGATTCGGTACACGGACATGACGCTTTTTTAATCGAGTACAAACAATTAGATCATTTACTTGCCGATATTTTTAAGGCAGAAACAATAGAAAAATAAAATGAAAATATTAAAATTTGGAGGTAAATCGTTATCAAACGGAGAAGGACTTAATAAAGTAGTTTCAATCATTTCTGATAAAGTAAATCAAGGAGAACAAATTGCTGTTGTCGTTTCGGCACGTGGAAATGCAACAGATGAATTGGAATATATTTTAAAACTTGCTGCTAAAAACGGTGATTATAAAACATTATTAGAAAATTTTAAAACCTATCAGGTTTCAGAGTATCCGCAGGTTGATTTGTCTGAGGAATTTAATGTTTTAGATAAACTTTTTGAAGGCGTTAGTTTAATTGGAGATTACAGCAACAAAATCAAAGATCAGATTTTATCTAAAGGTGAGTTGCTTTCGGCCAAATTATTAACGGCTATTTTAAAAGAAAAAGGAGTTCCTGCTAATTTTGTTGATTCAAGAGAATTGCTTAAAACCGACTCGAAATTTGGTGACGCACAGCCTTTAGAGCAGCTTTCTAAGAAAAATGTTGTCAATTACTTCAAAGAACATAGCGGTTCAACGGTTAATATTGTAACAGGTTTTATTGGTTCAAACAATAATAATGATACTACAACTTTAGGAAGAAACGGAAGTAATTATACAGCATCGTTGATCGCGAATTATTTGAATGCCGAAGAATTACAAAACTTTACTCACGTTGACGGAATCTATACTGCAAATCCTGATTTAGTAGCCGATGCCAAAAAAATCGAATATTTATCATTTAACGAAGCAAACGAATTAGCCAATTTTGGAGCAACAATCTTGCATGCCAAAACCATAATTCCTTTGTTGGAAAAAAATATCCCGCTTCGTATTTTAAATACTTTTAATCACGAAAACCGAGGAACATTAATCACTTCAGATTCTGCAAAAGAAGGAATCAAAACACTTTCAGTTTTAGAGAATTTATCTTTAGTAAATCTTGAAGGTCGCGGATTATTAGGAAAATCAGGCGTTGATGCTAGAATTTTTAAAGTAATGGGCGATCACAATATCAGTGTGAGTATTATTTCGCAAGGTTCTTCAGAAAGAGGAATAGGATTGGTTGTGGCGACAGATAAAGCAACAACAGCAATGATCGAATTAGAAAAAGAATTCGAAAATGATTTCTATTCTAAAGATGTAAATCAGATTACAGTAACAGACAATGTATCTGTTATTTCGATTATTGGTCAGGATTTGAGTACTTTTCACAAACCTTATACGGCTTTAATCAAAAATAAAATTGTTCCGATATTATTTAACAACACTGTTACGGGTAAAAACGTGAGTTTAGTGGTTAAAAAATCAGAACTTAATAAAGCATTAAACGTAATTCACGGAGAGATTTTTGGAGTTTCTAAAAAAATCAATATTGCTATTTTCGGACATGGATTAGTTGGTGGAACTTTGATCAATCAAATTTTAGAATCAGCTGCAGCGATCGAAAAACGTAAAGACATTAAACTGAATGTTTTTGCAATTGCAAACTCTAAGAAAGTACTTTTAAATAAAAATGGCGTAACTTCAGACTGGAAAAATCAAATCCAGAAAGAAGGTTTGGAATATACAATTAATGATGTAATTGCGTATGCAAATCAACATCATTTAGAGAACTTAATTGCGATCGACAACACAGCAAGTGCCACTTTCGTAGAAAATTATATTTCACTGATTGAAAGTAGTTTCGACTTGATTTCGTCTAATAAAGTTGCCAATACATTAAGTTATGGTTTTTATAAAGAATTGAGAAAATCTTTGACAGAAAATCAAAAGAATTATTTATACGAAACCAATGTTGGTGCAGGATTACCATTAATTGATACCATAAAATTATTGCATCTTTCAGGTGAAAATATCACTAAAATAAAAGGAGTTTTCTCAGGAACGTTGAGCTACTTGTTTAATAATTTCTCTGCAAAAGATGTTCCGTTTAGTGAAATTTTACAACAAGCAATTGACAACGGATATACAGAACCAGACCCGCGTGAGGATTTATGCGGAAATGATGTTGGAAGAAAATTATTGATTTTGGCGAGAGAGTTAGATTTACAAAATGAGTTTGAAGAAATCTCAATTCAGAATTTAATTCCGGAACATTTACGTGAAGGAAACGTTTCTGATTTCTTGACAAAACTAAAAGAATTCGACCCAATTTATGAGAAAATAAAAGCCGATCAAAAACCAAATCACGTATTAAGATATATTGGTGAATTGTCTGGAGATTTGCAAAATGATAAAGGGATTTTAGAAGTAAAATTAGTTTCAGTACCATCTGACACTGCTTTAGGCGGATTAAAAGGTTCTGATTCTTTCTTCGAAATTTATACAGAATCTTATGGAGATCGACCAATCGTAATTCAAGGAGCCGGTGCAGGTTCTGCGGTAACAGCGAGAGGAGTTTTTGGAGATATTTTGAGATTATCTGATAAAGGGTAATATTTTAGATTTTCTAAATCGGTTCCAGTTTGTCATTTCGACGCAAGGAGAAATCACACACGGAGCTCGACAAAGATTGACGACATTCTTTATGGAATTACTAGTGTGATTTCTCCTTGCATGGAAATGTCAAGATTGTAGAAATTGTACTGATAAAGCAAAAACAAAAAATAACAACACAATGAAAGTAACTTTAAACAGAGTAAACGACGCGTTTCATTTTAAACTTAAAAATGAAAGAGGTCATGTAGTTGATGTAGACAGCAGAGCCGAATTTGGCGGAAGTGATTTAGGTGCAAGCCCGATGGAATTAGTATTGATGGGTGTTGCAGGATGCAGCGCAATTGATATGATTTCGATTTTAAAGAAACAACGTCAGGAAATTACAGCATTTAATGCTGAGGTTGAAGGAGAACGCGTGCAAGTGGGCGAAGCAAAACCTTTTAAAGAAATTAATGTGGTTTTTTATTTAGAAGGCGATATTAATCCTGAAAAAGCACAACGCGCAGCACAACTTTCTTTCGAGAAATATTGTTCAGTTGCCAAAACTGTTGAGCCAACAGCCACAATAAAATATAAAGTTGTATTGAACAACGAGCAGTTATAAAATTAGTCAATTAGAGAATTAGTTAATGTGGCAATTAGTCAATTAGATAATGCTTAGATTGTGTAAATGATTAGACTCGTTTTAGTTTAGACTTTAAATTTTTACTTATTGTAAGACCTGAAAGTTTAAACGTGAAACAAAAAAATAAAAAAAATGAACGAACAAGAATTTGGTTTTGAAACCCAAGCCATACGCACACATTTAGAAAAATCGCAATTTCAGGAACATTCAACTCCTTTGTATTTATCGTCAAGTTTTGTATTTGATGATGCAGAGGATATGCGAGCTTCTTTTACGGAAGAAAAAGTACGTAATATTTATTCACGTTTTAGTAATCCAAACACAACCGAGTTTGTAGATAAGGTTTGTGCTATGGAAGGTGCTGAGGCAGGTTATGCTTTTGCAACCGGAATGGCTGCTATTTATTCTTGTTTTGCAGGATTGTTAGAGTCAGGCGATCATATCGTTTCTGCAGGAAGCGTTTTTGGATCGACTCATGCGTTGTTTATGACTTATTTTCCAAAATGGAATATTGAAACAACTTATTTTGATATCAATAAACCAGAGACAATAGAAAGTTTTATTAAGCCAAATACTAAAATATTATACGCTGAAACACCTACAAATCCTGGTGTAGATGTAGTTGATTTAGAGTTGTTAGGACAAATTGCAAAAAAACACAATCTTATTTTAATAATTGATAACTGTTTTGCAACGCCATATATTCAACAGCCTATAAAATATGGAGCACATTTGGTAGTTCATTCAGCGACGAAATTAATAGACGGTCAAGGTCGTGTTTTAGGTGGAGTTGCAGTTGGAGATGCTGAGTTAATTCGTAAAATATATTTGTTTTCAAGAAATACAGGACCGGCAATGTCACCATTTAACGCATGGGTTTTGTCAAAAAGTTTAGAGACTTTGGCTGTACGTGTTGACAAACATTGTGAAAATGCCTTAAAAGTTGCTGAGTTTTTAGAAGCACATCCAAATGTAAATAGTGTAAAATACCCGTTTTTAAAATCACATCCAAAGTATGAAATTGCCAAAAAACAAATGCTTTTAGGTGGTAACATTATTGCATTTGAAATTAAAGGCGGAATAGAAGCAGGAAGAAAATTTTTGGACAAGATTAAATTATGTTCATTATCTGCAAACATTGGAGACGTAAAAACTATTGTAACACACCCGGCTTCAACAACACATAGTAAGTTGTCTGTAGAAGAAAAATTAGCAGTTGGAATTACAGAAGGTTTAGTACGTGTTTCTGTAGGTTTAGAAACTGTAAAAGATGTAATTGCTGATTTGAAGCAAGCGCTTGCTTAAGAATTTAGATTTTATTTGTATAATGACGATTTTTGACTGTAAATTTATTACTATTAAAAATCGTCATTCTTTTTGGTGATTGTTTGAGTAAAAAATATATTTTTGTTAGTTCTGAAATTGGAAACTATTAGTAATCAAAAAGCAAATCAAACTTGAGTAATAATGTTTATATCGTTGAAAAGAAGTTATTAGCTTCGGATCGTGATCGTTTTATAAATTGCATTTTGGACTTCCTTTCTGTTTTTATTACGATGTTTGTTTCTAGTCTTATTGTTATTATTGTTGGGAATGTCTTTAATTGGGATATATTCTCAATTTGGGAAAAATTTATTATTGATTCTAGATATTTAGCTTGTCTTTCTTTTTTAATGTTTAATTATTTTGTTCTGGAATGGCTTTTTGGAAGAACAATGGGTAAACTAGTAACTGGTACAATTGTAGTTAACAAAAATGGCTTAAAACCTGACTTTGGCGTCATTTTTATAAGAACACTATGTCGTTTAATTCCTTTAGATGCATTATCTTTTTTAGGAAAATCAGAAATGTTTTGGCATGATTCTATTTCTAAAACCTACGTTGTAGAGAAAAAGGAGTTAGAAAGAGATATGGAAATTTTTTATAGTTTGAATTTAATTGGTGTTAAGGAAGCAAACTAATTAAACTATACTAATTTAGTAGAATATAAAATTCAACCTGTTATATTCTCATTTAAAAAGTTTATTTTTGTTGCAGAAAAATATGAATATTGTTTATTTTGGTCTATTCAGATAATCTTGAAACTAAAATCTACAGGTACATCTAAAATATAAAAATGCTTTCAAAGAAAACAAAATACGGAATTAAAGCCCTTACATATTTAGCCAGGAGAGAAAATAATGAACCTGTACAAATTGCTGAAATTGCCAAAAGTGAACATATTTCAATTAAGTTCTTAGAGAGTATTTTATTACTTCTTAGAAATTCAGGTTTTCTTGGAGCTAAAAAAGGAAAAGGTGGAGGTTATTACCTGATTAAAGATCCAAAAGATATTAGTATGGCAAAGGTATATCGTATTCTTGAGGGGCCAATTGCATTGCTTCCTTGTGCCAGTCATAACTTTTATGAAAAATGTGATGATTGCGATGACGAATCTACCTGTGCTGCAAGACGTTTAATGACAGAAGTTAGAGATAATACGCTTAAAATATTAGAGAGTAATTCTTTGGCAGATATTGCATTTTAGTAAAATCTGTTTAAATAACTATATTAAAAAAGACCATTTCATTATTTTGAAATGGTCTTTTTTTATGTCTTTATTAGAAGTTTTATTCTAAAAAATCAATTTATATCCAGCTAGAAAAAGCATTATAGCAATTGCATTTCTAAGAAATAAATCAGGAACTTTGCCGCTAAGCATACTTCCGATAAAAATTCCCGGAAGAGATCCCATTAATAACTGCGCTAATAGAGTTAAATCTAAATTCCCCATAGAAGCATGCCCAATTCCGGCAACAAGAGTTAAAGGAACGGCATGAGCAATCTCAGTTCCTACCAAACGAGGTGTTGGTAAAAGCGGATACAGGAAAAATAAAGTAACGGTACCAAGAGCTCCGGCTCCAATAGAAGTTAGTGTTACCGTTGCGCCAAGTAAAACGCCAATTCCGATAGTTAACATATTTTGAGTGTGACTTTCGCTATGAAATTTATCACCGGCATGTTTTTGTGAAAATCGCAGTAATTTCTTTTTAAACAAAATTGCCACCGATGTAAAAAGCAAAGCCCAGCCTAAACTATATTTTATTACAGCATTTATAGTCGAAATATCAGTTTTAATACTGTTTAAAATCCATAAAGTAAGTAAAGCGGCAGGAACACTTCCTAGAGTAAGCCAGCCTGTAATTTTCCAATTAATGTTTCCTTTTTTATGATGTACAAATACGCCACCCATTTTAGTAAAAGCTGCGTACAATAGATCGGTACCAACTGCTGTTGTTGGAGGAATGCCAAACCATAATAAAATAGGAGTCATCAAGGAACCGCCTCCAACGCCTGTCAATCCAACCACAAAACCTACTACTAAACCAGCAATTACAAGACCAATATGAAAATCCATGAATAAAATTTTGCGGTAAAAATAATAACAATTTTATAATTATCCTATAGATATGGTAGACTTTAAAATGCTATATTTGTAAACGAATATCATTGATGGTTTAATTTGTTGTAATACAGTTGAATAGGGTTTTTAACTTAAGAGGTTCTTTTTGTTAAAGTACAGAGAGTTGTTACTTGCTTAACGTAAAGAGAATTAGAATTGTAAAAAATTAAAATAATGTTTTGATATTTAGAAATAAGTATTAATTTTGCGTAGTAATCTATTAAGCCGATAGGGTAATAGATTTTACTAGCCAAAACCAATTGTGGAGAATGGAAAATGAATTAAAAATAAATAGTTATGATGTTAAATCAGATGCATCGATAAAAGAAAAACTATGGGTTGTTATACCTGTTGCTTTATTAGTGGGTCTATTAACTATTTTGATATACAATCACTACGCCGAATTTTCATGGAATGGGTTTGTTGGAGGTTTTAACCAGGAATTTTTAGTCTTTTTTGCTATAGGTGTTTTTGCACAATTGGTAGATGGAACATTAGGAATGGGTTATGGAGCAACTTCTACATCATTTTTATTAGCATACGGAGTTCCGCCGGTTATTAGCAGTACAGCGGTTCACGTGTCAGAAATGTTTACAACCGGAGCATCGGCGCTTTCGCACCACCGTTTTGGAAATATCAATAAAAAACTGGTAAAACACCTGTTGATTCCGGGAGTTTTAGGTTCGATAACAGGAGCTTATTTATTATCAGATGTAATCAGTGGAGATGTTATTAAGCCATTTATTGCGGTTTACATGATTGTTTTGGCAACGGTAATTATCAAAAAAGCGCTGAAAAAAAACATTGTAAAAAAGAAAACTAAAAAATTAAGTGCTTTAGCAGCTTTTGGAGGTTTTATGGATTCTGTTGGTGGCGGCGGATGGGGACCAATCGTTACTTCAACATTGTTAGGAAGAGGGAGAAATCCAAGATATACCATTGGTTCTGTAAATGCTGCTGAATTTGCGATTTCGTTTGCTAGTGGGATAACTTTCATGCTTTTTGGAGGAATTCATGGTTGGCAAGTTATTATAGGTTTGATTCTGGGAGGAGTAATTGCGGCACCACTAGGAGCCTATTTGGTAAATAAAATAAAAAGAAAACCAATGATGATTGCGGTTGGAATTTTAATTATACTATTGAGTTTAAAAACATTATCTAAATTATTGTAATAGATTTTTTAGAAAGAGAAAGAGAATATGAGTGCGACAATTATACAAACATTATTAGATAAAACGAAAGATTTTTCGCTTGAGGAAACTTTAGTTTTTTTGGCTGAAGAATATCCCGGAAAGGTTATTTTCTCCACTTCTTTCGGGCAAGAAGATCAGGTGATTACAGATTTTATAGCAAAAAGTAATCAGGATATTACCATTTTTACCTTAGATACAGGTAGATTATTTCAGGAGACTTACGATGTTTTTCATAAAACATTAAAAAAATACAAAAAGCAAATTGAGGTTTATTTTCCAGAAGCAACAGCAGTAGAAAATTTACTAAAACAAAAAGGGCCCAATAGCTTTTTTGAATCAGTTGAGAATAGAAAAGAATGCTGTTTTATTCGTAAAGTAGTTCCGTTGAGAAAAGCTTTAGCAGGAAATTCAGTTTGGATTACGGGTTTAAGAGCGGAACAATCAGAGAATAGAAATGATCTTCAAATGTTTGAATATGATGGAGGTTTTGAAATCATAAAATTCAATCCATTATTAAAATGGACTTTAGAAGAAGTTGAAACCTATTTATCAGCAAACAACGTTCCTCAAAATGCATTGCACAAACAAGGTTTCGTAAGTATTGGTTGCGCGCCTTGTACAAGAGCCATTTTTCCTGGAGAAGATATTAGAGCCGGAAGATGGTATTGGGAATCTAGCCATAAAGAATGTGGTTTGCATAGTGCTAAAAAAGAATAAAGAAGTTAGAGGCAAGAGAATAGAATAAAGAATATAGATTTAAAGTTCCGGAGGGACGATTCATATTGTAGCGCCGGATTTTATCTGTTGATTAAAGACAAAAACAAAAACACAGAATAACGATAGTGATATAGATTTTAGATTAAACTCACAAAAAAAATCTGAAACTAGAAACTGTCAAGCATTAAACAAAATATCAAATGAGTTCAAGTTCAGTATTAAAAACAAACGCTTTAGAGAGTGAAGCGATATACATTTTCAGAGAAGTAATTTCACAATTTGACAAACCTGTTTTACTTTTCTCTGGAGGAAAAGATTCTATAACATTAGTTCGTTTGGCTCAAAAAGCATTTTTCCCTGCTAAAATTCCGTTTCCTCTATTGCATGTTGATACAGGACATAATTTTCCTGAGACAATTGCTTTTAGAGATAAACTGGTTGAGGAATTGGGTTTAGAGTTGATCGTTCGTAATGTTCAGGATGCGATTGATGAAGGGAAAGTGGTTGAAGAAACTGGAAAGTATTCTAGTAGAAACAGCTTACAGACGACAACACTTTTAGATGCAATCGAAGAATTTAAGTTCGATGCTTGTATTGGTGGTGCGCGTCGTGATGAAGAAAAAGCAAGAGCAAAGGAACGTATTTTTTCAGTTCGTGATGACTTTGGTCAGTGGGATGAAAAAAATCAGCGTCCGGAGTTATTTGATATTTTGAATGGAAAAATTGAAAATGGACAAAACGTTCGTGTTTTTCCAATTTCAAACTGGACAGAATTAGATGTTTGGAGTTATATCGAGAAAGAACACATCGAGATTCCATCTATCTATTTTTCACATAAAAGAAAAGTTTTTTTGAGAGACGGTTTAATCTGGTCGCATTCTCCTTTTGTGTACCAAGAAGAAGACGAACAAATCGAAGAAAGAATTGTTCGCTTCAGAACCGTTGGAGATATGAGTTGTACAGCTGCTGTTGAATCTTATGCCGCAACAATCCAGGAAGTTGTTGGAGAAATTAGAGAATCAACCATTTCTGAAAGAGGAGCCAGAATCGACGACAAACGTTCTGAGGCCGCAATGGAAAAGAGAAAACAACAAGGATATTTTTAATTATTAATTTGTGAATTATAAATTATTAATTAAAAATACTGAAAAGTAAAATTCAAAAAAACATACAGATTTAAATTTTAGTTAAAGCGTTTCAAAAACTTGAAACATTAAACTTGAAACAAAATTTTTAAACCTGAAACAAAATATTAAGAATGGAAGTTTTAAAAATAGCAACAGCAGGAAGTGTAGATGATGGAAAAAGTACTTTAATTGGAAGATTATTGTACGATACAAAATCATTGACTACAGATAAAATTGAAGCAATCGAAAAAAGCAGTAAACAAAAAGGATACGATTATCTTGATTTTTCATTGGCGACTGATGGTTTAGTAGCCGAAAGAGAACAAGGAATCACAATTGATGTTGCACATATTTATTTTTCGACTGCAAAGAAAAGTTACATCATTGCCGATACTCCGGGACACGTAGAATACACTAGAAATATGGTTACAGGAGCTTCGACTTCGCAGGTTTCTATTATTTTAATTGATGCCAGAAAAGGAGTAATTGAGCAAACTTACCGTCACTTTTTTATCAATAATTTATTGAGAGTAAAAGAGGTAATTGTAGCAATTAATAAAATGGATTTAGTTGATTATTCTGAAGAAGTTTACAATAAAATCAAAGCCGATTTTCAGGCATTAAATGCAAAAAGTACTTTCAAGGAGCAAAACGTAAGTTATATTCCGTTAAGTGCAATCAATGGCGGAAACGTAGTTGATCAATCTAAAGATATGCCTTGGTATACAGGTCAAACCGTTTTAGAACATTTAGAAGGATTACATTCTTCAGATGTTTTTGAAACAGGAAAAGCACGTTTCCCGGTTCAAACTGTAATTCGTCCAAAGACAGAAGAATACCATGATTTTAGAGGTTACGCAGGAAAATTATACGGAAACTCAATAAAAGTTGGAGATGCTGTAACAGTTCTTCCTTCTTTAACAGAATCAAAAGTATCTAAAATTCACTTTTTCGATAAAACATTTGATGAAGCTGTTGCAGGTTCTTCAATTACAATTGAATTAGAAAGTGATATCAATGTAACAAGAGGTGATATGATTGTAAAATCGTCAGAGCTTCCAAAAATTGAAAAAGATATTGTAACAACAATTTGTTGGATGGACAGTAAGAAATTGGTTCCAGGAACAAAATATCTAGTGCAGCACAATACTAATAGAGTTTTGGCTAAAATAGAAAGCATAACAAATACAATTGCAACAGATTATTCAGGAACGACACCAGCTTCGCAATTAGCAATCAACGAAATAGGAGAAGTAAGCATTAAGTTAAGCAAACCTTTATATTTTGATGCTTACAACGAAAACAAATCAAATGGTGCTTTCATCTTAATTGATACAGCAACAAATACAACAGCAGGAGTAGGATTCATTAGGTAGTTTCACTGCTGTAAGCAATAAGCTTTAGGCTGTAAGCTTTAAGCAAAAAACGTATAAAAAGGCATGTAAGAAAGCTTGAAGCTTATTGCTTAGAGCCAAGCCAGAAAAAGACAAAGTTAATAAAGCTTAAAGCGTATAGCCTAAAGCCTAAAGCGTAAAAGAAATGGAAAGTTTTAGAACAGAAATAGAAAATCCGATTGTTCAGAAAGAGATCATCGATTTAGAAAAAAAGATTCACTTATTCCGTGGAGGAAAAATTGATGATGAGCGTTTTCGCAGTCTTCGTTTAGCGCGTGGAATTTACGGACAACGTCAGGAAGGCGTTCAAATGATTCGTATCAAACTGCCATATGGTAAAGTAACGAGCGAGCAATTGGTGCGTATTACTAAAGTTTCTGACGAATATTCTACAGGACGTTTGCATATTACAACACGTCAGGATATTCAGATTCACTATGTAAGTTTAGATAGAACTCCAGAGCTTTGGGCAAATTTGGCTAAAGACGATATTACATTGCGTGAAGCTTGTGGAAACACAGTGAGAAATATTACAGGAAGTGAGTTAGCAGGTGTAGATGTAGATGAACCGTTTGATGTTTCGCCTTATGCACACGGAATGTTTCAATATTTATTAAGAAATCCAATCTGTCAGGAAATGGGACGTAAATTCAAAATTTCGTTCTCTTCTTCAGATGAAGATACCGCTTTGAGTTATTTACACGATTTAGGATTTATTCCGAAAATTGTAAATGGCGAAAAAGGTTTTAAAATTGTTTTTGGTGGAGGTCTAGGATCTCAGCCAGCACATGCCGAACTACTTTCAGAATTTGTTCCCGTAAATCAAATTATTCCAACAGCAGAAGGAATCATCCGTATTTTTGACCGATATGGTGAACGTGCAAAAAGAATGAAAGCGCGTATGAAATTCTTAATTAAAGAAATGGGAAGAGATGTTTTCCTTGATTTGGTTGAAAAAGAGAAAAAAGCGATTGCTTTTGAAACATATGAGATAGATACAACTGCTTTTGATGGACCAATTCCGGAACCATTATTAGAAGTGCCACAAGTTACAATCGAAGATACTAAAGCGTATGAAGCGTGGAAAAAATCGAATGTAATTGCACAAAAACAAGCGGGTTATTATGCTATTGGAATCAAAGTTTTATTAGGAGATTTTTATACTGATAAAGCGAGATTATTAGCTGATTTGATTAAAAATTATGCAGCAAATGAATTGCGTTTTTCATTGCGTCAAAATATTGTAATACGTCACGTAAAAGAAGCAAATTTGCCTTTCTTTTACCAGGAATTAGCCAAATTGAATTTTGTTCATTTAGGATATAATTCTACTGCAGATATTACAGCATGCCCGGGTACAGATACTTGTAATTTGGGGATTGCAAGTAGTACCGGAATTGCAGAAGAATTGGAGAAAGTTTTAAATGCAGAATATCCTCAGTATTTGAATAATCGTGAAATTGAAATTAAAATTTCGGGTTGTATGAATGCTTGTGGACAACACAATATGTCTGCAATTGGTTTTCAGGGAATGTCAATCAACTCAGGGAAATTAGTTGCTCCAGCTTTACAAGTTTTATTAGGTGGAGGAAGATTAGGAAATGGAGTTGGACGTTTTGCTGATAAAGTTATCAAAATTCCAAGCCGTAGAGGACCAGATGCTTTGCGTACAATCTTAAATGATTTTGATGCTAATGCAAACGGAGAAAAATTCCTTAATTATTATGATGCAAAAGGAGAGAAATATTTCTATGAAATCTTAAAACCTTTCGCAGATGTAACCAATTTAACCGAAGCTGATTTCATTGATTGGGGTAATGCAGACAACTATGTAAAAGCAGTTGGAGTTGGAGAATGTGCCGGTGTTGTAATTGATTTAGTTGCTACTTTGGTATTAGAAGCTAAAGATAAATTGACTTTCGCACAAGAATCATTCGACGAAAATAAATGGTCAGATGCAATTTATCACGCTTACGCCGGATTTGTAAATGGTGCAAAAGCATTGTTGCTTTCTGAAAACGAAAAAACAAATAATCATGCAGGAATTGTAGATTTATTTGACAATGTTTTCATCGCAACAGATAAAATTCAATTGCCAACAACATTCAGAGAATTGGTATATCAAATCAATCAAAATGAACCTTCAGAAGCTTTTGCAAAAAAATACATTCAAGAAGGAATTGCATTTTTTGATACAATAGAAAAATATAGAGCTCAAGAATTAGCAAATGCATAATACAATAAAACCCAAAGTAACTTTAGTTGGCGCAGGTCCCGGAGATCCGGATTTGCTTACGCTGAAAGCCGTAAAAGCACTAGCTGAAGCGAATGTGGTTTTGTACGATGCATTGGCCAATGACGAAATATTAGCACACGCTCCCAAAAACGCTATCAAGATTTTTGTTGGAAAAAGAGTTGGAAATCACGCTTATACGCAAGATCAAATCAATCAATTGATTGTAGATAATGCATTAACGTACGGAAATGTAGTGCGTTTAAAAGGCGGAGATCCTTTCATTTTTGGACGCGGAAGTGAAGAAATTGATTTTGCAGAAAGTTTCGGAATCGAAACGTTTGTAATTCCTGGAATTTCTTCAGTAGTGGCAGTTCCTGCAAGTCAGGGAATTTCCATTACAAAAAGAGGAGTTTCAGAAAGTTTTTGGGCGATTACCGGAACAACATCAGACAGAAAATTATCTTCAGATGTAGCATTGGCCGCGCAATCATCTGCAACAGTTGTGATTTTGATGGGAATGCACAAATTGCCTCAAATTATCGACTTGTTTCAAAAAGAAAACAAAGGAGAATTACCGGTTGCGATTATTCAAAACGGAACAACTTCTGAAGAAAAAGTAGGAGTAGGAACTGTAGATTCGATTCTTGAAATTGTAAAAGAACAAAAATTGAGTTCACCTGCAATTATTGTTCTTGGAGAAGTGGTCCGCGAAAGCAATAAGCTAAAAGGATTTTACGAAGAATTTCTATCAAAAGAAATCATCCGATAAAGTTCCGGAGGAACGACCAATATTTTAGCCCAGAGTTTTAACCCTGGGAGAGAATGTAAATAACGTAGGGTCGGGTTTTAACCCCAAGTTGCCAAAGAGAATTATATTTTGGTAATAAAAAATCATCTAATTTTGTTTAGATGAAATTAAATTAAAATGGAACAAAACGAATTATATCCAATATTCTTAAAACTTCATAATCTGAATGTTTTGATTGTGGGAGGTGGAAATGTAGGATTAGAGAAGTTGTCTTTTTTGCTAAAGTCAAGTCCAAACGCAAATGTTGAGGTTGTGGCGCCAAATTTTCATTTAGAAATTAAGGTTTTGGCCGAAAAACATCCTTCGATTACATTAACAAAATCGAAGTTCAAAAAGAAAATGCTTAAAAAGCGTCACATGGTAATCGCTTGTACAGATGATTTAAAAGTCAATAAAAAGGTATATGATTTATCCCGAAAGCGTTATTTGATTTGCAATATTGCCGATACGCCGGATTTATGTGACTATTATTTAGGTGGAATTGTAACAAAAGGAAATGTGAAAATCGCCATTTCGACCAACGGAAAATCACCAACAACGGCCAAAAGATTGCGTGAGTTTTTTGAAGAAGTAATTCCGGATGATATCAATCAAATGGTTGAAAATCTGAATGAATACCGAAAGACATTAAAAGGTAATTTTGAAGATAAGGTTAAAAAAATGAACGAAATTACTGCTTCATTAAAAAAATAAAGAGTAAAAAATTTCTCAAAGAAATGAATGATAAAAATCATTGAAAATAGAATAAATTATTCGTTTCTTTGTATTATTAAGAATGATTATAAACAACAGCATAATGATTAAAACAGATATACTTATAATTGGAGCAGGCCCAACAGGTTTATTTGCCGTTTTTGAGGCAGGATTATTAAAATTAAAATGTCATATTTTAGATGCTTTGCCACAAGCAGGAGGACAACTTTCAGAATTGTATCCAAAAAAACCTATTTATGATATTCCTGGTTTCCCAGAAGTTTTAGCAGGAGATTTAATTGATAACTTACAAGAACAAATTAAACAATTTGAGCCTGGTTATACATTAGGAGAACGTGCTGAAACTATTGACAAACAAGAAGACGGAAGTTTTATCGTAACCTCAAATAAAGGAACTAAATTTCATGCACCGGTTATTGCAATCGCTGGAGGTTTAGGAAGTTTTGAGCCACGTAAACCACTTATTGAAGATATCGAGTTTTATGAAAATAAAGGAGTAAAATACTTCATCAAAAATCCGGAAAAATTCAGAGATAAAAGAGTTGTAATTGCCGGAGGAGGAGATTCAGCTTTAGACTGGAGTATTTTCTTGTCTAACGTAGCTTCAGAAGTAACTTTAATTCACCGTAGAAACGAATTTAGAGGTGCTTTAGATTCTGTAGAAAAAGTACAGGAATTAAAAACTTCAGGAAAAATTAAATTAATTACACCGGCAGAAGTTATCGGAATCAATGGTGCAGAGCATATTGAGTCCTTAGATATCGAAGAAAACGGAGCGCACCGTAAAATCGAGACCGATTATTTTATTCCACTTTTCGGATTAACACCAAAATTAGGTCCAATTGGAGACTGGGGATTAGACATCGAGAAAAATGCAATTAAAGTAAACAACGCATTAGATTACCAGACAAATATTCCGGGAATCTTCGCTATTGGAGACGTAAATACATACCCAGGAAAGTTGAAATTAATCCTTTGTGGTTTCCACGAAGCAACTTTAATGTGTCAGGCAGCATATCAAATCATCAATCCAGGTAAAAAATACGTATTAAAATATACGACAGTTTCTGGTGTAGACGGTTTCGACGGAACTCGTAAAGAAGCTCCAAAAGCGGTTGTTAAGGCGATTGTTTAGTCTAAGACGCTAAGGTTCTAAGTAACTAAGGCTCTAAGATTTTTATATACAAAGCCCAAACTTTTAAAGTTTGGGCTTTTTTTATTCACTATTATTAAGAATCCCAGAGGGATGACATATTTATAGAATTAACGATATTTGTTGGCAGAAGCCCCAGCGGGGTGAAATATTATGTTCAAAACATGATAGCTATGTCGCTCCGCTGGAGCTTTCTATAGAATGATGTTTTTTTGCTATAAACATTACGCTCCGCTGGAGCTTTTAATATAAGTAAAGTATTAAACTTAGAACCTCAGTCTCGATAGCGTCTGAGCATCTTTAAGAAAAACTTAGAACCTTAGTAACTTAGTCTCTCAGAAACTTAAAAAAAACTTGCAATTGTTAAGCTTATGTCTTTACTTTGCACTGTTCTTAAAATTACTGAAAGTTATCACGAAAGGCGGAGGGAAAGACCCAATGAAACCTTAGCAACCCTTTATCATAAAGAAGGTGCTACATTCTACTTTATACTAATTCATAGTATTAAAGATAGATAACACAAATACATAAAGTATTTCTCCAACTTTTCCTGACAACCTTACAACATAATTTTACTGAATTTCAGTATCATGAGCGAATCATTGGCGCATTTTTGCCGTCAATCGTTCCCGCTTTCGCCTATATCTCTCCATTTCATTGCGAGGATACCGGCTCAATCGGGGCTAATTAGCCATGAATAGTGAATTTTCGGAATTAAAGTGAATCAAAATAACGTATCCTAACAGGTTTCAAAAACCTGTTAGGGATCTATTTCAAGATAATAAAAAATAAAAAAAAACTTAGCGACTTAGTCCCGAGGCTTCGGGATAGTGTCTTAGCAGCTAAAAGATAAAAGCTATGTCAACAACAATTCAGGAAGCAATTAAAAAAAATATCCTAATCCTAGATGGAGCAATGGGAACAATGTTGCAACGCTATAATTTCTCCGAAGAAGATTTTAGAGGAGAGCGTTTCAAAGATTTTCCGCATCCGTTAAAAGGAAACAACGATTTACTATCCATAACACAACCACAGGCAATCCGCGATGTCCACGCCGCTTATTACGAAGCCGGCGCAGACATCGTAGAAACCAATACTTTCTCAGGAACAACAATCGGTATGGCCGATTATTTCCTGGAAGAGTACGTTTACGAACTAAATTACGAATCGGCTAAACTTGCCCGTGGAGTAGCTGATGAATTTACAGCCAAAAATCCGGACAAGCCACGTTTCGTAGCCGGGTCAATCGGACCAACAAACAGAACAGCAAGTATGTCGCCAGATGTAAATGATCCGGGTTACAGAGCCGTAACGTTTGACGATTTACGTATTGCTTACAAACAACAAGTTGAAGCTTTAATGGATGGAGGTTGCGATTTACTTTTAGTAGAAACCATCTTTGATACCTTAAATGCCAAAGCAGCACTTTTTGCTATTGAAGAAGTAAAAGAAGATCGTAATATCGATATTCCGATCATGGTTTCAGGAACGATCACAGATGCTTCAGGAAGAACACTTTCAGGACAAACTGTTGAAGCATTCCTGATTTCAGTTTCACATATTCCGTTATTAAGTGTAGGATTCAATTGTGCTCTTGGAGCCGATTTGTTGAAACCGTACTTGAAAACATTAGCACAACATACCAGCTTTAATGTTTCGGCACATCCAAATGCAGGATTGCCAAACGCATTCGGACAATACGATGAAACACCGGAACAAACTCAGGCTTTCATTAAAGAATATTTAGATGATAATTTAATCAACATAATCGGTGGTTGTTGCGGAACAACTCCGGATCATATTCGATTAATAGCGGAAGTTGCGAAGGATTATAAACCACGTGTGGCGTCGGTGTTAGTATAGAGATTCTTAAAAGCTTGTTTTTATAGTAAATTAAATTATAAATAATAGATGAATAATTGGATAATTGGAGGACTTGTATTTACAATAATTGGTTACATTTTTACTGGGATCGGGTATTTTAAGCAAATCAAAGATGCTGAAAGAGACAAAATTGAGCTAAATGACTTTAGAGCGCAATCTTTATCTAATGATGGTAAAATTATTGGTCACGTAGAACTTAATTCAAATAAAATTGATACTGTAACTAAAGAAGTCATTGAAAGTAGGGATGTTTTTGATAAAAAAATTAATGTTTCAAATGATTATGATTTAAAAAAATTAAAGAGTGACTCTCCTTATGTTGAAGTGTTATCTAATGCAATAGCATTTAGTCCAGAGAATGAAGGGATAAAATATAGAATTGTATTTATCAACACAAAATTACGAGATGCAATTAATGTTTCTTTTGAATTTTTCATTTTATTCAGAAATATAAATGACACAGATTGGGGAGATTATTATCAATATAATAATTTAGGAAATAAGATTCCAAGGATTAGTAAAGAACACCCAATTAGTACTTCAGGTACAATTAATTTGTCATACACAAATTTTGTTAAGCTTGCTAAGGGAGGTCTTATCCAAATTCGTGTTAAGTTTTATGATGAAATTTTAGACGAGTATATTTCTTATAAGCTAAACTATAAAATGAAAGGTGATAATGCTATCGAAATTTTTATAGGAGATAAAGAATCGGAAAATAGAATTGAAAGTTTTATGAAGAAAATCAGTTATAAAAACAAATTATAGAATTTCTTATGAAACCGAATTTGCGTGAGGGATAGCAGCGGCTAGCCCACAGCCTGACGAAGGAAGTACGAGGACTAATAGCGGATAGCCCGGCCCGGAGGGACACGCCCAAAAAGATATTAGAAAAGATAAAAGGTTAAAGAACCTTAAACATATAGGATATAAAACTTAGAATCTAAGCATCTTAGAACCTTAGTAACTTAAAAAGAAATGGCAGAAAAAAGAAGAGACCTTGTATTAGCAGGATTAGAACCGTTGATTATTACGCCAACCAGTGTTTTTGTAAACGTTGGTGAGCGTACGAATGTAACAGGCTCAAGAAAATTCCTTCGCTTAATCAAGGAAGAGAAATATGACGAAGCACTTGATATTGCAAGACAACAAGTAGAAGGTGGAGCACAGATCATCGATATTAATATGGATGAGGGAATGCTTGATGGTGTTCAGGCAATGACAAAATTCCTGAATTTAATTGCGTCAGAACCGGATATTTCGAGAGTACCGATTATGATCGACAGCTCGAAATGGGAAATCATTGAAGCGGGTCTAAAAGTAGTACAAGGAAAAAGCGTTGTAAACTCGATTTCGTTGAAAGAAGGTGAAGAAGCCTTTATTCATCACGCCAAATTAATCAAACGATATGGAGCTGCGGCAATTATCATGGCTTTTGACGAAGTTGGTCAGGCCGATAATTTTGACCGAAGAGTTGAAATCTGTCAGCGTTCGTATGATATTTTGGTAAACAAAGTTGGTTTTCCTCCACAGGATATTATTTTCGATTTGAATATTTTCCCAGTTGCAACCGGAATGGAAGAACATCGCTTAAATGCTTTGGACTTTTTTAGAGGTACAAAATGGGTTCGTGATAACTTGCCTCACGCGCACATTAGTGGTGGTGTGAGTAACGTTTCGTTCTCTTTTAGAGGAAATGATACCGTTCGTGAAGCGATGCACTCGGTGTTTTTATACCATGCGATCAAGAACGGAATGACAATGGGAATCGTAAATCCGGAAATGCTTTCGATTTATGATGATATTCCAAAAGATTTGTTAGAGCACGTTGAAGACGTAATCTTAAACAGACGTGATGACGCAACAGAAAGACTTCTGGATTTTGCTGAGAACGTAAAAGGCGAAGTAAAATCAGATGAAAAAGCGATTCAGGAATGGCGTTTAGGAACGGTTCAGGAACGTATCACACATTCATTAGTAAAAGGAGTTGATGCTTTTATTGAAGAAGATGTTGAAGAGGCACGTTTGGCGGCAACAAAACCTATTGAAGTTATCGAAATTAATTTGATGACGGGAATGAATGTCGTAGGAGATTTATTTGGAAGCGGAAAAATGTTTTTGCCTCAGGTTGTAAAATCGGCACGTGTAATGAAAAAAGCAGTGGCGTATTTATTGCCATTTATTGAAGCAAGCAAACAAGCCGGAGATAAACAAGGAAACGGAAAAATCTTGATGGCAACCGTAAAAGGTGACGTTCACGATATTGGTAAAAACATCGTTTCGGTAGTTTTGGCCTGTAACAATTACGAGATTGTAGATCTTGGTGTTATGGTGCCTCCGGAAAAAATTATTGCTGCGGCGATTGAACATAATGTAGACATTATTGGATTAAGCGGACTGATTACACCTTCGCTTGACGAAATGGTGTATTTGGCTAAAGAACTAGACAAACAAGGAATTAAAATTCCGATTATGATTGGTGGAGCAACGACTTCGCGTGCACATACTGCCGTGAAAATTGCACCACAATATAGAGAAACTGTAATTCACGTAAACGATGCTTCACGTGCCGTAACCGTTGCAGGAAATCTATTAGATCATAACCGTAAAATATATGCAAGCGATATTCGTGCAGATTATGATGCGTTTAGAGAAACGTTTTTAAATCGTTCAAGAGATAAAAACTTCCTAACGATCGAGCAAGCGCGTAAAAATAAATTGCAATTGGATTGGAATGAATATACACCAACCAAACCAAAAGTAATTGGTAAACAAATCGTCGAAGTAGATTTAGATATTTTGGTTCCGTATATCGACTGGACACCGTTTTTTAGAACGTGGGAATTGTTCGGGAAATATCCGGCAATTTTAACTGATGAGGTTGTGGGAGAACAAGCAACTTCGGTTTTTGCAGATGCTCAGGAAATGTTGAAAGTGATTTTGGCAGAGAAAAAATTATCTGCAAAAGGAATTTATGGAATCTTCCCTGCGAATCAGGTTGATGATGATGATATAGAATTGCGTGATGAAAACGGAAAAGTGTTGGAGAAATTCTTAACGCTTCGTCAGCAATCACAAAAAACAAAAGGAGCACCAAACATCGCTTTGTCTGATTTTATCTTGCCAAAAGATTCAGGGGTTACAGATTATATTGGAGCTTTTTGTGTAACTACAGGCTTTGGTGTTGATGAATGGGCAGCCGAATTCGAAAAAGATTTAGACGATTATAATTCCATTATGGTTAAAGCATTAGCGGATCGTTTTGCTGAGGCTTTCGCTGAATATTTGCACGAGAAAGTACGTCAGGATTTCTGGGGTTATGATGCTGAAGAATCACTTTCGACAGAAGATTTGATCGAAGAAAATTATAAAGGAATCCGTCCCGCTCCTGGCTATCCAGCTTGTCCGGATCACTTAGAGAAACCAACAATTTGGAAACTCTTAAATGTAGCCGACGAAATTGGAGTAACCTTAACGGAAAGTATGGCGATGTGGCCAGCTTCATCAGTTTCAGGATACTACTTCGGAAATCCGAAAAGTAAATATTTCGGACTAGGAAAAATAAAAGAAGATCAGGTGGTAGATTACGCCAAACGACGCAGTGTGTCAACTGAATACGCAAGCAAATGGTTAAATCCTAATATAGCAGATTAAAAAGTTTTTTGTTTCAAGTTTCAGGTTTAAAGTTCTCTATAGCAACTTGAAACGTTAAACCTGAAACAACAACATATTTGATTAACGTTTTTTGATTTCAGATTTTTTACACAAACTATTCAAAACTCATAATCATCACTCATAATTTAAAAAATGAAAGTAACAGAACATATAGAAAACGCCAAAGGAAAAACATTATTCTCATTCGAACTTATTCCACCTCAAAAAGGGAAAAGTATTAATGAACTATACGATAATATTGATCCGTTAATGGAATTTCAACCGCCGTTTATTGATGTGACAACTTCTCGCGAAGAATATATTTATATTGATAAAGGAAATGGACTTTTAGATAAAAAGTTAACTCGTATGCGTCCGGGAACACTTGGAATTTGTGCTTCTATAAAACATAAATACAATGTAGATACCGTTCCGCATTTGCTTTGTGGAGGATTTACGCAGGAAGAAACAGAATATATGCTGGTAGATTGTCAATATTTGGGAATCAACAATGTAATGGCGCTTCGAGGCGATGCTATGAAAGACGAACAATCTTTTGTGCCTAAACCGGGCGGTAATCATTTTGCGATTGATTTGGTAAAACAAATCAATAATTTAAACTGCGGAAAATACCTGCATGAAGTTATGGATATCGACAACAAAGCAGATTTCTGTATTGGTGTTGCTGGTTATCCGGAGAAACATTTAGAATCACCATCTTTACAATCAGATTTAAAAAGACTGAAAGAAAAAGTAGATGCCGGAGCTGATTATGTGGTAACACAAATGTTTTTTGATAACGCTAAGTATTTTAAATTTGTTGAAAAAGCAAGAGAAATAGGAATCACAATTCCTATTATTCCTGGAATTAAGCCAATTGCTGTTCAAAGACATTTACAGATTTTACCACAAATTTTCCGTATCGATTTACCAGAAGATTTAATCGATGCTGTAGATAAATGCAAGAATAACGCCGATATTAAACAAGTCGGAATCGAATGGGCAATTCAACAATCGTTAGAATTAAAAGCGGCTGGAGTTCCTGTTTTACACTATTATTCAATGGGAAAATCTGAAAATATTCGCCAGATCGCGAGTAAGGTTTTTTAATGATACACTCTGAACTTTGTAAAAGTTTTACACTTTTACAAAGTTATTCAAGTACAGTTTGTCATTCCGAGGAACGAGGAATCACACTCGTATGTCTACAAAGATTGGACGATATACTTTGCGGAGTTTCTAGTGTGATTCCTCGTTCCTCGGAATGACAAAAATAACGTAGCTTTTGGAATTTGGAATTTAAATTTTGGAATTTAATTTTACCATTATGAAACAAGAAGAATTACAAGCCATAGCTTCACAGCTAAAACATCCAACAGGAGAAAAAGGAATAGAAATGGCCAATATGATGCATGAAACCAACATCAACATGACACAACATTCTATTCAGAATCTACATATACAGTCTGGAGATAAAATTTTAGAACTTGGTCATGGAAATGCAGGTCATTTAGAATTTCTAATCGAACAAGCTGAAAACTTAAAATATTACGGGCTGGAAATGTCTGAGTTAATGTTTCAGGAAGCACGTCAGATTAACAGAAATTTTGTTTCGCAAAAGCAGGCTTTCTTTTCTCTTTATGATGGAAATAAAATTCCATTTGAAGATGCTTCATTCAATAAAGTATTCACTGTTAATACTATTTATTTCTGGAAAAATCCTGAAGAACTACTTTCGGAAATTCATAGAGTTTTACAATCAAAAGGTATTCTATGCATCACTTTTGCCGAGGAGAGTTTTATGAAACAACTTCCTTTTACTCAATTTGAATTTGATCTTTACAGCACAGAAAGGGCTGAAAAACTAATAGGAAAAACACTTTTTAAAATCATAAGTAAAGAGACTTTAAGAGAAAAAGTAAAAAGTAAAACCGGTGAATTAGTCGACAGGGATTTTACTACTTTAGTTTTAGAAAAATAGTAAAAAACTATTGCTGCCAATTTTAGCACTCTTTTTTTGAGTAATTTAATTGATTTTTATTTCAAGTTTCTATTTCTAAATTGTAATACGATTAAATTATGGAGGTTAAAAAAATCAATTTTTTTAAAAACTACAGCAGCATTCTGTTGCTTTTAGGTGGTATTATTGCAGGAAGTATTTTAGGGTTAATCTTTGGGAAAAAGATTGAAGTAATAAAACCAATTGGAGACATTTTTCTGAACTTACTTTTTACAGCTATTATCCCGCTGATCTTTTTTACAATTAGTTCCTCTATTGCCAATTTAGAAAAAACAGAAAAGTTAGGACGATTATTTGTCATAATGATTGTCGTTTTTCTGGGAACACTTATTACTTCTGCTATCGTTATGATTATAGCAGTATATCTTTTTCCAATTCATCAAGATATTATTTTGTCTAAAAATCCGCTCGAAGCCATTACGATGGGGAATACCGGCGATCAAATTGCAGGATTGCTTACAACCAATGATTTTTTCGAATTATTGTCTCGAAAAAGTATGTTAGCACTTATCATTTTTTCGTTTTTAATGGGATTTTCGACTTTGCAAGCGGGAGAAAAAGGCAGCAGTTTTAAGAGCTTTTTAGACTCAGGAAATGAAGTGATGAAACAGTTGTTAGCTATTATCATGAAAATGGCACCATTGGGTTTAGGGGCTTATTTTGCCTATCAGGTTAGTTTTTATGGACCGCAATTATTTGGGACTTATGCTAAACCATTAGGTATTTATTATGGAGCATGCCTGTTTTATTTCTTTGTTTTTTTTAGTTTCTATGCTTTTATAGCGGGAGGTAAAAGAGCTTTTGTAGTTTTTTGGAGTAATAATGTAACTCCTGCACTTACTGCCATTGGTACTTGCAGCAGTATTGCAACAATACCGGCTAATCTTGAGGCTGCCGAAAAAATGAAAATTCCGGCTCATGTTCGAAATGTGGTTATTCCGCTTGGTGCGCCATTGCACAAAGATGGTTCGAGTATGTCTTCAATTTTAAAAATTACGGTGTTATTTGCCATGTTTGGAAAAGACTTTACTGAGCCAAGTACCATACTTTTGGCACTTGGAATAACTATAATTGTTTCGATTGTTGAAGGCGGAATTCCAAATGGAGGTTATATTGGAGAAGTTTTAGCAATAACAGTTTATGGTTTGCCAATGGCAGAAGCTTTGCCGGTGGCGATGATTTTAGGAACACTTGTCGACCCGATTGCTACCGTATTAAACGCAAATGGCGATCTGATTTCTTCGATGATGATTTCACGGTTTTCTGAAAAAACAAAATGGTAATAAGTTAAATACCAGCACGAGAAAATAATTATTAATCTGCAAAATCCAGAAGCCATTTTCGGACTAAAGATTATGCAAATAAGCATTAAATATAGATAATGAATTTAGCACTTCAGCACGATTTAGACCATATTGAAGATATTTTAGATAAGGCAAAACAGCAAGGAATTGATTTCCTGAATAACCTGGATAACATTCCGACTTCAAACAAAGAATCAATAGATTCAACACGCGAATTAAACGAATTGGGTCTGGGAGCATTAGGAACTTTGGAAGAATTTAAAGAGCGATTAGCACCATTGATGGTTGCCTCTCCCGGACCAAGATATTTGGGTTTTGTAACCGGAGGTTCGACTCCGGCTTCGATAGTAGGAGATTGGCTTGCTTCAGTATATGATCAAAATGCTCAGTCAATCAAAGCGCAAGGAGGAAATTCGGCTTTGATAGAATTTGAAACAATTAATTTATTGTTGCAATTATTAGAATTGCCAAAATCATTTTTAGGTGGATTTGTAACGGGAGCAACAATGTCAAATTTTGCTTGTTTAGGAGTCGCAAGACAATGGTTTGGAGCTCAATTTGGAAAAGACTTTGCCAAAAATGGAATTTCTGAGACGATCAATATTTTAAGCGCTACACCACATTCTTCTTCGATAAAAACATTATCTATGTTAGGAATTGGAAGTAACAATTACAACACAATTAAAACTATTGAAGGGAATCGTGAAGCAATTGATATAGCCGATTTAGAAAAGAATATTCTGAGTTTAAACGGAAAACCTTTTATTCTGATTTCAAGTGCAGGAACAGTCAATACTGCTGATTTCGATGATTTTACTGCAATTTCAAAACTAAGAAAAAAATACAATTTCTGGTGGCATATCGATGCCGCTTTTGGTGGTTTTGCTGCCGTTTCAGATAAGTTTAAACATCTTGTTGAAGGTTGGGAAGGAGCCGATAGTATCACAATTGATTGTCATAAATGGTTAAATGTACCTTACGAAAGTGCTTTTTATTTAATTAAGAAAGAACATTTGAATCTTCAAATAGAAACTTTTCAAAATTCGAATGCACCTTATTTAGGAAATCCGTTAGAGAATTTTAATTATCTAAATGTATTACCTGAAAATTCTCGTCGTTTAAGAGCGTTGCCAGTTTGGTTTTCTTTATTAGCGTATGGGAAAGATGGTTTTCAGGATATTGTGGAGAATAGTGCCTTGCTTGCTTTGCATTTTGGAAATGCTCTTATTGAAGACAGTAATTTTGAATTGCTGGCTCCAATTCATCTCAATAATGTTTGTTTTACTTTAAAAGGAGAACATAATCAAGAGAAAGTAAGTGAATTTTTGACAACTCTAAACGATAGAGGAAAAGTTTTTATGACGCCTACAGTATATCAAAATCGAAAAGGAATTAGAGCTTCGTTTGTAAATTGGCGTACTACAGAAGGTGATGTTAAAATTGTTATACAAGAACTAAAAGAAACGATTCTGGATTTGGAAATATAACAGAAGCTTAAATTTTTTAAAGCCCGCTTATTTGATAAGCGGGCTTTTTTTTGCTCTCTTTTTAGATTTTTAAGAAAATGATGCTTAAATATTTTAACTTTTTGATTAGTAAATTTTAAGCAAATCTTAAGATTAGGTTAATTATTTACTAAGGATGTTAATGTTTTTTATTGATTTCTCTGTTTTAAAGTTAATTGCTATTCTTATTTAGAATAATTAAAAATAGTTTGGAAAAACTCTTTGAAGAGCCTAATTTTGCTGTCAATTTAATTTTCAAACCAAACTTAAATCATGCAAATTAGTAGATTAATGCTCTTGATTGCGATTCTCTTCACTTCGCTTCAAGGGTTCTCACAAAAAAATAAAGTAACCTTAACGGGAGTTATTTTAACAAATCTTGGTAAACCTGCCGAAGGTGTTTCGGTAGCACTAAAAGGAACAACATATGCTATACTGACAAATAGTAGAGGTGAATATAAAATTAGTGCCGAAGCAGGTGATTATGTTTTATTGATTACTCACGTTGGTTTTAAAACAACAGAAACAGTAATCTTTTTAAAGCAAGGAGGCAAACCAACACAAGACATTACAATGGAAGAAGATATGGCAAACTTGAATGAAGTTGCTGTAACAGGAAAGTCTAAAGTTCAAAGAGCACGAGAACAGGCGTACAATATAACTTCTGTTGATCTTAAAAAAACATACAATACATCTGCCGATTTAAATCAGGTTCTGAATAAAACAACAGGAGTTCGTATTCGTGAATATGGAGGATTAGGTTCTGCTTTTAACTTTTCTCTGAATGGATTTTCAGGTAATCAGGTTAAGTTTTTTCTTGACGGAGTGCCAATGGATAGTTATGGCTCTGCGCTTACGCTAAATAATATTCCTGTAAACATGGCCGAAAGAATTGATGTTTACAAAGGAGTTGTTCCAATTGAGTTGGGAGCTGATGCATTGGGTGGTGCAGTGAATATTGTTACCAATAAAAATGTGAATCGATACATTGACGCTTCTTATAGTTACGGTTCATTCAATACACACAGAGCTGCGGTTAATACCAGGTTTTCAGGCCGAGACGGGTTTATTGCCAATATTAATGCTTTTGCAAACTACTCAGATAATGATTATAAAGTAGATGTAAGTGTGGTTGACAAAAATACTTCGAAATTTTTGCCGGAACAAAAATACAAGCACTTTCACGATGGCTATAAATCTGGAACTATAATGGCAGAAGCTGGATTTAAAAATAAAAGTTTCGCTGATTATTTGCTTGTTGGTTTTGCTGTTGCCGGAAATAAGAAAGAAATTCAGCAAGGAAGAACAATGCAAAAAGTCGTTGGACAAGCATTTACTGATAGTGACAGTTTTATTACTTCTTTAAAATTTAAAAAAAGTGATCTTTTTACCAAAGGATTATCATTGAATATCAACACTACTTATGCCTTAGTAAATAACCGTTCCGTAGATACGTCTTCAAGAGTTTATGACTGGACAGGGAATTATGTTTACAGACAATTTGCCGGTGCAAATGATAAAGGAGAATTGGGCGATAAAACAATTTATGTTTACGATGAAGCAAATTCGCAAGTAACTACAAATTTGAAATATCAAGTAAGTGATCAACATTCAATTGCTGTAAATTATTCTTATTTAGGATACAAACGAAAAGAATCAAATGAGTATCTAAAAGTAGTTGAACTTGGAGAGCCTACTATCGATAAAAACATTTTAGGACTAAGCTATAATTTTAGTGGCTTGGACAATCGATTGGCTATTTCCGGATTTGGTAAAATGTTCGATTTATCTACAAAGATGATTGCTAATAATATAACACAATCATCGTCATCGACAAACTACGGTTATGGAGCTACTTCAGCCTATCATTTAACAGATAAACTTCAAATAAAAGGATCTTATGAACATGCTTATCGTTTGCCATCAGCGACAGAAATGCTTGGTGATGGATTAACTATAAACAGCAACATCGGATTGAAACCTGAAAGCAGTGATAATGCTAATTTAGGTTTGGCTTTTATTACTCAAAAAAGTAAAAATCAATTTAGTGCCGAGACAAGTTTGATCTATAGAGAAGCCAAAGATTTTATTCGTGAAAGACAAGATGGAGATAAAACAATTTTTGAAAATCTGCAAAATGTACAAATAACAGGTATTGATGGTGTCTTTAGATACGGATACAAAGATTTATTGAATTTCGAAGTTAATGGGACTTACCAAAAAAGTCTCAATAAAAACAAATACAAAGCAGGAACAACTAGCCCGGATGCATTATATGATGCGCAGTTACCAAACGTTCCGATCTTTTACGGAAATGCTGATTTGACTTTTAATTTTAAAAATATAAAATATCAAGGCGACAGGCTTACGCTAAATGTAAGCGCAAACTATATCGACGCATTTTATCTGACTTGGCCAGTTTTGGGAAGTTTAGAAACTAAAAAAGCAATTCCGGAACAATTTACTCAAAACGCTATGGTTGCCTATTCTTTTTTAAATGGGAAATACAATCTGGCTTTTGAATGCCGAAATATTACTGATGTAAAAGTGTACGACTACTTTAAAGTTCAAAAACCCGGACGTGCTTTTTCAGTTAAGTTCAGATACTTTCTTCAGTAACTAAAAATTAATAATAACCCTTAAATAATTATAATCATGTTTGTAAACAAATTCGCAAAATGCTTTGCATTGGCTTTTCTGTCATTATCTATTTTTTCATGTAGCAGTGACGATGCTGCAAAAGATGAAACACCAGCTGTAAATGGTACTAAATATGTTGCATCTTATTGGTTGGCTGATTATACTCAGTATATATTAGATTTTACTTCTACAGATCAATTAATGACTGGAGAAATTAGTGCAAAAGGAGTTGGAATTGAAAAGGAGGGAAGTTGTTTCCCCGTAAATAATACATTTTTTGCATTAACTACCGGAGATGAAGGATCGGTTTCATATCATCTTAATAGTGCCGGAAAATTAGTAGCCGGAGATAAACTTTCTTTCGAATCATCTTACGCTGTAGGTTATACAGATGATAAAAAAATGATCAATATTGGTGCAACTTGGGACGGTAGTTCATCTGATTACGAATTGATGATTTACAATCCTACAACAGTTGCTGTTGATGGTAGAAAATTCAACGACTTTACAGTTTCTCCAGATAATAAAAAAGTATTATACTGGCCAACAGGAGCTGCAGTTTCTGGAGACAAACTTTTTGTTCCGGTTTATATTAAAGATGTTTCTGATGGAACAAACAAAGTATTATCATCTGATGCTACTGTGAGAATCTACAAATATCCTTCTTTAGATTATGTAACGACAATTAAAGACACCAGAACAACTGCTATTGGAATGTATTATACGAATACCGGAATTGTACAAACTGAATCTGGAGATATTTATACTTTTTCATCTAATGCTCGCGCAGGTGGTTACCCTGTTAAAACCGTTTCTTCTGGAGTTTTACGTATTAAAAAAGGAGACGCTAAGTTTGATCCGGGTTACTTTTTCGATCTTGAAGCAAGTTCGCTTAAAGGAAAAGTTTTAGCAGCTTATCCGTTAGGAGGAGAAAAAGTTTTTATCTCTTATATTCCTAATGATGTAGATGCTGTTAGCCCGGTTTATAGTTTTCTTAGAACTAATACACTTTTTAAATCGGCAATTCTTGATTTATCAGCTAAAACAGTTTTAGAAGTTACAGGATTACCAAATCATGGTGGTGATGAGTTTTTTGGTTTAGGAAGTTTATTTGTTGAAAACGGAAAAGCATACAAAAGTTTTGTAACAGGAGATCAGGCTCGCGTTTATCAAATAGATATTGCAACTGGTACAGCAAAAGCCGGAGCACTTATCAAAGAAGGTCTTTATTTACCGGCAATTGGTAAATTGACTTACTAAATAAATACAGTATAAAATGGCTTGAGGTATTATACAATAATCCTTAAGCCATTTTTTATATCAATCTAATGTTGTTTTTCAAATAATAAATTCAATGAATATTTTTAAAAGCCGTTCAAGTAAACCACCCAATAAAGGAAAATCACGTTTTAGTAAAATCAATGCCTGGCTGCATTTATGGCTCGGATTGGGATCAGGAATAATCGTTGTTATCATGGCAATTACGGGTTGCGTTTTAGTTTTCGAACACGAAATAAAAGAACTAACATCGCCATATTTAAATGTAGAAGCTCAAAGTCCGGACAAATTATTACCGCCTTCACAAATTTATGCAGCAGTTCAAAAAGTATTACCCAATAAAGAAATTCATGGAGTTTGGTATAATGGTTTAGATAAATCAATTAAAGTCGATATCGAATCGGATTCGCTGATTTATGTAAATCCGTATAACGGTAAAATTACAGGAATGGTAGACCATGAGGACTTTTTTCATATAATGGATGAAGGGCATCGTAATCTTTGGCTCGACCGGGATATCGGTTCGCAAATAACAGCTTGGGCAACCTTTATTTTCTTTCTTTTATTAATAAGCGGACTTATACTTTGGTTTCCGAAAAAGTGGAATAAAACAACCAGAAATAGCAGTTTTAAAATAAAATGGAATGCCAAATTCAAACGTCTGAATTATGATTTGCATAATGTAATGGGATTTTATACCATGATCCTTGCCATGCTTATTGCCTTTACCGGAATGTTAATGAGTTTTCATTGGTTAAGAGAAGGTACATATTGGATAAGCGGTGGTTGGGCCGATGAAAAAGATAAAAAAGAACAGGTTGTTTCAGTTAGAAAAGATACTTTATCCAAACAGCAAATGGATAAGTTGGCTGCAGCTGATTTTCTTTGGAAGAAAGTGCGAACAGAAATAGCAAAGGAAAACAAAGAAGCTGTTATTATTCATTTTCCAGATGATCCAAAAGAAGATTTTTATGTATGTACAGATATGTATAAAGGCGTTTGGAGAGATTTATATTTTGATTCGACAACACTTGAATTACTTCCAAAATCGCATAAATATATTGGTGACGAACGTTTTTCAAAATGGTTAATGCGTTCTAATTATAGCCTTCATATTGGCGCAATAGGAGGATTGCCAACTAAGATTATCTATTTCCTTGCCAGTTTAATTTGTGGCAGTTTGCCCATTACAGGATTTTATATTTGGTGGGGAAAAAAGAAAAAGCAAAAAACGAGAGTGTAACTCCAGTTTGATTTTTATCTGTTATTTTTTGTTAGTTAGTTTTTAAAGTCTTTTGTGAGAAGTAACATTCTCCAAAAGGCTTTTTCTTGTTTAAGAAGTAAAGGATAAAGAAATTAAATATAAAGCTCCAGCGGAGCATCATATTTATAGAAATCTAGTATAACACATTAAGATAAAGCTCCAGCGGAGCGACATAGTCATTTTGTTAGGAAATTTAATATTTCACCCCGATGGGGTTCTGTTGCATAATTTTTGTGATTTCTATAAATATATCGTTCCGCCGGAACTTAAAATTAATCGCACGTTCTCTAAATTTGAGTGGGTATGAAAGCGAAAAAATTAAAAACAGAAAGAGCCTGTTTACGACAAACAGGCTCTTTTCCATCAAAAAAAAAACAAAAACAAGGAAACTAAAGATCCAAAAACATTAGATTCTATAGGTAAAGGCAATCGTTGCAATGCGGTTATCAAGATCATATCTCTTATTGATGCTTGTTTGTGCTATAACCGAGTTGATGTGGAAATTATTAGTATTAAAAATATCAGTAATGTTGAGTTTGATATTGCCCTTTTTAGACAATACTTGTTTCGAAATTCCGATGCTGAAATCAAAGAAAGCATCTCTTTCATAAATACCAAGATTAGATTTTGATTGGTATTGAGCATTCGCCTCTGCTTTCCAGCTTTCAGCGATTGTAAATGAGTTTTGAACGCTTAAATTTAGAGTTACAATTGGGTCGATTTTATCTGTATTAACAACATTTCCCATAAATTTATTTTCAAAAATATTAAAAAGCGTATTTACAGACCACCATTTATAAATTTCGGCAGTATTGGTAATATTCGCGCCATAATTATACGATTTGTTGACATTAATTTGCGATGTAACCGTGGTGTTGGTTGTTGGATCATAAACGTAGACTTCTGTAAAAACATCTTTTGTTTTGCTGAAATACAGCGAAGCCATAAAAGTACTTTTCCAGGCATACCCAATTTCTGTCGAATGCGTGATTTCAGGAACCAAATTTGGATTTCCCTTAGAATAATTGAACGAGTCATCGTAAAAACGAAACGGATTCAAATCGAATTGACTCGGTCTGTTGATTCTTTTACTGTAAGACGCATGTAACGAATGATTAGTGCTTAATTCATATTTTAAAGAAACACTCGGAAACCATTTTAAATAATCATCCTTGTGTTCTTCATTTAAGGTTTTCTGCAAAATGTTTATGGCAGTATATTCAGATCTTAAACCACCCTGAATATTAAAATTTTCAAGTTGATATTTATAATTGGCGTAGGCAGCGTAAATTTGTTCTTTATATTCAAAATGATTCGTCGAATTAAGATCAACGATCCATTGATTGTTATCGTAATACTCGTAAACCGAAGGATTGTCGTTGTTTTTTACACTCGCTTTAAATCCCCATTCAATAGATTGTTTTTCTTTTAGTGGATTTGTAAAATCAACTTTTCCGGTAAAAACTCTTAATTGCGACGGAATAAAGCCTCGTCTGTCATTTACATCAGTTGTACTTGATGGATCGATGTTTTTTGCACTTTGAAATTGATTCGATCTGAATTTTGAAGATTCATATTCAAAGTCAAAAGACATATTTTTTCCTTCCGTATTGAATTTATGAACTCCCGAAAAAGCATAGGTGTAATCGTTCCATTTCTCTTTGCTGTCATTAAACGTCGAAGCATCAAATTGTACTTGATCTAATGCATTAAGTAAAGTATTTCTACCGTTAGCAATATTTTCATAACGACCAAGTTTTGCATCAACATATACTTCTAAATTTGTTTTAGGAGAAACTTCATAAGTTGTTCCAATCTTGAAATTGTTTGAAGTCAGCGGTTCATCAGTCGTTGAGGTTTGATGGTTTTTTGTCGAAATAGTCTGGCGAGTATTATCTGTAAATTGAATTTGGTCGAACTCTTTGCGTTCTTCTTCGCCTCTAAAAGTGTAACTGTAGTTTCCGTAAACACCAAATTTCTCTTTGTTGTAACTAAGATTTACACCAGAATTCGTTCTGTTTTTTCGACCTCTTCCATAATTCGTAAAAACAGTTCCTTTAAGACCTCCGGCATTAGGTTTCTTTAAAATAATATTGATAATTCCGGCTTTTCCGGTCGCATCATATTTAGAAGATGGATTAGTAATTACTTCAATTTGTTTGATGTTCGATGAGGTCGTCGACTTTAAATAATTCGCCAGTTCTTTTTGCGAAAGCTGCGTTAATTTGCCGTTTATCATCACGCCAACACCTTGTTGTCCGCGAATCGATAATTCTCCATCCTGAGACACAACAACGCCCGGTGCGCGCGATAAAACGTCCAAAGCAGTTCCGCCTTCAGAAACAATACTGTTTTCTACATTAAAAACAAGTCGATCTGATTTTTGAGTATATAAAACTTTCTTTTTTGTAATTACAATTTCATCTAAAACGTTTATTGAGGTCTCGACAACGCTATCTTTCTCTTTTTCTGTCTGCGAATATCCGTAGACCGAAAAGGCAAGCATAATAGAGGTTATAAAATTCTTCATGATATTTTGATTTGATTTTATTGGTGGAGTAAGGTTTTAATGCATTTGCAAGAATGAATCTGTGCAAATACTATTTTTAATTGTTTCGGAATAGATTTTTCTATTGCAAAACAATCTGTTCAAGTTTATCAGAAAGCGTTTTTTGAATATTAAAAAGAAGCTTTGATATCTTGAAAGAAATGGTTTTAATAAGGCTTTTTGAAGAGAACATCGGTGTGGTATTTTGAAGTTTCAGAGTTCAAATATATAACTATTTATAATAAGTCTAAATAAAAATAGTTAAAATTTACAACAAAAAACGATAACGGACTGATAGTTAGTTGTTCGTGATTTAGAGAAAAAGTAAAAAAGGGAATCAAAAGTCAGGATTTTGATAGAAAATCCAGTAAGAATAAGGCTTTACGCCTCGATAAAAAGTAGAAGCGAGTGAAAAATATTTCAATAATAAAAAAGCCAATTCTTCAAATAGAAGAATTGGCTTTTTACTGTAAACCGAGACTTATTTAGTAATCTCTCTAAAAACAGCCTCAAGATTTTTATTTTTCTGATTCAGTTGTAATGTTTTTAAACCATTTTCATTGGCGAAATCAAAAATAGCAGGACGCATATCTTTTTCGGCAACAAAGGTCAATTCCCAGGTCATATCGTGAATGTTTCGGTATGATGTAATATTTTCAAGTTTAGCTAAAAGTTGTTCTTCAATCTGATAGTCAAATTCTACTTCGATAACCTGCTCTTTATTTTCAGAAACTAAGTGATCCAGTTTCTTATCGGCAACAATTTGCCCTTTGTCAATAATAATGACACGATCGCAAATTGCTTCAACCTCCTGCATAATATGAGTCGAAAGAAAAACCGTTTTATCTTTCCCAACATTTTTGATTACATTTCGAATTTCCATTAACTGATTCGGATCCAGACCAGTAGTTGGTTCGTCCAAAATTAAAACGTCAGGATTATGTAATAAAGCGTTGGCAAGCCCCACACGTTGGCGATATCCTTTAGACAATTGCCCTATTTTTTTATGACTTTCAGCTGACAGACCTGTCAGTTGAATAACTTCTTCAATTCTTGATTTTGGAACCTGATAAACATCAGCATTAAAAGCCAAATACTCACGAACATACAAATCTAAATACAACGGATTATGCTCCGGTAAATAACCAATCGAACGTTGAACAGCTTTTGCATCCGTCATGACATCATGGCCATTTACAAGGGCTGCGCCATCATCGGCAAGTAAATACGTTGTCAAAATTTTCATCAAAGTAGATTTTCCTGCTCCATTTGGTCCCAAAAATCCAACAATTTCTCCTTTTTGAATAGAGAACGAAATTGAATTCAATGCTTTTTGAGTTCCGTAACTTTTTGATATGTTGTTTACTTCTATCGACATGACTTTTTATTTGCTACAAAAGTAAACAGAAATACTATTGATTACTACATTTTGCCTTTCAAAGAATTGAATTTTAAATATGAAATGTCGCGGTACAATGGCATCTTTATTGTTAAAGGAGTATTAAAAATAATAAATATTACAAATGAAAAAAATGTTAGTTGTTCTTGCATTGGCTATGTTTAGCTTTGCAAATGCTCAAAAAGGATCTATTTTAGTTATGGGAAGTATTGAGTACGATTCTCAAAAAGTATCAAATTCCGGGACTGAATTCAAAAATAGTTATTTTGGTTTCGCTCCTAAAGTAGGATACCAATTTCATCAAAACTGGACAGCAGGTATTGAAGCAGGAGTTGGTACAGAAACGACTGAATTTGTTAATAATACAGAGCGTAAAGACAATAATTTCTCTTTAGGAGGTTTTTTACGTTATTCTAAGCCATTAAACCAAACTTTTTCTGCTTATGCTGATTTAGGTGTTGGTTACCAAAGTACTAAAACAACAACTGAAACTGGTGCTTTTTCTTCTACAACAAACAAAGGAGACGGTTTTTACATTGGTGTTACACCAGCTATTTTTATCAATGTTAATAAAGGATTTGGTTTGAACTTCAACATAGGAGGTTTAGGTTACAATACTTTAAATTTTGATGGAAATAACGGTAACGGAGACAACGTTAAAAACTTCGCTTTCACTTTCGGAAAAGCATTTTCTGTAGGGATTTCAAAGAATTTCTAATTTTTAGAATATATTTCAATTTCAAGAAAGCACTCCAATTGGGGTGCTTTTTTTGTTTTATAAGTATAGATAAAAATCAAATAATGCCAACAAGAGCGAAGTCAAAATTAATTCATAACTACAAGAATTTCGACTCCGCCTGTTGGCATTAAAAAACAAAAATATATCTAATAAAAATTAAAAACTTACAGGATTTTCAACGGCAGCTCTCATTTCCTGCGCGGCAGCAACCATCTCAATTAAAGCTTTTTTAGTTTCATCCCAATGGCGTGTTTTTAAACCACAATCAGGATTTACCCATAATTGATCTACCGGAATTACAGCTGAAGCTTTTTCTAACAAACGAACCATTTCAGTGCTTGAAGGAACGCGCGGAGAGTGAATATCATAAACTCCCGGGCCAATCTCGTTTGGATATTTAAAGTTGGCAAAAGCATCTAAAAGTTCCATTTGTGAACGCGAACATTCAATTGTAATAACGTCAGCATCCATATCAGCAATATTCTGGATAATGTCGTTGAATTCGCTGTAACACATATGCGTATGAATTTGCGTATCGTCATGAACACCACTCGCAGAAATTCGGAAAGCTTTTACAGCCCAGTCCAAATAATTTGCCCATTCTTCTTTTCGCAATGGTAAACCTTCGCGAATTGCAGGTTCATCAATTTGAATAATTTTAATTCCGGCTTTTTCTAAATCTACCACTTCATCACGAATCGCCAAAGCAATTTGCGTGCAAGTTTCAGAGCGAGGCTGATCGTTACGAACAAACGACCATTGCAAAATAGTTACAGGACCGGTAAGCATTCCTTTTACCCATTTTGGAGTGAGCGATTGCGCATATTTCGACCATTTTACCGTCATTGGGTTTGGTCTGGAAACATCACCATAAATAACCGGAGGTTTCACACAACGGCTACCGTAGCTTTGAACCCAGCCATTTTTGGTGAAGGTAAATCCGGACAATTGTTCACCAAAATATTCCACCATATCATTACGTTCAAATTCTCCGTGAACCAAAACATCAATTCCGGTTTCTTCCTGAAAACGAATCGTAGCTTCGGTTTCTTTTTCGATTAAATAGTTGTATTGCTCCGTAGTTAATTCTCCTTTTTTGAATTTTGCTCTCCAGCTTCTCACTTCAGCCGTTTGAGGGAAAGATCCAATTGTAGTTGTTGGAAATAAAGGAAGATTTAAAGCTTCGATCTGGCTTTTTCTTCGTGTCGCAAAAGTACTTTTTCGTTTATCATCAGAAGCTGTGATTCCGGCAACACGAGTTTTAACTTCATTGTTGTGAATTAATTTTGAAGTTTTACGATTGTCGTTTGCAATTGCATTTTGTTCATAATCAACAGAGTTTTTAATATCAACTTCGTTTGAAGCAAATTGTTTTAAAAGAACAACTTCATTGATTTTTTGTTTGGCAAAAGCCAGCCATTGCTTAATTTCAGGAGTAAGCGTTGCGTCATTTGTTTCCAGATCTAAATCGCAAGGACTGTGAATTAAAGAACAAGACGGAGCAACTAAAATTCTGTTTTCTCCCAAAGTGTCAGTTGCTTTTTTGATTAATTCTAAAGATTTTTTGAAATCATTTTTCCAGATGTTTCTTCCGTCAACAACTCCTAACGAAAGATTTACATTTGAAGCCAATTTACCAGATTCTAAAATATCATTTAATTGAGAGGGACAACGAACCAAATCTAGATGAAAAGTATCAACCGGCAAAGCCAAAGCTGTTTCTAGATTTTCTCCAAAACAATCAAAATAATTAGCAAGAATGATTTTGATATTCGGGAAGTTCTTGTTGATTTCGTTGTACACTTTCGTGAAAGTATTTCTTTCTTTATCAGTTAAATTCAAAGCAAGGAACGGTTCGTCTAGCTGAATATATTCAACATTTTCGGCTTGTAGTTTTTCGAATATTTCGAAATAAACAGGAAGTAGTTTATCGATAAGATCAATTCGGTGAAAACCTTCTTCTTTTTCTTTTCCTAAAAGCAAGTAAGAAATTGGTCCAATTAAAACTGGTTTTGTAGTAATTTGTAAAGCATTTGCCTCTTTGAATTCAGTAATTATTTTTTCTGAAAACAATTCAAATTTTTGGTCTTTTGTGAATTCAGGAACAATGTAATGATAGTTTGTATCGAACCATTTCGTCATTTCCATAGCTACAACATCCTGTCCTTCTTTTTGCGCACCTCTTGCCATGGCAAAATACAAATCGATAGTAGAGTTTGTTTTGGCTAATTCATGATAACGTTCTGGAATTGCTCCAACAGTCAAAGTTAAATCCAGCACTTGGTCGTAAAAAGAAAAATCATTAGACGGAATCAAATCTACTCCAGCTTCAGATTGTAAGTGCCAGTTTTTGCGACGGATATCTTTTCCGGTTTCAATCAATTCATCGACAGAAATTTTTCCTGCCCAGTACAATTCGCAGGCTTTTTTTAATTCTCTGTTGCTTCCAATTCTTGGATAACCTAAATTATTTGTTTTCATTTTTATTTCAGTATTTTTTACTGAACAAATTTATAGTATTGGATATTAAAACTTATATTTGATTGTTATTTGAGTAAATTGTCTTTTAAAATGTATTTTTTGAAGATTATTTTACTGATAAAATCTTTTAAAAAGAACTTTAGCCGTAAAAAATACTATGGAAAACTTAGACAAAACCGATTTATTGATCTTAAAACACCTTCAGGAGAACTCAAATATCAATACAAAAGATCTTGCGAGTAAATTATTCTTGACCGTTACGCCAGTTTATGAACGTATAAAAAGGTTAGAACGTGACGGATTTATAACTAAATATGTTGCGCTATTAGATAAGAAAAAAATGAATCGGGGAATGACCGTTTTTTGCAATGTTCGTTTAAAAGAGCATGCAAAAAATGTGGGAAGCAATTTCGTGAAAGATATCGTCGCACTTCCCGAAATTATCGAATGTTATAATATTGCCGGCGATTACGATTTTATGCTAAAAATATTGGTAAAGGATATGGAAAGTTATCAGGACTTTGTAATGAATAAATTGTCTACAATCGAAAATATTGGAAACACGAATAGTATTTTTGTAATGGGCGAAATTAAACACAGTACAGCTTTAGAATTTTAAAATATTTTTTGCTACAGATTATAATGTTTTTAATTATGGTTGTGTTTGAATTTTTAGCTAGGAATTTCACGAATTTATTTATGCTCAATGATTTGTGAAAATTCGTGAAATTCGTGACGAACAAAACATTTAATCTTTTAAATCAAATTAATCTGTGGCATATTTTATCCTAAAAATAAACTGTACTTTTGATTCTCGATCTAAAATCTAAAATTATAATGAACTGGGAACAACTTTTATCACTAAAACGCCAAGGCGACACGAGCAAAAGATTACGTGTAGAACAAGATGATACTCGTTTAGGCTTTGAGGTAGATTATGACCGAATTATATTTTCGGCGGCGTTTCGATCTTTGCAGGATAAAACTCAGGTGATTCCGCTTTCAAAAACTGATTTCGTACATACAAGGTTAACACACAGCTTAGAAGTTTCGGTTGTAGGACGTTCATTAGGACGTTTGGTTGGAAAAAAGATCATTGAAAAGTATCCATATTTAAAAGAAGTTCATGGTTATCATATGAATGATTTTGGCGCTATTGTAGCAGCGGCTTCTTTGGCGCATGATATTGGAAACCCGCCTTTTGGACATTCTGGTGAAAAAGCGATTGGGGAGTATTTTTCAATAGGAAACGGATTAAAACACAAAGAGCATTTAACGCCGAAACAATGGCAGGATTTAATTGATTTTGAAGGAAATGCAAACGGATTTTCGGTTTTAACCGCAAGCCGTCCCGGAATTGAAGGTGGTCTTAGAATTTCGTACGCAACTTTAGGGGCTTTCATGAAATATCCGAAAGAAAGTCTGCCTAAAAAACCAACTCAGAATATTGCCGATAAAAAATATGGTTTTTTTCAAACTGATAAAACATTTTTTGAAGCAGTGGCAAAAGATATGGGAATGATTGCCAACAAATCTGGAGATGATATTGGTTTTGAAAGACATCCTTTAGCTTATTTGGTTGAAGCAGCAGATGATATTTGCTATACAATTATCGATTTTGAAGACGGAATAAACTTAGGTTTAGTCTCTGAGGATTATGCTTTAGAATATTTAATTAAACTTGTAAAAGACAATATTGGAGTTGCAAAATACAAAACGTTAACCACAAAAGAAGATCGTATTAGTTATTTACGTGCTCTTGCAATTGGAACGTTAATTAATGATGCTGTAGATGTTTTTATTGAAAACGAAGAGGCAATTTTAGCCGGAAAATTTCCTTTTGCCTTAACAGATAAAAGCAAGTATAAAGCGCAAATGAATGATATTATCAATTTGAGCGTTGAAAAAATCTATCAGAGTCGGGAAGTTATTGAGAAAGAGATTGTTGGTTATCAAATTATCCAGACTTTATTGGATAAGTTTATAACAGCTTTTAATAATAAATATGAAGGAACAGCTTCAAACTACGACAAATTGCTTTTGAAAATGTTGCCTGAAAAACATCATTTAGAGAAAACTAATTTATATGAACGTTTATTGCATATTTGCCATTATGTTTCACTGCTGACAGACGGAAATGCGTTAGAGTTGTTTGAAACCATTAATGGAAGAAAAAATAATTAATTCAGTTATTCGATTGGATTCAAAAATAAAAATGCCCTATAAAAGATGTTTTATAGGGCATTTTTATTACTTGTTAAGTAAACTTTATTATTGAAATGCATATACCAGACCAACACCTAAAACTTGTCTTAATTGCATTCTAGGTCCGTCATTAACCTGACTTTTTGAACCTGTAGTTGGATCAATCACATCTTTTTTGGTTTTAATATCGTCGTCATAAACTAAATGAACACCAATGTTTGCTTTTACATAAGCATTAACAACAAGGTCTAAACGAGTATCGTAATCAATATCGACATTTCCGAATTTGTTTAAATAGTCCGTATACAAACTCAGTCTGTTTTCGTAGAAAATGTTTTTGTAGATTTCATTTTTCATGTATCCGGTAAATAAAATACCAAACTCAGCTTTTACTTTTTGCCCGTTTTCAATCAAAATTTGATTAGTAGGATCTAGAGGATCAGGTGCATAAATAGCTTTTTTAACACCAAAAGATCCTTGATCAGCTAAGTATTGATCCAGAACTAAAGTAGTCTTTAAAGTTATTGGAGAGAAATAGAATGTTCTGTTTTTCTTTTTATTTGAGTTTTCAGCTCCAGCTCCAAGAAAGATATAAGCAGGAGCAAACGGTTTAGAGATCGCAATATCTCTATTGGGATAATTATAACCGTTAGTGAATTGTGTATTAAAATTAAATTTTGCCGAGTAGTACCAATTTGATACCGTATCTTTTCTAAAACCGTAAGTAGAATTTAGTAAAAAGGCATCATCAGTTTTTCTTAGTTCAGTACCATCTTGTTTATTCAAACCATATTTAACAATAAGTTCATTTGCCCATTTGTGGTTCCCTTTAATGTAAACTCTTGCAAATTCACCTTTAAACAGACCGGAAATAGAACTTGTTCCCCCGGCACTCCAGTTGACAAAAGCAATTTCAGAAATATCAAAACCCACCTGATTTTTTTTCGTCCAATTTGAAGGAAGTGCGGGTAATTGATTGGGGTCTAAAGTCGTTTGTATAATTTGAGCAAAGTTATGTGAAGTACACAAAAGCAATAGAAGCAAAAGAGTAGAACGCAATAATTTCATTATGATTTTAGTTTTTTTTTGGTAGCGCAAAATAATTATTTTAGCTCGTTTGAAAAAGATTTATCAAACTTTTAACGTCAATTTTGCATAATTGTTGTAATTGGTTTACGGTTCCGTGCTCAATAAACATGCCAGGAATACCTAAAATTTCAATTTTATTTTTGAAATTATTTGAAGCCGAGAACTCTAGAATGGAACTTCCAAAACCTCCATTTATAGTGCCGTCTTCTATAGTAATTATACGATCAAAATTCGAAAAAATATCAAGTAACATGCGTGTATCCAGTGGTTTTATAAATGGAAAGTCGTAATGCGCAATTGCATCTTTATTTTCAGATTCATTAATAGCCAGAGTCACATTATTTCCAATTGTTCCGGTCGATAAAACGGCAGTTTTTGTTCCTTTTTTTAAGCAGTTTGCCTGCCCAATTTTTATTTCTTCATAATGTCCGAAATTTTCTACTTCCCAATTTGGAAGAACGCCTCGGCCTCGCGGATAACGAATCGCGATCGGGTGATTTAGTCCTAATTGAGCCGTAAATAAAATGTTTTGCAACGCAACTTCATTGATTGGCGCATAGATTATCATGTTTGGAATAGCTCTTAAATAAGCAATATCAAAAACACCGTGATGCGTTGCACCGTCTTCGCCAACCAAACCTGCACGATCTAAACAAAAAATAACAGGTAAATCTTGTAAAGCCACATCATGAATAACTTGATCGTAAGCACGTTGTAAAAAAGTCGAGTAAATATTACAATAGACAACCATACCTTGCGTTGCCATTCCGGCGGCAAGAGTTACGGCATGTTGTTCTGCAATTCCAACATCAAAAGCACGTTCCGGAATTTCATCCATCATGAATTTTAAAGAGCTTCCAGATGGCATTGCAGGCGTGATTCCGATGATTTTCTCATTCTTTTTGGCTAAATCTAAAATGGTCAAGCCAAAAACATCCTGATATTTCGGAGGTAAATTTTCTTCAGATTTTAAAATGATTTCTCCGGTTGAAGCATCAAACTTTCCGGGTGCATGGTATTTCACCTGATTTTCTTCAGCTTGCTGTAAACCTTTTCCTTTAGTGGTAACAATATGAAGGAATTTTGGGCCTTTTATGTTTTTTAAGCGATTTAACTCTTTGATTAGAGTAGGAAGGTCGTGACCGTCAATTGGTCCTGAATAATCAAAATTCAAAGATTTGATCATGTTATTCTTCTTCGGATTTTTTCCTTCTTTTACAGCAGTCAGATATTTTTTAAGTGCGCCAACGCTCGGATCAATTCCAATAGCATTATCGTTCAAAATAACCAATAAATTAGCATCAGTAACTCCCGCATGGTTCAGACCTTCGAAAGCCATTCCAGATGCAATAGAAGCATCTCCGATAACTGCAATATGCTGTTTTTTGAAATCACCTTTTAAATTAGACGCAATTGCCATTCCAAGTGCTGCCGAAATAGAAGTTGATGAATGACCAACGCCAAAAGTATCGTAAATACTCTCACTTCTTTTAGGAAATCCGGAGATACCATCAAGTTGCCTGTTGGTGTGGAAATTTTCTCTTCTTTCGGTTAATATTTTGTGTCCGTAAGCCTGATGACCAACATCCCAGACCAATAAATCTTCGGGAGTATTAAATACATAATGCAGCGCAATTGTCAATTCAATTACGCCCAAACTGGCGCCCAAATGCCCTTCTTTTACAGAAACAATATCAATTATAAATTGACGTAATTCCTGCGCGACTTCTGGTAGTTGCGCTTCAGAAAGTAAGCGTAAATCAGCGGGATTGTATATGTTTGAAAGTAAGTTGCTTTTCATTGTAAGGTAAAAAGCAAATTTACGGTTTTAAATTTAGATTTATTACTTTGAATTTTCAGAAGAGTCTTTTTCGAATGCTATTGGCATACTATATTTTGATCTCGTTTTCTTGCCATTTTGTGTACCCGGTACCCAATTAGGTAATGTTTTTAAAGCACGCGTTATTTCGGTTTTTATTTTTGGGTCTGTATTTTCTAAAAAATCAAAAGTTGAAAGCGAGCCATCTTTTTCAATCACAAAGGAAACTATAATTCGATTCTGTAAATTTTTAGTTTCTTTTGGGCGTTTAAATTCGTTTATAAATAATTGATAAAAATTATCAATTCCATTAGGGTAACTGGGTTTTGTTTCGACTATTGCTCCCATATAATAAACTTCGTTCTCTATAATAGAATCTTTAACGGCTTTGTTTTCGTCGCTTCTTTTTGATGTGGATTTTTCATTGTCATAAGTAATCTCTGGACAATTTTCAGGTACTGGTTTTACAAGTTTATCAGAAGCAACTTTTGGTGATAAAACATCTTTAGTTGAGTTATCATTTTCTGAAACTGCATTTTCTACTTTAGGTTGTTCATTACTTTCTCCCGTTTTAAAAACTTGCATGGAGGTAATTTTTGAAAATTTCCTTTTTCTTTTTTTCGGATTCAAAGTATCGAGCTCAAGTGTAATCGACAGATCATAAAAAGTTTTAACCTTTTTTCCTTTGGTTTCGCCCGGAGTCCATTTTATAGATTTTTCTAGAATCCGAATGGCTTGATCTCCAGTTTCAAAGCCAAGATCTTCAATGGTTTTTATTTCATCTAGTTTTCCGTCTTTTTCAATAACGAAAGACATTTTGATTACACCAGTAGATTTCTTTAACTTTTTAGGTATTTCATATTCAGATCTAAACTTTTCATAAAATACATCTTTTCCTCCCGGATAATCAGGCGAAACATCAATTCCCATTACTCCATAAACCGTATCATCTGCATAATAATCATTGTAAGGAATTGCTTCTCCACATTTTGTTTTTGTAAAAGAAAATATTTTTTCTTTTTTAAGAGCAGAACGGCTTTTACGTTTTGTTGTTTTTGCATCGCTAATTTTTGATGATTTATTATTGACATCAATTGTATCGTTAGAAGTAGTTTTTACAATAGGAGAATCTTCAACAACCTCAATCTTGTCAATTTTTTGCTTGTTTCCCTCTTTATCCTGACAACTAAACAAAGTAGTTCCCATGGCAATAAACAATGCCAATAAAAACATTTTATGATAATGGGTTTGTGTATAAAGAATACGACTCGGAATTTGAATAGTTATCGAATCCAATTGAGACTTTCTTATTCTTCCGCAGATATTTTTGTCTTGATTCTGAATAAAAAAATGCTGAATTTCTTCAGGCAGCATTTGGGTAAAATCGATAACCGTTTTTGAGCAACTCAAACAAAATCGACCATTGTCTTTGGGAGTCATTTCGTCCCAGTTTTCGTGGCAAGGTTCAGGAATTGTTATTTTGTGTTTCATTCTTTATTACTTAAATGGAATTTGCAAAGTGTAAGTGGAGCGAACAACTCTATTTTTTCGTTTACCCGGAATCCATTTTGGAGTTTTTTCTAAAATTCCGATAATATCTTTTTCACTTGCTGACGTTGTATTTTCAAGTATATTAAAATTGCTAAGACTTCCGTCGCCTTCAATTACAAATAAAACGGAAATTTCTCCTTGTTTTGCTGTGGTAAGATTTTTTAAAAAATTAGAATTGAATTTTTTCATTCCATTTTTTGGAACAGCTGCAACGTCTAAATCATTTGAATTATAAATAATTCCGTAATTTCCAGATTGAGAGTCTTCTTGTCCGGACTGAGAATGCTCTTCGGTATTAAGTTTGTCTACAGGCATCAAAATAATTCCGGTAGTAGCGTGTTGTTCTGGTTTGACATCTTCTACAACTTCAATTTTATCTATTTTTTTCTTATTTCCGTCTTTGTCCTGACAACTAAATAATGTAGTGCCCATAGCTATAAAAAGTGCCAATAAAAACATTTTTCGATAATGGATTTGGCTGTGTAATATTTGAGATGGAATCTGAATATTTATTTCACTTAACTGTTCATTTTTAAGTCTTCCACAGACATTTTTATGTGAAATGAAATACTGCTGAATTTCCTCCGGAAGCATTGACGTAAAATCAACAACCGTTTTAGAACAGCTCATACAAAAACGGCCATTGTCTTTGGGAGTCATTTCGTGCCAGTTTTCATGGCAAGGTTCAGGAATTGTTATTTTGTGGATTTTTTCCATAACTAGATATCAGAAAATAAATATAAGAAAAAATTAATAGTAAAACCTTATTTTTGCCATTATGATAAACCCTTTCACAGACGAATACTTCATGAAAAAAGCTTTGCAGGAAGCTGAAATGGCTTTTGAAAAAGGCGAAATCCCTGTTGGAGCCGTGATTGTTGTTGCAGATAAAGTAATTGCACGAAGCCATAACTTGACAGAATTACTGAATGATGTTACGGCTCATGCTGAAATGCAGGCGATAACGGCAGCAGCCAACTTTCTTGGCGGAAAATATTTAAAAGATTGCACACTTTACGTAACTCTTGAGCCTTGTCAAATGTGCGCTGGTGCTTTGTATTGGAGTCAGATTTCTAAAATTGTTTTTGGCGCACGTGATGAACAAAGAGGTTTCATGACTATGGGTACAAAATTGCATCCAAAAACCACTGTAGTTTCTGGAATTATGGCCAATGAAGCTGCTGATTTAATGAAACGTTTTTTTGTTGAAAGACGTAAATAAGTCTTCTTAAATTTAGTCTGAAAAAATAATTTGACCTAAAGAATTTTCCTCTTAAAATATTTAGAAAAATATTATACATTTACTACAATATAATTGGTATTTCGTTAGTTATGCTTTTAACAACGAAATGTTAAAATGTTCTTGTTAGTTTCTATAATTTGTAACCATTAACTCTAAATAAAAGTGAAAGCAAAAGGATTAGTTCTCGTGTTTTGTGTGTTTTTTATTTTTCAATCTTGCGGCAGAAAATCAGCAGCCGATTTCAATTCCGATTTTTCATTATTTAAAGAGTATATAGTCAGTTTCACGGGGGGAATAGTCTCGTCGGAATCTGATATTCGGGTGGTTTTGGCATTCGATAAAAAAGAGTGGAAAGCCAATCAGGTTTTAGACAGCGATTTGTTTGATATTTCTCCTAGCGTCGACGGAAAAGTGGTAGCACTTTCTCCTAATACAATTGCATTTATTCCCGAGAAAAAATTAGAACCAGGGACAGAATATCAAGTTACTTTAAACTTAGATAAGCTGATTACACTTCCAAAAGAGAAAGAAAAAATACTTTCAGAATTTAACTTTACGGTCAAAACCATAAAGCAGGATTTTACCATTAATACAGCTGATATTCAGTCGTACAGCAAAGAGTATCAATATTTGAACTGCGTTCTAAAAACTGCGGATAATATTGATATCGAAACGGCAAAAAAGCTAGTCGAAGCAAAACAAAAAGGGAATAATCTAAAAATTAAATTCGAAAAAAAATCGGGTTCTAGTAAAGAATTCAATTTTATAATTGACAGTATTCAGCGCTATTCTGAAGCAACAAATCTGGAGATATTATATGACGGAAGCGACTTTGATATTGATCAGAAAGGTCAAATTGATGTTCCAATTACGAATATAAACGAATTTAAAATCGTAAAAGTTGAAGTTCCGGATGGAAGCAATCAATCGGTTTTGATTAATTTTTCTGAACCTCTTGAAAAAGGACAAGATTTTAAGGGATTGGTTTCGATTCAGAATGCTAATAATTTGAAATTTTCAACTCAGGGAAATTTATTGAAAGTTTATTTTAACAATGAAAAAACGCCTATTAAAAAGGAAGTTGCTGTTTCTGTACCGGTAGAAGAAACAGCTGTTTCACTGGTAGATTCTACAACAGTTGTGGTAGACAGCGCAGCGGCAGTTGTTGATGATGCTGTAGAAGTAGTTCAAAACGAAGAACCAGAACCGGAGCAAATTTTAGCCGGTGATTTATTAGTCGAAGTTTTTCAGGGAATTGAAAGTCAGTACGGGAAAAAGATGGACTCAAATTATACTGAGAAAATCACTTTTGACCAAATAAAACCAAGCGTTCGTTTTATAAAAAACGGAACTATTCTGCCAAGTTCTAATAATTTAAAACTAAATTTTGAAGCCGTAAATTTAAGCGCCGTTGATGTAAAGGTGTACAAAATTTACAAGAATAATATCTTGCAGTTTCTTCAATATAATGAATTAAATGGCAGTCAGAATCTTAAGAAAGTAGCGCAGCCAGTTGCAAAAACAACTTTAAAGTTAAACGAAAATAAACTCGTAAATCCGAGTAAATGGAACACCTATGCTTTAGATTTATCTAAAATAATTACGCCAGAACCTGGTGCGATTTATAGAGTAGAATTTGTTTATAAAAAGAAATATTCTTTGTATAAATGCGAAACATCAGAAGGAGATCAAAATGATGAAGAGGATGAAGATGTTGATGAAAATGATGTAAACTACAGTGGCAACTCTTACGATGATTATTATTACGACGATTACGAGTGGAGAGAAAGTCAGGATCCTTGCTCTGGGTCGTATTATTACAATGCCAGAATTGCGACCAATATTTTGGCAACAGATTTAGGTGTAATAGCTAAAAGAGGTGAGAATAAATCGTATTTGTTTGCCGTAAACAATATTGTAACTACAGAACCAATTTCCAATGCAAGAGTAGATTTATATACCTATCAGCAGCAAAAAATTGCAACTGCGGCTACAAGCAGTGAAGGAATTGCTTCATTTCAGCTAGACAAATTCGCCTATTTTGCTATTGTTTCATTAGGAAATCAATCGACTTACGTAAAGTTAGACGACGGACTATCGTTGTCTGTAAGTAATTTTGATGTTGCCGGCGAAACCTTGCAAAAAGGCCTGAAAGGATTTATTTATGGAGAACGTGGCGTATGGCGTCCGGGTGATAATTTGTATTTGTCTTTTATCTTAAATGATGCGTCGAATAAATTGCCAAAATCACATCCAATTAAATTTAGACTGAATGATCCAAACGGAAAAACAGTTTATCAGACGATTCAAAAAACGAATGAATTAAATCATTATGCTTTTACAGTTCCAACAAGTGCAGATGCGCCTACAGGAAATTGGGAAGCGATGGTAAGCGTTGGTGGCGCTAAATTTTATAAAAGCATTAAAATTGAAACGATTAAGCCAAATCGTTTGAAAATTAAAAACACTTTCTCTAGAAAAACACTTTCATCTTCATATCCAAATACAAGTAATCTAGAAGTGACTTGGCTTCACGGCGCAATTGCTAAAAATTTGAATGTAGAAATGCAGGCGAAGTTTTCTCAACAAACCACAACTTTTAAAGGTTATGAGAAATTTAGTTTTGACGATTTAGTACGTCAATTTAGTACAGAAGAAATTAGTGTTTTCTCTGGGAAATTGAATGAATATGGGAAGGCTTCAGTAAACATTCAGCCAAAATTACAAGGTCAGGCGCCGGGAATGCTTCGCGCTTCATTCATTACAAAAGTCTACGAAGAAGGAGGAGATTTTAGTACCGACGTGATCTCGACAACTTATTCACCATACAAAACCTATGTGGGAATAAAATCACCCGAGCCTAATAAATATGGCATGTTGGAAACAAGAACCAATAATCGTTTTGAGATTGTAACTGTTGATGAAAATGGACGACCTAAATCAGTAAGAAACCTTGAAGTAAAAGTTTATAAAGTCGAATGGCGCTGGTGGTGGGATGCTTCAAGTGATAATTTATCGAATTATAATTCGTCTAATGCGACCACATCATACAAAACATTTATCGTGAATACCGACTCAAACGGAAAAGGATATGTTCAGTTTTCGTTAACCGATGAAGAATGGGGACGTTATTTAGTACGAGTTTCAGATAATACAGATGGTCATGCAACAGCATTGACCGTAAATATTGACTGGCCAATTTGGTCAGGAAAAACACGAAACAGAGATGCTTCTACAGCAAATATGCTGGTTTTTTCTACAGATAAGAAAAACTACGCAGTAGGAGAAAAAGCGCAGATATCTTTCCCTTCAAGTGAAGGCGGCCGTGCTTTAATTTCTATTGAAAACGGATCAAAAGTAGTACAGACGATTTGGGCAAAAACTCAAAAAGGAGAAACAAAAGTTGAAGTTCCTATAACTGCTGCAATGGCTCCAAATGTGTATTTTAATATCACATTATTACAGCCACACGCTTCAACTAAAAATGATTCGCCTATTCGTATGTACGGAATCGTTCCGATAGAAGTTGTAGACAAAAACACCATTTTGGCACCAACGCTTTCAATGCCTGATGTTTTGAAACCAGAACAGACATTTAATGTAAAAGTTGGAGAAAAAACAGGGAAGGAAATGACTTATACTATTGCTGTTGTTGATGAAGGTTTATTGGATTTAACCCGTTTTAAAACACCAAATGCATGGGATAGTTTTTATGTTCGTGAAGCTTTGGGGGTTAAAACATGGGATATTTACGATGATGTAATAGGAGCTTACGGCGGAAAAATAAATCAGATTTTTAGTATCGGTGGAGATCAGGATTTAGGCGGCGGAAAAGCGAAAAAAGCAAACCGTTTTAAACCTGTAGTGTTGTATTATGGACCTTTTAAATTAGAGAAAGGGCAAACCAAATCACATCAATTAAAATTACCAAAATATATTGGTTCTGTTCGAACTATGGTGGTTGCCGGCGATGCAAATACAAGCGCTTACGGAAGTGTCGAAAAAGCAACTCCGGTAAAAAGTCCGTTAATGGTTTTGGCTTCATTACCAAGAAAAATTTCGCCTTCAGAAAAAGTAACCATTCCGGTTACGATTTTTGCAACAGAAAATAATATTAAAAATGTTTCCATTCAGATAAAAACAAGCAATGGATTAAAAGTGATGGGAAGCGCAACTCAATCGTTGACATTTGCTCAGCCTGATGAAAAGATGGCATATTTCAATTTAGTTGTAGGCTCTGCGACCGGAATTGCGAAAGTTCAGGTTGTTGCGACTTCTGGAAAAGAGAAATCAGTTTATGATGTCGAAATCGATATGACGAATCCGAATCCGGTTACGAATACTTTTACAGATGTGATTTTGCCTCCAAACAGTACCAAAACGATTTCATGGAAAACCTTTGGAGTTGAAGGAAGCAATAAAGCAAGATTAGAGGTTTCGTCAATGCCAACCATGAATTTGAACGGTAGATTGCAATATCTAATTCAATATCCGCATGGATGTGTGGAGCAAACGACCTCTTCGGTTTTTCCACAGTTGTATTTAAATGATGTGGTAGATTTAGATGCGACTCGTAAAGCTCTTATTCAAAAAAATATTACTGCCGGAATTACCAGATTAGGAAGTTTTCAATTATCAAACGGAGGCGTGGCTTATTGGCAAGGCAACACAATTGCTGATGATTGGGGAACTTCATATGCGGGACATTTCTTGATTGAAGCAGAGAAAAAAGGATATGTTTTACCAATTAACTTCAAATCAAAATGGATATCTTATCAACAGAGAGAAGCGAAACAATGGCGTTTTGAGCCTAAATATGGTAATGATTTGGCGCAGGCGTATAGATTATACACTTTGGCTTTAGCCGGAAATGCCGATTTATCTTCGATGAACAGATTACGTGAAACTAAAGGTATTTCGAACGAAAGTAATCTGCGTTTGGCTGCGGCATATGTTTTGGCTGGACAAAAATCAGCCGGATTGAATTTGTTCCTGCACAGTAAAATTGAAGATGAGTCAAGTAATTATAATTATTACTATTATGGTTCAAGTGCAAGAAACAGAGCTATGGCTTTAGAGACAATGTTGCTTCTAGGACAACAACAAAAAGCATTTGCGATGGCTACAAAACTAGCCAAAGAAATGTCAAATAATGAGTGGATGAGCACGCAAACAACAGCTTACTGTTTGTATGCGATGTCAAAATTTGCAGTTAGCAATGGTCCTAAAGGAATTAATATTCAGTTTAGCAAAAATGGAAAAGGAGAAACCATAAATACACAAAAAACAATTGCTGATAGAAGTTTGGTTGTTCAGGCTGGCGCTAATAGTGTTACTCTGAAAAATCTTAAAAAGAATACGGTTTACGTTCGTGTTTTAAATACGGGAATCTTACCAATCGGACAAGAAAATGCGATTCAGAGTAATGTTTCGGCTGCTATTGTTTTCAAAAATAGAAAAGGAAGCGTTATTAATGTATCTAAAATTAGCCAAGGAACCGAGTTTATTGCTGAGGTTACCATTAGAAATCAAAGAAATGAAAGTGTTCAAAATGTGGCTTTGTCGCAAATTCTTCCTTCAGGATTCGAAATTGTAAATACTCGTTTTACGGATTATGGAGACGCAACAAATAATATTGCCGACTATATTGACATTCGTGACGACAGAACTAATTTCTATTTTGGAATGAAAGCGGGCGAAACAAAAGTGTTCAGAATTCTGCTTAACGCATCGTATTTAGGAAATTATTATTTACCTGGATTGCAATGTGAAGCAATGTATGATAATACTTTCTTGGCCAGAACAAAAGGATTCTGGGTTGAGGTAGTGAAATAAAGTTTTTCATAGTTTACGTATCCTAACAGGTTTCTAAAACCTGTTAGGTATTTATATGAAAGGTTTATGGTAAAAAATAAAATTGAGTAGAGATTAAAAAGATACCTAACAGGTTTTTAAAACCTGTTAGGATAATAAAAAATTAAAAGTAATAATTTAAAAAAGCTTATTGAAGGTGAAGAAGGATTTTTTAGAAGCTGGGCAATATTATCATATTTATAACAGAGGAAACAACAAGGAAAATATTTTTATAGAAGAAAAAAATTATAGATATTTTCTTGAAAAAATGAAGAAATATATTTTGCCAATTGCAGATGTTTACGCTTACTGTTTACTGAAAAATCATTTTCATATTGTTCTTAGAATAAAAGATAAAGTAGACTTACCTGAAAATTTAAAGGCAAAAATTCATTTACCATTTTCTAATTTATTCAATTCTTATTCAAAAAGTATTAATAAAGCCTATAATAGAACTGGAAGCTTATTTCAAGAACATTTACAGAGGAACAGAATAGAAAATGAAGATTATTTAAAACAGTTAATTATTTATGTGCATTTGAATCCTGTTAAACATAAATTTTCAGAGTATTTTGAAACGTATTTACATTCATCATATCGTTCGTTTTTATCTGATAAGTCAACAAGTATTGATAGAGATTATATCATTAATTTGTTTGAAGGATTAAAGAATTTTAAATTTTGTCATGATGAAAGAAGAATTGTTTATGAAGGAATAATGAATGATATTTATCTAATGGATGAATAAAAATATTGAAGTTATTTATCCTAACAGGTTTCCAAAACCTGTTAGGTATGATTGTTAAATAGAAGGGAAGTTTTTATTGGGGATCAAAATAAATACCTAACAGGTTTTGGAAACCTGTTAGGATATGAAAAAACGATACAATTACTTTGAAAAATAAATTGATAGCGTTCCTACAACGCATTATAAATTGGGTAAAAAAGAATAAAATAAAATCAGCAATTGCATTTCTGCTCTTGCTGATTTATTATTTTTCATTACCTCGAACTTTGTTTCAGGAGCCTTATTCTACGGTTATTGAGAGTAAAGAAGGAGAATTGTTTGGGGCGAAAATTGCCAGAGATGGACAATGGCGATTTCCTGCACAAGACAGCGTACCTGATAAATTCAAAAAATGTATTGTCTATTTTGAAGACGAATATTTCTACAAACATCCGGGATTCAATCCTGGAGCAATGGTAAATGCTTTTAAACAAAACAGAAAAGCAGGAAAGGTCGTCAGAGGTGGTAGTACGCTGACACAACAAGTTATTAGATTGTCTCGAAAGGGAAAAGGAAGAACATATTTTGAAAAAATTATAGAAATTGTTCTGGCAACAAGATTAGAGTTGGGTTATTCTAAAAATGAAATTCTGGAAATGTATGCTGCTCACGCGCCTTTTGGTGGAAATGTTGTTGGACTTGAAATGGCTTCGTGGCGTTATTTTGGTGTACAATCGAATCAGTTATCCTGGGCTGAGAATGCTACTTTGGCAGTTTTACCTAATGCACCAAGTTTAATTTATCCGGGGAAAAATCAGATAAAATTATTGAATAAACGAAACCGACTTTTGCTGAAATTACATCAGGAAGGAATAATTGACAAACAGACTTACGATCTTTCGATTGAGGAACCATTGCCTCAAAAACCATATGATTTGCCTCAAATTGCACCTCATTTATTGCAGCGAGTTGCTAAAAGTGAAGAAGGAACACGTGTAAAAACGACTGTTGATTATGCTTTGCAAAATAGAGTCAATCAGATTGCAAAATACTACTACAATCAATACAAACAGAATGAAGTACATAATCTCGCGATTTTGGTAATTGATGTTTCAAACAGAAATGTCTTGAGTTATGTGGGTAATGCTCCAACAGATAAAGATCATCAAAAAGATGTTGATATAATTGATGCGCCAAGAAGTACAGGAAGTATTCTGAAGCCTCTTTTATACGCTGGAATGTTAGATGATGGTGAGATATTGCCAAATACTTTAGTAGCTGATATTCCGACGCAAATTGCGGGTTATACACCACAAAATTTCAATTTAACTTTTGACGGCGCTGTTCCTGCGCATCGGGCTTTGTCACGATCGTTGAATATTCCAGCAGTTTTAATGTTACAGGATTTTGGAGTAAATAAGTTTTACGAAGAGCTGCAAAAATTCAAATTAAGAGATATTAATAAAACGCCGGATCACTACGGATTGTCTCTTATTTTGGGCGGTGCCGAAAGTAATTTGTGGGACCTGTGCAGAACCTATGCAAATTTGTCTTCGACTGTAAATTATTACACTAAAAACCAAGCAAAATATCGAACTAAAGAGTTTACTGAGTTAAATTATAAGAATGATTTTGAGCCTGATTTTGGTTCAGAAACCGATCAGAAGAACATTGTAGGAGCAGGATCAATTTGGTTAACCTATAATGCAATGGAAGAAGTTAACAGGCCGGAAGGTGATGAAGCCTGGAAATTTTATGACAGTTCATTGAAAATTGCATGGAAAACCGGAACAAGTTTTGGAAATAGAGATGCTTGGGCAATTGGAACAAATTCAAAATATGTAGTAGGTATTTGGGTTGGGAATGCAACCGGAGAAGGAAGGCCAACTCTAACCGGAGTTACAAGCGCCGCACCAATTTTGTTTGATGTTTTTAATTTATTGCCAAGGCAAAAGTGGTTTCAAACACCTTATAAAGATTTAGAAGAAGTTGATGTTTGTCGTTTAAGTGGTTATTTAGCAAAAGAAGATTGCCCAAAAATAAAACAATGGGTTTCTAAAAAAGGAAAATCTACGGCGGTTTGTCCGTATCATAAAAGAGTACATTTAGATAAAACAGAACGATTTCAGGTCAATAGTAGTTGTGAAAGTGTAGATAATATTGTGACCAAAAGTTGGTTTGTACTGCCTCCGGTTATGGCTTGGTATTACAAAAGTCAACATATTGAGTATTTGCCTTTGCCTCCGTTTAAAGAGGATTGTCAGGGAACGCAAACCACCACAATGGATTTTATTTACCCGAAAACGAATAGCAAGATTTATTTAACGAAGAATTTTAATAGTGAAGTTCAACCGGTAATTTTGAAAGTTGCCTATTCTGAAAGAGATAAAGAACTGTTTTGGTATGTTGATGATGTTTATAAAGCAACCACAAAAACGTTTCATGAATTGCCAATTACGCCAACTTCAGGCACACATTTTATTACGGTTGTGGATGCTTTTGGGAATGAAATTAGGAGGAAAATTGAAATTGTGAGGGAATAAATGATGAAAGAAATTCCAATTTTTTAATCCCGAAGCTTCAGGACCAAATTCCAAAGATTTGATTGAAGAATTATGTTTTGTCTGGCTGAGCGGAGTTGAAGCCCACTTTATATTATTTAATGATATATCACAACGTTTTGTTATTTCGACCGAAGGGAGAAATCACACAAGGAATTCCGCAAACAGAAATTAATCTTTGTCGATCTCCTAGTGTGATTTTTCCCTTCGGTCGAAATGACAAAAAAACTTCTTATGAAAACGAATGCCTAGTCCAGATAGGAGCGGTATCCTTTTTCTGGCTTCTTTAGTCAGGAAAAGATACAAGCGTATAGCTGGAAATTGCTTCTAAATAAAATTATTGTCGCGAATTTTTAAAAATTAATTCGTGGAAAAAAAAGCCATAAAAAAAACCGCCAATCTTTCGAGAGGCGGTTTTGATTTTTTATTCTGAAATAACATTTCCTTTTTTATCATAGAAATGGTATTCTAAGTACGTGTAAGCGTCACGAGGTATGATTTTCACCCATTTCTTATGTTCAAAAAACCATTTTGAACGTAAGGATGGAAAACCTTGACTGAGGTATGCAGCCACAAACGGATGTACATTAAGTACAACATTCTTGTGGGTTTTTAAAAGTCTGTCTAAATCAGATTTGATTCTGTCAATGATTAAAATTGGCGCTTCAATTTCGCCATGTTCATTGTTTGGATCTTCTTCTCTAGTTTTAATATTAACTTCTGGTCTTACGCGTTGTCTGGTAATTTGAACTAAACCAAATTTACTAGGTGGTAAGATTTTATGCTTTGCTTTATCGTCGCTCATTTCTTCTCGCAAGAAGTCGAACAAGACTTTCCTGTTTTCAGGATTCGACATATCGATAAAATCAACTACGATTATTCCGCCCATATCACGCAAACGAAGTTGTCTGGCAATTTCAGCGGCAGCAATCATATTTACTTCCATGGCAGTGTCTTCTTGATTAGTCGCCTTATTCGAACGATTTCCACTGTTTACGTCTATAACGTGAAGAGCTTCAGTATGTTCAATAATAAGATATGCGCCTTTGCTCATAGAAACCGTTCTTCCAAATGAAGTTTTGATTTGTCTCTCTATATTGTATTTCTCAAAAATTGGAGTGTCATTTGATTGATAAAACTTAACAATCGATTGTTTTGAAGGTGCAATTTCTTGCAGATATTCCTTCGTTTGATGGTACAACTCTTCGTCATCTATCTGAATACCACTAAAGGTATCATTGAATACATCTCTTAATATTGAAGAAGCTCTGTTGAGTTCTCCTAATACTTTTGATGGATGATGAGCAGTTGGTAATTTTTTACACATTGCAGTCCATCTGCCAAGCAGGTTCTGCAAATCTTTTTCTAATTCGGCTACGTTTTTGCCTTCGGCTACTGTGCGAACAATAACACCAAATCCTTTTGGTTTGATAGATAGTACAAGTTTTTTTAGACGATCCTTTTCTTTTTTGTCTTCTATTTTTTGAGAAATAGAAACACGGTCAGAAAACGGAACGAGAACAATAAATCTTCCTGCCAATGAAAGCTCAGCGCTTATTCTTGGACCTTTGGTAGATATAGGTTCTTTTACAACTTGAACTAAAACAGATTGATTGGCACTTAAAATATCAGTAATGATGCCATCTTTGTCAATCTCTTTTTCAAACTGAAAGGTTTTTAGGGAGAAATCTTTTAATTTACCTGCGCTTACAAGTTTTATGAATTTCAGTTGGGAAGCTAAGTTAGGTCCTAAATCGTGATAATGTAAAAAGGCATCTTTTTCGAAGCCTACATTTACAAAAGCAGCATTAAGTCCAGCAACGGGTTTTCGTATTTTGGCAATAAAAATATCACCAACTTGAAAATTGCTTTTCTCTTCTTCTTTGTGTAATTCAATTAGTTTTCCATCTTTTAATAAGGCAAAATCTACGGCTTCAGAACTAGATCTAATGATTAATTCTTTATTCACACTGTAAATTTTTATCCAGACTTTTAGTTTCAGGTTTTAGGTTTCAAGTTTCAAGTTTTACAACTCATAACTCATAACTTTTAACTCATAACTGAATTGTAAGGATGGATTAAACAATATTTTTAACAGGTATTGAACCCGGGGAAAAGAAGATTAGTAGAGAATCGAGCAAAGAAAATAGATTTTGTCTAAATTCTTTTTTCTTTTCTCTCTTTAGTCTTTTTTTCAATTTCAATGAACGTTTAAAAAGAAAAAAGTAGTTTAAAACTACTTTTTCTTTTTGTGACGGTTAGCTCTCGCTCTTTTTTTACGTTTGTGAGTAGCTACCTTATGTCTCTTTCTTTTTTTACCACTTGGCATATCGTGTCGATTTTATGATTAATTAATAGTATTATTTTGCTTCGTTATTCGTTTTTACTCCTTCTACAAAAACTTTTGCAGGTTTAAAAGCAGGAATGTTGTGTGCTGGAATTTTGATAGTGGTGTTTTTAGAAATGTTTCTTCCAGTCTTTTCAGCTCTAGTTTTCACTATAAAACTTCCAAATCCTCTTAAGTAAACATTGTCTCCAGTTTCTAATGAAGTTTTAACTTCTTCCATAAAAGTTTCTACTGTTGCTTGAACATCTCCTTTTTCAAGACCTAGTTTCTCTGAAATTTTCGCTACGATATCTGCTTTCGTCATTTTCTTTCCTATTTTATTTTATAAATGGTGTACTATTTTTTTGAGTTTGCAAATATAGGAATTAAAAAAATAATTAATCAAGCTAATTCGTTAAATTTTAATTACATAAACATTTACTTTTGTATTCTAAGTATTTTGCAATGAATTTTTCTAACATATTGATAAAATGGTATTTACAAAACAAACGTGATTTGCCATGGCGAAAAACGACCAATCCATACCATATTTGGCTCTCAGAAATTATGTTGCAACAGACTCGAGTTGCACAAGGAATGCCATATTTTTTTGCTTTTACGGAGGAATTTCCTACGGTATTTGATTTAGCAAACGCCTCGGAAGAGCAGGTTTTGAAACTTTGGCAGGGATTAGGGTACTATTCTCGTGCTCGAAACTTGCATAAAACAGCTCAATATATCGCAAATGAACTAAATGGTGCTTTTCCTGATACCTATAAAGACTTGTTAAAATTAAAAGGTGTTGGTGAATATACCGCGGCAGCAATTGCTTCTTTTTCTTATAATGAAGTAGTTCCTGTTGTTGATGGAAATGTATTTAGGGTTCTTTCGCGTTATTTTGATATTGAATCTGATATTTCGTTGCCTGCTACAAAAAAAGAATTTTCAGAACTGGCCTACGAAATAATGCCAAAAGACAGTCCTGCAATTTTTAATCAGGCGATTATGGAGTTTGGGGCTTTGCAATGTGTACCTAAAAGCCCTGATTGTTCTATTTGTTGCTTTAATGATAGTTGTGCTGCCCTGCAAAAAAAGAAAGTGGCTGTTTTGCCTGTAAAGTCGAAAAAATTAAAAGTTACGAATCGATACTTTAATTATTTGATTCTGGAAGATGTTTTAGGGAATACTTTAATTCATAAAAGGACCGCAAAAGGTATCTGGCATAATTTATATGAATTCCCTCTTTTTGAAAGTACTGAAATTATTGGTTTTGATATTGTTTCTAAAGCAGTTAAAAATGATGTTTTTCCTTCCTATACTATACTAAGTGTAGAAGAGTGTAATGAAACTACTGTAATTCATAAACTTTCGCACCAACATCTTCATATTCAGTTTTGGAAAGTTAGAATTGCAGAAGTTATTGTGAATGGCTTGAATTTCAATGACTTGAAAATTTTTCCTTTTCCGATTGTGATTTATAATTTTATTGAAAAGCAGGAAATAAATTGCTAAAAAAATGTATCTTTGGGATAAATACCACTACTAAATTATGAACGGAACATTAAATAAAGTGATGTTAATTGGCCATTTGGGCGATGACGTAAAAATGCATTATTTTGATGGAGGAAACTGCATTGGGCGTTTTCAGTTAGCTACAAATGAGGTTTATATTAATAAAACTACTAATGAAAAAATAACTTCGACCGAATGGCATAATTTAGTTGTTCGTAATAAAGCTGCCGAAATTTGTGAAAAATACCTTTCTAAAGGCGATAAAATATATATCGAAGGACGCATAAAATCAAGACAATGGCAAGCTGAAGATGGCACTACAAAATATACAACTGAAATTCAGGTTACCGAGTTTACTTTCTTGACTACCAAAAAAGAAACTGGAAATCATAAGCCAAATAGCGATTCAGAATCCGTAAAAAATACTAACTTTGATGCGACGAATGAAGGCTTGCCGATTAATGATTTGCCTTTTTGATTGTTTAACTAATCTTTTTTAATTTGGACCCAGAGCCCAGTTTATTTTTTGCTACAACTTTAGACATCAATTTAATAATTGGTTTTGTCGGAATATTTATTTTGCTGTTTTTATCAGCAATTGTTTCAGGTGCCGAAGTTGCACTTTTTTCTTTATCCCAAAAAGACATAGACGAAACACTACAGGAAAATGTTTCAAAAGGGAAAATTATTTCTAATCTTTTAGATAAACCTAAGAAACTTTTAGCAACATTGCTAGTAGCCAATAATTTTTTCAATATCGGGGTCGTTATTTTGTTTTCATTTATAGGACAAAATATTTTTGCGAACATTAGTTCTCCGGTCCTTAAATTTATTCTCGAGATCATTGTCGTTACTTTTTTAATCTTGTTATTTGGAGAAGTTTTGCCAAAAGTTTACGCCAGTCGAAATAATATAAAATTTGCAAAGCGCATTGCATACCCAATGGCTTTTTTAGATACAATACTATCGCCAATAAGTTTACCTATGCGTAGTGTTACCTTATATTTGCATAATAAATTAGGGAAACAAAAAAACAGTTTTTCAATAAATCAGCTTTCTCAAGCGCTGGAACTTACAGATTCTGAAGGAACTTCAAGTGAAGAACAAAAAATTCTGGAAGGAATCGTTTCTTTTGGAAATACAGATACCAAGCAGGTTATGAGTCCGAGAATCGATATTTTCGCCTTAGAAATATCTGAATCTTTTGCCGGAATCTATCCCAAAATAATAGAAAAAGGGTTTTCAAGAATTCCGGTTTACCGTGATAATATCGATCAGATAGAAGGAGTTTTATTCGTTAAAGATTTATTGCCTCATATTGACAAAGAAGAATTTGACTGGACGACTTTAATTAGAGAAGCATTCTTTGTCCCGGAAAATAAAAAGCTGGATAATTTATTGAAGGATTTTCAAAGCCTGAAAAGTCATTTAGCTATTGTGGTTGATGAATACGGAGGAACTTCCGGATTGGTTTCTTTAGAAGATGTTATAGAGGAAATAGTTGGAGATATTAGTGATGAATTTGATGATGAAAATTTAAACTTCTCACAAATTGATGAAAAGAACTATCTTTTTGAAGGAAAAATTAATTTGAAAGATTTTTATCGAATTATCGATGTTGACGAAGATGTTTTTGAATCAAAAAAAGGTGAAGCCGAAACGTTGGCAGGTTTTATTTTGGAGATTTTAGGTAATTTTCCGAAAAAAGACCAGAAAGTAGCTTTTGAAAACTGTGTTTTTACTATAGAAACAGTCGATAAAAAGCGTGTAAAACAAATAAAAGTAACAATAGATTAAAATGTTAAGAAAAACAATTTCAATAGCGACGATTTTACTGGCATTGACTGTTTTAAGTTGTAAAGATGATGTAGTTCCTAAGCCGTCCGGGTTCTTACGTTTAGATTATCCGGAAGCTAAATATGTTAGTTTTGAGAATAATTGTCCGTTTAGTTTTGAAATGAATGAAAACGCTGTTATCAAAGGCGAAAAAAATTGCGGATTTGCAATTACTTACCCTAAAATGAAAGCGACGATATACCTGACTTATAAACCTGTAAATGGTGATATTAATAAGTTGCTTAAAGATGCTCAGAAATTAACTTATGAGCATGTTATTAAGGCAGATGATATATTAGAACAGCCTTATTTAAACCCGCAAAAAAAGGTTTACGGTATGTTTTATCAAGTTGACGGAAATGCGGCTACAAACTCTCAATTTTACGTTACAGATAGTACAAAGCATTTTATAACAGGATCAGTATATTTTTATGCAAAGCCAAATTTCGATTCGATTATGCCGGCGGCGAGTTATATCAAAAATGATATGCAAAGACTTATGGAAACATTGAAATGGAAATAAAAAAGGAACCCAATTTGGATTCCTTTTTTATTATAAATTTCTGTAGTTTATGTGAACGATACGTTTATGTTAAAGAAGGGATAAAGAGGAAATATTTTTATTATAGTGCTTTGCAACAATATTGTATGATAATAAAAGTAAAGTTGTTATCAAGCTAAACGGAACTGAAGGCCATATAGAAAATGACTTGAAAAATGGCGCTAACAAAAATATAGTTGATATCGAAAACATAATCCAACTAAACAATGTTTTATTGATCATCGAGGATAAAACATTTTGAATTAAGACTACCTCAAAGAAAATAAGAATAACAAAAGGTAGTATTTTATCTGTTATTTGTCTTTCATTTTCTGAAACAAATTTTGCTTCTGTAAATTTCAGCAATTCTACAAAAATAAAATAAATCAAAGTTTGAATTAGAGTTAGTATGATTCCAAGAATGAAAACTCGTTTAAGCATAAATTTAAATTTTACATTTTCAAACAAATATAAATTAAAAAAGGAATCCAATTTGGATTCCTTTTTTAAAAATTAAATCTCAAATTAAGACTTAAAATTCGAAACTTTATATGTTTTTCCGTCTCCAGTTTCTTGAACAACTTTCGTTAAAGATTCTGGATTTTGGATTGTTTTATCAAAACTTACAGTTGCAGTTTTTTTATCAAAATCAACAGTTGCTTTTTCAACTCCGTCAAGATTCGATAATTCTTTTTCGATAGTTTTTGCACATCCCATAGCACAAGTCATTCCTTCGATTTCGAAACTTGCAGTTTGTAAATTTTCTGCAGCGATTGCTTTGTGTTCCTTTGGGGCTGATGTTTCAGTTTTTATATTCGCTAAGTTTTTATCCTCTTCTTTTTTACAGCTTACAAATGCTAAACTTGCTATTGTTACAGTAGCTATGATTTTTGTGAATTTCATTATAGATGATTTTAATTTACAAATAGTGTTCTTTGCAAAATTAATAAAAAGGAAGAGGTCAGTTCGTAAAATTATTACAAATTTGCAGTAAAATATGATTTATGGATGCAAAACAATTAAAATGGGCTTATTTACTCGTGCTTTCGCTTATCTGGGGAAGTTCTTTTATTTTAATAAAAAGAGGTTTAGTTGGTTTAACAGCTGTTCAGGTTGGGTCATTCAGGATTATTTTTGCAGCTTTATTTTTATTGATAATAGGCTTTAAAAGCTTGAAGAAAATTTCGCGTCGTCAATGGAAATTTGTTGCCATAACGTCATTTTTTGGAACATTTACTCCCGCTTATCTTTTTGCAATTGCCGAAACTCAAGTCGATAGTTCGATTGTGGCTATTTTAAATTCGCTTACACCTTTAAATACTTTAGTGTTAGGAATTCTTATTTTCGGAATTCAATTTCAAAAACGACAAGTTTTAGGTGTTTTTGTTGGTTTAGTAGGTTGTCTTTTACTGGTTTTAAGTGGTGCATCGGCACATCCAGGGCAAAATTATTATTATGTTGTTTTGGTTGTGATTGCTACGCTCTGTTATGCGATCAATGTCAATTTGATTAAAAAATATTTATCAGATTTGAATTCGTTAAGTATTACAACAGGAAATTTTGCGGTTCTTCTTTTACCTGCAATAATTATTTTAAGTACAACTGATATTTCTCAAAGAGTAAGTCTGGAAGCAACACAACATTCTATTTTATTTGTAATGATTTTGGGTGTTTTAGGAACCGGAATTGCAAATGTTTTGTTCTTTAAATTAATACAAATGTCCTCACCTGTGTTCGCAACATCGGTAACCTATTTAATTCCGATAGTCGCCTTTTTCTGGGGATTATTAGATAATGAAATGCTAACGCCGATTCAGTTTTTCGGTGCTTTTATTATTTTAATTGGGGTTTATTTATCAGCTAAAAAATAAAGAGCTCAGTCTGAGTTTTAACGCAAAGTTGTCATTTCGACGAAGGAGAAATCACACATAAAACTCGACAAAGATCGGTAGTTTTACTCTATGGAATTCCTAGTGTGATTTCTCCTTCGTCGAAATGACATATATTGTGTTTTAAACTTTGACAATGTTCTTAGAAATATTTAAAACTTTTTTGTTTTTTTCAGGAGCTAATCCCGTTATCCGTTTCAATCTTTTGTGGCTCCCGAAGCCTCGGGACCGCCACAAAAGGATTTCCACTTCTATCGGGGCTAGGACAATCATTTTCTTATAAATATTTTCGTTAAGTTTGTTGTTTCGTATTTGTTAATAAAATAAATGTTGTCAGTGTTTTAGATAAAATGTATTTGTTAATCGCATTTATTTAATAGAATATATTTTGTAGTTATTTTCGTTCTTTTTTGTATCTTTACTGTCCTAAATGCAAAAAAAAATGAACTCAAAAAATTTACCCGTGTGGTATGGTGGCGGTATTGGAAACAACTGCAACGCTCTTTTTGCAGCGTAGGACACCTAAGTTATGCGGGTTCTTATTTCCTAAACCTAAATGCAAAAATTATGAGTACAAACACCCTTTCAAAGGAAACAGAATTGAAGTTAAGTGATTTTTTCAACAATTCAATTGATCCAAAACTTATGGCAAAAACAATTCGAAAAGTAAATTATTTACTTGCCTTAAGTGTAATGCGAGAATCTGAAATTCTTGAAGCTGAGAAAATTAGTCTTGAAAATGGCTTTTATTGGCTGAATGAATTAGCAGAAATTTTAAATCCTTATTTAGATTCTGAATGTTAAACAATAAAGGCTGTCGTAATCGACAGCCTTTATTGTTTTTTCAGATGTCAGCCTGAGCAAATTCGAAGAGCGATCCAATTGGAACGGGGCTTCGACTTCGCTCTGCCTGACAAACAATGAGCGGAAGTATTGTGCATAAAAAAAAGCTTTGTCAAAGTGTTTAAACTTTGACAAAGCCTTGAAAAAATCTTAGTATATCAGTGGCTTAGCGACTCAGAACCTTTGTCACTTTGAACCTCTGCACTTTTGAATCTTCCTATAAAAAATCTGCATCAGAAACTCCTTCATTGATCTTGATGTCAGACATTTTTATGTCTAATTCAAAACCAACATTCTGAACTAAATTAAAAGGAACTTTCACGCCTTTTACTTCTTTATAGTCATTAAAGTTTGTTATTTGAGTTGCTGATTTTCCTGCTTGCTCACGAACTTTAGACTCAGCTACTTTTAAGCCGGATTTAACATCGTAGTAATAAGTTGTTTTGCCGTCTTTTATTGCATAAGCATCGCTTCCGTTAATTGGTTCGATTGCATCAATTTTAAGATCGGTTCTTTTGCTTAATTGTAACTCTTCAAATGGAGCAGCATTTGCTTTCATATCTGCAAGATCTGCACCTTCAAGATTTTTACGTTGTCCTTGTTGTTCGATGTAAGCGCCTTTTTCGTTTACAACTTGTTTCATTAAATTCATGGTTCCCATAGCAAGAGATACCATCATTTTTCCTTTTGAATCTAATTTAGAAGTAAAAGTCAATGGAGTAGGAGCTTGCGGAATTGTAGTACTTCCTGTCATTGCAAGTGTTTTTACACTTGATACGGCTTTTTCTCCGCCAATTGCTTTTAGGTAATTTTCAAAAACAGTTTTTGCTGTAACCCCGGCTGGAGCTTCTTTTTTAGTAGCTGGTTTTTCAATCGGATTTCCGTATTTGTCAAAATAGTAAATTGGAATTTGAAGTTTCTCTAAACCAGAAATAACATCAGAACCTTTTCCTGCAATTACAATTCGCATATTGTCCAATAAAAAATATTTGTTGGCAACGCGATAAATATCGTCTGCGGTAACACTGTTTATTGTTTGAATGTATTTTTCGTAGAAATCAGCAGGAAGTTTTTCTGTTTCAATGTTTAAAGCGTAACGTGCAACTGTTTGTGGTTTTTCGACCTGCATTACAAATCGACCAATATATCCTGCTTTTACATTTTTCAAAACATCTTCAGATACTTTTTCAGATCTGATTCTTTTGATTTCTTTTATAAATTGAACTACAGCGCTATCTGTAACTGTGTTTCTAACAGCAGATGAAGCTTTGAATTTAGTAACATATTTTCCGCTTCCAATGTTTGAGCTTGCGCCGTACGTCCACGCATGTTGCTCGCGTAAATTCATATTAAGGTAGCTGTTAAAATCTCCTCCTAAAATTTGATTTGCAATTACTGCAGGGAAAAAATCAGGATCGCTCATTTTTAGATTTACAGTGTTTACTAATGAAATTTCAGATTGAACTGCATTTGGAACATCTACAAAATCAATTTGAAGTTTAGAAACATTCTCCGGATTAGGATATGTATTTTTTGGAGCAGCTTGTTTTTTCCATCCGCTAAAAAGTTTTTCTACAGCTGCTTTTGTTTCTTTGAATTTAACATCTCCAATAATCACTAAATAAGCATTTTCAGGAACAAAGTAAGTTGCGTAATTTGTCTGAACATCTGCAAGAGTAACGTTTTTTACAGTTTCTTCAGATAGATATTCTCCGGAAGGATGGTTTTTTCCAAAAGCTAAAACATCAACCACACGATTTGCAATTGCTGGAACACTTTTTTCATCGGCTTTAAGACCTTCTAGCAATTTAGCTTTTTCCTTTTCAAATTCAGTTTGAGTGAAGTTGGGTTGAAGAGCGCCTTCGGCCAAAAGTTCAAGAACACGTCCTGAATATTTAGAAAGTGAGCTTGCGTAAGCGCCAGATGACGAGAAATTAATGTTTGCACCATAAAAGTCAATTTCTTCATTAAAGGCTTCTTTGGTCGTTTTTTTAGTTCCGTTACCAATTAAGCTGCTGGTTAATTCATCGACACCTTTTTTATTTCCTTCGGTAAAAGGAGCATTATCTAAGGTTAGATTAAAGCTTACTCTTGGTAATTTATGATTTTCTACCACCAAAACCTTCATTCCATTTGCCAAAACAAAAGTTTGCGGTTTCTTGATGTTGACTACTGGCGAAGGGCCTGGTTTTGGTTGTGGACGATCTTGTGCTTGCATAATTCCAGTTAGGAATAAAAGGATTAAAAATGTATGTATTTTTTTCATGATTCGATAGTCTTAATTTTGAGCTTTTGTTGAAGGAATATAATCTAAAATTAAACGTTGGTTCGGATTTAAGTACTTTTTGGCTACTTCTCTGATTTCTTCTCTTGTAATAGAGTGGTAAAGATCAATTTCAGTGTTAATAAGATTTACATCTCCATAAAGTAAATAATAAGAAGCCAGGTTTTCAGCGATTCCCTCTACACTAGCGTTTGCATTCACAAAATTATTGTCGAATTTATTCTGTAGTTTTTGATAATCTTTTTCAGAAATCAAGTCGGTTTGAATTTTTACAATTTCTTCATCCATTTCTTTTAAAATGTCTGCAGTTGTGTTTGGTGCCATTGGCAAACCATACAAAATGTACATTCCGTAATCTTCCTGACTAAAACCAACGGCTCCAATTTGAAGTGCCATCTTTTTATCATCAACTATTTTTTTGTACAATTTAGAACTTTTTCCATCACTTAAGTAAGATGAAATTAGGTCTAGAACTCTTGCGTCTCTCGTTTTCATCGATGGAGTTCTGTACGAAGCGACTACCATCGGAATTTGAATATTTGGATCTTCGTAAGTTGCTTTTATTGTTTGGTTTATTGGCTCTTCAATAAAAGTTTGTTTTTTTACTTCTTCTCCTTTTGGAATTGGAGCAAAATATTTCTGAATCCATTCTTTTGTTTTTGCTTTATCGAAATCTCCGGCAACTACTAAAACGGCATTGTTTGGTGTGTAGAATTTTTTATTGAAAGCCTGAAACTCTTCAAGAGTTGCAGCATCTAAATCTTTCATTGAACCAATCGTTGTCCAGCGGTACGGATGATTTTTGAACATGTTTTTTTTAACCTCCGGAAGTATGTTTCCGTACGGTTGATTATCATAACGCATTCTTTTTTCTTCTTTAACTACTTCGTTCTGGGTATCAACACCAATTTTGTTGATTACCGGATGCATTAATCGTTCAGATTCCATCCATAAACCAAGTTCTAAACTGTTTGAAGGAAAGACTTCATAATAATAGGTTCTGTCGTCAGTTGTATTTGCATTGTTTACACCTCCGTTGGCAGTAACAATTTTCATCCATTCGCCACGTTTGATATTTTGAGTTCCTTCAAATAATAAATGTTCAAAGAAGTGTGCAAAACCAGTTCGGTCAGGACGCTCGTCCTTTGAGCCTACATGATACATTACTGAGGTTATTACAACCGGAGCAGATGGGTCATTGTGTAAAATAACGTGCATACCGTTATCTAAATTGTATTCTTCAAAAGCTACCTTTTGAGCGTGAGCCACTCCGCCGAGCATTAGTGCTGCACTTAACATCATTATTGAATTTTTCATAAAGATTAATAAATTTTATATTTACCTAATAAGTAGGTAGCTAAGAGTTGATTATCGTTACACCAAAAATAACTTTTTTTAATCATGATTTTAAGATCTATCCGGATTTTCATCAATATTTAACAGTATTTTACTTCTAAACCGTTTATGATATGCTGTAAAACGCCTTGAAAAACAGACTTTAAGACGAAATAAATATTTTTAGAATTAGAGATTGCACAGTAAATTATTAATTGTATATTTGCAACCTTAAAAATCAATAAATCAATTTGGTATGTATGCAATCGTAGAGATAGCAGGGCAACAATTTAAAGTAAGCAAAGACTTAAAGGTTTACGTTAACCGTTTGACTAATGAAGAAGGTTCAAAAGTTTCTTTTGACAAAGTTCTTTTATTAGACGATAATGGAAATGTAACTTTAGGCGCCCCAGCTATAGAAGGTGCTTCAGTAGAAGCTAAAGTGTTACAACACTTAAAAGGAGATAAAGTTATCGTTTTCAAAAAGAAAAGAAGAAAAGGATACAAAAAGAGAAATGGTCACAGACAATATCTTACTCAAATTGTAATTGAAGGTATTACTGCAGCAGGAGGAACTAAAAAAGCAGCGGCTAAAAAAGCAGTTGTAGCAGAAGAAGTAGCTACTGAAGAAGTAGAAGCTCCTAAAGCGAAAAAAGCAGCTCCAAAAGCAAAAAAAGAAGCTACTAAAGAATAATAACAATATTTAAACTCATACGTCATGGCTCACAAGAAAGGTGTCGGTAGTTCGAAGAATGGTAGAGAATCAGAATCAAAACGTTTAGGCGTTAAGATTTTTGGAGGTCAAGCTGCTATTGCTGGGAACATCATCGTTAGACAAAGAGGTTCAAAACATAATCCAGGTGAGAACGTTTACATTAGTAAAGATCACACACTACACGCAAGAGTAGCTGGAGTTGTTAAGTTCCAAAAGAAAAAAGATAACAAATCTTATGTATCTATTCTTCCATTCGAAGCATAATCATTAGATTACTTATTACAAAACCCGATCTGAAAAGATCGGGTTTTTTGTTTTTATCATTTAATCCTATAAGTTATATAAGAAAATTTAAGTTTGCTGTGTTTTGTTATTTGTTCAAAGTAGAGTTAATTGTGTTTATTTTGAACCAATTCAGAAAACCGTGGAGAGAAAAAAAAATTACCACGGAGAACGCAAAGTTTTTAAATGTTAAGTTTAGCAAAAAACACATCCCGAAGCCTCAGGGCCCAAAGCTTTGCGTGCTTAAATTGTGTAAACACAGCTTAAATCTTAGCGAACTCTGCGAAAAATCTTTGCGCTCTTTGCGGTAAAAAAAGTAGTGAGTTTTGTTTTTGTTGTTGGAAATTGAAATTTTACGACCGTATTATTTGTATTTTTGATTGGATTAATACATTATAAGCCTTGAAAAAAATAGTTTTACTTTTATTTCTTTTCTGTACAAGCCTATTCGCAAAAGAAATTCATTCTGCTGAAAAAGTAGTATCATTAAACGATTCTCAAAAAAAGATTTTATACGAGTTTGCTATTCTTCAAAAAAGCGGCTCCGACGCTAATACTTATTGGCAGCAACATAAAAATCAGTTTTCTGCAATTAATGATTCGGTAAGAGATCAATTGGCAAATGAAATTTATGTCAATTCCCATATCGTTTATACTCCTGTAAAAGATTCTGCAATTCAATTGTGGATGCAGACACAAACGCTTACTAATTGGATGTTATATTTGGCTGCTTTTACTGCAATATGTGCTATAATTGGTTTGTTGCGCAATTATTGGAGCTCGCTTATCGATATTTTAATCAGGCAATTTGCACCAGTGTTCAGGCTTTTGTTCTCTGCAATTTTATTAACCTATGAATTATTCATTCTTGGAGTTGTCTGTATTATTGGCGGATGTTATATAGAAGAAATGACCTTACGTACCGTAGTAATTCATGTAGGTTTATTTTTGTTGTGGAGTCAGTCTACGGCAATTTTTACTCAGAAATATTTAGTGAAGAAATATATTTTTGAAATACGAAATACTTTCTGGGGAAGCAATAAGTGGGAAGTAGTAAAAACAATTTGTCTTCCTGCTATTATTGTTACAATCGCTCTTTTGTACGTGTTGTATAAAATTCCGGGAGATGTATTATACAATTATGAAATTGTTGTATCTGGTATGGCAATTCTTTGTGCTTTGCCTTTCTGGCGTACATTAGACAAGTATTTTTGCCGAATTCTTATTCCGTATAAAGATACTTATATCGAAAGAAGTATTTATTCCCTTGCAGCCTGTGTTGTTTTGGCAATTGCCATTGATGGCTTTTTTATAATACAAAATAATCCGCTTTTTTCTTATGTCATAATCGCTTTGACAAGTTTGCTTGTTATCTCTTTTCTGATTTTATCGCTTAAAGAAAATTTCAAACGCAATTATAAAAATTACTATTATATACAAATTATTATCATTCTCTTTCTTGTATCAGCGTTGTTTTATAGTTTTTACATTCATTCCGGTGAGATGATTTGGGCGTCTTTAGTAGGAACAAGTGTTTATATTGTTATAAAATATTGGGAAATTCCGACCTTCTTTATTAGTTGGAAAAGAAATAGAACATCTGCGTGGGGATTTTTAGGAATGGCCGTTTTATTGTGGTTATTGGCGAAAGGTATTTTGTATGTTTCGGCAATGTTGTATGTGTAGTTTGAAATAATAAGATTGCAAAAATAAACCTTTGTCAAAGTTTTAAACTTTAACAAAGGCATATTTCAGTAATTGGAATTTTAATTCTCCGTATCCTTAGTCTCTTCAAGATCTTCTGTTTTACGACCCACTTTTACTTTAGGACTATTCTGTGTTCCTGTAACGGTGAGCGGAATACCAAAAATACCAAAAGGAGGTAGTCCTAAGCGCATTTTTAAGTTCAGTTTTCCATCAAGACTTGTTGTGCCTTCAATTCTTGGTCTGAAGCCTGCAAACTTAAATTTAAAACGTTCTACAGTGATGATATTGTTTTTGATTGTAGTCTTAATGTCTACTTTCGATAAATCCGGATTCTTAATAGATTCAGTATTTGTTTCCTTGCTTACGGCATTGAACATTTTCAGGCCTCTTACTTTTACGTCTTTTATAGAAAGTGTTCCGCCACCCACAAGCGATGGATAAACGGGATCCATATTGCCGTTTAGTCGACCTTTTAATTGGTAATCGACAGAAACAATACCTTGTGCTTTTTCAGCAGCACTGGCCATTTTTCTAAAGACTTCAATTTCATTGTAAGCTCTCTTAATGTCAAAATCTGATGCTTTAATAGCGTACTCAAAATTTGCTTTTTGAGGTGTTATTGATTGATAGGTAGCGTTCATATTGACATTACATCCAATTAAATTAAAGCCGGTATTCTGCATGCTTAGTTTTCCTTTGTTCATATTTAAGGACCCTGTTGCATTTTGAAGATTTAATTTGTCAAAATTTACCTTTTGAGCATTGGCTGTAAATTGTAAATTTAAATTTGTTGGAATTATAATTACTCCTGTTTGTCCTGATTGAGTTTGAGGTTTAGTTTCTGTTTTTGCTTCTGTTTTAGCATCCGTAACAGAAGTGTTTGTTGGAGTGCTTGACATGAATTCATCAACATTGATATAACGCGACGTAACTTTAAATGAGCCTCTTAATATACCTGTGTTTGTGGTTGCGTAATTAAAAACGTTTTGTAGGTAACCATTCAACTTAAAATCGGATTGACCGTATGCGGCCAAGAAATTATTGAACGACATTTTATCCTGATTGATTTTGAAAATACCTTCTTTAATGATGAATTTTTGAGGTAAATATTCTGATACTATTCCTATGTTTCTAAGTTCAAGAGTTCCTTTATTGTGTAATTTGCTGTAGTTGCCTTTTTCGGCATCGCTTTGTTTACCTTTCAAAACTAGATCAGCTTTTACAAAACCATCTAAATCAAGTCCCTTTTGAGAGAAAACCTTGTAGATTTTATTAATGTCAAGTTCACCTTTAGCGGTAATGTCATATGTCAGGTCATTAAAATTGCTTAGATCGGCTTGAACAAAAACTGGTTTTCCTTCAAAGGTAAATTGAGTTGGTTTTAGGCTAACTTTTAAATCGTCAAAAGTTCCTTTTTGGTTTTCAATTTTAGATTTAATTGTAATATCTGTGATTGGATTTGGATAATAAGGAGTCTTCAAGTATCCGTTTTCCAGATCTAAAATTCCATTTGTAACAGGGAAAAGTTTGTTTTTTAGGTCAAATTTTCCATTTGTTTTTACATCTCCGGCCAATGTTCCTTTTAGAACTATATCAGGAATTCCAAGTGCTTTGGTTAATTTTTCGAGATCAATTTTGGCTTTAAATTCACCATTGATGTCCGGTGTGTTTACGCCTTTAACATAGAATTTTGATTTTAAATAATCTTTGTTGATGTTTAAAGATAGATTTTTAGCGTCAACAATTGCAAGATCAGGATTTAACGACTGAACCGTTGTTTTGACATCTAAATTAAGGTTTGAAACAGGAAAAGCACTTTTGTTGTAGTTAACAAATCCGTTGTCTATTTTCACATCCAAGTTAAGATCTGGTGCTATATTTTGCGATGCAATATAATCTCCTTTTAAAGTAAAAAGTAAATTTGTGTTTCCTTTTAATTCAGTTTTAGAAAGCCATGTAATGTATTTTGGAGGAAAAGCAGTGAAAACATCATGTAAATCACTATTGTCTGATTTTATGACAAAATCCATATTGTAACCATCTTTCAAGAAGTTAAATTTGCCTTTAAAATCGACCAAAAGTTGATTGATTTTTAAGTTGTTTTGCTGGAAAAAGAAAGATAATGAATTTACGTTTACTTTAGTAATTAAGTCGGCGTCAATTTTTTTATTCATTAAATAAGGTTCATTTTCATAAACAATATTTAATTTTTCAATTTTTGCTTTCGAATACAAATCGAAAACAGCTTTGTTTAAATCGCCTTTTCCTAAATAATTAAATCCAAAAGCATCAAAATGAACTTTTGTTGAGAGATCATCGTATATGATTTTACTATTTAAAATCTCTATTCGTTCTAGTTTTAAGGCTGTTTCGGTACTGTCTTTAGGGTTTTGTTCCTGCGAAGATGATTTGTAAACATTGTAATTTGCTTCTCCTTGTGCATTTACTTTTACGTTAATAAAAGCATCAGAAAGATAAATTTGGTCGATTTTTACTTCCTTGCTAAATACTAAACTGGCGACATTTATTCCAAAAGAAACTTCTTTTGCTGTTAAGAATTTTTCGTCTTTATATGGGGCAGACCCGTTCAAATGCAGGTCACTCAAAGTCAAGGTTAACGACGGAAAATGATGAAAAAACGAAATTGAAACATCAGAATAATTAAGTTCAGCACTTAGTTTTTCGTTTGCAGTTTTTTTAATTTGCTCCTTTATTTTATCAGCAAAAATAATAGGTGTTAAGAATAGTAGTCCTATAATAACAACAAAAGTAATTCCCAGGTATTTAGCTGTTTTTAATAAAATGGTCTTCGTTTTATTTGTAGACATAACAAATTGTGGTATTTATAGGTAAAATGTAAATTAAATTTTAAAGATCTTATTATCCGTGAACAGTTTCACTTTTTCCGTAATTGGTGATAATAGAACCTTCGTATTCAATCCATTCTTTCCAGCGTTTATCAATATCAATATTGTCTGTATATTTTCGTGCAAATCCTAAAAAAGTAGTGTAGTGCCCTGCCTCAGAAATCATTAAATCGCGATAAAATTTTGCCAATTCTTCGTCTTTTATATTCTCTGAGAGTACTTTAAAACGCTCGCAACTTCTGGCTTCGATCATGGCAGAGAATAATAAACGATCGCAAAGAGCATCTTTTCGGCTTCCGTCTTTCTTCATGAATTTAAAAAGCTCATTTACATAATGGTCTTTTCTTTCGCGCCCCAAAGTTAATCCTCTCTTTTTGATGATATCATGTACCATTTGTAAATGCTCTAATTCTTCTCTGGCGATAACAAGCATTTCAGTTACTAACTCTTCTAATTCAGAGTTATAAGTCACTAAACTTATTGCATTTGAAGCTGCTTTTTGTTCGCACCAAGCGTGATCTGTCAAAATTTCTTCGATATTTGACTCGACTATATTTACCCAGCGTGGGTCTGTGGCTAATTTTAATCCTAACATAATTTTATAGAAAAAAGTATTCTGCAAAATTAGTCTTTTTTATAACTGAAAATTAGGAAATATCGTGTAAATAAGCTCAAAAAAGCATTATTTTGTAGCTCGAAACAATTATGATGAATCAAACAAAAAAACTTTTAATCATTGGCTTTGTGTGGCCAGAACCTAATTCGTCTGCTGCCGGTGGGCGTATGATGCAATTGATTTCTATTTTTAAGCAAAATGGATTTGAAATTACATTTGCAAGTCCGGCTTTAGATAGTGATTTTATGGTTGATTTGTCTGAATTTGGAGTTGAGAAAAAATCAATTGAACTGAATAACGCTAGTTTTGATGATTTTATAATCGAATTAAATCCTGATGTAGTTTTGTTTGATCGTTTTATGATCGAAGAACAATTTGGGTGGCGGGTTTCTGAAAATTGTCCGAAAGCAATACGATTATTAGATACTGAAGATTTGCATTGTTTGAGAACAGCAAGACAAAAGGCATTCAAAGAAAATAGAAATTTCGAATTAATTGATTTATTATCAGAAGAAGTTGCAAAGCGTGAAATTGCAAGTGTTTTAAGGTGTGATTTGTCTTTTATTATTTCTGAGTATGAAATGCAAATATTAAAAGATGTTTTTAAAATTGATTCGAGTTTGCTGTATTATTTGCCTTTCCTGGTAGATAAAATGGCTGAGGAAGATTTGCTGCAATTGCCTTCGTTTGAAGACAGGAAAAATTTCGTTTTCATTGGGAATTTTCTTCATGAACCGAATTGGAATACTGTTCAATATTTAAAAGAAACGATATGGACTTTAATTAAAGAACAATTTCCTGATGCTGTTTTAGAAGTTTATGGAGCATATCCCTCGCAAAAAGTGTTGCAATTGCATCAGCCTAAAAATGGTTTTTTTATTATGGGGAGAGCTGCAGATGCTAATGAAGTTGTTAAAAATGCCAGAATTGTTTTGGCACCGATTCGTTTTGGGGCAGGTTTAAAAGGGAAATTATTGGAAGCTATGCAATGTGGGACACCAAGTGTGACTACTATCATTGGTTCTGAAGCGATGCATGCAAATTTACCTTGGAATGGTTTTATTACTGATGATATTTCGGAATTTGCAAAACAGGCGGTTTCTTTATATCATGATGAAAATTTGTGGAAAAAAGCTCAAAAAAATGGAATTGAAATTGTAAATAAATGTTATCAAAAAGCAAACTATTCTGAAGAATTAATTAATGTAATAAATTTGTTATTAAGTAATTACGAAAGTCATCGTCTTCATAATTTTATGGGGAGTTTATTGCAGCATCATACTTTAAAAAGTACTAAATATATGGCAAAGTGGATTGAAGCTAAGAACAAAAACTAAAAAAACCGATTACGTTTGTAATCGGTTTTTTTGTCTCAGTCTCAGTCTCAGTCTCAGTCTCAGTAAACAGTATCGTCTGAAAACTGCGACCGATACTGAAAACTATTTCAAAATGCCTTCAACTGCTTGAACCGTTGTTGCGTGATAGCCCGATTTTGCTTTGTCGAAAATCTGTTTTGCCCAGATTTTTCCTTCTGGAGTTTTAGCCATTTCTTTATAGAGCATCATTACTGATCCAGTTCTGCTGCTTCCAATTAAAAATTGTTCAATTGCGGGATTGGCAGTTTTATACTGGTGAAGAATTGCCTGAATAAACCATTGGCGTTTAATAATAAAATTGCCTCCTTTTGTAAAGTTGAATTCGTTATCAATTGCTTCCATTTCTTTTACGGTAATATCAGCCGGAAGATGGTCTATGAAATGCTGTTTCTCTGCAGTTGTAGTGATTTTTTGACTTAAGCCTTTTACTCCTGTTTCTCTCCAGCTTTTTTGGATTTTATCGATTGCATCAAAATCTGCTGAACTTACAGGAGTGATATTGGAAGGAATTCCAGGTTTGTAAATCCAGTCCTCCGCTTTTATTTTGTCTGCAAGTGCTTTGTCTCCTTTAATAAGATTCTCGTTGTAATATTTCAGAAAATCTTCTGTCGTAATGGATTTAAAAGCGTGAGCATTAAAATAATTTTTGATGAAAACGTCAAATTTTTCACGTCCTACGGCATTTTCAATTACTCTTAAAAAAGCATAACCTTTTACATAAGGAATCATGCTGATTCCGTCATCAGGATTTCTTCCTGTTAACGATACTTTAAGTCTTGTATCGGGGTTTGTATCACCATATTCAGCTACATTATCAACTAGTTCTTTGCGCGTGATAACATTTTGCATTTCGAATTCTTTTTTGCCAAAAATTGCTTCGCCAATTCTGTGTTCAACATAAGTGGTGAAACCTTCGTTTAGCCAAATGTCGTCCCAAGTTGCGTTTGTAACTAAATTTCCGCTCCAGCTATGGCCTAATTCATGCGCTAGTAAACTGGTTAATGAGCGATCACCTGCAATAACTCCTGGAGTTAAGAAGGTTAAGTTAGGGTTTTCCATTCCGCCGTAAGGGAAGCTGGGAGGTAAAACTAAAACATCATAACGTCCCCAGCGATAAGGTCCGTATAATTTTTCAGCAGCAACAACCATTTTTCCGAGTTCAGCAAATTCCCAAGCCGATTTTTTTAGCATTGAAGGTTCTGCATAAACTCCAGTTCTGTTGTCTATAGATTGAAATTCAATATCTCCAACGGCAATCGCCATTAAATAAGATGGAATCGCTTTGTCTTGTTTAAAAGTATAAATTCCGGTATCATTTTTCTTCTGTGGATTTACAGCGCTCATCACAGCTAACAAATCTTTAGGAACTGTAACTTTTGCATTGTAAGTAAATCGAATTCCTGGTGAATCCTGACACGGAATCCAGGTACGAGACCAAACGCTTTCTCCTTGAGAGAAAAGGAATGGTTTCTTTTTGTCTGCAGTTTGTGCTGGCTTAAGCCATTGTAGTGCTATGGCGTCTTTGGTTGTACTATAGTAAATATTAACTTTAGTAGTAGTTGGTTCGATTGTTATATGAAGTGGTTTTCCATGAAATTCGACGTCTTTTCCAAGTTCAAATTTGGTTTCTTTTTCTTCATCGCCTAAAGTTACTTTGGTAATATTTAGTGTGTTTTCGTCAAAGATAATTTCATTTCCCTTGCTAACATTGTCAATTTGCCAGGAAGCTTTTCCTGAAATGGTTTGAGTATTAAAATCTACTTTGATGTCAAGATCCAAATGTTTTACGACAGCAAGTTCTGGTTTAGAATAACTGTGCTCGTCTATGACAACTGCTGGTTTTTCGGTTTGATCTTTTTTCTGGCAGGCAATTGCTGTCAGGAATAAGATGACAAGGATTAATTTTTTCATTTTATGAAGTATTGAATTAGTGGATGAAAATTAAACAAAAAATCCCGTTTTGAATAAACAAAACGGGATTTTATTATGAATTACTTCGAGTTTCTTCAAGTTGCCTTCGACTTCGCTCAGGCTGACAGGAAAATTATGCCAACATTGTAACTGGGCTTTCGATGTATTGTTTTAATGTTTGTAAAAATTGAGCGCCAGTTGCACCATCAATTGTTCTGTGGTCACAAGCCAATGATAGCATCATTGTGTTTCCAACTACAATTTGACCATTTTTAACTACTGGTTTCTCAACAATTGCACCTACAGAAAGGATAGCAGAGTTTGGTTGATTGATAATTGAATTGAATTCAGTAATACCAAACATTCCAAGGTTAGATACTGTAAAAGTACTTCCTTCCATTTCTTGTGGTCCAAGTTTTTTGTTTTTAGCTCTTCCGGCAAGATCTCTTACTGACGCGCCAATTTGAGATAAACTCATTGCATCTGTAAATTTCAAAACAGGAACTACTAATCCGTCTTCAACAGCAACAGCAACACCAATATTAACGTGGTGGTTGATGATGATAGCATCTTCTTTCCACTGAGAATTAATTTTTGGGTGTTTTTTCAATGCTAAAGCACAAGCTTTAATTACCATATCGTTGAAAGATACTTTTGTATCAGGAACAGTATTGATTGTCGCTCTTGAAGCCATTGCATCATCCATGCTTACTTCGATCACTAAGTTGTAGTGAGGTGCTGTAAATAATGATTCTGCAAGACGTTTTGCGATAATTTTACGCATTTGAGAGTTTTTGATCTCTTCTGTGAAAACTTCACCAGCAGGAACAAATACTTTTGGTGCAGCAGGAGCAGCAGTTTCTGTTTTAGCAGTAGTTGCAGCAGCAGGTTGTGCTTGCGCAGATGGAGTAAAGTTTTCAATATCGCTTTTCACGATACGTCCGTTTTCTCCAGAACCTTTTACCTGATTTAATTGGATTCCTTTGTCAGAAGCAATTTTCTTAGCTAATGGTGAAGCTAAAATTCTTCCTCCGTTTGAAGTTTCGGCTACAGCTTCAGTTGCTTTTTCAGCAGCAGGAGCAGCTTTTTCTTCAGTTGCAGGTCCAGAAGCTTCGGGAGCAGTTGCAGCGCCTCCGGCAGTATAATTATCAGCAATTCCAGAAATATCAGTTCCAGCAGGTCCAATGATAGCTAATAAGCTGTCAACAGGAGCAGTGTTTCCTTCTTGAATTCCGATGTGTAATAATGTTCCTTCATTGAAAGACTCAAACTCCATAGTCGCTTTGTCTGTTTCAATTTCGGCTAAAATATCACCTTCAGCAACAGCATCACCTACTTTTTTCAACCAGGTTGCTACGGTTCCTTCAGTCATAGTATCGCTCAAACGAGGCATTGTTACAACTATAACACCTTTTGGTAATTCAGTTGCAGCTTTTGCAGGAGCGGCAGTTTCTGTTTTTGCTTCAGCGGCAGGAGCGGCTTCGGCTTTTGGAGCTTCAGTAGCAGCACCACCAGCTAATAAAGCTGAAATGTCTTCTCCTTCGTTTCCAATAATTGCTAATAGTGAATCAACAGGAGCAGTTTCTCCAGCTTGAATTCCAATATGTAAAAGAGTTCCTTCGTTGAAAGACTCAAATTCCATTGTTGCTTTATCTGTTTCAATTTCAGCAAGGATATCTCCTTCGCTAATTTTGTCGCCTACTTTTTTAAGCCAAGTCGCTACCGTTCCTTCCGTCATAGTATCGCTCAAACGAGGCATTGTTACTTTTATCGCCATAATAATTTTATAGTTTATGAGGTGTAAATGGATAGTCTTCTTGTGCGTATACTACATCGTATAATTGTTGCAATTCTGGGTATGGAGATTCTTCAGCAAATTTCACACACTCTTCTACCAAGTCTTTAACTCTTTGGTCGATTGCTTCGATTTCTTCTTCTGTAGCATATTTTTGATCCATAATTACATCTAGTACCTGAGTAATAGGGTCAATTTTTTTGTATTCTTCAACCTCTTCTTTAGAACGGTATAATTGTGCATCAGACATTGAGTGTCCTCTGTAACGGTATGTTTTCATTTCAAGGAAAGTTGGTCCGTCTCCACGACGAGCTCTATCGATAGCTTCAGTCATTGCTTCGGCAACTTTTACAGGATTCATTCCGTCAACTGGTCCGCAAGGCATTTCGTATCCTAAACCAAGTTTCCAGATATCAGTATGATTTGCAGTTCTTTCAACAGAAGTTCCCATTGCATAACCGTTGTTTTCAACGATAAATACAACTGGAAGTTTCCATAACATAGCCATATTGAAGGCTTCGTGTAGTGAACCTTGTCTAGCAGCTCCATCACCAAAGTAAGTCATGGTAACACCGCCAGTTTCAAAATATTTGTCAGCAAAAGCTAAGCCAGCTCCTACCGGAATTTGTCCACCTACGATTCCGTGTCCACCATAAAAACGGTGTTCTTTAGAGAAAATGTGCATAGAACCTCCCATACCTTTAGAAGTTCCTGTTGCTTTTCCTAATAGTTCAGCCATTACTCGTCTAGGATCAACTCCCATACCAATTGGTTGTACGTGGTTTCTGTAAGCAGTAATCATTTTATCTTTAGTCAAGTCCATAGCATGCAAAGCACCTGCTAATACGGCTTCCTGACCATTATATAAGTGTAGAAAACCTCTAACTTTTTGTTGAATGTATAATGCTGCAAGTTTGTCCTCAAACTTTCTCCAAAGTAGCATGTCTTCGTACCACTTTAAATATACTTCTTTTGTAACTTCTTTCATCTGAATTCTTTCTTTTGCTAAAGTTTGTTTGTGTTATCAATTGTTGCCTATAACGCAAAATAGTTTCCTCCCACAAATTTGCGCCCGAAAGGTCGGGATGCAAAAATAAGACATTCCTATTAAGAAGTAAAATTTAAAAGCTACTTTTTGGCTTTTTTTTACAAGAACTTTTTATCAAACATAAAAGGAAGCAAATTTTTTAGGGATGCTGATTTGTAAACTTCGCCAATTTCACCCATAAAATAGATTTCGATAGGGGTATCTTGTTTGATTTCATATTCTGCAATAGATTGTCGGCAAGACCCACATGGCGGAATTGGTGCTTTGGTTTGGTTGGTGTCTGATGCTGCTGTGATTGCTATTTTTAAAATTTTGGCTTCAGGATAAATACTTCCGGCATGAAAAATGGCTACGCGTTCTGCACATAATCCTGACGGATAAGCCGCATTTTCCTGGTTTGATCCTAAAACTATTTTTCCATTGTCCAGAAGTAAAGCGGCTCCAACTCTAAATTGTGAATATGGCGCATATGCTTTTTTGCGAATTTCGATAGCTTCGGTCATTAAATCCTGAATGTCTTTTGAGACTTCTTCTAAAGAGTTGTAAACGGTAAAGGACGATGTAATGCTTATTTCTTTCATTTGTTTTTAAGGGAAAAAAAATCCAAATTTCTAAGGATATAGAAATTTGGATTGTTATTGTTTTTTATTTTATATGTTTAATAAACTTCGTATTTGTCACCAAAGTTAAAGGTTAAAGAAAAACGAAGTGTATTTTCTAACGGATTTTTAACTTTTGATGTTGAAAATAAATACGAAACATCGATTTTTACGACATTGTATTTAAATCCTGCTCCTAAAGAGAAGAATTGTCTTGCTCCTTTCATAGGGCTTTCATGAAAATATCCTGCGCGTAATGCAAAGGAGTCCTGGTACATGTATTCTGCTCCTAAACTATAAGTGATTTCTTTTAATTCTTCGCTAAATCCGCCTGGAGCATCTCCAAAAGATTTAAAAATTCCTGAAACCCAACCTATATCTTTATAGCTTTTGTAGTTTGAGGCATCTGCCTGTTCTTGCGAAATATCTCCCGGATCTGTAAAATCGCCATCTCCGTTAGCGTCTACAGGAGTTCCTGGTCCCGGAGGAGTTGGAACTAGAAGTTTAGTGAATTCTAAACTCACTGCTACTTTATTGTAATCGTCTAAAATAAAATCAAAACCTCCACCTAATCTTAGATTTGCCGGTAAAAAGTTAGAGCTAATGTCGTCGTTATCGTAGCTTATTTTTTGGCCTATATTTTGAACATTGAAACCAGCTCTCCATCTTCCGTTAAAGTCAGAGTAGGCGATTTCTTCTGATTGATAAAATCCTGCAACATCTACAGCGAAAGAACCAGATGCTGAAGCGTCGACATCTTCAGAAGCGATTTTTAAATTAGAGCGGATGTATCTTCCTGCAACTGCCATCGAGAATGTTTCGCTCAATTTCAACGAGTAAGATCCGTCTAATGCAAATTCATTTGGGCTTACTTCTCTTGGTATTTCGCTTGGATCTCCTGTTTGTCTTAGTTCGATTCCTCCAAAACCAAAATAGCGAAGGCTTCCTGCGAAGGCACTTTTTTCATTGATTTTGTTGTAATAGGTAACTTGTCCAAGTGAGATGTCATTAGCTAAGTCTATTAAGTAAGGAGTATAGCTAATTGAGAAACCTTGTTTGTCAACTGAAAAGGCATATTTTGCTGGGTTCCATTGCTGTGAGTAGGCATCTGCTGATGTTGCGACACCTTGATCTGCTAGACCAGCTGCTCTGGCATCTGCTGCAACTAATAAAAATGGAACTCCGGTAGTAATTGGTCTTTCAATAGTTTGAGCTTTCGCAAATGAAATTATTAATAAACAAATTAATAGTAGTGATATTTTTTTCATTTATAGATAGAGGGTTTTTTTTGTGGTACAAATATATATATTATTATAAGATGACAAGCTTCTCATATTTTTCTGCTTTTTTATTTGTTAAATTAGACCTAACAGTGAGCTTGTAAATATAAACACCTTTTCCTATTCGGTCTCCAAAGTCATCTTTTCCATCCCAGGTTATTTCTCTCGATAAAAAACCTTCTGTTGTAATAACCTGATTTTTTGTCCAGACCACTTTTCCGGTTATAGTCATGACCTGAACTTGCACATCAAGAGGTTCGTAAGGTCTATTGTGCGAGAACCAAAATTGTGTGTAAGTAGAAAAGGGATTGGGGTAATTAAGAACGTGCGTTAGTGTTAATGATTCATCTCCAACAACTATAAATTGTATTTCACTCGTTACAGGATTATTGTAAACATCCCATGCGGTAAAACTTATTGTGTGCATTCCGGGAGCTAAATTTCTTAGCGGAAAGCGTAAATTTCCGTTAGTATAATCGTCTAGTTTTGTCTGGTAGTAATCATTTAAAACATATGGATTACTAACATCTCCGTCCAGAATAGCTACAATGTCATGTCCGATTCCGCTTGCTGTATTAATTCCGTTTTCATCTTCAAGAAACGCCAGTAAAAATGGTGATTCGTTTGTGATTCCGCCGGAAACAAATGTCTCGTCGTTCATATATAACTTAACTTTTGGACTTATATTGTCCTGCGGTGCATTTTCGTTTATTCCACCTATTTTTATAGAAGTATTGTAGCCGGATTGATTTTCTAAAAGCTGATTTTTTTTAGCATAAAAGCTAATTCTGCCATAATCAACAGGAATACGGATGTCTCTTGGTACAACAAAACTAAATTCGAATTGACCATTGGTTACTGATGCATTTCCTCTAAAGATGGTTTCTCCAAGGATTTTGAATGACATTGCAGGGCTATATCCGTCGTTGTTTAAAGTGGAGGTTGTTATTAATTTGTCGAAAATTGCAGTCGAAAGTTCTCCGTTGTAATTGCTTAAGATTGTATTGTTTTCATCTGTGATTTCGCCTGATATTTTAATTTTTGCCAAGGATTTAAAATCTGAAATTGGCTGAGAAATCACAACGTCATTTACTTTTGTTAAATTAATTCTGGGTTTTGGAATCGCCAGCATTAAAGCAGGATCTCCAATATAAAAAATAACATTACTGGCGGAGCTTGGGTTTTCGTTTTTCGAAATTCTAAGTGATTCAGAAATGGCAGAATATTGGTTTGATTCGTACGAGAATAAATTTTTATTCAGAACGTCGTTAAAATCTTCAGCATTAGGTTGGCCTATTTCGCGAATGGTTGTTAACATTGAAATTGCACCGCCTTTTGGATTCCAGAAAATGTATTCTCCCGCAGTTGGTCGTGTTGGGTCGTCGAATCTTGAAAATTCGCAAGTAATTGTTATGAATAATGGATATTTGTATTGATTGTTTAGATTTTGTCCGTCTGATTTTTCCCAAATTCTCTCACTTGCCAAGCCATCCTCGCCACCGTGGCCAAGATAGTTAAAGACTAAAGCTCCTTTTTCAAAAGCATTAAAAAAATCGGTTCTGGCTTTTGGATATCTTGATCCTCCTGCCGAAGCTTCCTGAGTATAGGAGTCTAAAATGATTTTGTCTACATTGAAAAAAGGTTTTTTGGAAGCAATAAGATCGGCTAAACTGTTTTGACGTGCTTGTAAACTGGCATCTGAGATTTTATCAGAATCGTCACTAATTAAAACGAGGTTGTTTCTCCAGTTTCCGTACGATTTAGTATCTTGGTATTGTAAAACTTTATTTACGAGTTCTTCTGCTTGAGCGTTGTCAGAAATTAACATTCTCCCTACTGCAATATCAATTCCTCCAAAAAAAGTAATGTCATTTCCTTCATCAGGATCCATACGTCCGTAAAAATCATCTGATGCAAACGAAGCTTCGCCTACAGTATTACTTCTTAGGGCATGATATATAGGTACAATGTTGTCATTATTTGAAATTCGATTTTTATAGTCAAAAGAAGCATCTCCAAACAAATTCAAAAATCGGATTCTTTTCTCAGGTGCAGATGCGTTGTCGTATATGTATCTGATGAAATTTCGAATTGCTGCTATATCTTGCTTTCCTGATGAGAATTCCTGATAGATATTCTCCAGTGCAATCACTTTTACATTTAAGTTTGAATGAGTACGATGAAAACCGGCTAGTTTTTCAGCTTGAGAAACTAAAAATTTAGGAGCGACAATTACGTAATCTATATCTTGAAAACTATTTTGGATATTTTTGAAAATTGTTCCTTTTAAGTTTTGATTTGCAATTTTTGGCTGACTTTCTTTTAAAGGAGTAAAATAATCATTAGGATCGATTGCTATATATTTTCTAATTTCTCCTAGTGAAGCTTTAAAGCTAAAACTTGCCTGATTTGTGTTTTCAATTTTTGATACATTATATAGGTCTGTAACATCCCAAATTTGAGAAATGCTTGTGGCGTTTCCTATAGTGTAATTTACAATTCCGGCTGTTGAGCCGCCTAAGTCATATTGAAATTTAAATTGCTTTCCTGTACCTAGTAATTTTCTTTTGGCAATTAAATTAATGTAATCCAGATATCCTTTTGATCCGGGAACGCCATTGTTGTTGTAAGTAAGTTTTATTTTTATGCTTTCTGTTCCGGTAAACGTACTCTTAAAAGGAGAGCTTAAAGTATCAAATTTAGTATCTGAGTTAGCTGATAATGCTTTAAAGTTTAGGTTTCCTATATTTTGGCCGTTAGTGGAGACAGCAAACGAAGTAGGGGTATAGGCCGCCGCCGCCGCATTTATCTGTATTTTAACAGGAGTTGTAGCTTCTATATTTGGGAAGCTAAATGTGAATTCTTGTTCTTGAGTGATATCAAATGATTCGCCATACCATTGACGTCCTAGGTGAGCAATGTTTGTTTTGTCAATTTCATGGAATTGATAGTCGTCAAAAGTGTTTAATTCTAAAGTGATGTTGCCTGTTGGCTGGTTTAAGTTCGAAATTCGTTTTCCGTCATTGCCTGTAACTGTAATATAGTAGTATGATTTCGTGTCGTATAAATTAATATTTGTGAGGCTTTCTTTGCTCCAGTTTTCTACTCCTTCGGCATAAAAAAGAATATAGTCTTCATTATTGAAAACACCGTCACTTTCTCCTGAAATTTGAATTGCATTTTCAGTTAAATCCTCTGGATAATAAGTGCTATTGGCCAAAGGAAGCATTCTTCCTCCGTTTCCGTAAATTTTGATTCTTCTTGGGTCTACTTTTCCGGGATCGAATCCTAAACTTTGCAAAAATGATTTTGAAAGTTTATAAACACCTGATTTCTCAATATAAAAACGGTACCAATCTCCAGATGCTAAAACTGAATTATAGATAGAATTAGATTTTTGAAAAGAAGAGGAGTTGCTGTTTTTTGATGTTGAAGCAGTTGTGGAGTACGAAAAAGATCTTATCCGTTTAAAGCTATTTCCTTCCTTTATAATAGGTGATAAAGATAAAAAAGTCTGCTTAATATCTCGTGAGGTTGTTGTTTTTAAGGTTTCGTTTGGTTTTAAAGGAATGTTTGATAGCGTTAAGTCTCCTAATTCATTGGCTGAAATGGATTCGTACACGACGTTTGTAATTTGTACAGAATTATTGTTAGAAGAACTTGATTCATTCAAATGGAGTAACAACGTTATGTTTTTTTTAGTAGTATCATAACGAAAACTACTTCCGGAAAAATACGGGATTTGTATTTTTGAATCGCCAAAACCAATCTCTTTTTTGTTTTGCCAATCTAACGTAAAGCTCCCGTTTATCTGGGAAAATGAGATAATTGGAATTAAAAAAAGATATAGGAGTAAGGTTCGTTTCATTGGTGTGTAAAATGGTTTTGAATTAAAAATATTTTAGTAAGTAAAAATATAGTATTTCATGTTATAGTAAATAATAAAAAGTATATTTTTGCGTTCGTAACTATAGGTTATTTTCTGGTAAAAAACAGCTAAATAAAATTATTAGAACAGATGTTGCTAATTAAATGTTAATTATTATATTGCAGCACCTAAATTTATCACCTAAGAATGAGTATGAAAGTAAACAAAATTGTAGTCTTGCAATTAATGATGTCAATGGTATTGATGTTGGGCACGGCTAGTTGTAGCAAAAAATCGAGTTCCAGTCACGCTTCCAGAGCAACTGGTTGGGATGTAGATAGTCAGAATGGAACTGCTGCTAGAAATGCAGGGAAAAAACAACAGGCCGGTCCTGGTTTAGTTTTTGTTGAAGGAGGTACATTTACTATGGGTAAAGTACAGGATGATGTTATGCATGATTGGAATAACACACCAACTCAACAGCACGTTCAGTCTTTCTATATGGATGAAACTGAAGTTACAAACGGTATGTACTTAGAATACCTAGAGTGGTTAAAGAAAGTTTTTCCACCAACAGAAGAAAATTACAAAAACATTTACGAAGGAGCATCTCCTGATACTTTAGTTTGGAGAAATCGTTTAGGATATAATGAAACGATGACTAACAATTACTTAAGACATCCTTCATATGCAAATTATCCTGTAGTAGGAGTTAACTGGATTCAAGCTGTTGAATTTAGTAAATGGAGAACTGATCGTGTAAACGAAGCGGTTTTAGAAAAAAACAGATACATTAAAAAAGGTGCTAAAACGCAAGATGTTAGTGCTGAAAGTTTATTTAATACAGAGGCTTACTTAGCATCTCCATCTACAACCTATGGTGGTAATGAAGAATTAGTTTTAAAAGTAAATCCAAACGGAAGAAAACCAAAAGCTGGAAAAGATGGTGTACTACCTGAAGAGAAAAATGTGTATGCACAACGTTCTTCTGGAATTATCTTGCCAGAATACAGACTTCCTACTGAGGCAGAATGGGAATATGCAGCTGCAGCTGATGTTGGACAAAGAGAATATAATATTTACAAAGGACAAAAGAAATATCCTTGGTCTGGAGATTATACTCGTTCTTCAAAACGTAAAAATAAAGGAGACCAATTGGCTAACTTTAAACAAGGAAACGGTGATTACGGTGGAATTGCAGGTTGGTCTGATGATGGAGCAGATATTACAAATGCTGTGAAAAGCTATGCTGCCAATGATTTTGGATTATATGATATGGCTGGAAACGTAGCCGAATGGGTTGCTGACGTTTACAGACCTATTATTGATAATGAAGCAAATGATTTCAACTATTTTAGAGGAAATCAATATGCTAAAAACAAAATTGGTAAAGACGGTAAAATTGAAATTATTACTAAAGATAATATTCAGTACAAAACTTTAAGTAACGGTAAAAAAGTTGCGACAAACTTGCCAGGAGAAATTGCTCAGGTTCCAGTTGACGAAAATGAAACTTACTTAAGACAAAACTTCACAACAAGTGACAATATCAACTATAGAGACGGTGATAAACAATCATCTAAATATTTTGACTTTGGAGATTCTGAAGCAGGATCTAAAGCTGATCAGGCAATGTACAACTCTCCTAAACATAATGTAACTACAGATAGTTTAGGTCAAATGGTTAGAAAATATGACAACTCTAGTAAACGTACAACGTTAATCGACGATAATGTAAGAGTTTACAAAGGTGGTTCTTGGAGAGATAGAGCCTATTGGTTAGATCCGGCTCAAAGAAGATATTTCCCTCAGGATATGGCAACTGATTACATCGGATTTAGATGTGCAATGTCTAGAGTAGGTGCAAAATCTGAAAAAAGAAAATCACCAAGAAATTAAGTTTTAGAAATTTCAATATAAAAAAATTCCAAATTCCAAAAGCTGAATATTTCAGTATGGAATTTGGAATTTTTTTGTTGTTTTTTTCTACTTTTATGATCCATAAAAAAAATTTGTAAATGAATATTCAGGACATTCATAATTTGTTTTTACAATGTAAATCAGTTTCAATTGATACAAGAAAAATTGAAAAGGATTCCATGTTTTTTGCTATAAAAGGCGAAAATTTTGATGCAAATACTTTTGCTGCTTCAGCATTAGAATTAGGCGCTTTGTTTGTTATTATTGATAACGCATCTTATGTTATTGATGAGAGAACTATTCTTGTCAAAAACAGTTTAGAAACGTTGCAGGAATTAGCAAAACTTCATCGTGCTTATTTGAAATTGCCAATAGTAGCCTTAACAGGAAGTAATGGAAAAACAACAACAAAAGAGCTTATAAATGTTGTTTTGTCTAAAAAGTACAAAACGAAAGCTACAGTTGGAAATTTAAATAATCATATCGGGGTTCCCTTAACTTTGTTGTCTTTTACAAAAGAAACAGAAATTGGAATCGTTGAAATGGGAGCAAACCACAAAAAAGAAATTGAGTTTTTGTGCGAAATAGCGCAGCCTGATTTTGGTTATATAACTAATTTTGGAAAGGCACATTTAGAAGGTTTTGGTGGTGTTGAAGGTGTAATTGAAGGTAAAAGTGAGATGTATCAATATCTTGCCAAAAATAATAAATTGGCTTTTGTAAATCTTGAAGACTCAATTCAGATCGAAAAATCGAAGGGAATTAAATCATTTACTTTTGGAGTTAATAATGATAATGCAGACATTAGAATAAATAGTATTAAAGCAAATCCATTTGTAGTAATAGAATATGATAATTTTAGTGTAGCATCTCATTTAATAGGACTTTATAACGCTAATAACATCAATGCGGCAGTCGCAATGGGATATTATTTTAAAGTTGATGAAACCGATATAAAAAATGCAATTGAGCATTATATACCAGAGAATAACAGGTCTCAGTTGTTGAAAAAAGGATCTAATGAGATTATTTTAGATGCTTACAATGCAAACCCTAGTAGTATGGCAGTTGCGATTACTAATTTCTTGCAATTAGAAGGTCAGAATAAAATCATGATTTTGGGAGATATGTTTGAGTTAGGTCAGGAAAGCGCGCAAGAGCATAAAATAATTGTAGACTCTTTATCAAATCAAACAGATTCTGTTTGTTACTTGATTGGAAAGGCATTTTATGAGAATAAAGTTTCTGCAGAGAATCTCCATTTTTATGAGACTTTTGACGCTTTTTCAGCTCATCTTAAAACGATTCATTTTAATGAAAGCAAAATTCTAATAAAAGGCTCCAGAGGAATGGCACTAGAACGATCTTTAGAATATATTTTATAAATAGAAAAGCCATTTGATACGTCAAATGGCTTTTTACTTTTACTTAAACGCTCATTAAAAAGCCTATTAAGTTTTCCTTTTTGTTAAGACCTAGTTTCTTCCTTAAGCGATATCTTGCCAATTCAACACCTCCGGTCGATATATTCATGATTTCGGCAATTTCCTTAGTAGACATATTCATTAATAAATAAGTCGCCAAATCAAGTTCTCTTGGAGAAATAGTTGGGTATTTTTCTTTCAGTCGTTTTAAGAATTCAAAATGTACGTTTTTAATATGCTTTTCTAAGTCTTTCCAACTTTTATCTGTGTTTACTTCTTTTACAATACTCTTGTTTAATTTACTGACTTGAAATTTTGTCGAATCATCAAGCGCTTCAACATCTATTTCTTTTAGTTTGTGAATGATTCCGTTCAGGATTTTGTTCTTTTTTACAACTTGCAAAGAGTTGTTAACTAGTTCTTTATCCTTTGCAAGGATTTTTATTTGTAGTTTGTCATTTTTTAGTTTTTCAATTTCTTTTTCAAGATCATATTGTTCTTGTCTTATTTTTGATTCTTTTTCAAGATATAGTCTTCTTTGTTCGATAGTTTCATAGTATTTATTCTTCCTAATCTTCATTTTTATCTGATTTGAAATTATATAAATACCTATTACAATTAATATAAAATAAAGCATGAACGCTAGAAAATGTCGGTACCATGGCGGTGAAATAGTAAAAGAAAGTACAGCCGGTTCAGATTGAATTCCGTAGCTGTTTCTAACTTTTACTTTCATTGTATAATCGCCTTCTCTTAGGTTTGTATATTCTTTAATCGAAATCGTTGACCAATTGCTCCATTTATCATCAAAGGGTTCTAATTGATAAGAGAATTGAACATTTTCAAGATTTTCATAAGTTGGTGACGAAAATGTAAACCGAACATGATTTGACGAATATGGAATGCGAATACTTTCTGATTTAGTTTGGTTGTTTCCTAAAACAATAGTGTCGCCTGGAAATGAAAAACTACGAATGAAAGCTTTTGGTTTTGTTACAAAATTATTTAGCAGTTCTGAATCGTAATGAGCCAAACCGTCAGTTAAACCGATGAAAATGTTTTTCGAATCGATCGTATTTACGGATAAATAATTGCTAACCAAATTGCCTGTGAGGTTTGAAAATGGAGCAACGATATTTTTGTAACGATTATTTTGCTTCATTAAAACTCCGAGAGACTCATCAAATGCGTACCATAAATTCGATTGAGAATCTTGGCTTAAGGCACTTATAGTTGGTATGTTTTTAAATAAATTAGACATGTTTTTGTCTTCGTAAAACAGATCCTGCTCTTTTGAGAATTTATAGAAATGATTATTAGTTTGAAAATATATTTTTCCGTCAATCTTCTGGATACTGCCTATGTTTTTATAATTTGGAGATAATTGATTTATTTTTTTGATCACTGAAAAATTTGTCAAGTCATCACTAAGTTGCATTCTGTAGATAGATTCGTCTTTTTTAAGCCAAAAATATGACTCATCAAGTTCAAAACTATTAGACGATTTGTCAAACCCATTTACTTGATTTATAAAAATTAAACCGCTTGGTGTTTTTTGAAAAATTGCAAATCCATCATAATTAGAGCCGATAAAAAAGCCGGGATGACTTGGGATTTTTTTGAGTCCAAAATATCCTTTCGAATCTATAATATGTGTAACTCGCCCTCCTTTTATTACTAAGGCACCTCGGTTATTAGAGCAAATTAGTTCGTTGTCTACTACCTGAACATTCCAAGATTGAGCAGTTGTTCCTTCTACGAGTTTAAATACATCTTCCTTAAAATTATTATTCCAGGCATGATAAAAAACTCCCTGATTGGTTGCGACATATAAATTTCCATCATGAATAACAGATGCGTATACAGTGCTAATGTCGTAGCTAAAACCAAAATAAGTAAAAGGCGAGTTTTCATTTATATAAGCAATACCATTATCAAGACCAAGCCAGAGATTGTTTTTGTTGTCTATAAATGAGGATAAAACAGTATTGTTTTGCAGCCCTTTTTTTCTATTTATATGTTGAATTATTTTTCCATTAAAGTCAGAAATAATGATTCCGTCCAAAACTGAATTAAAAACTATTGAATTTTTGTTTATTACAGCGCCTCCTAAAGAGTTGTTTTTTTTAAGAAAAACGTTGGCTTCTGTATCCCAGGGTTTAACAGTATTGTTTTCATATACAAATAAACCTTTTTCTAATGTTATAATCAGCATCTTGTTTTTGGCTAACATATACATTCCCCAAATTTCGGTATTGTTTAAACTCGTCGTGTTAGGTAGGCTGTATAATTTACCATTTCTGAATTCTAAGATGCCTTTTTCTACATCTTGAAAATAAAGTTTGTTGTTTACGATAAATGAAAATTGAAAGCGTTTAGGTGCTTTTAGTATAGATAGTTTTCCGTCTTTAAATATATATGCTCTTGCAAAAGACTGGAAAATCACTTGATTGTTCAGAGTGTGAATTTTCCAGATAAAATCGATGATTTTGATTTTTTTGTTATCTACTTTTTTTGCTAATGAGGTATATTTTAATCTCCCCTTTGTATCAGGCTGAAAATATCCAAATTCATTGTAGCCTCCAACATAGATTTTTCCGGAATCATCAATTTTTAAGCATCGAACAGAGGTTAAATTTGGTAAAGGATACTTTCGCCACGAAGAGCCATCAAATTGTAAAAGTCCATTGTTATTTGCAAAATATAGATTTCCATTTTTGTCTTGTCCTATATTCCAGTTCTGGGTTCCTCCTTTGTATTCGTTTCGTTTGTAATTTCTTACATCTGGAACGCCAATATTTTTAACTTGGCCAAAAAATGTGATTGTGAATAGTGTAAAAAAAGTAATAATAAAATATGATTTTCTCAATTTCATAATTTTTTTGGTTTATCTCTTGAGTTTGGTTTTAATCAGTTGATTATTAGTGATTTATTTTCGTGTTGCTTCTTCTATTTCGATGTAGTTAAGCTAATTTTTAATAAAAATAAGCATTCTTATACAATGTAGTGTTTATTTTTATAATTAACATTTCCATAACATCTAAAAAAAAGTTTTTATATTGTTGGTTTATAGTTATTTATAAAAAAAATGATGTGTTTTTGTAATGTCTTTAAATTTAGTTTGATGTGTTTTTGTAATGAATTTTAATTGTAGATAGTAAAAAATTAACATTACTATTGCATTGAATTACTAATTAATTAACCAAAATTTTTAGAAAAATGAAATTAACAAAATTACTTATTTTTTGTATTTCGTCTTTGTTATTCTCGGTTATAGCTGTGGCTCAGGATGTCACAGTAAATGGGATAATAAATGATGAAAGTGGAATGCCAGTTCCAGGTGCATCTATTGTATTAAAAGGTACTACAAAGTCGACTGCATCAGATTTTGATGGGAAATTCCAAATTCAAGTACCTTCAAATGGTATTTTGACGGTTACTTTTATTGGATACGCAACAGTTACAGAAGCTGTAAATGGAAGAACAAAAATTACAATTCAATTAAAACCTGAATCACAATCATTGAGTGAGGTTGTGGTAGTAGGATATGGTACTCAAAAGAAAGCTGTAGTCACAGGAGCAATCTCTAGCGTAAAAGCAGCTGATCTTGAAAAAGTACCAAACGGACGCGTAGAACAAGCACTTCAAGGTAGAGTTGCCGGTGTAACTATTGCATCAAGTTCAGGACAGCCTGGTGCACCTTCTACGATTCGTATTCGTGGTATAACTACTTTTGGAGACGGTGGTAACAATCCGCTTTGGGTAATTGATGGTAACGTAGTTGATGCAGGAGCAATTGGTTTCTTAAATCAGTCAGACATTGAGTCTATTGAGGTTCTTAAAGATGCTGCATCTGCTGCAATCTACGGAACACGTGCTGCAACTGGGGTAATTTTGGTTACAACTAAAAAAGGGAAATCTGGAAAAATAACAGTTAACTACACTGGTTTTTCAGGAGTTTCTTCTCCTGCAAAAAAATTAAATCTACTAAATTCTACACAGTATGCTACGATCATGAATGAAAAAGCAGTAGCTGATGGTGGAGCAATTAGATATCCAAATCCTAATGCCTTAGGCGCAGGTACAAATTGGCAAGATGCTATTTTTAATGACCAAGCTTATAGATATTCTCACGAACTTAGTATTAGTGGTGGAGGAGAGTTTTCTACTTTTTATGCTTCTTTTGGTCTTCAGGATCAACAAGGTATTGTAACAAGTGATATCTCTAATTATACTAAAAAGAGCTTTCGTTTAAACTCTACACACAAAATATCTAAGTATTTTACTTTTGGACAAACTTTTGGTTTTGCTAGACAAAAAACATTAGATATTGGAAATAAAAACAGTGAATTTGGAGGGCCTTTAAGTTCTGCAATCAACTTAGATCCAACTACACCTTTAGTAGTTACTGATCCTGCAGTTGCAAACGCTGCTCCATATTCGACAAATCCGGTAATGCGTGACGCAAATGGAAATCCTTACGGAATTTCGAGCGTTGTAGGGCAGGAAATGACAAACCCTTTAGGATATGTTCAGACAAGATTAGGAAGGTACAATTGGTCTGATGATTTTGTAGGGAATGCTTATCTTGAAGCAAACATTACTGATCATTTAAAAATTAGATCTACTCTTGGAGGTAAAATTTCTTATTGGGGAGAACAAGGATTTACTCCGGTGAACTTTTTAAGTTCGAACGTAAGTACATTGAAAAACAGCTATTATCAAATTAATAGAAAAGCATTTAACTGGAATGTTGAGAACGTTCTTACTTATGCCAATAAATTTGGTGATCATAACATTAGTGTGTTAGTAGGACAAGGATCTTATGTTGAAAATATTGGTGGAGAAACTACAAATACTATGTTTGGTTTACCAATCACGAACTATAAAGACGCTTCATTTGATTTTGATATTCCACAATCTGATAGAACAAGTGCTACTGACGACTACATTCAACACAAAGTTACTTCATTATTTAGCCGTTTAAATTACGATTACAAAGAGAAATATCTTGTTACTGGAGTAATTCGTCGTGATGGATCGACTCGTTTTGGAGCAAATAATAAATTTGGAGTTTTCCCTTCATTCTCTTTAGGTTGGGTACTTTCTAAAGAAGGTTTCTGGAAAGAAAACAATGTAGTTAATACGATAAAATTCCGTGGAGGTTATGGAGTTGTAGGTAATGATAATTTAGATGATTTTAGATATTTATCATTAGTAAGTGGAGGTTATAACTATTCTTTTGGAAACACTGGAGCTATCACAACCGGTTATGCAAATTTAACGCTTGATAATCCTGATTTGAAATGGGAAGAAACTGCTCAAACAAGTTTTGGTTTTGATGCTAAACTTTTCAATGATTTCAACCTTACTATTGATTATTATAAAAAAACAACAACAGGTATTTTAAGAAAAGTTGTTATTCCTGGATACGTTGGAGTTGCTGAACAACCATGGGCTAACATTGCTAATATGAATAACAGTGGTTTAGAATTTGAATTGGGATACAAGAAAAGATTAGGTGAGTTTAATTTAGGAGTTAACGGAAACGTGGCTTACTTAAAAAATGAAGTTACTTATGTAGGGAAGGATAATGATTATATTATTGGAGATGCTAGTTTCCAATCTATGGGACCGGTTACAAGAACTCAGGTTGGACATTCTTATAATGAATTCTTTGGTTACAAAACCGCTGGAATTTTTCAAAATCAAGCTGAAATTGCTTCATATAAAAATGCAGCTGGAGGTATGATTCAACCTGATGCTAAGCCTGGAGATTTCCGTTGGGTAGATAATAATGGAGATGGCGCTATTTCTGATGATGATAAGCAATTTTTAGGAACTAGTATTCCAAAATATACTTTTGGTTTAACAGTGAATTTAGATTATAAAAATTTCGATTTTATGGCATTTGCTCAAGGAGCGGCCGGAAGCAAAATTTTTCAGGGATTACGCAGATTGGATATCTTGAATGCCAACTATCAAACTGAAGTTTTAAATCGTTGGACTGGAGAAGGAACTTCAAATGATTATCCTAGACTAGCAAATAACGATGGAAATGGAAATTTCAGTAAAATGTCTGATTTTTACCTTGAAAGCGGAGATTATGTACGTTTAAAAATTGTTCAATTAGGATATACACTTCCTCTTAACTTATCATCTAAAGTTGGTGCAGATAAGATCCGTTTCTATGTTACAGGAGAAAATTTATTCACTTTTACTAAATACACTGGATATGATCCTGAAATTGGAGGTCAAGTATTTGGTGTAGATAAAGGTATCTATCCACAAGCAAAATCTTTTATGCTTGGAGCTAACTTACAATTTTAATACATAAAGAATCATGAAAAATATAAAATTTAAATATATATACATTGCAATTGCAATGGCTGCTTTAGGAGGATCTTGTTCTGAAGATTTTGTAACTATTGAGCCAAAAGGATCTTTTCTTTCAACGAGTTATTATAAAAATGAGCAACAAGCAACTGCTGCACTTGTTGGAGTTTATGACCCTATCAGAAAAAATACTGGTGGTTTCGAAAACATGGTAGCAATGTTAAACGCTGGTTCAGATGATTTTTATGCTGGTGGTGGTGGAGCATCTGATGGTGCAGGAATTCAAAATTTCTCGACGCACTCGCTAACTTCAGTAATAATTCCGGGTAGCTATTGGAACGATCATTATCAAGGTGTTTATAGAGCAAATGTTTTATTATCAAACATGGCTAACGTAGATATGTCAGATGCATTAAAAGTTAGATTCACGGCCGAATCTAAATCGTTACGTGCCTTGTACTATTTTAACTTAGTTAGAATGTTTAAAAACATTCCGTTAATTCTGGAGCCATTAACAACAGCAACAATTGCAACAGTTGAACAAGCAACTCCAGAAGCAATATATGCTCAAATTGAAAAAGATTTGTTAGAAGCCATTCCAGCTTTGCCAACAACTGTTGATGTTGCAACTGAGTCTGGGCGTCTGACAAAAGTTGCAGCTCAGGCATTATTAGGGAAAGTTTATTTATTTGAAGGGAAAAAAACTGAGGCAGCTGCAATTCTTGCTCAGGTAAACGGAACTCCCGGACAACCAAATCAATATGGAAACAAATTATTACCTAGCTATAGTGATTTATGGGTTACATCTAATAAATTCAATGCCGAATCATTAATCGAAGTATCTCACACAAGTGCAGGTAACTCTGATTGGTCATTTTGGGGAACTGGAAAAGACGAAGGAAACTCATTAAACGTTATGGTTGGACCTAGAGGTTATACCAGACCGGAAAATTCTACAGCGCCAGATCTTCCTTCAGGATGGGCTTTCAGTGTTCCAACTCAAAAATTATATGATGCAATCAAAACAGATCCAAGATTTGGAGCTACGATTCTTGATATGAAAGCATTAAAAGCAGCAGGAAAGGCCAATTATATTCCGGCTTATCAAGATACAGGATATTTCTTGAACAAATATCTTCCAAGACAATCAGATGTTCGTACTGGTGGTGGAGCTGCAGAGTTAAACTACAGACAAAATTCATATATCATCAGACTTGCTGATACTTATTTAATGGAAGCCGAAGCATTAGGTTCAGGACCAAGAGCACAGGCATTGCTAGATGCAGTTAGAAACAGAGTTGGTTTAACACCAGTTCCTGTAACATTGGCCGCTATTAAAAACGAAAGAAGAATGGAGCTTGCAGGTGAAGGTCATAGGTTTTTTGACTTAGTAAGATGGGGTGACGCAGCAGCAGCATTAGCTGACAGAGGATTTAACGCTGGTACTGATGAGATTTTTCCAATACCTTTTGTAGAATTAAAAGGAACTAAATTGAAACAAAATCCTAATTACGAATAACCATTTACAAACCAAAAAAATAAAAATAATGAACCTAAATATAAATTTAAAAAGAGGAGTTTTTTTAATGCTGGCATTAGCATTAGGAACATTAACGAGTTGCGACGACGAAGTTGGTAATGGTAATGGTTTAACAGCTACAAGCGTCGATCCTTCATTTACCATAACTCCCGTGGCGGGGGAAGTCAATACGTACATTTTAACAGCGCAAGCTAAGGGAGTTATTTCATCTAAATGGGATATTGGATATGGCCCGTATATGGGAAAAATGGTTGAAAAAATTGTATTGCCGGATGCAGGTAAATACACCGTTACACATACAGCTATTGCAGCCGGAGGTTTTACACAAGAAGTTTCGCAAGATATAGTAGTAGCGCAATCTGATCCAAGTAAACCAAATTTAGTAAAAGGAGGTTTCTTTAATGACGCAAATGATGTTGCAAAATGGACCATATTAAAACTAAGTGCAACCGGAGCAGCTTTTTGGGATTTTAAACCAGGAAGTGCAACACTTCGTTCTCCTGGAGGATGGGCTCAGGAAGGTATTTATCAGGCAATTGATGTTGTAAAAGATAAAGAATATACAATTGATATGCTTGTTTCATCTGCAAGTGGTTCTGATGAGACATGGCTTGAAGTTTACGCAGGTAAATCAATGCCTGAACTTGGTGTAGAGTACAAAGACAACAAAGTAATGGGTTTAAGTACTTGGGACGGTTGTGCTAAGAGCGCATTTTTAGGAAGATTATCTATCGTAGGATGTGTTAAAAATGATGCAACAGCGTCAGTTTCTAATGTAGTAAAATTCGATACAACAGGTAAAATTTATTTACTGATTCGTTGTGGAGGAAATACTTTTACTAAAGACGGAATTACAGTAGGAAGAATCGAAATGCGAGCAAAATAAGTTTAAGTTAAGTTTAAGTTTGGTTGTAAATAGCCCATAATCACTATGAGTATGGGCTATTTTTAAATCCTTTAAGCTTTCAAAAAATGTTTTTATTGAAGAAGAGTTTCTCTAAGAACGTCAATTTAGAATTTAAAATAATAAGGAAAGAATGAGAAAAAATAGTTTTAAAGTTCTCTTTTTTTTGTTTTCGTTAACGGCTCTTGCCCAACAACCCAAAGCAAAAAAAGAATTTACGACCAATGGAAAAAAAGTAAAGGTTTATACAACAGCCGAGAATTCGAATTTGAGATTAACGGCTACAGATAATTTAACTTTTTCGGCAGCTAAACAGCCACTGGAAATCGAAACTTCAGTTTTTGTAGAACCATCTAAAAAGTTTCAAAATTTCATGGGAATTGGAGGAGCTATTACAGATGCGAGTGCCGAAATATTTGCTAAACTTTCGAAAGAAAAACAAACAGAATTTTTAAACGCTTATTATGATAAACAAAAAGGTATAGGCTATTCATTGCTAAGAACCACGATACAAAGTTCTGATTTTAGCAGTGGAAGCTATTCTTATATTGAAGAAGGCGATAAAGATTTAAAAACGTTTTCTATTGATCATGATAGACAATATCGTATTCCATTAATTAAAAAAGCAATACAAACTGCAGGTGGAAAATTAACTACATATGCAGCTCCGTGGTCTCCAAATGCTTTCATGAAAAGCAATAAAAATGTATTAAAAGGAGGAACATTATTACCTGAATATTATCAAAGCTGGGCTAATTTTTATGTCAAGTTTATAAAAGCTTATGAGAAAGAGGGAATTCCAATTTGGGGAACATCAACTCAAAATGAACCAATGGCAGTTCAAAAATGGGAATCATGTATTTATACAGCCGAAGAGGAAAGAGACTTTATTAAAAATTTTCTGGGACCAACTTTGAAAAAAGAAAAATTACAGAATATAAAAATTATCGCCTGGGATCATAATCGTGATTTAATGAATCACAGAGCAAACGTAATTTATTCAGACCCCGAAGCTTCAAAATATGTTTGGGGAATGGGTTTTCACTGGTATGAAAACTGGTCCGGAGGTGCATCAATGTTTGATAATGTTGCCAAAGTAAACGAAACATATCCTGATAAAGGATTAATGTTTACAGAAGGCTGTGTTGAAAAATTTGATGCTGCAAAATACCAATTCTGGGGTAACGGCGAAAGATATGGAATTTCTATGATTAACGACTTTAACAATGGAACAGCCGGATGGACAGATTGGAACATCCTTTTAGATCAAAACGGAGGACCTAACCATGTTGGTAACTTTTGTTTTGCACCAATTCATGCTGATACAACTACCGGCGAGTTAATCTATACACCGTCATATTATTACATAGGACATTTTTCAAAGTTCATTCATTTAAATGCCAAAAGAGTTAGCTCTGCAGTAAGCAGAAGCGCGTTGTTAAGTACTTCATTTTTGAATACAGATGGTACAATGGCAACAATAGTCATGAATCAAACAGATAAAGAAGTTAACTATAAATTAATTATAGCTGCTGAACAAACAACAGTTAAAATTCCTGCGCACGCAATACAAACACTTGTTTATTAATATTCAGTGTTAAATATGAGGGTTAATTTGAATCATCCATTTTAACCCTCCTTTGTTTTAAATTAAAATCAAACCAAAAACGCCAACATCACAATAAATAAAACTAACAATTTCTATAGTTGTAGATTCAGAAAACACACACTGCAATTATACCAGCGCACAAGTTTCAAACCACTGTAAACTAGTTGCTCTACTAACTAAAAACTATAAAAATGAAACTAAATTTTAAAAACACTATAAAAGCATTGTTTCTTGCAATAGCGGTTTTTGCTCAGGCAAAATGTTCTTCGTCTAGTGATACAGTAGACCCGCCACCTGTTGTCCCTCCAGTTGTAGTTCCTCCCGTTGTCGTAACCAACGATGTTGATTTTTGGTTGACAAAAGGTAATCAGAGTGTTTTGTTAGCAAAACAAACAGGAACTTTAGGCTTTGGCACGACCACAAATACATACACAAATATTGAAGTAAATGCTTCTCAAAAATACCAGACCGTAGATGGTTTTGGATATACTTTAACAGGTGGAAGCGCAGATGTAATTAATCAGTTAAATGCATTAAAAAAGAGCGCTCTTTTGCAGGAATTATTTGGTTCTGGCGAAAATTCGATAGGAATAAGTTATCTCAGAATCAGTATTGGAGCATCAGATTTAAATACATCTCCTTTTACTTATAATGATCTTTCAACGGGAGATACCGATTTAGCTTTAGCGAAATTTAGTTTAGACAAAGACAGAGCCGGAGTAATTGCACTTTTAAAAGAAATACTAGCAATTAATCCAAAGATTTTGATTCTGGCAACACCTTGGTCAGCACCGCTTTGGATGAAAGACAAAGACAGCTTTATTGGAGGAAAATTACAAACTCAATATTATGATGTTTATGCAAAATATTTTGTAAAATACATTCAGCAAATGAAAGCAGAAGGAATTACAATTGATGCCATTACACCTCAAAACGAACCTTTGCATGACGGAAATAACCCAAGTATGTATATGTCAGCTCTAGAGCAGACTAACTTTATAAAAAATAATTTAGGACCTGCATTTAAAGCGGCAGGAATTACCACAAAAATCATTGCCTACGATCATAATTGTGATAATCCAAATTATCCAAAAGCAATTTTGGCAGATGCCGATGCATTTCCTTTCGTAGACGGTTCAGCTTTTCACTTATACGCCGGAGATATTAGTGCACTATCAAATGTTTACAATTCTTACCCAACAAAAAATGTGTATTTCACAGAACAGTGGACCTCATCTGCAGGTGAATTTGCAGGTGATTTAAAATGGCATGTTAGAAATGTAATTATTGGTTCGATGCGAAATTACAGTAAAAATGCACTAGAGTGGAATTTAGCCAATAACGGTGCTTTCGAACCTCATACAGCAGGAGGTTGCAATATGTGTAAAGGGGCATTGACAGTAACAACAAGTGATTCTTTTCAACGAAATGTTGCATATTATATTATTGCTCATGCTTCTAAATTTGTTCCTGCTGGGTCAATAAGAATTGATAGTAATTCAGGTGGGAATTTACAAAATGTTGCTTTTATCACACCATCTGGTTCAAAAGTATTAATTGTTGAGAATGACGGATCAGCAAATGAAATTTTCAATATCAAATTCAATGGTAAATGGGTTACAACATCATTAGATGGTGGATCAGTGGCAACTTATACTTGGAAATAATTGAACTCGGCGTAATCATAAAAAAATATTAAACGCATTGAAACATAGATTTTATGTGTAAAAAAGGAGACAAAAAGAAATATATTTTTTTTTACATAGCTAGTCCCGAAGCTTCGGGATGCGTTTTAAATAAGTGAAACGCCTTTTTTAAGTAAACAAAAACTATGTTTCTATGTGTTAAAACAATTATACACAAAGGGTAAATTGAACAATTTAGAATTAAAAATTAATAGAGTTTTCAGATGAAAAAAGCACTTATAGCATTACAACTGTTACTTTCGATCGTATCTTTTGGGCAAGGTTTTTTACATAGAGATGGGCAAAAAATTGTTGACGGAAACGGAAAAAACATAATCTTAAGAGGCCTTGGTCTTGGCGGCTGGATGGTTCAGGAAGGATATATGATTAAAACAGAGCCTTTCGCAAGTCCCCAATATGTTATCAAACAAAGAATTCAGAAAGTTATTGGAGAGCAAGGAACAAAAGAATTTTATGCAGCTTACAAAGCAAACGGAATCACAAAACGCGACGTAGATTCGCTTGCAGCATGGGGTTTCAATTCGATTCGTTTACCAATGCATTACAATTTATATACACCATCGATTCAAGAAGAAAAAAATGGAGAAATTACCTGGATTGAAGAAGGATTTACGATGACAGATAATTTACTGAAATGGTGCACCGAGAATAAAATCTATCTAATTTTAGATTTGCATGCTGCGCCAGGAGGTCAGGGAAATGATGCTGCGATATCAGATTACGATACTACAAAACCATCTCTTTGGGAAAGTGAAGCCAATCAGAAAAAAATGATTGCATTATGGAAAAAACTAGCTTCTCGTTATAGAGATAATCCTTGGATAGGAGCTTATGACATTATCAATGAACCCAATTGGAATTTTACCGGAACCAACAAAAATGGTTGCGATGAAAATTCAAACGGACCTTTGAGAGATTTAATGGTTCGCGTTACAAAAGCCATTCGCGAAGTCGATACAAACCATTTGATTTTTATTGAGGGGAATTGCTGGGGCAATAATTACAACGGAATTTTTCCTTTATGGGATGATAACATGGCATTGAGTTTTCATAAGTATTGGAATTACAACACCAAAGAATCCATTCAGAAAATGTTGGATTACAGAACACAATATAACGTTCCGATTTGGTTGGGAGAAAGTGGAGAGAATTCTAATGTTTGGTTCAAAGATGCCTTGACATTAATGGAAAGTAATAATATAGGATGGGGTTTTTGGCCAATGAAAAAAATAGAAAATATTGCAGGCGTAACTTCTGTAACCAAAATCCCCGAATACGATGTTTTATTATCATATTGGAAAGATGGAGGTCAAAAGCCATCAGTTGAATTTGCCAAAAAAACATTGATGAAAATAGCCGATAATTATAAAATGGAAAACCTAACCGTTAAGCCTGATGTTATTGATGCTATGTTCAGGCAAGTACAAACAAACGATACAAAACCATATAAAAGAAATGCAGTTCCGGGTAAAACTGCTGCAACTCACTATGATTTAGGTACAAACGGACACGCTTATTCTGATACAGATTTTGTGAATTACAGAGTTGAAACTGGAAATTTTGAACAATGGAATAAAGGAAATACTATGCGGAATGATGGTGTTGATATTTTACCTTGCAAAGATGCAGGATCAAATGGTTATCAGGTTTCTTTTATTGATGATGGCGAATGGCTACAGTTTACGACCCAAGTTGCAAAACAAAATTCATATAAAGTTTCAATTCGCTATTCAAGTGAAAAATCAGAAGGTAAACTTCATTTAGAAACAGAAAACGGGAAAAAATCTGAAACTATTACACTTCCGGTAACCGGCGGAAATGAGAAATGGAAAACGATTGTTTTATCGGGAGTAGAATTGAATAAGGGAACCAATAAAATCAAAGTAGTTTTTGATAAAGGAGGATTTAATCTGAACTATTTAGATTTTTCAGACAATAAAAAAGGAAGTGTAAAAAAATAGAATTACACCTTCTGTAAATTTCAATGATTTTTACGAATTGAACCAACAAGGTTATTATTGGATTATATTTTAATCTTTAAAATCCCGTCAGATCACTTATCTATTTTAATAGAAATACATTAAATATGAAAAACATCAACAAAAAACTCCAAATTTTGCTTTTACTGCCACTTATCGCAGTACAAATAAAATGCGGATCATCAAAAAGCTCTAATGTAGTTTCAAATTCAAATAAAGTAGAAGCTTGGGTAACTACTTCAGATGAATCTCAAAAACTAAAAAAACAATCTGATTTGGTTTTTAATACAGACACCAATTCGAATCAGACGATTTTAGTAGACGCTTCTCAAAAATTTCAAACCATCGAAGGTTTCGGTTTTTCCTTGACAGGAGGGAGCGCTCAGGCGATTCTTAAACTAGATAAAGCAAAGAAAGAAGCATTGCTTCAGGAATTATTCTCTAGAAAAGATAATGCAATTGGTTTGAGTTATTTAAGAATAAGTATTGGCGCTTCAGATCTAAATGAAACTGTTTTTTCGTATGATGATATGCCGGAAGGACAAACAGATTTAAAACTGGAACATTTTAATCTTGGACCAGACTTAAAAGATGTTGTTCCACTTTTAAAAGAAATTTTAGCAATAAATCCAAATATAAAAATAATGGGATCTCCGTGGTCGCCGCCAGTTTGGATGAAAGATAACGGAAGTTCTAAAGGAGGAAGTTTACAGCCAAAGTATTATCAGGTTTATGCAGAATATTTTGTGAAATATATTCAGGCAATGAAATCTCATGGAATTGTAATTGATGCTATCACACCTCAAAACGAACCATTACATCCGGGAAATAATCCGAGTTTATTAATGCTTGCAGAACAGCAGGCAGAATTTATCAAAAACAATTTGGGCCCCGCTTTCGCGAAAGCAAAAATCAAAACCAAAATTGTGGTTTACGATCACAATTGTAACAAACCAGAGTATCCTTTAGCGATTTTAAACGATCCAAAAGCATTGCCATTTGTAGCAGGTTCAGCATTTCATTTGTACGAAGGAGACATTAGTGCTTTATCTAAAGTTCATGATGCATATCCAAACAAAGATTTGTATTTTACCGAACAATATACGGGATCAGGAAGCAGTTTTGAATCTGACTTGAAGTGGAGTGTAAAAAATGTTGTAATTGGTTCAATGCGCAACTGGAGTGTTAATGCGCTTTCGTGGGGATTAGCAAATGATGAATTCTACAAACCATTTACACCAGGCGGATGTTCAACCTGCAAAGGCGCACTGATGATCGATCAAAATCAGAATATTAAAAGAGAAGTTGGCTATTATATTATTGGTCACGCATCAAAATTTGTTCCTGAAGGATCCGTTAGAATTGGGAGTAATGTTAGTAATAATTTATACAATGTCGCGTTTAGAACTCCGTCAGGACAAATTGTTCTAATTGTAGAAAATGACGGAAGTGCAGCAGAATCATTCAATATAAAATACAATAAAAAACAAATTTCAACGACTTTAAACGCGGGTGCAGTTGCAACTTATGTTTGGTAATCAAAATTAAATTCATGAAGAAAATTACAACATTTACCTTGTTGATGGTATCGTTTTTTGCGGTCGCTCAACAAGAAACAATAGATCAGAAAGTAAATGCTCTATTGAAAAAAATGACAATTGAAGAAAAAATTGGTCAGCTTAATCAATACAGTAATGATAATTCGATAACAGGTCCAATAACGGTTAATCCTAACAAACAAGCAGAAATTAAAAATGGTTTGGTAGGTTCAATGCTAAATGTTACCGGAGTAGAATCTACCAGAAATTATCAGAAATTGGCAATGCAATCCCGTCTAAAAATACCAATGTTGTTTGGTCAGGATGTTATACATGGCTACAAAACGACATTTCCAATTCCGTTAGCCGAAGCCGCAAGTTGGGATTTAGCCGCAATTGAATTGGCTGCAAGAGTTGCCGCAACAGAAGCATCTGCAAGCGGAATTCACTGGACATTTGCTCCAATGGTAGATATTGGGCGTGACCCGCGCTGGGGAAGAGTAATGGAAGGTGCCGGAGAAGATACTTACTTAGGTTCTAAAATTGCTTATGCGAGAGTAAAAGGATTTCAAGGAAATAAGTTAGGAGACTTAAACGCTGTAATGGCCTGCGTGAAACATTTTGCAGCATATGGCGCAGCGATTGGAGGAAGAGATTATAACTCTGTAGATATGAGCGAAAGAATGTTATGGGAAACCTATTTACCTCCTTTCAAAGCAGCTCTTGATGCAGGCGCAGCAACCTTTATGAACTCGTTTAATGATTTAAACGGGATTCCTGCTACTGCAAATGTACACTTGCAACGTGATATTTTAAAAGGAAAATGGAATTTTCAAGGTTTCGTAGTTTCAGATTGGGGATCTATTGGAGAAATGGTAGCTCACGGTTATTCAAAAGATCTTAAAGCTGCAGCACTTTCTGCGATTACAGCCGGAAGTGATATGGATATGGAAAGCGTTGCCTACAAAAGCAATTTGGCACAATTGGTAAAAGAAGGTAAAGTTTCTATCGACTTAGTTGATGATGCTGTAAAACGTATTTTACGCAAGAAATTCGAATTAGGATTATTCGATGATCCATATCGATATTCAGATCAAAAAAGAGCAGATAAAGCTTTGAATGATCCTGAAAATAGGAAAGCAGCTCTTGATGTGGCACAAAAAAGTATCGTTTTATTAAAGAATGAAAATGAGACATTACCACTTTCTAAAAACCTGAAAACAATTGCATTCATTGGACCAATGGTAAAAGAATACAAAGAGAACATGGGATTTTGGTCTGTCGAATTACCAAATGTCGATTATAATAAATGGATCGTTTCGCAATGGGATGGTTTACAAAATATAGTGGGTAAAAATACAAAGTTACTATACGCAAAAGGCTGTGAAGTTGACGGAGACAATAAAGATGGCTTTGCCGAAGCTGTTGCGACAGCAAAACAAGCAGATGTTGTTATTTTGAGTATTGGTGAAAGACGCGATATGAGCGGCGAAGCAAAAAGCCGAAGCGATCTTCATTTACCTGGTGTTCAGGAAGATTTAGTAAAAGCAATTCAGGCAACAGGAAAACCAGTTGTAGTTTTGGTAAATGCAGGAAGGCCACTTATTTTTAATTGGACAGCTGATAATGTTCCGGCAATCGTATATACTTGGTGGTTGGGTACAGAAGCAGGAAGCGCAATTGCAAATGTGCTATTTGGAGATTATAATCCGTCAGGAAAATTACCAATGACTTTTCCGAGAGAAGTGGGGCAGATTCCAATTTACTATAATCATTTTAGTACCGGAAGACCGGCTAAAGACGAAGATTCTAAAAATTACGTTTCAGCATATATAGATTTAAAAAATTCACCTAAATTTCCTTTTGGATATGGATTGAGTTATACAAAATTCAATTATTCAAATTTGAAATTGTCTTCAGCAAAAATGAAAAACAATGAAACAATTAAAGTTTCTTTTCAATTGTCAAATGTTGGAAAAGTAGCCGGAGAAGAAGTTGTTCAGTTGTATTTAAAAGATAAATTTGGATCAGTAGTGCGTCCGATTTTAGAGCTTAGAGATTTTCAAAAACTAAAATTAAATGCAGGAGAATCTAAAACAATTGAATTTACTATCGACAAAGAAAAACTATCCTTCTATAATGATAAATTAGAATGGGTTGCTGAACCTGGAGATTTCGAAGTTATGATTGGAGCTTCATCTGCAGATATTAAACTTAGAGCTGACTTTGAATTAGTGCAATAAAATAGAATGTCAATTAAAATTGGCGCTATAGATTTTATAAAAGTTTCTGAATTATTTCAAAACGTTATTTATAAAATCTATAGCGCCAATTCCTTTATACGAAGCATACAAAGCCTTATCAAAAGCCTCACGTTTTGCCTTTTTATCTTTCGCTTCAGTTTCAACAATCATTTGATTGAAAATCTTTTCTTGTTCCTTACTGTATTTTATAGATTCTTCTAAAAGATACGTTTTAGAAACAAATCCAAAAGAGTCCCAGATTTTATTGCGGATTCTTTTATTGATACTTTTTAACGGATTGGTATTCATCTCTCTTGTATTGAATTTTTATTTTTTTTGAAGAAATTCAAATATAAAATCACATAAAAATATTCTTACTTTTTAATTCTGGTAATAAGATTTTATTTTAATGTGTTATTATGACGCAATGTACTTGTTTTTTTAATTCAACTTCTTACTTTTAAGTTAAAATTGTGACTTATACACTATTGTTTTTTAAACGCAATTTCGATGGATTATTACCACGAAATTGAAAAAGAAGGTTTCATTTTATAAAAATGAACTAAATTGCAACGATAATCATGATACAAAAACTGTATTTAATTGAAAATTGAATGTTAAAAGACATTATAGAAAACAATCAAAATTACCAACCCGGACTTTCAATAGATTGTGTGATTTTTGGGTTTCATGATAATCAGTTAAAGGTTTTACTTAATAAAGTCAGACATAAAAATTTGTGGTCATTGCCAGGAGGTTTTATACCAATTGATCAGGATATCGATACCGCTGCCGTTACTGTTTTAAATGAAAGAACAGGAGTAGAGGGTGTTTTTTTAAGACAATTTGCAACTTTTGGAAAGATAAAAAGAAACGATCAGCACTTTGGAAAGGAACTATTAGAATATTTAAAAATTGAAGAAAAAAAAGGGAAGTGGCTTACACAACGTTTCGTTACGATAGGTTATTATGCTTTAGTTGATTTCTTAAAAACAATTCCGAAGTGTGCTAATAAAGAAGAAATAATAGAATGGATTGATCATAAAGAAGTGCCGGAACTTATTTTAGATCACAAGGAAATTCTTGATAAAGCCTTGCAGACTTTAAGAACTGAATTAAATTTAATGCCCGTTGGATATAATTTATTACCGGAGAAATTTACGATTCCGGAACTGCAAAAATTATATGAAACCATTTTAGATAAAAAACTGGACAGAAGAAATTTTCTTCGCAAAATAACCAACATCGGAATCCTGACTAAGCTTGATGAAAAGAAAAGTAACGTGGCGCATAAAGCTCCAAACTTATATTCTTTTGATAAAGATAAATACGATGAGGTCTTAAAAAACGGATTGAATCAGGGCTGGTAAAATTAGAATTTAATTTTAAATTTAGCGATTATGGTCTCCATTGAAACATTTAGAAAATTAGCTTTGTCATTTCCGGATGCAACAGAAGAACCACATTTCGAGAAAACTTCTTTTCGAATCAAAAAGAAAATTTTTGCCACTTTTGATGAAAAGAACAATAGGGCCGTTTTGAAATTAAACGAAATTGATCAATCTGTTTTCTGTGCTTCGAGCGAAATGATTTTTTATCCAGTTCCAAATAAATGGGGGAAACAAGGCTGGACAATTGTTGAACTTTCAAAAGTGAGATCAGAAATGTTTCAAGATGCGTTGTCACTCTCTTATCAAAATGTATCCAACAAGAAATGACAAAACTGTAGAGTTTACTTTGAGACTACTTTACAATACTTCTAAAAGTCAAATTTACACGAGGTTTTGATATTGTTTTTGTTGGAGGCAAACGATGCAGCCAATGTGTTTGCGTTTCATCTTTCATAACCAATAAACTTCCATGTTCTAAAATTAAAGAAACCACTTCTTTCGTTTCCTTATGTTTGAAAGCAAACTTGCGTTCGGCACCAAAACTTACAGAACCAATCGCACCATTTTTTTTCAAATCTTTTTCGGCGTCACTATGCCATGCCATTCCTTCATCACCGGAATGGTATAAATTGAGCAAACAAGAATTAAAAGTTTCTCCCGTTTTTTCTTCAATAACTTTCTTTAATTCCAAAAGTTCCTTTGTCCACGGAAGTGCTTTTTTTGTTGTGTTAGAATAAGTATATTCAAAACTAGAATCACCGTACCAAGCTACTTTACGTTTGGTAAGGATTAATTTCCCGAAGATAACGGCTTCATCATTTTTCCATTCGATTGTATTGAGTAAAACATCTAAATAATAATGAGAGTCCTCTCTCGAGAATAATTTGCCGTAATAATTTACAGTTCCGTCTTTTGGAAGGAGATTCGTTTTTTCGTCAGTGTGCGGATTAAATAAGTCCATTTTTCCATTTTTGATATTCGGTTTTGATACAATGTCCGCAAGGTCTGAAACCATTTTCTTTTGCCTCATCTTCAGACAAAAAGAAAACCCGATTTTCTCGTTTCATCCTTTTTCCTGAAGAACATTTTAAAGTCCCGTAGATTTTTAGTTTTCGGTTTCCACCGAAACAAATTTCCGCATTTTTAAATTTATTTCGAAGATCTGAATCAGAAATTTCACAATGTTTGATCATAATAATTTCATTGGTTTTATCGTAGAGACGCACCGTAGTGCGTCTAACGTTATGTAATTAATCATGTAGAGAATCGTTGCGGAGACGCACTGCTGTGCGCCTCTACAGATGTGCTGTGTGTTTAAGCCTTTGAACCTTTGCGCCTCTGTACCTTTGCACCTTAACTCAATGCATCATGAAAAATAATTCCCAACGTATGTCTTTCTCCAGAACGAATTTCGCTGACTCCATGTTTCATATTCACGCGATAATATCCTTTTGTGCCTTTTACAGGTCTGAAATTGGTCGTAAAAACTAAGATATCACCTTTTTTGGGTTTCAAAACAATTGCCTTCGATTGTGCTCTGGGAGTTTGTTGTGTCAATACAAATTCACCACCAGTAAAATCTTCATCAGGTTCATTTAAGAAAAGTACTATTTGAATAGGAAAATAAATATCTCCGTATAAATCCTGATGCAAAGTATTAAAACCACTTTTACCATATTTTAAAATTAAAACAGTTGCTTTTAATTGATTATTTGCGTGACATTGCTCCAATAATTTCTCGTGTGTTTCAGGAAAATGAGTGTCAATATTTAAAACTTTCATCCAGGCATTAGCAATGGGAGCCAATTTAGGATAAATCGAGGACCGAAGATTTTGAATTAAATCCGGCAAAGGATAATTGAAATATTTGTATTCGCCCAAACCGAAGCGATAGCGCTCCATCACAACCGTTTTTCGATATAAAGTTGGATTATCATAATCGAATTTTAAATCTTCACATTGTTCGTTATTCAGCACATTCGGAATAATAACAAAGCCATTTTCGTGCATAGATTCGGTGATGCTTTCCCAGTTTTGGGAAGCAATTTTAGATTGTATATTTTGCATGGAATTGAGTTTTAGAGATCTGAATTTAATTGCGCACCTTCCCATCCAATAATAGCTGTTTTACGCGTGTTTCCCCACATATAACCACCAAAGGTTCCAGTAGATTGAATAACACGATGGCACGGAATAAGAAATGCTACAGGATTGCTTCCAATGGCTGTTCCGACGGCACGATACGCATTTGGTTTTTCTATTTGCTGCGCAATAGAACCGTAAGTAGATAATTGCCCCATTGGGATTTTCAATAAAGTTTCCCAAACTTTCAATTGAAAGTCAGTACCTTTTAAGTGGAGTTTTATTTCGGATAATTTGCTCCAGTCATTCTGAAAAATGAATAACGCATTCTGTTGCATTAAATCTAGTTTTCTGGAGAAAGAAGCATTCGGAAATTTGTCTTTTAAATTTTCAAAACCAGTTTCTTCGTCTTCGGCGAAAGCCATAAAACAAACACCTTTTTGAGTTGATGCAACAATGATATTTCCAAACGGACTTTCGGCAAAACTGAAGTTTATTTCCAGGTTTTTACCACCATTTTTATATTCAGCAGGCGACATTCCTTCAATGTTTACAAATAAATCATGCAAACGGCTTGTTCCCGAAAGGCCTGTGTCAAAAGCAGCGTCAAATAATGTGGCTTGATTGTCCTCTTTCAGGATTTTTTTGGCATGTTCAACACTAATATACTGCAAAAACTTCTTCGGACTTGTTCCTGCCCATTCTGTAAACAAGCGTTGAAAGTGAAACGGACTTAAATGCACTTTTTCGGCAACCTGATCTAAGTTTGGCTGTTCCTTAAAGTTAGCTTTTATATAATCGATTGCTTCTGCGATACGATTATAATTGATGTTTTCCTGTGTGTTCATTTTCATTCAATTTTATAATGCAAATATCGACTGGTTTTTGCAGTCATAAAATCCGAAACTTGCGGAGTTCTATTTTTGTTTTGTTTGTTTCAGGTTTCAGGTTCTCATAGAACTTGAAACCTGAAACTTGAAACAAATTCAACTATATTTTCTTCTCCATTTTGTAATTGATAAGCTCAACACCTAATCGAATATTTTTTTGCTCTGCTTTTACAATAAAACCTTTCTTCTCAAAAAAAGGTTTTGCAGTTATGCTAACATCTGCTGTGATGGTTTTTGAGTTTTCTTTTTTAGCCTCGAGTTCTAATTCAGTAAATATTTCGTTAGCAATTCCTTTACGCTGGAGGTCTTTGTGAACACAAAAGAAATCAATGTAGTTTCCGTCTTTAAGAGTTCCGTAACCCACAATTTTGCGTTCGATTGTAGCTAATAAAACAAATTGATCGTGAATAACTTTCGTCCAGCGTTCGGTATCGTTTAAACCCGAAACCCATGCATTAATTTGTAGCGGGCCGTAATCATTTTTACAAACCCATTTAATGGTCTCGATATACATTTCCTGCATTTCTTGTAAATCTGAAATTGTAGCTTTTCTAAGATCCATTTTTTCTAATTTTAAATTAATGCGCCGTAGTTTTCGAAAAAACATTTATTACAACAACGCCAATTAATATTAAAGCTAATCCTATAATAGCAGGTAAATCAGGTATTTGTTTGAAGAAAACAGCACCAATAAAAGTAATTAAAACAATTCCGACTCCGGACCAAATTGCATATGCAATGCCAACCGGAATAGTTCTAATAGCAAAACTTAAGAAGTAAAATGCACCGCAATAACCAATTATAGTAATGATGCTGGGGATTAATTTGGTAAATTCTTCAGATTTTTTTAAGGCTGAAGTTGCAATGATTTCGAATATAATGGCAATGCCTAAGAAAAAGAAGTTTTTCATATTTCACGTTTTTACAAAGTTAAACCTTTAAGAAAGCAGAATAATTAATTAAGATCATTTTTTGCTGTTGAAACACTGATCAATTTATAACCATTTTGAGTTCTTAGAAATTGAAAATGATCTTGTCCGCGATCCGTTTTGTTTTTGGGAGAAACAATAATATCCATTACAGGATAAATCCAGTCTTTGGATTCATTGCAATTGTTGAAATAGATTTCGTATTCGCTTGATTCAAAAATAAATTGATTTAATCCTTCAGATGAAATGAAATATTCGGTTTTTGCATCATTTAGTTGTTGCAGTTTTAATTTTAAAAGATTGTAGTTTTGCGTAATAAATTTAGTTTTTGGTTCATTTGTCCACCCGTTTGGTTCTTTCCAGTAAGTAATTTTATCAAAAGAGTGGTTTAATAAATTATCTAAGGATAAATCTGAAAGTACCGTTTTTTTTAACCAGGATTTAAATTCTTTATCATAACTTATGAAGGAATAATACAAACCGTTTACTCCAAGAAAATTTTCTCGGGTTTCATCTTTACTTGGTTCTTTTGATTTCTGTAAAGAATAAAAGTTTATATCGTTGCTGTGACTAAAATTTTCAATTAAGATTGTATTATTGGTATCAATAAGGAATTCTTTTCCACCGGTCCATCCAACGTGTTCATCATCCTTATGGAGTTTTCTTTTAGTAGCATCTTTTAGCACAATAACCATCCCGTTTCTGGATTTTGTCAAATCGCTATACATTGCCGGAATAGCAATTTTTCCTTGGCTATTGAACATTCCCATTTTGTCGGATTTCCCATCTTTAAAGCGTATAAAACCTTCATTTTCGCAATCTGTACTGTTGTCAAAAGAGTATAAGCTGTCACGACCTACTATTTTTCCTTGTTTAGTTAGATAATAACTTTTCCAGTTGTTGTTATTTTCTTCTGTAACGGCAATAATATTTTCAAATTTTTGTGCGAAGGTATAGCCTGAAAATTTAGGTTTTATTTTAATGACACCGTTTTTATCCTTAAATCCAATATGCGTGCTGTCTTTATCCCAAAAGGCAATCCAGGTATCACTGTTCTGTGCAGACACTGAACAACTTAAAAGGAGAAATGTACACAGAATGATAGTCTTTTTCATGAAATTTGTTTATCGGATATGAATTTCAGATTCATTATTTTTTGCTTCGTCAAAACAATCAGAGCATAGCATTTTAAAATCGGCTTTGGCCTGAAAAATATCAGTCCATTCTTCACCATTATCAAGAAGATATTGCTCACATGCTCCGCACCATGCAATTTGCGGAAGATCTTCTTCAGCTTCTGAATAGAAGAAACCTACTTTTTCTTTTAAATCTATTGCCATTGCAATATGGATACAAGAGAAAGACATTTCTTTTGAACCATGCATGTCGCATAAAATTTTTTCAATCATATTTTGTTGTATTCCGGACTTATTAAAATAAACGAATATTTTCGCAAGAGTTTCTACTTTTTCTTTTCCTGTTTTTCCTTTTCTTTCTTCGCTTTTTCCTCTTCTTTAAGTCTTTTTTCTTCTTCTTGTTTTTTGGCTAGTTCTTGTTTTTTGATTTTTGATTCTTGTATTTGATTTTGCAGACCTTGAATTTTTTTGGAGCTCTTTTCTATATCAACTTTTGATTTGCTAAGCTTTTCTTCTGATTTTATAATTTCTTTTTTCGCTTTTTCAATGCTTTTCAGAACGTCTTTGCTTTTGTCTTTATTGTTTTCAAGAGCTGCTAGTTCATCTTGTTTTGACTTTAAATCGGCTTCTTTTTCAGTTGATTTGGTTTGATGTTTTTTTAATTTTCTTTCTTCGTTTGCCAGTTTATCTTCTGAGGTTTGAATGTTGTTCATCATACGTGTTAGATCACGTTGTTGTTGCTGCTGTTGCATAAACATTCGGTTTTGCTGTGCAAACATTGCGTTTGACTGGCTCATTTGTCTTTGCATGCTTGATTGAGCACTGCTTATAAATGGTAAGAGCGATAGTAATAGTAAAAGTAGGCGTGTTCTCATAATTTAGTTTTAGAATTTGGAGATTTGAATTTCAAATGTAAAACTTAAAATTTAAGAATTGTATATAATATCTGATTAAATGGTGGTATACCAATATCAGATTTTAAACCCCGATTTACTTATGATATTTTTTTAAGGGTTGAGTGACAATCCGACACTAAAAAACAATCTTACTTTGTCGATATTGTTTATCCAGGAAGTATCAAAATGAATAGGGCCTAAAATGGATTGATAGGAAATAGACGCTCCTCCGGATATTACAAGGCTAGGTTCCAGGCCATCATCCCATTTTCCTTTTGGACTAAATGCTTTGTTAATGTATTTATCAAAAGATTCAAACCCAACAGTTGCGATATTAAAATGGGGAGTTAGGTAAATTTTTCCCATAAGATTTATTTGAGAAGCTATTTTTAAGCCCATATATTGCGAAACATTGAGCTCGTCTTCATGCAGGCCGGGAAATGAAAAACGATTACTTCCGGAGCTAGGTATGATTCCGCCTAAGAAATATTTTGATGCATAACCATATTCTGAGAATGGAATTTGATTGTCTTTAAGTTTATCTTGAAAAATAAAATAAGAATCAAACCCAATTATTCCTGTAATTTTCTTTTTTAAGAGTGCTCTTTTTTGATAACTGAAACCAAATTTTGTATAACCATTGGTTGCACCAGATATACTTGTTCGATTTGGGTCGTTAAAAGAGGTGTAGACATCTGATAACAATGACCGGGTTATATTTGCTTTTATAATTGTTCCGTTTTCAGCAAAGAAAACTTTATCCATATCGTTGTAGGAATAATGCATGTTTAACTCGATGCTGTTTAAGGAGTAATTTGTGATATCGATCGCGTTAGGATTGTACTCTCTGTCGTATTTTGGTTTTAGATTAGAGTATTGATAGTGTAAACCATAACCAAAATAGCTTTTAAGGGAGTTTATATTTCTGTTGATTTCATTAGTAAATTCAAGTGAATTGTAAAGTACATTATCTGAAGCTTTGCCATTAAAGAAAATTTCTTGTCTTAAAAAGGCTCCATAAAGTTCAGATGACCACCACCAATCTCGGTTTTTTCCAAAATTTTTCTGATAATTGATTCGTGCTTTTGGTTGCTCGGCTATATCGACTGTTACCAGAAGGCGGGATGCTCTGGCAAGAACATTTCTGGCAGTGTAATTAAAAATGATTCCAACGCCTCGATAAGTGTCATAATGCACAGATGTATTCAGTTGGTTTTTGGCACGTTCATGGCCAAAGATTGTAACGCCTAGTTTGTTGTCGTCTTTGATGAAATAGTTGTACGTAATCTCGTCAAAAAGATTGGTACCCATTGCTCTGTTAATGCCTGCTATTAAGTCTTTAGTGGTATATTTTACATGCATTTTAAGATTTATTCGTCCTAATACCAGAGCAAGGTTTTCCGGACTGATTTTTTTGTAAACAATCGTATCAAGAATAATTTCTGAAGGCATTTTTGGTAATTCGTGAATTCGTTGTTGATATCCTTTTAATTTTTCGGATAATGTTATTAAAGCGGGAAGATTTTCGTTTGTTGCAATTTTACCATCTTTATAAATTTCCGCACTATCAGCAAAATCTGCAGTCGAAAAACGAAGGTTGGGCATGTGATCTACTAAAATATCGCAGAGTTTTCTATTTGCAGGATTCTTAATGTTACTCGGGAACATACTGGTTTGCGTCAGTATAGTGATAACATTGTTTAGTTTGTCTATGGGTTCCAATCCGCCACCTACATCACTACCAATAATAATATCAGCTCCCATTTGTTTGGCAACATCTGTAGGGAAATTATTCAAAACGCCTCCATCAACCAATACTGTTTTTTCGTATGACATAGGTTTGAAAATAGCAGGAAGTGACATACTGGCTCTCATGGCATAAGCTAAGCTGCCTTTGCTTAAAATAACCTCTTTTCCTTCAGACAAATCAGTAGCCATGGCTCTAAACGGGATAGGCAGGCTGTCAAAATCTTTAATGTTATAGACCGGGTAAGTTAATTCGGAAAGATATTCTCTTAAATTTTGATCATTTAATAAAGAGCCAATGCTGTTTAGTCTCTTGTTTTTAATCCCTATTCCAACTAAATATCGCTGAAATTCTCTTTTTTCCTCTACGCTTACAGATTTTAATGACTGGCCTCCGCCAAGTAATTTATCCCAATTAATATTTTTGGTTAATTTTTCTATACTGTCACCAGAATATCCCATTGCGTACAAACCGCCTATAATACTTCCCATACTGTTACCAACAATAAGGTCCGGAACGATGTGTAGAGAATCCAGTTTTTGTAAAAGCGGAATATGTGCAATTCCTTTTGCTCCACCACCACTTAAGACTAAAACGACTTTGGGTTTCTTTTCCTGAGAAAAAATAATTTGCGGGACAGTAACTAAAAATAAGAAGATGATTAAATAAGTTGTTTTTTTCAAGTTTGTACTATTTAAGTATTTGAGAAATAGATTCTTATTTTAATTCTTAAAAGTAGGTAGATATTTATAAACGTGCAATTTTTTGAGAGAAATGTTTTTTTAGTTGAAGTACGAGAATAAAAAAAAATCACATTTCTGTAAGGCTCAATTTGCGTTATTTCGTTAAAGTATAAATTGTTTTTCCTTCCTTTTTTCTTTTTTCTTCTTCTTGTGATTTGGAGGTTTCTAGTTGTGTTTTTAAATCTTCTATTTTTTTCGAACTCGATTCCAATTCTTTTTTGTTTTGGTTTAATTTTTCTTGAGTTTTTTCGATATCTTTTTGAAGATCAATATTATTGCTGTCTGCTGAGTTGTTTTTAAGATTTGTAAGTTCTTCTTGTTTTGTTTTTAAATCAGCATTTAATTTTTCAGATTTCTCCTCTAAATTTTTTTTATTTTCTTCTTCTTTGGCTACTTTTTTTTCAGCAGATTGAATTTTATTTGATGAGTGAGACGTCATCACTCCCATTTGCCAGTCATTTGTCCATCTCTGTCTCTGAGCATTTATTTGTTGGTGCATTTGCTGATTGTTAGATTGTGCAGAAACAAAAAATGGTAGAATTATTAGTACTAATAAAATAAATCGTGTTCTCATAATTTGGGGGCAAAGGTTAGTTTTGAACTCAAATGTATCTTTTTATTTTAAAAATTATGACAAAATATCTGATTAATTTTAAAGTTCTTGTTGATGCTTGCGTGAGGGATAGGAGCAAGCTACCAAAGTAGCGCGGATAGCCCGACAGCATTTAAAAAAAAGGCCTAATATGCGCAACGGTACATTAGGCCTTTTTTTAAATGGTGGCACGCCCGGATAATTTTAGATTGAAGATTTCTGATTAAAAAAACAAAACCCGAAAGATTTTAAAATCTTTCGGGTTTGAAATATGTAATTAAAGAAATCCAATCTCGAAGCTTCGGGATAGAAATCTTCAATCTAAAATTGATTTAGTATCTGTAGTATTCTGGTTTGAATGGACCTTCAACCGGAACACCAATATAAGCAGCTTGATCGTCACGTAAAGTTTCCAATTCAACTCCTAATTTAGCTAAGTGCAAAGCAGCAACTTTTTCATCTAAATGTTTTGGTAACATATAAACGTCATTGTTATAAGCAGCGCTGTTTTTCCATAATTCGATTTGAGCCAAAGTTTGGTTTGTAAATGAGTTACTCATTACAAAACTTGGGTGACCTGTAGCACAACCAAGGTTAACTAAACGACCTTCAGCAAGAATGATGATATCTTTTCCAGCGATCGTATATTTGTCAACTTGTGGTTTGATTTCGATTTTAGATGCACCGTGGTTTTTGTTTAACCAAGCCATATCAATTTCGTTATCAAAGTGTCCGATGTTACAAACAACAGTTTTGTCTTTCATTTGCTCGAAGTGCTCTCCAAGAACAATATCTTTATTTCCAGTAGTTGTAATGATGATATCAGCATTAGCAATTACAGTGTTTAATTTTTTAACTTCATAACCGTCCATTGCAGCTTGTAAAGCACAAATTGGGTCAATTTCAGTAACTGTTACAATAGATCCGGCACCTCTGAAAGAAGCAGCAGTTCCTTTTCCAACATCACCGTATCCACAAACGATAACTCTTTTTCCAGCTAACATTAAGTCAGTTGCACGACGTACAGCATCTACAGCAGATTCTTTACAACCGTATTTGTTATCAAATTTAGATTTAGTAACAGAGTCATTAATGTTGATAGCAGGCATTGGTAAAGTTCCAGCTTTTACTCTTTCGTAAAGTCTGTGAACTCCAGTTGTAGTTTCTTCAGATAATCCTTTGATTCCAGGAACCAATTCCGGGAAACGGTCAATAACCATGTTTGTTAAATCTCCACCATCATCAAGAATCATGTTCAATGGTTTTCTGTCTTCACCAAAGAATAAAGTTTGCTCAATACACCAGTCAAATGATTGCTCATCAAGACCTTTCCAAGCATAAACCTGAATTCCAGCAGCAGCAATAGCAGCAGCAGCCTGATCCTGAGTAGAGAAAATGTTACAAGAAGACCAAGTAACTTCAGCACCAAGAGCGATTAAAGTTTCGATCAAAACGGCAGTCTGGATTGTCATGTGTAAACATCCAGCGATACGAGCACCTGCAAGAGGTTGTTCGTCTTTATATTCAGCACGAAGCGCCATTAAACCTGGCATTTCAGCTTCAGCTAGTTCAATTTCTTTTCTTCCCCAAGCTGCTAGAGAGATGTCTTTTACTTTGAAAGCCACAAAAGGCGTAGTTGTAGTACTCATTTATAGTATATTTGTATTGTAAAATTTTTGCAAATTTACGGAATAGGTTTTTAATTTTGACTAATTTCTGTAAGATTTGTGAAATGTTTAGTTTCTTAATATCTAGAATGTTAGATAATTACTATAATTGTCATACAGAGCATAGTCAAACTATGAAGCTAATCCTGCTGTCCACTATATCTTTTGTGGTGAACCCCACCACAAAAGGATGCCGTTCCCATCAGGGCTAAAAAAGACCAGACGATAAATTAGACGTTCTGTTTTCAAATTAGAAATATAATTCATAACTTAAAACTCATAATCCATAATAAAAAAGCATGCCTCTATTTCAAACCATACAATGCAATGCAACCAGCAAAATTTTAATTTGGGAGATTACAGAATCTTTCGAAGAATTATCAAGTAAGGTAGTTTTAAAAGAAAAAACGCAATTAAGGCTAAACGGAATGAAATCTCAAATGCATCAACGTGCTTTTTTGAGTGTTCGCATGCTAATTCAGGAAATGGGTTTTACAGACAATGATTTACATTATGACGAATTTGGAAAACCTTATTTTGATTGTCATAATTATATTTCCATCACACATTCGCATAATTTTGCAGCTATTATTGTAAGTCATGAAACCGTTGGAATTGACATGGAATTGCAACGCGAAAAAATTCTTCGCATTGCCGATAAGTTTGTCGATACAGAATTTAGTTATTTAAAACCGAATGTTTTAGAAGAATACGTAAAAAAACTTACTGTAATTTGGGGCGCAAAAGAAGCCATCTTTAAAATTAGAAACGAAAAAGGAATCAGTTTTAAAGATCATATTAGAGTCGGGGATTTTTCATTAAATGAAAATCGAACCGAGGCAAGCCTCCATTTTGATAATTTGGTAAAAGATTTTGATGTGCATTACAAAGAAATAAAATCTGATAATTCGGAAGGAAAATTTACTTTGGTTTATGCTTTTGAGAAGTGATTTTCAGTCTCAGGTTTAGCCACAATCTTGTCATTTCGACGAAGGAGAAATCACACTAGAAATTCCGTCCAGAATGTTATCAATCTTTGTAGAGCTACCAGTGTGATTTCTCCCTTCGCTCGAAATGACAAAAATGCGATTAATGTTCAAGATTCTGTCGAATTCTCTGCCATCTTTTTTCGATGTTCAAACATACTCATAAACAAAAAAGTTCCCATTTTTCTGGCACGACGTTTTAGTGTTTCGGCATTTTCTCCTTCAAAATGTTCTTCGATAGTCTGAAACCAATAGTTAAGCCATATTCCGAATTCATTCGAAGTAATTTGACCATTAAAATGAGCATCCACTTCATTATGCACCGCATGCGGATTGCCCTTGTATTTTTTTACAGCAAACAAGTTGGTTTCCCAAAAATCAGTTAGTTTTTCCAGATGAGCATCCCAATCTTTAATCATGGTATTAAAATAAAAGCCAATTTCTTTATCGGCTCTTATTTTAGTATAGAACTGATGCACTAAAAAAGATACATCAGCTCTGTTTTCTATTTGTTTTCTCAAAATATAAAATTGTTCAGGATTATCAATAAAATACTCAATATAGTACTTGTAAGAATGAAGTTAAAAACGACCTTGTGTTTCATTTGCGCCAAAATAGAAGTATTTGCTAATATACAAGCCAAAACAATAATTCCGAGTTGTATCATTTGACCAATTGAGGTTCCGTGCGAAAGAATGTACATTGCAGCGGCTGCACCTAAACAGCTTTGACCAATTACAGCCATTGTTGCAGAACCAATATAATTTTTATTGAAATTTTCGAATGTTGTTTGATAAAGTGTCATACTATTTGTTTTTAGAATAACAAAGGTACAAGCACTTTGAACCTCCATTTTATGACTTAAATCATAAAACAAGAACTTTTTTAACGGTATACTTTTCTGTTTATAATCTTTAAAATCCCCTTTTTTTCTAAACCTTTTATCGTTCTAATTACTGTTTCGACACGTAACCCTGTTAAATCTCCAATTTGCTGTCTGGTAAAGCTGATGAGGTAACCGTTCTCATCTTTCTTGAAATTAAAATAAGCAATGCCGGTATCTATTAATTTTAGAATGCGGTGTTCAGGTTCCTGGGTCGACATTTCGGCGGCCATTACCGATTTATAATACAAACGTTGGGCTAAGTTTTCAATTATTTTCAGACTGACCGCTGGGTGCTCTTCTAATAATTTCATAAAAGTATTTTTAGAAAGTAGAAAAATTTCCGAGTCTTCAACGGCAATTGCATTGGCGGGATAGTTTTGATTTAAGAACAAAGGAGGTTCACCAAAAGACTGATCTTTATAAAATATTCCCTGTATAAATTCACGCCCATCATCATTGTAATTACTCATCTTAATTTCACCTGAAATAATCTGATAATAATGTGAAGGCAGATTTCCTTCTTCAAAAATAATTTCGTTTTTGCTAAAGGATTTTTTTAATGCACCGTATTTTTCTAATAATTCACCAGCAATCATAATTTGTTTTTGTTTGATTATTAACAGAGGCTTTACAAATATAATTCATTCAAAATAGTTCTTCTACGTTAAAAACTTTTTACTTTTACAGCCATTATGGAGGAAAAATTACTCACAATTAACCAACAAATTCGAGATGCTAAGGAAAGTGGACAAAAACTATTGGCCATACTTCTGGATCCTGATAAAATTGTTTGGGAAAACTTAGATCATTTATTACTAAAAATTAATCAATCTCCTGCAACACACATTTTTGTTGGAGGGAGTATTGTTCAGAGTATTATATTAGAAGATTTAATTGCGCAGTTAAAGCAAAAAACAAGTTTGCCAGTAGTTATATTTCCAGGTGATCCTTCGCAAATTTCTCCGCAAGCCGATGCCATTTTGTTCTTATCTTTACTTTCAGGCAGAAATCCCGATTATTTAATTGAATATCAAGTTCAGGCAGCGCCAATTCTAAAAAAGACAAATCTGGAAGTTATTTCGACCGGATATATATTGATCGAAAGCGGAAACGAAACTGCAGTTGCACGAGTAAGCAAAACAAAACCTCTTAACCGTGATAATCTTGATTTGGTTTTGGCAACAGCACAAGCCGGAGAAATGTTGGGCAACCGATTAATTTATTTGGAAGCGGGAAGTGGAGCAAAAAAAGCCGTTCCGTTGGAAATGATACAGTTAATTGCTCAAAATATTAATATTCCTGTAATTGTTGGAGGAGGAATTGTAGATTTGCACGGAATTCAAAATGCGTATAAAGCTGGTGCCGATTTAGTAGTTATAGGAACTGCTTTTGAAAACGACAGTCAATTTTTTGAATCATAACAAAACCCAACCAAAAACAGCCAACTTAATGATTGATTTTTTTTTAGACAGTTATAAAAATGCGCCTTTATGGCATATTGCTTTAGAATTCTTGGTTTTTGTTTTTGGAATTTTAAGTGTTTGGTTTGCAAAAAAAGAAAACATTTTGGTATATCCAACCGGTTTAATTGCAACAGTTATTTCAGTTTACTTACTGTATATAGCAGGTTATATTGGTGATATGATCATCAACGGATATTTTTCAATCATGAGTATTTATGGTTGGTATATATGGGGAAAAGGAGGAACAGTAGAAGATAATTTGCCTATTACACGAACGAATCTTAATGAAAAATTAATAGGGATTATATTGTTTTTTGTAACTGTTTTTGTAGTTTTCGGAATTTATAAATATTTCGATTATGAAATCAAAAAAGACAATTATGTAGATATGATTTCTTCAGGAATATTTTTTGCAGGAATGTGGTACATGGCCAAGAAAAAAATCGAAAACTGGACACTTTGGATTATTGGCGATATTATTGTGGTGCCCCTTTATGCCTATCGCGGTTTAGGGATGCTGTCACTTCAATATTTAATTTTTACAATTTTGGCTATTTCAGCTTATTTAGAATGGAAAAAAATCTTAGACAGCAAAAAACAGCTATCATAAAAATTGCATTATTTGGTCCTGAGAGTACAGGAAAAACAACCTTAGCAAAACAACTTGCAGAATACTACGAAACCGAATGGATTCCCGAGTTTGCACGCGACTATTTGCAGGAAAAGTGGGAAGAGAATCAACACATTTGTGTTGCCGATGATATGTTGCCTATTGCATACGGTCAGGTTGCATTAGAAAATCAAAAGTTAGCGTCGGCAAAAAAATATTTGTTTTGTGACACTAATTTGATGGTTACAAAAGTTTTTTCTGAAATGTATTATGGTTTCTGTGATCCGCTTTTAAACGAGGCTGCATTAGAACATGAATATGACTTGTTTTTTCTAACAGATATTGATGTTCCTTGGGAGAAAGATGATATTAGAGATACTCCTGATGGAAGAGAAACAGTGTTTTCGGTTTTTAAACAAACCCTAATTGATACCAATAAACCTTTTATAACGGTGTCTGGTAATAAAGAAAGTCGTTTGGCAAAAGCAACAGCTATTATTGATAGTTTGGCTATTGCAAAGAAACATAATATTTCGTCTGCAGATTTTGTTCAGATATATGATCACGAAATTTCTTTTGAAAAAATATTGCAGCAATTAGAAATTTTTAAAAACGGAATTCTAAAGACCAATTTAATAAGTCCGGCAACAATTAACAACGGGATTTTAAATTTGTCGGAAGAAGATTTTGAAAAAAAAGCTCATTTTTTCGATACTCAAAATTCAAAACTCAAGCTTAAAAAGTTTGTTCCTGCATCTGGAGCCGCAAGCAGAATGTTTAAGTTTTTGACTGCTTTTTTGCATGATTTTGATTTTGAAAAAGAGACTATAAACGCCTACATAAATAGAAAAAAAGACAGTGAGCTGTCGATTTTTATAGTAGCGATGGATAAATTTCCTTTTTTTGAAACTGTAGATAAAAAGTTGAATGAGATTTATCCGGATTTTCAATCTCTTGAAGGAGATCTTAAAAATTATTACTTTATAAAAACATTGTTAGCTTCTGATTATTTCGATTTTGCAAACAAGCCAAAAGCAGTTTTGCCTTTTCATCAATATAAAGAACATATTGCAAATCCAATAGAAGAACATTTGAACGAATGTGTACATTATGCTTCATCAAATCAAATTTCGAATTTGCATTTCACTGTTTCTGAAATCCATCAAACTTTGTTTGAAAAAGAGGTTGAGGTTCTTAAAGAAAAAGTAGAGAAAGATTCCGGAGTTAAAATTGAAGTGGGATATTCGTATCAAAATAAAAGTACAGATTCGATTTGTGTAGATTCAAAAAATAATCCTATTCGCGATAAAAACAATAAATTGGTTTTTAGACCTGGCGGGCACGGAGCGTTAATTGAAAACTTAAACGAGCTTGACTCAGATATTATTTTTATAAAAAATATCGACAACGTAATTCAAAATCATATTGATAAAATTGCATTGTATAAGAAAGCATTGGCTGGTATTTTAGTTGATGTTCAGCAAAAAGTTTTTGGTTATTTGAATGCAATTGAAAAGCAAGAAGTAAAAGAAAACAATATCGAAGAAATTGTGGCGTTTTTGATGCAGAATTTAAACATAGAGATAAGCAGAGATTTCAATAAATTTACTTTTGAAAACAAGATTATTAAAATTAAAGATTTGCTAAACAGACCAATTCGCGTTTGCGGAATGGTAAAAAATGAAGGTGAACCGGGCGGAGGTCCGTTTTGGGTGATGAATGAAAAAGGTTCGATTTCGCTGCAAATTGTAGAAACGTCACAAGTCGATTTGTCGAACAAAAAGCAGCAGGAAATTTTAGCAGAAGCAACACATTTTAATCCCGTTGATTTAGTTTGTGGAATCAAAAATTATAAAAACGAAAAATTTGATCTCTTAAAATTTGTAGATCAAAAGGCAGGTTTTATTGTCGAAAAAAGTGTTGAAGGAAAAACAGTTAAAAGTTACGAATTGCCTGGATTATGGAATGGGGCAATGGCAAATTGGTTAACCATATTTGTAGCCGTTCCTTTAATTACCTTTAATCCTGTAAAAACAGTAAACGATTTATTAAAAGCGGCACATCAACCACAATAATGGATATAGAAAAAATCATATCAGAGTTAAGTTTTAAAGCCGTTAGAAGCAGTGGCGCCGGTGGACAGAATGTAAATAAAGTTTCGTCAAAAGTGGTTCTAACTTTTGATGTAAATGCTTCTCAGGCTTTATCTGACGAAGAGAAATTGCTTTTACAAACTAATATTGCACCGCGTTTAACAACTGAGAATATCTTAATTTTAAATTGTGACGAAGACAGAAGTCAGCTTAAAAATAAAGACATTGTCGTAAAACGTTTTTTAGAAATTATTAAAAAAGGACTGTTTGTTCCTAAAATTCGTAAAGCGACTAAAATTCCAAAATCAGTTATAAAGAAGAGAATCAAAGACAAAAAGAATATCTCAGATATAAAACAATCCAGAAGAAAGCCGAATTTAGATTAAATTCAAAATTCCAATGAGAAGATCATATAAAAAATGAGTTTTTGCTATTTGGAATTTAATTTTTGGAATTTGTTTTTTAACACTACATTTGCACTGTCTCAAAGGGGTGCTCTAAATAACGAGCTGAGATCATACCCAAAGAACCTGAGCGAGTAATGTCGCTAAGGGAAAAAACGACAATTTTAGCGTGCACACTATATTTTGTCGTGAAACATTTATTAATTTAACAAAGAATAATTCCCCCTTTTATTCGTAATTCTTTACGAATGAAAACATTTTTTTTAGGTACTTCTAATGGTACAAAGGTACAAAGGTACAAAGGTTCAAAGCTGAGCCAAAAGTCTATTTTCTTTCTTCTATTTTCTTTCCTCTATTCTCTTTCTTCTATTTCACAGGAACAAGATTCAACCAAAGTCAATAAGCTTGATGATGTTTTAGTTTCGGCAGTTCGTGTTACTACAAAAACTCCGGTTACTTTTAGTAATATGGATAAAAAAGAAATTAAATTTAGAAATCTGGGACAAGATATTCCAGTTTTAATGAATTATTTGCCGTCTGTTGTCACTACTTCTGATGCTGGAGGCGGAATAGGTTATACCGGAATCAGAGTCCGCGGAAGCGATGCAACAAGAGTAAACGTAACCATCAACGGTATTCCTTATAATGATTCTGAAAGTCAGGGAACTTTTTGGGTAAATATGCCGGATTTTGCTTCATCTGTTGAGAGTTTACAGTTACAGCGTGGTGTAGGAACTTCAACAAATGGTTCTGGAGCTTTTGGAGCGAGTTTAAATATGCTTACAGATAGTTACGCTTCAAAACCAACCGGAGAAATTTCCAGTTCTTACGGAAGTTTCAATTCAAATAAAAATACCGTAAAATTCAGTACAGGTTTATTAAACGATCATTTTGAACTTGCAGGACGTTTGTCTACCATCAAATCTGATGGTTATATAGATCGTGCGAGCTCAGATTTAAAATCATATTTTTTACAAGGTACTTATGTTGGTAAAACAACTTTAATAAAAGCTTTGGTCTTTGGTGGAACAGAGAAAACATACCAATCATGGAATGGAATTGATGCTGAAACATTAAATTCAAATCGTACTTACAATTCTGCAGGAAAGTATAAAGATGAAGCAGGAAATGTACATTTTTATGATAATGAAACCGACAATTATAATCAAAACCATTATCAATTGCATTGGAGTGAATCATTTTCTGATAAATGGAGCACTAATTTAGCTTTGCATTACACAAAAGGACTGGGTTATTATGAAAATTATAAATATAACGAACCAATTGAAGGATATGGCCCAATTCAGCCTACGAAACAAGTTGAAAATGATTTAGGAGAACTAGTACCGGGAACTGATTTAATTCGTCAGAAATGGTTAGATAATGATTTCTATGGAACTACTTTTTCAGCAAAATATAAAGATGAAAAACTGGATGTTATCATTGGTGGAGGTTGGAATAAATACGAAGGAGATCATTACGGAAAAGTAATCTGGGCCAGAAATTCTGCGCAATCAGAATTGGGCAATCATTACTATGATGATTTTTCGACAAAAACAGACGGAAACATTTTTGCAAAAGCAAATTATCAGTTTACAGAGAAGCTGAGTTTTTATGGAGATTTACAATACAGAAATGTAAAATATAAAGCCAATAGTAAAGAAACGGGATTAGTTGATGATAATTTCAATTTCTTTAATCCAAAAGCAGGTTTGAATTACGAGATTAACCAGAAAAATACACTTTACTTTTCATACGCAAGAGCCAATCGCGAGCCTAACAGAACCGATTATGAAGGCGGAAATGTGAAACCTGAAAAACTAAATGATTTTGAATTAGGATGGAGATTCAATTCAGATAAATTTCAATTGACTTCAAACGTATATTATATGGCGTACAAAGATCAATTGATCTTAACTGGCAGACTTGATGATGTAGGAAATCCAATTCGTGCAAATAGCGAAAAAAGTTATCGTTTAGGTCTTGAAGTCGATGCTACAATTAAACTTTCTGAAAAGTTTATTTTAAGACCAAACGTTACTTTGAGCAGTAATAAAAATGTTGATTTGGCAGTTGATGGTCAAGTTTACGGAACTACTGATATTGCTTATTCACCATCAGTTATTGCAGGAAATATTATAGTTTACAGCCCGATAAAAAGTGTGCATATTGCATTATTACAAAAATATGTTGGCGAACAATACATGAACAATATCGAATTACCATCGGCTAAATTGGCTGATTATTTCGTAAATGATTTAAATGTTTCTTATGAAATCAAACCAAAATCTATTTTTAAATCGATAACGATTACTGGTTTAGTAAACAATATTCTTGATAAAAAATATGTTTCAAACGGAGCAATGTGGGATATTTATCCTTACTATTATCCACAAGCTGGAATTAATTTCTTAGCGGGAATAACGTTAAAATTCTAAAAGATTTTTGAAAAATAAAAAAGCCTGAAAATTTAAACTTTCAGGCTTTTTTATTTTAATTATAAACGTGAATCACGGTTCCGATTACTTCAATACGATATTGTTTTAATGGGTATTCTTTACCTCCAAGTCCGGTAAACAAACTATACTCTGATTTGTCGCAAGAACAAACAGCGTTTATTCCGTTAATTGTCATTGCAGTGCATGCAGTGAGAGGTTGGTTCGGGCAAGCTGCGTCAAAAGCATTGTAACCGCTTCCTGTGTTAAAAATAATTATTCCTTTTGCTCCAAAATTTGGAACAATAACACCATTACTTGGAAACTTAAGATTTGAATAAGACGGCAAATTCATATCTATAGATAAATTAACCGAGTAATTTGGTATGTTAGGATTTTTGTTACTGATGCCATTATCACTACAAGAGAAAAGGATTGAAACAAATACAATTAAGATCCAGAATTTTTTCATTATTTTAATAAGAATTAGTGAAACAAAAATAAATTATTTAGTTTTGAATTCTATATGATTAACATATAATTATGTACTATTAAAAATAATAGTATATTTGTAATACAAAATCCCGTCCCGATGGGATTTTTTGTATTTATATAAACGACGAAGTTATGAGTAAAGTATCTTATTATACAGCAGAAGGATTAAAAAAATTAAAAGATGAGTTGGAGCATTTAAAAAGTGTAATGCGTCCAAAGGCATCTCAAGATATAGCAGAAGCAAGAGACAAAGGTGATTTATCTGAAAACGCCGAGTATGATGCAGCAAAAGAAGCACAAGGTTTATTAGAAATGAGAATTAATAAACTGGAAGAAGTGTATTCTAATGCAAGATTAATTGACGAATCACAATTGGATGTTTCGAAAGCGTTGGTACTTTCTAATGTAAAAATTAAGAACCAAAGCAACGGAATGGAAATGAAATATACGCTTGTTGCCGAAAGTGAAGCTGATTTAAAAACAGGGAAAATCTCAGTAACTTCTCCTATTGGAAAAGGTTTACTAGGAAAATCTGTTGGTGAAGTAGCCGAAATTACGGTTCCAAACGGAGTTTTGAAATTCGAAATTCTTGAAATTTCAAGAGACTAATTTAATTGTTTAACGTTTAACAATCGGTTAAACAAATAAACGAATAAACGATTTAACAAATAAAAAATGTCATCAATATTCACGAAAATAGTAAACGGAGAAATTCCTGCATATAAAATTGCCGAAGACGATAACTACTTGGCTTTTTTAGATGTGAATCCAAATGCTAAAGGACACACACTTTGTATTCCAAAACAAGAAATCGATAAGATTTTTGATATGGATGATGAGTCGTACTTAGGATTAATGAAGTTTTCTAAGAAAATTGCAATTGCGATAGAAAAAACCGTTCCCTGCAAAAGAGTAGGGATGGCAGTTGTAGGTTTAGAAGTTCCTCATGCACACGTACATTTGATTCCGCTAAATCATATGGATGAAATGCGTTTTCATAATAAAGTAACACTTTCTAAAGAAGAATTTGAAGCTCTAGCTAAAAGCATTCAGGCGAATTTGTAGTTTAATAATAATTGCTTTGATGGATGTCAGGCTGAGCGGAGTCGAAGCTAAGTCCTGATTGAACATAAAAGGTTTCGACTTCGCTCTACCTGACAAAACGTTCAGAAATAAAAAAAAAACATTAAAAGTGCAGTAATTTATTTTACTGCATTTTTTTATTTAGTAAAATCTGAAAAGTAGTACCCTTTCCAATTTCAGAATGTAAAACTTTTATTTTTCCGTTGTGGTATTCTTCAACAATTCTCTTTGTTAAAGAAAGGCCTAGTCCCCAGCCACGTTTTTTGGTTGTAAAGCCAGGTTCAAAAATGGTTTTAAATTGCTTTTTCGGAATTCCGGTTCCTGAATCTTTTACGTTTATTTTTACATGATGAGCATCTTGTTCAATTTGAAGGTCTAGACTTCCTTTTCCCTTCATTGCGTCAATAGCATTTTTTATTAGATTTTCGATTGTCCAGCTGTGTAAAGTTGGGTTTATCATAACCAAAACGGGGTCTTTTGGAGCATTGTAAGAGAATGTAACCTGTTTAGAAAAACGAGATTGCAAATATTCATAAGTACTTAATGTTTCAACAATAATATCATGCTCTTCTAAAACAGGCACAGATCCAATCTTAGAAAAACGATCAGTAATAGTTTGTAATCGGTCGATGTCTTTTTCGATTTCTAAAGTAATCGATTGGTCAATTTCTTCTGTTTTTAAAATTTCAACCCAACCAATTAAAGAAGATAAAGGTGTCCCAATTTGATGTGCCGTTTCCTTTGCCATACCGGCCCACAATTTATTCTGAGTGGCCATTTTAGTACTTTTGTAAAAATTGTAAATCAAAGCGCCAAACATAAAAATGATTAATAATAATGCCACAGGATAATATTTCAGCTTATTGATTAAAGCTGAATTGCCGTAATAGATCTGCTGAAATTTTCCCGGTGCATACTCAATATTAATAGGTTCATTTTCATTTTTTAGATTCTTCAAAAATGACATAGACTCTTTTTTGTCATTTAGAATATGGTCGGGAACATTTTTAGAATTGATAATTTTTCCATACATGACCAGCATGACTGGAACAGAAGTATTACTGTTTGTAATTTCAAGAGGTAAATCAAGCTCCGTATATTCGTCGGCATTGATAATTGTTTTTTGAGCATTGGCCCAAATGTTCATTTTAAGTCGTTCCTCATTTTTAAAAATTTGGAAAAAAGTATAAGTATTCCAAAGAATCAGAGATATGATTAGAAAGGAAATGAAAATAATAATCCAACGTGTTGTATTTCTTGTCTCAGAAAAAGGCATAAATATCATTTTGAGGTATAAATATAACGAAATAAACACATTTTATATTTTGTTATTCGTTAAAGATTTTTGTTTTTTATGTCCAAAACTATTTCTTCGAATTAAACGATTTATCTACTTTTGTAGTTGCCGAAATGAGATTCGGTTAAAAAAGGAAATATATGATTAGCATCGATCCAAAAGAGATACCAACGGCAAAATTACATGGTTATTTACAAAGTGCAATTGGACCGAGACCTATTGCATTCGCAAGTACAATCAGTGCAAAAGGAATCCCGAATTTGTCGCCTTTTAGCTTTTTTAATGTGTTTAGTGCTAATCCTCCAATTTTGGTTTTTTCGCCGGCAAGACGTGTTCGCGACAATACAGTTAAGCACACTTTAATTAATGTTGAAGCAACTCGCGAAGTGGTAATAAATGTGGTTAATTATGATTTAGTACAACAAACTTCATTAGCAAGCACAGAATATGGAGAAGGTGTAAACGAATTTATAAAAGCTGGATTAACACAAATTCCGTCTGATCTGGTGAAACCTTATCGAGTAAAAGAGTCTCCGGTGCAGTTTGAGTGCAAAGTCACGCAGATTATTCCGTTAGGAACAGAAGGTGGAGCAGGAAATTTGATTTTATGTGAAGTAGTAAAAATTCATATCCACGAATCTATTTTAGATGAAAACGGTGGTATTGATCAGCATAAAATAGATTTGGTTTCAAGATTAGGAAATAACTGGTATTCAAGATCTAATCAAGGACTTTTTGAAGTACCAAAACCACTAACAACTTTAGGAGTTGGTGTAGATGTGATTCCGAATTATATCAAGGAAAGTCCTGTATTTAATGGGAACGATCTCGGAAAATTAGGAAATATTGAAGCCTTGCCTACAATGGAAGAAGTTAGTATATTTGTGAAAGAAAATTTTTCAGTGAAAGGAGTTTTGAGCTCAGATGATCAGGAAAAAATTCATTTAGAAGCAAAAAAATATCTGAATAATGACGATATTGCATCGGCTTGGAAAGTGCTTTTAGCCAAAAAATAAGAATAGAAACAATAATTAATATAGACGAAGATGGAAGTTACAGGAAAAGTAAAAGTGGTGAACCCAGAGCAACAAGTTAGTGCTGCATTCAAAAAAAGAGAGTTGGTTGTTACTACAGACGAGCAATATCCTCAACACATTTTGATTGAATTTACTCAAGATAAATGTGATTTATTGAGCAGCTACAAACAAGGTGAAGCGGTAAAAGTTTCTATCAATTTAAGAGGAAGAGAATGGGTTAATCCACAAGGAGAAACTAGATATTTCAATAGTATTCAAGGTTGGAGAATCGAAAGATTAGCACCAGAAGGTCCTGGTCAAACGCCTCCAATGCCAGCTGCGGAAGCTTTTGCTCCGGCAACAAATTTAAACGAAGACGAACCAGACGATTTACCTTTCTAAAAAGTAAATCTTAAAGTTATAAATTCCAAATTCCAAATCATTTGCTTGTATTTGGGATTTGGAATTTTTTATATTCGAATTTTTTAAGAAGATGTATTACATAACCAGAGAACTGTTTTTTCCTCCAGTTTCAGAATCCGATGAAGAAGGTATTCTGGCAATTGGCGGTGACTTAAACCCGGAGCGATTGAAATTGGCTTATAAAAGCGGAGTTTTTCCTTGGTTTAATGAAGGAGAGCCTATTTTGTGGTGGTCGCCAGATCCTAGAATGGTTTTGTATTTGGATGAATTGATTGTGTCCAAAAGTATGCGAAATATTTTGAACAGAAATCAGTTTAAAGTTACTTTTAATCAAAATTTTAGAGATGTAATTTCGAATTGTCAAAAAATTAAGCGTGACGGTCAAGACGGAACTTGGATTTCAAACGAAATGATCGATGCATATTGCAAATTGAATGAGGATGGAGTTGCAAAATCTGTTGAAGTTTGGCAAGATGACGTTTTGGTTGGAGGTTTGTACGGAATAGATTTAGGACACGTTTTTTGTGGCGAAAGTATGTTTTCAAAAGTATCCAATGCTTCAAAAGTTGCCTTTATTGCTTTAGTACATTATTTAAGAGAAAATAATTATAAGCTATTAGATTGTCAGGTTTATAATCCGCATTTAGAAAGTTTAGGCTGTCGTGAAATTGATCGCGAAGAATTTATGTCTATTTTAAAAAAGTAAGGGAAAATGGGTTCAGTTCATGTTGTTAAAGAGATTTATATTTATCCGATAAAAAGTTTGGCAGGAATTAGTTGTATGAATGCCAAAGCTGAAGAAATGGGATTTGAAAACGATCGTCGATGGATGTTGATCGATGCTGAAAATCAAATGTTAACTCAGAGAGAACACAGGATTATGAGTCAGTTTTATCCACAAATTTCTGATGGAAAATTAAGTGTTACTTTTCAGGACCAAAAGCATGAATTCTCTATTAGTGAACATTTAGAAACCGCTTTAGAAGTGAATGTTTGGGATGATAAAAGTGAAGTTGTTGAGGTAAATCAAGAAACTTCAAAATGGTTTAGCAAACACTTGGGCTTTGAATGCAAATTGGTGAAAATTCTCCAAATTGGAAATCGTAAACACGAAAGTTCCAGATTAAAAGAAACCTTCAATGTAAGTCTTGCCGACGGTTATCCTTATTTATTAATAGGAACAGAAAGTCTGGATTTTTTAAATGAAAAATTAGAAGATAAAATTACCATTTTACGATTTCGCCCGAACATTGTAATAAGCAGTAAAAATCCTCATGAAGAGGATGATTTTCATACTTTTAAAATTGGAGAAGTTCAATTTAAAAACATAAAACCCTGTGGAAGATGTATTATGGTTAATAATGATCCTCAAAACGGTAAATTAAAAAAAGAGCCTCTAAAAACGTTAAGTAAATACAGAAATGTAAATAATTCGGTTTTATTCGGAACTAATATTGTGAGTTTAAATTCCGGAATTATCAGCGTTGGTGATAAAATTGTGTTCTAGAAATTTAATTTTGTAAAACTCCAATTCAGTGTATTAAAAATTACGATTTCATTTTTGAGCGTTGGCAAATCTAAAATTAATTTAAGCGTTTCATGCGCCATCATTGTGCCAATAATTCCGGGCAATGTTCCTAAAACGCCATTCAAATTACAATTCGGAACATCTTTTGGGTTTGACATTTCAGGAAATAAATCGCGAAGATTTTTACTTCCATTATGATTGAAAACAGCAATTTGACCTTCAAATTTTAAAATACTTCCGTAAACTAAAGGTTTCTGAAATTGAACACAAGTATCGTTAACCAAATATCGGGTTGTGAAATTGTCAGAGCCATCAACAATAATATCATATTGCTGAATAATTTGTGATGCATTTTCGATTGTCAGTTTCTCAGTAATTGCAACAACATCAATCAATGGGTTAAGCTTTGAAACAACTTCTTTGGCAACAAGAGCTTTTTCGTGACCAATTTTATTTTCTGTATATAAAATCTGTCTGTGGAGATTATGAATTTCAATAGTGTCAAAGTCCATAATTCCAATAAAACCAACTCCTGCCGTTGCAATATATTGTAAAATCGGACATCCCAAACCGCCGGCGCCAATTACTAAAACTTTAGCCTTTTTTAGCTTCTCTTGTCCTTCATCTCCAATTTCTGGAAGAATGGTTTGTCTGTTATAACGTAAAAATTCTTGTATAATGCTCATTTTAATTAAATCTTAAAGTTTGAAAGTCATCAAGTCAAAAGTTGTCCTGGAAGTTAAAGTCAGATTATAATGGAAAGTTTTGGACTTTATGACTTTCAACTTTCAAACATTTGACTATAAGCTTTGTTCCAATCTTTCCAAACGGGTTCGTAACCTGATTTTGTTATGATTTCAGATATTTCTTTTGCTGATCGTTCGTCGCTTATTTCAAATTGTTCTAAAGATTGCGGATCGACAACATAACCGCCAGGATTTGTTTTGGATCCCGCACTCATACTGGTAACACCAATCGGAATGATATTGTTTCTAAATTTTTCATTTTCGCGCGTTGAAATCGAGATTTCAAGATCTTCATTCCACAGACGATATGCGCAGATAAGTTGTGTCAAATCTTTATCATCCATAATAAAATTGGGTTCGATAATTCCTTCAGCGGGACGAAGTCTGGGAAATGAAACCGAGTATTTTGTCTGCCAGTATTTCTTTTGGAGATAATCTAAATGCAAAGCGTTAAAGAAACTATCCGTTCGCCAATCTTCCAAACCTAATAAAACGCCTAAGCCAATTTTATGAATGCCGGCATTTCCAATTCTATCTGGAGTTTCAAGCCGATAATCGAAATTTGATTTTTTACCTTTTGTATGATATTTTTTGTAAACTTCCTGATGATAGGTTTCTTGATAAACTAAAACCGAATAAACTCCTGCTTCATGCAAACGTTCATAGTCTTCGGTAGAAAGTGGTTGAACTTCGACCGAAATAATCGAAAATTGTTTCCGAATTAAAGCAATCGCATTTAGAAAATAATTAATATTTACAGTATAATTGGCTTCACCTGTGACCAGTAAAACATGATCAAAGCCAGTTTCTTTTAAGGCTTCAACTTCAAGTTTTATCTCAGCATCAGAAAGGGTTTTTCGTTTAATTTTATTGTCTAAACTAAAACCGCAATAGGTACAAATGTTTTGGCATTCATTACTTAGATAAAGTGGCGCATACATTTGGATCGTTTTACCGAAACGTTTTTTGGTGATTTCATGACACTGTTGGGCCATCTGTTCCAGATAGGGTTGTGCAGCAGGAGAAATTAAAACTAAAAAATCATCGAGATTTCGTTTTGTTTTAGTCAAAGAACGCTCGACATCTTTTGATGTGATTTGGTATATTTTTGATTGAATAGTATCCCAATCATATTGCTCAAAAACCGATTTGAATGTTTTCATTTGGATTGTGTTTTTTACCGCAAAGAGCACTAAGATTTACGCAAAGTTCGCTAAGATGTGGTTTTATTTTTGACTGAAAAGTTCGCAAAGCTTTGTGAACTTTGCGAAAAATCCTTGCGAACTTTGCGGTAAAAAAAACTTTGCGGTTAAATAGGTTAGTCATATAAAAATGATGTCAAAGGACTGGAAGCAACCGCATGATTTTGTTGATTAGCAATTTTAGCTTCAAAAGCTTTTCGTCCTGCAATAACGGCTGCTGCAAAAGCTTCAGCCATTAATTTTGGGTTTCCGGCGACAGCAATTGCAGTATTTACTAAAACGGCATCGGCACCAATTTCCATTGCTTTTGCAGCGTCAGAGGGAGCTCCAATTCCGGCGTCTACGATTACTGGAACTCTGCTTTGTTCAATAATAATTTCTAGAAAATCGATTGTTTTTAATCCTTTGTTGCTTCCTATTGGAGAGCCTAAAGGCATTACTGCCGTTGTTCCCGCATTTTCTAAATGTTTGCATAAAACAGGATCAGCATGAATATATGGTAAAACAAAAAAACCAAGTTTAGCCAATTCTTCTGTCGCTTTTAAGGTTTCAATAGGATCAGGCATTAGATACTTTGGATCAGGATGAATCTCTAATTTTACCCAGTTTGTTTCGAGAGCTTCTCTCGCTAATTGAGCAGCAAAAACTGCTTCTTTAGCATTTCTGGCACCTGAAGTATTTGGCAATAAGTGAATATTAGGATGCTTTAAATGAGATAGAATAGCGTCAGTGTCTGTTTCAAGATCGATGCGTTTTAAAGCAACAGTAACCAATTCGCTTTCTGAAGCCAAAATTGACTCTTCCATTTCGGTATTCGAACCAAATTTGCCGGTTCCTAAAAACAAACGCGATTTAAAGCTTTTGTCTCCGATATTAAACAATGACGTTTGCATATAATTTTTCGTTTAATTGTTGAATTAATTTTTCTTTTTCATCACTTCTTGTGACCATTCCGGAAACGGCAATTCCGTGTATTCCAGTTTCCATTAAAGGGCTTATATCATTTAATGTAATTCCACCAATGGCATAAATTGGAATTTGAATGCTGTGTTTTTTTAGCTCTTCAAGGATTTTAAAATATCCTGATAACCCCAAAATCGGGCTTAATTTTTCTTTTGTTTCCGTAAATCTAAAAGGTCCCAAACCAATATAATCACAGCCATTTTTTATGTGATTTAGAATGTCTTCAATAGTATTTGCTGTTGCGCCAATGATTTTAGTATCGCCTAAAATAGCTCTGGCTTGATCAATTTTCATGTCTGAAAGACCAAGATGAACTCCATCAGCAGCGATTTGTTGTGCGAGATAAAGATTGTCGTTTACAATGAAATTGGCCAAGTATTCTTCGCATAAAAACTTTACAGCTTCCGCTAAAGCAAAAGTATTTTTAGCGGTTTGATTTTTAAATCGCATTTGTATCCAATCGCATCCGGCGTCTAAAGCCTGATGAATATTGTACAATTGTTCTTCGATTGTATTTCCTTGTGAGATGTATTGCAGTTTATGGTACATAATGGTATCCGATTAATGTTGAAGTTGAACTCAGGTATTTTTCTATGTAAGTTTTGGCGTTTTTACAGGCTTTTTGTAAAGTCTGATCTAATGCGAGATTTGAGGCGATTGCGGATGATAAAACACATCCTGAACCATGTTTTTCGGAACATTTTTTTTGAGAAGGAAGCATTTCAATAATCTCATTTTTAAGAAATAAGCGATCAACACCAATTTCAGATTTGCTGTGTCCTCCTTTTAACAAAATGGCGGTTGGAATTTTATTTTGCAACCAAAATTTATTTAAAATAAAACCAGGAAATAAAACATCGATTTCATTGTAATTTGGTGTGATCAAATCAATTTTTGCTATTATTTTGTTTAATTCTAAATCGTTTTCAAGTTTCATAAACTCATACTTTGTAGTAGACTTTATAACCGGATCCCAAACAATTTTAGTTGTTGGAGATACTAATTTAATGGTTGAAAGAATTCGGTTTAAATAATGCAAAGAAGGAACAATTCCGATTTTTACTGCACTTATTGCATAGTTTTGGAACAACGTTTCAATAGAACGAATTACAAAACTCAAGCTTATCCATTCAATGTGATGAAACTCATTTTCGGTCTGAATGGTATTGGCGGTTGCAATTGCAAATCCGGTAACCTGATGCTGTTCAAATGTTTTGATATCTGCCAAAACACCTGCACCTCCAGAAGGATCAAAACCAGCTATAGAAAGCACGAACGGACGATTTTCTGACATAATTTGAATTGTTTTATTGGGTTTTCATTGTTCCAAATAGTTCCTAAAAGCGCAGCATCGTCAAAGCCATTTTCAAGTGTTTTTTTGATGTTTTCAGAATCAATTCCGCCCAAAGCGATGACTTTTGTCTTGTTATTAGTTTTTGATTTTAATGCTTCAAAATGGTTTTCTTTCGGATGATAATCTTCCTTAGAAATACTTGTAAAAACAGGGCCTAGAAAAGCGTAATTAAAGTTTTCCAATGCATTGAAATCTTCAATTGAATGTGTCGATGTTGAAAATGTCTTTTGATCTGGATTAATTAAAAAACTATTCGTTCTGTCCTTTTCGGAAAAATGAATTCTGTTAATTCCCAAATCTTCTGCCAATTGATGATGACTATGTAAAACCAGATTCGACCGATATTCTAATTTTATCTGATGGAGAAATTCCACCATTTCAATGTTAGAAAAATTAGGTTTCCGAATATGAAGTAAATCCAATCCTTCGACAAATAAAGAATGGATTATTTTGATTTCATTTGCAACAACAAAAGGATTAGAGATTACAATCATATCTTTCTTCTATGGTCTTTCTTCTATGTTCTTTCCTCTATTTTCTAAAATTCTAGATATAAATCTCTTTCCCTTGCTCAATAAACTCTTCTGACTTCTCCTGCATTCCTTTTTCTGCAGCAGCAACATCTCTAATTTCCTGAGATATTTTCATCGAGCAGAATTTTGGTCCACACATTGAACAAAAGTGAGCCACTTTTGCACCATCAGCAGGAAGCGTTTCATCGTGAAATTCCCTTGCGGTATCAGGATCTAATGACAAGTTGAATTGATCTTCCCAGCGGAATTCAAAACGGGCTTTGCTCAAAGCATTATCACGGTATTGCGCGCCTGGATGACCTTTGGCCAAATCTGCTGCGTGAGCGGAAATTTTATAAGTTATCACTCCGTCTTTTACATCTTTTTTGTTGGGTAAACCAAGGTGTTCTTTTGGTGTAACATAGCACAACATTGCGCAGCCGTACCAGCCAATCATTGCTGCTCCAATGGCAGATGTAATATGATCGTAACCCGGTGCAATATCTGTAGTTAACGGACCAAGTGTGTAAAATGGAGCTTCGTTGCAATGTTCTAATTGCTTGTCCATGTTTTCCTTAATCATATGCATGGGTACGTGACCCGGACCTTCAATAAAAACCTGAACGTCATGTTTCCAAGCGATTTTTGTAAGCTCTCCTAAAGTTTCTAATTCGGCAAATTGAGCTGCATCATTGGCATCAGCAATTGAGCCCGGACGCAAACCATCGCCTAGAGAAAAAGCAACATCATATTGTTTCATGATTTCGCAGATTTCCTCAAAATGTGTGTACAAGAAGTTTTCTTTATGATGAAATAAACACCATTTTGCCATAATAGATCCACCGCGCGAAACAATTCCGGTAACGCGATCTGCTGTTAAATGAATATAACGAAGTAGAACTCCGGCATGAATTGTAAAATATGAAACGCCTTGCTCAGCTTGTTCGATTAAAGTATCGCGAAAAACTTCCCAAGTTAAATCTTCAGCAATTCCTTTTACTTTTTCTAATGCCTGATATATTGGAACCGTACCAATTGGAACTGGTGAATTACGAATAATCCATTCTCTCGTTTCGTGAATATTTTTTCCTGTTGATAAATCCATAATGGTATCAGCGCCCCAACGACAGGCCCAAACGGCCTTTTCAACTTCTTCTTCGATGCTTGAAGTTACTGCGCTGTTACCAATATTCGCATTTATTTTGACTAAGAAATTACGTCCAACAATCATAGGTTCACTTTCTGGATGGTTGATATTGTTGGGAATTATGGCTCTTGCGCAGGCCACTTCAGAGCGAACGAATTCTGGAGTGATTTTGCTTTTTGGAGTGTTGGCGCCAAAGCTATGTCCGTTGTGCTGGCATCGCATTGCTTTGGTTTGCTCGTTTAAAAGTTCGATACGCTGGTTCTCACGAATCGCGATATATTCCATTTCTGGAGTAATTATACCTTGTTTAGCGTAATATAATTGGGTTACATTGGCACCTTTTTTAGCTCGTTTTGGCTGATGTAAATATTCAAAACGAAGGTGATTTAGACTTTCGTCTTTTAATCGGGTTTGCCCATAATCAGAAGTTATTTCTTCCAGAATTTCAACATCATTTCGATTTAAAATCCAATTTTCGCGCAAGCGGGGTAATCCTTTTCTAATGTCAATTTCGATATTTGGATCTGTGTAAGCTCCGGAAGTATCATAAATTGTTACCGCTGGATTTTTTTCGATTCCACCATTAGAAAGTTTTGTATCGCTAAGAATAACTTCGCGCATAGCGACTTCTATAGGGTGAATTTCTCCTTTGATGTATATTTTTTTTGAATTAGGAAAAGGGGTTCTTGAGATTTGTTCTTCTGTAGTCATAATTTTTTGTTTCAGGTTTCAAGTTTGATTTTGATTGCGGATTTTTTTTGCGTTTGTTTTTTCTGTAGAGGCGCACAGCAGTGCGTCTACACACTGTATTTGAATTGGAATTTCTAATTGGAATTTATCCCGATAGCTATAGGGACTATCCGCCCTGTGTGGCAGAAATAATTAAGATTTCGTCAGTTTCGTGTACGAGATGTTGGTTCCAATTGATTTTTGGAACAACGGTGTTGTTAATGGCAACGGCGATTCCGTTTTGTTTGTTTGGAATTTCGAGATCGAGCAATGATTGAACGCTTAGCGATTCAGCATTGAATTGTTTAATTTGTTGGTTGATTTTTAGTTCCATTCCTTTTCAGTTTAGTATATAGTTATACTTTAGGAATGGCTACAGAAACGCATAAAAATGCGCGCAGAAGTCATCTTACTTTTCCCTACGCTAGTATGAACTAGATCAGGTTCAGAGGGTAAAATCTCAGCCTACAAGTTGTAGACACCCCTAAAGTGTGAAGCAAATATAATGTTTTTTTTTAAGTTTTCAGTTTTCAGTCGCAGTTTTCAGTATTTAACTTAAAAATATCAGATTTTAAAAAACTGAAAACTGAAAACTGAAAACTGTGACTGTGACTGAGACTATTTCCCTTTTCGAGTAAAGCAATCTTGTACGTGATCGTTGACCATTCCGGTGGCTTGCATGTGCGCGTAAATCACGGTTGAACCGACAAATTTAAAGCCTCTTTTTTTTAGATCTTTACTAATTTCGTCTGAAAGTGGAGTAGTAGCAGGGACGTCCTTTAAGGTTTTAGGATTGTTATTGATGGGTTTTCCGTTCGTGAATTTCCAGATATAATTAGAGAAACTTCCAAATTCTTCCTGTACTTTTATAAATGCCTGCGCATTTGTAACTGCCGAACGGACTTTTAATTTGTTGCGAATAATGCCTGTGTTTTGAAGTAATTCTTCGATTTTTTCTTCTGGATAATCGGCTATTTTTTTATAATCAAAATGGTCGAAAGCATTTCTGAAGTTCTCTCGTTTATTTAAGATTGTTATCCAACTTAGTCCAGCCTGAAAAGTTTCTAAAATTAGAAATTCGAAAAGAGTAGGATCGTCATAAACAGGAACGCCCCATTCTTCGTCATGGTATTTTTTATATAAATCACTTGCTGAGCACCAGCCACATCGAATTTGATTTTCGTTTTTCATAATGCTAAAATCTTTTTAATCTTCTTTATGAGAAGAGTCTCCTTTTAAATAGCTTTTGATCCAGTGATGTCCTGCGTAAATTAGAGGAGTAAGTAAAACAGCAACCGTTAGTTTAAAAATATATCCTGTTAAAGCTGATGAAATGAAGGTGTCAAAGTTGATTTTTCCGGGTAACCAGAAAGCAATTCCAAGTACAATAAAAGAGTCAAATAGTTGCGATATTACAGTCGACCCAGTTGTTCTTAGCCATATTTTTCTTTCTCCAGTTCGTCTTTTGAAGAACCAAAAAATCCAAACGTCGATTAATTGAGATACCATAAAAGCAATTAAACTACCTATAATTATCCACATACTTTGTCCGAAAACGGCCTGAAACTGTTCGTCATTTACTGGGCTAATTCCTTTTGCGGCGGGAATAACAATTGCCATAAATAATATAATAAAAGCATAAGCAATTAGGCAAGCGGTAATGAAAGATAGTTTTTTGACACCTTTTTCTCCAAAATATTCATTGATCAAATCTGTAGTTAGAAAAACTACGGGCCATGGTAAAATTCCGATACTCATTACAAATGGTCCCACTTGAATTAATTTTCCTCCAATAAGTTCAGCCACAACAGCATTTGTTATAAAGATGCCGGCTAGAATTACAAAAACAATTTCTTTTCTGGTTTTAAACATGTGATTTGGTAAATAATGTTTCAAATTTAAGCTATTTCTCTATAAGTTGGAATGTATTACTTTTAAATTAAAGTACTGTTTTACGGTAATCTGAAAGTTAAAAATTTCTTTTGATTGATGATTTTTAGTTACATTTGAAACAATAATCTGTTTTATTTTATATTAAATCAATTTAATGATAATGAAAAAATTAATGACAATTTTTCTCATGGGAACAACTTTATTTGCAGCTAATGCACAATCTAATTCTGATAATCCGTTACTTAAAAAATGGCCGGGGCCTTACGGAGGAGTTCCAGCTTTTAATGAGTATAGTGTATCGCAATTTAAACCGGCAATTGAATTTGCAATTCAGGATAAACTGAATGAAATTGAAGCTATAACCAGTAATCCTAAACCAGCAACTTTTGATAATACTATTGCAGCTTTAGAACGTTCTGGAAAAGCAATGTCGCGAATTTATGCTGTTTACGGAATTTATGGGTCTACATTAAGTACTCCAGAATTTGATAGTGTTGAGACAGAAATGTCTCCAAAGCTTTCTGAATTTAATGATAAAATTTATCAGAATAAAAAGCTATTCACAAGAATTGAAACTTTGTATAATTCAAAAGAAAGTAAAAAGTTAACTAGTGAACAGCAACGTTTAGTTTGGTTGTATTATACCGATTTTGTTCGTGAGGGTGCTAAATTGAATGACAAGGACAAAGAAAAAGTGACTAAAATTAATCAGGAATTAGCGAGCCTTTTTACAAAGTTCAGCCAGAATTTATTAGCAGAAGAGCATAATCAATATGTTGCATTGAAAGTAGAAAGTGATTTTGATGGTTTGCCTACTGAGGTAAAAAATGCTGCTATTGCTGAGGCAAAAGATAGAAAACTTGATGTTATGGGGTGTGTTGCAAATACACGCTCGTCTATTGAGCCGTTTTTAACTTTTTCGACACGGAGAGATTTAAGAGAAAAGGCGTTTGATATTTTTGTAAAACGTGGAGATAACGGTAATGCAAACGATAATAATGCAACACTTGTTTCTATTTTACAATTGAGAACTCAAAAAGCTAAATTATTAGGTTTTCCTACTTTTGCTGATTGGAGTTTGTCTAATAAAATGGCAAAAGACCCTAAGAAGACCCTGGATTTAATGATGTCAGTTTGGGAGCCGGCTGTAGAAAAAGTACATCAGGATGTTGCTGAAATGCAGAAAATTGTTGATGCTGAAGGAGGTAAATTTAAAATTCAACCTTGGGATTATCGTTATTATGCTGAAAAAGTTAGAAAAGCAAAATATGATTTAGATCAAAATGAAGTTAAGCCTTATTTGCAGTTAGAAAACTTGCGTGAGGGTATGTTTTGGGTTGCTGGCGAGTTGTTTAATTTAAGCTTTAAGCAAATCACGAATGTGCCCGTTTATCATCCTGATGTACGCGTTTGGGAGGTAAGTAACAAGTTAACCGGCAAAGTTGTTGGATTGTGGTATTTTGATCCGTATGCTCGTGCTGGAAAGCGTTCTGGAGCATGGATGAATGCTTACCGCGATCAACAAGGAATGGACGGCGAGGTTTTAACAATTGTGTCTAACAATTGTAACTTTATAAAAGGGAGTGCAAATGAGCCTGTTTTAATTTCTTGGGAAGATGCTACGACTTTGTTTCATGAATTTGGACACGCACTTCATGGATTATGTTCTAATGTGACCTACCCAACCTTATCAGGTACAAACGTGGCAAGAGATTATGTAGAATTTCCTTCACAATTACTAGAGCATTGGTTAGCTACGCCTGAAGTGTTGAATAAATTTGCTTTGCATTATAAAACTAATCAGCCATTACCACAATCATTAGTGGATAGAATTGAAAAAGCAGCGAACTTCAATGAAGGTTTTGCAACAGTTGAAACAATTTCAAGTTCTTTGATTGATATGAAACTTCACTTGACAACTACAACTATCGATCCTCACAAATTTGAAAAAGAAACATTAGACGCACTTCATATGCCATCAGAAATTGTAATGCGCCATAGAATTCCGCAATTCGGACATATTTTTTCTGATGATGGATATGCCGCAGGATATTATAGTTATTTGTGGGCTGATGTAATTAATGCAGATGCGTGGGAAGCTTTTACAGAAGGAAAAGGTCCATATGATAAAGATGTGGCTAAACGTCTTTATGATAATATTTTTAGCGTTGGTAATACTATAGATCAGGAAAAAGCGTATGAAAATTTTAGAGGTAGAGCTCCTAAATCTGATGCTTTAATGCGAGCTAGGAATTTCCCGATTAAGGATAAAAAATAATAGAGAAGTTTTTAATAAAGTCCCTGCGTAATAATATTTACGCAGGGACTTTTTTGTGACTCATTTTAAAGATTTAAAAAGCTTTAAGAAAATAATTACGGCTTAATAATAAACTAGTCAATTGCCTAAATGAGCTAGAAAAGTATAGAAACAAAAAAAGCCCGAATAAATTAATATTCGGGCTTTTTAAATATTGAAATAATATATTAACCTAAAGTAACTCTTTTGAAACCTGTAATTTCAACGTTGAATCCTTTAACGTAATCGCCAACTTTTTTACTATCGTCTTTGATAAAGTTTTGATCTAACAAAGCTTTCTCTTGATCTAAAGTAGTATTGTCAGAGATAAAACGTTGAACTTTTCCAGGAATAATTTTATCCCAAATTTGTTCTGGTTTACCTTCAGCTTTTAATTCAGCTTTAGCATCTTCTTCAGCTTGTTTTAAAACTTCTTCAGTTAATTGAGAGAAAGAAATGTATTTAGGAACATTTTTTAAAGTTTTTCCTAAACGTTTTGCTTCTTCATTATCTTTTTCGATTACAGCAATACGAGCAGCAAGTTCAGATTCAACGAAAGCAGGATCAAAATCTTTGTAAGATAATGTATCAGCTCCCATAGAAGCAACTTGCATAGAAACATCTTTAGTTAAAACGTCAGCGTTAGGAATTGCAGCAGAAATTGCAGTTAATGCAGCAATTTTGTTAACGTGAACATAAGATCCAACGAAAGCACCTTCTAAAATTTCAAAACCACCGATTTCGATTTTTTCACCGATAACACCAGTTTGCTCAATTAATTTTTCAGCAACAGTAATACCATTGAAATCTGAAGCTAAGAATTCTTCTTTAGAAGAGAAATTGATCGCTTTTTCAACTAATTCTTTAGCCAAAGTTACGAAAGCCTCATTTTTACCTACGAAATCTGTTTCGCAGTTTAAAGTGATGATAGCTCCTTTAGTATTGTCAGCATTGATAAAAGAAACAGCAGCTCCTTCAGAAGACTCACGGTCAGAACGGTTAGCAGCAACTTTTTGTCCTTTTTCTCTAAGGTTTTGTATAGCTTTATCGAAATCTCCTTCAGCTTCAACTAAAGCTTTTTTACAGTCCATCATTCCGGCACCTGTAGTTTGTCTTAATTTATTTACGTCTGCAGCAGTAATTGTTGCCATAATATTTTGAATTTTAATGTTAAAAGTAAAAATTCCAGCTTTTAAATTCCAAATTCCAATTTTATTAAATTATCAACATAACGTTTTTAATTTGTGTTTGGAATTTGAAATTTAAAATTTGGAATTTAAATTTGATTTATTCTTCAGTTGCAGGAGCAGCTTCAACAGCAGGAGCCGCAGCTTCTTCTGTGAAAACTTCAGTTTCTTTTTCAGAACCTCTGTCAGAAAGACCGTCGATTACAGCAGCAGTAACTAAAGATAAAATTTTGTCAATTGATTTAGAAGCATCATCATTTGCAGGAATAACGTAATCAACCTCTCTTGGGTCAGAATTCGTATCAACCATTGCGAAAACTGGAATGTTTAATTTTTGTGCTTCTTTTATTGCGATGTGTTCAGCTTTGATATCTACTACGAACAATGCAGCTGGTAGTCTAGACATGTCAGCGATTGAACCTAAGTTTTTCTCTAATTTAGCACGTAGACGATCAACTTGCAAACGCTCTTTTTTAGATAACGTCATGAAAGTACCATCTTTCTTCATTTTGTCAATAGAAGACATTTTTTTAACTGCCTTTCTAATAGTTACAAAGTTAGTTAGCATTCCACCAGGCCATCTTTCAGTGATGTAAGGCATGTTTGCAGCTTTTGCTTTTTCAGCAACGATGTCTTTTGCTTGTTTTTTGGTAGCTACGAATAAGATTTTTCTACCTGATGCAGCGATTTTTTTCAAAGCTTCATTAGCTTCTTCAATTTTTGCTGCAGTTTTATATAGATTGATAATGTGAATACCATTACGCTCCATATAAATGTAAGGAGCCATATTTGGATCCCATTTTCTAGTCATGTGTCCAAAGTGAACACCTGCTTCTAGTAAGTCTTTAACTTCTATTTTGTTTGCCATTTTTGTACTAGTTTACGTTCTGTTGATTAGCAATGTATAAATGGCGGTTTCCCAGGCTTTATACATTTAGATGCTAAACTATTTCCTACCTCGATAGGAGAGCAACAACAACTGTGTTTTTTAATTTCAATAAATTGATAATGTCTTGTACCATATGCACAAGACAGGTAATATTAACGTTTAGAGAATTGGAATCTCTTACGAGCTTTCTTCTGACCGAATTTCTTACGTTCAACCATTCTTGGATCTCTTGTTAATAAACCTTCTGGTTTTAAGATAGCTCTGTTTTCAGCATTTACTTCACACATAACACGTGCTAATGCCATTCTTACAGCTTCTGCCTGACCAGTTGAACCACCTCCGTAAACGTTTACTTTTACATCAAAGTTGTTTACATTTTCTGTCATAGACATTGGTTGTAAAACTTTGTATTGTAAAGTTGCAGTTGGAAAGTAAGTTGCGAATTCTTTTTTGTTTACAGTGATTTTTCCTGTTCCTTCAGAAACATATACACGTGCAACAGCGGTTTTTCTTCTACCGATTTTGTGAATAACTCCCATTACTTAAGATCGTTTAGGTTAACAGTTCTAGGTTTTTGAGCTCCTTGTTTGTGCTCAGATCCTACAACAACATTTAGATTTCTAAAAAGTTCTGATCCTAATTTGTTTTTAGGTAACATTCCTTTTACAGCTTTTTCTACTAGTAATGCAGGGTTTTTTGATTGCAATACTTTAGCAGTTAAAGTTCTTTGTCCTCCTGGGTAACCTGTATGACGTACGTAAACTTTGTCATCCATTTTTCTACCTGTAAGGTTAATTTTTTCTGAGTTGATAACAATTACGTTATCTCCACAGTCAACGTGTGGTGTGTAACTTGGCTTGTACTTACCTCTTAAGATCATCGCAACCTTTGAAGCAAGACGTCCTAAGTTGTGACCTTCAGCGTCAACAACAATCCACTCTTTAGTTACAGTGGCTTTGCTAGCTGAAACTGTTTTGTAGCTTAATGCGTCCATAATATTATTTTAATTAAACATTCCATCCCCAATAAAGGGGATGCAAAAGTACAATTAATTATTTTAAAACCAAATACCTGAAAAGAATATTTTATATACTGAAAATCAGGCTATCAGTTTTATATTTAAAACAATAAAAAAAAACCACCTTCACAATAACGCGAAGGTGGTTTAATATTTAAAATTATTTGTGCTAAACAATAAATAAATTTGCAATATCTACAACTTGTTGTGTTGTAAGTGGCTCATCGTAAGATTCTGATCCTGCAGTTGCTCCAAATGCAGCAGCAGTATTAAATCCTGCTTGTACAGTTACTCCCTCGCCATTGTATACAGCTTGAGTGGCTGATGGCATTCCTGCACCTCTTTCATCATTTGAAATCCATCCTTTTAATCCGCGTAAGCGTCGAACTTCAGATGCATGACGGGCTTCTACAGAGTGAATTTGCAGCGCGGCTGTTAATAAATCTGGTGTAGTAATTAAGTTTGCGGCTTGACCTTTGTAAGCTCTTACTCCGGTATCTTCAAAAGCTTGCGCTAGTGCTAAAAAAGTAGGATAGTCGTGAAACGGGTCAAAAGCTCCTCCAACAGTAAAGTCAAAAGTGGGTTTGGGAACGAAGTTTGCACTTGCGTTTCCACCTAGTCCTGCAATCAAAAATTTAACATGACTTGACTCGTGCGCTGCAATTTGTTGAAAAACTTTTAAATCCCGACCTCCGTTTTCTGATGCCGGAATTACGCCGGAATCTAATGCCATGGCGTAAAATTCGTTTTCCAGATATTCTAAGGTCAAGGCAAATTGCAAGGCTCCAATAGGTGTTGCTGGCGTTGCAGTAATATCTTTTGCAAATGCTTTATTTGCCATAGCGGATAATCCGAATGGAATTGATGCATATGCCAATGTTTTTCCAATGTTTCCAAACTGATTAAAACTGTCTCTTCTTGATCCAGTGCTTCTCATTAAGCTGTCATCAGTAAATGTTTCTATAAATTTTAAAATATTCATAATTTCTAAGTTTTAGCTGGTTAGGATTAAGGTAAATATTTGGCAGTAAATTTTGTAGTAATAAAGCCTCCTGCAATTGGTAAAATTTTAGAAGGGTCTTTTGCTACATCTAAACCAGTTGATACGCTCACGATATCATCGCCGGCAAAATCCTTAGAATTTGGATTAATTAAGCTTCTAATAGCTGATGCGTGTCTTGCTTCGACTGAAACAATTTTTCCAGCTAGTAGTAAATAGTCCGGACTCTTGATTAGTTTTCCTGCTCCGTTGTAAGCGGCAACGCCTGTGTCTTCAAGTGCTTTTGCAGTAGCAAGAACTTCAGTACGACTGTTGAAATTCAGAGATCCATAATTGAATGCTAAGGAGGGAAGCAATTGTGTGCTTGGGTCAGGGAGTGCTCCGGTTAAAGCAGCTTTAAAAAAATCTCTGTGAATTACTTCATGATGATACAAATCAGTTAAAACCTGACGTTCAATAGGATTAAAAGTGGCATTGAAGCTTGAAGCATTTACAACTTTGGTGTAAAAATCAGCTTCTAATTGTTCTAAAGCATACGCATATGTTAATACGCCAAAATCTCCAGATCCTAAATCAAATACACCATTCTTTATTCCGGGCAGGGTATTGTCCTGCATGTCATTGTCATCATTATTGTCGCTGCAGCCAGCCAAAACCAAACCTGCACTAACTAGTGTTAAGCCGCTGAGCTTAAGAAAGCTCCTTCTGTTATTCAATGAAGGGTCAACTTCATGAATTTTAACTTCGTTTTTCATAATCAAGGTCTTTTAAAAGGTTAATAACATGTATTAAGGTATTAACGAAATTTTAAGACGTGCGGTTTTAGAAAAAGGATGTTTTTTAAATTTATTTTAAAAAAGGCTTTAGAATTTTAAATAGGAATGTGTGTTTTTTGTTTTATTATCGGTAATTCTACTATATTTGTATTAATTACACAAAATTATTTTTAAATGAAAGCTAAAGCAACTCTAAAACAAATTGCGAAAGAACTTGGTGTTTCTGTATCTACGGTGTCTAAGGCATTAAATGATAGCCCCGAAATTAGTGAGCAAACGAAGGTGAAGATTAAGGAGTATGCCAAACTCAAAAATTATAAACCAAATGTTATTGGTCTGAATTTAAAGAATCGTAAAACCAAAACAATTGGTGTAATTATACCTAATATATTGAACTCCTTTTTTGCTAAGGTTTTTAGTGGTATCGAAAAGGTAGCCGATAAAAAAGGATATAATGTAATAACGTGTATTTCGAACGAATCTTTAGAAAAAGAAATTCATACACTTGAAATGTTGAGCAACGGAACAATTGACGGATTTATTCTTTCGGTTTCTGAAGAAGCTCAAAAATTACAAGATTACAGTCATTTCTCTGCTATTATTAATGATGGTACGCCAATCGTTATGTTTGATCGTATTGCAGATGAAGTAGAATGTGACAAAGTTGTTGTAGATGATTTTGATTCGGCTTTAAACTCGACTCAACATTTAATCAATTTAGGATGTAAAAATATTGCCTTAATTTCTTCAGTAGATAATTTAAGTGTTGGAAAATTAAGAGCTGATGGATATTTGAAAGCTTTAGCAGATAATAATATTCCGGTAAACGAAAAGATTATTCTTCGTACCGATTCTGAAGAAGACATGAAAGCTAAAATTGATGCCATTTTTGATAATAAAATTGATGCCATTTTTGCCTTAGACGAAAATGATTCGGTTGCAGCTTTGAGAGTAAGTTTGAAAAAAGGATACAGAGTTCCAGAAGATATTTCGATTATTGGTTTTGCTGACGGAATTTTAGCCTCAAGACGTTTATCGCCAAGTTTAACAACAGTAAGTCAGCACGGAATTGAAATTGGAGAAGTTGCTGCCAGACAATTGATAAAACGTCTGGAAGAATCTGAAGAAGAAACTTCGGATTATGAAACTATCGTTATTAAGACGAAGTTGAAAGAAAGAGAATCAACAAGAAAGAAATAAGATTTAATATTGTATAAAAAAAGACTATCCTTCGGGGTAGTCTTTTTTTATACAATCTTGTCATTTCGACGAAGGAGAAATCACGCTCGGGATTCGACAAAGATTGACGATTCTGATTGTGGAGTTTCTGGTGTGATTTCTCCTTCGTCGAAATGACAAGATTGTATTTTTGATTTAGAATTCTAAACTTTATTAATGCGCTTCCAACCAATCTTTTCCTAAACCAAGTTCAACATCTAAAGGAACACTCATTATAAAAGCATTTTCCATTTCGTGTTTAATCATAGGCTGAATTTTTTCTAATTCGTCGTTGTGTACATCAAACACAAGCTCATCATGAACCTGAAGTAGCATTTTAGATTTCCAGTTTTCTTCTTTTAGTTTTTTATGAATGTTGATCATCGCGATTTTAATGACATCGGCAGCGCTTCCTTGAATTGGTGCATTTACAGCATTTCGTTCGGCAGCGCTTCTAACTACAGCATTTGCTGAGTTGATGTCTTTTAAATAACGACGACGACCTAAAATAGTTTGTACATATCCTTTTTCGCGTGCAAATTCTATTTGCTCCTGAATGTATGATTTTAATCTTGGGTAAGTTTTGTAATAAGCTTCAATCAATGCAGCACTTTCACTACGGGATAATGAAGTTTGGTTGCTTAATCCAAAAGCAGAAACGCCATATATAATTCCGAAGTTTACCGTTTTGGCATTGCTTCTTTGTTCACGTGATACTTCATCCAAAGGAACGTCAAAAACTTTTGCGGCGGTTGCTTTATGAATGTCTTCTCCGTTTTTGAAAGCCGCAATCATATTTTCTTCTCCACTCAAAGCCGCAATAATTCTTAATTCTATTTGCGAGTAATCGGCAGAGATTAAAGTGTGGTTTTCGTCACGTGCAACAAAAGCTTTACGAATCTGACGACCTCTTTCGGTACGAATCGGAATATTTTGCAAGTTAGGGTTGTTAGAACTCAAACGTCCTGTTGCAGCAACAGTTTGCATATAATCGGTATGAACACGTTGTGTTTTTTTGTCTACTTGTTCCGGCAAAGCCAAAATGTAAGTAGATTGTAATTTTACCATTTGGCGCCAATCCAGAATTTGTTTTACAATTGGGTTGTCATTCGCCAAATAAGTTAAAACTTCTTCGCCAGTCGCATATTGACCAGTTTTAGTTTTCTTTTGTTTTGCTCCGCCAATTTTCATTTTATCAAATAAAACATCTCCTAATTGTTTTGGAGAAGCCAAATTGAATTTCTCGCCTGCGGTTTCATAAATTTGCTGTTCTAAAGATTTAATCTCAACATCCATTTCTTTAGACATGGCGTTTAAGAACTCAACATCCAAACGGATTCCTTCTGTCTCCATAGCGGCTAAAACGCTTACTAATGGAATTTCGATTTCGTCAAATAACTTTTTCGTTTCAGTTTTGTCTAATTCAGTTGTAAAGATTTCTTTCAATTGCAAAGTAATATCTGCATCTTCAGCAGCATATTCTTTGATATCTTCGAGCGCCACATCGCGCATTGTAATTTGATTTTTTCCTTTTTTGCCAATTAAATCTTCAATTGGTTTTGGAGCATATTTTAAATACGTTTCAGATAAAATATCCATATTATGACGCATATCTGGATTAATTAAATAATGCGCAATCATAGTGTCAAAAAGTTTTCCTTTTACAGTAATACCATAATTAGAAAGTATTTTTAAATCGTATTTTAAATTCTGACCTATTTTTTCGATGTTTTCATTTTCAAAAAACGGTCTAAACTTTTCGATTAAAATCTGAGCTTCTTCTTGATTTTCTGGAAACGGAACGTAAAATGCTTTCCCTTTTTCGTAAGAAAGTGCTATTCCGACTAATTCAGCGTGCAAAGCATCTAAGCCGGTAGTTTCAGTGTCAAAACATACAGAAGTTTGGTTCTGTAAATTTTGTAAAAGTAATTTTATTCCTAAATCTCCTTGAATAGCTTGGTAGGAGTGAGGTGTGTTTTCTAAAGTATTGTAAAACGAAGTTCTTGGTGTTTCTGTATCTTCTTCTGTAGTTCCACCTCCAAAAAGATCAAATTGTTCCTCGTTTCTGGCTTGTGGTTTTTTGTATAATTTCGCGTCAGAAGCTTGTGGTTCGTTTGTTGTTTCGTTTGTGCTTCCTGTTTTAAACAGATTGTCAAACTGCTCAGCCATTCTTCTGAATTCTAATTCATTAAAAATAGCATCAGTTTTCTCGATATCAGGACGTGTTAATTCGTAATCGCTTTCATTAAAGGTAACTGGACAATCTAATAATATAGTTGCTAATGTTTTAGAAAGTAAACCTTTCTCTTTATTAGCCTCTATGTTTTCTTTCATTTTTCCTTTCAACTTATCAGTATTGGCCAAAAGGTTTTCCATTGTACCAAATTCTTTAAGAAGCTTCTTAGCGGTTACTTCACCAACTCCCGGAAGTCCTGGAATGTTATCGGCAGCATCTCCCATCATTCCAAGAAAATCGATTACTTGTTCAGGGCGCTCAATTTCGAATTTTGCTAAAACTTCAGGAACTCCCCAAATTTCAATTCCATTACCCATACGAGCGGGCTTGTACATGAAGATGTTTTCTGAAACCAATTGTGCAAAATCCTTATCAGGAGTTACCATAAAAACTTTGTAATTCTCTTTTTCGGCTTGTTTGGCAATAGTTCCAATTAAATCATCGGCTTCAAAACCTGACACTTCAATAATCGGAATGTGCATGGCTTTTAAAAGTTCTTGTATATAAGGTACGGCTATTTTTATAGCGTCTGGCGTTACGTCGCGGTTTGCTTTATATTCTGGGAAAATTTCGTTACGCAATTGGCTTCCTCCTTTATCAAAAGCAACTGCCAAATGATCTGGTTTTTCACGTTTAATAACGTCTAAAAGCGAATTCATGAAACCCATAATCGCTGATGTGTCCATTCCTTTAGAATTAATTCGCGGGTTTTTTATAAAGGCATAATAACCACGAAAAATTAATGCGTAAGCATCGAGAAGAAAAAGACGTTTTTGAGTTGACATAAAAAAAATATTAGTCTGTAAAAATAAACAATTGGGTTCTTAAAAATTAAACTAACCAGATTTTTTTTCTACCAAATCAGTTATATGAGTTCATTTTGATGGAGAGATAATACAGTGAGTCTACTTATTAAATGAAACTTATATAATTTGGATGGTTTAAAACGGTAAATAGTTAATGTCTAGTTAAAATATTTAAGTTGGAGGTTTTCTTCATTTTGTCTTCATATTACAGGGGTAAATTTGATCTATAAAATAAAAGGTATTAAAAATAAAAACTTAGAAATCATGAGAAATTTATTGATGTTATTAGTAGCAGTTTTAGGAACAAGTGTCATGGTAAGTGCATTTCCTGCCAAAGGAATTAAACCAGTTCCTATTAAAGAAGTAAAAGCGACTCCTGCAAAAGAAGTTAAAACTACAAAACACCCAAAAAAATCTGATAAAAAAGCAAAATCAGAAAAAACAGTAGCTCCAAAAGCAGAAGCAGCAAAAGCTAAAAAATAAAATAAGAGTGTATTAAAAGAATATAAAAAAATAATCAATTAAAATTTAAAGTTATGAAAAATCTAGTAATGTTATTAGTAGCAGTTTTAGGAACAAGTGCAATGGTAAGTGCTCAAACAACTCCAACTCAAGCAACTCCTGCAAAAGAGGTTAAAGCAGCTAAACACCATAAAAATAAAGCTGATAAAAAAATGAAGTCAGAAGCTCCAAAAGCAGAAACTCCAAAAGCAAAATAAGAAAAGAGGTTATTGTAAAGTAAAAGGTTAATCATTTAAAAATTAGAAATCATGAGAAATTTATTTATAGTATTAGCAGCAGTTTTAGGAACAAGTGCAATGGTAAGTGCTCAAACAACTCCAACTCAGGCAGCACCTGCGAAAGAGGTTAAAGCAACAAAACACCATAAAAACAAAGCTGATAAAAAAACAAAATCAGCAAAAAGTGAAGCTCCAAAAGCAGAAACAACTAAAATGAAATAAGAATTGTTTTTGTTTTGTTTTCAAAGAATTATAAGGGAAGTAAAACAGAAGTAATGGTTATGGAGAATGCGGTTGGAGAAAGCTGGTAAAGAAATTTATCAGCTTTTTTTTGGTTCGTTAATTTTTTAATAATAAGCAACGAGATTTTTTATAATTGCTTAAATTTAGTTGCGCTTAAACATTGTGTTATGAATATTTTGATTGTTGAAGATAATAAGGAGCTTGCTGTAGAGGTTTATGATTTTTTGTGTAATGCAGGTTATGTGTGTAAAATTGCCCATAATTGTAATGACGCTCTGGAGGAGGTGAATAGTAATGATTTTGATGCAATGTTGCTTGATCTTGGTTTACCTGACGGAGATGGTTTTGATGTTTTAAAAACTGTTCGAAAAACCAAATCAAAAATGGCTGTTATTGTGTTAACAGCAAGAGGTGAATTAGATGACAGGATAAACGGGCTGCATTTGGGCGCAGATGATTATTTAACCAAGCCTTTTGCTTTGACAGAGCTAAGTGCCAGATTATTTGCGGTTATACGCAGGATTCATGGTTTTACTTTGAATAATTTAAGCATACACGGATTTTTGCTCCAACTTCAGGATTATAAAGTAAGTTATAGTGAAATACCCATTAGTTTGACTAAAAAAGAGTTTGATATTTTTCAATATTTGGTTTTAAATAAAAATCGGGTAATTACCCGTTTGCAATTGACGGAGCATATTTGGGGAGATATTCTGGAGGTCAATTCAGATTCTAATTTTATAGATGTTCATGTTCGAAATCTTCGAAAAAAATTAGATAAACATACTGCTATCGATTGGTTTGAAACCGTAAGAAATGTTGGTTATCGTATAAATGAATAAATAGAGTATTGTGAAGATAAAACATCAGTTGGCTATTTTTAATGCATTGACACGATTGCTTGTCATTTTGATTTTGTGGCTGATGCTGCCAATTTTGGTCGAAAATGTTGTTTATCGACACATTAATAATGGATTACTGGAGAAAAAACAAAAATTCATTGAACATTTAGATCGAAATGAAATCAATGATTTTATCGAAAATTCAAGTGATTCGACTGAAACCTATTCGCAATTCTCAACACTGCACAGCGAATTTTTGGTACTTTCAAAATCGCCAATAAAGTCTGATCAAAAGAAAGCAGTCTTTACAAATGAATATCGAATTATCGAAGGTGAAGAAAATGAATATAGAATCCTTCAATATCATTTTGTGTTCGACAATCAAGGTTATCAATTAGAAATAGGAAGTAGTCTAGGCGAAGTAAAAGATCTTACTTTTATTATTCGGTTTTTTATAATAATTGTTTTTGTTGTTATCTTGTTGATTACTTTTTTGGCAGATACTTTTTATATTGAATATTTGCTGAAACCTTTTTATAAAATTATTGATACCAAAATAAGGCGCGTCAACGAACCTGAAGCTTTTGATCATACGCCAATAAAGGCAAGATCTAGGGATTTTAGAGAGCTTGATTCTGTTTTAAATCAAATGATGGATCGTATTTCAGAGCTTTTTAAAAAAGAAAAACAATTTATTTCCAATGTTTCTCATGAATTGTTAACACCAATAGCTTTGCTTAAAAATAAGTTTGAGAACTTACTCCAAAATGATTCTTTAGATGATAATGCTTTTGATAAAATTGCAGGATCTCTGAGAACATTAGATATGTTGAAGAAGATCATTAATAATTTATTATTGATTTCAAGAATCGAAAATAATCAGTACGAGGCAAATGAGAGTGTGAATTTTCATGAGCTTATTGCAGATCTGCACGAAGATTTGGAGGACAGAATTGAGGATCGGGATATTCAGTTCTGTAACAATATGCAGCATGATTATGTTTTTACAGGAAACAAAACTTTAATGCACATTCTTATTTATAATTTAGTAACCAATGCTATAAAATACAATAAACCTAAAGGAAGTATTGTGATAGAAGATGGTTTTCTGGATAATCATTATTTTATATCTATAGCAGATTCAGGAATTGGAATGACTGCTTCTCAAATTGAAAATATATTTAATCGGTTCGCAAGAATAAGTTCAGAGCAAGATGGTCAGGGTTTAGGGCTTGCTATTGCAGAGAGTATTGCCTCTTTTCATCATATTGAAATTAGAGTAACATCTCAAATAAATGAAGGAACCACATTTACACTTTTATTTCCTGAAGCTGTAAAACATAATTAAAAGTTAATTTTTCTCGGGTAGTTCAATCTTCATTTAATCTTCATTTAGTGATTATATCTTTGAGGTATAATAAATGAAATAATAACAATCATAAAACTACAATCATGAAAAAATTAGTAATGTTAGCAGTGGCTATTTTAGGAACAACTGCAATGGTAAATGCTCAAACAACTCCAGCTCAAACAACTCCGGCAAAAGAAGCAAAAGCTCCTAAAAAAGACAAAAAAGCGGACAAAAAAGCTAAAAAAGCCGAAGCAGCTAAACCAGAGGCAGCAAAAGCTCAAAAATAAAACAACATAGTTTACACACGTAAACATTGTTGTGGATTAAAAGGTTTTAAAAAATTTGGTAGAGAAAAAGCTGGTAGAGAAATCTATCAGCTTTTTGTTATTATTTGAGTTAAATTTTTGATAATAGAAAGCAATAGAATTTTCATTCTTTGTTACTTTGCTTAAAACTATAACTAATGATCATTCGTTTTGTAATTCTATGTGCTCTTTTTTTATTTATTGAGTTCTATTCTTATCAAGCCTTTCGTACCTTAATTAAATTAAGATGGGTTTTGGTTAGCTATCAGGTTGTAAGTTTACTAATCTTAATTTTCATTATATATTCTTTTTCGCAAGTAGATCGCTCTGTTGGACAGACTAAGCAGTTTATGTTTACGACAGGTTTGATGTTATTGGTTTATGTTCCTAAAATTGTAATGACTCTTGCCTTGTTTGGAGAAGATATTTTTAGAGTTGGAGCAAGTATTTTAAATTATTTTATTTATAATGCTCCTAGGAAAGAAATGATGCCGGAAAGACGAAAATTTGTTAGTCAGATTGCTTTAGGTTTGGCTGCAATTCCTTTTTTATCATTGATTTATGGAATATTTGAAGGAAAATATAATTTTAAAGTTATCAAGCAAACCGTATTTTTTCCTGATTTGCCCGATGCTTTTGATGGTTTTAAAATCACTCAAATTTCAGACGTCCATAGTGGAAGTTTTGATAATCCTGAAAAGATAAACTACGCGATCGATTTAATTAACGAGCAAGAAGCAGACATGATTTTGTTTACTGGAGATATTGTAAATACTCATGCTAAAGAAATGCACCCGTGGATAGCAACTTTTAATAGAATTAAAGAGTATAAATACGGAAAGTTTTCTGTTTTAGGAAATCATGATTATGGCGAATATGTTACTTGGCCTTCAGAAAAAGAGAAAGATGAAAACTTTGCTGCGATAAAAAATCTGTATGGTCAAATAGGATTTAATCTTATGTTAAACGAGCATACTTATATTCAAAAAGGTGATGATAAAATCGCTTTAATTGGAGTTGAAAATTGGGGTCATAATTTTAAAAAAGCAGGAGATTTAAACAAAGCTTCTCAACACGTGCATCAAGACGATTTTAAAGTATTAATGAGTCATGATCCGAGTCATTGGGAGTATGAAATTAAAAATCATCCTAAAAACTTTCATTTAACATTGGCAGGTCATACACATGGCATGCAATTTGGAATAGAAATTCCGGGATATTTTAAATGGAGTTTAGCACAATATATTTACAAACAATGGGCCGGACTATATGAAAATGTAGGACGATATGTATATGTTAACCGCGGATTTGGTTTTCATGCGTACCCGGGGAGAGTTGGTATTATGCCTGAAATAACAGTCATTGAACTAAAAAAAGGCAACAGTGTGGCTTAATTCGTTAAAAATGCTACATTTGTATATAATTATCTCTTTTTAAAAGATTAAAAGAATTAAATTTTTGGTTTTATGTCAAAATTTGGAGAACTTATAAATGCTCAAGTTCCAGTGTTAATTGATTTTTACACCGATTGGAACGAATCATCTGTATCAATGCATCCCGTTATTAAGGATGTTGCGGCTGCACTAGGCGACAAAGCCAAAGTCATCAAAATTGATGTGGATAAAAATCAGGAATTGGCAGAAGCGCTTCGTATTAAAGGGCTTCCGACTTTAATGATTTATAAAGAAGGACAAATGATCTGGAGGCAATCAGGGGAACTTGATGCTAATACAATTATAGGAATTGTCCAGGAGCAGTTTAGTAACTTATAGGATACTCTTTTTAAGGATGTCATTTAATGAATGATGTCAAACTTATACCCATTTTCTTTTAAAAAATGTAAGGTTTTAGGTAGCGCAAATTTTAAATTTGGCGAAGCCTTTATGCTGTCATGAAATACTATTACACTTCCTGATTTTACATTTTTAGTCACATTTTCAAGACATTTTTCCGGAGTGATAGATTGATCGAAATCTGCGCTCAAAACATCCCACATAACAATTTTATATCCTAGTTTACGTAGAATTTTAGATTGCGCTTTTTTGATTTTTCCATAAGGTGGACGAAACAAAAGGTTGCATGTTTTTTCTTCTTCTAAAACGGCTGCGCAATTTTGAACATTCTCAATGTAATCATTAGTATGGCTTTTCCATCCATTAACATGATTCATGGTATGGTTTCCTATAGAATGTCCTTCAGTAATTAATTTTTCGAATAAGGATAAATTAGCTTTAATGTTTTTTCCAATACAAAAGAAAGTGGCTTTTGCATCAAATTTTTTTAACTCAGATAAAACCCAATCTGTAATTTCTGGAGTAGGGCCATCATCAAAGGTTAGGTATATTTTCTTTTCATTGTTTGGGATGTCCCAGCAATATTTAGAAAATACCCTTTTTATGAATGAATTTGTTTTTACCCAGTAAAAGCTCATTTTGATTTGATTTACAGATATGTAAAATTAAAAAATGCAGCGCTATAAATCAAACAGCGCTGCATTTTTTTAATTACTATATTTTTCGTATATTATTCTTTTTCTCTACCAAAACGTTCGAAAACATTTACATAAGTATTAAAAGTTACTTTGTGTTTTTCGTAGAAAGCAGTGTCTTTGTTTTCTTGCATAACTTGCAATAAACTTCTGTAACGCTCAATATCAGTGATAATATCGATAGCTAAATCAGTTTGATCGCCAGGTGTTAATGTTGCATAATAGTTTAATTCTTCTTTGTATTTCTGAACTAATTTATTTAACAAATCATGTGCTTTTGCGGTTTCTCCAACTTTGTAGTATCCTCCTGCAAAAGGTTCAACTAAAGAATAGTAGCCAAATTTGTCTAGAGGCATTTTTGTCATTGCTAAATTGATAATGTTTTTAGCTTTGTCGATTTTACCTTCGGCAATAAGTTGGTTCATTAAACGCGATAAATTCGTGCGATAAGTAATACTGTTTCTTCTTGTTTCAGGATCGTGGTAAATTTTATCACTTTCGCTGTTGCCCCAATCCCATTTCATTACAATGTTGTACATTTTATCGGCATCAATTTGTCCCATGTCCATTGGTCCGCCATCTTTTGAAGGTGTATTCTTAATTGGAACCAATTTGTAAACCATTCCGTCTAATTGAAGATAGTCTTTTAGCCATAAATAATCTTCATCATCAAAGGCTCCTCCACTAAAGTAAATTGGTCTTTTCCAATTGTTATTAGCTAAAATATCTAGCATTATTAAGCGGTTTTTGTATAACGCGCTTCCTTTTATGTCGATATCCATATACTGAACAATTGAATCGTTGTATTTAGGATTAACAACTTTGTTTTTTATGATTACATCTTTATCAACAGGAACTCTGATTTTATTTGTTGGATAAAAGTGAATCGTTTGTCCGTTTTGTAAACCGACAGTTGATTTTGGATTTTTAATAAAGTCAATTAAGTCTTTAATGTTCCAACGCGTGTCTATTTTTTGAATATAAGCTACATAGTCAAGTTTGTCTCCTACATATTCATCATGTGTAAATGATATCGGTAACGGATCAGATTCGTATGCTTTTGCTTTCATTTGATCAATATACCAGTCTGTATTTACTAAACTTGTATTTACAATTTTAACATCGGTTCTAATGTGTTCAATTTCCTGGGCGTACCATAGAGGGAAGGTATCATTGTCACCAATAGTAAATAAAATGGCATTTTTGTCGCAAGAGTTCAAGTAAGCTTTAGCCATTGCAACTGCAGTATATCTTCCTGATCTGTCGTGATCATCCCAATTTTGAGAAGCCATTAAAATTGGCGCGGCTAATAAACTTCCGGCAATAACAATTGGACCAGCAATTTTTGGAGCGATATATTTCTGAATACTTTCGTAGAGAGAATATACTCCAAAACCTATCCAGATTGCAAATACATAAAAAGAGCCCACAAGAGCGTAATCTCTTTCACGAGGTTCAAAAGGTCTTTCGTTTAGGTATATTTTTAATGCAATTCCAGTAAATAAAAACAAGGCTAAAAGAACGTAAAAGCTTTTAAGATCTTTGTTTGCGTGATACATTATACCAATTAATCCTAAGATAAAAGGAAGGAAAAAGTAAACATTTCGTCCTTTGTTGTTTAAAACATCAGAAGGCAAGTTGTCTTGAGGTCCAAGGTGTAAAGAATCAAGAGCTTTGATACCGCTAATCCAGTTTCCATCCAGATTATCGTATTTTCCCTGAACGTCACTTTGGCGTCCGACAAAATTCCACATTAAATATCTCCAATACATATATCCAAATTGATATTCGAACATAAAGCTGAAGTTATCTACAGCAGACGGTTTTTCAATGATTAAATACTCACCATAGCTTTTTAGGAATTTAACATATCCTTCGTTATCAATTTGCTTTTGAGCATACGCATTTTTGAATTCAGAAATTGTTTTTTCAACCTCATTGCGCAATTGTGCGGTTGCTTTATTGTATTCTTCTTCGCTAAGCTGGCTTGCGTCAATTCCGTATTTTCCTAAATCTTGCTCGTAATCATAATTAGGATTTATTTTAAATTTAGGAGGATTCGTAAAGCTGATGTAGTTCTGAATATGTCCAGTTTCAGTGCTCCACATTCTTGGTAGAATTGTCTTTTGATTGTCGTCACTGTTCTGATTTGCGTTTTTATAATTGTTGGTAATAATATATTTACCAGTTTTATAATCTCTTTCGTAGTTAGGTTTTTTGTCTGAATATGGGTTTTTTGCATCAAGACCTGCGAAAACTTCTGTGTATTGAGGTCCGTAGAATAATGGATTTACACCATATTGCTCACGATTATAGTAGGCTAATACCTCGGCAGCATCAGATGGTTTGTTTTCGTTAATTACAGTGTTGGCATTAGCACGAACAGGCAGCATCATCCAGGTTGAGAAACCAATGAATATAAATAAAATACAAAGGATTATGGTGTTGTAAAAAATTAACCCTTTTTGCTTTGTGTATTTTAATCCAAAATAAAAGAAAGCAATTAAAACTAATGCAACAAAGAGAGTTCCTGAGTTAAACGGAAGTCCAAAGCTGTTTACCATGAAAACCTCAGTATCAGCAAACGCTTCCATAGTTAGTGGTAAAAGTAGCTTGAAAATAAATAATAAAATACCAATTACTATTACATTGGCAATAAGAAAGTTTTTAATTGTGACTTTCTCGTAATGTTTAAAGTAGTAAAGAAAACCTATTGAAGGAATGGTTAGTAAAGCCATGAAGTGAACTCCAAATGAAAGTCCAACAACAAGAGAAATAAGTAATAACCATTTGTTTCCTTTAGGTTTGTCCATGTCTTGTTCCCAACGAAGACCAAGCCAAAAAAGTAATGCAATTAATAAAGAAGCCATTGCATAAACTTCAGCTTCAACAGCATTGAACCAAAAACTATCTGAGAACGTGTAAGCAAGAGCTCCTACAAAAGAGCTTCCTAAAATAACAATTGAATTATTTTGGTTGATTTCAGAGAATCGAGCTACAATTTTTTTTAAAATCATAGACGAAGACCAAAATAAAAACAGAATGGTAAATGCACTTGAGAAAACAGACATCATGTTAACCATTAAAGCTACATGTTGATCATCTGTAGCGAACATAGCAAAGAAAGCGCCCATCATTTGGAATAAAGGAGCTCCGGGAGGGTGTCCAACTTCTAGTTTGGCGGCTGTGGCAATGTATTCGCCACAATCCCAAAAGCTCATAGTAGGTTCAACAGTTAATGTATAGGTAATTAAAGCGATTGCAAATGCAAACCAACCAATAATTGTATTCCATTTATTGAAATTGAATTGTGCCATATTTAGGTGTTATAATTTTGTATGTTTTCTATCCTACAAAGAAAATGTTTTTTTGTTTAAAGAGAAGTGCATTAACATAAAATTCTAAAAAAGTATTTGCTGGTGATAATGTATTGTTTGTTAAATGGTTGTGTGAATGTTATGGATTTGAAAGAAAAAAAATGAAAAAAAAATGAGTTTTTTTTGCTAAAAAGTTTGCGCAAACTAAAAAAAGCTTTAAATTTGCACTCGCTTAACAGCAACGCTGGTCTATGGTGTAATGGTAACACAACTGTTTTTGGTGCAGTCTTTCAAGGTTCGAGTCCTTGTAGACCAACATAAAAGCCTCTCAATTGAGAGGCTTTTTTATTATTTTTAAATTAAATTTGCGTAAATAAAAAAAAGCTTTAAATTTGCGCTCGCTTAAACGCTTTATTGGTCTATGGTGTAATGGTAACACAACTGTTTTTGGTGCAGTCTTTCAAGGTTCGAGTCCTTGTAGACCAACATAAAAAGCCTCTCAATTGAGAGGCTTTTTTTATGTGATAATAAATAGTGAGTTTTTTAAATTTTGAAAGTGATAACGGGTTTAACAGCGTGATTAACCAGTCCTTCGCTAATGCTTCCGTTAAAAAAGTGTGCGAAACCAGTTCTTCCATGTGTGCACATACCAATGATATCAGCGTTTATGCTGTTGGAGAAATTGATAATTCCTTTTTCGATATTGGTGTCGTTATAGATTTGAGTTGAATAATTTGTTATGTTAAAATCAGATACAAAATTATTTATGGCTTTTTCAATTTCGTGTGTCGGTTTAAAACTGTTTGGTGTGCAAATGGTAACTAAATGGATTTTTGAATTAAAAGCTTTGCTGAAGTTTAGGAGTTTTTCGAAAGGTTTTTTTGCTTCTGCTGAAAAATCTGAAGCAAAAACAATATTTTCGGCATTAAAATTTGAGATATTTTTTTTGATTACTAGTACAGGAATTTCAGAATTGCGAACAACTTTTTCTGTATTAGAGCCAATAAGTAATTCTTCGACTCCTGAAGATCCATGTGATCCCATTACAATTAAGTCTATGTTGTAGTCTTTGCTGACCTGGGTGATGCCGTGAATTGGCTTGTCCATTTTTACGATTTCTGTGATTGAAATTCCGTCTAGATAAGATCTTGAGGCGACTTCATCCAGCATTTCGTTGGCTTTTTTCATGAAAAGCATAGTCTCCGGAATGCTTGCGCCGCCAAGAACTGCATCGTTCATTTGGCTGGGTAGTTCCAGCATGTGTAAGATGATAATTTCGGAGTTGTTTTTCTTTGCAATTTGACTTGCAGCTTTTAAAGCATCTTCGGCATGTTCAGAGAAGTCGGTAGGTACTAAAATTCGTTTCATAGTTTTTAAGGGGTTAAATAATGTGAAAATCTGTAATTTTAATGCTATCATAAAGATAAGAAATATTTTTAGAGCAATCTATTTATTTTGATTTATAAAAAAAACACTATATTTGCACCGTTATTTATTAAAATCTAAATAATGAGGGGACTAAGTGTCCCCTCTTTTTATAAAATTATGACATTTAAAGAAAAAGTAAACGGATTAATTACAGAAGCCCTTCTGGATAAGCCATCAATATTTTTGATTGATCTGGCGATATCAGATTCTTTTAAGATTAGTGTTGGTTTAGATGGTGATAATGGAGTGGCGTTACAGGATTGTATTGACGTTAGTCGTGCAGTCGAGAATAATCTGGATCGTGAAGAGCAGGATTTTTCGCTTGAAGTAGCATCGGTTGGAGTAGGATCACCTTTGAAAATGACAAGACAATACATTAAAAATATTGGTAGAACATTGATTGTTACTACAAATACTGAAAAAATTGAAGCAGAATTGGTGGAAGCTAACGATGTTTTCATAATTTTGTCTTGGAAAGCAAGAGAACCGAAAAAAGTAGGAAAAGGAAAAGAAACAGTTCAAAAAGAGCAACAAATACCTTATACAGAAATTAAAGAGGCAATTGTTACAGTAACATTTTAATTAAAGAATTCGCATGGAAAATTTAGCATTAATCGATTCATTCTCAGAGTTTAAAGATAATAAACTTATTGATCGTGTAACGCTTATGGCAATTTTAGAGGACGTGTTTAGAAATGCATTAAAGAAAAAATACGGTTCTGATGATAATTTCGATATCATTATTAATCCTGATAAGGGAGATATGGAGATATGGAGAAGAAGAGTAATTGTTGCTGACGAAGATCTTGATTTTGAAAACGAAGAGATTACTTTGACCGAAGCAAGAATGATTGAAGCTGATTTTGAAATTGGTGAAGAGGTTTCTGAAGAGGTGAAATTAATCGATCTTGGTAGAAGAGCTATTTTGGCTTTACGCCAAAACTTAATATCTAAAATTCACGAACACGATAATACAAATCTTTACAAGCAATTTAAAGATATTATCGGTGATATCTATACTGCAGAAGTACACCATGTGCGTCCTAGAGTAGTTATCTTGGTTGATGACGAAGGGAACGAAATTGTACTTCCGAAAGAAAAACAAATTCCGTCTGACTTTTTCCGTAAAGGGGATAATGTTCGTGGAATTATTGAAAGCGTTGAATTAAAAGGAAATAAACCTCAAATTATTATGTCTAGAACTTCTGAGAAGTTTTTAGAGAAATTATTTGAACAAGAAATTCCTGAAGTGTTCGACGGATTGATTACAGTTAAAAATGTAGTGCGTATTCCTGGTGAAAAAGCAAAAGTAGCGGTAGATTCTTATGATGATAGAATTGATCCTGTTGGAGCTTGTGTTGGTATGAAAGGTTCTCGTATTCATGGAATTGTTCGTGAATTAGGAAACGAAAATATCGATGTAATCAATTATACAAGCAATATTCAATTGTTTATTACAAGAGCATTAAGCCCTGCTAAAGTTTCGTCTATTAAAATTGATGAAGAAAATAAAAGAGCTGAAGTTTTCTTGAAATTAGAAGAAGTTTCTAAAGCAATTGGTAGAGGTGGTCATAATATTAAATTAGCGGGTCAGCTAACAGGTTACGAGCTTGATGTTATCAGAGAAGGTGATGTTGCTAGTGGTGAAGATGATGACGTTGAATTAACTGAGTTTTCAGATGAAATTGAAGGCTGGGTTATTGAAGAATTTGCAAAAATTGGTTTAGATACAGCTAGAAGTATCTTAAAGCAAGAAGTAGAAGATTTAGTAAGAAGAACAGATTTAGAAGAGGAAACGATTCTTGATGTTATGAAAATACTAAAAGAAGAGTTTGATAGCTAGTTATCTGCTCTAACAACACAACGAAAAAGGTAATAATAAAAAGGTTATATGTCTGAAGAGAGAGTAATAAGAATAAACAAGGTTTTAAGGGAATTAAATATTTCGTTAGAAAGAGCTGTTGATTATCTAAAAGATAAGGGAATTGCTATTGATGCAAATCCAAATGCGAAAATTTCTGATAGCGAATTTAATATCCTACAAAGCCAATTTGCGGGCGATAAGGGGAATAAGGAAGCTTCTAAAGAGGTAGGAGAGGAAAAGAGAAAAGAAAAAGAAGCATTACGTGTTGAACGTGAGAAAGAAATTGAAGACAAACGCAGACAAGACGAAGAACGTCAAAAGCAGCAGGAAATTATAAAAGCGAGAGCTGTTGTAACAGGACCTGTTCAAGTAGGTAAAATTGATTTAAATCCAAAGAAACCTGCAGTTGTTTCTACTCCTTCTGAGGAACCAGTAAAAGCTGAAGAACCAAAAGTAGTTGTTGCTCCAACTCAACCAGAAAAACCTGTTCAAAAAGAAGTTGTACAGCCTGAGCCAGTTGCTCCTCCTGTAGTTTCTGAAGAGAAAAAGGTAGAAAAACCTATTATTACAGAGAAAAAAGAAGTAAAAGAAGTAAAAGTGGAAACTCCAAAAGTGGCACAAGAACCAGTTGTTTCAACTGATCCTGCAACTGCTGAAGAAACAATTACTACGCAATATCAAAAATTATCTGGAACGACTCTTACTGGGCAAACAATTGACTTATCTCAATTTAATAAGCCTAAGAAAAAGAAAGAAGATCCAAAAATAACTCCTAATAAACCAGGAGCTCCAGGTGCAAATAATAACGCTAACAAAAATAAGCGTAAAAGAATTGCTCCTAAACCAGGAACTCCAGGTGCACCAAAACCTGCTACAGGTAATTCGCCAGGAACTCCAAATCCTAATAAAATTACACCAAATACTGGTGGAGGAGGTTTTAATGCTAACAGAAGTGCGAGACCTGGTTTTGTAAAAGGAAACCGTCCGGCTATTGTTGCTAAAGTTGAGCCAACTGAAGAGGAGGTAAAAAACCAAATTAGAGAGACTCTTGAAAAACTTCAAGGTAAAGGTGGAAAATCTAAAGCGGCTAAATACAGAAGAGATAAAAGAGATACGCACCGTCAGAAATCTGATGAAGAGCAAAGAGCAATTGACGAAGGAAGTAAAACTATAAAAGTTACGGAATTTGTTACTGTAGGTGAAATTGCTATCATGATGGATGTGCCGATTACTAAAGTAATTGGAACTTGTATGTCTCTAGGTATTATGGTAACTATGAACCAGCGTTTAGATGCTGAAACATTAACTATTGTTGCCGATGAATTTGGTTACGAAGTTGAGTTTATTACAGTTGATATTGAAGATGCTATTGAGGTAGTTGAAGATAAAGAAGAGGATTTAGTTGTTAGAGCGCCGATTGTTACTGTAATGGGTCACGTCGATCACGGTAAAACATCTTTACTGGATTATATTCGTAAAGAAAATGTTATCGCTGGTGAGTCTGGAGGTATTACACAGCACATTGGAGCATACGGAGTTACTTTAGATAACGGTCAAAAAATCGCATTCTTAGATACACCGGGTCACGAGGCGTTTACCGCGATGCGTGCACGTGGAGCTCAAGTTACCGATATCGCTATTATCGTTGTAGCGGCAGATGATGATATCATGCCACAAACAAAAGAAGCAATTTCTCACGCACAAGCGGCGGGAGTGCCAATTATATTTGCAATCAATAAAATTGATAAACCAAATGCTAATGTTGAGAAAATCAAAGAGCGTTTGGCTAGTATGAATTTACTTGTTGAAGATTGGGGTGGAAAAATTCAGTCACATGATATTTCTGCAAAAGTTGGAACTGGTGTAAAAGAATTATTAGAGAAAGTTTTATTAGAAGCTGAAATCTTAGATTTAAAATCTAACCCAAATAAAGCGGCTCAAGGAACAGTTGTTGAGGCTTTCTTGGATAAAGGAAAAGGATATGTATCAACAATTTTGGTTCAACACGGAACTTTAAAAGTTGGTGATTATATGTTGGCAGGTAAGCATCATGGTAAAATTAAAGCTATGCATGACGAACGTGGGCATATAGTTAAAGAAGCAGGTCCTTCGACTCCGGTATCCGTATTAGGACTTGATGGTGCAGCTACTGCAGGTGATAAGTTCAATGTATTTGAAGATGAAAAAGAGGCAAAACAAATTGCATCTAAACGTTCTCAATTAATGCGTGAACAATCTGTACGTACACAACGTCATATTACTCTTGATGAAATTGGTCGTCGTATTGCACTTGGTCAGTTTAAAGAATTGAACGTGATCCTTAAAGGAGACGTTGATGGATCTGTTGAAGCATTATCAGATTCGTTCTCTAAACTTTCTACAGAAGAAGTTCAAATTAATATTATCCATAAAGGTGTTGGAGCAATTACAGAAACTGACGTTATGTTGGCTTCTGCTTCTGATGCGATCATTATTGGATTTAACGTTCGTCCTGCTGGAAATGCGAGACAACTTGCTGATAAAGAAGAAATCGATATTCGTTATTATTCTATTATCTACGCTGCTATCGATGACTTGAAAGATGCAATGGAAGGAATGTTAGCTCCAGAAATGAAAGAAGAAATTCTTGGAACTGCTGAAATTCGTGAGATTTTCAAAATTTCTAAAGTAGGTTCAATCGCTGGTTGTATGGTAACTGACGGTAAAATTATGAGAAGTTCTAAAATTAGAGTTATTAGAGATGGAGTAGTTGTGCATACAGGAGAACTTGTAGCATTGAAACGTTTCAAAGACGATGTTAAAGAGGTTTCTAAAGGTTATGATTGTGGTATTCAAATTAAAGGTTACAATGATATTGAAGAAAGAGATGTTATTGAAGCGTACCATGAAGTTGCAATTAAAAAGAAATTGAAGTAATATTCAAGAATTATATAAAAAAGTCTCAATGAAAATTGGGACTTTTTTTGTGGCAATATTTTAAATAGAATCTGTTACGGTTAATTTATGTGTAGTTAAAAACGGATATTTAAATTTTTTTCATATTTTAATATTATTTTTGATAAAATTATTTAAAATATGAAACGATTAATATATGCTGTTGTTGTTTTTATAAGTATTTCAACTCAGTCATTTTCGCAGGAAGCTGTAGAGAAAAAAGGGCTTCCGGAAGGTAGTGCTGCAGTTGGTGATTATTATGGGGCTGATATCTCTAAAATCTCTGAAAGTAAAGCGATTTCGGTTGCGGTATTAGAGGCTAAACTCGCGCATGATAAAAAAGTGACTAATATTGCAATAAAAGGTGTGGTGACTGATGTTTGTAGTAAAAGAGGATGCTGGGTAACTCTTAAAACTGATAGTGGGTCTTCTTTTTTTGTAAAGATGAAAGATTATGCCTTTTTTGTGCCTAGTGCATTAAAGGGCAAAAATGTTGTTTTAGAGGGAAGTGCTGAAAGAGAGGTTACATCTGTTGATGAACTTAAGCATTATGCTAAAGATGCTAAAAAAGCGCAATCGGAGATAGAGGCTATTGTACTGCCAAAAGAGGAAATAAGATTTTTGGCGAAAGGAATAAAAGTCGTGAATTAGTTTATTAGGTCTGTGGGTTAATTTGACTATAATATTTAAAGCTTCAATTTAATTGAGGCTTTTTTTTGTTTAACAAGTTTATGTTTAGTGTGTTTTTTAATAAGTGAATCGGATAAATTTATAGCTCTATTGTCGTGAGTTTTGATTGTATTATTGTGCTTTCTTTTTTCGTGTAATGTAATTTCTGCTGAATAAAAAATGTCGTTTTGTGTTCTGATTAAGTCTTGAATCTTTGCTTAAAAAGGTGTTTTCGAGAAATTGTTTATTTGAATTAAAACGAACTTTGGTGTTGTTTATTGAATACAAAAAAAAGCGAGATATTATCTCGCTTTTTTTTGTATTCAATAGTTGTTTTTATTTGCTGGGCTTGATCAAAAAGACGCTTTTGTATCTTTTTTTAATCTCAGTTAGATTGCGTTCAGCTTCTATTCTGGTTTTAAAATTGCCTACAATTACTTTATAATTGGGAGTATTGAAAATAATAGTTCCGTCGATATTGCTATATTCTCTTTTGAAATCTGCCAGTGTTTTTTTTGCGTCCTCGCTTTTGCCGCTGAAAATTTGAATTTTATAAGTATCATTTGTACTTATTGATGTGTTAATTTTACGTTTGTCGCTTAATAATTGCTCAAATTTAGGATCTTGATTCAGTGTTAAATTTTGGTCTTGAGCATGAATATTATATGCTAAAGTGAACATTGTTAATGTTAAGAAAACTCTTTTTGAGTGGGTTAAAATTCTCATAATGTGATGGTTTTTATGCAAAAATAGTATTTAAAGTTTGTATGGAAAATTTTAATATTATTTAGAATTAATATAAATTGATATTTAAGAGTATTTTAAGGTTTTGAGAATAGTTCATAAGTCGTATTTTTGTGCAAGTTTTAAAAGAAGGTATTAGTTTTTTGTTGATTTACTACAGAAAAAATCATACCAAAAATTAGTAGATAATTATTATACTATATGAAAAAGGTGGGTAACCATAATTCGATCTCAAGAAAATTGCTGCTTAGCTTATCGCTAACGCTAATTTTCTCCCTAACTTCATTTGCTCAAGATGCTGCTGCTCCTGCGGCGCCTGAAGCTGCTGCTCCGGCTGCAACTGCAGGAGGTGATCCAGTAAAAGGGAAAGAACTTTTTAATGCAAATTGCGCTGCATGTCACAAATTAGATGCCAAATCAACAGGTCCTGCTTTAAGAGGAGTTGCTGCTAAGCACGAAATGGCTTGGATTTACAAGTGGGTGCATAACAGCTCTGATATGATTAAATCAGGTGATGCTGTTGCAGTTAAACTTTTTGAAGAAAACAACAAGTCTGTAATGACTTCTTTTCCTCAATTATCAACAGGTGATATTGATAATATTATCGCTTATACTTCTGAAGTAAAAGCGGAGCCTGCTCCAGGTGCGGCTACTCCTCCTGGAACTAAAGTTGAAGGTGGTGGAATTTCTAATAACATTATTTTAGGGGTTCTTGCTCTTGTAATGGCTATTTTAGTTGTGATGTTGTTCATGGTGAACAAAGTGTTGACTAAGGTTGCAAGTAATAATGGTATCGAAGTTGCTCCTAGAGAAGCAAGAACTCCAATATGGAAAGCTTTTGCTAAAAATCAATTCTTGGTTTTAGTTACTTCTATATTTTTGCTTTTGGCAAGTGGTTATTTTGTGTATGCTTTCCTAATGCAGGTTGGTGTTGATCAAAATTATGAGCCAATTCAGCCAATTCACTATTCTCACAAGATACACGCTGGAGATAACGAAATCAATTGTAAATATTGTCACTCTGCTGCTCGTGTGAGTAAGACTGCTGGTATTCCTTCTTTGAATGTTTGTATGAACTGTCATAAAAATATTTCTGAAGTTGCTGAAACTACTGCTACTCCTGAGTATAGCAAGGCATTTTATGATGCGCAAATCCAGAAGTTGTATGATGCTGTTGGTTGGGATAAAGCAAAACAAGCTTATACCGGAAAAACGCAACCTGTAAAATGGGTTCGTATTCATAATCTTCCTGATTTTGTTTACTTCAATCACTCTCAACACGTAACTGTTGCAGGAATTGAATGTCAAACTTGTCACGGTCCAGTACAGGAATTTGAGATCATGAAGCAATATTCTAAATTAACAATGGGATGGTGTGTTGATTGCCATAGAAAAACTGATGTTAAGATGGAAGGAAATGCATATTATGATAAAATTCATGCTGAACTTTCTAAAAAATACGGTGTAGAGAAATTGACTGCAGCGCAAATGGGAGGTTTAGAATGCGGTAAATGCCACTATTAATCGAATTATTAAGATTTTAATATTTATATACAATGTCATCAAACAAAAAATACTGGAAAAGTGTTGAAGAACTAGAAAATAGTTCTATTGTTGAGGCGCTTAGAAATAACGAATTTGTTGAAGAGATTCCTACGGATGAATTCTTAGGAAATGCAGATGCATTAGCTTCATCTGGAACTTCACGTCGTGACTTTTTAAAGTACGTAGGGTTTAGTACTGCAGCTGTTACACTTGCTGCTTGCGAAGGTCCTGTTCACAAGTCTATACCTTATGTGTTACAACCGGAACAAATCATTCCTGGTGTTGCAGATTATTATGCAACGACTGTTTTTGATGGTTTTGATTTTGCTAACTTGTTGGTGAAAACTCGTGAGGGGCGTCCAATTAAAATTGATAACAATACTATTTCTGGAGCTAAATTTTCAGCCAACGCAAGAATTCACGCGTCTATCTTATCTTTATATGATAGTATGCGTTTGAAAGAACCTAAGTTGGAAGGAAAAAATAGTAGCTGGTCTGCTGTTGATTTGAAACTTAAATCAAGTCTTGCTGATGCAAAAGCAAAAGGAGGTCAGGTAGTATTGTTGACTAATACTTTGGCAAGTCCATCTACTGAAAAATTAATTAGCGAATTTATTGCTAAAAATCCAAATGCTAAGCATGTTGTTTATGATGCAGTTTCTTCATCTGAGGCTTTAGATGCTTTTGAAACAGTTTATGGAGAAAGAGCTTTAGTTGATTATGATTTTTCAAAAGCTGCATTAATCGTTTCTGTTGGTGCTGATTTCTTAGGAGACTGGCAAGGTGGAGGATATGATGCAGGTTATGCACAAGGTAGAATTCCTGCGGGACCTACTGGAGCTAAAAAAATGTCTCGTCATTTTCAGTTAGAATCAAATATGACATTGTCTGGAGCTGCTGCTGACAAGCGTATTCCTATGAATGCTGCAAATCAAAAACAAGCTTTAGTAGAGATTTATAATATAATTACTGGGTCTTCTGTTTCTAATTCTTTAGATGCTAAGTTTAAACCAGAAGTAGTGAAAGCTGCTCAACAGTTAAAACTTGCTGGTGCTAAAGGGGTATTAGTTTCAGGACTTGAAGATAAAAATGCTCAATTATTAGTTTTAGCGATCAATCAAGTATTGGCGAGCGAAGCTTTTAGTACTGCAGGTACGAGACAAATTAGAAAAGGATCTAATGCGGTTGTATCTCAATTGGTAAAAGACATGAACGCTGGAAGTATTCATACTTTAATCATGAGCGGAATTAATCCAGTTTATACATTAGCTGATTCAGCTTCTTTTGTATCTGGATTGAAAAAGGTAAAAACATCGGTTTCTTTCTCTTTAAAAGAGGATGAGACTGCATCTGTAACTACAATCGCTGCTCCGGCTCCTCATTATTTAGAGGCTTGGGGAGATGTTGTGATTACCAAAGGAACTTATAGTTTAACTCAGCCAACTATTCGTCCTATCTTTAATACAAAACAATTTCAAGATGTTTTATTGTCATTAAATGGAACTCCTGGGAATTTCTATGATTACATTAAAGCTAATTCAGCTTCAGTAATCGCAGGTTCTTCTTGGAACAAAGTTTTACATGATGGTGTTTTTGTAATTGGTTCATCTGCTCTATCTGCTGGATCTGTTGATTATAGTGCTGCTGCAAACGCTGTTGCTAAATCAAAATCAAGTGGAGAGTTTGAATTAGTGTTGTATACTAAGACAGGTTTAGGTGACGGACAACAAGCTAACAATCCTTGGTTGCAGGAATTTCCAGATCCAATTACAAGAGTTTCTTGGGATAACTATGTTACTGTTTCGAATGCTGATGCTAAAAAATATGACCTAACAAATGAAATTGTTGCAAACGGAGGTTTAAACGGAAGTTACGCTACAATTACAACTGCTGATGGTTTAAAACTAGAAAACGTACCAGTAATTGTTCAGCCAGGACAAGCTGTTGGAACAGTTGGTTTAGCATTAGGTTATGGTCGTAAGGCTGCTTTGAAAGAAGAAATGGTTGTAGGTTTAAATGCTTACACTTTATATAAAAACTTCAATAATGTTCAATCTGTTACTATTGCGAAAGCAAATGGTGTTCACGAGTTCGCTTGTGTTCAAGGACAGAAAACATTAATGGGTAGAGGAGATATTATTAAAGAAACTTCTCTTCATACTTTTAATTCTGAAGATCCGGAACATTGGAACGAACAACCAATGGTATCTTTAGATCACGAGGAAGTAAAAGCTACAACTGTCGATTTATGGGAGTCATTTGATCGTTCTACAGGACATCACTTTAATCTTTCTATTGACTTAAACGCTTGTACTGGTTGCGGAGCATGTGTTATTGCTTGTCACGCTGAAAACAACGTTCCTGTTGTAGGTAAAGCAGAGGTAAGAAGAAGTCGTGATATGCACTGGTTGCGTATTGATAGATATTATTCTTCTGAAAGTACTTTTGAAGGAGATAATGAAAGAAAAGAGAATATTGCTGGTTTATCTAGCTCATTGTCTACATTTAACGAAATGGAAAAACCTGGAGATAATCCACAAGTTTCTTTCCAACCGGTAATGTGTCAACACTGTAATCACGCACCATGTGAAACAGTTTGTCCTGTTGCTGCAACATCTCACGGTCGGGAAGGTCAAAACCATATGGCATACAATAGATGTGTTGGTACTCGTTACTGTGCAAATAACTGTCCTTATAAAGTACGTCGTTTTAACTGGTTCTTGTACAACAAAAACAGTGAATTCGATTACCACATGAATGACGATTTAGGACGTATGGTATTAAACCCAGACGTAAACGTTCGTTCTCGTGGAGTTATGGAAAAATGTTCTATGTGTATTCAAATGACACAGGCGACTAAATTGAAAGCAAAAAATGAAGGTCGTCCGGTTGCTGATGGTGAATTCCAAACAGCTTGTTCAAATGCTTGTTCTTCTGGGGCAATGATATTTGGTGATGTTAATGATGCTGAAAGTAAAGTTGCTAAGTTAGCTGCTGATGATAGATCGTACCACTTATTAGAGCATGTTGGAACAAAACCTAATGTGGTTTACCATGTTAAAGTTAGAAATACTTAGAATAAATTATTAATTAAGAAACATATAAAGGATTATGTCGTCTCACTACGAAGCACCCATTAGAAAACCTTTAGTTATAGGTGATAAATCTTATCACGATGTAACTGTAGATGTAGCTGCCCCTGTTGAAGGGCCAGCAAACAAACATTGGTGGATTGTATTTTCAATCGCATTAATAGCCTTCCTTTGGGGGTTAGGTTGTATAATTTACACCGTATCTACCGGTATTGGAACATGGGGATTAAATAAAACAGTTGGTTGGGCCTGGGATATCACGAACTTCGTTTGGTGGGTTGGTATTGGTCACGCCGGAACATTAATTTCTGCGGTATTATTACTTTTCCGTCAACGTTGGAGAATGGCGATTAACCGTTCTGCAGAAGCTATGACTATCTTCTCGGTAGTTCAGGCAGGTTTATTTCCAATTATTCACATGGGACGTCCATGGTTAGCATACTGGGTTTTGCCTATTCCAAATCAATTTGGATCTTTATGGGTAAACTTTAACTCACCATTGCTTTGGGATGTATTTGCAATTTCAACTTATCTTTCGGTATCATTAGTTTTCTGGTGGACTGGTTTATTACCTGATTTTGCAATGCTACGTGATAGAGCGGTTACTCCTTTTACAAAAAGAGTTTATTCTATCCTAAGTTTTGGATGGAGTGGAAGAGCTAAAGATTGGCAACGTTTTGAAGAAGTATCTTTGGTATTAGCTGGTTTAGCTACTCCTCTTGTACTTTCTGTACACACGATTGTATCTATGGACTTTGCTACTTCTGTAATTCCGGGATGGCATACAACAATCTTCCCTCCGTACTTTGTTGCAGGAGCGGTTTTCTCTGGATTTGCAATGGTAAATACTTTGTTGATTGTTATGAGAAAAGTTTCTAACCTTGAAGCATACATTACATTACAACATATCGAGTTAATGAATATCGTAATCATGATTACGGGTTCTATCGTTGGGGTAGCGTATATCACTGAGTTATTCGTAGCTTGGTATTCAGGAGTAGAATATGAGCAATATGCATTCTTAAACAGAGCTACTGGACCTTACTGGTGGGCATATTGGTCGATGATGACTTGTAATGTTTTTTCTCCACAATTTATGTGGTTCAAGAAATTAAGAACAAGTATCATGTTTTCATTTATTATTTCGATTGTTGTAAACATCGGAATGTGGTTTGAAAGATTCGTAATTATTGTTACTTCTTTACATAGAGATTACCTTCCATCTTCTTGGACAATGTTTTCACCAACATTTGTTGATATTGGAATTTTCATCGGAACGATTGGTTTCTTCTTCGTATTGTTTTTATTGTACTCTAGAACATTCCCTGTAATTGCTCAGGCAGAGGTTAAAACAATTTTGAAAGGAACAGGAGATAATTACATTAGAGAAAGAGCAAATAAAGATTCACATCATGAGTAATAAAGTAATATACGCCATTTATAATGACGATGATATTTTGATGGATGCAGTAAAGAAAACCAGAGCTGCTCATCATCATATTGAAGAGGTTTTTACTCCATTCCCAGTTCACGGATTGGATAAAGCTATGGGTTTAGCACCAACAAGATTAGCAATTTGTGCATTTTTATATGGATGTGTTGGTATTTCTGTTGCAACAACCATGATGAGTTATATCATGATTCATGATTGGCCACAGGATATTGGTGGAAAACCAAGTTTTAGTTTCATTCAGAATATGCCGGCTTTTGTGCCAATTATGTTTGAAATGACGGTATTTTTTGCTGCTCACTTAATGGTTATTACTTTTTATATGAGAAGTAGATTATGGCCGTTTAAAGAAGCTGAGAACCCTGATGTAAGAACAACAGATGACCATTTTTTAATGGAAGTTGCTGTAAATGATAACGAAGCAGAACTAGTTTCTTTTTTCGAAGGTACAGGTGCTGTTGAAGTTAAAGTAATTGAAAAGAATTAATTGTAGCTATGAAAAGGATATATAAAATAACACTTTTAGTTGGTATAACTATTTTAGTTTCATCATGCCACAATACTTCGGCACCAAACTATCAGTATTTTCCTAATATGTATGAGTCTTTGGCATATGAGCCATATTCAGAGGCAAAAATATTTAAAGGAGGAAAAGAAGGACAACTTCCTGCAGAAGGAAGTATCAATAGAGGTTTTGAACCTTATGAATATGAAAATTCGACTGCAGGTTATGAATTGGCTAAAGCTAATTTAAAATCTCCTTTGGATTCTATCGAAAGAAATTCTGGTAAAGGAAAAGAACTTTTCGAAATTTACTGTATCAGTTGTCATGGTGCAACTGGAAACGGTAAAGGTAAATTGGTTGAAAGAGAAAAATTTCTTGGAGTACCTAGCTATAAAGACAGAGAAATCACTGAAGGAAGTATCTTTCATGTTGAGACTTATGGTTTAAATGCAATGGGTTCACATGCAAATCAATTAAGTGCCCATGAACGTTGGTTAGTTGCTGACTATGTTCTAAAACTAAGAAGCCAATTATAATTGTTGAACAAACTGATCGTAATAGATATGTATACATTTTCAAGTAAATTAAAAACTTTTTCTTTCATCCTAATGGCCGTTGGTTTCTTAGGAATTGGATATGGTTTTTTAACTGCTCCTAAAGATATTCAAGAAGTTGAAAAAATTCTTGCTGCAGATGCGCATGGATCTCATGAGGCTGCACATGAAGCAACAGCTGAAACTTCACATGAAGAAGCTGGACATCATGAAGCTGCTGAAGCTTCTCATGATTCACACAAAGGTGGCGAACATGCAAAAGTTAATGCTGCTGATGAGCATGAAAAGCATTTAGAGCACGTATTGCACCAATTGCAAAACAAACCATGGTCTGCATTATATGTAGCTTGTATTTTCTTCTTACTACTTTCTATGGGAACTTTAGCATTTTATGCTATTCAACAAGTTGCTCAGGCAGGTTGGTCTCCAGTTTTGTTTAGAGTTATGCAGGGAATTACAGCTTATTTACCAGTTGGTTCTGTTATTTTCTTTATCATTTTAATTCTTTGCGGATTACACTTTAATCACTTATTTGTATGGTTAGGTGAAGGAGTTACAGACCCAAATAGTCCAAACTATGATAAAATTATTGCTGGAAAAGCAGGTTACTTAAACTTTCCTTTCTGGATTATTAGAGCGGCTATATTTTTAATTGGATGGAATTTATACAATTATTTTTCAAGAAAAAATTGTCTTGCTCAAGATGAGGCTAACGACGATCTATATTACAAAAAGAACTTTAAATTGACTGCTGGTTTCTTAGTATTCTTTATTGTTTCTGAGTCTATTATGTCTTGGGATTGGATTATGTCAATTGATCCACACTGGTTCAGTACATTGTTCGGATGGTATGTATTTGCTTCTTTCTTCGTAAGTGGTATTACTGCAATTGCGTTAGTTACTGTATATTTAAAATCTAAAGGATACTTAGAGTATGTAAATACAAGCCATATTCACGATTTAGCTAAATTTATGTTTGGTATTAGTGTTTTCTGGACTTATTTATGGTTCTCTCAATTCATGTTAATCTGGTACGCTAATATTCCTGAAGAGGTAACTTATTTCATAACAAGAATTCAGTTATACAATTTGCCATTCTTTGGTGCTGTAGTTATGAACTTTGTGTTCCCGTTATTAATATTAATCAATACAGACTTCAAACGTCTTAGCTGGGTTATTGTAATGGCTGGTGTTGTTATCTTACTAGGTCACTACGTAGATTTCTTTAATATGATTATGCCTGGTACAGTTGGAGATAAATGGTTTATTGGAGTTCCTGAAATTTCATCTATTCTTTTCTTCTTAGGATTATTTATTTTTGTTGTATTTAATGCATTAACTAAAGCTCCTCTGTTGGCAAAAAGAAATCCTTTCATTGAAGAAAGTAAACATTTTCATTATTAATATTTAAAGAAGTAAACAGATGACAAGTTTGTTGGTAATTATAGTTTTAGTTTTATTAGCAGTTGCATTGTGGCAATTGACCAAGATATTTGATCTTACTCAAGTGGGATCTTCTTCGGACGATTCTCAAGTTGCATCAGATAATGATAATAATATTCAAGGGTATATTATGTTTGGCTTCTTGGCATTCATATACATATTTACGATTTATGGTTTACTAAAATGGGGTGGTTTAGCACTTCACACTCCTGCTTCAGAGCACGGACTTTTAGTAGATAATTTAATGAATATTACATGGGTTTTAATTTTTGTAGTTCAGTTTATTACGCAAGGTTTATTATACTGGTTTTCTTTTAAAAATAGAGGACACAAAGATAAAAAAGCATTATTCTTTGCTGATAGTAATAAATTAGAGGCAATATGGAGTATTATTCCATCTGTAGTTTTAGCTTGTTTAATTCTTTATGGATTGTATGCTTGGAACAACATTATGTTTGTTGATAAAGACGAAGATGTAATTGAAATCGAATTGTATGCACAACAGTTTAAGTGGACTGCTAGATATGCCGGACAAGATAATGTTTTAGGAAAAGCTAACGTACGTTTAATTGAAGGTGTAAATACTTTAGGAGTAGATATGTCTGATCCTAATGCTCAAGATGATATTGTAGTTTCTGAATTGCATATTCCAAAAGGTAAAAAAGTTCATTTCAAAATGCGTTCTCAAGACGTATTGCACTCAGCTTATATGCCTCACTTTAGAGCGCAAATGAACTGTGTTCCTGGAATGGTTACTGAGTTTGCATTTATACCAACTTACACAACTTCTGAATATAGAGAGTTGCCGTTTATGGTAGAGAAAATTGCAAACATCAACAAACTTAGAGCTGAAAAGAGCATTGAGTTAGTTGCTAAAGGAGGTACAGCTTTAGATCCTTATACATTTGATTATTTATTATTATGTAATAAAATTTGTGGAGCTTCTCACTATAACATGCAAATGAAAGTTGTTGTAGATACTCCGGAAGATTATAAAAAATGGTTAAGCGAAAAAACTACTTTAGCTCAGGATATTAAAGCTGCTGCGGCTGCTCAAAAACCTGCTGAAGGAGAAAAAGCTACTACAGATAGTACTGCTAAAGATACTGTTAAAGCAGTAATAGATACTGTTAAAGCAGTTGTAGCTAAAGTTGCTATGAAATAATATTATTAAGAAAATTTAAAGTACACATATATGTCAGCAGAAGCGCACGGTCACGATCACGGACACGATCACGAGCACGAACATCATCATAAAGACACGTTCATTACTAAATACATTTTTAGTATTGATCACAAAATGATTGCTAAGCAATATTTAATTACCGGTATCATTATGGGTATTATTGGTATTGCAATGTCTTTGCTTTTCAGAATGCAATTGGCTTGGCCAGAAGAGTCTTTCAAAATCTTTAATGTTTTATTGGGAGATAAATTTGCACCTGATGGTGTAATGGCAAATGATATTTATTTGGCCTTAGTTACAATTCATGGTACCATTATGGTATTCTTTGTATTGACGGCTGGTTTAAGTGGAACATTTAGTAACTTACTTATTCCACTTCAAATTGGAGCGCGAGATATGGCTTCTGGATTTATGAATATGATTTCATACTGGTTGTTTTTCTTGTCTGCTGTAATCATGTTGTCTTCTTTATTTGTTGAAGCTGGACCAGCTTCTGCAGGTTGGACAATCTATCCACCATTAAGTGCTTTACCACAAGCAATTCCTGGTTCAGGAACTGGTATGACTTTATGGTTAGTTTCAATGGCGATCTTTATTGCATCTTCTTTAATGGGATCTTTAAATTACATCGTTACTGTTATCAACTTAAGAACTAAAGGAATGTCTATGACTAGACTTCCACTTACTATCTGGACATTTTTCGTAACTGCAATTATTGGTGTTATTTCTTTTCCGGTATTATTGTCAGCTGCTTTATTATTGATTTTTGATAGAAGTTTTGGTACTTCATTCTTCTTATCTGATATTTATATCGCTGGAGAAGTTTTACATTACCAAGGTGGTTCTCCAGTATTATTCGAACACTTATTCTGGTTCTTAGGTCACCCTGAGGTTTATATCGTAATTTTACCAGCGATGGGTCTTGTTTCTGAAATTATGGCTACGAATTCTCGTAAACCAATCTTTGGATACAGAGCGATGATTATGTCGGTTCTTGCAATTGCATTTTTATCTACTATTGTTTGGGGGCACCATATGTTTATTTCGGGTATGAATCCTTTCTTAGGATCTGTATTTACCTTCACCACTTTATTGATTGCAATTCCATCTGCTGTAAAAGCGTTTAACTGGATTACAACTTTATGGAAAGGGAACTTACAATTTAACCCTGCAATGTTATTCTCTATCGGGATGGTTTCTACTTTCATCACTGGAGGTTTAACGGGAATTATTTTAGGAGATAGTACTTTAGATATTAACGTTCACGATACTTACTTTGTAATTGCTCACTTTCACTTAGTAATGGGTATCTCTGCACTTTACGGAATGTTTGCTGGTATTTACCACTGGTTCCCTAAGATGTACGGAAGAATGTTAAATAAAAATTTAGGTTACATTCACTTTTGGGTAACTGCAGTTTGTGCTTATGGAGTATTCTTTCCAATGCACTTTATTGGACTAGCTGGTTTACCAAGACGTTATTATACAAACACAAACTTCCCATTATTTGATGATTTACAAAATGTAAATGTTTTAATTACAACATTTGCTCTTGTAGGAGGTGTGTTCCAATTAGTATTCTTATACAATTTCTTTAGTAGTATTTTCTACGGTAAGAAAGCAGTTCAGAATCCATGGAAATCGACAACATTAGAGTGGACAACTCCAGTAGAACATATTCACGGTAACTGGCCAGGTGAAATTCCTCATGTATACCGTTGGCCATATGACTACAGTAACCCAAATCATGATGTAGATTTTGTTCCTCAAAATGTACCAATGAAAGAAGGTGAAGAAGTTTTACACCACTAAAAAATATTTAAAAAAGACTGTCATTTTTGACAGTCTTTTTTGTTTTAGTTAAAGTTAGAAAGGTCAATTTTTACTGTTTTACAAACTGATTACTTTGTCTATCTTTGTAAAATGAATGAGAACCTAGATCCCACTACAAATGGGTACAACCCTGAAGAATTAGATCTTGAGAAAAGATTACGTCCGCTGTCATTTGATGATTTTGCGGGACAAGATCAAGTTTTAGAAAATTTAAAAGTCTTTGTTGCTGCAGCTAATCAGCGGGGAGAAGCACTTGATCATACACTTTTTCATGGTCCTCCCGGATTAGGAAAAACCACTTTGGCTAATATTTTAGCTAATGAATTAGAAGTTGGTATTAAAATTACATCTGGACCTGTTTTAGATAAACCAGGTGATTTGGCCGGTTTGCTTACCAATCTTGATGAGAGAGATGTTTTATTTATTGATGAAATCCATCGTTTAAGTCCGATTGTCGAAGAATATTTATATTCGGCAATGGAGGATTTTAAAATAGATATAATGATTGAGTCAGGACCAAATGCCAGAACGGTACAAATTAATTTGAATCCTTTCACGTTAATTGGAGCTACAACTCGTTCTGGATTGTTGACTGCGCCGATGCGTGCCCGTTTTGGAATTTCATCTCGATTACAATATTATACTACTGAACTTTTGACATCTATCGTTGAAAGGAGTTCTTCTATACTTAAGATGCCAATTTCATTAGACGCTGCTATTGAAATTGCCGGCCGTAGTCGTGGTACACCTCGTATAGCTAATGCATTATTACGTAGAGTTCGTGATTTTGCACAAATAAAAGGAAATGGTACTATTGATCTCGAAATAGCACGTTATGCTTTGAAAGCACTTAATGTTGATGCACATGGTCTTGATGAAATGGATAATAAGATACTGTTGACTATAATCAATAAATTTAAAGGTGGACCTGTTGGACTTTCTACTTTGGCAACGGCTGTTTCTGAAAGCAGTGAAACTATTGAAGAAGTTTACGAACCATTCTTAATTCAGGAAGGATTTATTATGCGTACTCCTCGTGGTCGTGAAGTAACAGATAAAGCTTATAAGCATTTAGGTAAAATCAATACGAATATTCAGGGTGGATTGTTTTAATGCTATCAAAGATGTCTCAAAGTACGAAATACAATTACCCGAACAGACTTTCGCTATTGCGTTTTTTTTTGGATGCTGAAGGGGTTCGTAAGAATCCTATTCCGTTTCATAAAAGATACTTTGATGAGTTAGGAGATTCTTTTTCTCTTAAAATAGGTGTTTCAAAGCATTTGATTTTATCGAGAGATAATGAAGTCGCGCAGTATATTTTACAGAAGAATCAGAAGAATTATCATAAATCTAGATTTCAATCAGTTTATCTTTCTAAGTATTTAGGCAAAGGACTTTTGACTGTTGATGGAGATTTTTGGTTGAAACAAAGACGTCTTATTCAACCTGCATTTCACAAGCAAAAGATGAATCAGCTGGTGGAAAATATGAATAGAACTATTGTTTCTGAGTTAGAGGACTTAGAGGAAGAAAAGGATATTGATCTTTTTCCTGTAATGAGTCAGTTAGCATTTAATGTTGTAGCAAAGTCCTTGTTTCAACTTTCAATTTCAGATGAAAAACTAAATCGTATAAAGTTTATTATCGAAGAAGTTCAAAATTTTCTAGTCAAAGAAATTAGACTTCCACATAAAAGTTGGTGGTTTGCGCTTAGTGGTCAGGTTAAGATGCATCTGCAATTAGCTGAGGAAAATAATAGAATTATTCAGGATATTATTGAACAGAGAATTGATTCTAAAGAAGATATTAATGATTTACTTAATATGCTTCTGGAGACTCGTTATGAAGATACGGGCGAAGGTATGTCAGTTAAGCAGTTGGTTGATGAAATTAAAGTTCTCTTTATTGCCGGACATGAAACTACTGCAAATGCTTTGACGTTTACACTTTATCTTTTAGGAAGAAATTCGGATGTTCAACAAAGAGTTTTTGATGAGATTATTAAGATACAATCTGAGTCAGATGATATTGTTGAACAACTACAAAAGATGATTTATACGAATGCTGTTTTAAATGAAGCCATGCGTTTGTATCCGCCTGCCTGGATTACCGATAGACAGAATGTTACAGATGATATGCTTGCCGGTTATCATATAAAAAAGGAAACTTTAATCGGTGTTTCGTTTTATGAATTACATCGAAATCCAAAATACTGGGAAAATCCGGAGGAATTTAATCCTGAAAGATTTCTTGGGGAGCAAAAAAAGTACTCAATGCAGTATTTTTATCCTTTTGGAGGCGGGCCAAGAATGTGCATTGGTTCAGGATTTGCTATTTATGAAATGTGTTTGACAATTTCTCAAATAGTTAAAAAATATGTGATTAAATCCAGCAGTGATATTGTTCAGTTTAATCCGTTAATTACATTAAAGCCTGTTGGAGTAGAAGTTTCATTTTCTAAGCGATGACAATTAATTCTAAAGAAACATATTCTAAGTTTATAAAATCCGAGGCTAAGAGACTTGGTTTTCTTTCTTGTGGTATATCTAAAGCCGGATTTTTGGAGCAAGAAGCGCCAAGACTTGAAAATTGGCTCAATAAAAATCATAATGGTCAAATGGCTTATATGGAGAACCATTTTGATAAACGTTTAGATCCTACTTTATTAGTTGATGATGCTAAAAGTGTGGTTTCTCTTTTACTTAATTATTACCCTTCTGAATCTCAAAATCAGGAGAGCTATAAAATTTCTAAATACGCTTACGGTCAGGATTACCATTTTGTAATTAAAGAAAAGTTAAAAGAATTTCTTCATTCTATTCAGGAAAATATTGGAGATGTTTCAGGAAGAGCTTTTGTTGATTCGGCTCCAGTTTTAGATAAAGCTTGGGCAGCAAAAAGTGGTTTAGGCTGGATTGGAAAAAATAGTAACTTGCTAACTCAAAAAGTAGGTTCTTTTTATTTTATAGCTGAACTAATTCTAGATTTAGACCTAGAATATGACTATGCCACAACAGATCATTGTGGTTCCTGTACTGCTTGTATTGATGCTTGTCCAACACAAGCAATTGTTGCGCCATATGTAGTTGATGGAAGCAAATGTATTTCGTATTATACAATTGAACTCAAAGAAAATATACCTTTTGAAATGAAAGGAAAATTTGATGAATGGATGTTTGGTTGTGATACTTGTCAGGATGTATGTCCTTGGAATCGTTTTTCAAAGGCGCATTCGGAACCTTTATTTAGCCCAAATTCAGATTTACTTTCTTTTACTAAAAAAGATTGGATTGAGATTACTGAGGAAACTTTTCGTATAGTTTTCAAAAATTCCCCTATTAAAAGAACCAAATTTGATGGTTTAAAACGCAATATTACTTTTCTAGAATAAAACTGTAACAAAAGTTGACTTTAGTGCCGCTTTTATTCGTGTAATTATTTGTTTTTTAAATGATTGTGTTTGTTTTTGGTTTATTTCTTCTTTTGCGCTTTATTTTATATTCTTGAAAATCAGTTAGTTATGATTTGTTATGTGTTTTAATGTGTAACTATCTAATAATCAGTTGTTTTATTTATACTATTAAGCTTTTTTTTATTAAATTTGTGTTAAATGCCCCCTTGTTTTACGATTATTCCTTTGTTTTTAATTCCAAAATTTAAATTTATGAAATTAAATTACTCTGATAAATTACGTAAAGGATTTAATAAAACGCTTTTCTTTTTTTTATTTATACTTCCCGTATATACATTTTCTCAAAATTGCACAATAAATTCGAATGCTGATAAAATAACTTGCCCGGGTGGAGATTTGGGTTTGCCTCCAGACCAATTTTACTTGTTAGGAACTGCAAATGTAACGCCTGGATCAGATTTTTTACTAAAGCCAGTTTGGTCTCAAATATCAGGACCGGCTGTTCAGATCGTAAATCCTAATGTTCTGCAAACATTAGTAAAGGGAGCAATTCCTGGAAATACTTATGTATTTAGATTGACGGCACAATGTGGAGATAGTTCTACAATCTTTGATGATGTCTCTATGACTGTTTTACCCATCACTATGGCAAATGCCGGTCTTGATAAATCGTATTGTCGGGGAACATATAACTTAAGTGCTAATGCAGTTGGAGCATCTGAAGTTGGTAAATGGACTGTAATTGGAAATAACAATGCAGGAATTACCCTTAACGATTCGAATTCGCCAAACACTTCATTTACAGTTTCGGGAAATAGTACAGGTTCAACAACTTTTAGATGGACTATAAAAAATCCATCATCTAATTGTGAAACTACTGATGATGTAGTTATTACAACATTAGGAGGAATTGAGCCTGTGACAGCCGGTGCAGACATTACACTTTCAAATTGTTATTCTTCAACTCAAGCTGTAAATCTTAATGGAAGTTTTGGAGGACGAACTCCTGGTCAACAACAAGGAATATGGACCGTTGTTTCCGGACCAAGTATTCCTTCTTTTGCAAATGCAAATGATAATAATACCAATGTTAGCGGTTTAATTCAAGGAACATATGTTCTTAGATGGACGGTTGCTGGCACATGTGCGAATGGGGTGGATGAAGTTACAGTGATTGTTCCTCCTCCAACTGCCGATGTGACAAATGTTACAGGAGGTAAACTGTATTTTTGTGATGGAAGAACATCGACAGTTCTAAAAGGAACAACACCATTATATGTGGGTGAAACGGTACAATGGACGCAGACAGGTGGACCAACAGCTGTAATTCAAAGTCCAACTTCGCCTTCAACTTTAGTTTCAGGACTAAATGCATTTGGTACTTATACATTTTTATACACTTTAACCAATAGTACTACAAATTGTGTGAGAACTGGGACGTATACCGTTACTTTAGAAGAAACGATGTCTATATCCGGAGGAAGTAATCAAGAATTATCATGTGGAGTTTTTTCAGCTACAATGCCAATTACTTCTGTGGGAAATGGTCAAATAAAATGGCAAATTGTCGATGGACCAATTAATCCATTTTATCCAACTTACCCTACTGCTTTAATTAATTTTTCCGGAAGCAGCTTAACAATTGATAATTTGGTAGTATCAGGAAACTATATTGTTAGATTGTTAAAAGTTCCTGTTACCGAGAGTCAATGTGAAACCGTTTCAGATAATATTTTAATTATTTCTTCAGCTCAACCGGTAAATTCAAATGCAGGAACAACTCAAGTTTTGCCTTGTAATGCAACATCTGCGACATTGGCGGGAAATATACCAACCCGAGGTAGAGGTAAATGGTCCCAAGTTTCTGGGCCGACAACAGTAACGTTCACAGATGCGAGTCAATCGACAACGGCAGTTTCTCCATTGGTTAATGGAAGATATAAGTTTAGATGGACTATTTCTGGAGGTTTAGCTTGTAATGATACACAAAGTACTTCAGAAGTTGTCGTGTCAAGTGCAATGCCTACAGCAGCTCAGGCAGGGAATGATCAATCTGTTTGTTTTGGTGCTCCGGTTCAACTACAAGGAAACGCGACTATGACAAGTGAAAATGGAACTTGGACAGTTTCTCCTACAGCAGGTATAACTTTTAGTGATGTAAATGATCCAAATTCGAAAGCTTTTGGTTTGGCACAAAATACAGTTTATGCTTTTACATGGACGATTGCAAATGGATGTGGTAGTTCTTCAGATACAGTTAATGTTACAACAAATAATACGCAGGGAGCTAATGCCGATGCAGGCGTTGATCAATGTCTTGGAACAGGATCAACTTCTGTAATGTTGACTGCTAACGATCCTAGTCCAGGAAATGGTTTATGGGTGCAGACGGCTGGAGCGACAGGCACAATTGTAAGTCCAACACAATTTAATACTGCGGTAACGGGGTTGAGTGATGGCAATTATGAGTTTAAATGGACTGTTACAAATGTTGGCTGTTCAGATGCTAGTGATACAGTTGCAATAACTATTGCGCCAGCTATAACTATTGCGCAAGCAGGAAATGATCAAAATTTATGTACAAATAGTGCTACTGTTACAGGAAATACTCCTGCGACAGGAGAAACTGGTTTGTGGGAGTTGGTTAGCGGAGGAGATGGCCCAGTTATTACAAATCCAACAAGTCCCACAACAACTATAATCAATTTAACAGCGGGGGGATGGGTTTATAAATGGACAATTTCCAGAGGAGTTTGTGCTGCTTCTTCAGATTCAGTTCAATTAAATGTTGACGAGCCACCGTCAACAGCAGTTGCTGGACCGGATCAGATATTATGTAATCAAACCAGTACAATATTGGCGGCAACAACACCTGCGGTTGGTAGAAGTCTTTGGACATTAATTAGTGGACCAAATTCGCCTGTGTTTTCAAATACAAGATCAGCAACTTCAACTTTATCAGGGCTAATAACTGGTGAATATGTTTTAGAATGGTTAAATTATAACGGAATAAATTGCCCAATAAGCAGAGATTTAATGACTGTTAAAGTAACCCAAGCGGCGGCGGCTGGTTCGGACTTTTCTACTTGTTTAGAAGGGGCACTTTTCTTAAAAGGAAATGACGGTAGCACAGGTACATGGAGTTATGTATCCGGAGGAAGCAGTGTTCCAATAATTACAACGACTGGAAGTAACACTGCCGCTGTAACAGGATTGCTCCCGGGTGTTTATGTTTTTAGATATACAATTGCTGCAGCTGGATCTTGTCCTGAAACTTCGGATGATATTAGTGTAACAATAAATGGACAAATCACAGGAGAAGTAAATGCGGGATCTGACCAAAAATTATGCGTTACTACTTCAACGACTATTCAACTTGCAGCTACTTCTGCTGATGCGGGTTCAACAGGTAAATGGACAGTTCTTTCTGGTCCAAGTGGAGGAGCATTTGATAATCCTGCACTTCCAAATGCAAAATATTTAAATCCTGATTTTGGAATTTATGTTTTTAATTGGACAGTGAGTTCAGGAACATGTAGTAAATCAGATCAGGTGAGAGTTGAATATTCTGATGCGCCCTCAGCTGCAATTGCAGGCGGAGATAATACTATTTGTGGATCAATAGCAAATCTTACAGCTATTCCGCCTTTAGTAGGAATAGGAAAATGGGCTCAGGTATCAGGTCCAACAGCGGCTATTTTTAGTTCTGAAATTTTACCAATGACAACAGTTTCTAATTTGACCCAAACGGGAGGAGTTTATGTTTTTAGTTGGACAGTTTCAAATGGAACAATTTGTACACCTACAACAGATACTGTTCAAATTACTGTAACTGCAGATTTAACTACACCAAATGCAGGATCCGATCAAACGATTTGTCAATCATCATCAGCAACTTTAGCAGCAAATGTAATTACAATTGGAACTGGTAAATGGCAAAAAATAAGTGGTCCTGCCGGGGAGTCTTTTTCGAATATTACAGATCCAAATGCAACTTTCACTCCTGGTGGATCTGGAACTTATGTTTTAAGATGGATTTCAACTTCAATAAATGGATTGTGTCAGTTTTTTGATGAGATGACATTAGTTGTGGATCCATCTCCTACAGTTGCTAACGCCGGTGTGCCAATTTCGATATGTGAATTTCAGGCATTGAATTTGGCAGCTAACCCACCAACAATTGGAACAGGTTTTTGGACACAAGTTTCGGGACCTTCAAATGTTGTTTTTGAAAGTCCGACCTCTCCTACAACTGTCGTTTTTGGAGCTCAAGCCGGTATTTATATCTTTCAATGGAAAATTACCAGCGGATCTTGCCCACCAAGTTCAAGTAATGTAACAGTTACAATAAATGCGTTGCCACCATTAGCAGATGCTGGTATTGATCAAACAATTTGTAATACAACAACAGCGACATTAAACGGTAATAATCCTTCAGTTGGAACAGGAACTTGGACTTTTGTCGCGAATGTAGGAAATACGGCATTGATAACAAATCCGAATCTATTTAATACAACAGTAACAAATATCTCAGTAGGGATTACAAGATTAAAATGGACTATTAGCAATGGTTCTTGTACTCCTTATTCTGATGAAGTAAATATTGAAAGAGCATCAGATTTAAGTATTTCATCATTAGCAAATGATACTACAATTTGTCAGGGAGGAACTGTAACTTTGATTACAGCGCCAACCGGCAGTATTGCGCCTTATACTTATCAGTGGCAAAGCTCTTCTAATGGAATTAGTGGTTGGACAGATATTTCCGGACAAACGAGTGCTTCTTATGTAACGAATGCTTCTTTGACAAGCGGAGAATATTATTATAGAGTAAATGTTGCAAGTTCATGCGCCCAAATGACCAGTAATATTGCCAAAGTAACGATTATTTCAGATCCAGTTGTAACTTCTCAGCCTATTGGAAATACCATTTGTTCAGGTGCTACACATATCATGACAGTTGCAGGAACTACAACAAATAATGCTGCTGGCCCGATTGCATATCAATGGCAAAGTTCGACTAATGGAACTTCTGGTTGGGCAAACGTTTCAGGAGGAACGGGAGCAAACACAGATACCTATACTACAGCAGCATTAACTTCTAACCTTTATTTTAGAGTACGTATAACACAATCTGGAAGTGGGTGTGAAACTTTTTCAAACCCTACACTAGTTAACGTTACAACAATTACTGCACAACCAACAAATCCAGCGGCTATTTGCATGGGTGGATTTGTGAATGTGAGTATATCGGCATCATTAAATGGAGGATCAGGAACATTAAGTTATCAATGGCAAAGTGATTCGGGTTCAGGCTTTGTAAATGAAACAAATCCAACCGCAACAACAGCTAGTTTTGTTTCTGATGTTTTAAATAGTACAACTCAATTTAGATGTCTAATTACTTCATCAACAACAAATTGTGTTTTAACTTCAAATACTGTTACAGCCTCTGTAGTTCAAGATCCATCAATATCAGCTCAGCCAGTAGGAGGTATTGTTTGTTCAGGCGGAGTAATTACTTTATCAGTTGCCGCTACAGGTGGAACGCCAACTTTAAATTATCAGTGGTATAGCAGTTCTGACAATGTAAGCTTCGCATTAATATCAGGAGCAACTTCAAATACTTATGCAACACCGGTACTTACCTCAGATACTTATTATAGAGTAGATGTTTCGGCAACTGGGAACGGATGTGGTTTAGTGAGTTCAAATACTGTTTTGGTCGATGTTATTCCAGATCCGGTTATTACACAACAACCTGTTGAAAATACGATTTGCTCTGGCGGAACACATAGACTTACAGTTGTAGCATCTGGAGATCCGTTAGGCGGAGCTTTAAGTTATCAATGGCAACGATCAATAAATGGAATTACAGGATGGGTAAACACAACTGGAGGAACGGGGGCAACAACTGCAAGTTATACTACCGGACCTTTGACGTCTAATTTTTATTACAGAGTCAGAATTCGACAAGTGCCTAATGGTTGCGAAGTCTTTTCAGTTCCGGTTATGGTATTTGTTACAACTATTATAACTCAACCAGTAACTCCACCGGTGATTTGTGTAGGAGGAACGGTAAGTATTGATATAAGAGCTTCATTAAATGGAGGTACCGGAAGCCTTAGTTATCAATGGCAAAGTGATTCAGGTTCTGGTTATGTTAATGAAACTAATGCAAGTGCTGCCACTGCAAGTTTTATTTCTGATGATCTAACAAAAACTACAAAATTTAGATGTTTGGTTACTTCACTAACTACAGGATGTATTTTAACATCAAACGAAGTGATCGCAACTGTAGTTCCAGATCCCACAATTACAGTTCAACCAACCGGAATAACAATTTGTTCAGGAGGAAATCATTCATTATCCGTAACAGCAACAAATGGTACGCCAAGTTTAACATATCAATGGTTTAGCAGTATAAACAACACCATTTTTACAGCAATAAACGGAGCAACATCGGCAAATTATGTTACACCTGCGTTAACTCAAACAACCTATTACAGAGTTAACGTTTCAGCTAGCGGCAGTGGTTGTACTACTATTTCTTCAGCTGTGGCTACCGTAACAGTTTTATCGGCGCTATCGATAGTAACACAACCGGTAGTAAAAACAAATATCTGTAGTGGTTCGAACGCAACTTTAAATGTTGTAGCAGCCGGAGGTTTAGGGAATTATACCTATCAATGGAAAAGTTCTAGTGTATTAGCAGGTCCTTTTGTTAACATTAATGGAGCAAATTCATCTAGTTACACGACCCCAAATCTAGGACAAACGACTTATTATCAAGTTGTAGTTTCTGAGTCAACTCAGGGTTGTAATCCAGTTACATCAGGCGTTGCAATAGTTATTATTCCAAGTATTATTACACAACCTGTAACTCCACCAACAGTTTGTGTAGGAGGAACGATTTCAGTTTCGGCTTTAGCTTCGGCAAATAATGGATCAGCTTCTTTTGCTTATCAATGGCAAAATTCTCCTGACGGAATAACTTCATGGACAAATGTGATCGACGGAGTGGGTGGGACTAGCTCCAGTTATACTTCAAAAGCTCTAAATACAACTACTTACTTTCGTTGTGTAATTACATCATCAAACCCAAATTGCACACTTGTTACAAGTTTTGTAAAAGCAACTGTCATTCCAGACCCCACAATAACAACACAGCCCGTTGGAGGAAATATTTGTGAGGGCGGTACATTTTCATTAACATCTGGCGCAGCAAATGGTTCCGGAAACTTTACCTATCAATGGCAAAAATCATTAGACGGAACAACAAGTTGGGCAAATGTAACAGATGGTTCGGGAGCGAATACAACTGCTTATACAACAGGATCTTTAAGTTCAGATACCTTTTATAGATTACGTGTGACTGATTCAGAAATTGGTTGCGGTGTCGTAAACTCGAATCCCGCCAGAATTGATGTTTTTGAATCTCCATTAATAAGTATACAACCAACAGATGGCGAAGTTTGTATCAATGAAACGCATACTTTTGGTGTTGTGGCTTCAGGAAATATTCCGGCAAGTGATTTATTATATCAATGGCAGACAGCTACCGCGCTGGCAGGACCTTATTCAAATGTAACAGTAGGAAACGGTGGTACAACTGCATTATATACAACTCCAACATATGCAACAGCAGGAAATCAATATTTTAGAGTCTTAATATCGCAATCACAGTCAGGTTGCCAGACCATTTCAAACAATGTAACATTAAATGTTTTTGGTGTGCCTTTAGCTCCAACAGGAGATGTTACCCAACAACCATCATGTGATAATACCAGTGGTACAGTTTCTATTACAAATCCTGATTTAGGTACAGGATATGAGTATAGTAAAGATGGTATTGTTTTTCAGGCAAGTAATGTTTTTTCAGACTTACCTTCCGGGCCCGTACAAATCTATGTACGACGAATAGGTTTAAGTACTTGTATTTCTCCGGCGAAAACTTTTACGATTTTTAATAGAATATGTGCTGTTGCTGAAAATTTTGCACCAATTTCTGGCGATTTAGGTGGGAATACCGGAACGCACACAATTTTAGATTCTGATTTGTTAAACGGAGTAAAACTAAATCCTGCTGATATTACGCTAACAGTAGACTCTATTTCTCCCTATTTGATATTTGATGCGAGCACAAATACTATTTCTGTAGCACCGGGAACGCCTGCGGATAATTATACATTGATTTATACAATTTGTGAAAATGCAAATCCTTCAAATTGTTCGACAGTAATTGAAACGATAAGTGTAACTACAGCCGGAATTAACGCAGTAATTGATATTGTTCCTGTTATTTTAAATGGATCTGTTGAGCATTTATCAGTTATAAATGTATTAACAAATGACACGCTTGCGAGTTTACCCGCAACTACTTCAACTGTTCAAATTTCAGTTGTCAGTGCAGCGCTGCCTATCGACAACAATGTTCCATTAGTTCCTGTTTTAAATACTAATACGGGAGATGTTGATGTGCCGGCAGGAACCGTACGCGGACTTTATGTAATAGAATATAAAATATGTGAGTTAGCGGCTTTAGGAAACTGTGATACAGCGAGAGTTTTAATTCCGGTTGGAGCAGCGCCAATTAATGCCCAAGATGATATTGCTGAAAATATAAATGGACATATCGGGCAGATGAATGTTGTGAATGCATTTAATAATGATAGTTTAAACGGTATACCAATTACTACGGCAAATCTTGATAGAATAACTGTTACACAAAATACAGCTGCGACCCCTTCATATCCGGGAGCAAATGTACCGGTGTTTAGTACTGCTACAGGAAACGTAACTGTACCCGCGGGAACTCCGGCAGACACATACTACATTACATACACTATTTGCGAAAAATTAAATCCAACAAACTGTTCTGATGCAAGTATTGCCATTGTAGTAGATCCGGCACCAATAGTCGCAAATGATGATGTCGTAAATAATGTAAATGGTTATGATGGAGCTGTAAATGTTATAAATGCTTATACCAATACAGCCGGAGCAGATAGTTTCGATGGCGAGATTATAAACATAAATTTGGCGGGTGTTTTAACTGCTTTTATTTTAAAACAAGCTACTCCTGCTTTTCCTGGAGCGCCAGTTCCGGAACTATTAACTTCGTCAGGAAGAGTTAATGTTCCATCAGGGACACCTGCAGGGCAATATCAGATTAAATATCAAATCTGTGAAAAGCTTAATCCGGGAAATTGCGATGATGCAATCATTACAGTAAATGTTATTGCACCTCAAATTGAAGCAAATGATGATACTGTTTTAAATGTAAATGGCTATGAGGGTGCAAATGATGTAATAAATGCTTATGATAATGACTTACTAAATGGCGGAGCTCTAGATCTTGTAGATATTACTACAACGATAGTGTCTTACCCAAGTGCTATAAATGGAGGTCCGATTCCAATATTTGATAGTAGTACAGGTTTGGTAAGTATTCCGCCAAGAACTCCAGCTGGAGAATATAAATTTGTTTATAAAATATGTGAAAATCTTAATCCAAACAATTGTGATGAAGCAGTTATTACGATTACCGTTATTCCTGGTTTAATAGATGCTCTTAATGATGCAAACTTTACTCCAATCAATGGATTTGTTGGTAATCCAAATGCATTAAATGCTTTAGATAATGATACTTTGAATGGCTCTCCGGTAATTTTTTCAGAAGTAACAATTACTAATATTATTCCTGCCGTACCAATCAACGGAGGCTTGGTTCCGGTATTAAATGGACAAACAGGAATTGTAAGTGTTCCGGCTGGAACTCCCGCAGGAATTTATTTAATAGTTTATCAGCTAAATGAAAAACTTAACTTATCAAATAATGATACAGCATTTATAACAATTGAAGTTTCTGCTCCAATTATTGAAGCCAATGATGATGCAGTCGCTAATATTAATGGATATCTTACGACCACAAATGCAATAAACGTTGTAGCAAATGATAATCTTAATGGAGTAACAACAAACTTATCAAAAGTTGATATTACTGTTGATATACCTGCAGTACCAATCAATAGTGGGCCAGTTCCGGTATTAGAACCATTAACTGGTTTCGTAAGTATTCCGGCAGGAACTCCAGCAGGCGATTATGAAATTAAATATCATATTTGTGAAAAACTAAATCCAACCAATTGTAATGATGCAACAGTATTTATTAATGTAATTGGAGCTCCAATTCTTGCGGTTAATGATTCAGCAAATAATATCAATGGTTTTGATGGGGCAACAAATGTTGTAAATGCGATAACTAATGATTTGCTTAACGGAACAGCAGTTCAATTATCTGAAATTAATATTATTTCGATAAACACAATATTACCAAGTGATTATGTTACAGGAAATCCAGTTCCAACGCTAAATATTGTGACAGGAAGTGTCGATGTACCGTCAGGAACTTCGGCAGGAAAATATACGATTCATTATAAAATCTGCGAAAAATTAAACGCTGCAAATTGTAGTGAAGCAGATATCGAAATAGTGGTAGTAGCTGCTAAAATTATAGCCAACGATGATGTAGAAGTAGATGTAAACGGGTATGTAGGATCTGTTAATGTGTTGAATGTTCTGGATAATGATTCCTTCAATAATTCTTCAATAGTAGCTAAAAAGACAAAAGCTACGGCAATCAATATTAGCCAAATTACAATTACAATTTTAGCTCCGGCGAGTCCAATAAATGGAAATCCAAAAGTAGCAGTTTTAGATCCATCAAAAGGAATTGTTAGTGTTCCAGCAGGTACGCCAGCAGGATTGTACAGAATTCAATATAGAATTTCTGAGAATTTAAATCCATCAAATTTCGACGATGCAATAGTATTGATTACGGTGATTGCAACCACCATTGATGCAAATAATGATGCAGCTTTAAATGTAAATGGTTTCAAAGGTCAAGCCGATGTTGTTAATGCAATAGCAAATGATAATTTGAACGGTGTTGCAGTGCAGTTGTCAGAAATTAAAATAGGAGTCATAATACCAGCGACATCAATTAATGCAGGTCCAGTACCAGCATTAGACATTGTTTCAGGAAAAGTAAGCGTTCCGGCAGGAACCCCAAGTGGAATATATACTATACGTTATGAAATTTGTGAGGTTTTGAATCCAACAAATTGCAGTCAAGCTGATATTGTCGTAACAGTTGTTTCAGGACCAATTATTGCAAATGATGATGCAGCGACAGGAATTAATGGTTTAGATGGTGCAATTAATGTCGTAAATGTTTTAACCAATGATTTATTAGATAATTTACCACCAACATTATCACAAGTTAAAATAACGGTGGTTTCACCCGCTGATGTTATCAACTCGACAGCAGTACCAATTCTTGATCCTTTGACAGGATTGGTAAGTGTGCCGGCAGGAACTTCTACGGGGAACTATACAATTGTCTATCAGATCTGTGAGAATTTAAACGCAACAAATTGTGATCAGGCTGTCGTTAAAATAACCGTTTCTCAACCATCAATCACGTTAATTAAACAAGGTGTTTTTATTGATACAAATGGAGATGGTTATGCACAGCCGGGAGAGTTGATTCGTTATTCATTCCGTATAACAAATACTGGGACAATGAATCTTAATAATGTCACAGTAACTGATCCAAAAGCAATAATTTCAGGTAGTCCAATTTCACTCGCAGTTGGCGAATTTAGTGTAACCAGTTATACCGGAATTTATGTTTTGACGCAGAGTGATATTAATTTAGGATTTGTGGTAAATCAAGCTTTAGTTACCGCACAACCTTTGGTAGGTAGCAGAATTCAGAATTTATCAGATAGTAATGATCCGACTCTTACAGGTAGTAATGACCCGACCGTGACACCGGTAACTCAATTTAAAGATCTTACATTAATTAAAGGCGGGCAATTAACAGGAAATGGAGGAGTAGGTTCTGTAATCAATTACAATTTTACAGTTAAAAATACTGGAAATGTAGTTCTTAGTAATCTTGAAATAACAGATCCAATGTTAACCGCTACTTCAATAACGGTTACTCCAAGTGTACTCGCTCCTGGTGCAATAGGTACTGCAACTGCATCATATACGGTAAAAGAAGCCGATGTTGCCAATGGGGAAGTTGTCAATACAGCTCTAGTTATTGGAGACGATCCGCAAGGAAATCCTGTCACAGATATTTCAGATAGCACTGATCCAACTTTAACGGGTGATGATGATCCAACAGTTATCGATTTAGCAGTTCAGCCTTCAGTTGCCATAGTCAAAACAGCAATATTTAATGACGAAAATAAAAATGGTTATGCCGAAATTGGAGAAACAGTTACGTATCATTTTAGTGTTACAAATACTGGAAATATTTTACTTGTAAATGTTGCAGTTAAAGATTCAAAACCAGGAATAACTATTAACGGAGGTCCGATAATCTTAAAACAAGGAGAAACAAATACAGAAAATTTTGTAGGAACTTATGTTTTAACGGCTTCTGATATTGCTTTGGGGCAGGTAGAAAATCAGGCAGAAGTCAATGCAGTTAGTCCGGATGGAATTGCTGTGACAGATAAATCAGATGATAATTCTGTTTTAGAAGATGATCCTACAATTCTGCCTTTAAATTCCTGTAAAGTAACTATTTATAATGCAGTTTCTCCTAATGGAGACGGTGTAAATGATATTTTCAAAATTGACGGAATAAGATGTTATCCAGACGCATATGTAGAAATTTATGATCGTTGGGGAGTTTTGGTTTATGATGCTTATAATTATGATAATGAGTCAGTTGCCTTTAGAGGGATTTCAGAAGGAAGAGCAACAGTCAAAAAACAAGATGGATTACCGGATGGTACTTATTTTTATGTTATTACTTACAAAACCTATTTAAATGAGCCAATTAGTTTAACAGGTTATTTATACCTATCGAAATAAATTAAAATATTGATTTTCAAATTGTTAATTACGAAAAAGCACGATATTGTCGTGCTTTTTTTATTTTGGTCTATTGCGTTTTTGTCACTTTATTCTTTAAAAAAAGAATATATCAATAATATTTCAATTGGTTTTTACTGTTTAGTTACCAAATAGTCATGTTTTTAGTCGTCAAAAGTGTTTTTTTGTCGGCAAAAAGTGCAATTCAACGTTAATCTTGGTAGTTTATCGACGAATGTAGTTAGTATACAGCTGTTTGTATATTTTCGCGACTCCAAAACTACAATTTTAACCTATAAGACAATTTTATGTCTTGAATGTATGCTATTTTATGGTGCAAAAACTACTTTCTTGTTATGAAAATCGGCGAACCACTTTTTTAAGATTTTCAAAAACCATTCCTTTTATTTTAACGTATTTCTATTATATGCTGAAAACTAATTTTAGTTTTTCGGCTTTTGCTATTTCTATTTCTCAAATTAATACTGAGTCTGTCTATGCGTAACTTTACTTTTAGAATGTTTAATTCATTTAAGCTAATCTCACTTGTTTTATTTCTTACAGTAACTTCGATCTCTTCATTTGCCCAAATTTGTGGGACACCTGGAGTTGATGGTCCTGTAGCGATAACAGGTTCCGTAAATACTTATTTTCCAATCAATGGTAATGTCACTTTATTTGTTGGAGCGCAATCTATTTTATTAGGTAAAGTACCAGATACAGACACGCATCTAAATAATTTTGGTGCCACTCCAATTTCTGCAGGAGATTTGATCTTAATTATCCAAATGCAGGATGCTACAATAGATTATAGAAATAATGCTAATTATGGTTCGGGAACTTCGACGAGTGGTCCTGATAGTAAGGGAGGTACAGGATTTACTAATATTGGTAATACGGGTGTTTTTGAGTATGTTATTGCGACCAATAGTGTACCACTAGCCGGAGGAAACTTAACGTTCAAAGGTACTGGAAGTAATAATGGTGTTAGCAATAGTTTTTTTAATGCAGTTGCAACAGCAACAGAAGGAAAGAAAACATTTCAGGTTATCAGGGTGCCACAATATTCTAATTTAACCTTAAATTCAGATATAAAGACACCTCCTTTTAATGGTGTTGCGGGCGGGGTAATCGCTTTTAATGTTTCGGGAACATTCAACTTTAATGGATATAAAATTGATGGAAATGCCAGAGGTTTTAGGGGAGGATACAGCCCAAGAGCGCTTTCGGAGGCAAATAATGCGTCTATATATGTAGCAAATTCTTCAAATACGATTGTTTCAGGAAAAGGAGAAGGAATAGCAGGAACCCCTAGATTCATGTGGGACGGTTTTAATCAGGTTGACAATGTAGTTGAAGGTATGCCGGGAGGATCTGCAGGATTGGGAGCTCCCGCCAATGCTGGTGGAGGTGGTAATGACCACAATACCGGTGGCGGTGGCGGTGGTAACGGCGGTTCCGGTGGTTTAGGTGGTTATGGATGGCAAGGATATGCTGGAGGAGATCGCTGGCCTAACTTTACAGGAGGAGGAAGACCCGGATCTAAATCTTATACTCAAGCTGCACCACCATTAACACGCCTTATTATGGGTGGTGGAGGTGGTGCCGGAGATGCCAACAATGCTGTTGATGGAGTAAAAGGAGGTGTTGGAGGTGCTATTATACTTATTAATGCTGGGACAGTTCAAGGTACCGGAACAATTGAAGCGAATGGTGGAAATGGAGCAGCGGGAGTTTATTCAGGTTCACCTGATGGTGCCGGAGGTGCAGGAGCAGGAGGAACTGTATTATTAAATATTTCTAATAGTAGTACAGGGGCTATTACGATTAATGCAAAGGGAGGAAACGGAGGAAATACAGAAAGAGATACTAACAACGAACACGGACCTGGTGGTGGTGGTGGTGGTGGTATTATCCGACACAATATTGTAGGAACTGTAACAATTACTACAAATGTAAGTAAAGGTTTGCCTGGAGTAACAACAGGAGCTACTAATAACGCTGGTAGTACCGTCCACGGAGCAATTGCTGGAGAAGATGGACATGTATCGACTTTTACTTCTCAGGATCTACCAGCAAATTTGCAGGTTAATGCAAGCTGTTTTCCTATTTTAGAAACAACAGTAGAATCTTTGTCAACTGCATCAACTTGTAATGCAATAGGAGAGAAAGTTTCTTATAAAATTCAAATAAAAAATACAGGTGTTGGAAATGCTGCAGGAGTTGTTTTGGACTTTACTTTTGCACCTACTAATATAGTCTTTGATTCAGCAACAGCAACATATACAGCTGAAGCTTCTGGACCTTCCGGAGCTTTGAGTAATACAGGTACGGCTAATAATCCTTTAGTTGGAGTGTATAATATTGCTCAAAATGGAGTGGTCACAATAACTTTAGTTGGAAGAATAGCAACATCGTTTAGTACTGCAGGAGCATATAGTGCGAGTGCGCAGGCAATATATCTTGATCCAACACGTACAACTGTTGTCAGAAATATAACTGCATTGACAAACGCTTATGGGACGGTCAATACAAAATACGAAGGTGCCAGCCAAGCCCCCGTTCTAGGAACGAACTTTAATGGTAATGGTGCATCTGTAGTTATCGATGATATAACAATCTCAGCTTTACCGGCAGTTCCTACAGCCACTGTAACAACACAAACTGGTTGTAATACGCCAACGGGAACCATAACGGTAAGTAGTCCTGCCAATAGTGCAGGTATAAGTTATACTTTAACAGGAACAAATCCGGTAAGTGGACCGGTAAATAATACAACTGGTGTTTTTCCTGGTTTGGTATCAGGTACCTATCAGGTAACTACAACTAACGGATTGGGATGTACTTCACTTCCTAGAACAGGTTTGCTTATTAATACAGTTGCCAATGCACCTACAACTACTGGAGTATCAATGTGTCAAAACGGGACCGGATCATTAACAGCTACTTCTACATGTTCAAGTAATTTTGTGAATTCTGGAACTACAATATCAGGCACTTGGAATGCGACTACCGACCCAACAGCTTTAAGACCTAGTACTAGTATGATTAATTCTAGTAGTTGCGGGTTTGATAATAATAATAGTATTAGAAATTACGTTGCCATTCCTTTCCAAGTAAGTGTTTCTGGGAATTATATATTAGAGATGAATGCTAGTAGTAATAATGATCCCATGGGGTATATTGTTTCGGGAGCTTTTGTTCCAGGTAGTTGTGCAACAGGTAATTGGATTAAGGGTGATGATGACAGCGCTGGAAATAGGCTCCCTCGTTTAGGTGCTAGTTCGGGTTCAGGAATTATGACTTTAAACGTTGGAACTACTTATACGTTAATATCTACTACTTATGCAAATAGTACAGGTACAGGTACAATTTCAGGTACTTTTTCTTGGGGAGTAACATCTAGACCAAACGGAGGTGAGGTAATGTTACAGACTCCGGGAACTATAAATTGGTATACATCCCCATCTGGTGGTACAGCAATAGGCTCAGGAAATTCTTTTGATCCTGTTGGAGTACTAAATTCAGGAGTAGTAAATAGGACCGCACCTACATCTGTTACTTTTTATGCAGAATGTTCTAGTAATCCTGGCTGTAGAACGGCGACTAATTTTGTTATTAAGGCAATACCAACTATAACAAACACAGCACCAGCTTCACGATGTGATGCAGGATCATTAATTTTGGGGGCAACCGCTTCATCAGGAACAATCAATTGGTATGCTGCTGCAACAGGTGGTCCATCATTGGCAACAGGTCCAAGTTTTACTACACCAAGTTTATCAGCAACAACTAGTTATTTTGTTGATGCAACTGATAATTTATGTACTACAGGAGCCAGAACTGAAGTTAAAGCAACAATAAATACTACACCAACAATAAATTCTACTACACAAGGTTCTAATTGTGGTGCAGGAACAGTAACGTTACTTGCTACAGCGTCAGCTGGAGCAACTATAGATTGGTACAGTAGTTTGACCGGAGGTCCATCATTAAAAACCGGAGGAAGTTTTGATACTCCTAATTTAACAGCTACTACTACTTATTATGTAGGCGCAAGTATTGTGTCTTCTGGTTGTACCAGTACATCAAGAATTGCAGTTACTGCAGTTATAAATAATCCTTCTACAATTGCATTAACCAGCGGTACACAAAACCCGGCAGTTTGTACAGGATCAGCAATCCCAACTACAGTTTATACTTTTGGAGGAAGTGCTGCCAATGCTACCGTAACAAACTTACCAAGCGGATTAGATTTTAAAGTTGATACAGATGCAAAAACAGTTACGATTTCAGGAACTCCAACAACAAATGGAACCTATAGTATAACAACAGTTGGTCATACAGCACCTTGTACAGAAAAAACAATAACTGGTACTATAACGATGAATTCGTTACCAGCAACACCAACACTAACAATTACACAGCCAACTTGCGGTGTTTCCGGAAAGTTGACCATTAATAATTACAGTGCAACAACTCAATATGCTTTAGATGGCGGAACGTTTGCTACGCTTCCTTCTGCTACTTTTAATGTAAGCGCTGGAACACATACTGTTGTGGCAAAAGATGCTACTTCATTGTGTAGTTCAGGTCCAGCTACTTCAGGATCGATCAATGCGACTCCTGCAGTACCATCAGCACCAACTGCTCCGGGTAACGTAACAGTATGTGAGACAGGATCTTCACAAACTCTAACAGCTACCGCTACAGTACCAGCAGGTTCAAGCATTGTTTGGTATGATGCTGCCACAGGAGGAAACATAGTAAATCCGGCAACATTAGTAAGTACAGTTGCTGCTACCAGAA